>JAQGMJ010000018.1 GCA_028292405.1 Betaproteobacteria bacterium
TCCTGTGCGGCGGTGGCGGCGCCTTCGCCGTGGCCTCGCTGGGCCCGGATCCGTCGGCCCTGCCGGTGCGCCAGATCCTCGAAAACGTGCAGCCGCTGCCGCTGGCTGCGCAGGGCGAAGAGCTGGACCTTCACAGCCTGAAGCTGTTCCGCTCAGAAGTCACCCGTTCCACCGATACCGTGGAAGCCCTGCTGACCCGGCTGGGCGTGGACGACCTGGCCGCCGCCACTTTCCTGCGCAACGAGCAGAACTTCCGCAACGTGGTGCTGGGCCGCGCCGGCCGCACCGTGACGGTCGAAGCCAGCGACACCCATAAACTGGAGAAGCTGACCGTGCGCTGGGCGCCGGACGACAGCGGCACGTTCCAGCGCCTCGTGATCGAGCCGGCCGGGGCCGGCCGCTTCGCCGCGCGGGTCGAGAGCGCACCGCTCACCGCCTCCACCCGGCTGGCCAGCGGCGCCATCCGTACCTCGCTGTTCGCCGCCGCCGACGAGGCCCGGATCCCCGAGGCAATCGCCAGCCAGCTGGCCGACATCTTCGCGAGCGATATCGATTTCCACCGCGCCCTGCGCAAGAACGACCGCTTCAACATCGTCTACGAAGCGCTCGAGGCCGATGGCGAGCCGCTGCGCACCGGCCGCATCCTGTCGGCCGAATTCGTCAACGCCGGCACCACCCATCAGGCCATGTGGTTTGAGGAGCCGGGGCAAAAGGGTGGCTACTACACGCTGGACGGCCGCAGCCTGCGCCATTCCTTCCTGGCGTCGCCGATGGAGTTTTCGCGCGTCACCAGCGGCTTCGCGATGCGCTTCCACCCGATCCTGAACCAGTGGAAGGCCCACCTCGGCGTCGACTACGGGGCGCCCACGGGCACGGCTGTGCGCACGGTCGGCGACGGCGTCGTCGAATTCGCCGGCGTGCAGAACGGCTTCGGCAACGTGGTGATCGTCAAGCACGGCAACTCCACCGAAACGGTCTACGCCCACCTGAGCCGCATCAATGTGCGGACCGGCCAGAAAGTGGAGCAGGGCCAGCACATCGGCGCCGTGGGCGCCACCGGCTGGGCCACCGGCCCGCACCTGCATTACGAATTCCGGGTCAACGGCATCCACCAGGATCCGCTGCTGGCCGCCAGGGACAACGGTTCCGCACCCGTGTCGGCCGCCGCCCGTCCCGCCTTCGAGCGCCTGTCGTATGTGATGCGCAGCCAGCTCGCGGCCGCGTCGTCGCACACCGTCGCCACCGCTCAATAAACGGCGCCTGGGCCGGGCTAACATCGGCCCATGCCCGAGTACTTCATCGGCCTGATGTCCGGCACGTCGCTCGACGGCGTGGACGGCGTGCTGGCCGATTTCTCTAGCGCTTCACCCAGGGTTCTGGCCCATGCGAGCAGGCCTTTTCCGCCCGCCCTTCGTGCCGAGCTGCTGGCGCTGAACAGCACCGGCGCCGACGAACTGCAACGCGCAGCGCTGGCGGGCAATGCGCTGGTCCGGACCTATTCGCTTGTCGTCAGTGAACTGCTCGTCAACACCCGCATCCCCGCGTCGGCGATCGCGGCGATCGGCGCCCATGGCCAGACCGTGCGGCACCGGCCCCAGGAGTTCGACGGCACCGGCTACACACTGCAGCTGAACCAGCCGGCGCTGCTGGCGGAGCTGACGGGCATCGACGTGGTCGCGGACTTTCGCAGCCGCGACGTCGCCGCCGGCGGCCAGGGCGCGCCGCTGGCGCCTTTCTTCCACCAGGCGCTGTTCGGCCAGCCCGGCAAGTCGGTCGGCGTGCTGAACATCGGGGGCATCTCCAACATCACCTTGCTGCGCGCCGACGGCTCGATGCTGGGGTTCGACTGCGGGCCGGGCAACGCGCTGATCGACGGCTGGATCCAGCAGCACCAGGGCAAGGACTACGACAGCGAAGGACGCTGGGCGGCCGGCGGCACGGTCTTGCCGGCCCTGCTCCAGCGCATGCGAGCCGAACCCTACTTCGGCCGGATGCCGCCCAAGAGCACCGGACGCGACCTCTTCAATCGTCCCTGGCTGGACCGGCAACTGCAAAGCTTCGAGTCCGCTGCGCCACAGGACGTGCAGGCCACGCTGACAGAACTCACGGCCGCGGCTTGCGCAGGCGAGGTGCTGCGCCACGAGCCGAAGCTGGCCCGCCTGATCGTCTGCGGCGGCGGCGCGCTAAACACCCACCTGATGCAGCGCCTGCAGGCCTTGCTGCCCGGCGCCGCCGTGGTTTCAAGCGCCGAGGCCGGCCTGCCGCCACTGCAGGTGGAGGCGACCGCCTTCGCGTGGCTGGCCCGCAAGACGGTGCGGCGCGAGAAACTGGAGCTCCAAAGCACAACGGGCGCCAGAGGCGCCCGTGTGTTGGGATGCGTTTATCCGGCTTAGCTGGAGAAGCTGGAGCCGCAGCCGCAGGTGCTGGTGGCGTTCGGGTTCTTGATCACGAACTGGGCGCCCTGCAGGTCTTCCTTGTAGTCGATCTCGGCGCCGACCAGGTA
>JAQGMJ010000025.1 GCA_028292405.1 Betaproteobacteria bacterium
GCGTCTCCACCGTCACCGGCGCCGCCTCCGGTCGCGCCGCCGGCGCCGGAGCCGGTCACGCCGGCACCGGAGAACGCAGCGCCGACCTTCCAGATGCCGTCCACCTCGGTGCCCGGGTTCAACGATGCTCCGCGGCCGGCTCCGCCAGCCGCTCCGGCCGCGGTCGCGCCGCCGGCTGCGCCGCCGCCGGCCATCATCAATCCGCCATGAACGCATACCGGCAGCGCGGCTTCACGCTGATCGAGGTACTGATCACGTTGACCATACTCGGCATTCTCGCGTCTGCGCTGATGCCATTGATGGAACTGGACGCGCGGCGCGGCCGCGAGGAAGAGTTGCGGCATGCCCTGCGCGAGATTCGCGGCGCCATCGATGCCTACAAGCACGCCGCTGACACGGGCCAGATAGCCAAGGCGGCCGACGCCAGCGGCTATCCGCCGTCGCTGGAGGTGCTGGTCGAAGGCGTGCCTGCGCTCAATAGCCCGACGTCCGCGCGCGTTTATTTCTTGCGGCGTCTGCCGCGCGATCCGCTGGCGCCGAATACGCTGGCGCCGGCCGCCACCTGGGGCAAGCGCAGTTACGCCAGCCCGCCCGAGCCGCCAGCGGCCGGCGACGACGTCTTCGACGTGTATTCGCTGGCCGAGGGCGATGGCATCAACGGCATTGCCTACAGGCGCTGGTGAAACGGAATGACCATGCCGCGGCGGCTGCAGCAACGGGGCTTCACCCTGATCGAACTGGTCGTGGTGATGGCGATTGTCGCGCTGTTGGTGAGCATCGCCGCGCCGCGCTATTTCCGCAGCGTCGAGCGGGCGCGCGAGAACGTGTTGCGGCAGAACCTGTCGCTGATGCGTGATGCCATCGACAAGTTCAATTCGGACAACGGCCGCTATCCGGAAACCATTGCCGACCTTGCCACCAAGCGCTACATACGCAAGGTGCCGGACGATCCGCTGACCGGCAGCGACGGCACCTGGGTGATCGTGCAGCCGCCGGAGAGCAGCGGGCTGTCGGGCGTCTACGACATCAAGAGCGGCGCCGAGGGCACGGCGCTGGATGGCTCGCAATATTCATCATGGTAGTCCGGTCTCCGCTCAGGCGCCGTCAGCGCGGCGTCGCCTATCTGATCCTGCTGTTCATGGTAGTCCTGCTGGGCGTGGGCCTGGCCGCCGGCGGCACTGTCTGGCAACTGCACGCCAGGCGAGAGAAGGAAGCCGAACTCCTTTTCATCGGCGACGAAGTCCGGCGCGCGATAGACGGCTACTACGAAAATTCCCCCGCCGCCGCGATGGACTATCCGCAGCGCCTGGAAGACCTGCTCGAAGACCGGCGTCTCCCCCTTACCAAGCGCTATTTGCGGCGCATCTACGTGAATCCGTTTTCGAACAAGGTGGACTGGGGCCTGGTCGTGGTCAACAACCGGCTGATCGGCATCTATAGCCAGGCCGCGGGAACGCCGATTACGAGAAGCGGGTTTTCCACGGCGGACAGCACATTCGGAAGCGCGAAGAGCTATAGCGACTGGCGCTTCATCTCGCTCAACGCGGCCAGCACGCCGCCGATGCCCCCATCCGTGGCGCCGCGCGCGCCTGCGCCGGCGTCTCCGCGGCCGGCGACACCACAGCCGTTGACGCTGCAACCGCGCTGATCCCAACCCAGGAGTCCGATATGCGAAAGCTGCATTCCCCATCCACAAAATATGCCGGCGCCGTGCTGCGTGTGGCGTGTGCCGCCGGACTGGCGGGCTGCGTCACGGCCGCCGGCGCGCAAGAAGGCTTTCTGGGACCCGATCTCCCGCGCGACCAGCCCGGCGTTCAGAGCCGCGCCGTACGCAGCCAGGGCAAGGCTGCGGAGGCCGATTTCTCCGCCATCGGCGCCGGCGGCGGGCGGATGGAACTCGGGCAATACCGCCTGGCGCTGCCGGCGTTGATTGAGGCGGTCGGCAAGTCCGATGCCGCCGAGGCCAGGCGACTGCTGGAACAAGGAGTCGCCATCAACTTGGCCGACGCCGACGGCACCACGGCGCTGTTCCATGCCGCGCGCACCGGCAATGTCGACATGGTGCGCCTGCTACTCGATTACGGCGCCAATCCGAATGGTCGCGCGGGCAACGGCCTGACGCCGCTGATGCAGGCGGTCTTGCGCGATGACCGCTGGGTGGCGCGTCTGCTGCTGCGCCGGGGCGCCGACCCCGATGGCCGCGACGCCGGCGGGCAACGTCCGCTGTTTGCCGCCATCAAATTCTCGCGCAGTGCGATCGCCGCGGAACTGGTGCGCGCCCGCGCCGACCTCAGCCTGGAAAATCCGGAACAACAGACTCCGCTTATCTATGCCATCGTCGAGGGAAACGACGAGGTAGTCCGGCAGATCGCGGCCCGGCGCTCCGGCATCAATCGCGAGGACGCGGAAGGGCGTACGCCGCTTTACTGGGCCTTATTTTTCAAACGCAACGACGCGGTTACCGCTCTTAGGGCTGCCGGTGGGCGGTCGTGAGTCGCGTTTCATCAGCGGGTCAAGGTAAAAATGACACGGTCTGCCTCGGGCCGCTGCGGCGGTGACGCGGTGACGCGGTGACGCGGCGATTTTAACCGTGATGTAACCACGGTGACATGCCGCCTCGATACATTTGTTTACATTAGTTAACCGTTGTAAAAAGCATCTAAGAATCACCGCCCGGCCCTCGTCCAGATAAATCAAAAAGTGGATTTCGCAGGGCCCGGCAGATGTCCGCACTAAGGGGCTTTAAACTTTATGGTCGGGGATTTCAAGGGATTGACAAGCCTGACGCCGGGCGAGATCGACCATCTGTTTTTGACGATAGAGTCCTCGCTGCAAATGCGTCGCCGCTATCAGTTTTATATCTGGGCGCAAAGCCGCCTGTTCATTCTGATCCCGCACGACATCCTGGTCTGCGCGCATTATGACCACGTACGCAAGTGCATGTCGTACGACACCTTCAGCATGTTTCCGATTCCCCGCGTCGCCGCCGAGGGCGACCTCGAGCCGCTGAGCGGCCTGGTGCCGAAGCTGCTAGACGCATGGACCCTGACCGACGGCACACCCTGCGCCATCAGCGTCGACAGCAACAGCGCGGACGACTTTCCCCAGTTGGTGGCGCAGCTGCGCCTGGCGGGTGTCAGCGAGATACTGATGCACGGCATGATGTCGGCGCGCGAAGAAAATATCGCCGAGACCTTTTTCATTTTTTTGCGCGTCGACGGCAATCTGATTCCGGCGCAGATCAAGCGCGATCTCTCTCCCATCACGGTGCGCCACAGCTTCATTCTCGAAATGCTGCTGCCGAACCTGCATGCCACCTACATGCGCACCCTGCTGTCGCAAGACCGCGCGCGCGAGCGCCCCGCCGCGGCGGCCGCCCCCGGCGTGGTGGTGGTCACTGAGCGCGAGCGCGAGATTCTCGGCTGGGTGCGCGAGGGCCTCTCCAATCAGGCCATCGGCGTGCTGCTCGACATCAGCCCGCTGACGGTGAAGAACCATGTGCAAAAAATATTGCGCAAGCTCAACGCCAGCAACCGCGCACAGGCCGTTTCAAAGGCGCTTTCATTACGCCTGATCGCACAGACGGAAAACGCAAACTAGCGTTTATTCCTGTCTCTCTGAGCCGTTCGGCTCACCGTTAGCAGCCAATCGGACTAGCCGATAGTCCATCCACCGCGTTCCTCGATTTTTATTCAGACCGCAGCACCTGGCGCAGGAATTTTGCAGTGGTTCTTTATGCAAAAGTCATGAGCATAAGGAACTACGCAGCGTGTCTCGCGCGTTCGCTGGTGGGACACATTGTCGCCCTACACTGGCGGCACTAACAAAACAGACCACGGCAGATAACAGAAGTTTCCTGCCGCGTGTCTACGCTCTTTGTGTGATACGCGCCATACCGGGCAACTGGTGCAGCGCGACCGCCGCTAGTCGCTTCCGCACCGTGGGCAAGGTTCGGACTGTAGAAGAGATGGTTCGGTGGATGAGGATCTGGATCTCGCATCCAGAAAATTGGGGAATCCGCCGGTCGCAAGGCCGGAATTAAATCACAGGAGTGATACATGTCTTTCAAATTCAAAGCAGCTTTTGCCGCCATCAGCCTGGCGCTGGTTTCGGCCTCCGCTTCCGCGGCCAACTGGGCTGCGCCCGGCACCGCCGGCACTGGCGGCGACCTGTTCGTCATCGTCTATGACGCCACCACCAAAGACGCCTACGTCAAGGACCTGAACCTCACGTTCAGCGAGTTCGCCGCTGCCGGCAACACTGCCGGCTTCAGCCTCAGCTACGACATCGACGCCGACAGCAACTACCAGAGCTTCGCTTCGGCCGTCGGTTCCAACGCCCTGACGTATTACATCGGCGGCGCCAGTACCGGCACGTCTAACGGCTCTTACCTGTTCAGCGACGCGCATACCCCGACCCCCGTTTCGGGTTCGGCCGGTCAGAACCTGACCAGCGCCGTCGCCAACTGGATGACCGGTCCGATGAAGCAGGCCATTCTCGCCGGGGGCGGCTCCGCCTTCACCACCCCGGACCAGTCGTGGGACCCGGCCAACCAGTTCACCTCGACCTGGAATGGCAAGTTGAACTTCGCGGGCGGCGCCGTCATCGACACCTCCGCCGCTGTCAACACCGCGATGAATTTTTATCGCGCCGACCGTACCAGCAATGCCCCGATGGCGGTCAGCCAGTTCGCTGGTAGCTGGGACCTGACCAGCCAAGGCGGCCAGGTTGGCCTGACCTACGCGGTCGCTGCGGTGCCTGAGCCCGGTACCTGGGCGCTGATGGCCGCCGGCCTGCTGTTCGTTGCCGGCATGGCGCGTCGTCGCAGCTCGGTGTAACAGCCTTATAGGTTGCCTTGCCCGTTCGCGGGCAGGCAACCGCCAGCCTCTGCTTAGTTTGACCCGTGACCGGAAGCGCTTTTTCCGGTCAGGGGAATTGTTTCGCCTTTTTCCAGCCTACAACTCCAAAGGAAACATCATGAAACTCAAGCTTCTCGCCGCTGCCTGCGGCCTCGCCCTCGGCGGCCAAGCCTTCGCCCTGACCCCGGCCGTTACCGATCAAGCCGGCACCGTCAAGATCTACGCCACCGGCTCCTCCGCCGCTGGCCGCGTCATGGTCTCGCTGTCCTCCACCGCCTGCCAGACCGGCACCGCCGACTACTATCAGCTTTCCAGCGATACCGGCAACGTGTTCGGTGTTTCCTGCACCCTGAAGACCGACCAAGGCGGCGGCTCCGCCGGCCTGGGCGGCAAGAATGTGTTCTTCGCCTATAACGCTGCCGGTGGCTCGGCCTACGGTTACTACTCCATCGCCAAGGCTACCAATCCTGCCAACGGCGCGCAAAATACCGATCCGGTCCTGGCCCCGTTGCTCAAGCGCAACGAGCTGGCCAACCTGAGCGTGGGCTCCAACTGCGCCGCCCCGGTGGCTTCCACGGCGCCGAACCCGGGCCAGACCTACACCTGTACCTCGACCGCCTCGGTATGGCCGGACATCGGCATTACCGACACCGAGCCGGGCCTGCACGACCTGTCCATCAACACCCCGCCGGAATTCACCGCCGTTGGCATGCAGCCGGTCTCCAGCGCGGAAGCCGGCCAGCTCGACACCGCTGTCGCCTTCCAGCAGGTGTTCGGCATCGCCGTATCGCAAGCGCTGTATAACGACCTGCAGTCCACGCAAGTGGCCCTGGGCCAGATCCCCGCCGGCGGCGTCCCGTCGCTGTCGAAGTCGGCCGTCGCCAACTACATGTCCGGCTCCTTCTCCGACTGGCAGCCGCTGTTCGCCACCGCCGGCACCATGCCCGCCAAGGCCACTAGCGCAGTCAACATCTGCACCCGTACCCCGGGTTCGGGCAGCAAGTCGGCCGCCAATGCCTTCTTCTTGGACACTCCTTGCAACGTCAGCGGCCTGAACCCGGCCGTCGCCAGCCCGGCCGGCAGCTCGCCGTTCGTCCAGGAATTCCCCTCGACCGGCGGCGTCAAGACCTGTCTGACCAACTTCGGGACTTCGGCCTACGCGATCGGCATCATCGGTCACGACAACGCCACCGGCGCTAACTCCCAGTATGTTGCCATCGACGGCATTGTGCCTTCCCGCGACAACGCGAAGAACGGCCTGTACGACTGGTTTGTCGAGTCCTTCATGCAGTGGAACGGCGCCAACCTGGCGCTCAAGTCGCTGCCCTCGGGCGTGACCGCGAGCAACGTTGCCAACTACCTGGCTGACTTTCGCACCCGCGCCGGTTCGCCCGACGTGATGGCGCAGTTCTCCGCCGCCCAGCAAGACGGCGTGATGGCCATCTCCAACTTCGGCACCATCAGCTACAACCCGAAGGGCACCGACAACAACGCGAAGTTCGCCTCGCGCGTCTCCAAGTTCGGCTCCAGCTGCGCTCCGACCGTGTGGCAGCAGTAGTCTTCAGCCAGGGCCGGTAACAACCGGCGAGCCTAGAACCTGGGCTTGCCGATGGTCTTGCAACCCCGCCGGAAGGCGGGTTTTTTTTATCCGAACGGACCATCTTTCCGGTCGTGGATGATCCATTCGGATCGGTTTCTTTCGCCGCCGGAATTTCGGCCGGAAGCGTGGAAAAGAATTTTCCATCTGGATTTCGCGAGAGCGCGAACCAAAGCCGGGCAGACAGGAAACGCGGTAGTCCTCCAGGACCGAGGCATGCGCGATCCATGATCCGTTCAGACCTGCTTGGTCATCTTCTCTTCACGGGCAGGTCATCGCCTGACTGAATAATGCGTCGATGTTCAAAACGCATCCCAAGCTGGCGCAGCTTTTTTGGGTTTTCCTCCTCATGCCGGGCCTGTTTTCCTTTTCGTCTTCAGCACAGACGCCGGTGCCGGCCGATCGCGCCGCGTTTGCGCCTGCCGAAGTGGAACACCGCTTCGACATACTTGAGTACCAGGTCGAGGGCAATTCGGTGCTGTCGGCGGCCGCGATCGAAAAGGCGGTGACGCCATTTCTCGGCGAGCAGCGCGCGGCGGGCGATGTCGAAGCCGCGCGCGCGGCGCTGGAGAAGACTTATCAGAACGCCGGCTTCCTGAGCGTCTATGTGCAGACGCCGGAGCAGAAAATCGTCGATGGCGTGGTGGTGCTGCAGGTGGTTGAGGGCTCGGTGCAAAAGCTGCGCGTGACCGGCGCGCGCTCGACCAATCCTGAAGTCATACGCGAACAGGTGCCCGCGCTGGCCGCCGGCGAGGTGCCGTACTTCCCCGAAATGCAGGAGCAGCTCGCGCAACTGAGCCGCGGCGACGACCGCAAGGTGGTGCCGGTGCTGCGCGCGGGCACCACCCCGGGCACGCTGGAGGCCGAACTCAAGGTGGACGACAAGACGCCGTTTCACGGCAGCCTGGAACTGAACAACCGCTATTCCTTCGACACCGACCGGTTGCGCCTTTCCGCCAGCCTGCGCTACGACAACCTGTGGCAGGCCGGGCACAGCCTTTCGGTGTCCTACCAGACCACGCCGGAAGATCCGCAGCAGATCAAGGTCTTCTCGGGCACCTATGCGATTCCCCTGGAGGGCGCGGGCGCCATTGCCATATATGCAGTGCACTCCGGCAGCCAGTTGACCACGGTGGGCAGCACCGGCGTGATCGGCCGCGGCAACATCATCGGCCTGCGCTACATCCGTCCGCTGCCGCCGCTGCCCAGCTATACCCACAGCCTGGTTGCCGGCGTCGACTACAAGGACTTCACCGACACCACCACGCCGCTGGGCGCCGACAGCGGCATCGCCTCGCCGATCCGCTACATGCCTTTCACCGTGGGCTACAACGCCAAGGTGGCCGGTGATGGAGGCTCGCAGACCCAGTTCAGCGTCACCGCAAATTGGCACGTGCGCGACCTCGGCGACATGCAAGTGGACTGCGCGGGCGTGCAGGTGAACGCCTTTGCCTGCAAGCGCTTCGGCGCGGACGCCAATTACTTCTATGCGCGCGGTGAACTGTCGCGCCTGCAGATGCTGCCCGGGAAGTGGAGCCTGTTCGCCAAGGCGAGCGGCCAGTATGCCAACCAGCCGCTGATCAGCAACGAGCAGTTCGGCCTGGGCGGCGCCGACACCGTGCGCGGCTATACCGAATACGAGCGCCTCGGCGACCGTGCCCTGCTCGGCACCGTCGAATTGCGCACGCCGAATCTGCGCGACCCGGCGAACTCCGGCTTGCGCGATATGAACTTCCTGCTGTTCGGCGACTACGGCGACGCCACGGTGGTGCAGGCGCTGCCATCGCAGCAAAACCGCTTTCACCTGGCTTCGGTGGGTTTCGGCTTGCGCGCGAAGGGATGGAAATCCTTCGACGCAGCGCTCGACCTTGCCTGGCCCCTGCTCGACGGCTCGCGCGGCACCTCGCGCGACCCGCATCTGCATTTTCGCCTTGCCTACGATTTTTGACGGCAGAACACTGGAGATCGACCATGGCCTCATTTAATCCGACCACCCGGCAATCGCGCAAGGCGCGCGCTCCGGCAAACATCGGCCCGGTCGCGCGCTCCCCGATCCTGCATCACGTCAGCACGGTGGTGCTGGCGCTGGGCGGCGTGCTGGCCTGCCTCGAAGGCGGCAACGCGCTGGCCTTCCGCCTGCCGCCCGGTGTCGTCCCGGTGCCATCAGCGAACTGGAGCACCGACCCCGGCGCCAGCCTGACCAACAACAGCACCACCACCGGGGTCAGCCAGATCATCAAGCAGCAGGCCAATGCCGCCGTCTATACCTGGAACTCCTTCAACATCGCCAACGGCAGCAGCGTCTATTTCAACATGGCGCAGGGCAGCGGCGCGCGCGCGCTGAACCGGCTGATGGGCGGCAGCATCGACCCGATGATCATCGAAGGCTCGCTAGGCTCCAACGGCCAGGTCTACCTGATCAACCAGAACGGCATCCTGTTCGGCGCAGGTGCCCAGGTCAATGTTGGCGGACTGGTGGCCAGCGCGCTCAACATGGACAACAACGATTTCCTCTCCGGCCTGCAGAGCATCAGCAGCCCGACGGCAACCTTCTCTTACGATGGCGACCCGACGAGAACCGGCAATGCCACCGTCACCGTGGAAAACGGCGCCAACCTGAGTTCGCCGGGCGGACGCGTTTTCCTGTTCGGCACCAAGGTGAGCAACGCCGGCCACATCTCGGCGGCGGGCGGCCAGGTGGGGCTAGCTGCGGGCACCGAAGTCTATCTTTCGGTGCCCAGCGTAGCCAGCCTGCGCGGGCTGCTGATCGACGTCACCAAGTCCACTACCGCCAATCCTGCGCCGCTGCCGGTGTCCGGCACCATGAGCGTCACCAACACCGAGACCGGGGTGATCGAGACCGACCGCGGCAACACCACGCTGGCCGCCTACTTCGTCAATCAGATGGGGCGCATTTCCGCCACCACCAGCGCCACCGCCAACGGCTCGATCTACTTGCAGGCGCGCGATTCGGTCAATGCACAACAGGTTGTCAAGGAGACGAACCCCAATTTTAAATTCGCCACCCTGATCAAGGTGGCCGGCCGTGGCGGCGAACTGGTCCTGGGTTCGAACAGCGTTACCGAGATATTGCCGGAGAACGATGGCACCACCACCGACAATACGAAGATTTTCTTTCCCTCGCAGATTGACATGAGCGGACGGCTGATCGACATGAAGCCGGGCGCCTCCATCGTGGCCACCGCCGGACAGGTCACCGCGACCGCGCTCAGCGTATTCGACCCGCTCACCCAGTTCACCACCGTTCCCACTATTGACCCGGATACCGGCGCAACGGTCTCATCCGGGTCGCTTAACTGGAAAGACGTGATTCTCAACGGCAGCGCCCCGGTGACACAGGATGGCGCGCGCTTCGTGATGGAATCTGGCGCGTCGATCGACGTTTCCGGTGCGCAAGGCGTGCCGATCGCGATGGAGCGCAACAACGTCACGACGGCGCTACTGGGCGCCAATGATCTGAAGGATGCGCCGCTGCAGCGCGATGGTATTTTGTATCGCAACAAGATCACTTTCGACGTGCGCGATGGCGTACCGATCCTGGGCATCGCCCCCAACAGCGGCGTCTATGAAGACGCGATCCAGCGCGGCGCCGCCGAAAAGCTCTCCGCCGGCGGCGCCATCAAGCTGGTGTCTTCCGGCGACATGGCGCTGGCCAAGGACTCCAGGCTGGATATCTCGGGAGGCTCGCTGGCCTATCAGGGCGGCTACATCAACAGCACCCGGTTGACGTCCGACGGCAAGGTCTACGACATCAGCTCGGCGCCGGCGAATCAGGTCTACGACGGTATTTTCGGCACCTACACCGTGCTTTCGCCGAAGTTCGGCTCCGAGGCCACCCAAAGCTGGTCTCTGCCTACCCACGGCACTTACGAGGCCGGCTACGTCGAAGGCAAGAGCGCGGGCAGCATCAGCATCGCATCGCGCAGCTTGTCGAATGACGCGACCATACGTTCGCAGGTGACGGTCGGGCCCCTGCAGCGGGATCCCGGGAGCTTGCCGATGGGCGGGACCCTGAACATCGGCCTGGCGAGCGACCCGGCGGCCGCCGGCGCGGTGGGTCCCGACTACCTCACCCCGGACATCCGCATCGCCACCCGGGGCCAGGACATGTCCAGCGCTTTCTGGGTCGATCCCGCGCATGCTGCGGGCAGCGGCGGCAACCAGGTGGTGCTCGACGCCAACATGCTGAGCAATTCCGGCATCGGTACCCTGAATCTCTACTCCAACGGCAGCGTGGTGCAGGACGCCGGCGCCAACCTCAAGCTGGCGCCCGGCGGCGGCATGACGGTGAAAGCCTCCAGCGTGACGCTGGGCGCCGATGTCCAGGCCAAGGGCGGCAACATCAGCGTCACCACGCAAATTACCAAGGGCCACGCGGCCGAAGGCGACATCGTGGTGGCCGGCAATCTGGATACCAGCGGCGGATGGGTCAACGACAGCGTGCTCCTCAATGGTTCCACCCTGCCTACCTCGCCGGCGATGATCAACGGCGGCAGCATCAGCCTGGAAGGCAACGGCATCGACATCCAGAGCCAGGCAAAGCTGGATGTTTCGGGCGGCGCGCAACTTACCGCTGCCGGCAAGCTCAATCTGGGCGACGGCGGACGCATTGTGCTGGCCAGCGGCGGCACGCGGATCGCCTCCGATGGCACGGTAACCCAAGCCAACGGCAGCAGCGGCTGGCTCAACGGCGCCTTGCAGCTTGATGGCCAACTGGTCGGCGCGGGCCCTGGATCCGGCGGCAGCCTGGCCTTAGGCCTGCTGGCGCCGGTGCGCATCGGCGGCACCGCGGCGGCGGGTGAAGTAGGCCTGGACACCGGCTTTTTCGGCCGCGGCGGTTTTGACGATTACACCGTCGCCAGCGTCAACGGGCTGACCTTGGGCGCCGGCACCCAACTGGCGCCGCGCGCGCAGACGATGAATCTCACCGGCAACTACCAGGCCGTGCCCACGGGTAGCGCGCTGAGCAGCTTTGCCACCTTGGGCCCGCGCATCGACGGCAAGCCGGCGCCGGTCAACCTGAGCCTGCAGGCGGTGGGCGCGACCGACGGACGCTTGACGATCGAAAACGGCGCCAGCATCAACTCGGACACCGGCGCTACGGTCACCCTGGTGGCGGGCCGGCAATTGACGGTGGACGGCAACATCAGCGCTCCGGCCGGCGCCATCAACCTGATCCTGCGGCCGGGCGACAACGATACTTCCGCATCCGCTGGTCTGCTGGACCGCTCCATCTGGCTGGGCAGCCAGAGCGTGCTGTCGGCCGCGGGCGCCTACGTACCCGCGTTCCCCGGCAATGGCCTGCGCTCGGGCGACGTGCTGGCGGGCGGCAAGATCAACATCGACCTGCAGGGGGGCGGCAGCCTTGCCACCGGCATGCTGGTGGCGCAGGAGGGTTCGGTGCTGGACGTGCGCGGGGCCAGCGCCACGCTCGATCTGCCCGCCGGCGGCGGCACCCAGCCTACCCTGGTGGGCAGCAATGGCGGCAGCATCAGCCTGAAGACCTTCGACGGCGGCTTGCTGGATTCGACCATGCTGGCCAGCGGTGGCATGCCCGGCGCGGCGGGCGGTCAGTTCAGCGCCAGCATCTACGGCCGCAACCTCGCTCCGCCCGGAAGCGGGCCGCACATCCCAAGCGGTCAGCAGTCGGTGGTGTTGAGCGACGGCTCTTCTTCGCTGGTGCCGGCCGGCGCCCAGCCGGGCGGCGTCATTGATCGCTCGGTTTACGGCGGCCTGTTGCGCTTGCGCACGGACAAGATCAACCAGGCAGGGTTCAACGACATAGCGCTGGGCGGCGAGAACAGCATCCGCGCCGCCGGCTCCGTCACCTTGAAGGCGCCGGGCAGCATCAGCCTCAACACGCCCGACATCGACGTCGCGCCAGGGGCGACCTTCAAGGTCGACGCGCCTTACGTGAACATCACCAACCTGAACGTGGCAACCCGGGCAGGTGACGGCCTGGCCGCCCCGGCCCCGACCGGCGGCGCCCCGGGCAACCCCGGCGGAAGCCTGGTAGTCAACGCCGCGCTGATCGACCTGCAGGGCAACGTCTCCCTCACCGACGTGGACAACACCAACCTGAACAGCAGCGGCGATGTGCGCTTCAAGCTGGCCGAGGGAGGCGTGGCGGGTTCGTTCAACACCGAAGGCAACCTCACCATCACCGCTGCGCAGGCTTATGCGACGACCGAGTTCGCCGGCAACACCGACCCGACCGACCCGCTGAAGTGGAACTTCAACCTGAACGCGCCGGACCACAAGATCACCTTCGCCTCGAACGGCGCGACCAATCCGGCGATTCCCCTGTCCGCCGGCGGCAGCCTGCTGGTCACCGCGCGCGACATCGAGCAGGACGGCGTGCTGCGCGCGCCGCTCGGGCGCATCAGCCTGGTGGCCGACAACCACCTTACCCTGGGCGCCGACAGCGTAACCTCGGTCTCCGCGGGCGACCTGGTGATTCCCTACGGCAGCACCATCAACGGCCAGTCCTGGGTCTACCAGAATCTGACCACGGCCGACGGCAGCCTGTCGGCGCCCAGCAAGTCGCTGAGCCTGAACGGCGCCAGCGTCAAGCTCGCCGATGGCTCCATCGTCGATGTCAGCGGCGGCGGCAACCTGTATGCCTACGAATTCATTCCAGGCGTCGGCGGCTCGACCGATGTGCTGGCCAACAGCAATGCCTACGCCATCGTGCCCAGCCTGGGCAAGAACTACGCGCCCTATGATGCCGCGTACATCACCTCGTCCAACACCGTCACTGCGCAGGGCGGCATCGTGCCGAGCACCCTGAAGGTCGGCGATACCATCACCCTGGGCGCCGGCAGCGGCCTGCCGCCCGGCACCTACACCCTGTTGCCGGCCCGCTACGCGCTGTTGCCGGGCGCCTACCTGGTCAAGCCGCAATCCGGCTATCAGGACCTGCGCATGGGTTCGAGTGTGGCGCAGGCGGATGGTTCGGCCATTGTCGCCGGCTATCGTGGCAGCCTGAACAACGGCGCGCACGACGCGCGTACCGGCGGCTGGCTGGTCGAGTCCGGCACCACCGTGCGCAGCCAGTCCCAGTACAACGATAGTTACGGCAACACCTTTTTCGCCAGCCTGGCGGCAAGCCAGGGCGTTGCCGCTCCGCGCAGCAGCATCGATGCCGGCATCGTCGCCATCAATGCGGGCCAGGACCTGGCGCTCGACGGCACCCTGAAAATGCAGGGTGCGGTAATCGGCAAGGACCCGGCCGGGAAAGACATCAGGGCGCGCGGCGCGGCGCTCGACATTGCTTCGGCCAACGGCAATATCGCGGTTACTGACGACGGGCCGGGGTTGGACGACAAGTACACCACGGGACCGGACCGGTACCTGCTGCTCAACGCCGCCAAATTGAACGCCATCGGCGCCGAGAGCCTGATGCTCGGCGGCAGCCGCTCCAGCACCGGTGTTGTCGCCACCACCTCTTCCAAGGTCGTGGTCGACAGCGCGAGCACGGCACTGACAGGTCAGGACGTCATCCTGACGGCGAAGAACAACGTCACGGTCGCGGCGGGTACGTCGATCCAGACCGCCAATCTGGCGAATGCGGACACCCTGCAGGTCAGCGGGGCAGGTGCGCTGGTCCGTGTCGCCGGCAGCGACAACGCCGGCGTCACGCGTACGGGCGTGGTTCCCGGCACCGGTGCGACGCTGACAGTCGGCGCCAATGCGCAGCTTGGAGCGACAGCGCCGGGCGGCACAGCCACCGTCGTACTCGACTCCAGCGATCAGACCACGATAGCTTCCACCGCTACCGTGCGGGCCAGCACCGCCCTGGTCTCCGCCGGCAGCATGTCCGCCGGCGACGTGCCGGCCGGCTCGCCGGGGCTGGCGCTTGAAAGCAGCCTGCTGGATCAGTTGGGCCAGGCGCATAACCTGACGCTGCGCAGCTATTCCAGCATCGACTTTTACGGCAACGCCACCCTGGGCTCCGCGTCGCTCGACAACCTGACGCTCGACGCCTATGCGCTGACTGGCCGCGGCCCGGCCGCGGTTGCCAACATCAGCGCCGGCCAGGTCACGCTGACCAACACCACCGGCAACACGAGCGCCTTGAGCAGCGGCGGGCAGCCTCTGGGCAACGGTACGCTGAACATTGCCGCCACCAATAACCTGATCAGCGGCACGGGCGCCAAAACCCTGCAGGGCTTCGGTACGGCGAACTTGACTGCCGGCAAGGAATTCAGCCTGCAGAACAACGGCGCCCAAGGCACCGCGACCCTGGCGGTCAGCGGGGCGGCACCGACGCAGGCCGCAGCGCTCAACATCATCGCGGGTCGCATCAGCGGCAGCAGCGGCGCGGACCAGGCGATCAGCGCCACCGGCCAGTTGACGCTGCAGAACAATGCCGCTTCAGGCACTCTCGGCGCACCTACCGGCCTGGGAGCCAAGCTGGCGCTCTCCGGGCAAAGCATCAACGACACCGGCACCATCGATTTGCCGTCAGGCAGCCTCAGTCTTACCGCTACCGGCACGGGCGCCGCGGATAACGTGGTCATCGGCAGCGGCGCGGTGTTGCGCACCACGGGATTCACCAAGACCTTTGATGGCCTCGATGTCTATGCGGACGCGGGAAAAATAAACCTTCAATCGAACGCCGGCAATGTGCAGATCAACAGCGGCGCGCTGGTGGACGTATCCGGCGCTGCCGGCGGCGGCAACGCCGGCAGCCTGAACGCGACCGCGCTCAACGGCACGGTCCAGGTCGCCGGCGGCGCCACGCTTCTGGGTAATGCAGCCACGGGCGCACGCAGCGGCACGGCCAGCTTCGAAGCGAAAACGCTGAACCAGGCGGGTCAGCTCGACGGCATCAATGCGGTGCTGAACAACGGCGGCTTCGCGGAGGAGCGTGATTTCCGCGCGCATACCGGCGATCTCGCGGTGGGATCGGCCGCGAACGCGGCGGTCAATGCGCGCAACGTCAGCATGGAAGCGGACGGCGGCGCCATCGATATCGCCGGCAGCGTAGGCGGGGCTTACGCGAAAGCCGGTGAGGTGCGCGTCACCAGCGCCGACGGCGTTGCGCTCACCGGCAGCGGCCAACTCCTGGCCAAGGCCACCGGCGCGGGCGCGGCCGGCGGCACGGTCTACGTCGGCACCACCTCGTCGGTGAGCAACAATCTCGGCATAGGCGGCAACGGCGTCGATGTTGGCGGCGGCGCCAGCGGTACCGGCGGCACCCTGTGGCTGCGCGCTCCGCAGGCCAACCAGATGGGCGCGGTGGCTGCCATCAGCGGCCCGGTAGTCGGCGCGTCGACGACGGTTCTGGAGGGCTACAAGACCTACAGCTACACCGGCAACGTCAACGTCACCGGTAGTGGCGCGTCCAACCCCGCCACAAATACCTTGTCGCTGGGCGATTCCACGACCACGGGAACGATACTGGGTGACGCCAAGGCCTTCATGAACAACGCGGCCGCCATCGCGGCGCGCGTCGGCAACGGGCAGGTCGCGACCCAGGTGCGCGCCGGCACCGAGGTCGATGCCACGGGCAACATCAATGTCAGCGGCACTACTGGGCTCAACTTTTTCCCCGCCTCGGGCGCTGCGCCCCGGCCAGAAGTGAACGGCGGCGTATTGACCCTACGTGCCGGCGGCAACCTTAACATCAGCACCAGCATCAGCGATGGTTTCAACGGCACTGCCGCGACCAGTTCGATGCAGGTTGGTGATGGCGCCACGCAGAACCACACGCCAACCTGGAGTTATCACTTGACCGGTGGCGCCGATCTAGGCGCCGCCGACACCCGGCGCACTCTGGCCAACGCCAATTCCGGTGATGTGGTGATCGGATCTACCGGCGATGTGATCGTACGCACTGCTACCGGCAATATCGAAATCGATGCCGGACGCAACATCCAATTGCTCAATGCACAGGCCGTCGTGTATACCACGGGCGCCGGCACAAGCCTGAATCCATCGACGCAGTTCTTCACCTCACCCGTGGCGGCCCAACTCGGCCCGGCTTCCTCCACTACCAATCCATTTACCAATGGCGGTGGCAGCATTCTGGTCGAAGCGAAAAGCGATGTGATCGGGCCTGCGGACGATAGTCAGATCGTCAATAACTGGTTCTACCGGCGGCAACTGCCGAATGCCAACAATCCGCAGACCGCATGGTGGTCGCGCTATGACCTGTTCCGGCAGGGGATCGCCACTTTCGGCGGCGGTGATGTGACCGTACGGGCGGGCCGCGACGTCACCAATTTTTCCGCCTCGGTCGCTACCAGTGCTCGCCTTCCGGCCGACGCCAACGGCAAGCAGCAAAGCCTGATCGTCAACGGGGGAGGCGACCTAACCGTCGACGCGGGTCGCGACATCGTCGGGGGGGTGTATTTCGAAAGCCGCGGCACCGGCACCTTGGATGCAGGAGGCTCGTTGAAACAGGGCGCTGCGAAGGTTGGCATCAGCCTGTTTCCCATCTTGGCACTGCAAGACGGGGTATTCAATGTCAATGCTAGAGGGGATGTCGACATCAGCGAAATTTTCAATCCTACGATCGCCACGGCTGCGAATACCAATGCTACTGGCAATAATGCTGCCGGCATTTTCTCCAGCTATACCGACAAAAGTGCAGTCAATCTTCAAAGCCTAAACGGCAATGTCGAGTTGGATGATAGCAACCAGGCAATTGTCAATTTCATCAAGAATAAGACCCCGAATATCACCGGGTCGGCCGGAATCACCGGCGCGGATCGATTCAGCTTTGAGGTCAGCCCGGGGACGATAAGCGCGGTGGCTTTTTCCGGCGATGTGAAGGCGACGGCGGACATGGTGCCTACGCCGACAGGTAATCTGAATCTCCTGGCCGCAGGCAATGTCACATTCGACATCACCATGATGGATCGGCCGTCTACCGGCGCGAATTCCCTGGCCAGCGTTACCAACGCTACCGGCGTGAGGCCTTTTGATGGAAACATCGGACAGGACACTCAGGGCTATGGGACGACACATCAGGGCGACTCCACGCCGGCGCGGATCGTGGCCTTGACCGGGGATATTACGGATTTGCCAAGCTTCATCGGCAAGTCCACCCACGTTGTAGCTGGGCGAGATATCGTCAATCTGGATTTGAACGTGGAAAACGTCAACCCGAGCGACGTTACGCTAGTATCCGCAGGTAGGGACTTTACCTATGCCAGCTATGTCCGGGCTTCTCCCGAGTCGGTGCTTCCGCAATTGGCAGTCGATGGCCCCGGGCAACTCGTCGTACAGGCTGGCCGCAACGTCAATCTCGGATTGTCGACCGGGCTGCTTACCCGTGGGAACATCAAGAACAGCTTCCTCGACAGTGTCGGCGCCTCCATCACCGTGCTGGCTGGTGTTTCCGGCAGCCCCGACTATGCGGCGATCAACGCCAAATATCTAAACAGCTACGGCGCCTACGCCGCCGCCTACCTCGCGCTCGGCGGCGGCGCCATCGACAGCTACCTGGCCGAGATCACCGCCTTTGTGCGCCAGACCCCGGCCAATGCAACCCTCAGCCAGTCGGCGGCCCTGAACCTGTTCCTCGGCATGCCGGCCGCGTCGCAGGCACAACTGCTGGACAGCCTGGCGGCGAAAGACCGTTTCACCGCTACGTTGCCGGCATTCCGCCAGTTCCTCGCAAACTACGACACGTCGCCGACCGCTGTCACCTCCGCAGCGATCAGCCAGTTCCAGGCCGAAACGCCGGTCCAGCAGCAGCCCTTGCTGCAGCGTTTGCTGTTCGCTGAACTCGGCGACGCCAGCAGCGCTGCCAGCCAGGCGAGCAGTACAGCAGCGAAAGACGCCGCCTATCAGCGTGGTACCGACGCGATCACGGCCATGTTCCCGGGCAGCAATTACAAAGGCGATCTGCTGATGTTCTCCAGCCAGATCAAGACCGAGGGTGGCGGCGACATTTCCATCTTCGTGCCGGGCGGCATGGTCAACGCCGGCCAGGTGGTCTCCACCAGCGGCAAGAAGCCGAGCGACCTCGGCATCATCACCGTCGCCGGCGGCAGCATCGGCGCGGTGGTGCATGACGATTTCCTGGTGAACCAGTCGCGCGTCTTCACCCTGGCCGGCGGCGGTATCCTGATGTGGTCCACCGACGGCAATCTCGACGCCGGGCGCGGCGCCAAGACGGCGACCAGCGCGCCGGCACCGGTGTTGCGCATCGACAGCAACGGCAACCTGATCGTCGATTTTTCCGGCGCGGTCTCCGGCAGCGGTATCGGCACCATCATCACCGATAAGTCGATTGCCCCGGGCGATGTGATCCTCGCCGCGCCCAAGGGCAGCATCAACACCGGCGACGCCGGCATTCAGTCGGCCGGCAACTTTATCGCCGCCGCGCCGATCCTGCACGGCGCGGACAACCTGCAGGTGGGCGGCGCCAGCAGCGGTGTGCCGGCGCAAGGCGGGCAAAGCGCGCCGCCGCCGCCGCCGGCCATCAGCGACGACACGCGCAAGGTGGTCGACCAGATCAGCCAGGCCATCGCCAGCAACGCTGGCGCCGGCGGGGCGCCGGTCACCAACAACGTCTTCATCGGCTTCGGGGAATGATCAAGCCGTCAACCAGGGGGTGGCCAGCGTGCGCCCTTCATCAGGAATCGAAAAAAATGTTTAGTGGCATCTGGCGGGGCAGGGCCTTGGGGTGGTCCGGAATGTTGCTTGCATTGCTGCTCCTTCCCTTGCAGGCGCAGGCCTGGTGGAACAAGGACTGGACCGGGCGCAAGCAGGTCACGCTTAACACCAGCGACAGCGGCGTGGCCACCAAGCAGGGCCTGGCGCAGGTGGTGATACCGCTGCGCCTGCATAGCGGCAATTTCACTTTCACCGACGCCAAGGTGGACGGCTCCGACCTGCGCTTTGTCGGTGTGGACGACAAGACGCCGCTGAAATTCCATATCGAGCAATTCGACTCGGTCAGCGAGCTGGCCGTGGTCTGGGTGCAGGTGCCGCAACTGGCGCCTGCCTCCAAGGACCAGCACGTGTGGATGTACTACGGCAACGAAAAGGCCGCCGCCGCGGAAGACGCCAAGGGAAGCTACGACAGTGCGACCCTGGCGGTGCTGCACTTCGGCGAGAAGGGGCCGCCGCCGAAAGACGTTTCCAGCTATGGGCACGCTACCGGTACGATCACGGCGCAACTCGGCGCCGCCGGCCTCCTGGGCAACGGCGCTATTTTCGGCGGCAGCAACCTGGTGCAACTGGCCGCCGCGCCGACGCTGAAGATCGCCGCCGGTGGCGTGCTGACCTTCTCGGCATGGATCAAGCCGACCGACGTCACCGCCGCGGCGACCATTGTGTCGTGGGGCGAAGCAAGCAACGCCTTGTCGCTGGGCTGGCAGGACGGCAAGCTGTTCGGCAAGCTGGCCGGCGTGGAAACGCCCCACGGCGGCGAACTCAAGGCCGGCGCCTGGCAGCATGTCGCGCTGATCGTTTCGGCCGACCGTCTGGCGGTTTACCTCAACGGCGCCGAAGTGGCGCAAGTGGCGGCCAAGGCGCCGGACCTGACTGGCGCGCTGACCCTGGGCGCGGCCGCGGACGGCAGCAGCGGCTACAAGGGCAGCCTGGACGAAGTGATGCTCCTCAATGCCGCCCGCGCGCCCGACTGGGTCAAGGTGGTCGCCGCCAGCGGCGCCGACGGCGGCAAGCTGGTGGTCATCGCCGCCGAAGGCGAGGGCGGCGAAGGCGGCAGCACTTCCTACTTCGCCATCCTGCTGGGTGCGGTGACCCTGGACGGCTGGGTGGTGATCGGCTTCCTCGGCATCATGATGGTGGTCAGCGTTGCCGTGATGGTGGTCAAGGCCATCCTGATCTCGCGCACCGACCGCTCCAACGGCGCCTTCATCGAAGCCTTCAGGAAAATCACCGGCGACATCACGCCGCTGACCGAAGCGAGCGCCCTGGACGCGCTGACGCGGCAGAATTCCTCGCTCTACCGTCTCTACGACATCGGCGTCGGCGAACTGAAAAAACGTTTCGCGGCGCCTGCGCGCGGAGCGGCCCGTGCTGCCGCGCCCGCCGCGTCGGGCCTGCCCGCGGACGACTGGGTGCTCTCGCCGCAGTCGCTGGAAGCGATCCGCGCTTCGCTCAACGCCGGCCTGATCCGCGAAATGGCCAGGCTCAACAGCAAGATGGTGCTGCTGACCATCGCCATCTCCGGCGGCCCCTTTCTCGGCCTGCTGGGTACCGTGGTGGGCGTGATGATCACCTTTGCGGCCATCGCCGCCGCCGGCGACGTCAACGTCAACGCCATCGCGCCCGGCATCGCCGCGGCGCTGGTGGCCACTGTGGCCGGCTTGACGGTCGCGATTCCCGCGCTGTTCGGCTACAACTACCTGGGCAGCCGCATCAAGGGCATGGTGGCGGAAATGCAGGTGTTCGTCGAAGAGTTCGAGACGCGCGTCGCCGAAACCTACTCCTGAGCCATACCGTCCCGATCAAGGATCCGCCATGCAAGTCCAAGCCGAAAACGAGCCCTACGACGACATCAACATCACGCCGATGCTCGACCTTGCCTACGTGCTGCTGGTGATCTTCATCATCATGACGACGGCCTCGGTGCAGGGCATCAAGGTCAACCTGCCGAAGGCCAGCGCCGCGCCCAGCCTGGCCAAGCCGAGCACCAAGGCGATCACCATCGCCGAGAACGGCCAGGTCTATCTCGACGCCTATCCGGTCACCATCCCCGAACTGGAAGACCGCCTGCGGCAACTCAAGGCGGTGAACCCGGACTTTCCGGTGGTCATCAAGGGCGACGCGAAGATCCAGTACGACAAGGTGATCGAGGTGCTCGACCTGATGGGCAAGCTCGACATCACCCAGCTCGGCCTGGTTACCCAGCGCCTGGTGAAGTAAGCAGAGATGAAAGCGGAATCCAAAGACTGGCTGCGCAAGGCCGCGCTTCTCGGTGGCCTGGTGCTGGTGCTGGCCCTGGCCGGGCTGTGGATTCATCATCTCATCGGCGGCACCAAGGCAAAAAAGCACTACGTCTCCGAACTCACCCTGGTTAAGCCGCCGCCTCCGCCGCCGCCGAAAGAGGAAAAGCCGCCGCCCGAGCCGGTCAAGCGCGAAGAGGTGAAGATCGACCAGCCCAAACCGGACCAGGCGCCGGAGCCCAAGAGCGACGACAACAAGCCCGCCGGCAAGGACCTGGGCGTCGATGCGGACGGCAACGGCAGCGGCGATGGCTTCGGGCTGGTTGGGCGCAAGGGCGGCACCGATCTGCTGGCCTCGGGCGGCGGCAACGGCGGCGGCGGCGCCAATCGTGCCCAGTTCAGCGTATTCACTTCCAGCGCCCAGCAAATCCTGCGCGAGCAAATCACCAAGCACCTGAAGCTCAAAAGCCGCGACTACCGCGCGACCTACAAGATCTGGCTGGACGGCGAAGGCAACATCAAGCGCTTCGAGTTGACGCCGACCGGCAGCGCCGAAGTCGATGAAGACCTGCGCATGGCGCTGGCCGAAGTACGCGGGCTCAACCTCGCGCCGCCGCCGGACCTGCCCCAGCCCCTGCGCTTTCAATTCACCCTGCGCCCCGCCGGCTGAGGCGCGGTGCAAAAAACATCAAGGGAATAGCATGAAATTCAGGCCTTTTTCGCTGCGCGCCGACAAGCTGGTGGCCGCGCTGGCATGCGCCGGCTTGGCGCTTTACGGCCAGGGCGCGCTCGGCAGCGAGCGCGAAGACATCGAACAGCTGCGCAGCACCGCGCTCGGTCTGATCCAGGCGCTGGTCGACCAAGGTCTGCTGAGCCGTGAAAAGGCCGCCGAACTGCTGAAGAAGGCCGAGTCGCGCAACACCACCGACGCCGCCGGCAACCCGGCGCGCGTCGGCGCCGACGGCAAGCCGGTGGTGCGCGTGCCCTACGTGCCCGAGAGCGTCAAGGCGGAAATTCGCGACCAGGTCAAACAGGAGGTGCTCGCGCAAGCCAAGCAGGAACGCTGGGGCGACCCGGGCGCGCTTCCCGACTGGCTCGACCGCATCCACTTCGAAGGCGATATGCGTCTTCGCCTGGAGCAGGACTTGTTCGCCAAGAACAACTTTCCCGCGTCCAATTCCCCTATCGGCTTCGTTTCCCAGAACCAGGGATTTTTCTCCGCCGCTCCCTCGCCATTTTCCGGGCCGGTCTATGGCCCGGATATCACCAATACCACTGACGACCGCTTGCGCCTGGCCTTGCGCGCCCGCTTCGGGTTCACGGCAAAAGTCGGCGATACCGTCAACGCCGGCTTCCGGCTGGCGACCGGCAGCCTGAGCAGCCCGGCTTCGACTTCCCAGACCCTCGGGGCCAGCAATAACAACCTCAACCGCTATACCATCGCGCTGGATCGCGGCTATCTCAACTGGCAAGCGGCGTCCTGGCTGCGCCTGGACGGCGGACGCATGCCCAATCCGTACTACAGCACCGACCTGGTGTGGGCGGAAGACCTGGGCTTTGACGGTGTTGCCGCCACCGTCAAAACCCGTCTGAACGACAACTTCCTGCTTTACGGTGTGGCCGGCGGCTTCGTGCTCGGAGAAAACGGCGCCACCAAATTCGACAAGTGGTTGACCGGCTACCAGGTCGGTGGCGAGTGGGCGCTCTCGCAGCGCACCACCCTGAAGTTCGGCTTGGCCCAATACGATTTCATCCACTACGCCGGGCAGCCGCAAGCGCCCGGATCGAGCAATTCGGGCAACGCCAATTACTTCAACTATAACGTTTCGCAATATGGTCCGAACGTGCGGCAGAAGGGCAATTCGTTGTTCAACATCCAGGACCCGAACACGGTCCCGGGAGGCATAGGGACGACTACCGGCCCTGTTTGGGGCCTGATGGCCAATTTCCGGCCGCTCAATCTCACGGCGAGCGTCGATTTCGCGCAATTTGACCCTGTTCACGTAGTGCTGACGGCGGACTACATAAAAAACATCGGCTTCGACCGCCAGGAAATCCTGGCGCGCACCGGCATCAATCTTGAACCCAAGACCGCCGGCTATCAATACAAGGTCGCGGTCGGCATGCCGGCAATGGCTGCGCGGCACGATTGGCAGGTGTTCGGCATCGTGCGGCAACTGGAACGCGATGCGGTGGTCGACGGTTTCACCGACACCACCTGGAACCTGGGCGGCACCAACTACCGGGGCTATAGCATCGGCGGCAGCTACGGCGTGGATCGCAACTCGTGGCTGACCCTGCGCTGGACCAGTACCAAGAACCTGCCCGACAACGATGCCGGTTTCAGCGGCGTGCCGCTGAACATCGACGTGCTGCAGCTCGATCTCAACGCGCGCTTCTAAGGAGCATACGAATGGAACTTCGGCGCGGCATCTCCCTTTGCAGGTTTCTCCTCGTCCTTGCGCTGGCGGGCAGCATGCCGTTCGCGCATGCCCAGGAAGACAAAAAAGCATCGCGCGAGAGAGAAGCGCTCAAGCGCGCGCAGCAGGCGCTGCGCCAGTCGGAAGACGAGAACGCCGCCCTGAAGGCGGAAAAGGCAGCGGTTGAGCAGAAGCTCGCGCTAGCCACGGCAGCAGCGGGCAAGCTGCCGGTAGCCGAGCAGGAAGCAAAGGCGGCAGGACAGCGCGCCGGCGGCCTGGCGCGGGACCTGACGCAGGCCAAGCAGACCAGCACCGACTTGCAGGCGAAGCTGGATGACGCCGCCGCCAAGCTGGTGAAACTGGGTCAGGAGCATACGGACGCTCTGCGCACCATTGCCTCGCGCGACGCGCAGATCAAGCAGCAGCAAAACACGCTGATGCAGACCCGTGGTGAAATCACTGCCTGCGAAGACAAGAACCTCAAGCTCTACACCTATGGCGACGAGTTGACGCAGCGCTACCGGCAGAAATCCGCGTTCGACGCCCTGCGGCAGGCCGAACCGTTTACCGGTCTGGAACAGGCCCGCATCGACAACGTCATCGAAGAGTATCGCGACAAGCTCGACAGCCAGAAAATCCGCCATTGAATTGCGGCGCGGCCGCGCCGCATTCGCCCATCGCGTATAGAAAATTAACAAACCGGTCATGGGTTGGTTACGCGGGGAGGCAAGAATCGACCAATACCGCGCACTGGCAGGCTTTGCCGCAGGAGCGGATCGCACGCGCCCGCCATTCATCGGGCGCCCGCGTCGGGAAGCGCATCGGCGCGATCCGCTTATTGGAGAAGAAACTTGGGCGCTTCCGCTTCAGATCACGACACACCGCCTCCCCCGGAAGACGCCGCACAGCCTGACCCCGAGCATGTGATCAACACCGGCATCGCCAACATCCCGCCGATTCATGCCGTGTTCCAGCCCATCGTCCGCACGGCAAGCGGCCTGCTGGAAGGCTACGAGGCCCTGACGCGCGGACCGGCCGGCTCGCCGATGCGCAGCCCGAACGCAATCTTCGCCGCCGCGCGCGAAGCCGGCGAGGCGGTGAAGATGGAACTCATGGCGATGGAGCTGGCCGCCCGTACCTTTGCCGACCTCGGCCTGCCGGGCCGCCTGTTCCTCAACATTTCGCCGCTGTCCTTCGTCGAGCGTTCGCAGGACATCCTCGACGTCGCCCGGCGTCTGCGCGGTACCGGCCTGCGCCCGGAACGGATTGTCATCGAGTTCACCGAAGGGGACCGGATTCACGACCACGAGAAAATGCGCTGGTCGGTGATGGGCTTTCGTTCCCTCGGCTTCCAGATCGCGCTGGACGATCTCGGCGAAGGGTTCGCCAGTTTGCGCATGTGGAAGGAACTGGAACCGGAGATCGTCAAGATCGACCAGCACTTTGTGCGCGACATCGACACCGATCCCTGGAAGCGGCAGTTCCTGCGCGCGGTGCAGGACATCGCGACGGTGGCGCAAACGCAGATGGTGGCCGAAGGGATCGAGACGGAGGCCGAATACAAGGTGGTGCAGGACCTGAAATTCCACTTCGCCCAAGGCTATTTCATCGCCCGCCCGTCGGCACGCCCGGCCCCGGTGACAGGCGCGCTGGTGACCGGCATGGGGCGCGGCATCCAGCTTTACCCGGAAATCTCCGGGGTGGGCGACTCGGGCACCACGGCCTATCAGCTGGCGGTGCGGGTCGAGCCCGCGGCGCCGGAACAGACCGGCCAGCAGATCTACCAGCGCTTCGTCGAAGACGCGACGCTGCATGCGGTGCCGGTGGTCAAGGACCGCAAGCCGATCGGGCTGATCTCCCGCTACGGCCTGATCGACCGTTTCGCCCGGCCGTTTCGCCGCGAACTCTACGGCCACAAGTCATGCGTCGGGCTGATGAACCCGGCGCCGCTGATCGTCGAATACAACGTCAGCCTGCAGGAGATCGGCCAGCGCCTGACCGCCAGCAGCAGCGGCTACGACATCGCCGACGGCTTCATCATCACCCAGGACGGTCTGTACGTCGGCGTCAGCACCGGCCAGGGCTTCCTGCGCGAACTCACCGAACTCCAGATACGCACCGCCCGCTACGCCAATCCGCTCACCCTGCTGCCGGGCAACGTGCCGATCACCCTGCATATCCAGCGCCTGCTGGAGGCGCGGCTGGACTTCCGGGTATGCCACGTCGACCTCGACTATTTCAAGCCGTTCAACGACCTCTACGGATACCAGCGCGGCGATGAAATGCTGCAGATGGTCGCCAAGGTATTGCTCAACACCGCCGATCGCGGCTGCGACCTGGTCGGGCACATCGGCGGCGACGACTACATCGTGATCTTCCAGAGCGCCGACTGGACCGAGCGCGTCCAGGCGGCGCTGGCGCAATTCCAGACCGAGCGGCTGGCGCTATTCGCGCCCGATGACATCGCGCGCGGCGGATTCAACTCGATTGACCGGCGCGGCCAGCCTCAATCCTTTCCACTGACCGCGCTATCGGTGGGCGGAGTCGAGGTGCCGGGCGGAACGCAGGCGACCCAGCACGAGATTTCCGCGCGCGCCGGAGAGGCCAAGGCGCAGGCGAAAAAGGAAGTGGGCAGCAGCCTGTTCGTCGACCGGCGCGGCTGGGGCCAGAAGCCGCCGGCCAAAGACGCCGCGCCGATGCCCGGGTAAGCGCCGGCTGCGCCGGCCTTCTGTGCTTGGGCCGATCAGTGCGGCGGCGCGGCGGCATGATCGCCGCTGATGACTTGCAGGATCCAGTCGCGGTACGCGTATATGATCTGCCCGCCCGCGCCGGTGCCGAAGCGGCCCGTGGAGGTCATGCCGCCGGGGAAGAACCTGACGAAGGTATTGATTCCGGCGATTTTCCAGGCGCCGTGCTCCTTGACGAAGGCCGGGCTGCCCGAGTCTCCGCTGGCGAACGTCGTTTCGAGCGCGTTGCCCAGGGTCTTGCCGCCGAGAAAATTGCTGCTGCCGGGCTCGCCGTCGAAATCGAAAAGAAAAATCTCGTTCTCGCCGCTGCCCTCGTCGTCGGGCACAAAGGCGTCGGCGCGATTCTGCCCGGTCCGCTTGACCGTCGGGTCCCGGTCTATGGATATGCCGGTGCTGCCGTTGCCGCTGGCGCCGTATCCGACCATGGTGAGGACCGTGCCCTGCGCCATCGGCGAGGCTGCAAGTCCGTAAATCGGCACGCCCGCCGGCGCCTCGCTCGCCAGTTCGAGCACCGCGACATCGTCATTGAGATTGGGCGTGTTGAAACCGACGAAGCCGGGATGCTTGTACACATGGACCACTGGAATGCGCCGTGACAACTCGCCACCCAGGTTCAGGTTGAACATGACGTTCGAGGGAGCAGGGTCGACGGGGACCGCATGCGCCGCGGTGAGGACATAGCGCCTGCCGATCAGCGCGCCCGAATAGGTGCCACCGCCGTAGGTGATGCTGCCGACGCCGGCCCACGGAGAGTCCGGCCGGTTTGCATCGACCCGCGCCGCCGGGGTATCCGGATAGGCGCCGGCCAATAGCGCAAAGGCAGGAGTGCACAGGCCGGCCAGAAGCAGAAAAACGGCGCCGGGCAGATGCCGATGGTAGGGAAATGGGCGCAAGGGGAAGTACGGGAGGCGGGCAGGTGTGGGCGGGACCCGACAACCTACGTCTTGAATATTTCGCCTGCATGACGCCATCCATAGTCCGCCTGTCCTATGCGCAGGGGCGGGCGATTAACGCGCGGGACATGTGCGGCTGCCAACATGCGGAGCCGTCGGGGAGCCGACCGGCCGGGCCGCCGCCGCGGTTGACGCAACACGGCGGCCGCGGATCGACGGCGGGCAGGTTGCCTCGTACCAACAGATTGCCGTCCAGCGAAGAGGACCTCCAAATTGATTTCTCCCCAGGTTCTTGCCTACGCGGGACCGTTTTTTTGTTATCTGCTTTTTCTCGTTGTGCGGTCTCTGATCGGCGCCGGCGAGGGCATCGAGGTGCGCTGGATCTACGGCGTCCAGGTGGCCATGGTGGCGATCCTGCTGATCGGCTTTCGGGACTACTACACCGAGTTGCGCAATTCCTGGCCGCGGTGGCGGGTCTGGGCCTGGTCGGTGGTGTGCGGCATCTTCGTCTTCGCCATCTGGATCAGGCTCGATCAGCCGTGGATGAAGCTGGGCGACGCGCCCGGCTATTCGCCCTTGCGCGCGGATGGAACCGCGGACCCCTTGCTGGCCGGCATGCGCATCTGCGGCGCGACCTTCATCGTTCCCGTGATGGAGGAGCTTTTCTGGCGCTCCTTCGTGATGCGCTGGATGATCGACCATGATTTCCGCAGCGTCAACCCGCGCAGGATCACCTGGCTGGCGCTGCTGGCGGTCTCGCTGGTGTTCGGCCTGGAACATGACTTGTGGTTCGCCGGCCTGCTGGCGGGCCTGGCCTATGGCTACCTGTATATCCGCAGCGGTTCCATCTGGGCGCCGATCTGCGCCCACGCGGTGACCAACGGGCTGCTGGGTATCTGGGTGCTGGCCTACGCGCGCTGGGAGTTCTGGTAGATCCATGCGCGAGAAAAAACGGATCAGGGCCGGCGGCCGGGCTTGGGCGCGGGCCGGCATGCTGTTGCTGGGCTGCACGCTCGCGCCGGCGGCGGCGGCGCGCGACGGCAATGTGTTTACGCCTTACGGCTCGCTTTCCCTGACGATGGACGACAACCTGTTCCGCCTGCCGGCGAATCTGGACGTGGCCACCGTCAGCGGTAAAAGCCAGCGCGGCGACCTGATCACTTCCACCCAGGAAGGCGTTCGCGGCGACCGCTTCTTCGGTAGGCAAAGACTGTCGTTCGACGCCAGCCTGAACCAGGCGCGCTACCGCACCTACGACTATCTGAACGCCGATCTGGTCAATGCCTCGGGCACCTGGGCCTGGCAGTTCGGCAATGATCTGCATGGGGAGGTCGGCAGCGAATACCTGCAGATGCTTACCGGGTTTGCCGACATCCGTTCCGCCGAGCGCAATATCACCGATACCCGCAACGACCGGGTGACGATCGACTACAGCCTGCATCCGGCCGTGCATCTGGTCGGCGGGCTCTACCAGACGGTGCAGGACAACAGCGCCGCCTCGCGCAAGGGTGGAGACTTCACCACCCAAAGCGTAGACGCGGGTGCCAGTTTCATGCCGTCCTCGGGCAACCACGTGACGCTGCGGGCGCGCAAGACACGGGCCGAATATCCGGTGATACAGCCGTTTTTCGGCGTGCCGGTCTCAAACAATTTCGATGAAAGCGCACTCGGCGCCGAAGGCTTATGGCAGATCAGCGGAAAGTCGCAACTGAGCGGGCTCCTGGCCTACACGCGCCGGCACTACGGCGACCTCTCGCAGCGCGACTATAACGGCCCGACGGGAAACATCTACTGGGGATACCAGGCCAGCGGCAAGACCACGCTGTCCCTCGCGGCGAAACGCGAGATCGGTGCCTACTTCGACGTCACCAACAATTACATTCTCACCGACTCGGTGACCTTCACCTCTACCTACCAGGCGACCGCCAAGACGCAGCTGCAGACCCGGCTGGACCACAGGACGCGCAGCTTTCTAGGCGACCCCGGCTTCATACTCTCCAACGCGCCGCGCCGCGTCGACCGCACCAACAGCGTGGGCCTGACGCTGAACTATGACGTCGCCTGGCCGCTGCGCGTCACCGCCAGCCTGCAGCGCGAGCTGCGTGCCTCGAACACGCCCGGATTCGACTACGCCGACAGTTCCGCGACCCTGGCGCTTCAGTTGACCTGGTGAGGGGGCTGTTTTTCCGCCACGGCCAGCGCGCGCTCCAGATCCTCCCCGGTCGGTGCGCCGGCCAGGCGCTGCCCGTTGGACAGCACCAGCGTCGGCGTCGCCTGCACGCCGATCCGCTCGCCCAGGGCGTGATTGCTCAGCAGCGGCGTCTCGCAGGTGCCCGGGTTGGCCGCCATCTTGCCCTTGAGCATCCAGTCGTTCCAGGCCTGCGCGCGGTCGCCCGCGCACCAGAGCGACCTTGCCTTGACCACCGAATCCTCCGAGAGGATCGGGTACAGGAATACGTAGACGGTGGTGTCCTTCAGCCCGGTCCGGGTATGCTCCAGCGCCTTGCAATAGGGGCAATTCGGGTCGGAGAAATAGGCGACCTTGCGGCTGCCGTTTCCGCTCACCATCTTGATCGCGTTCTGCAGCGGCAACTCGTCGAACTTGACCGCGGTCAGCTCGCCGATGCGGGTTTCGGTCAGGTTCTCCAGGGTCTTGCCGTCCAGCACCGGGCCGGCGAAGATGTAAGTGACCGCCGCATCGGTATATAGCAGGTTCTGGCCGACGCGCACTTCGTAAAAATCGAAGTAGGGGGACTTGCTCACCGCATCGATCCGCCGGCCCTTGAGCAGGCGTGAGGCCAGCTTGTCGCGGATCGCCGCTTCCGGGGTGCCCGGCTTCGGGCCGGGATCGGAAGAGGTGTGTTGGGCCCATGCCGGGCCGGCAAGGAACAGGACGGCCGTCAAGGCAAGGGCTGTCGCGAAGGCGGGAAAGGTTGGACGTGTCATTTCAGGCTCGGTGATCCGTTGCCCGGTGGTGCGTGGCGCCCGGGTACGCGCGTATTCGGAAAACAAGCGGCTTGGGCCGGCCGGCGGCAGTGCTTTCGCGGTGACTGCGCCGAAGATGCCGTCCACATGCGAATTATCCGGGGGGATTTCTACGCTTGGATACGTCCGGAATCGGTGCGCATAGGCCGAACAGACCAGCCACGCCGTGCCAGCCGCATACGGGGCATTTGAGGCGACGCTGAGCTGCTGGTAAAGTGCGGCCGGTGAAAAAACCGTTTTCCCTGTTTGCCTGCCTGTATCTGTGCGCCGTGCACGCGGCCGCTCCTGCCGGCGCGCCCGCCAAATTGAGCCTGTTGTGTACCGGCTGGCTGCCGGCCTACACCGCCTGGGAGAAGCCGCAGGTGCCCGCGGCGGGGCAGGATGCGCAATTGCAAGTGGAGATCGACCGCGCCGCGGGCACGATAGCCACCACGCTGGCAGCCACCGGCCCGCTGACGGCGCCGCTGGAAGTCAGCGACCGCTATTACGCGGGCACTTCGGCGCTCGGGCGGGTGCTGTTCAATCGCGATCTCGACGCCGTCGAAATCAGCATCAACCGGGTGACCGGCGAGGCGCGTCTGAACTACATGGTCGGCGAGAGTGGCTACCCGGCTTTTACCGGCAACTGCATACGCCGCACTTCGATGCGTATGTCATCTGAATAAGCATGATTGTCTCTACATGGTCTGCTAATATGCCCGCAAGCGCACGGCCTAGACCACAGGCATGGATGCCGCGGCCTGCGGCAACTATGCGGACATGATTCCTCCCACCTCCCAGTCTTTCGATTCGACCACCGGTGTTGCCCCCTCCGGGAACGATACCGCGCCTTCGATCGCCATACCCGGCCAGATATTCCGGCCCGGCACCCGCGTGGTGGTCGCCGAGGACGATCGCGTCAGCCAGGCGGTGCTGACCATGATCCTGCAGAAGTTCGGCCTCGACGTGCACGTGGCGTGCGACGGCATGCGCGCCCTGGAACTGATCCGCGAGGTGAGGCCGTCCCTGGTGATGATGGATATGCAAATGCCGCGGATGGACGGCGCCGAAACCATCCGCGCGCTGCGCGACGATGTGGCGGCGCCGCAGCCGCCGGTGGTGGTGCTTTCCGCCAACCGCCTGAGTCAGGCGCAGATCGACGAGCTGGGCCTGCTGGGCGTGATCGATTTCCTGCTCAAGCCGGTCAATCGCACCCGCTTGCATGGTGTGCTCAGCCAGGTGCTGCCGCTGGCCTGAAAAAAGAAGCCTCCGCGAAGCCCGGCGGGTTCAGACCGCGCCGGCAAGCCACGCCACGCCGTAAGACACCGCCAGCGCCAGGGTGAAGACCAGCACGTTGCGCGTCATTCCGGCGGGAATGTCCATTGCTTCGAGCCGGCGCTTGATGAAAAAGCTGGCGGCGAAAAACGCGAGGGTGGAGAGAATGAGCGCGAGCATGGCCGTAAGTCCGGCGCCATCTTAAGCGCTTTTTGCGCAACGCAAAAAAATCGGCGGTGGAAAACGGAGAGAGTGTCTTCCACCGCCTGAAGGAATCCCGCTGGCGCATGGCTGCGGGAAACATCCGCCCTGGACTCTGGCAGGGAGAATTCCGTGGCGGGCGCGGTGCGCCCGCCGGCATAAGGCTTAGTGCGTGTTGCGCTTGAGGCCGAAAATGCCGCTGCCGCCGGCAGCGGAGCGCGACGCCGGCAGCATGTCGTGCAGTGCCACTTCCCATTGTTCGACCAGCCGGGCGCAGGTGTCGCGCAACAGCGGCGCGACGTCGTCGCGCTCGGCGAGGATGCGCAAATGCTTCAGGATCACGTGTGCCAGCTTGGGGCAGCCGCCGTTGCAGCCATAGGACGACATCAGGTAAAGCGCGGCGCTGACGATCACCTCGGGCTTGCCGGCCTCGAGTTGCGGCAACAGGGTTTCGGCTGACAGCAGGGACATTGCGCTTTTCTCCGTGGGTTCAATGCAGGGTGTTGCGGTCGGCGGCAGGATGCGTCAGCGCGGCGTCTTCGGCCTGGGCCTTGGGTTCGCCGTGGTTCTGCGCGCAGGCGCGGGCGCATTCGTTGCACCAGTGGGCGCGCAGGTTCAGGCCGGTGCGGCGGAATTCGTCGGAAAATTCCGGACGATTCGACAGCACCGTAAGGTTGTGGATCACCTTTTGCGCCAGGTGCATGCAGCCGCCGCCGTTGAGAAAGGCGCTCATCAGGCACAGCGTGCCGGCCAGCACCGGCTCGGGATCGGTGATCGGGCCGTAGACCAGTTGTTTCGGAGATTCCGGTTTCATCGCCACGTCCTTTCAGGGGCAGTGGCTCGCGGTGCCGGCAGCGCGCGCGGTATTGCGGTCAATGTCATCGAGCAAGCCTTTCGTGGTTCAGGGCTGGCTGGCTCGCGTTGACGCGTGGCTGGCTGGCGGCGGTACCCGGGGTTTTGCGTTCTGAGCGCGGCACCGGCTACCTGCCTTGTGAATGAAAGTTAATGTAAGTGATTCTCATTTACTTTGTCAACACTGAATTTGTAAGTGGAGTTTTTTGCCCTCAGCTAAGAGGGAGTTCTGGCGGGCGCGGAAGAAATGGCGGGTCCGTGAGAAAATCCCTTCTTTAGCGGATGCAACAAGCAATGAAACAGATCGACGCCCCCTCACTGATCGCCTTGAGCGAAGCGCGCCACGGCCTGGCCGCCCAGGGGTTTGCCTTTGTTCCGGGGGCCGCCGCCAGTGCCGCCCTGGGGCTGCAGCCGCAGGCGGGTGCGGATTTTGTCGAGTCCTGGGACCGCCTGTCGCTGGATACCTACTTGGCCGACGGCGGCAAGTACCGCATGCGCCGCCACGCCTCTCTGCTGCAGGCGTTCGAGCCGCCGGCGCTGACCGAAGTGGCTTACCGTCCGCACTGGCAGCCGAAGAGCTACAACCATCTGCACGGCGGTGTGTTCCGCACCTTCGAGCCGGTCGAGCCGGAGATCGCCGCGCATCCCGCCTACCGCAACCTGATCACCGGCCTGGGGCGGTTGTTCGCATCGCTGATGCCGGTGCCGCGCTGGTATGTCGAGGCGCACCAGTTCCGCATCGACGCCAGCACCGGCGAGGCGCGGCCGACCCCGGAAGGGGCGCACCGTGATGGCGTCGACTATGTAGCCTTGGTGCTGATCCGTCGCGGCACGGTGGACGGCGGTGTCACCTCGATTTTCGATGCAGACCGCAAGCTGATCGCCACCGAACAGCTCAACGAACCCTGGTCGTTGATGCTGCTCGACGACGTGCGCGTCACCCATGCCACCACGCCGATCACCGCTGCCGGCGTCATGCCGATCCGCGATACCCTGGTACTGACCTACCGCAGGGACGGCTTCCTCGAACCTGCGCAAGCTTGACGGTGGCGGGAAAATAAAAGGGACGCTGCGTGCGTCCCTTTTTTATTCGCCGCAATGGCCGCGTGACCTATGCGGCCTTCGACAACTCCTGCGCCGGCAGCGGAAACTCGCAATTGGCGACGAAGTAGTCCGGCACCGCCGGGCCCCACAGGTAAAACGAATCCTCCGGCGGATGGTCGCCCGCCTGCCAGTCGAGATCGGCCGGGATGAAGTCGATGTCGTAGGAGTATTCGCAAAAACTGCCCCACGGGTCCTGCACGTAGTAGAAGTAATTCGAGCCCAATACGTGGCGGCCCACGCCCCAGCCGTTGGTGTAGCCGTGGTCCTTCATGTTCTCCGAACCGGCGCCGACGTCGTTGACGCTGCCGACGTCCCAGGAGGAGTGATGCAGGCCTGGCGCGTGCGACTTCGCAAACGCCACCAGGTGGTGGTCGCTGCCATGCACGCCGTGGACAAAGGCGATGCCCTCGCCGGAACGGTCGGAGAGGCGGCAGCCAAGCATTTCTTCATGAAATTTCACCATCGCCAGCACGTCCGGGGTGAAGCGCAGGATGTGTGAAAGCCGGCGCGGATGCACCTTCGGGTGGCGGCTGCGGGCGGGTGCCGCGCCGGCGCCGCGCGGCACCACTGGTTCGGGGGTTGCCACCGACTTCACCGAGGCCATTACCTTGGGCGCCACCTTGAGCTGCAGCGCGTAACCATCCGGATCGCGCACCCACAGGCCAGTGCCGTCGCTCAGGGGATGCGGCTCGGCGGCGAGGCCCGCCTTGGCGATGCGTTCGCGAAAGGCGGCTTCATCCTCGGCGTAAATGCCGTAGGTGACGTACTCCATGCGCTTGAGCGTACCGCCCTGGTGGATTTCCGCCCAGCAGTTGGGGTGGCCATAGGTATAGAGCTGCAAGGTTTTGGGCGTGCGTCGCACGTCCAGGCCGAAGGTGGTGTAGAACTTTTCGGCGACGTCCAGATCGGGTACGGTATAGACGAATTGGTGGACCGAATGAACGGCGATCACGCCGGGGCGGCGGGCGGGTGCTGCGGCGGCATTCCCAGTGCTGGCCTGCATGTTTGTCTCCTCGTAGTCTTTCGAAAGGCCCCACCCGCTGGCCATGCGCAGGACCGCCTCCGCGTTGGAAGCGTGGTCGCCGCGCCAGGCAATGTGATGGTCCGGGCGGATCAACGCTAGTTTAGCGCCATACAGCGCGCGGGCAAAGCCGTTGTCTAGGTGCAGTACGGTCAAGGGCAGGCCCAGGCGCGCTGCCGCCGCCTCCCAGGCGTCGGCAGCCGAATCATCGAAGACCGCCAGGGTGAAATCGCGGCCATACAAGTCGAGCAGGGAGCGCTCGGCCACCTCCAGGTGCGGCGCGCGGCCGCCGGGGTGGCCAGTGGGAATGTAGTGGTTCGGATCATCAGCCGGCGGCGCCCTATTTCCGTGCGCGGTTTCGTGGGCGACGATGCCGCTGCCGGTATAGCGCAAGCCGAGTTGCAGGCCGGGAATGTTGAACTCGTTGCGCACATGTTGCGCCAGTTCGGCGCCCACCGCCGCGCGTGCGGTGCTGCCGGCGGCATTGTCCATCTCCAGATGGGCCGGCACGGCGACGTGGCCGATGCTGTCGGCCATGCGCCGGGCAAAGGCGGTGTTGCGCTCGGCGATCGGCTTGCGCTCTGCCTCGTAGCTGTCCAGCAGTTGCGGCGGCGCCCAGCCTTGCAGCACGGCCGCGAGTTTCCAGCCAAGATTCACCACGTCGTCGATGCTGGTGTTGTAGCCCATGCCGCCGGTCGGGGTGAACAGGTGGGCGGCATCGCCGGCGAGAAACACCGGGCCGGTACTGAAACGCTCGGCCACCAGGGTATAGCCGGCCAGCCACGGCCCTTGCGCGATGATCTCCATGCTGAAGGGCGCGCCCGCCACCGCGCGGCTGACGGCGGCAACGTCGATGTCGGACTCGACCTGGCCTTTTTTCAGTTGCACGCAAAGCAGAAAAGTATCCACGCCGTCGATCGACAGCAGCAGGCCGCGCTGCTGCGGGTTGACCACCCAGTATTGCCAGGCGCGCGGCTTGTCGATCACCTTGTAGAGGTCGGGCGAACGAAAGAACACCGACAGCATCTGGCCGCCGAAAAACTCGCGCTCCTCCTCGCTCTCGCCGGTGTGGCGGATGCCCAGGGACTTGCGCACCAGGCTGCGCGCGCCGTCGCAGCCGACCACGTAGCGCGCCTGAACCCGGCTGCGCTCGCCGCCGGCAACATTCTCCACTTCCAGCAGCGCGCCTTGTTCCTGCACCGCAAGGCCGGTAACCCGCCGCCCGAAACACACGCGCACGCTGGGGTAACGCTCGGCCTGGCGCTTCAGGATGGGTTCGATATACATCTGCTGCGCGCGGTGCGGCAGTTCAGGCGTCGGCCAGGTGTTGGCGCCGTAATCGCCGAAGGCGCTGCGTTCGGCCGCCTGGCTGCTCGAAGGAATGCGAAAGCGCGCCATCTCCGTGCCATTCAGGCGGGTGCAATACATCACGTCCTGCGCGTGGTCCGGCGGCAGGCCGAGGGCGCGGATCTCATCGGCAAAACCGCGCCGCCGGTAATGCTCCATGGTGCGAGAAGAGGTGGCGTTGGCCTTGGGGAACACCGGCAGGGTGATGTCTTCCTCCAGCACCACGCAGGCGATGCCGCGGCAGCCCAACTCGATGGCCAGCATCAGGCCCGCTGGGCCGCCGCCGACGATGGCGACTTGTGTGTGCTCGATCTGCATGCGTGTCTCCTGCATGTTTGGTCCGCAGGTTAGTCCGCGGAGGCGCCGGTGCGCTTGACCAGCGCCGCGTAGCGCGGCGTATCCTGGCGTATCACCTCGGCGATTTGCGCGCCGGTGGCCGGGTAGGGGTTGAAGCCGAAAGTGGCAAAGCGCTTCAGCAGATCATCTTGGCGCAGCGCGGTGGCGACCGCCTGGTTGATGGTGGCGACCACCGCCGGCGGCATGTCCTTCGGCCCCATCAGCACGACCCAGGTGGTGGCCTGCACCTCCTTCGGGCCGCCGGCTTCTTCCAGGGTCGGCACGTTGGGCAGGGCCGGCGAGCGCGCATGGTCGGCAATCGCCAGGAAGCGCAGCTTGCCGCTGGCCAGCAGCGGCCCGGCGCTGGCGATGCTGGCCATCGCCCAGGTGACGTCGCCGGTGGATACCGAGCCATAGAGCTGCGACAGTTCCTTGTACGGCACGTGCAGCATGCGCGTGCCGGTGGCGGCTTCGAGTTGCGCCGCGCCCAGGTGCAGCGGCCCGCCCACCGCGTTGGAGCCGTAGGTGACCTTGCCCGGCGCGGCATTGGCCGCGGCGATCAGGTCCTTGATGCTTTTGATCGGCCCATCGGCCGCCACGGCGATAAAAAACGAGGTGCGATACAGGCCGGAGACCGGAGTCAGGTCCTTTTCCGGATCGTAAGGCAGCTTCTTGAACAGCGAGGGATTGATTGCCAGGTGGCCGACGTCGGCCAGCAGCAACTCATAGCCGGAGGGTGGCATGCGCTTGACGGTGTCGATGGCGATAAAACCGTTGGCCCCCGGCTTGGGGTCGATCAGCACCGGCTGCTTGAGCGCGATGGCGACCTTTTCGCCCACCATGCGCGCCACCGCATCCGGCCCGCTGCCGGCGGGAAAGGGCGAGGTGATGCGGATGGTGTGGTCGGGAAAGGTCTGCGCCGATGCGCTGCCTGCCGTCGCGATGCCGAGCAGGGCGATGCACGCCGCCGCCAGTTGCCTGATTTGCATGTCTCCACCTGTATTTATAGGGTTTGGTACAGCCTTATCTTAGGGTGGAGCGCAGATGCTTGAAAGCTGGCAGAATTGACCTATTGATACTTGATAGGTATCTGCTCCAATTATGAAACTGCATCACCTGCGCGACTTCATTGCCATCGCCCATGCCAACAGCGTGCGCGGCGCCGCACGCAGCCTCGGCCTGGCGCAGCCGGCCCTGACGCGCAGCCTGCGTGAACTGGAGAAGGAAGTCGGCGCCAGCCTGGTGGAGCGCCACCCGCGCGGCGTGGTCCTCACCGATGCCGGCAACGCCTTTTTGGCGCGCGCCAGCGCCGCCGTGGAAGAGCTGCGGCGCGGCAAGGAAGAAATTGCCCAGCTCGGCCACGACTACCAGGGCTCGGTCACCGCCGGCCTGTCCAGCGCCGCCTTTCTTTCCCTGTTGCCGGAAGCCTATGCCGCGTTTCGCCGCGATATGCCGCTGATCCGCGTGCACCTGATCGAAGGCTTGTTTCCCGCGCTGGAGCCGCAGTTGCGCGATGGCCGGCTGGATTTTTATATCGGCCCGCGCCCGGAAAAGGCGCCGCCGGAAAGCTACCGGCTCGACCTGCTGTTTCGCAACGAGCGGGTGGTGGTGTGCCGCGCCGGCCACCCGCGGCGCAATGCCAAAAGCCTGAAGGAACTGATCACCGCCGAATGGATACTCGCCGGCTTGCGCGAGCGCGTCGACCAGGAGTTCGAAGAACAATTTTCCGCCCTTGGCCTGGCTTGCCCGCGGGCCGTCACCCAGGGCGACTCCCTGCTGGCGATGGTGACCCTGCTCAACGCCAGCGACGCCTATGCCTTCATGCCACGCCAGTGGGCCGAAAGCAAAATGGTGAACCACGGCATTGCCATCGTGCCGGTGAAGGAAGTGCTGCAAGGGCCGGACATCGTGCAGATCGCCCGCGCCGGCCTGCCGCTCACCCCGGCCGCCGAGCGCCTGGCCACGCTGATGCAGCGGGCGGCGCGGCGCGAAAAGGGGTATGCGCAATGACGCAAATGCAGGCTTCGGCGCTGACCATTTCCATCGTCTCGCATGGCCATGGCGCGCTGGTCAGCGATTTGCTGCGCGACCTCGGCCAATATGTGCGCGTGCCGTTCAAGGTGCTGCTGACCCTGAACGTGCCGGAGGCGGACCCGTCTCCGGCGGACGGCCTGCCTTATTCAATCCAGGTCATCCGCAATGCGCGCCCGCGGGGTTTCGGCGCCAACCACAACGCCGCGTTTCGTCTCGCCGGGCCAGGCTATTTTTGCGTGCTTAATCCGGACGTGCGTCTGCAAGCCGACCCTTTTCCGGCCTTGCTGGCCGAACTGGCGGAAGCGCGTGTCGGCGTGGCGGCCCCCGCGGTCCATGACCAGGACGGGCGGCCGGAGGCCAACGCGCGGCGCTTCCCGACGCCCGCCGCCCTCTTGCGCAAGGCGCTGACCGGCGCGCAAACCATCGAATACGAGCACGGCGGCCAGGCGCTGGCGGTGGACTGGGTCAGCGGCGTGTTCATGCTGTTCAGCGGCCAGGTCTATGCCGAGGTCGGCGGTTTCGACGAACGCTATTTTTTGTATTACGAAGACGTCGACCTGTGCGCACGCCTGCGCCGCGCCGGTTATGTGGCGCGCCTGGTGCCATCGGCGCGCGCCACTCACGCGGCGCGCTACGATAGCCACCGGCGTCCGCGCTACCTGCGCTGGCACCTGGCGAGCATGCTGCGGTTTTTTCTCACCCGCTATTGAGGCGCTCAGAGCCGGCGCGGCGTGCGCGTGCGCAACTCGTCGGGCACGCGCCAGCCGCGGCGCGCCTGGTCGAAGCGCCCGTAGCGCCCGCGCAGGCCGTCGGCAAAGCCTCGCAGGATCATCCGCAGGTGCGTGCCGCGGTTCGGCGCCAGGGTGCTGAAGATCCCGCACTTGACGAACAGGTTGACTGCGTCGAGCACCTTCCAGTGCCATTGCGGGTGCGGCATGCGCCACAGTGCCACCGCGTTGCGCGCCAGGTAATAATGGCGCAGCGGGCTGTGGCTCATCATCTTGCGGCCGAACAGGCGGATCGGCTCGTCGCCCAGGCGGTGGTCGATCCGCGTGCCGTAGTGGCCGTACAGGCGGTAACCACGCGCGGTCGCACGCATCGACCATTCGAGGTCGACGTAGTCGATGAACAGGGCTTCGTCCATCATGCCAACTTCTTCCAGCGCGGACATCGAGATCAATACGCCGGCGGCGATGAGGAAGTCGGTGCGCGCCGAGCATTCGCCCGGGTCCGGCGCCTCGATGCGCAGGATACGCCGTTGCGTGACGCGAAAAAATGGCGCCGGGGCGCCGCGGCGCGGATCGTGGATCAGCGGGCCGACGGCGGCCACGCGCTCGCCGCGCGCTTCGCGGGCGCGCATTTCGTCCAGCAGTTGCGCCACCATGCCGGGGGCGGCGACAGCGTCGTGGTCGAGCATCAGCACATGGCTATAGCCCTGGCGCCGCGCCCATTCCAGGCCGATGTTCTGCGCCGCCGCGATGCCGTAGTTGTCGCCCAGGGCCAGCAGGTGCAGGGGCGTGGCGCCGCCGCTTTCCAGGCTGGCGGCAGGGTCCTGCGCCGAGCCGTTGTCCACCACCAGCACGGCAGCCACCTGCGGCGCGATGGCCTCGGTCACCAGGCGCAATCTTTCCGGATCGGGGTTGAAAGTGATGATCAGCGCGCCTATGTAGGCTTGCTGCTCGGCGGCTGGGGGCGCGTTCATGGCCGGCGCATTCTAAACGCAAGCCCGGCGCGGGTCTGTCGTAACCTTGCCGTAACCTCGCCACAACCCCGCCGCCCACGTAAAATAGCGTCCCGCCCATGATTCCGCAAACCTTCATCCAGGACCTGCTCAACCGCGTCGACATCGTCGACGTGGTGGGACGCACCGTGCAGTTGAAAAAGGGCGGCGCCAACCTGATGGGCCTGTGTCCCTTCCATAACGAGAAGTCGCCCTCGTTCACGGTCAGCCCGGCCAAGCAGTTCTATCATTGCTTCGGCTGTGGCGCGCACGGCTCGGCGATCGGCTTTTTGATGGAATACGCCGGCCTTTCGTACGTGGAGGCGATCAAGGACCTGGCCCAGGGCCTGGGCCTGACGGTGCCCGATGAGCGTGACGAAAACGCGCCGCGCCGCGACGGGCCGGACGCTGCCACCCTCACTGCCCTGATGGATCGCGCCGCCAGATATTTCCGCGAGCAGCTCAAGGCCGCGCCGGTGGCGGTGGAGTACCTGAAAGGCCGGGGACTGACCGGGCAGATCGCCGCGCGCTACGGCATGGGCTATTCTCCCGACGAGTGGAACGGCTTGCAAGGCGTGTTTGGCGAGGAATACGCGGGCAAGCCGGTGGGCGAGACCGGGTTGACCATCGACCACGAAAAGGGCACGCGCTACGACCGCTTTCGCGGCCGGGTGATGTTTCCGATCCGCAGCACGCGCGGCGCCATCATCGGCTTCGGCGGCCGGGTGATCGGCGCCGGCGAGCCCAAATACCTCAATTCCCCGGAAACCCCGCTGTTCGAAAAGGGGCGCGAACTCTATGGCCTGTTCGAGGCGCGCCAGGCCATCCGCGAGGCCGGCCGCGCCCTGGTGGTCGAAGGCTATATGGACGTGGTGGCCCTGGCGCAGCACGGCGTCGGCTACGCGGTGGCGACGCTGGGCACCGCCTGCACCCCGGCCCATGTGCAAAAGCTGACCAAGCAGACCGACCGCATCATTTTTTGTTTCGACGGCGACAACGCCGGCCGCAAAGCCGCCTGGCGCGCACTGGAAAACAGCTTGTCGCTGACCAGTGACGACAAGATTTTCAGTTTTCTATTTTTGCCCCAGGAGCACGACCCCGATACCTACATCCGCGAGTACGGCCGCGAGGCCTTCGAGGGCGAGGAGGGGCGCGCCAAGCCGCTGTCGGTGTTCTTGCTGGAGCAGCTCAAGTCCGAGGTGGACTTGAGCGTGGCCGAGGGGCGCAGCGGCCTGGTGAAGGCCGCCCAGCCGCATTTGCAGCGCATCAGCGCGCCCGGGCTGCGCCTGGCGATCGTCAAGGAGATCGCCGAACTGGCCGAGATGACGCCGCGCGAGGTCGAGGGCCTGGCGGACCTGAAACCGCAGGCATCGCACTTGCGCGCCCCGCCGCCGCGGGTGGCGCGCGCGCCGGTGACTTCGCTGGAAAAGCAGATGCTCTGGCTGCTGGCGCGCCTGCCGGCGCTGGCGCGCAGTGCGGAAATGGAAGAGTCCAAGCACTACTTTCCCGCCGATACCCTGATCCGGCGCGTGATCGATGTGCTGGAGGCGCACGAGGGCATCGACTCGACCTCGGCCATGTACGAATTTTTTCGCGGCAGCGACGATGAACCCGAAGTCTCCGACGCTGTCAAACGGGCGCTGGAGGAAAAGGACGACGAGATGGTCCGCCTCGAATTTTCCAATGCCTTGTGCATCGCCGGCGGCGCCTGGTGCGAAGGCGAGATGAACCGCCTGATCGCCGATGGCTCGGCCGCGGGTGAAAACGCCGGGGAATACCGTGAACTGCAAGCCCGCAAGGAAGCCCTGAAACAGCGCCTGCGGTCCACTTGAATGTGTCCGGTACGCCCATAAATATGCTATAATTCAAAGCTTTACTTTATCGGCCTTGGCTCGGGAACAATCCCGCGAGCACGGCCGGCCGCCCCAAGCATGGGCTCGGGGCCAGCGCATCACGTTCGAGGCATCCATGGCGAAAAAATCTCCAGCAAAGCCCGTATCGAAAAAAGCGCCGCCTAAACCCGCAGCCAAGCCCGCAGTCAAGTCCGCTGCTAAGTCCGCCCGCAAGCCTGAAAAAGCTCCAAAGCACATGTCCGTAAAGTCACATCCCAAACCCGCCGCCAAATCCGCCAAAGCCAAGCCGGCAGCCAATGCCAAGGTAGTTGCGAAGTCGAAGCCGCAAGCTGCCAAGGCAGCGCCGGCGCCAAAGCCGAAGGCTGCGCCCGCCAAGGCGGCAAAGCCTGTCGCCAAGGCCGCCCCGGTCAAACCCGCCAAGGTCGAAGCCAAGGCTGCCAAGCCCGAGGCGAAGTCCGGCAAGCAGGACCCGAAGGCTGTCGTCAAGGTTGCGCCCGCGCCGGTCGCTGCTGCCAAGGACGGCGGCAAGGCCGCGCCCGCGCCGAAGGAAGCCGCCAAGGCCGCGAAGGACCAGCAGCCTGCCGCTGAAGCCGAAGCGCCTGCCGCCGGTGCTGTGCCCGCCGTGCCCGTCAAGGGCAAGAAGAGCGCGCGCGCCGACCGCAAGGCGCGCGAGAAAATGGAATTGCTGGTGCTGCAGCAGGCGCCCTCGGCCGAGGACGTCGAGGCGCGCCGCAACAAGCTCAAGGCGCTGATCAAGCTGGGCAAGGAACGCAGCTTCCTCACCTACGCCGAAATCAACGACCACCTGCCCGACGATGTGGTCGATGCCGAGCAGATCGAAGCGATCATCACGACGTTTAGCGACATGGGCATCGCGGTCTACGACCAGGCCCCTGACGCTGAAACCCTGCTGCTGAACGAAAACGCTCCCGCCGCCGCGCCCGACGACGACGTCGAAGAGGAAGCCGAAGCCGCCGCCTCGAGCCTGGACAGCGAGTTCGGCCGCACCACCGACCCGGTGCGCATGTACATGCGCGAAATGGGTTCGGTGGAACTGCTGACGCGCGAAGGCGAAATCGAAATCGCCAAGCGCATCGAAGACGGCTTGAAGCACATGATCCAGGCGATCGCCGCCTGCCCGACCACCATCGAGGAAATCCTCGCCATGGCCGGCAAGATCTCGCGCGATGAAATGCGCATCGACGAGCTGGTCGATGGCCTGATCGACCCGAACGCCGAAGCGATTGCCGCCGAACTGGCTGCCGCCCAGGCTGAGGAAGAGGAAGTCGAACTCGAAGCCGAGGCCGAGGCCGAGGAAGAAGAGGACGACGACGGCGAAGCCGCCAGCGCGGCGAACGCCGCCGCCATGGCCGAGCTGAAGCAAAAGGCCCTGGAAGCGTTCGCGCGCATTTTCCACATGCACGAGAAGGTCAAGGGCGTCATTGCCAAGAAGGGCTACAAGACCAAGCCCTACATCGACCTGCAGAACGCCATTTCCGACGAACTGCTGATGATCCGCTTTACCGCCCGCATGGTCGAGCGCCTGTGCGACATGCTGCGCGGCCAAGTGGACCAGGTGCGCCAGCATGAGCGCCGCATTCAAGAGCTGTGCGTGATCAAGTCCGGCATGCCGCGCCCCCACTTCATCAAGGAGTTTCCCGGCCACGAGGTGAACCTGCGTTGGGTGGTGCGTGAAGTCGAGGCTGCCAAGTCGTACAGCGGCACGCTTGAGCGTTTCGTCCCGGCGATCCAGGAACAGCAGCAAAAGCTGCTCGACCTGCAGACCACCCTGGGCATTCCGCTGAAGGATCTGAAAGAGATCAACAAGCAGATGTCCACCGGCGAGGCGAAGGCGCGCCGCGCCAAGCGCGAAATGACAGAGGCGAACCTGCGCCTGGTGATTTCGATCGCCAAGAAGTACACCAATCGCGGCCTGCAGTTCCTCGACCTGATCCAGGAAGGCAACATCGGCCTGATGAAGGCGGTGGACAAGTTCGAATACCGTCGCGGCTACAAATTCTCGACCTACGCCACGTGGTGGATCCGGCAAGCGATCACAAGGAGCATCGCCGACCAGGCCCGCACCATCCGCATCCCGGTCCACATGATCGAGACCATCAACAAGATGAACCGCATCTCGCGCCAGCACTTGCAGGAATTCGGCTTCGAGCCGGACGCCGGCATCCTGGCGGCCAAGATGGAGATCCCGGAAGACAAGATCCGCAAGATCATGAAGATCGCCAAGGAGCCGATCTCGATGGAGACGCCGATCGGCGACGACGACGACAGCCACCTGGGCGACTTCATCGAGGACAGCACCAACACCGC
>JAQGMJ010000054.1 GCA_028292405.1 Betaproteobacteria bacterium
CCAGGCCAAGGGCATCGAATGCCCGCGTCCTGAAGGCGCGTTCTACGTCTACCCGTCCTGCGCCGGCACCATGGGCAAGACCGCGCCGTCCGGCAAAGTGCTCGCAAACGACGAGGACTTCGTCACCGAGTTGCTGGAGACCGAAGGCGTCGCCGTCGTGCAGGGTTCGGCGTTCGGGCTCGGCCCGGCATTCCGGATTTCCTACGCGACCAAGACCTCGGACCTCGAGGAAGCCTGCAAGCGCATCCAGCGCTTCTGTGGCAATTTGAGATAGTCAAATCACTTCGTCGCGCAAGTCGTGACGGTTTGACATCAGCAAGTTGGAAGCGCCTTGTTTTTGACAAGGCGCTTTCTTTTTTTGGACAAGGCGTTTCCTTCTTGTCGCTCCGCAAACACAATCAGCGGAGTTCAGATTTATGCGAGTTTCAACCATAGCCTTGGCGATCGCCGCGCTCGGCGTCTCGATCGCCGGCGCCAATGCGCAAGCGCAGGTGCGCGCCGGCCTCCTGCAATGCCAGGGCGGCCAGAATGTCGGCTTCGTGGTCGGCTCGGTCACGTCATTCCAATGCGTGTTCCAGGGCGAAGGCCGCCGTCCCGAACCCTACCTCGCCACCGTTCGCCGCTACGGCGTCGATCTCGGTTTCACCGACCAGACCCGGCTGGTCTGGGCGGTGAACGCGCCGACCCGGCGGGTCGGACGCGGCGACCTCGCCGGCAATTATGGCGGCGTCGGCGCCAACGCCTCGGTCGGCGTCGGCTTCGGCGGCAATTTCCTGGTCGGCGGCCCGGAAAACCCCTACGCGCTGCAACCGGTCAGCCTGCAAGGCCAGACCGGCCTGAACGTCGCGGCCGGGATCGCCGATATCCAGCTTGAGCCGGTCCGGCTCGGGCGCGGCGGCACGCCGCGGCATCACCGGCATCACAAGCATCGCCGTCACGGCTGACGCTTGGGAGCTACAATCGCAAAACGAGAGACGCCCGCGAAAGCGGGCCTTTTTTTATTCGCCGTCATTCCGGGGCGCGCGTAGCGCGAACCCGGAATCTCGATGTGTTGGGCACGGAGAGCACCTCCTCGAGATTCCGGGTTCAGCCCTGCGGGCTGCCCCGGAATGACGGCGGTGAGTTATTGGCGAAATCTGGCACGGGTAACGGCATTGTGTCATAGAGTTCCGCGCGCCAAGGCAGCGGCGCGCGCCTTCCCTGCTCGCATCACATCTTTTCAGCGGAGATTTCCCCCATGCCCCGTTCCACCATCCTTGCCGGCCTCGCCGCCACCGTGCTGGTCGCGTCCGTCGCCACGGCCCAGGTGCAGCAGCCGATGCAGCGCGTGCAGGTCGGCGTCCTCGAATGCCGCGGCGGCGCCAGCGTCGGCTTCATCGTGGGCTCGGTGACCAATCTCGGCTGCGTGCTGCGCGTCGAGGGCCTGCCGGAAGACCGCTATGTCGCCACCATCCGTAAAGTGGGCCTCGATCTCGGCATCACCCAGGAAACCGCGCTGGCCTGGGGCGTATTCGCGCCGTCGGTGCGGCTCGGACCGGGCTCTCTTGCGGGCATTTATGCCGGCGTGCAGGGCAGCGCGGCGATCGGCGTCGGCGCCGGCGGCAACGCGCTGATCGGCGGCTCCAACAACACCATCGCGCTGCAGCCGCTCAGCCTGCAGGGCCAGGTCGGCCTCAGCGTTGCCGCCGGACTGGAAAGTCTGGAGCTGCGGCCGGGGAGGTAAGGGCACATTACCCTCGCCGTCATTGCGAGGAGCTCTTGCGACGAAGCAATCCAGCCTTGCTGAAGTAAAGCTGGATTGCTTCGCTGCGCTCGCAATGACGGGGTTGATGGTTCTGCGGGTTAAAGCGAACCCGCCCCGCGCTTTCGCCACACCCGCAGGTCAACCATGACTTTCATGGTTGCGCCAAGGATCAGCGCGCAAAGCGCCGCCTTCGACATCGTCTCCATCGTCCCCTCGATCAGCATGCCATGGGCCACACTCCCTGCGACGATAACAATCGCGAGGGGTATATGGACGATGCGCCACGTTCGCGCCCGCAGTCCCAGGCGCCGGCGCAGTGCAGCCAAGAGCGCGACGGCGAAGATGGCCCACATCGCGATCACCCCAAAGGGGGAGAACGGCGTCGGCGATGCGAACAGCAGGGCGTCGATCATGTCAGGCGGACTGGTGATCCAGAGGCCCCCGACGTGGATTATCACCGCCACCGCCAGCGCGCCTCCGATCCAGTGATGGGCACGCCGTCCACGATAGGCGGACAGTCCCGGCAGGTATCCGCCCATCAGCAAAGGCTGAACCAGCACAAGACCCAGTGCGACAATGCCTGCGAACCCGGCCAGGATGTAGACCGGATCGCGCCATGCGAGCAGCGGGCTCAAAGCTGCGGCGGCGATCGGCACGCCGATGGCTGCTGCAAGGATGACCCAGATCAGGATCACCCGGGCCAATCTCCATCCCTTCGTTCGCAACTCGGTCAGACCGATTGAAGGACGAAGTGCGCCTCCAGGCTGGTTTCCTTGGCACTCCGCATCACCGGCCGCAGGAAGACGGTTTTGAATTCACCGCTGTCATAGGCGAGGTGGCCATGCGGCTGGCCGAAGATGGGAACGATCTGCGGCATCTCGAGACGGAACGCCCCGTTCTTGTCGGTGAGCGTGGCGCCATGACTACGCTGGTCTTCCTCCCGCCCTTCGGTCGTGTGCGCCCAGATCTGGACGCGCTGCCCGGCCAGCAGAGCGCCATCGCCGGCGCGGCGCACCGTGCCGGTCATCCAGAAGCCACCTTTGCCGATCCGGTCCACGGTCGGCGCGCCCTTGAAGTAGTTGTTGGCCCCGCCCGGCATCGAAGGGGTCGGTGCGAGGCCTTCCGCGCGGGCGGGCAACAGCAGCCCGGAAACCCCGGTTACCAGAACGGAGCCGCCGGCGGCGAGGAGGTTGCGGCGGTTGAGTACGACGGTGGTCATGCAAGTTCCTCCTGGCGACTCCGCCAAGCGTACAACAACAGGCGCGACAGGCCCAGTTGCGGCAGGCGAAGTGC
>JAQGMJ010000030.1 GCA_028292405.1 Betaproteobacteria bacterium
CCATCGGGTCGGGCGGCACCACCATCAACCTGAGCGCCACCGGCGGCACCATCAGCCAAAGCGCAGGCAACATTGTCTCCAGCGGCACCACCACGGCCAACGCCACCGGCGCCATCAACCTCACCAGTGGAACCAACGACTTCGGCACGGTGACGGCAAGCGGCGCGGCCATCACCCTGGTGGACGCCAACGACATGATCCTGTCCGGCGTGACAGGCACGGGCCTGGTGAACGCCAGCGGCGTCAACCTTACCCTGGTCAACGTCACCGGCAACGGGCTGGGCGTGATCGGCAGCGGTGCCGTCGGCATCGGCGGGAACGTGTCGACCACAGGCGGGGCGATCAACCTCACGGGCCTGAACGTCAGCCAGGGCACCGGCACCCTGAGCGCAGGCGCAGCCGCGCTCAACCTCAAGGCCACCGGCGGCGCCATTACCCAAAGCGGCGGCAACATCACCAGCAGCGGCACCACCACGGCCAACGCCACTGGCGCCGTCAACCTCACCAGCGCGAGCAACGACTTTGGCACGGTGACGGCGACTGCCGGCACCGGCGTTTCCCTGACCGACACCAATACCATCAAGCTGACCGGCATTACCACCACCAGCGGCGGTGTCACCGTCACGGCCACGGGTACGACGCTGGCCGGCGACATCAATACGACCGGCGGCGCTGTCAATCTTGGTGGCGCGGGTGCGGTCACCCTGGGCGCCAACGTGCAAATCGCGACCGGACACGGCACAACCGGCGGCAGCGTCGATTTCGGCATCAATGCGATCGACGCCGACATTGCCGGCACCCGTACGCTAACCGTGGACGCTACCGGCTCTTCGAGCAGCGGTACCGTCACTGTGGGGAGCATCGGGTCGACGGCAGCACTCGGCGGCCTGACGCTGAAGGGTTCCAGCCTGAATCTGCGTGGCGGAACCATCAAGTCGGCCGGTACGACCACTTTCGTCGGCGCGGCCGCTAATACTTCGGCGGTTGCGCTGACCATGGCCGTCGACGATCTCGACCTCACCGCCGGCACGCTCAATGTCAACGGCCAGAACCTGGTGCTGACCACGCAAAATCACACCAACAACATCACGCTGGGCGGGGGTGGTGGCTTGAGTCTGACGCAAGCCGAGCTGGGCAACATCTCGAACGTCGCCGGCCTGACCATCGGCGATGCCGCACAGACCGGCGCCATCAATATCGCATCGGCAATAAACATCACCTCGACCGGCGCCACTACCGTCAACCTGATCAACGGCGGCAGCAGCATCGACTTCAGCGGCGGTTTGACCATGCTCGGCGGTTCCATGCTGAACGTCACGGCTAACGCCGGCGGCGGCGCTGTCGGCGCGATCACGGATATTTCGGGCGGCTCCATTCTTGGCCCCTCGACCATCAACCTGACGGCAGCCAGCGGCATCGGCGCCGGCGGCACGCCCGGCGCGCCGATCAAGGTCGCCAATACCGGCGTCACCACGGTTTCGGCGCTGAATACCGGCAGCGGCGGCATTTTCATCCAGACCCAGGGGACGCTCAATTCCGGCGGTATCGCCAATAGCGCAGCCGCGGTCCCGGGCACCAGCGACGTCAACCTGAGCGCGGTCGCAGGAGGCATCACCTTCAATACCGCCGGTATCCAGGCAGGCAATTCCAACATCGTGCTCAGCGCGTCCGGCCCGATCACCCAGGTCAACAACTCCGCAATCGACAACGGGCTGGTGACCGGCTCCGGTTCGCTGACTGTGAATACCTTCAACGACGCCTCCACCTCGAATATCGACCTGTCCAATGGCACCTCCGGGGCCACGAACGGCAACAACGTCGGCGGCGGCGTGCGCCTGGAAACCCACCAGGCCACCAGTCCCGCGCTATTGAGCGGGGCTTCGATTGCCTACAGCAGTGTTGGCGGCACGAAGCTAAACGGCCTGGGCACCACTGGCGTCGTGACGCTTAACGGAGCGTCTTTCGATTTCGTCAGCAACCAGCCGCTGATCGGCGGTACCGTTACGGTCAATGCCACCGGTTCCATCACCATCACGGCGGACATTCCCAACGGCACCATCAACCAGGGCCAAGCCGGCGGCAGCCTGACGCTGAACGCCGGCACCGACATCATCATCAACGGCCAGATCGGCGGTTCGACGGCGCAGCCGACCCAAAACGTGGTCAGTACCGATGCGTTCAACCATCCATTGACCCTCAACGCGACAGGCAACATCAACGTCAACAAGAGCATATACCTGACCACCGATCTGAGCTTCAAGGCTGGCGGTTCGGTGAACATCAGCAACGCGGCGGGCACCAAGGCCCTGGTGATCAAGGCGGCGAACATCTTGTTCGGCGACGCCGCTCACCGGGTGGCGGGCGTAAATATCATCGGCGGCACCGCCACTGCGGGCCTGGACCGCAGCGTTCTGGTGCAAGCCGCCGGCAGCATGAATGTTTATTCAACGGGTGATTTTTCCATCACCGGCGGCAGCGCCACCGGCACCGGCGCCATCGCGGCGGCGGCCATCGGCGGCAACAGCGTAATGTTCAATATCCTCAACGGCAGCCTGAATGTCTCCGGCGGCAGCGGTCTGACCGGCGGCAACGCCAAGGCCCTGGTGCAGGGGACCAGCGCCAAATCCATCGTCGTCGGCAATAATCTGTTCATCAAGGGCGGCACCAGCAGCGGCAGCGGGGACGCCACCGCCATCTTCGACCCCTCGGGCACCCTGGTGATTTCGGCCGGCCACAATGTGATCGTCGAAGCGGGTACCGGGCCAGGCAGCAACGCCAGCCTGGCCAACGAGGGCGCGCTGGACATTACGGTCAATCTTTCGGGTATCTCCGCGTACCGGGGCACTGCGGGGCTGATTGTCGTCGGCGACAGCCTCTCCGGCCTCTACAACACCGACATCAACGGCAAGACGCCGTACACCCTGGGCAATGGTTCGCCCCAGCCGATCGTCCTGCATAACGGCATCTTCACTTTCGTCGCGGATGCGACCCTGGGCGGCAGCGGCGTGGTCATCGCCAACGTGCCGCAATCAGGCAACCCGGACCTGGCGCAGCAGATTCTTTCCACCAACGTCGGTACCCAGGTAGGCCTGGATGGCAAGAACAAGAAGGTGCAGGACGAGGGCTGCAACTAGGAGCCCAGGCGAGGCTGCCAATTTAACAATGTGTGACAAAATTCCTTGCGAAATAAGCACTTGGCCCATAGTATGATGGCGTCATCGGGGCAAGGGCGCGTCCTGCGGCACAGGCCGCAAACCGGGCGTTGCCGGTGCTGGGTGAGGGAACGGATGCTTCGTTCAAGGGAGTTGGAAATGATTAGACAAGGGATACGGCTGACATTGCTGGCGCTGGCATTGGGCACTGCGATGGTCGGCTCGGGCGCGGTGATGGCCGGCGATGGTGTGGTGCAACAGTTGGCCGGAACCATCTCGGTGCAAAAGCCGGACGGCTCGATACGCACCCTGAACCGCCAGTCCGAAGTCGACAAGGGCGACACCGTCAACACCGAAAAAGACAGCTACGTCCAGGTCAAATTCGCCGACGGTGGCGTCGTCACGCTCAAACCCAATACCCGCCTGAAAATCGACAACTACCTGTTCGACGTCAAGGAACCGGCCAAGGACAGTTCCACCCTGTCGCTGCTCAAGGGCGGCCTGCGCATGATCAGCGGTCTGATCGGCCACCGCGGCAACCCGGATGCTTTCAAAACGAATACGGCGACCGCCACCATCGGCGTGCGCGGCACCACCTTCACCATCGAAGACTGCCTGACCACCGGCTGTGTGCGCCGCGGCGCCACCCGCGTCGGCATGATCGACAGCACCGAATACGCCAGCCTGGATACCGGCACCGCGAGCGATGCCGCTTTTTCCGCCGACCCGGACAAGTTCGACGCCTGGGTCGTCCGCGACCGCGCCAACACGGCCGCACGGGAAGCCGCACTGAGCCTGGAGTCGCCGCTGCTGGCGCAAGCCTCCAATTGCGGCGCCGCCAATGCCGCCGACTGCCTGCCGCCGGCGGTGATCGTCGGGGTCTCCGACGGCGAAATCATCGTCTCCAACAGCTCCGGCGCCCCGGTTTCCTACCGCGCCGGCCAATGGGGCATGGTGCAGAACTTCAATTCGCGCCCGCTGACCCTGCCGGGCGACCCCGGCCTGCCGATCTACCAGCCGCCCGCGACCTTCTTCCAGAACATCTCGGCCGGCGGCGTGCGCAACTCCAGCAGCCAATGCATCGTCAATTAAGCTGACTTGCAGGCTGGCAGCCCAAAGGCCCCGCTTGCGGGGCCTTTCCTTTTTCGCAGGCCCCGCTTGCGAGGCCTTTTTCTTTCGGAAGGCCGCGTTCGCGGGGGCTTTTGCCTTTGCCTCCGGCCTGGGCTTTTTTACAGTTTTAAGACCGCCCGGGCGCTTCGTTTTTTGAGCCCGCCGTTATAATGCGGGCTATGGCTCTTGAACGTGCAGCATCCACCGCCAGACCGCCTTCCTCCTCCAGGGTGGCGCGGCTGCTTTCCGAATCGCGCTGGCTGTTGTTTGCCGGTCTGGCCGTGTACTTGGTGATGATCCTGGCTACTTATCATCACGCCGACACGGGCTGGTCGCACGACGGCGGCGGCGCTGCCGTGGCCAATGCCGGCGGGCGCTTCGGCGCCTGGTTTGCCGACCTGCTGCTCTATGTCTTCGGCATCTCCACCTGGTGGTGGGTGGCGCTTTTCTCCTACCTGGTAATCGCCGGCTACAAGCGCATGGCGGACCGTTTTTTGGGCAACGATGCGACCGTACTGGACCGGCGCTCGATGTTCGCCTTGTTCGGCGGTTTTGCCTTGCTGCTGCTTTCCAGCGCGGCGCTGGAATCGGTGCGTTTCTATAGCCTGAAGGTGGGCTTGCCGCTGGCCCCCGGCGGCCTTGTCGGCGCCATTCTCGGGCGTCTGGCCAATACCTATCTGGGCTTTACCGGCGCTACCTTGCTGCTGTTGCTGGGCTTCGGCATCGGCTTGTCTCTGTTCACCGGCATCTCCTGGCTGGCGGTGTCCGAGCGCATCGGCACCGGCCTGGAGTGGTGCTACGACCGCGTGCGCCGGCGCATGGAAGAGCGCCAGGACCGCGAACTGGGCGCCGTCGCCCAGGTGGTGCGCGAGCAGATCGTGGTGGAGGAGAGGCGTGAGCTGTTCGACGATCACTCAACGATTCGTATCGAGCCCGGCCTGGCCGAAGTGCCGCAATCGCCGCGGGTGGAAAAGGAGAAGCAGGCGCCGCTGTTTTCCGACCTGCCCGACACCGGCCTGCCGCCCCTGCACCTGCTCGACGCCGCCGCTGCCAACCTCGAAACGGTGAGCCCGGAGACGGTGGAATTCACCTCGCGCCTGATCGAGAAAAAGCTCAAGGACTTCGGCGTGCAGGTGGAGGTCAAGGCCGCCTATCCCGGCCCGGTGATCACGCGCTATGAGATCGAGCCTGCCGTGGGCGTGAAGGGCAGCCAGATCGTAGGTCTCGCCAAGGACCTGGCGCGGGCACTGTCCCTGGTGTCGGTTCGCGTGGTCGAAACCATCCCCGGCAAGAGCCTGATGGGCCTGGAACTGCCGAACCCGAAGCGCCAGATGGTGCGCCTGTCCGAAATCTTGGGCTCCCAGGTTTACAACGACAATGGCTCAGCGCTGACCATGGCCCTGGGCAAGGACATCGCCGGCAAGCCGGTGGTGGCCGACTTGGCCAAGATGCCGCACCTGCTGGTTGCCGGCACCACCGGCTCGGGCAAGTCGGTGGGCATCAACGCGATGATCCTCTCGCTGCTCTACAAGGCAGAGGCGCGCGACGTGCGCCTGATCCTGATCGATCCGAAGATGCTGGAAATGAGCGTGTACGGCGACATCCCGCACCTGCTGGCGCCGGTCGTCACCGACATGAAGCAGGCCGCCAACGCGCTCAACTGGTGCGTGGCGGAAATGGAGCGGCGCTACAAGCTGATGAGCTCGCAGGGCGTGCGTAACCTCACCGGCTTCAATGGCAAGGTGGCCGATGCCGTCGCTGCCGGCAAGCCGTTGACAAACCCCTTCACCATCACGCCGGACAGTCCCGAGCCGCTGGAGCACCTGCCGCTGATCGTGGTCGTCATCGACGAGTTGGCCGACCTGATGATGGTCGCCGGCAAGAAGATCGAAGAGCTGATCGCGCGCCTGGCGCAAAAAGCGCGCGCTTCCGGCATTCATCTGATTTTGGCGACCCAGCGGCCCAGCGTGGACGTAATCACCGGGCTGATCAAGGCGAACATCCCAACCCGCATCTCGTTCCAGGTGTCCTCGAAGATCGATTCGCGCACGATTCTCGACCAGATGGGCGCCGAATCCCTGCTGGGCCAGGGCGACATGCTGTACTTGCCCTCGGGCAGCGGCCTGCCGGCGCGGGTGCACGGCGCTTTCGTCGCCGACGATGAAGTGCACCGGGTAGTGAATTATTTAAAGAAACTTGGCGGCTCGAATTACATCGAAGGGATACTGGAAGGCGGTGTCCTCGAGGGCGACGCGGAAGGCGGCGTGGCCGGGGAGGGCGGTGCCGGCGGCAATGCCGAAAGCGACCCGATGTACGACCAGGCCGTCGAGATCGTGCTGAAAAACAAGCGCGCCTCGATCTCCCTGGTGCAGCGTCACCTGAGGATCGGCTACAACCGCGCCGCGCGCCTTCTGGATGCCATGGAAAAGGCCGGTATGGTCTCGACCATGCAGACCAACGGCAATCGGGATATTTTGGTCCCGGCGAAGGCGGAGTAATGAAAACGAAGTCAATTTGGACTGGAGCCGGTTTTGCGCGCAGCGCCGTGGTGCGGGTGCTGCTCGGCGCGCTGGCATCGATGGCATTTGCCGGCGCCGCATATGCGGCCGCTGCCGACGATCTGCGCGAGTTCGTCAAGGGTACGCGCTCCGGCAAGGTGGCCTTCACCCAAACCGTCGTCAACCGCAACGGCAAGGTCTCCAATCCCGCTTCCGGCACCTTCCAGTTCGTCCGCCCGGGCAAGTTCCGCTGGGTCTACGAAAAGCCGTATGAGCAGTGGATCGTCGGCGATGGCGAAAAGCTGTGGATCTTCGACAAGGACCTGAACCAGGTCACCGTGCGCAAGCTTGGCGCTTCACTGGGCCAGAGCCCGGCGGCGATCCTTGCAGGGAGCGACGATCTGGAGAAAAACTTCACCCTGAAGGAAGCCGGCACGCAAGACGGTTTGTCGTGGCTGGAAGCAACGCCCAAGGCCAAGGACACTTCCTTCGAACTGGTGCGCATCGGCTTCAAAAGCGAAGGCAGCAGCCACGCCTTGGCTGCGATGGAATTGCACGACACCTTCGGCCAGACCTCGGTACTCAAGTTCGGCGCCATCGAGCGCAACCCCACGCTGGCGGCGGACACTTTCCGCTTCACGCCGCCCAAGGGCGCGGACGTGATCGGTGAATCCAAGTAACCGGCACTCGTCGGCCGTCCGGGAGCGATAGGCGATGGCCGACCTCCTGAGCCAGGACCCGCCGCCCGCTCAAAGCACGCCCGGCGCCAACGCGCCGCTGGCGGAGCGCCTGCGCCCGCAAACCCTCGACGAAGTCATCGGCCAGCAGCACTTGCTTGGCGAGGGCAAGCCTTTGCGGGTCGCCTTCGTCTCGGGCAAGCCGCATTCGATGATCCTCTGGGGTCCGCCGGGCGTGGGCAAGACCACCCTGGCGCGCCTGATGGCCAAAGGCTTCAAGTCGGACTTCATCGCCATCTCCGCCGTGCTCGGCGGGGTGAAGGAAATCCGCGAGGCGGTGAAGACGGCGGAAGAGTCGCGCGCGCAGGGCCGCTCGACCATCCTGTTCGTCGATGAAGTGCATCGCTTCAACAAAAGCCAGCAGGACGCGTTTTTGCCCTATGTCGAAAGCGGCCTGTTTACCTTCATCGGCGCCACTACCGAGAACCCGTCGTTCGAGGTCAACAGCGCCTTGCTGTCGCGCGCCACGGTGTATGTGCTGCAGCCGCTATCGGAAGGCGACATGCGCGAGCTGCTCGGACATGCGCTGGCGGCCGTCGGTGGGCTGGTGCTGGAAGAAGATGCGCAGGCGCGCCTGATCGGCTGGGCCGATGGCGATGCGCGGCGCCTGCTCAACGCGGTGGAGATCGTCGCCACCTCCGCGCAGACGCAGTCCCTGTCGACCATCACCGGCGAGTTCATCGGCAATGCGCTGTCGCAGAACCTGCGGCGCTTCGACAAGGGCGGCGACCAATTCTATGACCAGATTTCTGCCTTGCACAAGTCGGTGCGGGGCTCCAATCCGGACGCCGCCTTGTACTGGCTGGTGCGCATGCTCGACGGCGGCGCCGACCCGCGCTACATGGCGCGGCGCATGGTGCGCATGGCCTCGGAGGACATCGGCCTGGCCGACCCACGTGCCTTGCGCCTGACGCTGGATGCCGCCGAGACCTATGAACGCCTCGGCACACCCGAGGGTGAACTGGCGCTGGCCGAGGCCATCGTCTATCTCGCCATCGCGCCCAAGTCCAATGCCGTCTATAACGCTTACAACGCTGTCCGCGCCTTTGTCGGCAAGGACCAGACGCGTCCGGTGCCGGTCCACTTGCGCAATGCACCGACGCGCATGATGAAGGACATGGGCTTTGGCGCTGAATATCGCTATGCGCATAACGAAGACGGCGGCTACGCGGCCGGCGAAGACTATTTCCCCGAGGGCATGCCCGATGTACGCTGGTATGAGCCGGTCGAGCGCGGCATGGAAATCAAGATCGCGGAGAAGCTGGAGCAGTTGCGCGCGCTGGACCGCGAAGCCAAGGTGAAACGGCGCAACAAGGGATAAAATCCGGTACTCGCCGCTGGTGGGGCCGGCCGCCGTGCCGCCCGCCGAAAAATCGCTTCATAACATCTCCTGATTCCCGCTCGCGCGGGAACGACCAAGTCTTCCTATGCTCGACATCCAGACCCTCCGCAAAGACCTCGACGCCGTTACCGCCCGCCTGGCGCACCGCTCCTTTGCCCTCGACGCGGCGGCCTTCCAGGCGCTGGAGGCTGAGCGCAAGGCGGTGCAGACCCGCACCGAAGACCTGCAGGCGAAAAAGAACCGCTACGCCAAGGAATTCGGCTTCGCCAAGTCCAAGGGCGAGCCTACCGACGGCATCGCTGGGCGTATCTACGGTGAAGGGGTGAACCCGGACGCGGTGCTCAAGCAGTCGGAGGAAGAGCTCAAGGGCATCCAGGCGCGCATGTCAGAGTTCCTGCTCTCCGTGCCCAACGTGCCGCACGAGAGCGTGCCGGTGGGTAAGTCGGCCGACGACAATGTGGAAGTGCGCAAGGTCGGCACGCCGAAGAAATTCGACTTCCCGGCGCGCGACCACGTCGATATCGGCGAAGGCCTGAAGGGCCTGGACTTCGATACCGCCGCCAAGATCGCCGGCGCCCGCTTCACGCTGATGAAGGGGCCGATCGCGCGTTTGCACCGCGCGCTTGCCCAGTTCATGCTCGACACCCACACCACCGAGCATGGCTATACCGAGGTCTACACGCCTTACCTGGTCAATGCCGATTCGATGCGCGGCACCGGCCAGTTGCCGAAGTTCGAGCAGGATCTGTTCGCCGTGCAGCACAACGACAGCAAGATGTACCTGATCCCCACCGCGGAGGTGCCGGTGACCAACATCGTGCGTGACGTGATCGTGCCGATTGAAGAGCTGCCGCTGAAGTTCGTCTGCCACACGCCTTGCTTTCGCTCGGAAGCCGGCTCCTACGGGCGCGACACGCGCGGTATGATCCGCCAGCACCAGTTCGACAAGGTGGAACTGGTGCAGATCATCCACCCCGAATATTCCTACGAGGGACTGGATCAGCTAACCGGGCACGCCGAAGCGATCCTGAAAAAGCTCGAGTTGCCGTTTCGCACCGTGACGCTGTGCACCGGCGACATGGGCTTTTCCGCCGCCAAGACCTACGACATCGAGGTCTGGCTGCCCGGGCAGAATGCCTACCGCGAAATCTCCTCCTGCAGCAATTTCGAGGGCTTCCAGGCGCGGCGCATGCAGGCGCGCTATCGCGACGACAAGGGCAAGCCGCAGACCGTGCATACCCTGAACGGCTCTGGCCTGGCGGTCGGCCGCACATTGGTGGCGGTGCTGGAGAACTACCAGCGCGCCGATGGCAATGTCGATGTGCCCACGGTGCTGCAAGCCTACATGGGCGGCCTGAAGGTGATCGAGCCGCCGAAGATTTAGGCGCGCCGGCCGGGCAGGGCGCTCTCGCGGCGCCCCGCGCATTCCCCATAAGCAAACGGCATTCTTGGGGGTATGCAATATCGCAATACCTTATATAAATGCCCATTCTGCGTTGAAATCGGCGCCGAATGATGCTTTACTTTCCCCTCTGTGCGCCTGCCTGGCAGGACGCGATCGCGGACAACGAAAAGAGGAGCGAAAATGATCAAGCAAATCGGCGTAGGCATCATCGGCACCGGCTGGTGCGGCGGCATCCGCGCGGAGACAGTCGCCAAGAGCCCCCTGGTGAAATTCATGGACGTGGCGGAAAACCGCCCGGAGCGCCTGGCTGAAATCACCAAGCTGACCAAGCCGCGCAATGCCACGGCCGACTACAAGGAACTGCTGAAGCAGGACGACCTTGACGCCATCATCATTTCGGCGACACCCGAGATCACCCATTTCCCGATGGCGCGCGACGCGCTCAAGGCGGGCAAGCATGTGTTCATGGAAAAGCCGATCGCCATCGAGCTGAACGAAGCCGATGAACTGATCGCGCTCGCCAACAAGAACAAGCTGAAGTTCACCATCGGCTATTCGCAGCGCTTCAACCCGAAATTCGCCTACGTGCGAAAGGCGATCCAGGACGGCACCATCGGCACCCCGGTCTCCGCCATGGTCAGCCGCCACATCACGCGCGGCCTGGGCACCAAGATTTCCGGCCGCGGCAAGCTCTCGCCCGCCGCCATGGAATGCACCCACGACCTTGACTTCGTGCTCTGGTGCCTGGCCCCGGCCAAGCCGGCGCGGGTGTATTCGCAGCTCAACTACGGCGTGATGAAAAAGCTGAACAACGGCGCCGACATCGGCGACACGCAGTGGATCACCGTCACCATGGACAACGGCCTCTCCTTCGTCGTCGGCGGCGGCTGGAGCTTGCCGATGGGCTACCCCAACTTCTCCACCACCTGGATCGAGATGGTCGGCACCGACGGCGCGCTGCTGGTCGACGACAGCCACCGCGACGTCATCCTCAATACCGTGGGCAAGGGCATGCAATTGCCGATGTCGACCATGCCGGGCGAGGCGGTGGACCATGTGTTCGCCGGCCCGATGGCCGCCGAGACCATCCACTTCATCGAGGCGGTGGCGCTGGACCGCGAAGTGATGGTCACCCCCGAACACGCGCGCATGGTGATGGAGGTCTACATGGCCGCCGACCTGTCCGCCGAGACCAACCAGGTGGTGAACCTGCCGATGTCGCCAGTGAAGCTGGCCGCCGTCGGCGGCGCCTGAGTTCGGTTCAACATAAGCCCGGTCACAGGGCGGAGGAGACAGCATGAGAGATTCCGGGAGCGCCTCTTGAGAGGCCGTGTCGCAAAGCGCATCGGCCTCGCCATCGTCGGAGCGGGCCGGGTCGGCCTGTTCCGCGGCGAGGTTGCCGCGCGTCATCCGCAGGTGGACTGGATCGGCATTGCCGAGAAAAATCCCGAGCGGGCCAAGCTGGTGGCCGACAAGATCGGCGCCGATTTCGTCACCGCCGACTATCGCGAATTGCTGAAGAGGCCGGAGGTGACGGCGGTGATCGTCGCCACCGACGAGCACCTGCACGTCGACCCCATCATGGCCGCGCTGGAACGCAGCCTGCCGATGATGATCGAAAAACCGCTTGCTACGGACCTTGCCGCTTCGGCTCGCGTGCTCAAGGCGATCACCGAAGCCAAGGTCGACGCCGTGGTCGGCTACACCCAGCGCTTTCGCCGCCGCTGGCTGGCGGCGAAGGAGAAGGTGCGCACCGGGCAGCTCGGCGACGTTACCCTCGTCACCTCGCGCGCCTTCATGAACCGCCTGGTCGCCATCGACAACTACAAGCGCACCGACCAGCCGGAGAAAATTTCGCCGATGGTCATCTCCGGCACCCATGCGCTGGACATCGTGATGTGGATGATGGAAGCCAAGACACCCACGGAGGTCTATGCCCGCTCCGTCAACAAGGCGCTTGGGCCCGAGTACAAGGGCATCGACGCCACCTCCGGCGTCATCAGCTTTTCCGACGGCGCCATGTACCAGGCCACCATCTCCTGGGCGCTGCCGGTGGTCTGGCCGGGCGCGGTCTACAGCCTGGATGTCGGCATCGTCGGCACCGACGGCGTGCTGACCATCGACGACACCCACCGCGACATCGTTCTCGCCACCAGCCACACCGCCGGCAAGGGTGAAGGCTACGCGCCCGATTCCACCCGCCGCGTCGACTTCATGGGCAGCTATCCGCCCGGCGACATGGCTCTGGGCGAACTGCGCGGGCCGATGCGCGAAGAGACCGAAAGCTGGCTCAACCGCATCGCGCTCGACCTGCCCACCCAGCACGCCACCGCCGCCGAGGCGCACAAGAACCTGATGCTGACCAAGGCCTTCGACCTCTCGGCCAAGCGCAAGACGATTGTGCAACTGCCGCTGGACCCGGGAGAGATCGACTTGTAATTTATCTGCATCAAGCGCGGACCCATCAAGAGGACCAGCGGGCACAGCGCCCGCTCCGCGACAACAGGAGCGAGACAATGAAATTCGTAAAGCACACCCTCCTTGCGGCGCTGCTTGCCTGTGCTGGCAACGCACAGGCGCAAGAGGGCGACTACCCGAACCACCCGGTGCGCATGATCATCCCCTTCGCCCCGGGTGGTGCTTCCGACTTCGTCGGACGCATCGTCGCCGTGCGTTTTTCCGAGCTGCTGGGCCAGCAGATCATCATCGACAACCGCACCGGCGCCGCCGGCAATATCGGCATGGAAGCCGGCGCCAAGGCGCCGCCGGACGGCTACACCATCTACCTTGGCAACATCGGCACCCTGGCGATCAACCCGCATTTATATTCGAACCTCGGCATCAATCCGCTGAAAGACTTTGCCCCGGTGAGCGCGATCGCCGACATGCCTTCGGGCCTGGTGGCGAACAACGACCTGCCGGTGAAAACCGTGGCCGAGCTCGCCGCCTACATCAAGGCACGTCCCGGCAAGCTCAACTTCGCCTCGCCCGGCAGCGGCAGCCTGAACCGTCTGGAGATGGAGACTTTCAAACACGAAATCGGCGGCGACATGGTGCACGTGCCCTACAAGGGCGGCGCCGGCCCGGCCGCCGTCGGCCTGGTCGGCGGCGAGACGCAGATGATGTTCAGTACGCTCTCGTCGGTCATCAGCTTCGTCAAGGCGGGGCGCCTGCGCGGCCTGGCGGTGACCAGCCGCGAGCGCCTGCCGCAACTGCCGGACGTACCGACCATGGTGGAATCGGGTTTCCCCGACATGGTGTCCAGTTCATGGCAGGGGCTGATGGTCCCTGCCGGCACGCCCAAACCAGTCATCGCCAAGCTATACGCCGCACTGACCAGGACGCTGGCCGAGCCTGACCTGAAAATGAAATTCTCCAACGGCGGTGCGGTGCCGGTCGCCAGCAAGACACCCGAGGCCTTCGGTGAATTCGTTGCCGTCGAGTCGAAACGCTGGGGCAAGGTAGCGCGCGACGCCGGCGCAAAGGCCGACTGAGCAGTCCATCGCGTTGTCAAAGAGCTTGCATCCGCCTTGGGCGGCTGCGAAAAAGCGCGAAGAGGTCTACCTCCCCGCGCTTTTTCTTTAGGCCAGCGTCGCCTTCACTCTTTCCGGCGTCATGGGCAGATCGCGGATGCGGCGGCCGGTGGCGTGGAAAAAAGCGTTGGCGATGGCCGCGGCCATCGGGCCTTGCGAACCTTCGCCGACACCAAGAGGACGTTCCTCGGGGCGGTTGATCAGCGTGACATCCACCACCGGCACTTCAGGGAAGCGCAGGATCGGGTACTCGGCCCAGGTGTGGGCCTTGACGCCTTTTTCGTCGAAGGGCAGGGACTCGTGCAGGGTCCAGCTGGTGGACTGGATCAGGCCGCCTTCAATCTGGTTCTTGATGCCGTCCGGACTCACCGCCAGGCCGGCGTCGGCCGCCGCCCAGGCGCGTTTGACCGAGATTTCGCCGCTGGCGCGATCCACTTCGATATCCGCCACCACCGCCACATACACGGCGAGGTTTTTGTACTTGGCGAAAGCGAAGCCGCGTCCCGATTTGCCATCGCCGCTCTTGGCGCCGGCCTGGTAGCCCGATTTGGCCACCACCGCGTCGATCACCGCCAGCGCGCGCGGATCGGTCAGGTGCTTTTTGCGGAACTCCATCGGGTCCGCGCCCGCCGCCGTCGCTACTTCGTCCATGAAGGACTCGGCGGCGAACACGTTGGCGTAGGCGCCCAGGGTACGCAGCGCGGAGGCGCGCAGCGGCAGGTCCACCAGCAGGTGGTTGGTGACCTTTTGCTGCGGGAATACATACAGCGGCACCGAGTTGCGGTCCGAGCCGCCGGAGGGCTGGGGAATGTTGCGCGAGGGGCCGGGCTTGAGCGCATCGGCGATGTACCAGGCGGCCAGCAGGTTGCAGCCGTCTGGGTCGTAGGGGCGGGTGCTGTGGGTATGGCTCCATAGTTCGTGGTTCCAGTCCACCACCTTGCCGCCGGCGTTGATCGAAGCCTTCATGCTGATGGCCATGGCCGAGCCGAAAGGCTCCCAGCCGAACTCGTCTTCGCGCATCCACTGCAGCTTCACCGGCCGGCCCTTGAGCTCGGGGGCGCGCGACAGCAGGGCGGCATCGGCCGTCACGTCGTCGGCGCCGTTCTGCCCATAGCAGCCCGAGCCTTCATGGTGGGTGACGACGATGTCGGTTTCCTTCATGCGCAGCATTTTTGCCAGGTCGTTGCGCAGCGGGAACACGCCCTGGGTGTGGCTCCACAGGTGCATCTTGCCGTCCTTGAACTGTCCGATGGCGCAGGAGGGGCCGATCGAGGCGTGTGCCAGATAGGGCTTGGTGTAGCTGGCCTCGATCACCTTGGCGGCGCTGGCCGCGGCGGCCGCGTCGGTCTTCTGGCTTACCACGGTGTCGTTGGTGCGCTGCTTTTTCATGTGCGGGAAGAGGGCGGCGCCCGGCGGCGGCAGGTCGCCTTTTTCCTGCCACTTGGCGGACTCGTGCAGCGCCACGCGGGCGGCAATCGCCTGTTCTTCACGGGTGCAGGCGACGGCGAGGAAGCTGCCGTCGCGGACCACGGCGACCACGCCGGGCATTTTCTTCACCTTTGCCAGGTCCACCGAGAGCAGGACGGCGCGCGGGGAGGGCGGACGCACCACCCGGCCATGCAGCATGCCGGGCATGCGGATGTCCTGCACATAGGCGACACCGCCAGTGACCTTGGGGAAAATATCCCGGCGCTGGATGCTCTTGCCGATCAGCTTGTGCGCGCTGACGGGCTTGGGCTTGACCTTGGCGGTGGCCTCGCGTTTGAGCAGGCCGGCATCGGCCATCTCCCAGTAGGTGACGCGTTTTCCGGCGGCGGTGACGATGTTGCCGTCTTCCACCGTCATCTCGCTGGTGGGCACACCCAGCTTGGCCGAGGCCGCCTGCATCAGGATGTCGCGCGCTTCCGCCGAGGCGAAGCGCAGCGCGGTGCCGGAGTCCTGGATCGACAGGCTGCCGGAGGTCACGCCTTCGTTCGGCGTTAGCGCGGTGTCGCCGGAGATGATCTTGATGCGCTTGTAGTCGACGTCGAGTTCGTCCGAGACGATCTGGGCCAGCGCGGTGGTGATGCCCTGGCCGAGGTCGATCTTGCCGGTCATCATCGTCACGGTGCCGTCGCCGTTGATGCGCAGCCAGCCGTCGAGCATGCGGTTGGTTTGCAGGCTGCCGGGCAGGGGCGCGGGCTTGGCCGCGTCCTGCGCCAGGGCCAGGGGATCAGCGAGGGAAAAACCGATGGTCAGCCCGGCGCTTTGCTGCAGGAAGCTGCGGCGCGATTTGCTTTTCAGGGAGGTAGCGGCGCTCATGCGGACATCTCCTTGGCGGCGCGCTGCACCGCCTTGATGATGCGCGAGTGGGTACCGCAGCGGCAGAGGTTGCCTGCCAGCGCACCGCGGATCTGCTCTTCACTCGGATTCTTGTTGGTGTCGAGGAAAGCGGCGGCGGTCATGATCATGCCGGAGATACAGTAGCCGCACTGTGCCGCCTGCTCTTCGACAAAAGCCCTTTGCAGCACGCCCATCTTTTCGGCGCTGCCCAAGCCCTCAAGGGTGGTGATTTTCGCGCCGGCCACCGATTTGGCCGGAGTGACACAGGAGCGGATGGCCCTGCCGTCCATCAGCACCGTGCAGGCGCCGCACTGCGCCACGCCGCAGCCGTATTTGCACGAGTTGATTTCCATGTCGTTGCGCAAGACGTAGAGCAGCGGCGTGTCGGGCGAGGCCGCCGGCGCGCTGCGGCGTTTGCCGTTGACGTTGAGGGTGATTGCCATCGAGAGTCTCCTGTTTCTGAAGTGCCATGCCCGCCTTCTATGCGCGGGCGTTCTAGGTAAACCGGGCAAGATTAATGTGTTGTCCGGACAGGCGCAACGATTTCTTTGCTTAAGTGCGGATAAGATTATCCGGTGCGTTTTCAGAGTGAAATTGAGCGGTCAATTTCACCGTTTTCGCCGCGTCGCAGCATTGCTGGCGCTGATCACCGGCCGCCCGAAACAACGGTAAAACACGGTTCTTTTTTGTTTTCGATAGCCATGGTTTTGCTCAACCACGGTAAACCACGGTGGATTTTTGCCAATTGCCTGGCCCACGTACCGGCACGAACCACACTTGTGTTGGGCATGCCCCTTGTGGCTGACGCCGTACACGGACGAATGCTGCAATGCGGCCTTGCCGCTACCGGCTTGGCTTCAGCGCAAACGCAATAACCGCGGATCGCAAGCCGCTTCGCGGGGATGCCGACGAGGGTCAGACGGCTGAGGGCAGCAAGATCGGGCATGAATCCACGGTGGCTGCCACAGGTTGCCACCGTGTTTCAAAGATACCCGCAAACGATCACTAAGTGTGGTCGATTTGCAAACCTGCCGCGACTAGCAGTCGGGCCGGTTGTAGCGCTGCATGCAGATCGATCGCAGCTGGCTTTTGTCGTCCTGCAGGCGCCGCTGTGCCTCATAGGCGGCGCGCTGCTTGGCATTCTGCTCGGCCATCGCCTGCTGGCGCTGCATCGTCGACGCCTGGGACTCCACCTGGCGCGACTGCATCTGCGATTCGCGGATCGACTGGTTGGCTTCGCTGCGCAACTGGCGTTCCTGCATATCGCTCCGGCGCTGCTGGTCGGAAACGGCGCGCGTCTGGGCCCGCTGCTCCTCGGCCTCGCGCATTTCGGCCTGCTGTTTTTTCTCGTCCTCGGCCATTTTCAGGGCGCGCTCAAGCACCTCGCGCTCCAGTCGCGACCTCTGCTGCACGTGATAAAACCACATGCCGGCGATTGCCACCATGAACAGGCCGGCGATGATGATATTGCGCGTCGACATCCAGCCGGCCGAGGTTTCGCTATCCATCGCCACCGGGGCGGTCTTCACGCCGGCCCGGGCCAGCCGCTGGTCGTACATGGCGCGGGTGGCCGGATTGGCCAGCGTGCTATAGGCCTGCTGGATACCCTGAAACTGGATGCGTGCGGTCTCATCGGCATCCAGGCGGGTCTGCGGATAGTTCGCCTTCAGGCGCAGAAACGCGGTTTCCAGATCGGCGCTGTCGACGGTCGCCGGGACACCGAGAAGTACATACAAAGTTTTCATGTTTTTCTGCGTGCGTTGTTGAAATTTTGATTCCGGGCACTTCCCTGCTCCCACTCCCGGGCGATACGCAATTTGATTCTAGCAACAACGCCGCCTTGCGGGCAATTGCCGGACCTCTGCATCCATATGTCATGACTTGGCGTATGATATTGGCATTGGATTTGGGATGCCCTTCGGCCCGTAAGACGAACAGTCCCGAAACGGTTGCCGCATCCTGTTTATGTTGCTACAGGGGGCACGTAGGTGAAATCCCTAAGCCAGATTGAATCCAGATTGCAGGCAGTAATGGAAGTTGTAGCGCCGGCCCGATCGGGCATGGGTGTAGACGCGAAACAACACCAGCGCGCCCAACAACACCAACAAATGGGGAAATTCATGAAGAGTTTGTTCGAACGGGGTCGCGCCCATCTTTCGCTGGTGGAGCCGCGCCCGGATTTCTCCTCTGTGACTACGCCGGCCAAGGCGGCGGCCTTGTCCGACACCGGCAAGCTCAAGCGCATGCTGCTGGTGCCGGTGGCCCTGGGCGGCGAGGATGCGGACACCAACGCTGCCTATGTACCGCCCGCGGTGGTGGTGGTGCAGGAGCGCCTGAACGAAACCTTGCGCCGCTACCTGAGCGAAGGGCGGATCGACAATCTCTCCGTCGATCCCGAGTACAAGGGCAAGAGCCTGGTGCCGACGCGCATCCGCGTCAGTGCGCGCAAGGACGGGCGGGCGGGAGAGTTCACCACCGTCATCGGCATCTGGTAAGAGCCGGGCGCCCTCAGGGGCGCAGGCGGGCGGCAATGCGCGGCAGCAAACCGGCCGCAAACGTCAGGCCCATCACCGTAAGGCCGACGCCCAGGCCGTAGGCCTCGTAGTGTTCCATCGCCTGCGGGGCGAAAAAGCGGGCGAACCCGAGGGCCGAGATGGTCAGGCTAAGAAGAGCGATGGCCAGCGTGAGTCCGCGGGCATACGCCGGGCCGCGCGCGGCCTGCAGCGCCGAATAGCACCACCAGCTGCCGAAGGCGTCCGCCACCAGCATGCCGAGAGTGAAAATCGCGCCCAGCAGGGCGGCGACACCCCAGGCGAACTCGCCGGAGGCGGCCATCGAAAACACCGCGGCCTGGCTGATGGTATCCATCGAGATGGCGAAGGCCATGCCGATCATCGAGATCAGCAGCGGGTGCGAGACGCGTGCGGCGCGGGCGAACAGGCCGGCGCGCAGGGCCAGCGGGTGGGCGTGGGGTGACGCGGCCTGGCGCAGGTTGAGCAGGCCGATCACCAGGAGCAAGCCGGCGGAGATCAATTGCCCGGCGGCTTCCAGCCAGTGCGGCAGCACGTGTTCTCCCGAGAGCAGGGCCAGGCCGGCGGCCACGCCCATCACCAGCACCCCGTGGCCGAGCGAAAACCAGGCGCCGCACCAGCGCGCCAGGCGCGGCGCGGCCTGGGCGTTGTAGCGCGTCAGGTTGTCGACCATCGCCAGGTGGTCGGGGTCCATGCCGTGGCGCAGGCCAAGCAGGAAGGTCAGGCCGATCAGCGAGAGCAGGTGGGTCGCGAGCATGAGGTGGTGCTTATTGCGTTGCTTGATTGTGTTCTTAGTCGCGTTCTCATTTTCGTTGCCGGCGTGCTTCGTCCAGCAGCCCCTGGCTGCGGATGAAGGCGATGATCTGGTCCACCCCTTCGCCCTTGCGCAGGTTGGTGAAGACGAAGGGGCGGTCGCCGCGCTGCTTTTTGGCGTCGGCGGCCATGATGTCGAGATTGGCGCCGACGTGCGGGGCGAGGTCGGTCTTGTTGATGATCAGCAGGTCGGAACGGGTGATGCCGGGGCCGCCCTTGCGCGGTATCTTCTCGCCGCCGGCGACGTCGATCACGTACAGGGTCAGGTCGGAGAGCTCGGGGCTGAAAGTGGCGGCGAGGTTGTCGCCGCCGGACTCGACCAGGATCAGGTCCATGTCGGGGAAGTCGGCCTGCATGCGGGCGATCGCCTCGAGGTTGATCGAGGCGTCTTCGCGGATGGCGGTGTGCGGGCAGCCGCCGGTTTCCACGCCCATGATGCGCTCGGGCGCGAGGGCGCCGGCGCGCAGGAGGATTTCCATGTCCTCCTTGGTGTAGATGTCGTTGGTGATCACGCCCATGTCGTAGTCGTCGCGCATGCCTTTACACAGGGCTTCGCAGAGAGCGGTTTTGCCGGAGCCGACGGGGCCGCCTATTCCAACACGCAGCGGGTTGTGCTGCGGCGTTGGGCGTGAAACCTCGACTCCAAGGGGCGTGCTCATGATGGTTGCTTTCTATGACCGGAAAATGCGGCTGTACTGGGTTTCGTGTCGCATGGACAGGAGCGAGAGGCCCGGGGTCCAGTTGGAGATGTCGTCGTCTTCGAGCAGCAAGGCGACACGCGCGGCTTCCACCACCGCGTCTTCGAGCTTGAGCAGCATGCGCTGGCCGGCCATCTGCCCCAGGGGAACGCCTTTGAGCGCGGCAAGCACCTGGTTTTCTACCCAGGAGAAAAGATAGGCGTGCAGCGCGGCTTCGAGCGGCGTTTCGAGCATTACGCCGGCGGCGGCCATGGCGGTGGGATAGGGCAGGTTCTTCGCGCCGGCAGTGCCGGAGGCGGCGGCGAGCGCGGGAGCGAGTGCGTGTTCAGGCAGCAGCTCGGCCAAGAGCTTGCCCAGCGAGTACCCCATTTGCATGGTCTCGGCGCGAAACTCGGCGGTGTCGCGCGAGGCGAGAAAGAATTCGGACCAGTGCTGCACCCGGTCCATGTCGCCGTTCGCCCAGGCAGCGTAGAGCCGGCAGAACACAGGCGCTTCGAGGCGTGCGACCGAGAGTTGCAGGGTGTCGGTGATCCAGGCCAGGGCGCCGGCTTCGTTCTTGACGATGCCGGCGTCGATGGCCGACTCCAAACCTTGCGAGTAGCTATAGGCGCCCACCGGCAGGCTGGGGCTGGCCAGATGCAGCAGGCGCAGCAGGGCGTGCGGACGCAGCGCCAGCGTGTGAGCGGCGACGTTGCCCGCGATGTCTGCTACTTGTCCTGGGTGCCGGTCCATTTGGCCGGGTCGGGGCGGTGGATTTTCGGCTCGTGCACCGGCATGCGGCTGCCGGGATGGGGCAGGTCCGGGTCGTGGGCCGGGTGGGCGTGGCCGTGGTCATGCGCATGGTCATGGCCGTGCTTGTGGTCGTGGTCGTGGCCGTGATCGTGCTTGTGGTCGTGGTCGTGTTCGTGCTTGTCTTCGTGAGCCGGGCCATGCTTTTGATCGTGGTCGCCGTGTGCATGCTTGTGACCGTGGTCATGGTCGTCGCGACCATGTGAATGCCCATGATTGTGGCCGCCGCCGCTATAGGCGCCGCCTTCGGGCTCGAAGGGCAGCATCTGTTCGCTGGCGTGGGCACCCAGGCCTTCGATCATGTCCATCAGCACCTTGTCGGAGCGGATGGCCAGCACATAATGGCCATCTTCCATGCGCGGCAGGAACATCACCATGGTGTGGCGGTTGCCGAGGTGGTAGGCGCAGCGCGCGAATTCGTCGGCATCGTGGCATTCGATCACGTGCACGGCTTCGGGGGCGGCGACGATGCGTACGATTTTCACCGTGCCGTCGTCGGCGGTGCCTTTCAGGCAGTCGCCGCCGTGCAGCACGGTGCCGCGCACCAGGAACAGTGCGGCTTCCTCGCCGGTGGAAAGCTTGGCGCGCAGGCGGCTTTTTTCGCGCAGTTCGTAGGGCAGGTGCAGTTCCGCATCAACCTTTGCAGGGGCGGGAACCAAGTCTTTCAGGGTCAGCATATTTAGAAGAGGAAGTACCTTTGCGCCATCGGCAGGACCTTGGCCGGCTCGCAAGTCAGCAGTTCGCCATTGGCGCGCACTTCGTAGGTTTCGGGATCAACCTCCATTTTAGGCTGGAAGTCGTTCAGTACCATGTCCTTCTTGCGGATGTCGCGGGTGTTTTTCACCGGAATGAGCGTTTTGGATAGGCCGAGCATCTGGCCGATGCCGGCGTCGTAGCCCGCCTGGGAGACGAAGGTGAGCGAGGTCTTTAGCGCCTTGCCATAGGAGCCGAACATGTGGCGGGCGTAGACCGGCTGCGGCGTGGGGATGGAGGCGTTGGGGTCGCCCATCTGGGCGGCGGCGATCATGCCGCTCTTGAGAATCATCGAGGGCTTGACGCCGAAGAACATCGGCTTCCACAGCACGATGTCGGCGATCTTGCCGGCTTCGATGGAGCCGACGACGTGGCTGATGCCGTGGGTGATGGCGGGATTGATGGTGTACTTGGCGATGTAGCGGCGGGCGCGCAGGTTGTCGGCCTTTGCCGTGTCGCCCTTGAGGGCGCCGCGCTGCACCTTCATCTTGTGCGCGGTTTGCCAGGTGCGCATGATGACTTCGCCGATGCGGCCCATGGCCTGACTGTCCGAGCTCATCATCGAGATGGCGCCCAGGTCGTGCAGAATGTCTTCGGCGGCGATGGTCTCGCGGCGGATACGCGACTCGGCGAAGGCAATGTCTTCGGCAATAGCCGGGTCGAGGTGGTGGCAGACCATCAGCATGTCGAGGTGTTCGTCGAGGGTGTTGACGGTGTAGGGCCGGGTGGGATTGGTGGAGGAGGGCAGGACGTTGGCTTCGCCGATGGCGGCGATGATGTCCGGCGCGTGGCCGCCGCCGGCACCCTCTGTATGAAAGGTGTGGATGGCGCGGCCCTTGAAGGCGGCGAGCGTGTGTTCGAGAAAGCCGCCTTCGTTCAGGGTGTCGGTATGGATGGCGACCTGCACGTCCATTTCGTCGGCCACCGAGAGGCAGTTGTCGATGGCGGCGGGGGTGGTGCCCCAGTCTTCGTGCAGCTTCAGGCCGATGACGCCGGCGCGCACCTGCTCGCGCAAGGGCTCAGGCAGGGAGACGTTGCCCTTGCCGAGAAAGCCGAGGTTCATCGGGAAGGCTTCGGCGGCCGAGAGCATGGAGTGGATGTGCCAGGGGCCGGGCGTGCAGGTGGTGGCGGCGGTGCCCACCGCCGGGCCGGTGCCGCCGCCTATCATTGTCGTCACGCCGCTCATCAGGGCTTCGTCGATCTGTTGCGGGCAGATGAAGTGGATGTGGGTGTCGATGCCGCCGGCGGTGACGATCATGCCTTCACCGGCGATGATCTCGGTGGCGGCGCCGATGGCCATCGTCACATCGGGCTGGATGTCGGGGTTGCCCGCTTTACCGATGCCGAAGATGCGCCCGTCTTTCAGGCCGATGTCGGCCTTGACGATGCCCCAGTGGTCGAGGATGACGGCGTTGGTAATGACGGTGTCCATCACGTCGGCGTGGTTGCGCTGGCCCTGGCCCATGCCGTCGCGGATCACCTTGCCGCCGCCGAACTTCACTTCCTCGCCGTAGGTGGTGTAGTCCTTTTCGATTTCGATCCAAAGTTCGGTGTCGGCCAGGCGGATTTTGTCGCCGGTAGTGGGACCGAACATTTCCGCATAGGCGGCGCGGCTGATTTTCATTGTTTGACTTCCTTCAGCTTGCCCATCACTTTGGCATTGAAGCCATAGACCTTGCGGTCGCCGGCCAGCGCCACGATCTCGATGGTGCGTTCCTGCCCCGGCTCGAAGCGCACGGCGGTGCCGGCGGCGATGTTCAGGCGCATGCCGTAGGCGGCCTCGCGGTCGAAGGCCAGGCCGGGGTTGGTCTCGTAGAAATGGAAGTGGGAGCCGACCTGGATGGGGCGGTCGCCGGTGTTGGCGACCTTGATTGTCTTGGTGGCGCGGCCGGCGTTAAGCTCGATCTCGCCCGCCTGGATGTCGAATTCTCCGGGAATCATCGTGCCGCCTTCAGGGAATGGGGTGGTGAACGGTGACCAGCTTGGTGCCGTCGGGGAAGGTGGCTTCGACCTGGATGTCCGGGATCATTTCCGGGATGCCTTCCATCACGTCGGCGCGGCTCAGGATGCGCGTGCCTTCGCTCATCAACTCCGCGACGCTTCTGCCGTCGCGCGCGCCTTCCATGATGGCGGCGGTGATCAGGGCCACCGCTTCCGGGTAGTTGAGCTTGAGGCCGCGCGCGCGGCGGCGTTCCGCGACCAGGGCGGCGGTGAAGATGAGCAGCTTGTCGCGTTCGCGCGGGGAGAGTTCCATTGATTGGTGTTGTGTGGTCGAGTGGAAGGGGCGCCAGCTTAGCCGATGCGTCAGGCCTATGCAAAACCCATGCGCACCGCGTTATGCGGTTGCGTGCACATCGGCAGGGCAAGCAATTCGCGTCCGATGCGGCTGCGGGTGCCTGGTCATCGGCGCCAACCGCGCATGGCAAAGCCAGGAAAAAGTTTCTTTGTATGCAAGATTGCACCAGAAAGAGGAATTTCGCCCTCGTTTGGTGCGACTGCAACTTGCGCGAACGGTAATCGAGCGGTCCGGCGCACTTGCGACGCACATGAAATAGCGGTCGGGGCCGCTCGAACGTGAGACGGCGATCGACGCCGCGCGCTGGCACGGCCCATGCAATGCACTCTTCGTCCGAAGCGGGCGAGCGGTCCACGGCGCCGGGTGGGTGACGGGGAAGCTCATCAACAAACTCCAATAGAGAAGGGGAACAATCGATGTCGATGCAACGCAGACAATTCCTGAAAAAGATGGCCGTGACCTCGGTGGCCGCGGCCGGCGCCAATGCCGGCCTGATCTCGGCGGCCCACGCGGCCGATACCATCAAGGTCGGCGTGCTGCACTCGCTCTCGGGCACGATGGCGATCTCCGAAACCGTGCTGAAGGACGTCGCGCTGATGACCTTCGAGGAAATCAACGCCAAGGGCGGCGTGCTGGGCAAGAAGCTGGAGCCGGTGGTGGTCGACCCCGCTTCCAACTGGCCGCTGTTCGCCGAAAAGGGCCGCCAGCTGATCAGCCAGGACAAGGTGGCCGTGACCTTCGGCTGCTGGACTTCGGTGTCGCGCAAGTCGGTGCTGCCGGTGTTCGAGGAATTGAACGGCCTGCTGTTCTACCCGGTGCAGTACGAGGGTGAAGAACTGTCGAAGAACGTGTTCTACACCGGCGCGGCGCCGAACCAGCAGGCGATTCCCGCGGTCGAGTACCTGATGAGCAAGGAAGGCGGCGGCGCCAAGCGTTTCATCCTGCTGGGCACCGACTATGTATACCCGCGCACCACCAACAAGATTTTGCGCGCCTTCCTCAAGTCCAAGGGCGTGGCCGACAAGGACATCGACGAGAAGTACACCCCCTTTGGTCATAGCGATTACCAGACCATCGTTGCAGACATCAAGAAGTTCGCCGGCGGCGGCAAGACCTGCGTGATCTCCACCATCAACGGCGACTCCAACGTGCCCTTCTACAAGGAACTGGGCAACCAGGGCCTGAAGGCGACCGACGTGCCGGTGGTGGCTTTCTCGGTGGGCGAGGAAGAGCTGCGTGGCGTGGATACCAAACCCCTGGTCGGCCACCTTGCGGCATGGAACTATTTCATGTCGCTGAAGAACCCGGCCAACGAGGAGTTCAAGAAGAAGTGGGCGGCCTACGCCAAGGCGAAGAAGCTTTCTTCCGCCGACAAGCCGCTGACCAACGACCCGATGGAAGCAACCTACATCGGCATCAACATGTGGAAGCAGGCGGTGGAAAAGGCCAAGAGCACCGACACCGACAAGGTGATCGCGGCGATGGCCGGCCAGACCTTCAAGGCGCCCTCGGGCTTCGTCGCCAAGATGGACGAGCGCAACCACCATCTGCACAAGCCCGTCTTCATCGGCGAAGTGCAGGCCAATGGCCAGTTCCGCGTGGTATGGAAGACGCCGGGCCCGGTGCGCGCCAATCCGTGGAGCCCGTACATCCCCGGCAACGATAAGAAGAAGGACGTGCCCGAGAAGGCTTGATTCTTTTTGCGCTTTTCCAATAAGTAGTAGCGCGGCGCGCGGCGGAGTGATTGCCGCCGCGCGCCGGTCCCGATAGCCGTTTTAGCTTGATGGAAATGCCATCGTGAGAAAGTTCTTGCGCCGATTTTTGGCGTGCGCCTTGTGGATTGCCGCATTCAACTGCCTCGCGGTCACGCCGGACGACCTCGGAAAACTGGCCTTAGGCGAGAGTGACGCCAAGGAGGCCGCGCTGGCGGCCATCATCAACGCCGGTGACGAATCGGCGATTCCCCTGCTGCAGGCGCTGATGGACGACGGCGTGCAGACCGGGCCGGACAAGAAGGTTTATATCGTCAAGGACGGCAAGGGCATCGATGCCGCCACCGGCAAGGTGGTCGATCCGCTGCCGGACAATCTTGAAGATGTCGTCATCGCCAACGTGATGCGCAAGGAAATCGGCGTTGCCATCGCGGCCCTGCGCCTGACCTCGCCCGACAAGAGCGTGCGCCTGGCCGCCGCCAAGGAGTTGCAGGGCAACGCGGAAGAAGACGCGCTGCCGGCGCTGGCCAAGGCGCTGGCCAAGGAGAGCGACCCCGAGGTGAAGGCGATGCTGACCCTGACCCAGGCCTCGATCCAGCTGCATGGCAAGGACAAGGCGACGCGTATCACGGCGATCAACGCGCTGGCCAAGAGCAACAACCCGAATACCAAGACCCTGCTGCTGGGCCTGCTGGAGAAAAAGGGCGACCAGTACACCGAGGCCGACCCGCAGGTGCGCGCAGCGGCGCAGGAGTCGCTTAACGCGGTGCAAAGCAGGCTTTCCACCGGCGAGCGATATGCGCAGATATTCTCCGGCATTTCACTGGGCTCCATCCTGCTGCTGGCGGCGCTGGGCCTGGCGATCACCTACGGCCTGATGGGCGTGATCAACATGGCGCACGGCGAGCTGATCATGGTCGGCGCCTACAGCACCTACTTCGTGCAGAACCTGTTCAAGGCGCATGCGCCGGGGGCGTTCGACTGGTACCTGCTGGTGGCGGTGCCGGTGTCGTTCATGGTGGCGGCGGCTGTCGGCATGGTGCTGGAGCGGGTGGTGATCCGCTGGCTCTACGGGCGGCCGCTGGAGACCCTGCTGGCGACCTGGGGCATCAGCCTGATGCTGATCCAGGGCTGCCGCACGATTTTCGGCGCGCAAAACGTGGCGGTGGAAAACCCCGTGTGGATGAGCGGCGGGGTGGAGATCATGACCGACATCGTGCTGCCTTACAGCCGCATCGTGATCATCGGCTTCGCCTTTGCCGTGCTGCTCTTGGTGTGGGTGATGCTGACGCGCACGCGGCTGGGTCTCTTCGTGCGGGCGGTGACGCAAAACCGCAGCATGGCCGCGTGTGTCGGCGTGCCGACCAAGCGCATCGACACCTGGTGCTTCGGCCTGGGTTCGGGCATCGCCGGGCTGGCGGGTTGCGCGCTGTCGCAAATCGGTAACGTAGGCCCGGACCTGGGGCAGAACTACATCGTCGACTCCTTCATGGTGGTGGTGCTGGGCGGGGTGGGGCAACTCGCCGGGACCGTATACGCGGCAATGGGCCTTGGCATCGCCAACAAGTTCCTCGAGGGCATGGCGGGCGCGGTGCTGGCGAAGATCTGCATCCTGGTGTTCATCATCGTGTTCATCCAGAAGCGGCCGCAGGGCCTGTTCGCCATCAAGGGAAGGTTCGCAGATGCCTGACCTCCCGAAAACCCGCGTGATGGAAAAATCCCTGTTCTCCCGTTTGTATGGTCCGCGCGGCTGGATCGCCGTCGCGGTGCTCGCCTTCATCGCCCTGGTGGTGTTTCCGCTGTGCAATATAGCGGCGCCGGCGGGCAGCTTTTTCCATATCTCCGACTACGCGGTGTCGCTGGTCGGCAAGTTCATGTGCTATGCCATCGTGGCGCTCGCCATGGACCTGATCTGGGGCTACACCGGCATTCTTTCTCTCGGCCACGGCGTGTTTTTCGCGCTCGGCGGCTACGCCATGGGCATGTACCTGATGCGCTCTATCGGGCACGATGGCGTCTACAAGAGCGACCTGCCGGACTTCATGGTGTTCCTCGATTGGAAGGCTTACCCCTGGTACTGGAAGTTCACCGACAACTTCTGGTATGCCTGCCTGCTGGTGATGCTGGTGCCGGGCGCGCTGGCTTTCATCTTCGGCTTTTTCGCCTTCCGTTCGCGCATCAAGGGCGTGTACTTTTCGATCATCACCCAGGCGATGACCTTCGCCTTCATGCTGCTGTTTTTCCGCAATGACACCGGTTTCGGCGGTAACAACGGCTTTACCGACTTCAAGCGCATCCTGGGCGTGCCGATCGCCACTTCGAGCATGCGCATGACGCTGTTCCTCCTGTCCGCGGTGGTGCTGATCCTCATGCTGCTGATGGCGCGCTACCTGATCACCTCCAAGCTGGGCCGGGTGCTGACGGCGATCCGCGACGCCGAGAGCCGGGTGATGTTCACCGGCTACAACCCGGTCAACTACAAGCTGTTCATCTGGACGCTGTCGGCGGTGATGTGCGGCATCGCCGGCGCGCTGTACGTGCCGCAGGTGGGCATCATCAACCCCTCCGAAATGTCGCCGGCCAATTCCATCGAGATCGCCATCTGGGTGGCGGTGGGCGGGCGCGGCAGCCTGGTCGGGGCGATCCTCGGCGCGGGCATCGTCAATTTCGCCAAGAGCTGGTTCACGGTGGCGTTTCCGGAGTACTGGCTGTTTTTCTTAGGCGCCCTGTTCATCGTGGTGACGCTGTTCCTTCCTACCGGCGTGGTGGGCTGGTTCTCGCGATTTGCCAAGAAGGAAGTCAAAGCATGAGCGCCGTCCACTCGACCGGTGCCGGGGAAGGCATCACCGACCGCATCGTCACCGAAGAAGTCGATACCCTGAAGGGGCCGATTCTCTACCTGGAAGAAATCTCCGTCAGCTTCGATGGCTTCAAGGCGCTGAAAAAACTTACGCTGACCATCGAGCGCGGTGAATTGCGTTGCATCATCGGCCCTAACGGCGCCGGCAAGACCACCATGATGGATGTGATCACCGGCAAGACACGGCCGCAGAGCGGCACCGCGTTTTTCGGCCAGACCATCGACCTGACCAAGCTCTCCGAGCCGGAGATCGCCACCGCCGGCATCGGCCGCAAGTTCCAGAAGCCGACGGTGTATGAAAAGCATACCGTGTTTGAAAACCTTGAACTGGCGATGAAGTCCGACAAGAGCGTATTCGCCAGCCTGAAGGCCAAGCTCTCCGGCGAGTCGCGCGACCGCATCGGCTCGGTGCTGCAGGAGATCTCGCTGACCGATCGCGCCTACGAGCCCGCCGGCCTGCTGTCGCATGGGCAGAAGCAGTGGCTGGAAATCGGCATGCTGCTGATGCAGGAGCCCAAGCTGCTGCTGCTCGACGAGCCGGTGGCCGGCATGACCGATGAAGAGACAATGAAAAGCGCCGACCTGTTCCTCACCCTGGCGGGCAAGTATTCCGTGGTGGTGGTCGAGCACGATATGGACTTCGTCAACAAGATTGCCAAGACCGTCACCGTGCTGCACGAGGGCAGCGTGCTCGCCGAGGGCACGATGGACCAGGTGCAGAACGACGAGCGGGTCATCGAAGTCTATCTGGGTCGCTAACCGTGCTCACCATCTCGAACGTCAACCAGTTCTACGGCGGCAGCCACACGCTGCGCAACGTCAGTTTCGAAGTCCCGCATGGCGCCTGCACTACGCTGCTCGGCCGCAATGGCGTCGGCAAGACCACGCTGCTGAAATGCCTGGTCGGGCTGGTGCCGATCAAGTCCGGCACCCTGATGTGGGAGGGCAAGGATATTTCCAGGCTTTCGCCGGACCAGCGCGCGCGCTCCGGCATTGCCTACGTGCCGCAGGGGCGGGAGATTTTTCCGCGCCTGACGGTGGAAGAAAACCTGCTGATGGGCCTGGCTGGCCAGCCCGGCAGCGCGAAGATTCCGCAGCGCATTTTCGAGATGTTCCCGGTGCTGAAAGACATGATGGGCCGGCGCGGCGGTGATCTCTCCGGTGGCCAGCAGCAGCAGCTTGCCATCGGCCGCGCGCTGGCGATGAAGCCCAGGCTACTGATTCTCGATGAGCCGACCGAGGGCATCCAGCCTTCGATCATCAAGGACATCGAGCGCTGCATCCGCGCGCTGGCGCAAAGCGGCGAGATGGCGATCTTGCTGGTGGAACAGTACTACGATTTCGCCGAGTCCCTGGCCGACCACTATGTGGTGATGTCGCGCGGCGAGGTGGTGAAGGTCGGCACCGGCGAGACCATGAAGACGGACAACGTCAGGTCGCTTCTTTCGGTCTAGGCCGATGCGGCCCGAAGACACCTTTGCCGCAGCCGCGCTGCTGCTGCAGGCGCGCCGCTCGGGGCAGGGGCTGAGCGGATTGCCGGAGGCGTGGACGCCGGAAAATACAATCGAGGCCTATGTCGTACAGGACGCGGTGATGCGCGAGATCGGCCCGGTCGGCGGCTGGAAGGTCGGCGCGCGCGGGCCGGAAGCTGAGCCAAATTGCGCGCCGTTGCCGCGCAGCCTGATCTTCGCCCAAGGCGAGGCATTGCCTGCGGCGTTGCTGCGCTTGCGCGGCGTCGAGGCGGAGATCGGCTTCATGCTCGGCGCGGATTTGCCGCCGCGTGCCGCGCCGTATGGCATCGACGAGATCGCCGGTTATATCGAGAGCGTGCACCCAACGCTGGAGATCGTCGAATCGCGCTACCTCGATTTTCGCCAGGTCGCGCCGTTCTCGGTACTGGCGGACTCGAACAGCAATGGCGCGCTGATCGTCGGCCCGGCGGTGCCGGCGCAAAGCCGCGAAGCTTATGGCCGCTTGGGCGTCAGTCTGACATTTGATGGGGCGGAGAAAATCGCCGCGATCGGCGGCAACCCAGCCGTCGACTTGTTGCGTCTGCTGACCTGGCTCGCCAACCACTGCGCTGCCCGCTGTGGGGGCTTGCGGCGCGGGGAAATGGTGACGACCGGCTCGCACACCGGGATGCTGTTTGCTGCGCCCGGTACCCAGGCCGAAGCAACGTTCGCCGCCCTGGGCGGCGTCGCAGTGAGCCTTTAGCCTCAGGTGCTCCACAAGCGCGGCATTACTGCCGCATGGCCGGTGAGGGCGGGGCGCAGGACCTGCCAAAGCGCGGCGAAAGCCTGCTTGGCATCCTCGCTCGACGGCCCGAGATAGCGGGCCGCGAGCAAATTGGGCAAGCGGGTCAGCGCGAGTCTGGAGACATCGGTGCGCGAGGCGATCGCCGCGCGCGATTCGTCGAGCAAGGCCTGGGTTACCGGCCGCCCCGCGGCCAGCAGGGTGCCGCAAACGGTGGCGCCGGCAAAACCGACTGCGCAGGAAAGCGCGTTGCTGCCGCCGGCCAGCGCGCCCTGTTCGTTCCACAACAGCTTGCCGCCCTGGCGCAGGCTGAAGCGCTGGCGGTGGCGCCCGTTGTCGAAGCTTTCGCCGGAGGCTCTGCGGCCCAGGCACAGCACTTCCCAGCCGAGGTACAGCGCGTCATCCGCGAGCGCTACCTGCGTGGCGCTCAAGGTATCGGCCTGGTCGTATACGATGGTTTCCTGCGGCAGCCATTCCAGCACCGCGCCGGCGGCCACCCGCACCGCGATTTCCTGCTGCGCGCGGCGGCCGTTGGCCTTGTACCACTTGGTAGCGCCGGGCGTGGTGATCAGGGCATGCGCGCCGCTGCCGACGTCGATGTCAACGTGCAGTTGGTCGCCGCCGGCAATGCCGCCGGGCGGATGCACGATCACGGCGTGGCAGATGCGCTCGCCTTCCGGATACAGCGCTTTTTGCACCCGCAGCGGGCCGCTGTGCTCGCGCCGGGTCAGGGTGGTGCGCGGCGCCTGCGGGCAACTGAATTCGAGCTTGAGCGAGGCTTCCCAGCCGGCATGGCCCGGAGCGATCACAGCGTCAACCTGCATCAGGCGTAGCCGTCCATCACCATCACGTCGACCAGGTCGCCCGGCTTGACGCTGCCCTGCTCGTGGCGCAGCACGACGAAGCAATTGGCTTCCGACATTGAACGCAAAATGCCCGAGCCCTGTGCACCGGTAATGCGCACCGTGGTTTCGCCGTTTTTGGTTTCGAGGATGCCGCGCTGGTATTCGGTACGCCCGGGCTTTTTGCGCATTGCTTCCTGCGACTTCACCTGCAATAGCGGCAGGTCGAGGTCAGCGCGGCCCATCATGTGCAGCAGCGCGCCGCGCACGAAGTGGTAGAAGGTGACCATCACCGCCACCGGGTTGCCGGGCAGGCCGAACAGGTAGGCCGAGCGCTCGCCATTGGCGATGCGGCCAAAGGCCATCGGCCGGCCCGGGCGCATGGCGATGCGCCAGAACACCACCTCACCCAACTGCTTCATGATCTGCTTGGTATGGTCGGCCTCTCCCACCGAGACACCGCCGGAAGTGATGACCGCGTCGGCCTCGGAGGCGGCCAGGCGGAACGCCGCTTCCAGCGCCGCCGGGTCGTCCTTCACCACGCCCATGTCGATGATCTCCACGCCCATGCGGGTGAGCATGCCGAACAGGGTATAGCGGTTCGAGTCGTAGACCTGGCCTTCGGAAAGCGTCTGGCCGACCGAGCGCAACTCGTCGCCGGTGGAGAAAAAGGCCACGCGCAGCTTGCGCCGCACCTTGACTTCGGCGATGCCCAGCGAGGCCATCAGTCCGAGTTCGGTCGGGCGCATCAGCGCGCCGGCCATGAGGGCGGGTTTGCCTTTTTGCAGGTCTTCGCCGGCCAGGCGCCGGTTCGAGCCGGCTTCCTGCCCGGCGGGAATGGTGATGCGCTTGCCCTCGGCCTTCACCAGTTCCATCGGGATCACGGTGTCGCAGCCATAGGGCATCACCGCGCCGGTGGTGATGCGCACGCATTCGCCGGGGCCGGGGCGGCCGGTGTATTCGCTGCCGGCCAGCGCGGCGCCGATCTCGGTGAGGGTGACCGGGGCGCTGGCGCTCAGGTCGCTTGAGCGCAACGCCCAACCGTCCATCGCCGAGTTGTCGTGCGCCGGCACGTTGATCGGCGAGACGATGTCTTCGGCCAGCACCCGGCCTAGGGCGGCGCGGATCGCCACCTGCTCGAAGCCCTGCGCCGGTTTGACGAAGCTGCGGATGACTTCATTGACCTTGGCCACCGGCAGGGCGTTGGGGTCGTAGCCATCGATGCAACTGACGACCGCTTCCAGCGAGGTGCTGGCGGCGAGCAGGGCTTCCACGGCCGTCTCAAGCTTGTCCGCAGTGCGCCGGCGCGGCGCGCCTTTTGCCGCCTTGCTGCGCCTGTCCACCACGGCGGCGGGCGCGGCAGGAGCGGAAGCCGGGGCAGAAGCGGCGGCAGCGGCAGCAGCGGCATTTGCCGTGCCGTTGAGCAGCGAATCGAGGATCGCGACGTGTTCGGCGGGAATCTCCGCCTCCACCGGAGCGCTACGCTTGAAGCGCTGCTTTTGCGGCCGGGGCGGCGGCGGCAGGCCCTTTTCGTACGCCTCGAGTTCCTCCGGCGTATTGATGTTGCCGAATTGGGCTTCGTCTTCGAATTCGACGTGCACTACCTTCAGCGTGTCGTACCACTCGTCGATCTTGCGGCCACCGCCCTTGAGGAATTCGGTGAGATGCTCCAGCACCGAGCGCCGCGCCAGGGCGAACACCGGGTGCGGCTGGTCGCCGGTCATCACCACGGCGATCTGCGCCGCGCTGTTCTGCAGGGTGTCGAACATGCGTTCGACCATGTCCTCGGGGAAAAACGGCGAGTCGCAGGGCACGCTTACCAGGTAGGGGCGGCGCGATACCGAAAGGCCGGCGTGCAGCCCGGCCAGCGGCCCGGCATAGGTGCCGATGGCATCCGACACCACCCGCACGCCGAAGGACTTGTACTGTTCGTGGTTCTGGTTGACGTTGATCACCACGCCGCCCACCTGCGGCGCCAGGCGTTCGAACACGTGGTCGATCATGCGCTTGGTCCTGAACTGCATCAGCGCCTTGTCGTTGCCGCCCATGCGCGAGCTGCGGCCGCCCGCGAGGATCAGGCCGGTGATGGATTCCTTTTGTGCCGGGGTCATGCGTATTGTGTGCCCAAGGTTTTGCTGAAGCGTTGTTTGCCGGTGAACAGCAGGTAGTGCTTGCCCTGGCAGCGGCCGATCATGGTGATGCCGGTGCGCTCGGCGATCTCATGGCCCATTTGCGTCAGGCCGGAACGCGACAGCAGGAAAGGGATGCCCATTTGCGCGCACTTGATCACCATCTCGGAAGTCAGGCGCCCGGTGGTGTAGAAGATCTTGTCGCCGCCGGTTAAACCGTCCAGCCACATCTGCCCGGCGATGGCATCGACCGCGTTGTGGCGGCCGACGTCCTCGACGAACATCATTATCTCGCCGCGCTCGCCGCTGTTGGCGCACAGCGCGCAGCCGTGCACCGCGCCGGCCTGCTTGTAGATCGACTCGTACTTGCGCACGTTGTCCATCACCGCATACAGCACTTCTTCGGAGAGACGGGCGTCCGCAGGGAACGTAACCTGGTCGATTTCTTCCATCAAATCGCCGAACACCGTGCCCTGGCCGCAGCCGCTGGTCACGGTGCGCTTGCCCAGCTTGTCCTCGATGCCCTTGCGCTCCCAGAAGTCGCCGCTGCGGGTGGTGATGGCGACGCTGTCGGTCTCCCAATCCACCTGCACTGCCGCCAACTCTTCGACCGAGCGCAGCAGGCGCTGGTTGCGCAGGTAGCCGATGGCCAGCGCCTCCGGGGCGCCACCCAGGGTCATCAGCGTGACCAGTTCGCGCTTGTCCAGGTAGAGGGTGAGCGGGTGTTCGCCGGCGATCGGCGTGGGCACCACTTCGCCGCGCTCGTTGATGGCGTCGACTTCGTAGGTGGCCGGGCGGGCGGCATTGGTCAGGGCAGGGCGCTGCATGAGCGGATTCTAAACGAGGTTGCGGGTGTCATCGGGCAGTTACACTATGGCCGAGTCAAGAATAAGGAGGAGACATGCACGATCTGATCATCCGTGGCGCCACGGTCTACGACGGCCTGGGCAACCTCGGCCGTGCGGCCGACATCGCGGTGGACGGCGGCCGCGTCAGCGCTATCGGCAGTATTTCGGCGAGCGCCCGCGAGAACGTGGACGCGGCCGGCCTGGCGCTGATGCCCGGCATCGTCGACCTGCACACGCATTACGACGCGCAAATCACCTGGGACGCCACCATGTCGCCTTCGCCGGCACTGGGGGTGGCCACGGCGGTGATCGGCAATTGCGGCTTCGGCGTCGCGCCTTGCCCCGCGCCCTTGCGCGAGGTGATGATGAAAAACCTCTCGGTGGTCGAGGGCATGGACCTGAACGCGCTGCTCTCGGGTACGCGCTGGGAGTTCGAGACCTTTCCCGAGTACATGGCGCTGCTCAGGCGCATCGGGCCTTACCTGAACACAGCGGTGTTCGCCGGGCATTCGGTGATCCGCACGGCCGTGATGGGCGAGGCGGCTTCCGAAAAGGCAGTGCCGAGCAGCGATGAACTGCAGAAGATGCAGGCCCTGGTGCGCGAAGCCATGGGCGCCGGCGCGATCGGCTTCGCCTCCTCCTTTTCGCCGAACCACAGCGGCTACGGCGGCCGGCCGATGCCCTCTACCATTGCCGGCGAAGACGAACTGCGCGCGCTCACCGGGGCGATGGGGGAAGCCGGGCGCGGGGTGTTCATGATGGCCACCGGCTCGCGCGCCACGCCTGAGGTGATGGAGGCGATCACGGCGGCCAACGGGCGGCCTTCCTACATCTCCACCGTGCTGACCATGTACAACGAGGCGGTGCCGGACCGGGCGCTGACTTATTACGAGGCTTGCGCGGCGGCGCAGCGGCGCGGGCATGAGGTTCATGTGCTGACTTCCTGCCAGCCGCTGTCTTTCGATTTCACCTTGCTCGACCCTTATCTGCTGCTCAGCCACGGCGCCTTCGACCGCCTCAAGGGGGCGACGAGCGAAGACCTGATGGCGATCTACGCCGACCCGGCCTTTCGCAACGAATTCCGCGCCAACCTGAAGAATCCCAAGCCGGGCATCCTGTTCCTCGGCAACTGGGAGCACATGGAACTCTCGGTGGCGGCAACGCCGGAATTCGCCGCGCTGGAAGAGGTGTCGATCGCCGCCATCGCGCGCGGCCGCGGCCTGGATCCGGTGGACGTGTTTTTCGATATCGCACTGAAGGAAGAACTTGAGACGCACTTCCTCGGCCGCCTGTTCCAGAACTCGGACGTAGGCGTGGCGCCGCTGCTGAAGCATCCTGCCGGGGTGGTGACGCTGTCGGATGCCGGCGCCCATCTGGTCTACATGTGCGACGCCGGGTTCGGCCTGCACTTTCTCAAGCACTGGGTGCGCGAGACCGGCACCTTCACGCTGGAGGAAGGCATACGCCGCCTGACGAGTCATCCTGCGCACGCCTTTCGCATCCCGGAGCGCGGCCGTCTGGTCGTCGGCGCGCCGGCCGACATGCTGCTGTTCGACCCCGCCACCGTTGGCATCTCCAAGCCGCGCGCGCAGCGCGACCTGCCCGGCGGCGGTTCGCGCATGGTGCGCGACGCCAGCGGGGTGCATGGGGTATGGGTCAACGGCACGAAGATCCATGATGGAAAAAACTATGTGGAATTGCAGCGCGGACCGGGGCAGGTGCTGGACCGCTTCGATGTTTGAGATGGCAATGGAGCAACAATGAGTTTTGTCCTGGTCGAAAAAGAGGGCGGCGTGGTCACCCTGACCCTGAACGCGCCGGAGGAGCGCAACGCGCTTTCCACGCCCGGGCAATGGGCCGAAGTGGTTGCCGCCTGCGAGCAGGTGCAGGCCGACATGAGCGTGAAGGCGGTGGTGCTGACCGGCGCCGGCAGCGCGTTTTGCGCCGGCGGCAATGTGAAGGACATGCGCGACAAGAAGGGCATCGCCTCGGGCAACCCGAACGACATCCGCGAGGGCTACCGCGCCGGCATTCAGCGCATCCCGCTGGCGTTCTACAAGCTGGATGTGCCGACCATTGCGGCGGTGAACGGCGCGGCCATCGGCGCCGGCTGCGACCTGGCCTGCATGTGCGACATCCGCATTGCCTCGGAAAAGGCGAAATTCGCCGAGAGCTTCGTCAAGCTGGGCATCATCCCCGGCGACGGCGGCGCCTGGCTGTTGCCGCGCGTGGTCGGCATGTCGAAGGCGGCGGAACTCACCTTCACCGGCGACACCATCGACGCGCAAGAGGCGCTGGCCTGCGGCCTGGTGTCGCGCGTGGTGGCGCCGGAGCAACTGTTGCCGGAGGCGCAGGCATTGGCACGGAAGATTGCCGCCAACCCTGCGCCGGCACTGCGCATGGCCAAGCGCCTGCTGCGCGAAGGGCAGCACCTGCGGCTCGATTCCCTGCTGGAGATGTCGGCGGCTTTCCAGGCGCTGGCGCACCATACGCCGGAGCACGATGCCGCGCTGGCGGCGTTTTTGCAGGCGAAGCGTTAGCGACCGGGAGGCATGCGCCTTCAGCCGCCGATGTACGACATTTCTATTTTCTTTTCCCGCGCGGTGGCGGCGGTGCGGACTTCCGAATAGCGATCGTCGCGCCGCTCCCAGATCAGGGCGATGGCGGCGGCGATATCTTCGTCGGTATGGCCGAGCTGCATCAGCGCGCGCAGGTCGTGGCCGGCGTGGGCAAACAGGCAGGTGTAGAGCTTGCCCTCGACCGAGAGGCGGGCGCGGGTGCAGGTGGAACAAAAGGCCTGGGTGACGCTGGAGATGACGCCGATTTCGCCGCTGCCGTCGGTGTAGCGCCAGCGCTCGGCGACTTCGCCGTTGTAATTCGGGTCGATCGGCTCGAGTGGCGCGAAGCGCGAGATGCGCTCGACCACTTCTTCCGAGGGAACGACGTCGCGCATGCGCCAGCCGTTGGAAGAGCCGACGTCCATGAATTCGATGAAGCGCACGATATGGCCGCTGCCCTTGAAGTGGCGTGCCATGTCGGCGATGCCGTCGTCGTTGAGGCCGCGCTTGACCACCATGTTGATCTTTACCGGGCCGAAGCCCGCATCCTCGGCCGCAGCGATGCCGTCGAGCACCCGCGCCACCGGAAAGTCGACGTCGTTCATCGCGCGAAAGACGGCGTCGTCCAGCGAGTCGAGAGAGACGGTCAGGCGTTTCAGGCCGGCGGCCTTCAGCGAATGCGCCTTTTTCGGCAGCAGCGAGGCATTGGTGGTCAGCGTCAGGTCGATGGCGTCGCCGGCCGGGGTGCGCAGATCAGAGAGCATCTCGATCAGCGCTTCGATATTCTTGCGCAGCAGCGGTTCGCCGCCGGTCAGGCGGATTTTTTCCGTGCCGTGGGCGACGAACAGGCGTGCCAGGCGGGTGATTTCCTCGAAGGACAGCACCTCGGAATGCGGCAGGAACTGGTAGCTTTTGTCGAACACCGTTTTCGGCATGCAGTAGGTGCAGCGGAAATTGCAGCGGTCAGTGACCGAGATGCGCAGGTCATGCAGGCGCCGGCCGCGCGTGTCGGCCAGCAGGCCGCTGGGGGGCGACGCGTCCATGGGTATGGCCGGCAGGCTTTCCAGCTGCCGGTAGTCTGCGATCGGAATAACCCTGCTGCTCACGGGGAATAGGCCTTAGAGGGTTTTGCTATTGTCCAGGGTAGATAATAGCAAAGGAGAATTTTGCAAGTCATTGATGTATCTGAATTTAGGCGCAGACAATGTTTCGCCATGAACTCCAGCGGCCAGGTAAAGTCTCATTCCGGAGCCAAGGGCGGCACCATGGCAGTTGCAGTGTCACTAAAACGAAACACGACGGAAGGAATCCGCATGAAACTCACTATTAGGGCGCTGGCCCTGGTCTCTTTGCTGGTGGCAGGTTGTGTATCGAATACCGGCGGCATCGGACGCGGCGCGGTGGCTACCGCGATCCTGGCGCCGAAAAGCGGCAGTACCACTACCGGCACTGTCAGTTTCAGCCCGCGTGGTGCGGACGCGGTGCGGGTGACGGTCGACATCACCGGACTGAAGCCTAATGCGGAGCACGGTTTTCACGTCCATGAGCGCGGCGACTGCAGCGCGCCGGACGCGATGAGCGCCGGCGGGCACTTCAACCCCATGGGCAAGAAGCATGGCGGCATGATGGGAGAGCACCACGCCGGCGACATTCCCAACCTCAAGTCCGATGCGGAAGGGCGGGTGCGGGGCAGCTTCGAGGTAATGGGCATGAGCGTCGAAGCGGGGCCTGCCGATATCATCGGCAAGGCGCTGGTGGTGCACCGCGACCGCGACGATTACAAGAGCCAGCCGGCGGGGGATTCCGGCCCGCGCATCGCCTGCGGCGTGATCAATCGTCTCTAAGGATGCGCCATACAGCAAAAAAGCCGCCTTTGCGCGGCTTTTTTTGCATGCGGCCGGCTTGCATATGCCCGGGTCATCTGGGTTAGAATACGCTATAGATTGTAGTGCTCACCGGGGGTACCCACGATATGTACGAATCTGAACACACCCGCTTCATGCGCGAGCTGTTCGAAAAAAAGCCCGCGCTGGCCGACGAGCAGAAGAAGGGCCGCGCCATTTGGTGGGACCGCCAGCTTGACCTGGACCAGGAAAAGCGCGACGCGCAATCGCGCGTGGCGCAAACCGCCTACGTCTACCAGACCAAGGTTTAAGGCGTGAGCGAGACCATCGCGCTGCCCGAGGCGCAGGACGAGCAGGCCAGCTTCGGGGCGGACGCCGCCGAGCCGCTGGCCAGGCTGTATGGCCAGCCGGTGCTGGCGATGCCACGGGACCTGTATATCCCGCCGGACGCGCTCGAAGTCTTTCTCGAAGAGACCTTCGAAGGCCCGCTGGACCTGTTGCTGTACCTGATCCGCAAGCAGAACTTCAACATCCTCGACATTCCGATGGCCGAGGTGACCCACCAGTACCTCGCGTATGTCGAGGAAATCCGCGACCATAACCTCGAACTCGCCGCCGAATACCTGCTGATGGCGGCGATGCTGATCGAGATCAAGTCGCGCATGCTGCTGCCGGTAAAGAAAAGCGACGAGACCGGCGAGGTCGAAGACCCGCGCGCCGAGTTGGTGCGCCGCCTGCTGGAGTACGAGCGCATCAAGGAAGGCGCGCGCAAGCTGGAAACCGTACCGGTGGTGGGCCGCGACTTCTGGCCGGTGCAGACGGCGATGGACGCCAGCTTCGAAGTGGCGCTGCCGGACATCAACCCGGTCGACCTGCGCCTGGCCTGGCTGGACGTGGTCAAGCGCGCCAAGCTGAGCCAGCACCACCGCATCGGCCGCGCGGAGCTGTCGGTGCGCGAGCACATGAGCCTGGTGCTGCGCAAGCTGCAGGGCCAACGCTTCATGGAGTTTGCCGACCTGTTCGACGGCATTCCCAGCATGCAGGTGGCGGTGGTGCATTTCCTGGCGCTGCTGGAACTGACGCGCGAGGGGCTGGTGGACATTACCCAGGCAGAACCTTATGCGCCGATCTACGTGCGCCTGGCTTATACGACGGCCTGAAGCAGGTATCCAAATAAAAACCGCGCCGGGTGGTAGACCCGGCGCGGTTTTTATTTGGCCGTGAGCGTATTTCCTCAGTGCTCAGGCAACCCCGTACTTCTCCGCCAGCGCTTCCAGTGCATTGACGTAGCAGCCCATTGGCACCCGCACGATGCCGGCGCCGATCTGCCCGACGCCTGCTTCCTTGTGGGCGATGCCGGTGGTAACGACAGGACGGATGCCGGTATCGACCACCTTGCGCACGTCGATGCCGGTGGGCGCGCCGTCGAACTCCAGGTTGGGCAGCGACAGCGCCGGGTTCTTGGTGGTGGTGATGTTGTACATCAGCCGCGAATAGTTCGTGGCGTCGGCCACCGTGCCGCCCACCAGCAGGGTCAGGGCAGGGGAGGCGGCGAGCGAAAAGCCGCCATAGCCGGCGGTCTCGCAGATGGCCGAGTCGCCCAGGTCAGGGTTGGCGTCTTCCTGCTCGAAGCCGGGGAAGAACAGGCCGACCGGGTTGTCCGAAGGGGCCTGGAACCAGGCCTTGCCCAGGCTGGAAACGCGCAGGCCCGTGGTGGTGCCGTTGCGCGCGGTGGCGGTGACGATGCTCGAATATTCGATGCCGTGGGCGGCATCCATGATGGCCTTGGATGCGACCATCGAGAAATTGAGGAAGAACTGCGACGTGCGGGCGATGAAGTCCAGGCATTCCTTGATATTTGCCTGCGGCACGTCGGTGGCGACCAGGGCCGGCGCCAATTGCATGAAGTAGAGCGCGGTGGCGGCGGCATTGCGCGAGTGCACCTCGTCGCCCATCAGGAGCGCCTGGGCCTGGATGCTTTTCAGGTCGACGCCGCCTTCCTTGCCGTCCACGGCGTAGCGCGTGGCCGCCTTCAGGGCCGGCGCCAGCACGTTGGCGAACCACTTCAGGCGCGTCAGCACTTCCGGGCTGTTGGCACCGAAGCGCAGGCATTTGCCGATGCCTTCGTTGAAGTTGGTGTAGGCGACGTTGCCATGAGTGGTGTTATGGACCACGTATATCGGCATCGAGGCGGAGGTGATGCCGGTCATCGGGCACACGGCCTTGAAGTCGTGGCACTGGGCGAACCTGATCTCGCCTTTTTGCAGCATCGCCTCGGCCTTCTCATGCGTGTCGGCCCAGCCTTCGTAGAGTACGGCGCCGATCATCGCGCCGTGCATCGGCCCGCACATGTCTTCCCAAGCCACCGGCGCGCCGGCGTGCAGCAGGATGCGCTCTCCCTTCATTTCGGGCCAGACGCCGTCGGCGCGCAGGGCGACATCGACCAACATCGGCCGGCTGGAGATGATTTTTTCGCAGGCCAGCTTGTTGGCGGCGTCGATCTTGCTGCCCAGGCTCTGCGGGTCGGAGGCGTCGCCCATCAGTTGCGCCAGCTTCCAGGCCAGTGCGGGGTCGGCATTGCCCGGCGGCTGCCAGTCGAGCTGCAGGGCGGCGCCGCCGTTGCCGGTGACGCTGTCGTTGAAGGATTCCAGGCCCAGGTTGAGCACCTGGGGCGCGCTGTCGAGGAGGGTGGAAGGCATGACGAAACTCTTTCAGTTCAAGGGGTGTTGCAGCTTGCCGGTGGCGGCGGCGATCATGCCGCAAAGCATATCCCAGCCGGAGGAGTGGCCGATGGCGGTAAGGCGGCGCGCCGGTTCCAGCATGGCGGTCGCGTCCGCGGCGCCAATCAGGTCATGCAACGGCGCGAAGCTTTCGCCGCCGGCCAGATCATCAAACAGCGCGGCGCTGATGGCGTGGGTGCGGGTGCGCGTGGCGGCTGTGAGTGCCTGGACGGCCTCGCGCCAACGCGCATTGTCGATGCCCAAATGATGCAGGGTGAACAGGGCGGCGCCGACGAAGTCGTCTCCCGAAGGTGTCAATCCGCCGCCGACCCCCAGCAGGCGCAGGGCCGCCTCGGCGAATGTCTCGGCGTCATCGGCGCCAGCCGCTGCGGCCAGCGCGTTTGCGGCATCGACGCGGCGGTCCAGCGGAAAGGGCGGCAAGGCGCCGACCAGCAGTTGCCCGAAGCCGCGCGGCTCGCCCAGTTCACGGCAGCGGTGCGCCAATTCAGCAAAGCGCTGCGCGGTAGCGGCGCGGTCCAGGTTCGCGCGGGCGTGGAGGGAAGCGGGAACGGGATGCATGCTATCCCACGCCAGGCGCATCTGCTGCGCCGGCGCATCGACAAACACCGCGCGCGGATGCGCCTCGCCGCGCATGCCGACCCAGACGATGTTTTCGCCGGCATAGCGGTAGGGCGTTTCGGTGAAGCCGGGGATCAGGCGTAGAGCGCCGCCGCTTTGGGCCAGCGCGGCGGCGGCGCGTGCGCCGAGGGCGACGATGTTCGGCGCCTCAGGCATCGCGGACGATCCGGGTGCCGGCGCTGCCGGTGAGCGCGTCGAAGGCCCGCTCCAGCGAGGTGATGACCACCATGCCGTCGTAGTCGTGCAGGTAGTTGAGCGCGGCATCGATTTTCGGGCCCATGTTGCCGGGGGGGAACTGGCCGTCCTTGTGATGTTGCCGCGCTTCGCTGGCTGTCAGTTGTGCCACCGCGCGCTGCGTTGGCTTGCCGAAGTCCAGCGCCACCTGTTCCACGCCGGTGAGCATGATGAAGGCCGCCGCCCCCAGGCGCGCGGCGAGCATGGCGGAGGTGAGGTCCTTGTCGATCACCGCCGGTACGCCCTTGTAGTCGCCATCGAGATTGCGGATCACCGGAATGCCGCCACCGCCAGCGGCGATCGGGATCAGCCCGGCGGCGAGCAGGGCTTCGATGGCCGGCAGGTCGAGAATCTCCATCGGCTGCGGCGAGGGCACGACCCGGCGCCAGCCGCGCCCGGAGTCTTCGATGAAGTCCCAGCCGGTTTCCTGCCCCAGGCGTTTCGCGTCGGCCTCGGAGAAGAACTTGCCCACCGGCTTGGTGGGATTGGCGAAAGCCGGGTCTTTCGGATCGACTTCCACTTCGGTCAGTACCGCCGCGACGCTGGCGTGGCAGCCGCGCTTGCGCATCACGTTCTGAAAACTCTGCTCCAGCATATAACCCATGCCGCCTTGCGAATGCGCGACGCACACGTCCATCGGCATCGGCGGCAATTCCACCGCCGTCTTCGCCATGCGAAACAAAATGTTGCCTACCACCGGGCCATTGCCGTGGGTGATGACCAACTGGTAGCCGGCGTTGATCATGCGCACGAAGTGTTCGCATAGGCCCTCCATTACCTCCAGTTGCTCTTCGGCCGTGCCGCGGATGGTCGGCGGGTAGGCGGCATTGCCGCCGAGGGCCACGACGACGCGCTTGCCGTTGTTGGCCGCCGCGACGGGACCCATCTAGGCCACCAGCGCGGCGGCCATGCGCACGGCTTCGGTGCTGGAGCGGCCGAGCACGCAGCCGGCTTCGAGCAGCTTCGCCTCCTGCGAGGAGCGCACCTGCGGGTCTTGCTCGGTGCCGCAGACGAAGGCGACGAAGACGACACGCCGGCCTTGCGCCTGCGCATCGACCTGGGCCTTGCGGATCGCCGGCACCAGCGCGCCGGCCGGGTCCGTGTGGCTGGCGTAGCCCAGCACGATGTCGATGAGGATCACCGCGGTTTCGGGGTCGGCCGCTTCCTGCGCGATGCGCGCGACGCGGGTGGACGGGTCGATCATCGGGTGCGGGCGGCCGACGGTGAAATCGTCGTCGCCGAGATCGAGCATGGTATGTTCCTGCGAACGCCGCAGGTCGGCGACGGCGCGCGACTTGTCCAGCGGCACGTTCGAAAACGCGGCAACTCCGGCGTCGCGCAAAGCTACCTGCGCCTCGGTGCAAAAGGTGCCGCCGGAGAACAGGCCGCGGATGTATTTCTGTGTCCTGCTTTGCCCCTTTTCGTGCTGATGGGAATCGAACTGCGCGGCCACCGGCTTGCGCTTTTGCGCCAGTGCCACGCAGGCGTCGGCGCAGTCGAACAGGTTGCCGGTCTGGTGCACATTGGCGGGTGTGCTGATGCGTTCGCCGCCGAGAAAGCACACCACCACAGGTTTACCGGCGCGGCCGGCGCGCTCGATCACTGCATTCATCACTGCAGGGGCAGGGGGCTTGGAGACGATGCCGATTACCTCCGTACCGGGGTCGGCTGCGAGCAGGTCCAGCGCCATCAGCATGGTGATGCCGCCAACCTCGGCCTTGACGTCGCGCCCGCCGGTGCCGATGGCGTGGCTGATGCCTTCGCCCAGCAAGTGGGTTTGCACCGTGACTTCCTGCAGCCCGGTGCCGGAAGCGGCCACAAAGCCAATGCGCCCGCGATTGACCACGTTCGCAAAGCCCAGGGGTACGCCGCCGATGATGGCGGTACCGCAGTCCGGCCCCATCACCAGCAGGCCCTTGGCGCGCGCCGCCTGCTTGACTGTGATCTCCTGCGTCAGCGGCACGTTGTCGCTGAACAGGAAGACGTTGAGCCCGGTCTTGACTGCCTTTAGCGCCTCGGCGCCGGCATACGAACCCGGCGCGGAGATTTGCGCGATGTTCGCCGTGCCCAGGCGCGGCAGGGCCATGGCAAAGGTCTTGGGGACGATCTCTTTGGCGCTGCCGGATTTGACGGCCGCGGTGCTGAGGGATTCGTCCACCTTGGCGAACGCAGCGGTGGCGACGGCTTCGCTTGCGGCTTCGACGACGATGATCAGGTCGCTCGGATTGGCCTTCGCGGCTTCACCGTTGAGCAGACCGGCCTCTTCAAGGATTTCCTTGTTCGCCGGGGTTGCCATCACCAGGGTGGCGCGCGTGACGTGGGGGTCGGCCAGCAGCTTTTCGGCGATGCGCATCAGCGCCACCGAGTCTTTATACAGGTTGGGTTTGAGGCGGGTGGAGATCGGCACGTTTGACCTTCTTCGACGCATGCAGGGCGTCCTGCACACAATTCAGGGCAGCTTTGTATACAGAATTAATAGTAAACCAAAAGCGCTTTCTGCTGCTGTCTGCTGCGCTTTGCAGCAAGAGGGCAGCAGAAACTGTGCCGCCTGGTCTATCAGATTAAACGCAGGTGGTGCGTTCGTTGGTGCAGTATTCGCGCGCCCAGCCGCTGATCTTCGGTCCCTGTACCTGGAGGAAGGGGCCTTTGCAGGCCATCACCTTGAAGGGCGGGGTCTTGCCCGGATCGGTGCCGCTGAAAAGACTCTTTGCGCCTGTCTGCGGCGCGGCGAGGACGTCGTTCGGGCGGATCTCGATGTCGCCGACCTTGCTCCGGTGCACCCAGCCGCGGCCCTTGAAGCTGGCGCGGTCGCCGCTGGGGGCCTTGTCGTCCACGGTGGTGGCGCCGTCGATCAGGAACCACTCGCCCTGGTTGCCGGCGATGTGCACTGTGGTCCATTCACCGTCCGGCTTGAGCACGCCGACAATGTTGTCCGGCTTGACCTCGGGTGCTGCGCGCACGTTCAGGCCCTTGGGGTCGGGGTCGGTGATGTTCAGGCGCACGTCGCACTTGACCATGTCGGCAGGGACCACGGTGGCGGGCGGCGCCGCACTGGTGAGGCCGGTGGCGCACATCAGCATGGCACTTGCGAGTTTTTTCAGCATGGCAGCCTCCGGCGTAATCGGGCTTAAGCGGTCGGCATGCCGCCGACGATGCGCGAAAAGCCATTGTCCACGTAGGTAATTTCCCCGGTGACGCCGGCGGCCAGGTCGGAGAGCAAAAAGGCGGCGACGTTGCCGACGTCATCCACCGTGACGTTGCGGCGCATCGGCGCGTTTTCCTCGACGAACTTGAGGATTTTGGAAAAGCCGCCGATGCCCATCGCCGCCAGGGTCTTGATCGGCCCCGCCGAAATGCCGTTCACCCGGTGGCCGCGCGGGCCCAGGCTGCTCGCCATGTAGCGCACCGAGGCTTCCAGGCTGGCCTTGGCCAGGCCCATGGTGTTGTAGTTGGGCACCACGCGCTCGGCGCCCAGGTAGGTCAGCGTCAGCAGGGCGCCGTGGCGGCCTTCCATCATCGGCATGGCAGCCTTGGCCAGCGCCGGAAAGCTGTAGCTGGAAATGTCGTGGGCGATCCTGAAGGACTCACGCGAGACGCCTTCCATGAAATCACCCTCGATGGCATCGCGCGGCGCAAAGCCGATGGCGTGCACCAGGCCATCAAGCCCATCCCAGGATTTTTTCAGGCCCTCGAACACGCCGGCGATATCCGCATCGCTGCCGACATCGCAGGAGAAATACAGGGAGGAGCCGAACTCGGCGGCGAAGCCCTTGATGCGCTCCTCGAAACGCTCGCCCTGATAGGTGAAGGCCAGTTCCGCGCCTTCGCGGTGGCATGCCTTGGCGATGCCATAGGCGATGGAGCGGTTGCTCAGCACCCCGGTGACCAGTATCTTTTTGCCGGCGAGGAAACCCATTGTTGCTCTCCACGAATGTTTTTGACTGGCGCGGATTATATCGGGAGCGGCGCGCATGCTCTGTATTGGCGCCGCGCATGACACCAAAGCGGAGCTTTTGGTTACACTGGCGGCCATGCGAAAACCGGGCACGAGGCGGGTCGGGCGTTGGGCGCGATGGGCTGCGCTGGCCTGCGTGTCCCTGATCGCCGCCTGCGGCGACGTCTGGAACAATCCCTATTCGCTCTCCGAATCGAGCGAAAACGCGCTCTATACCGAGTTCACCGAGCGCCCCAAGCACCTGGACCCGGCGCAGTCGTACACCGAGTCCGAGGCGGAATTCAATTACCAGATCTACGAAGCGCCGTTCCAGTACCACTACCTGAAGCGCCCGTACGAATTGATTCCGGCCACCGCCACGGCGATGCCCAAGCCGCGCTACCTCGATGACAAGGGCCGCGAGCTGCCGGCCAGCGCCGAAGGCAAGGACATCGCGTTTTCGGTTTACGACATCGTCATCCAGCCGGGCATCCGCTATCAGCCGCACCCGGCGTTTGTCGAAGCCAACCGGCGCCTCGGCGCCCCCGAGATCGCCGGCAAATATGTGCTCGGCGATTTCACCGGTAGCGGCACCCGCGAACTGGACGCGGCCGACTACGTCTACGAGATCAAGCGCCTGGCCAACCCGCGCGTCAACTCGCCGATCTTCGGCCACATGTCGGATTACATTGTCGGCCTGAAGGAACTGGGCGAGCGCCTGCAGCGCGAAGCGAAAAAGCTCGACGCGGCCAAGGGCAAGGGCGCCTGGCTCGACCTGCGGCCCTACGAACTGGAAGGCGCCAAGGTAATCGACAAGACCACATTCAGGGTCACGATCAAGGGAAAATATCCACAGCTGCTCTACTGGATGGCGATGCCGTTTTTCGCGCCCATCCCCTGGGAGGCCGACGAGTTCTACTCCCAGCCCGGCATGGTAGACAAGAATTTCACCCTCGACTGGTACCCGGTGGGCACCGGCGCCTACATGCTGACGGAGAACAATCCCAACCTGCGCATGGTGTTGTCGAAGAATCCGTATTTCCACGGCGAGAAATATCCGACGGAGGGCGAGGCAGGCGACAAGGCCGCCGGGCTGCTGGAAGACGCGGGCAAACCCATTCCCTTCATGGACCGCATCGTCTTCGTGCGCGAGAAGGAAGCGATTCCCTACTGGAACAAATTCCTCCAGGGCTATTACGACAAGTCCGGCATCTCCTCCGACAACTTCGACCAGGCGGTGAAGTTCGGCGGCGGCGGCGAGGCCACCCTGAGCCCGGAAATGGAAGAGCGCGGCATCAGCCTGCGCACCTCGCTGGCCACCTCTACCCTTTACACTGCCTTCAACTGGCTCGACCCCGTGGTCGGCAAGCCCGGCGGCGAGCGCGCACGCAAGCTGCGCCAAGCGATTTCGATCGCCGTGGACTACGAGGAACTGATCTCGATTTTCATGAACGGCCGCGGCATTCCCTCGCAGGGGCCGATCCCGCCGGGTATTTTCGGTTTTCGCGAAGGCAAGGAGAGCATCAATCCCCTGGTGTATGACTGGGTCGATGGCGCCCCCAAGCGCAAGTCGATCGCCGAGGCCAAACGACTGATGGCCGAGGCCGGCTATCCGGACGGCCACGACGCCAAGACCGGGGCGCCCTTGGTGCTCAATCTCGACACGCCCAGCAGCGGCAACAACAAGGCGCAACTGGACTGGTACCGCAAGCAATTCGCCAAGATCGATGTCCAGTTGGAGATTCGCGCCACCGACTTCAACCGTTTCCAGGACAAGGTCCGCAAGGGCAATACGCAGATGTTTTCGCTCGGCTGGAACGCGGATTATCCCGATCCGGAAAACTTTCTGTTCCTGTTCTACAGTCCGAACGCCACGGTGAAAAACGACGGCGAGAACAAGTCGAACTACGAAAACGCCGAGTACGACCGCCTGTTCGCCCAGGTCGGTAATATGGAAAACAGCCCGAAGCGCCAGGAAATGATCGACCGCATGGTGACCATCCTGCGCCACGACGTGCCATGGATGTGGGGCGTGCACCCGAAGAGCTATGCCCTGGTGCATGACTGGGTGAAAAATAGCAAGCCGAATGAAATGGCGCGCAACAATCTCAAGTACCAGCGCATCGACGGCAACCAGCGCGCGCGCAAGCGCCTTTCGTGGAACCCGCCGGTGGTCTGGCCTCTGGTGCTATTGCTGATCGCTGTCGCGGGTCTCGCCTGGCTGGGTGTGCGCGCCTGGCGCCGGGCCGAGAGCGCGGCGGCGATCTCCGATGCCGCGGCGGCGCAAGCGCCCGCGACTGGAGGCCAGGCATGAGCGCCTATATCGTCCGCCGCCTGGGCTACGGCCTGCTGGTGCTGATCGGCGTCAACCTGTTCACCTTCTGGCTGTTCTTCAAGGTCAATACGCCGGACGACATTGCGCGCATCCAGCTCGGCGGCAAGCGCGTCACGGCCGACGCCATCGCCAAGTGGAAGGCCGAGCGCGGCTACGACAAGCCGCTGCTGTTCAACAGCGCCGCCGCCGGTATCGAGAAGGTCACAGACACGATCTATTTCGAAAAATCGGCGTCGATGTTCGCCTTGCGTTTCGGCCAGTCCGACGACGGCCGCGACATCTGGTATGAAATCCGCACTCGCGCCGGGCCCAGCCTCGCCTTGCAGATTCCGAATTTCATCATCGGTCTGGCGGTGACGGTGAGCTTCGCCTTGCTGCTGGCGCTGTTCCGTGGCTCGCGTTTCGATTTCACCAGCCAGATACTCCTGGTGGTGATGATGTCGGTCTCTGGCCTGTTCTATATCATCGGCGGCCAATACCTGTTCAGCAAGGCTTGGCGCCTGGTGCCGATTTCCGGGTATGACACGCTGTTCGACAGCTTTCGTTTCGTCATCCTGCCGGTGGTCATCGGTGTCATCTCGGGCTTCGCCGGCTCGACCCGCCTTTATCGCACGATTTTCATCGAAGAAGTCGGACGCGATTATGTGCGCACCGCGCGCGCCAAGGGACTCTCCGAACTGACGGTGATGTTCCGCCACGTGCTGAAGAACGGCATGATCCCCATCCTTACCGGCGTGGTGGTGGTGATCCCGACCCTGTTCATGGGCAGCTTGCTGTTCGAATCCTTTTTCGGCATTCCGGGTTTGGGTAGTTACACGATCGAGGCGATCCAGTCGCAAGACTTCGGCATCGTGCGCTCGATGGTGTTCATTGGCACCGTGCTGCTGGTGCTGGGCCTGATCGCCACCGACATTTCGTACACCTTCGTCGACCCGCGCGTGAGGCTGGAATGAACTTCTCGCCGGTGCTCCTGATTACCGACGTGCTGCTCTGGCTGCTGGTGTTCGCCGTGGTCGGCTATGTCTGGTACGTACGTCGCCATGAACACCTGCTGGTGCCGTGGCTGAAGGTCAGGCAAAACCCGGTGGCGATGATCTGCGCAACGGTGCTGGTGGCCTATGCCGCCATTGGCCTGGCGGACTCGTTGCACTTTCGCACCGCGAGCGGTGCGCCGGGCCGCAGCCAGACGGGGGTGGAAGTGCGCAGCGTGCTCGATGTTCTGCTGGGCGCCGCGCTCGGGCCGATGGCCGGCAAGAGCGAAAAGACCTACTCGGCGCCGCTGGCGATCTATTCCTTCGCCAAGGAGACCGTGGAAAAACCGGGCGGCGGACAGGCCCGCGAATTTCCGCGCCTGACGGTTGGCGGCGCGCACTTGAAGAATCCCGGCGACCGCGATGGCGATATTGCCTGGCGCGGCGCGCTGGGTCTGGCGAAAGGCCTCGTCCTGTTTGCCGTGCTCAACGGCGCGCTCGCGCTGTGGGTGGGCCGCAAGGGCGGCGGCCCGGCGCTGGCAGCGCGCGCGATGTGGCGCGGCACCACGCCCGCGCCCTGGCGGCCGATACTCGTCACCCTGTTGCTGATCTGCCTGATGGCCTGTCCGGCGGTAGCGCTGGGCAGCCACTATCACCTCTTCGGCACCGACAAGGTCGGGCAGGACGTGCTGACCATCTCGCTCAAGAGCATACGCACCGGCCTGGTGATCGGCACGCTGACGACGATGGTGATGCTGCCCTTCGCCGTGCTGCTCGGCCTGGCCGCCGGTTATTTCCGCGGCTGGGTGGACGACGTCATCGTCTATTTGTACACCTCGCTGAGTTCGATTCCTTCGGTGCTGCTGATCGCCGCCGCCGTGCTGATCGTGCAGGTGAGCATCGACAACCACCAGGACCTGTTCCCCACCACCTTGCAGCGCGCCGACATGCGCCTGCTGGCCCTGTGCGTGATCCTCGGTGCCACCGGCTGGACCGGCCTGTGCCGCTTGCTGCGCGGCGAAGCGCTGAAGCTGCGCGAGCTCGACTACATCCAGGCGGCGCAAGCCTTCGGCGTGGCGCGCCTGCGCATCCTCACCCGCCACATGCTGCCCAATGTGATGCACCTGGTGACGATCAACGCGGTGATGGACTTTTCCGGCATGGTGCTGGCTGAAGCCGTGCTCTCCTATGTGGGTGTCGGCGTCGATCCGACCACCAACAGCTTCGGCGGCATGATCAACGCCGCACGCTTCGAGATGTCGCGCGACCCGCTGGTGTGGTGGCTGCTGGCCGCGGCCTTCTTTTTCATGCTTGGCCTGGTGCTGGCGGCCAACCTGTTCGCCGACGCGGTGCAGGAAGCCTTCGATCCGCGCCGCGTGGTGCGCCGCGCGCGCCCGCGCATCTTCCAGCGCGGCCCGGTGGGCGGCATGACCGAGGCGGCTGAAGACCCCCGCGCGCCCGGAGGGCGGCCGGCATGACCGACGTACTCGAAGTCAGGAATCTGCACACGCGCATCGACAGTGCTTCCGGCGTGGTGCATCCGCTGGACGGCATCGACCTGACGCTGAAGGCCGGCGAAACTTTCGCCATTGTCGGCGAATCCGGTTCCGGCAAGTCGATGACCGCGCTTTCCATCATGCGCCTGTTGCCCGAGCCGGGCTGGATCGAGCGCGGCGAGGTGAACCTCGACGGCCACAACATCCTTACCTTGCCCGAGTACCGCATGCGCGACGTGCGCGGCGCGCGCATCGGCATGATCTTCCAGGAGCCGGCCACCAGCCTGAACCCGGTGCTGACCTGCGGCGAGCAGATCGTTGAGGTGCTGGAGCGCCATAAGATCGAGGAGGGACCCGCCGCGCGCCGCCGCGCCACCGAGTGGTTGAAGCGTGTCGGCATTCCCGACCCCGAGCGGCGCATGGACGAATACCCGTTCCAGCTCTCCGGCGGCATGAAGCAGCGGGTGATGATCGCCGTCGCATTGGCGGCCGAGCCACAGGTGCTGATTGCCGACGAGCCGACCACGGCGCTGGACGTCACGATCCAGGCGCAGATACTCGACCTCTTGAAGAGCTTGCAAAAAGAGCGCGGCATGGCGATGCTGCTGATCACCCATGACCTTGCCGTAGTGGCGCAGATGGCGCACCGGGTGGCGCTGATGTATGCCGGCGAGATCGTGAAAATCGGCCCGCGCGACGCGTTTTTCGCCCAGCCGCTGCACCCGTATGCACTGAAACTGTTCGCCTCGCTGCCGGGCGCGGGCAAGCGCGGCGAGCCGCTGGCCTCGATCAAGGGTTTCGTGCCGCCGCTGCACGGCCAGTTCACCGGCTGCCGCTTCGCCGACCGCTGCGACTATGCCTATGACCGCTGCCGAAAGCAGGCGCCCGCCTGGCACGGCCCGGATCCGCAGCACCAGGCGCGCTGCCACTTGCTTGATCCGCGCGAGGAGTGGCGTCTGGCCGAACTGCTGCGGCGGGAAGACGACAAGGTGCCGGAAGCGGCCGACTTCGCAGCGCCGGCGGATGCCGGCGACCTGCTGGAGGTCCGCGACCTCAAGGTGCACTTCCCGATCCGCAAGGGCCTGCTTAAAAAAGTGGTCGGCCAGGTCAAGGCCGTCGATGGGGTGTCGCTGTCGATCCGCCAGGGCCGCACCCTGGCCCTGGTCGGTGAATCCGGCTGCGGCAAGACCACCGCCGGCAAGGCGCTGTTGCAACTGGTGCCCGTCACCGGCGGCACGGTGCGCTTCGGCGGCAACGAGGTGCTCGGCCTAAAGGGCGCGGAATTGAAGCGCATGCGCAGCCGCATGCAACTGGTGTTCCAGGACCCCTTCGGCTCGCTTAACCCGCGCATGCGCGTGGGCGAGATCATTGCCGAAGGCATGGCTTCCTTCGGCATCGGCGCCAATGCGCAGGCGCGCAACGATCGCGTGGCCGAGCTGCTCGGGCAGGTCGGCCTGGCGGTGGAGTCGCGCTACAAATACCCGCATGAATTCTCCGGCGGCCAGCGCCAGCGCATTGCGATCGCGCGCGCGCTGGCGGCCAATCCTCAACTGATTGTCTGCGATGAGCCCACCAGTGCGCTCGACGTCTCTGTGCAGGCGCAGATCCTCAACCTGTTAAAGGATCTGCAAAAGACCCTGGGGGTGAGCTTCCTGTTCATCACCCACAACATCGGCGTGGTCGAGTACCTGGCTCACGACGTGGCGGTGATGTACCTCGGGCGCATTGTGGAGTCTGGCACTGCCGAAGAGGTGCTGAACCGGCCGCGGCATCCGTATACGCAAGCCCTGCTGGCGGCGGTGCCGCGCTTGAATACCGAGAGCAAGCTGCCGCCTCTCACCAGCGAAGTGAAGGAGCACCTGGCGGCCGACATACCGAGCCCGGCCAACCCGCCGGCCGGCTGCCATTTCCATACCCGCTGCCCGCTGGCGGTCGAGGCGTGCAAGGCCGCCTATCCCGCTGAAGTCGCGGTGAGTGCGACCCACAAGGTACGCTGCATTATGGTGCAACCCGAGTAGCATCGCGTCTGAGTTTGCGCATAGACTGCGCGGCATCGGCCGCTGCCGCGGCGCACATAATAAGAAGGAGGCAAACATGACCAATCGCCGCAACTTTTTGCTGGCCGCCGGCGCAAGCGCGGGCGCCGCGGCCTTCAGCCTGCCGGCGCGCGCCCAGGCCTATCCTGCGCGCCCCGTCACCCTGTATTGCCCCTGGCCGGCGGGCGGTACCACCGACGTGGTGATGCGCACTTTTGCCGAGAGCGCGGGCCACAACCTCGGCCAGGCGGTGGTGATCGAAAATCGTCCCGGCGCCGGCGGAACGCTGGGCGCCATCGCCCTGACCCAGGCGCGGCCGGACGGCTACACGCTGTCGCAAATTCCCCTGGGCGTGTTCCGCCTGCCGCACATGCAAAAGGTGCAGTTCGATCCGCTGCGCGATTTCACCTATATCGCCTGCCTCACCGGCTATACCTTCGGCCTGGTGGTACCTGCCGATTCGCCGGTGAAAAGCATCAAGGAACTGGTGGAGTATGCGAAAGCCAACCCGGAGAAATTCACCTATGGCTCGACGGGCACCGGCACCACCCCGCATCTGGTGATGGAGGAGTTCGCCGCCCAGGCCGGCATCAAGCTGACCCACGTTCCCTACAAGGGCACCGCCGACGGCCTGCAGGCGGTGATGGGCGGCCACGTCATGGCCCATAGCGACGCCACCGGCTGGGGGCCGCAGGTCGACGCCGGCCGTTTGCGCCTGCTCGCCACCTACGGCAGCAAGCGCACCAAGCGCTGGCCGAACGTGCCGACGCTGAAGGACGCGGGCTACAACACGGTGTCCGACTCGCCCTTCGGCATCGGCGGCCCGCGCGGCATGGAGCCGGCGGTGGTCAGGCGCATCCAGGACGCCTTCAAGGCGACGCTGGACGACCCGAAGGTGCTGCAGATGCTCGACAAGTACGACCAGCCGGTGATCTACCTCGACAGCGAGGGCTACACCAGGTTCGCCCGCGATACCTACGCGGCGGAAAAGGCGACCATCGACCGGCTCGGTCTGGCGAAACAGGCCTGAATAACGCATGCGCGAGGACTACGCCTTCTTTCACTCCCTGCGCGTGCGCTGGGCCGAGGTCGACCGCCAGGATGTGGTGTTCAACGGCAACTACCTGCTGTATTTCGATGTCGCCATCACCGAATACTGGCGCGCGCTGATTGCCGGGCAGGAGGCGAAGGTCAAGGAGCAGATGGCGGGGTGGATGCAAAGCCTCTACGTCGTCAAGGCCGGCGTCGAATATCACGCCTCGGCGCATTTCGATGACGAGCTGGAGATCGGCATGCGCCTGACGAAGATCGGGCGCTCGAGCATGCGCTTTGTGCCGGAGATTTACTGCGGCGCCGAGCACCTGGTCACCGGTGAATTGATCTACGTCTACAAGGACCCCGAGAGCGGCGCGCCGGCGCCGGTGCCGCAGGAGTTGCGTGCGCTGATGCTGGGGTTCGAGAAGATGGCGCCCGAAGGCACCTAGGGCAGCCGCGGCATCAGGCCAGTGCGCCGCCGTACAGGCGCTCCAGCACCTTCAGCGGCGAGCGCTCCGGGTAATAGAGCGCGGCGATCGGCAGGTGCAGGGTCTGCTCCATCATGAACTGGCCGGAGAGCGCGGCGTGCGCGGTCTGGTCGGAAAAGCAGATCCAGGTCGAGCCCGGCGGAAAGCCGAAAGTCAGGTGCGAGGCGCGGCTCTGATAACCGACGTCCTGCTTCATCGCGTCATGCATGCGCAGCATGTAGTGGTCGTATTTGCTGCGATGCGACTTGGTGATGCGCAGTGCTTTCAGCACATGGCCTGCGCCCGGCGTCTGCGGCGGTATGCGGTGCAGGAACTCGGCGGCGGTCTGCTCGAACAGGTCGCCGACTTTCCACACGCGCTTCTCGTCGCCGGGATGAACGTTGGTGAACACCCGCAAGATGCGCTCTCCGCGATTCGGCCGCGAAGGGAATGAATCGACATGCAGCAGCGTGTCGTCCTTGCGCCAGGAGAGCTTGCGGCTCTCGACATTGCCCGGGCGAAAGCTGGTGGGCGCGATGCGCAGGTGCGCGGCATAGCCGGGAAACAGGCTGCGGATCAGCGCCAGCGCGTCGGCCTGGAAGCGGCCGATCATCGCCGCCAGGCCGGCCAGTTCCACCGGGCTTCCCTGCGCGCCGCGCACGCCGCCGGTGTCGGCCGCGCGCACCGGCTCATAGCTCACGCTCTTGTGGGTGCCGGAAAGCCAGCGCGGGTCGAGGAAGGGCTGCTCGGAAGGCTGCAGTGGAAAGCGTAACGCCGGCAGGTAGAGCACCTTGCCGAGTTCGAGTTCGCCGGCCAGGCGGCGCGACTCTTCTTCCGCAGGCGCGGGAGACCAGCCGGTGTAGGGGAGTTCGACGATGCGGTACATGGTTCGATGCACTTGCGCAGAGTGCGCGGGCCGGTCAGGCGGCCTTGGCCGTGCGCGCGTTTTCCTTCTCCTGCAATAGACGCCATTGTACTTTGCCGGTTCCCGATTTCGGCAGTGCATCGACGAATTCGACGATGCGCGGATACTTGTAGGCGGCCATGTGTTCCCTCGACCAGGCGACGATGTCCTCGGCGCGCGCCTTGCCGCGCGCATGCGCGCGCAGCACCACATAGGCCTTGACGGTCTCGCCGCGATGGGCGTCGCTGCTGGCGATGACGCAGGCTTCCTGAATGTCGGGATGGGCGTAGAGCATGGCTTCGATCTCGGCGGGCCAGACCTTGAAGCCGGAGGCGTTGATCATGCGTTTCAAGCGGTCGACCATGAAAAAATAGCCGTCCTCGTCGATGCGCGCCAGGTCGCCGGTGCGAAAGAAGGTCTTGCCATCGAGCTCGATGAAGGACTCGCGGGTTTTTGCTTCATCGTTCCAGTAGCCCTTGAATACGCCAGGGCCGCTGGTGATGATTTCGCCGACTTCGCCGGGCGGGAGTTCTTCCAGCGTATCCGGGTGGACGATGCGCGAATCGGTATTGCAGATCGGGATACCCAGGCATTGGCGCTTGGGATGTTCCGGCGGGTTGATGTGCGAGGGGGCGATGGTCTCCGACAGGCCGTAGCCTTCGAGGTAGTCGAGGCCCGTCAGTTCCTTGAACTTTTTCGCCACCGCGTCTGGCATCGAGGCGCCGCCGCCGCTAACGCGGCTCAGGCTGGAGATGTCGTAATCCACGAGCTTCGGGTTGGCGAGGAAGTCCACCAGCATGGTGGTGATGTTGCTCCAGTTGTTGACCTTGTAGCGGGCGATCAGCATGCCCGCCACGTCGCGGTCCCAGCGCGGTAGCACGACGATGGTGAGGCCGCCGTAGATCGGCGTGTTCATCGACGACTGCATCGCGGTGACGTGAAACAGGGGCAGGGTGCACAGCGCCACCTGGTCGGCGCAAAGGCCGCCGTACCACTGGGTCTGCACCATCAGCGTGTGCATCACCGTGGCGTGGGTATGGATGCAGCCCTTGGGCAGGCCGGTGGTGCCGGAGGTGTAGGGCATCACGCAGAGGTCGTCAGGCCCGGCTTGCGCGGAGGCGGGGGTGCGGCCGGTGCCGAGGGCGTCCTCCCAGGTCACCGTGCCTGGTGCGCTGATGCGTGCGGCGGAGACGAAGTCGGGCACCGCGAGGTCGGTGGGCGCACGCAAGTAGTCGGCATAGGTGGCAACGATCACGTGGCTGAGGGTGCCCTCGCCTTGCAGCTCGGCCAGGCGCGGCAGCAGATCCTGCGCGGCGAAAATGGCGCGGGCGCCGCTGTCGGTGACGAGGTGGCGCACTTCTTCGGCAGTCAGCATGGCGTTGATCGGCACCACCATCGCATCGGCGCGCAGGATGGCGTAGTAGGCCATGATGAACTGCGGCGAGTTCTGCATGTACACCGCGACGCGGTCACCGCGCTTGATACCGCAGTTCTGCTGCAGGTAGCCGGCGAGCTGGTCGACGGTGTCGCGCAGTTCGGCGTAGCTGATGTGGGTATCGTAGAACAGCAGCGCTGTCTTGTCCGGGTAACGCGCGGCCGACACGTCGAGGTTATAGGAAAGGCTAGTGCGCGGACGGCTGATATCGTGCGGCAGGTTCTTCGGCCAGAAGCGATAGTGCGGTGGCTGGCGTGCGCTCATTGGCCGTCTCCGATGCCTTGCCGCGCGGAACTATATTTCATTTTTCGCTCTGACCGTTGCAGTAGAATGCCTCGGCCTGTCTCCTGTTATAGGCGGCGCGCAAGCGCTTGCGCACCCGAGCTACCGACAATGAAAACCTACGACAAACTGTACATCAATGGCGCCTGGACCGCATCGTCCGGCGGCAAGGCCATCGACGTGATCAACGCCACCACCGAAGAGGTGATGGGGCGCATTCCCGAGGGTACCGAGACGGATGCGAACGCGGCCATCGCCGCCGCGCGCGCCGCCTTCGATGCCTGGAGCCAGACAGCGGGGCCTAAGCGCGGCGAATATCTCGCGGCGATCCAGGCCAAGCTGAAGGAGCGGGCCGAGGAACTGGCGCGCACCATAACCGGCGAAGTCGGCGTGCCGCTGAAAATCGCCCAGCGCGTGATGGTCGCCAACCCGATCCACACCTTCGGCACCTACGCCAAGCTGGCCGCCGAGTTCGAGTTCGAATCCACCGTCGGCAACTCCGTCATCGTGCGCGAGCCGGTCGGCGTGGTCGGCGCGATCACGCCGTGGAACTTTCCGCTGCACCAGATCGCGCTGAAGGTGGCCGCGGCGCTGGCCGCCGGCTGCACCGTGGTGCTCAAGCCTTCCGAAGTTGCGCCGCTGAATGCCTTCATGCTGGCCGAGATCATGGATGAGGTGAAGCTGCCGGCCGGCGTGTTCAACCTGGTTTCCGGCTACGGCCCGGTGGTGGGCGAGGCGCTGGCGAAGTCGCCGGATGTCGACATGGTCTCCTTCACCGGCTCTACCCGCGCGGGCAAGCGCGTCTCCGAGCTGGCGGCGCAAACGGTCAAGCGTGTGGCCCTGGAGCTGGGCGGCAAGTCGGCCGCGCTGATCCTCGACGATGCCGACCTCGCCGCCGCCGTCAAGGCCACCGTCAGCTATTGCTACCTTAACTCCGGCCAGACCTGCGCCGCCACCACGCGCATGCTGGTGCCGGAGTCCATGTACGAAGAGGCCGCGAAGCTTGCCACCGACGCCGCGCAGGGCTTCACCGTCGGCGACCCGATGGGCGATGCGCGCCTTGGGCCCCTGATCTCCGACGTGCAGCGCGACCGCGTGCGCAGCTACATCAACAAGGGCATAGCGGAGGGCGCGCAATTGCTCACCGGCGGCGCGGAGGCTCCCGAAGGCCGGCCCAAGGGCTACTTCGTCAAGCCGACAGTGTTCGGCCGCGTGCAGCCTTCGATGACCATTGCCCGCGAAGAAATCTTCGGGCCGGTGCTGTCCATTCTCACCTACAAGGACGAAGCCGACGCCATTCGGATCGCCAACGACTCGGTCTACGGCCTTGCCGGCACGGTATGGAGCCGCGACGAAGAGCGCGCCAAGCGCGTCGCCCGCCGCATCCGCACCGGCCAGATCGACATCAACGGCGGCCCGTTCAACCCGATGGCGCCTTTCGGCGGCTTCAAGCAATCCGGCCGCGGCCGCGAGGGCGGGCTCTACGGGATGGAAGAGTTCCTCGAGTACAAGGCGATGCAGCTGCGCCCGCCGAAAGCCGCCTGAGACGGCTGGGAGTCTGCAGCGCAGACTTCTAGAATTTGGTGCTGTCCAGGGTACGCATCGCCTGCGTATCGGTGAGGTCGAGGTCGACGCCGGACTCGTCCAGCGCGGCTTCGCGGAACAGCACCAGCACCAGCACCAGCAGCACCGGGCCGATGATCAAGCCGACGATGCCCATGGTGCCGACACCGCCGAAAATGCCGAACAGGATGCCGAGGAAGGGCAGCTCGGTGCCGCCGCGGATCAGCACCGGGCGCACCAGGTAGTCGGCCAGCATGACGATCAGGGTGCCGACCACGAATACTGCAATGCCCGCCGCCGGGTAGCCCTGGGCGAACAGGAAAAAGCCGATCACCCCCAGCAGCAGCGGCGCCGCCAGCGGGATGAAGGCGATCACCGCCGTCGCCACGCCCAGGGTCACCGCCGAAGGCACGCCGCAGGCGTACATCAGGCAGGAGACCAAAATTGCTTCGCCGAAGCCGACGATGACGATGCCGTTGACCGCCGCGCGCAGTGCCTCCGGCAACTGGAACACGTAGGAAGGCCAGCGCTTTTCCAGCCACTTGTAGCCGAGCTGGTTCAGCCAGGCACTGATCGAGCGGCCGTCCTGGTAAAAGAAATACAAAATCCACAGGGCGAAGAACAGGGTCGCCAGGCGCGAGGTGAGGTCGAAGAACACCGTCTGCGCGGCGTCGCGCAAAATGTCCAGCTGGGTCGCCAGCACGGCCGAGAGCTGCTTGGGCGCTGCCAGGTACTTTTCCCAGGTGTGGATCAGGTAGTCGCCGCCGAAGGGAACCTTGGAAAACACCGAGGGCACCGCCTTGCCGTAGGTGTCGGCATCGATCAGGTAGGAAGTGGCGGCGTAGATGTCCTGGCTGAGGAACACTACCAGCAGGGCCATCGGGCCGACCAGGAACAGCAGCACCACCGCGGTCGAGCAGCCCGCCGCCCAGTGGGCGCGCTTCGGCCCCAGGCGCCGGGTGATCGACTCGTGCATCGGCCAGGTGGCTACCGCCAAAATGGCTGCCCACAAAATCGCCAGCATGAAGGGCGAGAGCACGACAAAGGCGCCCAACAAAATGCCGGCCGAAAACAAAATGCTCACGAGGAGTTTTGCGGGGGGCAAGGTGCGGTCGAACTTCATGGTAGTGGGTGCGGCGGGAGGCGGGCCGGAAGGCCTGGTGAGCTATGAAGGCGCGCCGGCGCGGGGCAGGTGCATCATGGGCGCAATTGTATGCGGCCCCCCGCGCGCTGGATATAGCGCGATTGGATTACGCCCAATTTTTCACTCACAGATGCAACACGCCTGCAACAATTCCTCAGGCGCGCAGGCGCAGCGAAGTGTTGATGCGCTCGGCCGCCGCCTGCAGGCGCGGCAGCATCTTGCGCGTCATCTGCGCCAGTGAAACACGGCTGGCATTGCCGGAGATGTTCATCGCCGCGATTACGTTGCCGGCGCGGTCGGTCAGCGGCACCGCCACCGAACAGAGTCCTTCTTCCAGTTCCTGGCTCACCGCCGCGTAGCCCTGGGTGCGTGCCAGGGCGATGGCTTTTTTCAGCTCACCTGGGTCCGTCACCGTGTGGCGGGTATGGGCGCGGATCTCGCAACTGGAGAGGATGGTGTCGACCCGCGCCTCCGGCAAGCCGGAGAGCAGCACCCGGCCCATCGAAGTGCACCAGCTCGGCAGGCGCGAGCCTATCCCTAAGTTGATGCTCATGATCTTGGAAGTCGGCACGCGCAGGATGTAGACCATCTCGTTGCCGTCGAGCACGGCGATGGAGCAGGACTCGTGCACCTCGGCCACCAGCTCTTCCATGATCGGCTCGGCCAGGTTCCACAGCGGCGTGGTAGAGAGATAGGCGTAGCCCAGGTCGAGGGTGCGCGCGGTCAGGCGGAACAGGCGGCCTTCCTGGTAGACATAGCCCAGTTGGGCGAGGGTCAGCAGGATGCGCCGCGCGCCGGCGCGGTCCAGCCCCGTGCGGGCGGCGACTTCGGTAAGCGTCTGCGCCGGCGCTTCGGCGGTAAAGGCGCGGATGACGCCGAGGCCGCGGGCAAAGGATTGCACATAGCTGTCGCTGGGCGGCGGCTTCACCGGCTTCAACTTCGTTGCGTGCAATGCAGCATCCAGGGCCACGTTATTCTCCTTTGTCCTTGATTTGCTTGTTGTTCTTATATAGAACAAGTATTTGTTTGACAAACTTTTGCGGATTATGGATGCTCGCGCCCCACAACACAAGCACCGCGCCGTGGCTATCCGCCACTGAGGTGCAGCCGCTGAACGGACCTCCGCCATGCACGATTTCATTTACACCTCCCATCCCTCTCGTGTGGTGTTCGGCGCGGGCAGCCTGAACCACCTGGAACGCGAAATCATCCAGCTCGGCGCCAAGCGTGCGCTGGTGCTTTCCACGCCCGAGCAGGCGGCGCAGGCCGAAGCCATCGCCAAGCGACTGGGCGAGCGCTGCGCAGGCGTGTTCGCCAAAGCCGTGATGCACGTGCCGATCGAAACCGCGCGCCTGGCGCGTGAAGAAGCCGCGCGGGTCGGGGCCGATTGCGCGGTGGCCATTGGCGGCGGCTCGACCACGGGGCTGGGCAAGGCGATTGCGCTGGAGTCCAGCCTGCCCATCCTCGCCATTCCGACTACCTATGCCGGCTCTGAGATGACCACCATCTACGGCATCACGGAAGGCGGGCTGAAAAAGACCGGGCGCGACGCCAGGGTGTTGCCCAAAACGGTGATCTACGATCCCGAACTCACGCTCTCCCTGCCCGTCGGCCTTTCCGCCACCAGCGGCATGAACGCGATCGCCCATGCGGTCGAGGCGCTGTACGCAGTGGACGGCAACCCGATTATTTCGATGATCGCCGAAGAAGGTATACGCGCTTTGGCGCGCGGCCTGCCGGCGGTCGTCGCCGCGCCTGCCGACATCAAGGCGCGCTCCGATGCGCTGTACGGCGCCTGGCTGTGCGGCGTGGCGCTCAACGGTTCGGCGATGGCCCTGCACCACAAGCTGTGCCACACCTTGGGCGGCAGCTTCAACCTGCCGCACGCCGAGACCCACACCATCGTGCTGCCGCACGCCACTGCCTACAACGCCAAGTCCGCCCCCGAGGCGATGGCGCGCATCGCGCGCGCCCTCGGCGCCACCGACGCGGCCCAGGGCTTGTACGCGCTGGAGCAAAAGCTCGGCACGCCGCTGGCGCTGAAAGACCTGGGCATGCCGGAGTCCGGCCTGGACCGCGTGGCCGACCTGGCGGTGGCCAATCCTTATCCCAACCCTGCGCCGCTGGAACGCGCGGCGATCCGCCGTTTGCTCGATAATGCATGGCACGGCAGGGCGCCCGCGGCCTGATCGCAAGGCGCTCCTGCTCTTCTTCCCAACACGTTTCAAGACCACCTCATGATCAACAAAATCGTCAATTCCATCGCCGAGTCGCTGGCCGACGTCAAGGACGGTTCCACCGTCCTGATCGGCGGCTTCGGCGGCGCCGGCATGCCCAACGAGCTGATCGACGGCCTGATCGCCCAGGGCGCCCGCGAACTCACCGTGGTCAACAACAACGCCGGCAATGGCGAAGTGGGCCTGGCTGCGCTGCTGCGCGAAGGCCGGGTGCGCAAGCTGATCTGCTCCTTTCCGCGCCAGGCCGACGCGCATCACTTCGAAAGCCTGTATCGCGCCGGCAAGGTCGAGCTCGAGCTGGTGCCGCAGGGCAACCTGGCCGAGCGCATGCGCGCCGCCGGCGCCGGCATCGGCGCCTTCTTTTGCCCGACGGCCTATGGCACCGACCTCGCCAAGGGCAAGGAAACCCGCGAGATCAACGGCAAGCACTATGTGCTCGAATACCCGATCCACGGCGACGTCGCGCTGATCAAGGCGGAGAAGGGCGACCGGTGGGGCAACCTGGTCTATCACAAGGCCGCACGCAATTTCGGGCCGGTGATCGCCGCCGCCGCCAAGTGCGCGGTTGCCCAGGTGTATGAGACGGTCGATCTCGGCAATCTCGACCCGGAAAACATCGTCACTCCGGGCATTTTCGTCCAGCGCGTCGTGAAGGTTGCACGCGAACAAGCACTGAAGGAGGCCGCATGAGCGCCATCCCCGAAGTAAAACCCGCGAAGTCATACAAACCCCGCAGCCGCGACGTCATCGCCGCGCGGGTTGCCGCCGACATTCCCGAAGGCGCCTACGTCAATCTGGGCATCGGCCTGCCGGTGATGGTCGGCAACCACCTGCCGCCGGGCAAGGAAATCTTCCTGCACAGCGAAAACGGCATCCTCGGCATGGGCCCGGCCCCGACCAAGGGTGAGGAGGACTGGGACCTGATCAACGCCGGCAAGCAGCCGGTGACGCTGTTGACCGGCGGTTCGTACTTTCACCATGCCGACTCGTTTTCGATGATGCGCGGCGGCCACCTCGACATTTGCGTGCTCGGCGCCTTCCAGGTGTCGGTCACCGGCGACCTGGCGAACTGGCACACCGGCGCGCCGGATGCGATTCCGGCGGTGGGCGGCGCGATGGACCTGGCCGTGGGCGCGAAAAAGGTCTACGTCATGATGGAGCACCTGACCAAGACCGGCGAATCCAAGCTGGTCAAGGCCTGCACCTACCCGCTCACCGGCGTCGGCGTGGTCAGCCGCGTTTATACCGACCTTGCCACCATCGACATCACGCCCGAGGGCCTGGCGGCGGTGGATATCGTTGAGGGCCTGAGCATCGAGGAACTCTCCCGGCTTACCGGCCTGCCGGTGCGTGCGCCGAAGTAGGCAAGCTGTATCGGGACCGCAGCAAACCCCGCCCGGCACTGGGCGGGGACGACAACAAATCAACAACCAAGGCAAAACGAAATGAGCAACCAACACAAGATCGGCTGGATCGGCCTGGGCCGCATGGGCGAGCCCATGTCCAAGCGCATCCTGAACAACAAGTGCGACCTCTCGGTGTGGAACCGCACCAAGGAAAAAGCCAAGCCGCTGACCGATGCCGGCGCCAAGCTGGTCGACAACAAGGCCGACCTCGCCACTTGCGATATCGTTTTCACCATGGTCTCGACCACCGGCGACCTGAAGGAAGTGCTCTTCGCCGACGACGGCCTACTGTCGAAGTCGGCTAAGCCGAAAATGGTGGTGGACTGCTCCTCGATTTCGCAGGAGGGTTCGGGCGAAGTGCGCGCCGAGCTGGAAAAGCGCGGGGTCGCCTACCTGTGCGCGCCGGTCTCCGGCAACGGCAAGGTGGCGAAAGCCGGCAAGCTTTCCATCGTCTCTTCCGGACCGCGCGCCTCCTACGAAATCGCCCGGCCCTACCTGGCGATGCTGGGACGCGGCGAAACCTGGGTGGGCGAGGGCGAGTTGGCCCGCGTGTGGAAGATCGCCCACAACACCATGTTCGGCGTGATCATCCAGTCGCTGTGCGAAATCACCGTGCTGGCGGAAAAGGCGGGCATCCCGCGCCACGTTTTCCTGAAGTCGATCAACGACTCGGTGCTGGGCTCGATGTACACCACCTACAAGACCCCGACCATGACCAACCTGACCTTCGACAAGGTCACCTTCACGCCCAAGCTGCTGCTCAAGGACATGGATCTCGGCATGAGCGCGGCCAAGGCGCAAGGCGTGCCGATGCCGGCCGCCGCGGCCACCCGCGAGTCGATCGCCAATCTGGTGGGCCGGGGCTACGAAAACGTCGACTTCTCGATCTTGCTGGTGGAAATCGCCAAGAGCGCCGGCCTGGAGCTGACGCCGGACAACGTCGAAATGAACGACGGACTGGAATCGTAGGATTATCATCAGGTATTCGCGAACCGGACCTATAAGGAGACAGACTCAATGCGTAATTTGAATGAACACAACATCACCGACGCGGTGGTGGCCCGCTTCGCCGACACCCCGAACCCTCGCGTAAAGGAAATCATCACCAGCCTGGTGCGCCATCTGCACGCCTTCGCCCGCGAGACCAAGCTGACCGAAGCCGAATGGATGGAAGGCATCAAGTTCCTCACCGCCACCGGCCAGAAATGCGACGACGTGCGCCAGGAATTCATCCTGCTGTCCGACACCATCGGCCTGTCGCAGCTGGTGGTGGCGCAAAACCACAGCCGCTCCGCCGAGGCCACCGAACAGACCGTATTCGGCCCCTTCCACATCGAAAACCCGCCGGCGAAAAAAGACGGTGAGGACATCGCCCTGGGCGCCCCCGGCGAACCCTGCCTGTGCGTCACGCAAGTGGTCGACGAGGCCGGCAAGCCGGTGCCCAACTGCCAGGTCGACGTCTGGCAGGCAGACGCTGAAGGCTTTTACGACGTCCAGGACCCGACCTGGAACCGCGACAAGATGCGCCTGCGCGCGGTGTTCAACGCCGACGCCAAGGGCGAACTCAAGTTCTGGACCATCAAGCCGGCGGCCTACCCTATCCCCACCGACGGCCCGGTGGGCGCCATGCTGACCATGACCAAGCGCCACCCGATGCGCCCCGGCCACATCCACTTCGCGATCCAGAAACCGGGCTACGATCCGCTGATCACCCATGTGTTCATCGACAACGACCCCTACCTGGACTCGGACGCGGTGTTCGGCGTGCGCTCCTCCTGCATTGGCGACTACGTGCGCCATGAGGCCGGAACGGCGCCGGATGGCTCCAAGCGGACCCAGCCCTACTACACGCTGAACTACAAGTTCGTGCTGGCGCCGGAAATCAAGCACGCTTGAAGTTGAATACCTGGGACCGGCGGGTGGCGTGCTGCCCGCCGGTTTTTTGTCGGCCCAAGCCAGAATCAATAAAATACTTTAAGTTATTTATTTAACTTACTGTTTTTATTTGATATAAAAATTAATTCAAAGTACGAGAGAACGGTAAATCACGGTGCTTTTCGCAAAATGCAATCTGATAAACCTGAGGAATTTCCGAAAACTGGAACTGTCCGTCATCGCCATCCGTTGCGGGTTTCTTGCCGGATTCCAGATGTATCGCAGCATCCTTCAGGGTCAGATTCGCGCGATTCCGGGCAAGCAGCAATTGCCGATTTCCGGCTCCCTGGCACCAAATATAGGCTGGTCGGCGGCGCTTGTGGAGCCTCGGACAAAAATCGCCCAAACTTGGGCGATCGGTCGCGCCAAGTCATTGACGCGGAAGAAAAAATCGGACAGACGGGCGCATTATTCTGTTTTTGCGGCCGCAGCCGGCCCGTCGCGCGGTGTTTGAACCGCGGCGCGCCGGCTTTCTTTTTATCTTAGCGGACCGCTTAGGCTTGCTGCGACTTCTTGTTGCTTGCGGCGCGCGGCGAAGCCGATCAGGCCCAGGCCGGCGAGCATCAGCGCGTAGGTCTCGGGTTCGGGCACGGGAGCGGTGAGCGCGGTGTATTGCAGGCTCAGGAAGCCGTTGCCGTTGAACGGGAGTTGCCAGCCTTGGCCAGGGATGGTGCTGAAGTAGCCGTTGCCGATGCCGAAGCCGGAGGTGTCAGCCGCCGTCTGGGTGCGCGACAACTGGATGCCGGTCACGGTCGGGTCGTTGCTGGTCAGGTAGGCGATGTACTTGGTGTTGGCGTTCAGGCTCAGGCCCAGCTTGTCGAACGCCAGGGTGGTGAAGCCGCCGGTCGAGTTGAAGGTCTCGACGGCTGAACCAATGGTGGTCAGCACCGAGCCGATCGAATTGATTGCCTGGTTCTGGGCGTTGGTGCCGGGGTTCCACTGCGCGATATTCAGCTGGAGGGACGCCGTGGTGTTGCCCAGCGCATAGAAGCTGAAGGAAGACAGCGTGGAGGCCGACGTCAGGGAGAACACTTCGCCCGCCATGGGGGAGTCGCCACTGGGGTTCGCCGCGTTGCCGAAGTAGGCAAACGGCAAGCCGGTGTTCGCGCCGCCCGGCACGTTGGTGTAGGTGTCGGCGAACGCATTGCCGGCCAGGGCCAGCAGAAGGCCGGCGAGTACTTTTAGTTGAAGCGCTGATTTGGGCATGGTTGTCCTTGGTATGTTTATAAACTCGGGTTTGGGTTGAAGCGACGGTTCGGAGGGAAAACTCCGAACCTGCAGTTTGCGCAGGCGGTGTGTCAGGGTTGGTCATGCGAGCGCGTGCGGGCGTAGTCCGCGTGTAGTGCGTATGGCCTACGCGCCGGCTTCGAGCGCTTTTGCGCCGCGGTTACGTACGTGGTAACCGGGGGCGGTGAGCAAGAGAGGGTGGTTTTCCGGGCGCCGGATGCTATGATTGCAATTGGTTTTAACTAGAACAAACTAGGCCGCATGCCTGGGTAATACCCCCAAATTCTTTAAGGACATTCGCATGAGCTCTGTACTTTCCGACGCCGTCGTCGACCAGCTGTTTCGCACCGCGCGCACCCAGAACGCCTGGACCAGCGAGCCGGTGACCGATGCGCAACTCAAGGCGCTGTACGACATCTACAAGATGGGCCCGACTTCCGGCAACTGCCAGCCGGCGCGGGTGCTGTTCATCCGCTCCGAGGCCGCCAAGGCGCGCCTGCTGCCCTGCATGAGCCCGGGCAACCAGGAGAAGACCAAGACCGCGCCGGTGACCGCGATCATCGGCTACGACACGCATTTCTATGAGCACCTGCCGCGCCTGTTTCCGCACAACCTGGCGATGAAGGACAATTTCGCCGGTCCGGGCAAGGAAGGCGCGGCGCAGGCCGCTTCCTTCCGCAACGGTTCCCTGCAGGGCGCCTACTTGATGATCGCCGCGCGCACCATCGGGCTGGACATCGGCGGCATGTCGGGCTTCGACGCCGCCAAGGTGGATGCCGAATTCTGGGCTGGTACCGATATCAAGACCAACTTCATGTGCAATATCGGCCATGGTGATGCGTCGAAGGTGATGGGCCGCCTGCCGCGCTTTGAATTCGATGAGATCAACAAGATTCTCTAAAGCGAAAACAGCGTTTCGCTAATACACAAAGCCCGGCCATGCCGGGCTTTTGTTTTGATATTGTTCGCGTCCGTCTTTTTTATTGCTCCAGGGAATACAGTGAAAATCACCGCCATCCGCGAAATCGCGATCCCGCTCAAATCGTCGCTGCGCAATGCCGTATTCGACTTCAGCGAAATGACCACCTCGGTGGTCGCTGTTGTCACGGACGTGATCCGCGACGGCAAGCCTGTGGCTGGCTTCGCCTTCAACTCGACTGGGCGCTACGCCTGCGGCACGCAGATGCGCGAGCGTTTCATTCCGCGCATCCTGCGCGCCGACCCCGAAAGCCTGTTGGACGAGACGGGTCAGAACATCGACCCGGCGAAGATCTTGCCGCTGGTGATGAAGGGCGAGAAGCCGGGCGGGCACTCGGAGCGATCGGTGGGCATCGGCACCATAGAGGTGGCGCTGTGGGACGCGGTGGCGAAAATCGCCGGCAAGCCGCTGTACCAGGTGCTGGCGGAACGCTTCAACGGCGGCAAGGTGCCCACCGAAGTGTCCTGCTACGTCGGCGGCGGCTGGTATTTTCCCGGGCAGACGCATCAGGATTTGCAGGACGAGATGAAGCGCCACATGGACGCCGGCTACACCAAGCTGAAAATGAAGGTGGGCGGCGCGCCGCTGGCGGAGGACATGAAGCGTATCGAGGCCGTGCTCAAGGTGGTGGGTGATGGCAGCAATGTCGCGGTGGACGCCAACGGCAAGTTCGAGCGCGAGGAGGCGCTGGCTTATGCGAAGGCGATGGCGCCCTACAAGCTGCGCTGGTTCGAGGAGCCTTGCGACCCGCTGGACTTCGAGCTGCTGGCCGAGGTCGCCTCGATCTACGAGCCGCCGCTGGGCTCGGGCGAGAATCTTTATTCCACCATGGATGTGCAGAACCTGGTGACCTTTGGCGGCATGCGCGCCGACCGCGACATCATCCAGGTCGATCCGCCGCAGGCCTACGGCATCACCATGCTGTCGCGCACGCTCGACATGCTGGCCAAACGCGGCTGGAAGCGTTCGTCATTCTTCCCGCACGGCGGCAACCAGATGACGCTGGCCAATGTGGCGGGCTTTGGCCTGGGTGGCTGCGAGTCCTACCCCGGGGTGTTCGGCGTGTTCGGTGGTTTCGGCGACGATGCGGTGGTGAAAAACGGCATGCTGCAGTTGTCGCGGCGGCCCGGCATCGGCTTCGAAGCGCAGAGCGCTCTGTACCCGCTGATGCGCCAACTGGCCGAGGGTTAACCCGCGGGTCTATACCCTTGCCATGCCACCGCCATGCAGCGGAACGCAAGACTGGCGTGAAACAAACTTAAGCGAAGCGCGAAGCCCCTACGGGGATAGCGTTAACACCGGAGAAAAAAGCCGAACGCCTATCACGGGAATAAGCCATCGGGCTAGGCGGCCTGCTATGCTGTCCGTACAATCAGCGCGCATTCCTTGGGGCTCGCCGCGTTCGATAGCGGTGGGCGGAAGGGGCGGGGCACGCGGTTACCCCGCGCGAAATTCGGGCTACGGCCCATTAAAAGGTGTACATAAAACGGAGGCAGACAAATGGGTATTAATCGCAGACAGTTCGTCAATGGTGCCGTTGCTACGGGCGCCACGCTGGGCTTCCCGGCCATCGTCAGTGCGCAGGCGAACGGGCCGATCCGCGTCGGCCTCTTGACCATCAAGACCGGGCCGCTGGCCTCCGGCGGGCTGGACATGGAACGCGGCCTGCAGATGTACATGAAGGAGATCGGCAACACCATCGCCGGGCGCAAGGTCGAGGTGTTCGTGGCCGATACCGCCGCCAACCCCACCACCACGCGCACCAAGGCGCAGGAGCTGGTGGAAAAGGCCAAGGTGCACGTGGTGGCCGGCCCGCTGGCCGCCTTCGAGGCGCTGGCGATCGACGACTACATCCGCCAGGCGCAGATGCCGATCATCTCGGTGGCGGCGGCCGAGGACATGACGCAGCGCAAGCCCAACCCGTGGATGGTGCGCGCCTCCGCGACCTCGGCGCAAAGCTCGATGCCGATGGCGGACTATTGCTACAAGGTGCTGAAGTGGCGGCGCGCCGTTGTGGTGGCCGACGACTTCGCTTATGGGCACGAGCAGTGCGCGGGCTTTCAGCGCGTGTTTGAGGACCTCGGCGGCAAGGTGGTGCAAAAGATGTTCTCGCCGCTGGCGGTGCCTGACTACGGCTCCTACCTGGCGCAGCTCAAGACCAACGTCGACGGCGTGTTCTTCGGCTATGCCGGTTCCAACGGCTTCCGCTTCCTGCGGCAACTGAACGAGTACGGCCTGAAGGGCAAGTTCGGCCTGGCGGGCGGGCACTCTTCGCTGGACGAGTCGGTATTGCGCAACATGGGCGACGAGGCGCTGGGCGTGTATACGGCCTGCCCGTATTCGGCCGACCTGGCCAACCCGATCAACCAGCGTTTCGTGCCGGTGTTCCGCAACGAGATGAAGTACGACCCCGGCTTTTACACCATGTCGACCTATGTGATCGGCGAGGTGTTCAAGGCGGCGGCGGAAAGCATCAAGGGCAAGGTCGAGGACAAGCAGGCGCTGGTCAAGGCGCTGCGCGCCACCAACATCCTGACCATGCGCGGCCCGGTGAAGTTCGACGAGTTCGGCAACATCGTCGGCGACATGTACATGCGCCAGGTGCAGCGCAAGGGCGGCAAGCTGGTCAACGCGGTGGTGTATACCTACCCGAACGTGAGCCAGTTCTGGACCTACAACCCGCAGGAGTTCCTGAAGAACCCGGTGTATTCGCGCGACTGGCCGCCGGCGAAGAACCTGGAATCCTGAAACACCGGCGTTTGATGCCGAGCCTGCGTCCCCAGGGACGCAGGCTTTTTTTTGTATGGGAAACATGGTGATGAATTTAGCGTTGAAGCAGGCTGCGCGCGGCCTGTGCGCGGTTTTTGCGCTGGGCGCCTGCGGCGCCTACGCCCAGTCTTTTCCGAGCAAGCCGGTGCGCCTGGAAGTGGCGTTCGCGCCGGGCGGGCCGGCGGACATCATCGCGCGGCTGATCAACCAAAAGTTATCGGAAGCGCTGGGCCAGCCGGTGCTGGTGGAAAACCGGCCGGGGGCGGGTGGAGCAGTGGCGGCGCGGCAGCTTGCGACCGGCAGCTCCGACGGCCACACGGTGCTGGTGACGACAACCGCCTTTGCGATTACGCCGAGCCTGTCGCGGCCGGCGGGCTTTGACATCGAAAAAGACTTCGCACCGGTGAGCCTGATCGCCACCCAGCCGAGCGTGCTGGTGGCTTACCCGGGCCTGAACCTGAATACGCTGGGGGAGGTGATGGCGGCGGCCAAGGGGGGCAAGCTGAACTTCGGCACTGCGGGTGCAGGCACTACGCCGCATCTGGCGGGGGAGTACCTGTTTCGCGTGCTGGGCAAGGTGAACGTCACACACATCCCCTACAACGGCGGCGGGCCGGCCTTACAGGCGGTGGTGGGCGGCAATGTGGAACTGGTGAACGTGGCGCTGTCGCCGGCGATTCCGCTGATCAAGGGTGGCAAGCTGCGGGCGATTGCGGTGACCAGCCTGAAACGCTCCACCGCCTTGCCGGAGGTGCCGACGGTGGCGGAGTCGGGGTATCCCGGCTTCGAGGATTACACCTGGGTGGCGGCGCTGATGCCGGCGGCGACGCCTGCTGCGACGGTGAATCGCCTGAGCGAGGAGATCGACAAGTTGTTGAAGACGCCGGAAATGCGTGAGCGCCTGGCGGCGATTGCCTTTGAGCCGGTGGGCGGCACGCCGGCGCAGTTTGCACGTTCGCTGAGGGCGGATGCGGCGCGCTTGGGCAGGTTCGTGCGCGAGACCGGGTTGAAGATCGAGTAGCCGTCGATGGTGGCCGCCGGCAAAGCGCGGCGGGCGCGCGCATAATCGCGGCGGAAGTTCATAACAAGCCCGCCGCGACGGGCATTTCCCGGAGACAAAAATGAAAAACTGCCTGCTTGCCTTGCTGTTGCTGCTTGCCGCGCCTGCCTGGGCGCAATCCAGCGCGCCGGAGATTCCTTTTACCTCGGTGCCGAACTTTCTCAAGCTGCCGAAGGGCATGAACTTCGGCGAAGTGCCGGGGGTGGCGGTGAACTCGAAGGGGCATGTGTTCGTGTTCACCCGCTCCAACAGCGCGCATGGGCCGGCGTATGCGCCGACGGCAGCGCAATTGCTGGAGTTCGACCGCAGCGGCAAATTCATCCGCGAGATCGGCAAGGACCTGTACGGCTGGTCGTTCGCGCATACGGTGCGCATCGACCGCGACGACAACATCTGGGCGATCGACAAGGGCTCGGACATGATCATCAAGTTCAACCAGGCGGGCCGGGTGGAGATGGTGTTCGGCCGCCGCAAGGAGTCGGCCGAGACCGAGTCCAAGCCCTGGGAGCGCGACCTGGAGAAGCCGCTGCCGCATATCGACGGGCTGTTTCGCCAGCCGACGGATGTGGCCTGGGATTCGAAGGGCAATATCTATATCACCGACGGCTATGTGAATTCGCGCGTGGCCAAGTACGACGCCAATGGCGACTGGGTGAAGTCGTGGGGCGAGCGCGGCACTGAACCGGGGCAGTTCCGCTTGCCGCATACGATTGCGATTGACCGCGATGACAACATCTACGTGGGTGATCGTTCGAACCGGCGCATCCAGGTGTTCGACACCGAGGGCAAGTTCCTGCGCATGTTCAGCATCGACGTGCAGCCGGCGCCGGGTACCAAGTCGGTGTACGGCAATACGCCGACGGGGGCGCGGCTGGATGCGGTGATCGGCTCGCCGAATTCGATTTGCATCACGCCGGGGAAGAACCAGGTGTTGTTCGTCGGCGAGCTGACCTTTCCCGGGCGCATCTTCAAGCTCTCGCTGGACGGCAAGGTGCTGGGGGTGATCGGCAGGTCCGGGCGCAAGATCGGGCAGTTTTCCGGCGGCCATCAACTGGCCTGCCCGTCGGAGCGTGAGATCTATGTCGCCGAGACGGCGAACTGGCGGGTGCAGAAGGTTCTTTTGCATTGACGCTTTTGCGTGGAAGCCTACGCGCGGCATGCGGTGAATAATCGCGGCCGCGCTTGACGCACCTGTCCGGACAATTAAAATCCGGAGATAACATCTGGAGACAGTCGTCATGAATCCCAAGAAGGACATCGGCCTGGCCATCATCGGCTCGGGCCGCATCGGCACCTTGCGCGCGCGCCTGGCGGCGGCGCACCCGTCGGTGAAATACATCGCGGTGTCGGACAGCAATCTGGCGAGCGCCGAGAAGCTGGCGAAGACCGTGGGCGCGCAGTTTTTCAGCGACGACAACCTGGCGGTGATGAACCGGCCCGAGGTCAACGCCATCATCATCGCTACTGCCGAGCATGAGCACACCGTGCCTGTGCTGGCGGCGCTGAAAAGGAAAGTGCCGGTGCTGGTGGAAAAGCCGATCGCGCTTTCCGTGGATGATGCGGACAGGATGATCGCCACCGTCGGTGAACTGGGCGGCGACCTGCGCGTGGGCTATAGCCGGCGCTTCAAGATCCGCTATCACCTGGCGAAGGAGCAGATCGTGCAGGGCCGCCTGGGCAAGATCACCGGGGCCTGCGCACGGCTGTACAACTCGCGCTCGCAGTGCTTTGCCATGCTCAGCCGCAACAAGGGCGCGACGCCGGTGGTGGACGCGCTGACTTATTACGTCGACCTGATGGGCTGGCTGCTCGCGGACAACCCGGTGGTGGAGGTGTTCGCCAAGGGGCAGAAGGGCGTGATCGCCGAGAAGGGCTACGACGTCGAGGACGTGACCTGGGCTATCCTCACTTGCAAGGACGGCGCGGTGGTGAACCTCGGCGTGTCGTATGCGCTGCCGGAGAAGTGGCCGTCGGTGGGACATTCGGCGCGCGTGGAATTGCTGGGCACGCACGGCACTTTGCTGATCAACGACGACCATACCGACCAGATCATGCAGACGGATGTGGGCTTTCCGCACGTCTACCTGCCGGGGCATGGGGTAGAGACCGTGTTCCTTGAAAGCTCGACACCGGGCGACTGGGCGATGGGCGATTTCCTCGGGCCGATCGCCGATGAAACGCGCGCCTGGCTGGACTATCTCTCCACCGGCCGCAAGTGCAACCTCGCCACGCCGCTGGATGCGCGGCACAACCTGGCGGTGACCCTGGCGATCGAGGAATCGGCGCGGCTTGGGCGCACGGTGCAGGTTCCGCAACGCGCGTGACGGAGAAACAATGAAATCGAATTTTCGCGCCATTCTCGCCGCCGGCCTGTGCGCCACGGCGCTTTGCGGTAGTGCCTTTGCGGCCTACCCGGACAAGCCGATCCGCGTCATCGTCGCCTATCCGCCGGGCGGAGGCACCGACATCGTCGCGCGTCTGCTACTCGACCCGCTGGGCAAGAAGCTCGGGCAGTCGATGTTCATCGAAAACCGCGGCGGCGCTTCCGGCAATATCGGCACCGAAGCGGCGGTGCATGCGCCCAATGACGGCTATACCTTGCTGATGGGCAACATCGCGCCCAACGCCATCAACGTCAGCACCTTCAAGAAGCTGCCTTACGATCCGGAAAAGGACCTGGCGCCGATTTCGCTCGTCGCCATCACGCCGAACATCCTTGTAGTCAACCTTGCAGTGCCAGTGAACTCGGTGAAGGACCTGGTCGCGCTGGCGAAGGCCAAACCAAATTCGCTTAACTACCCGTCGGCGGGGCGCGGCACCTCTTCGCACCTGGCGGGCGAACTGTTCGACACCATGGCGGGGACGAAAATGCAGCACGTGCCTTACAAGGGCGGCGGCGCCGCTTTTTCCGATTTGCTGGGCGGCCAGGTGCAGATATTTTTCGCCACCATGCCGGCGGCGATGGGGCAGGTGAAGGCGGGCAAGCTGCGCGCCATCGCGGTGACTTCCGACAAACGCTCGCTGGCGATGCCGGAATTGCCGACGATTGCCGAGACCATTCCGGGCTACGCCGCTTCCACCTGGTACGGACTGTACGCGCCGCGCGGCACGCCGCCGGAAATCATCGAGCGCGTCAATCACGACCTGCTCGAAGTGCTCGCGAACCCCGCAACGCGCAAGCAGATGATCGAGCAGGGCTTCGAGCCGGCGCCGGACAGCCCGGCCGAATTCGCGGCCTTCATCAAGAGCGAGATCGTCAAATGGGGCAAGGTGGTGAAAACCGCCGGCATCGACCCGGAGTAGGGCGCGGACGAAACAAAAACGGGCATCTTCCAGGCAACTGAGAGCTGCCCGTTTTGCTTTCAGCGTACCGGGCTACTTCGCCGGCATCGCGTACGGCTTGACCGTGCCGCAGTCGGCGCCCAGGTATTTGCCGCTGGTCTCGCTGTGGCTATTGACCGGCGTGCCATGCGAGGTACCCTTGAAATCGGTGACCGAATTGAAGCTGTCGCCGGTGAAGCTCACCTTGGTGCTGCCCTTGCCTTGCATGGTGGGGCCGGTGCAGACCATGTCGGAGCTGTAGGTACTGCCGGAGCGTTGCTGGTTTTGCGGCTTGCATTCGGACTGGCCGGAGGCGCCGGCGAAGGAACTGGGGGGCGAGTCGCGCTCGGCCATCTCCTTGGAGACGCACATCTTGGTGACCATGCCGCCGTCGGACATCTGCGGCATCTGGATGCCGCGCTGGCGCATCATTTCCATCTGCTCGGGCGAGAGCTTGGGCATGGCTTTCATCTGGTCGGACTTGATGGTCATCTCCCACAGGCCCTGCTTCATGAAACCGGCGGCGGCGGCCGGCAGCGAAGCGCACAGCAGGGGGAGAAAAGCGACGGCAATGACGGTCTTGCGCATGGGTGATCCCTATGTTTTTGGTTTGGGAGGCATCATCCTAGCAATAAATTATTTAACCCGCACTATCAGCCATGACGGATTGACGTCTGTCGCATGGAAGCCGATGATGTTCCTGCCTTAAGCAACCAGGCCGATTCTCATGCCGGACACTGCATCTTCCGTGGCGCCTCAACTCAATGACGCGACCGCGACCGCTCGCGATTTTCTCCAGGTCTTCTGGGCCGCACTGGATGGCGCGCCGCAAGCCGCCGCAAAAGTGAAGTTCACCGGCACCGGCGCACTGCCTTCGGTATTCGCCGTCACCGATCTGGCAGTGGCCGCCACCGGCGCGGCCGGTTTGGCCTTGTCGGAACTGATCGGCGAGCACCACGGCGATGCGCCGCCGCTCACGGTGGACCGGCGTCTGGCTTCGTTCTGGTTCAGCCGCACGGTCCGCCCCGTTGGCTGGAAGATGCCGCCGCAATGGGACGCGGTGGCGGGAGACTACGCCACCGCCGATGGCTGGATCAGGCTGCACACCAACGCGGCGCACCATCGCGCCGCCGCGCTTGGCGTGCTGGGTGTGCCGGAGGACAAGGAGGCTGTCGCGCGCGCGGTGGCGCGCTGGCAGGGGGCGGCGCTGGAAAGCGCGGTGGTCGAGGCAGGCGGCTGCGCGGCGCAGATGCGCTCGGTGGATGAATGGGCCGCGCATCCCCAGGGATGCGCGGTAGCGGCCGAGCCGCTGCTGCTGTGGCGCAGTGCCGCCGAGGCGCCGCGCGCGGCCTGGCGCGGCACGCGCGAGCGGCCGCTGGCCGGGGTGCGGGTGCTCGACCTGACGCGGATTCTCGCCGGGCCGGTGGCGACGCGTTTTCTCGCGGGTTTCGGCGCCAATGTACTGCGCATCGACCCGCCGGATTGGGACGAGGACAGTCTGGCGCCTGAAGTCACCCTGGGCAAACGCTGCGCGCGCCTGGACTTGCGTGCCGCCGAAGGACGCGCGCGTTTCGAGGCATTGCTGAGGCAGGCCGATGTGCTCGTGCATGGCTATCGTTCCGATGCCTTGAGTGGCCTGGGTTACGACGAGGCGGCGCGGCAACGCCTGCGCCCGGGGCTGGTCGATATTTCCCTCGATGCCTACGGTTGGAGCGGTCCCTGGCGCGAGCGGCGCGGTTTTGACAGCCTGGTGCAAATGAGTTGCGGCATCGCGGAAGCCGGCATGCGCCTGCAAAAGCTCGACAGGCCCACGCCGCTGCCTGTGCAGGCGCTGGACTATGCCACCGGCTACCTGCTGGCCGCCGCCGCGCTGCGCGGCCTGACGCTGCGCCTGCCCGAGGGCAGGGGAAGCGTGGTGCGGGCTTCGCTGGCGCGCACGGCTGCGCTGCTCACGGCGATGCCGGTGCCTGCGCAACGCGAACTGGCGGCGGAGACTGCCATGGACTTGTCGCCGGAGATCGAGGCGACCGGCTGGGGGCCGGCGCGGCGCATCGCTCCACCGCTGCAGGTCAGCGGCACCGCCATGCACTGGGACCACCCGGCCGGGCCGCTGGGGCGGGCCGAGGCGGCCTGGTAGGTGGATAATTGCATACTCCTGACGCAAACCGTGACTCACAGGCCGGCCCGGCATGGGCCAAATAACCCCGAAAAGCCTTGACGCCACCTGTCCGGACAATTGAAAATGCGCAGGTTTCGCGACGCTGCTTCACGCGTGCGTCGTTGCGCGCCGTCCAGGCTGCGAAATCTCGACATGACCGCCGAAAAGCACGGCGTCAGCTGAAGTGCGGCGACCACAGGCAATCTTCGTTTCGTAAGTTTTTTCAATCAGCTTCTAGGAAACAAACATCATGGCAAAAATGACCGGTGCGCAGGTAATGGCCGACATGCTCAAGGGCTACGACGTCTCGCACGTCTTCATGGTCCCGGCTGTGCTGCGCCGCAGCTTCGCGGAAATGGAATTCCGCACCAACATCAAGCGCATCCACGCCCACGGCGAAAAGTCCGCGGTGTACATGGCCGACGGCTACGCCCGGGCTTCCGGCAAGCCCGGCGTGTGCATGGCGCAGGTGGTCGGTGCGGCTAACCTGGCGGCCGGCCTGCGTGATGCATTCCTCGCGCATTCGCCGATCATCGCCATGACCGGCGGCCGCGACCCGAACACCAAGTTCCGTCAGGTGTACCAGGAAATCGACGACATGCCGGCCTTCGAGCCGGTGACCAAGTGGAACGCCACCGTCGATTCCGTCGCCCGCTTTCCGGACATGATCCGCCAGGCCTTTCGCATCGCCACCACCGGCGCGCCCGGCCCGGTGCACCTGCAGTTCCGCGGCAACGAAGGCCAGGTTGACCAGGAAGAGGCCGACATGGAAGCGTATTGCGAGCCGCAGTTCGCGCAAGTGCCGCCGTTCCGCCCCGAGCCTGATCTCGATGCCGTAAAGGCCGCGCTGAAGGCCTTGCAGGCGGCCAAGCAGCCGGTGTTCGTGGTCGGCGGCGGCGTGCGCGCCTCGCGCGCCGGCGCCGAGCTGATTGCGCTGGCCGAGGCCCTGAACATTCCGGTGGCGACTTCGCTCAACGCCAAGGACTGCATCCCCGGCGTGCACCCGCTGTCGGTCGGCGTCGTCGGCTCCTACTCGCGTGAATCCGCCAACCGCGTGGTGGCGCAGGCCGACCTGGTCTGCTTCATCGGCACCACCACCAACGGCATGACCACGCACTTCTGGGCGGTGCCGAAGATCGGCACCCCGGCGATCCAGATCGACCTGAACCCAACCGCCCTGGGCCGCAACTACCCGCTGGTGGCAAGCGTACTGGGCGACGCCAAGAAGACGCTCGTCAAGATGCTGGAGCTGGCCGACCGCGGCACCGCCGCCTCGCGCAAGCCGTGGACCGAGAAGATCCAGGGCATGGTCAAGGAGTGGTACGCGAAATACGAAGACCAGCTCAATTCCGATGCCTCGCCGATCAACCCGGCACGTATGGTCAATGAGTTCACCAAGAACGTTCCCGACAACGGCATCGTGATCGTCGACACCGGTCACGCCGGCATGTGGATGGGCGGCATGTACGACCTGCGCACCCCTTCGCAGAGCTACATCCGTTCCGCCGGCCACCTCGGCTGGGCCTTCCCCGCCGGCATCGGCGCCAAGGCGGCCGCGCCGGACCGCCCGGTTGCAGTGTTCACCGGCGACGCCGGCTTCTGGTATCACATCGGCGAAATCGAAACCGCCGTGCGCTGGAAGCTCAACTCGGTGACCATCGTCAACAACAACAGCGGCGGCAATCAGTCGAAGCGCGGCTTCGACCGCATCTATGGCGGCACCCAGACTCCGCAGGCGCGCGAGCTGTGGACCTACACCCACAACAACTTCGCCAAGATCGCCGAAGACATCGGCGCCATCGGCATGCGCGTCGAAAAGGCATCCGACCTCGCCCCGGCGATGCACAAGGCCTTCAAGGCCGACCGTCCGGTGGTGATCGACGTGGTGACGGACATCGAGGCGCTGGCGCCGGTGGCTGTTTCGGGCTGAAGCAGGCGGCACAACATAGCTAAAAGAAAGCGTCCGGTTATTCAGTACAATCAGTCCGCAGGACAACCGGACAGCCGGGCGACGCGTTAAACGGCAACAAGGCTTACCTTGTTGCCGTTTTCGCAGCAGACCTCAACAGACGGAGACAAAAAATCATGCGTAAACTTTTTGCCGCACTGGCTTGCGCCGGCTTGCTTGGCGGCACCGGCACGGCTGCCCAGGCGCAAAGCGCCGCCTGGCCGAACAAGCCGATCCACCTAAACGTCGCCTTCGCCCCCGGCGGCCCGGTCGACATCATTGCCCGCATCCTCGGGCCCAAGCTGACCGAAATCCTCGGCCAGCCGATCGTGATCGACAACCGCACCGGCGCTGGCGGCAACATCGGTACCGCTTATGTGGCCAAATCGGCGCCGGATGGCTACAACGTGTTGGTGACCAGTTCCGCCTTCGCCGTCAACGTCAGCCTGTTCAGCAACCCCGGCTATGAAATCGACCGCGATTTCATTCCCGTTGCCATCGCGGCATCGCAGCCGAACGTGCTGGTGGTCAACTCGACCGTACCGGTGAAGAACCTCACCGAACTGGTCGCCTATGCCAAGGGCAAAAACCAGTCCTTCGGCACGCCCGGCAGCGGCACCACGCCGCACCTGACAGGCGAGAACATGTACAACCTGCAACTGAAGCTCGGCATGCAGGCGATCCATTACAAGGGCGCCGGACCGGCGGTGGCGGCGGTGGCCGGCAACGAGCCTTCGTTCGGCTCGATGGCGATGGCCGCGCCTCTGCCTTTCATCAAGTCGGGCAAGCTGCGGGCGCTGGGCGTTTCCAGCGCCAAGCGCCTGTCCTACCTGCCCGACGTGCCCACCTTGTCGGAGCAGGGCTATCCCGCTTTGCAGGACTACACCTGGGTGGGCTTTTTCCTGCCGACAGGCACGCCGCCGGCGATCGTCGCCAAGTTAAACGATGCGATCAACAAGTCGATCCAGGCCGCCGACGTCAAGGAGCACCTGGCCATCCAGGCGTTCGACCCGGAAGGCGGCACTTCGCAGAAATTCGCGGAGTACGTGAAGACTGAAGTCGTGAAGTGGGGCAAGGTCGTGAAGGAGACGGGCGCAAAGCCCGACTGAAATCGCAAAAAAGTACACCCCTACTTTTTTGCGGCCTGGCTGGGCAAAATCGCCGGCAGAGCCGGACGATTTTTTGAAACGGAAAAGCTGGGAAAGCAAAGGCGCCAATGGCGCCTTTGCTTTTTCAAGCCGCCGCTTTAATCATTGCAGCGGCTTTCTCCGCAATCATCATGGTCGGGGCATTGGTATTGCCCGAGGTGATGGTGGGCATGATGGAGGCGTCGGCGATGCGCAGGCCTTCCAGGCCGATCACACGCAGTTGCGAATCGACCACTGCCATCGGGTCGTCGGCGCGGCCCATCTTGCAGGTGCCCACCGGGTGGAAAATGGTGGTGCCGATGTTGCCGGCGGCCTGCGCCAGTTCGGCGTCGGTCTGGTACAGCGGGCCGGGCAGGAACTCTTCGGGGTAATAGGGCGCCAGCGCCGGCTGGGCGACGATTCTGCGGGTCAAGCGCAGGGCGTCGGCGGCGACCTTGCGGTCTTCCTCGGTCGAGAGGTAGGCGCAATGGATTTCCGGCTTGACGTCCCATTGCGGGCTCTGGATGCGCACGTGGCCGCGCGAGGTCGGGCGCAGGTTGCACACCGAGGCGGTAAAGGCAGGGAAGGGGTGCAGCGGGTCGCCGAACTTCTCCAGCGACAGCGGCTGCACGTGGTATTCGATATTGGGTGAGGCCATCTCGGGGCGGGACTTCCAGAAAATGCCGAGTTGCGAAGGCGCCATGGTCAGCGGGCCGGTGCGGTGCAGGGCGAACTCCAGCGCCATTTTCGCCTTGCCGGCGAGGGTGCCGGCGATCTCGTTCAAGGTGCGGATGCCTTGCACCTTGTAGGCGGTGCGCAGTTGCAAATGGTCCTGCAGGTTGGCGCCGACGCCCGGCAGGGCGTGATTGACGCTCATCTGGTAAGTCTGCAGCAAGCCGGGCTCGCCGACCCCGGAAACCTGCAGCAGCTGCGGTGTGCCGATCGAGCCGGCCGAGAGTACGACCTCGCGCCTCGCCGCGTAGAAGCGGCTTTCCGCGCCTTGGGGATAGGCATTCCAGATTTCCACGCCGGTGCAGCGGCGGCCGTCGAAATAGAGTTTGCGCGCCCATGCGAAGGGCACCACCGTCAGGTTGGGCCGGTGCAGTACCGGCTTGAGAAAGGCCTTGCCGGCGTGCCAGCGGATGCCGCGCTTTTGCGTGACTTCGAATTTGCCGCTGCCGGCGTTGTCGCCGCTGTTGAAATCGCTGGTGTAGGGGATGCCGGCCTCGCGCGCGGCTTCGCGAAAGCGGTCCAGCACCTCCCAGGAAAGACGCTGCTCCTCGACCCGCAATTCGCCGCCGCCGCCGTGGAATTCGCTGTCACCGAGATGGTGGCTTTCGTGCTTTTTGAACAGGGGCAGAACGCTTTCCCAGTTCCACGAAGAGTCACCGGTCAGTTCGGCCCAATGGTCGTAGTCGCGCGACTGCCCGCGCATGTAGATCATGGCGTTGATCAGGGAGCAGCCGCCGAAGCCGCGGCCACGGGCATAGTGGATGTCGCGGCCGTTGAGGCCCGGATCGGCGGTGGTGCGGTACATCCAGTCGGTGCGCGGATTGGCGATGCAATAGAGATAGCCGACCGGGATGTGGATCCAGTGCCAGTTGTCCTGGCGGCCGGCTTCCAGCAGGCAGACGCTGACTTTGGGGTCGGCCGAAAGCCGGTTCGCCAGCACGCAGCCGGCGCTGCCGCCGCCGACGATCACATAGTCGAAAGTTTGTGTCTCCACGGTCTTTTGCCCTGATTTGCGGGGGTTTTTAGGTGCAGGACGCAATTGTAACGGCTGCCTTATGTAACGCGCGGATACCTCCCGTTACAACTTATTACGACTCCGGATCGTGGGCCAAGTATCATGCTCTAGAGGTCCGAAAAGGCCGCCGGGAGCGCGAAGGTGCGACAAAGGCGGCATCGGCGACTCGGCAGGGAATATCAAACTTCATCATGAAACGGGCGGCCAAACTGTTGATTGCGGTGGCATGGGCAGCTGCGCTGGCCAGCACCAGCGCGGCCGCGGGCCCCTTTCACGGCGGCGGGCGTGGTGGCGGCGGTGGTTTCGGTGGAGGCGGCCGCCCGGAACGCATGGAACGGCGCGAGGACCCGCGCCAGCAGATGCCGCCCCCGCAGCAGCGGCCGAACGGTCGTGAATTCAACGGCGACCCCGGCGGCGGGCGCATGAGCCCGGCGGAGCGCCAGCAGTTGCGCGAGCAGATTCGCGAGCACGGTCCGGCTTATCGCGAGCGCGATCGCGGCCGCCAATAGCTTCTCTAGCGCCGGTGAGGTGAGCATGCGGCTTCTGAAGACTACCCTGGGTGCATTGCTGGCGCTTTTGCTGCTGAGCCTGCATGCGGGCGCGCAGGCGGCGCCCTTGAGCGCCGAGCAAGCGCGTCATCTGCTGACCCGCACCGGCTTTGCGCCGACCGAGGCTGAAGTGCGTCAGTACGCGGGCATGGACCGTGAAGAGGCGGTGGACCGGCTGCTGCGCGGCGCGCGTACCGAAGCCAGAACGCCGCCTCCGCCCTGGGTCAACGAGGAGTTCGAGCGCCCGCGGGTGAAGGAAATGGCGCCGGAGGAGCGCAAGGAGTACCAGCGCATGCTGGCGCTGCGCGGCTTCGACCTGCGCGGCTGGTGGATGAGCGAGATGCTCACCACGCCCACGCCGCTGACCGAGCGCATGACCCTGTTCTGGCATAACCATTTCGTCTCCAGCCTGCAAAAGGTGCGGGTGCCGCAGGCGATGTACCGGCAGAACGTGCTGCTGCGGCGCTACGCCCTGGGCAATTTCGGGGCGATGCTGCATGCGGTGGCCAAGGACCCGGCGATGATCATCTACCTCGACTCGGCGACCAACCGCAAGGGCGCGCCGAACGAGAACTTCGCGCGCGAGGTGATGGAGTTGTTCACCCTGGGCGAAGGGCATTACAGCGAGCAGGACATCAAGGAAGCGGCGCGCGCCTATACCGGCTGGAGCCTGGAGCCGCGTACCGTCGATTTCAAATGGCGCCCGTTCTTTCACGACGAAGGCGTGAAGACCGTGCTGGGCAAGAGCGGCAATTTCGACGGTGACGCGGTACTCGACCTTTTGCTGGCGCAGCCGGCCGCCGCCGAGTTCATCGTGAAAAAGATGTGGGTGGAGTTCGTCTCGCCCGATACCGAGAGTCCGGCCAATCGCGCGGAAATCGCCCGCATCGCGGCGCAGTTTCGCGCTTCGCATTACGAGATCAGGACGGCGCTCTCCGGCATTTTCAATTCCCCGCGCTTCTGGGCGCCGGAGAATCGCGCCGTGCTGGTGAAGTCGCCGGTGGAGTTGGTGGCAGGCGCCGTGCGCCAGCTCGGCGTGGGCTATGGCGACCCGCTGCCCTTTGTCTACGCCACCGCCAGCCTAGGGCAGAACCTGATGGCGCCGCCGAATGTGCGCGGCTGGCCGGGCGGCGATGTCTGGATCAACAGCACCACCTTGCTGGGGCGCAAGCAGTTCATCGAGCGCCTGATGCGGGTCGACGTGATGCGGGAACCGGCGAGCGACTTGCAGCCGCTGGCGGCTGAGAGCGGGATGAACGGCATGCGGCGCAACGAGGGCGAGAAAATCCAGGGCGCCGGGCGCACCGGTGCGGAAGGGCGCGAACGTCTGGTACGCGCAGCCGCCAGCATCCAGGTGGATAGCCAGAAGTATCTGGCGCAGTTCAGCGGGCCGGTGCAGCTGACCCAGGCCGTGCTGCCGGGGCAGCCGGCCAATCCCTTGGCCGGAGACCTGGCGGGCCCGCCCTTGCTCAAGGCTTTGTTGCTCGATCCAATGTATCAATTGAAGTAGTTGCCGAGGTGCCGCCATGAATCGCCGCATATTTTTACAAGCCGCCGCTGGCGCCGCCGCGCTCGCTTCGATCCCCGGCTGGGCGCAAAGCGCGCTTTCCGCGAGCAGTGCGAATTTCGGCAACCTGCTGATCCTGGTCGAGTTGAAGGGGGCGAACGATGGCTTGAACACCGTGGTGCCGTTTGCCGACCAAACTTACTACAGCCTGCGGCCGCGCATCGGCATCAAGCGCGAGGAGGTGTTGCAGTTGAGCGAGCGCGCCGGATTTCACCCCGGCCTCGCGCCGCTGCTGCCCCTGTGGAAAAACGGGCAGCTGGCGGTGATCGAAGGCGTGGGCTACCCGAACGCCAATCTTTCGCATTTTCGCTCCATCGAGATCTGGGATACGGCTTCCGGCGCGAATGAATATCTGCACGACGGCTGGCTGGCACGGGCCTTTGCTGCCAACCCGGTGCCCAGAAGTTATCTTGCCGATGGCGTGGTGGTGGGCAGCAACGATATGGGGCCGGTCGAGAATTCGCCGCGCTCCGTCGCCCTGGTCAATACCGACCAGTTCTTGCGTCAGGCGAAGTTTGCCGAGCGCGGCGGGTATGCGAAGAATCCCGCGCTCAATCACATCCTGCAGGTGGAAAACAATATCGTCGAGGCGGCGGCAGGACTCAATGGCCATTTTGAATTTAAAACCCAATACCCGGCCGGCAATTTCGGCAGTCAGGTGAAGACGGCGGCACAGGTGGCGGCCAACAAGTCCGGCGTGGCCGCCTTGCGCCTTTCCCTCGGCGGCTTCGACACCCACCAGAATCAGCCGAACACCCATGCGAACCTGATGAAGACCCTGGCCGAGGGGCTGGTGGCGCTGCAGGCTTCGCTACAGGAAATCGGGCGCTGGAACAATACGCTGGTGATGACCTATTCCGAGTTCGGCCGGCGCCCGCGCGAAAACCAGAGCGGTGGCACCGATCACGGCACGGCGGCGCCGCAATTCGTCATGGGCGGCCGGGTCAAGGGCGGCCTTTACGGCCAGGCGCCGCAATTGGCGCGCCTGGACGGCAACGGCAATCTGCCCTATGCGGTGGACTTCCGTGACCTCTACGCGACGGTGCTGGAACGTTGGTGGGGGGTGCCGGCGCAAGGCGTGCTCGGCGCGCGTTTCGCGGGGCTCGACCTCGTACGCGCGGCTTGATTCCCGCTTGATTCCATAGACGTGGGATATATCGGCAATAAGCGGGACAAGCGCCGCGCCCGGTCGTAGAATGCGCGGATTGCGCTCGCGCCGGAGCAGGTTTCGGCGTCCCGGGTGCGATGTTCTCCATCTCACCTATCGAGGTTTGTCATGAGCAAAAATCTTCCGGCCCGCCGTCTCGGCAAGGGCGGCCCGATGGTCTCCGCCATCGGCCTGGGCTGCATGTCGCTCTCCGGCGTGTACGGGCAGTCGAGCGATGAAAACGGCGTGGCGGTGATCCAGCATGCGCTGGATGCGGGCGTCAATTTTCTTGATACCTCCGACATGTACGGCTGGGGGCACAACGAGACGGTGGTGGGCAAGGCGCTGAAAGGCCGGCGCGACGGCGTGATCCTCGCCAGCAAATTCGGCCAGACCAAGGGCGAGGGCGGCAAGAACGGCGTCAACGGCAAGCCGGAATACGTGATCGAGGCCTGCGAGGCCAGCCTGAAGCGTATGGGCGTGGAAGTGATCGATCTTTACTACGTGCATCGCATCGATCCCAGCGTGCCGATCGAGGACACCGTGGGCGCGATGGCCAAGCTGGTGCAGCAGGGCAAGGTCAAGCACCTCGGCCTGTGCGAGGCTAAGCCCGAGACGGTGCGCCGCGCCCACAAGACCCATCCGCTGGCGGCGCTGCAGACCGAGTATTCGCTGCTGTACCGTGAAGAGGCGGAAGAGTCGCTGAAGACCACGCGCGAACTGGGTATCTCCTTCGTTGCCTATTCGCCGCTGGGGCGCAGCCTGCTGACGGCGAATGTGCAAAGCTTGCAGGACGTGGCGGGCGACCGCCGCAGCGACCACCCGCGCTTTGCCGCCGAGAACTTCGAACACAATCGCGAGCTGGTGAAAAACATCGAGGTGCTGGCGCGCGACAAGGGCTGCAAGCCCGCGCAAATCGCGCTGGCCTGGGTGCTGGCGCAGGGCGAGGACATCGTTCCGATCCCCGGCACCAAGCAGGTGGCACGGGTCGATGAAAACCTCGGCGCCCTGGCCGTGACTCTGAGCGCTGCTGAAGTGGCGCACCTGTCCCGAGTGTTCGCCAAGGGTGCCACCAGCGGTACGCGCTACCCGGCCGGCGGCATGAAGGGCGTTTACATCTAGAGGAACACTGATTAAAGTGGGCTACGCCCCCTTAACAACCCCGATTGCAGAGAGAGGTTTGCCTCGCCTTCCTCCAGTTTTCGGGGTTTGTTCAGTTGTTCTCTAAACTATTTAGCCGATGGAGCGACGACGACGCCGCGCAAGCCGGCGCCGTCGATCGCTTTTTGTACCGCGCCGGAGCGCTTGGCTTGTTCGACAAAAGCCTCGACATAAGCCAGCGCCGCCGGCCGGCTGCGCGGGATGATGATGGTCATTTCCGCCGCCGCGAAGCGATCCTCCAGCACCCGCGAACCGGGCAGGCGCGCGGCCAGGCCGAGCAGCAGGAAGCGGTTTTGCGCCAGTGCGTCTACCTTGCCTTCGCGCAGCATCTCGAAGGCGGCGGCTTCGGTGTCGGCCTGTACCAGGGTAGCGGCCTTGAGGTTGCGCTCCAGATAAAGCGCGGTGGCGGCGCCGCGCGCGGCGACAATGCGGGTACCGGCCTGGTCGGCGCCAGGTACGCTGGTGATGGCCGCGCCGGGTTTGATCAGATAGGTCAAGTCCACCACCATGTGCGGCGGCGCGAAATCGACGACGTTGCGCCGTGCCGGGTCGAAGGCGACCACGGCGATGTCCCAGGCGCCGTTCTTCGCTTCCTCGACCATCTTGCCGACGGCGGTGTATTCGATCACCGTGGCCGGGAGGCCCGCGCTTGCCGCGAGTTCGCGGCCCAGGGTGACGGTGGTGCCGACGACTTCGCCCGGCGTTTTGCCCTTGCTGCCGATCACCGGGTTGCCAATGAATACGGCGATGCGCAGGGTGCCGCCGGGCGCGAGTTCGCTTTTGGCAGCGGCAGTCGGCGTGGACGGGTTGCTGGCGCAGCCGGCGGCCGCGGCGGCGAAGACCCAGACAAAGGGCCACTGGAACTTGAACATGCTGGTCTCCTGTTTGTGTTTTTTCTTTGGCGCCCGAAACCGCAATGCCGTTCCGGCAGCGCCAGGATACGCGTTATGCGCGCCCGCAGATGCTATGCTGGCGGCAGCGATTCGACAACAATATCCGGAGACATGAATGCTCAGCTATGACGTGACCGAGTGGGGCAAGCCCCTGCAAAAAGCCCTGCGCGAGACGCCCGCGCCGACCGGCACCGAGGTGCTGGTGCGGGTTAAGTATTGCGGCGTGTGCCACAGCGACGTGCATATCCGCGACGGTTATTTCGATCTCGGCGGCGGCAAGAAATTCCAGATGAGCGACCGCGGCATGAAACCGCCGGTGACCATGGGGCACGAGCCCTACGGCACGGTGCTTTCCGGTGGGCCGGACGCGGGCGCGCTGCCGATCGGCGAAGACCGCCTGATCTACCCCTGGACCGGTTGCGGCGTGTGCGCGCGCTGCCTGGAGGGCAAGGACAACTGGTGCCCGGCGCCGCGCTACCTCGGCATCCAGCGCAGCGGCGGCTACGCCGACTACATGCTGGTGCCGCATTCGCGCTACCTGGTGGACGCCACCGGCATCGACCCTTCCTACGCGCCCATCCTGGCCTGCTCGGGTCTCACAACCTACAGCGCGGTGAACAAGCTCAAGCCGTATTCGTCGGAGGACTGGCTGGTGGTGATGGGGGCCGGCGGCTTGGGACTGATGGCGATCGCGATGTTGCATGCCATGGGCCACGAGCGCATCGTTTCCTGCGACATCGACGCCGGCAAGTACGCGGCGGCCAAGGCCGCGGGCGCCGCCGAGACCATGAACCCGGCGGATGCGGGCACGCTGGCGCGCCTGCAGGCCTTGCAGGGCGGCATCGCGGGCGTGGTCGACCTGGTGGGGGCCAGCCAGACGGCGCAGCTCGGCCTGGCCTCGATGCGCAAGGGCGGGCGTTATGTGCTGGTGGGCTTGTTCGGCGGCGAGATTCCGCTGTCGCTGGTGCCGGTGGCGCAGCGCGCGCTGACGATCCAGGGTTCCTATGTCGGTACCGTGGACGAATTGCGCGACGTGGTGGCCCTGGCCAAGGTGGGCAAGCTGAAGCCGATTCCTACAGAAACCCGGCCGCTGGACCAGGTATCGCGCACGCTCGACGAGCTCAAGGCCGGTACCGTGGTGGGCCGGGTGGTGGCGAAAATCGACTAACCGGCGGGGTGGAAACGCGGAGTGGGACGGGCGGCGATTTGCGCCGCGCCCCATTTCAGCGCATGATTGGCGCCATGGAACGCAAACGTCTTCTCGGCGGGCAGCTCAAGGCAGCGGGCTACGACCGTACCCGGCGCGTGCTCGAGGTCGAGCTGGCCAACGGCAACGTGGTCGAGTACGCCAATGTCGGCGCGGAGATCGCGCGGCGGCTGCTGGAGAGCCATACGCCTTGGAGCTATTACCGCGACAATATCGAGGACGAATTCTCCGGTGAGGTGATCGGCCGCGTCGCCACCAGCGGCGCGCCGCCCAATCCGTTCGACTAGCGACCCGTCCGCTATACTTCGGCTCTCGTGTTCCGGCCCGGCTGGAACGCATAAAAAGCCGTATCCATGTTTCTACTCGCCCTCGAGACCTCGACCGAATATTGCTCCTGCGCCTTGAACCTGGACGGTGAAGTGCGCGAGTCCAGCGTGCTGGCGGGGCAGGGGCATTCCGCGCTGCTGCTGCCGATGGTGGCCGGGCTGATGGCGCAGGCGGGGCTGGCTTTCGGGCAACTGGATGTGATTGCTTTCGGCGCCGGTCCAGGCTCGTTCACCGGGCTGCGTATCGCCTGCGGTGCGGCGCAAGGCCTGGCCTTCGCCCATGACCTCCCGGTAGTCCCGGTGGTGACCCTGGAAGCCCTGGCGCAGGACAGTGGCGCCGATCGCGTGCTTGCCTGCCTGGACGCGCGTCTGGGCGAGCTTTACCTAGCGGCCTACGAACGTGTCGCGGACGATCAATTGAAAGTCGTGGCCGAACCGGCCTTGCTCAAGACCTCCGGCCTGCCTGTGTTGCCGGGCACCTGGACCGGCGTGGGTAGCGGATTCGCGGCACATGCGGCGGCGCTCACCGGGCAGTACACGCTGGGCGCCATTCATGCCGAAGCCTTTCCCCGTGCCGCCGCGGTTGCGCGTCTGGGCGCGGCGCGGTTCGCCCGCGGTGAGTTTGTCCGTGCCGAAGAAGCGGTGCCCCTGTATCTGCGCGACAAGGTGGCGCTCGATGTGCACGAACAGGCGGCACTGCGCGCCGAGCGTCGCCAGCCGGCCGCGGGCGGGGTGGCCGTATGAGCGCGGTCTTCAAAGCCGCGCTACCGTGCCTGGTGCCGATGCGCAGCGGCGACCTCGATTGCGTGGTCGCCATCGAGCGCGACATTTACGACTTTCCCTGGACCCGCGGCAATTTCGAGGACTCGCTGGCTGCCGGCTATAGCTGCTGGCTGTACATGGACGGCAACGAACTGATCGGCTATTGCGTGGTGATGCTGGCCGTCGATGAGGCGCACCTGCTCAACCTGAGCGTGGCGCGTGGCGCCCAAGGGCAGGGGCATGGCCGCGCCCTGCTGGAGGCGTCGATGGCGGCGATACACGCGTATGGGGCGGCGGCGATGCTGCTCGAGGTGCGGCCTTCCAACCTGGTCGGCCGCAAGCTGTACGCGGGCGCGGGCTTCTCCCAAGTGGGGTTGCGCAAGGACTACTACCCGGCCTTGCGCGGGCGCGAAGACGCGCTGGTGCTCAGGCGCGAGCTATGAGTAACACCATGACCCGCGAAGACATGCTGCGCGAGATGGGCATCACGCCGCTGTGGAAGGCGCGCGCTGCGGCGGCCGAAGTGCAGCAGGCCGAGCCTTCGCGCGTGCAGGCGGTGCCGCCCGATGCGGGCTTCGACGAAGAACCCCCGCCTTATTTTTCCGACGATTCGCCCGCAGTGCAGCAGCGCCCCGCAGTGGTCGCGCGTGCGCCGGCCAGGCCAGCCGAGGGCGTGCCGGCGCTTGTCGGCGTCGATCCCGCGCGCGTCGAACATATCGCGCGCATGGAATGGCCGGATCTGAAGGGCGCGGTGGCCGAATGCACCGCCTGCACCCTTTGCAAGGCGCGCAAGAATACGGTCTTCGGCGTCGGCGACGAAAAAGCGGACTGGATGATCATCGGCGAGGCGCCCGGCGCGGAAGAGGATGCGCGTGGCGAACCCTTCGTCGGCCAGGCCGGGCGCCTGCTCGATTCGATGCTGGCGGCCCTCGAGATGAAGCGCGAAGTCAACGTCTACATCGCCAACGTGCTGAAATGCCGCCCGCCCGGCAACCGCAACCCCGAGCCGCTGGAGGTGGCGCAATGTTCGCCGCACCTGCTGCGGCAGGTGGCGCTGATCCAGCCCAAGCTGATCATCCTGATGGGGCGCTTCGCCGCCCAGACGCTGCTGCACACCGATGCATCGATCGCCAGCATGCGCGGCCGCCTGCACCAGTACCAAGGTACGCCGGCCATCGTCACCTATCACCCGGCTTATCTGCTGCGCAACCTGCCTGACAAGTCCAAGGCCTGGCAGGACCTGCTGTTCGCCCGCAAGACCTCTCAAAGCCTGCAAAGCGGGGCAGCGGCGCAGTAGCCGCGCATGCCCTTGACCCTGCAACAACTGGCGCCACGGCTCACGCAGCCGGCGGTGCGCGCACTGGCCTGGCTGATCGGCGCGCCGGACTTGCTGGATGAGGCAGACCCGCGCTTCGGCGCGCAACTGGTGGGCGACGCCTGGTACGCGCAGGCACTGGCGCAGGCTACCCCCTGGCTGCTGGAACTGGATCGGCAGCCGCAAGCCTTGCTCGACTTTCTCGCGGCGCGGCCGACCCGCCGACTGGGACTTCACGCGGAGTCCCTGCTGGCGTTCTGGCTGCGGCAGCGGCCCGGAGTCGAACTGCTGGCGCGCAATCTGGCGGTGCGCGAACAAAAGCGGACCCTGGGGGAATTCGATTTCATTTTCCGCGAACCGGACGCCGGCGCATCCGTGCATTGGGAACTGGCGGTAAAGTTCTATTTGCAGCAGGCGGAAATCGAAGGGCTGGCGGGCTACGTGGGGCCGAACGAAAAGGATACGCTCGCCGCCAAGACGCAACGCGTGTTCGGCCGCCAGCTCGGCCTGGGCGAAACGCAGGCGGGGCGCATGGCCCTCGCGGAAATCGGCGCGCCGGCGGCGCGGGCACAGGCCTTTATCAAAGGCTGGCTGTTTTATCCGCGTGGCGAGCGCGCAGCGCTGGTGGCCGGAGTCAATCCGCGGCATGCGCGGGGTTGGTGGCTGCGGGCAATGCCAGGCTGGGAGGGCGCGCTCGGACCGGATCGCCGCTACGCGATTTTGCCGCGCCTGGCGTGGCTTGCGTGGCCGTGGATCGCGGGGGAAGGCGATGTACTGGACCGCGCGGGTTTGGCCGGCACGGTGGCCCGGCAAATCGACGGCGGTGCGCTATTGGTGGCTGAAATGACGTTGGAGGAGGGCGCCTGGCGCGAGTGCGCGCGCGGCTTTGTGGTCCCTCCCGGGTGGGGCGCGGCGGCCAGCCTCTAGCAGTGGCCGGATTCGCCGATTAAATGCGAGAGGTCTTCGCGCTCCTGGTTGATGCGGTTCCAGATCATCACCAGCAGCATGGTCGCCGAGACGAAGGTGCCGAAGATCAGGATCACGGTATTGATGTTGAACTCGGCCTTGAGCATCAGGGAATAGACGCCGATCATCACCAGCACGTTCAGGTTTTCGTTGAAGTTCTGGATCGCGATCGAATGCCCGGCCGACATCAGCACATGGCCGCGATGTTGCAGCAGCGCATTCATCGGCACCACGAAATAGCCGGCCATCGCGCCCACCAGCACCAGAAGTGGATAGGCGATGGCGCGGTCGCGCACCGCCACCATCGAGATCACCAAAAGGCCCATGATGATGCCGCAGGGCAGCACTTTCAGCGAATTTTTAAGGGGCACGAAACGCGCCGCCAGCACCGCGCCGATCGCCACGCCTACCGCCACTACGCCTTGCAGGATGGCGCCCTTGTCCAGCGGCATGTCCAGTTGCTGAAATGCCCATTTCAGGACGATGAACTGCAAGGTCGCACCGGCGCCCCAAAACAGGGTGGTGACGGCCAGTGAAATCTGTCCCAGCCTGTCTTTCCACAGGATCACCAGGCAGTGCGAGAATTCCCTGATCAGTACGACCGGGCTGGTGGCCTGCGGCTTGTAGCGCACGCCGGTGTCGGGGATGAACAGGTTGAAAATCGCGGCCATCACATAGCAGGCGCAAATCACGATCATCGCCGCGCCCGGCGCCGAGTCGATGCCGGTGTCGATATGCGGCAGGTCGATCGACAGCAGGAAGTCGGCAACGCGCGGACTGATCAGCATGCCGCCCAGCACGGTGCCGAGAATGATCGAGGTGACCGTGAGGCCCTCGATCCAGCCGTTAGCCACCACCAGCTTTTCCGGCGGCAGCAACTCGGTGAGAATGCCGTACTTGGCCGGCGAGTAAGCAGCGGCGCCCAGGCCGACCAGGCCATAGGCCAGCAGCACCATGACGTAGTCTTCGGTGCCCGGGATCGAGATGAACTCGGAGGCGATCATCAGCAGGCAGCCTGAAATCTTGATCAGGTTGGTGATGAACATCACCGTGCCCTTGGGCCGGGAATCGGCGAAAGCGCCGACGAAAGGAGCCAGCACCACATAAGACACCGTGAAGAAAAACTTCAGCATCGGCGTCAGGGCTTCCGGCGCGTCCTGGTCGAGCAGCAGTGCAATGGCGGCGATCAACAGCGCATTGTCGGCAAGCGACGAAAAAAACTGCGCCGCCATGATGGTGTAAAAGCCGGGTTTCATTATCTCCGTCTGGATTTCGTCATGCTTCGCTTCAGGCTGGCCTCCCGTGGCGCGCCATGCCGGGTGAAAATTCCGGCGTGGCGTTTAGCAGCCCGCGACCGCGTATGTTATCGTCATCGGCTCGGCAGGAATTCAGCGACCCGCGGCCCCGGCTTGCGGTATCGCGCCCGCTTTATAGCATGAAAATATTACGCAACCAATGCAGGGCTGTGCAGCACGCGGCCATGCATCACCGATTCCGCACCCCGCGCATCCCTACTCATGCCCCGTCCGATCCGCGTCCGCTTTGATACCGCCGCCCTGGCGCACAACCTGGAGGTGGCGCGCCGGCGCGCGCCGCACGCCAAAGTCTGGGCGGTGATCAAGGCCAATGCCTATGGCCATGGCTTGTTGCGCGCTGCCGACGCCCTGCGCGCCGCCGGCGGCTTCGCGCTGCTCGACCTGAACGAGGCGGCACGCCTGCGCGAAGCGGGTTTCGCCCATCCTGTCCTGCTGCTGGAAGGGATTTTCGAGCCGCGCGACCTCGACCTGGTCGAGGCCATGCACCTGACCCCGGTACTGCACAGCGCCGAGCAGATTGCGATACTGGAGGCCGCGGCCCCGAAACGTCCGATCGATGTCTACCTCAAATGCAATAGCGGAATGAACCGCCTGGGATTTACCGGTGCGGCGATGATTGCGGCCCACGCCCGGCTGAAGTCGCTCAAGCAGGTCAAGTCGATTACCCTGATGACCCATTTCGCCGATGCCGACGGACCCAGCGGCGTGAGCAGCCAGCTGGCCGCCTTCGACGCCGCCACCGCGGGCCTGGCCGGCGCCAGAAGCCTGGCCAACTCGGCCGCTACCATGCGCTATCCGGAAACCCATGGCGACTGGGTGCGCCCCGGCATCATGCTCTATGGCGCCTCGCCGTTCCCGGACGAGAGCGCGGCCTCGCTCGGTTTGATGCCGGCGATGACCCTGAGTTCCGAACTGATTGCGGTACAGGCGCTGAAAGCGGGCGAGGGCGTGGGCTACGGCTATCTCTACCGGGCCGAGCGCGACATGCGCGTCGGCGTGGTGGCCTGCGGCTACGCCGACGGCTACGCGCGCCACGCCGCCGGCGGCACCGCGGCGGGCACGCCCATCCTGGTCGATGGCGTACGAACGCGTACGGTCGGCCGGGTAGCGATGGACATGATGTATGTCGACCTCACGCCGGTGCCGCGGGCAGGCGTCGGCAGCCAGGTGACGCTTTGGGGCGACGGGCTTTCCGCCGACGAGGTGGCACTGGCCTCGGGTACGGTATCGTACGAGCTGTTTTGCGCGCTGGCGGCGCGCGTACCCGTCGAAGAATAACAGCGCCAACAACGTGTCAGCCTAACGCAACAACGACTGGAAAAGATTTGGCCAAAGCTAAAACCGCCTACGTCTGCAGCGAATGCGGCGGAGAATCACCGAAGTGGCAGGGCCAATGCCCCCACTGCAGCGCCTGGAATACCTTGCTGGAAACCCGTGTCGAGGCTCCCAAGCCGGCGGCGGTCAATCGTTTTTCCGCTACGGCCGGCACCGCCGAAGTAAAGACGCTTTCCACCATCGAAGCGCGCGACATGCCGCGCATCACCACCACCATCGATGAATTCGACCGCGTATTGGGCGGTGGCCTGGTGCCGGGCGGGGTGATCCTGATCGGCGGCGACCCCGGCATCGGCAAATCGACCCTGCTGCTGCAAAGCCTGGCGGCAATGAGCAACAGCCGCAAAGCGCTCTATGTCAGCGGCGAAGAAAGCGGCGAGCAGATCGCCCTGCGCGCGCGCCGCCTGGGACTGGAGGCGCCCGACCTGCGCCTGCTGCCGGAAATCAACCTGGAAAAAATCCAGGCCGCGCTGACCGCCGAGCAACCAGAAGTGGCAGTGATCGATTCGATCCAGACCCTGTATTCGGACGCGCTGACCGCCGCGCCGGGCTCGGTCTCGCAGGTGCGCGAGTGTGCCGCGCAACTGACGCGTCATGCCAAGCAAACCGGCACCATCATCATCCTGGTCGGCCACGTCACCAAGGAAGGGACGATTGCCGGCCCCCGGGTGCTGGAGCACATTGTCGATACCGTGCTGTACTTCGAGGGCGACACCCATTCCTCCTACCGGCTGGTGCGGGCGTTCAAGAACCGTTTTGGCGCGGTCAACGAGCTCGGCGTGTTCGGCATGACCGACCGTGGCCTCAAGGGCGTATCCAATCCTTCAGCGCTGTTTCTCTCGCAGCATGAGCACGAGGTGCCGGGTTCCTGCGTGCTGGTCACGCAAGAGGGCACCAGGCCCCTGCTGGTGGAAATCCAGGCGCTGGTGGACGATTCGCACGCGCCCAACGCACGCCGCCTGTCGGTCGGCCTGGAGCAGGCGCGCCTGGCGATGCTGCTGGCGGTGCTGCACCGGCATGTCGGCGTCGCCTGCTACGACCAGGATGTATTCATCAACGCGGTGGGCGGGGTGAAGATCGGCGAGCCGGCGGCCGACCTGGCGGTGCTGCTGGCGATCGTGTCTTCACTCAAGGGCAAGCCTTTGCCCAAGGGCCTGGTGGTGTTCGGCGAAGTCGGGCTGGCCGGGGAAATTCGCCCGGCGCCGCGCGGCCAGGAACGCCTGCGCGAGGCGGCCAAGCTGGGCTTCACCCAGGCGCTGATCCCCAAGGCCAACGCGCCCAAGGGCGAGATCAAGGGGCTGGAAGTGATCGCGGTGGATCGCGCGGCGGACGCGCTGGCGCGCTTTCGGTAAAGCGCGGGCGGGCGCCTAGCTGTTGCGGCGGATATTGCGCCGCAGTTCGACGTTCGGATTGGCCAGCGTCAGGCGCGCCTGGCCGTAAGCGGTGATGCTCAGCTCATAGTCGCCGGTCTCGGCGGCGTCGACCAGCAGCATGGTCTGCGACACGCCCACCGCGCCGACCGGGGCCTCCGGGGTCGCATTGCTGTTGATGTTGAAGGCTCCGGTGGCGATCGGCCGCCCCTTGTAGCTGAGCACCGCGACATAACTGTTCCATTTGCCCGCCTGCGCCGGATCTGCGGTGTATTCGGCGGAAAAATTCAGGGCCACCGGGTTCATTTCCGGGCCCAGCGTCAGTCGTAGCGGCGCAAAACCGCCGCCGGGCGCCGGCTGCAGGGCGAAGCGCGTGACCTGGGCGCCGGTAAACAGGCCGTCGCAGGCAACCAGCAGCAGGAGCAGGGCCAGCATCCACGCCTTTCGCGCAGGCAGGCCGGTCAGCATGAAATGACGATCAACCGCGTGTTGTTGGCATCCACATTGACGGACTGGCGCTTGGTATCCGGCGGAAAGCCGCATTCGCGAACCTCGATACGGTGCTCGCCCGGAACCACCGCGTAAGAGCTGACCGTGCTGGTGGTGCCGACGTGGCTGCCGTCGATGTAGATCTCGCCAAAACCGCCGATCTGGAATCGCAAGGTGGCGTTGCGCGCGCGGGCTTGCGCAGCCTGGGCATCACTCGCGGCAGACGCGGATTGCGCGGAAACGGCGGACGCAGCGGCATTCGTCGCGGCGGTGTTCTTGCCGTTTTTTGCGTCTTTCGCGGCATCTTTTGCCGCCTTGTTGTCCGCTTTTTTCACCTCAGCCCTGGCCGGGGTCGCCTTCGGCGCCTCGGCTGGGGGTGGCGGCGCAACCGCAACGGCAGCCGGTGCAGTAGGCGTGGCGGCCGGTGTAGCAGGCGTGCCGGCCGGTGCAGCAGGCGTGGCGGCGGCTGGTGCAGCGGGGGCGGGGGCTTGGGGGGGTGCAAGGGCCGGGTTATCGGCTTTTGCCGCAGTATCTGCCTTGGCGGTGGCCGCAGGGTCGGGAGCGACAGGCGCAGGCCGCATCCACCAGAGCAGGACGACGGCGATGCAGATACACACCAGCGCCACCGGTATCAGTATGAACGGGAGCTTGCTCCGGGAGGAAGGCGGCGGGTCGTTCGGTTCCACCTTTAAAAACGCCTCGCGTGCCGCCGGGTTGTCTATGTGGGCGCTCAGCGCATTGCGCAGCGTGGCAAAGTCCGGCGCGCCCATCGCCTTGGCCTGCACCAGCACGTGGGCATGCTCGCCGACGTGGGGTTCGAGCGCCCGTTCCAGTACGGCAAGCTGCTCTTCCGGAACGCGGGTACGGGCCTCCAGCACCTGCATGCGCTCGGTGATGGTGACCGAACGGTCCGGGTCGACGAAGCCGATTTCATACAGCTCGTGTTCGCGCACATGCTTGTCGGTATGCATGCCCTTGTCGCTGAACAGTTCGCGGTATTCGTCCGACAGGCAGGAGACCACATCGTAGAAAGAGCGCGACACCAGGATCTGGTCCGGCTCGGCAAAATTCATCACCCGTTGCGCGACGTTGATGCCATCGCCGATCAGGTTGGGGCGGCCGTTGATGTCCTTGAGCAGTTTCACCGGTCCCAGGTTGATGCCCATGCGCAGGTGCAGGTCCGGGAACTCGTGCTCCTGCTTTTCCTTGATGGCGTCACGCAGCTTGACGGCGACGAACAGGGCGTCTTCGGGGTCGCCGAGAAAGCTCAGGGCCGCGCCGTCGCCGGTGTCGAGCACGATGCGGTCCGGTTCCGGAATGTCCGAAATCAGGTGCGACACCAGGCTGTTGAATTGTTCCTTCAGGCGGATTTGCTCGGCCACCGGCAGCTTGGAATAGCCGACGATGTCGAGAAACAGCACGCTGGAGATGAACGTCCGGTTGGGGCGGTCCATCATGGTCTGGTGGCCGGGGCGAGTGGAGGTCAAGCCGCGCATTTTAGCCGCGAATGCCAGCATTTGCCCGCGTTTCGTGGCAATGCAGCAACGGGATGATAAAATAGCAGTCTTCCGTCCCGGCAACGTTGCCGGTGCATCATCCGCGCATCGCGGTCGATGCCACCAGGCGCGGCTTTTCGCCCCGCCCCTTTTTAAGCGCATTCAAGATGAAACCGGTCATTGCACTGGTCGGCCGTCCGAACGTCGGCAAATCGACGCTGTTCAACCGCCTGACCAAATCGCGCGACGCGCTGGTGGCCGACATTCCCGGCCTCACCCGTGATCGCCATTACGGCCATGGGCGGATGGGCGAGAAACCTTTTCTGGTGATCGATACCGGCGGTTTCGAGCCCGACGCCAAGAGCGGCATCGTCAGCGAAATGGCGCGCCAGGCGGAGCAGGCGATCGCCGAGGCCGACGTGGTGATTTTTTTGACCGACGGCCGCGCCGGGATAACAGGCCACGACCAGAACATTGCGCAAATGCTGCGCAAGTCGGGCCGCAAGGCGATTCTCGCGGTCAACAAGGCCGAGGGCATGACGACCACCGGCGTGACCAACGAGTTCTACGAGTTGGGCATGGGCGATCCGTACCCGATTTCAGCCGCCCACGGCGAGAACGTCAAGGAATTGCTGGATTTCGCCCTCGAAGGCTTTCCCGAGCCCGAAGAGGAAAGCGCGGAGCGCGAAAAGCGGCCGCGCATCGCCATTGCCGGGCGCCCGAACGTGGGCAAGTCCACCCTGGTGAACACGCTGCTGGGCGAGGAGCGGGTGATCGCCTTCGACCAGCCGGGCACCACGCGCGATGCGATCGCCATCGATTTCGACTATCACGGACGACCCTATACGCTCATCGATACCGCCGGCATTCGCCGCCGCGGCAAGGTATTCGAGACGGTGGAAAAGTTTTCCGTGGTCAAGACCATGCAGGCGATTTCCGACGCCAACATCGTCGTGCTGGTGCTCGATGCCCGCCAGGACATCGCCGACCAGGACGCACACATCGCCGGCTTCATCCTGGAGTCCGGCCGCGCCCTGGTGGTGGCGGTCAACAAGTGGGACGGGCTGGAAGCCTACGCGCGCGAGCGCATCAAGCACGAAGTGGCGCGCAAGCTGCAATTCTTGAGTTTCGCCAACCTGCACTTCATTTCGGCCCTGCACGGGCAGGGTATCAACGGCCTGATGAAATCCGTGGGTGATGCGTATGCCGCCGCCACCATCAAGCTGTCAACGCCGAAGATCACCCGGGCGCTGCAGGACGCGGTGGCCCGCCAGCAGCCGCCGCGCGCGGGAATGAATCGGCCCAAACTCCGGTATGCCCACCAAGGGGGAATGAATCCGCCGATCATCGTGGTGCACGGCAATTCACTGCAGCACATCTCCGATAGTTATCGGCGCTATCTGGAAGGGTATTTCCAGGAAACTTTCAAGCTAAAGGGCACTCCACTCAGAGTGCAGTTCAAACTTGGCAAAAACCCCTTTGACAAGACGGAGTAGCAGCGATTCGGGGCGCGCATCTTGGAAAATACCGATGCCGACTCCATCTTTGTATTCATCTGTGGGTCAGCGGCTTACGTAAGCAATCCACGAAGCAGGCAGGAACCAACCGGATTTGATTTGTAGAAAAGTGTTAAACCCGCTCTTCGCTACTGGCAGCGCCTAGGCGGATGGTGTAAATTCAAAGTCCAACAAGAAAGTCGGAGCCATTACTATGAGCAACAAAGGGCAAATGCTCCAAGATCCCTTCCTCAACGCGTTGCGCAGGGAACATGTGCCGGTGGCGATTTATCTGGTCAACGGCATCAAGCTGCAGGGTCAGGTCGAGTCGTTTGATCAGTATGTCGTTCTTTTGAAGAATACCGTGACCCAGATGGTCTACAAACATGCGATTTCGACCGTGGTGCCTTCGCGTCCGGTCACCATGAATCTGGAACAGAACGGCGAAGCTTGATTCCTTCGTTACGTCCCGTGAATCCCGTTCCCGGCAGGCCGCCATCTGATGGCGGCCTTGGCGTCGCAGCATAGAGTAGGATACCGGTCCTGATTCCGAGACCTGCCCGTGCTTGATTCCTATGAGTCTTCCCGGCGCACCGCGAGCGTTGCCGACGCCGCGGTGCTGGTGGCGCTCGACTTCGGCGAGCGTGATCATGATGATGCGGTAGCTGAATTCAGGCTGCTTTGCTCGAGCGCGGGGCTGAAAGAGGCGGCGCTGGTCAGCGGCAAGCGCAACCGGCCCGACCCGGCTTATTACGCCGGCAGCGGCAAGGCGAAGGAAATCGCCGCCGCGGTGGCCGACAGCGGCGCCGAAGTGGTGGTGTTCAACCACATCCTGTCGCCGGCGCAGCAGCGCAATCTGGAAGGTGAGCTGAAGGCGCGGGTGATCGACCGCACCACGCTGATCCTCGACATTTTCGCGCAGCGCGCGCAAAGCCACGAAGGCAAGATCCAGGTCGAACTGGCGCAACTGCGCCACCTGGCGACGCGCCTGGTGCGGGGCTGGACCCACTTGGAGCGGCAAAAGGGCGGTATCGGCCTGCGCGGCCCGGGTGAAACCCAGTTGGAAACCGACCGCCGCCTGCTCGGCAAGCGGGTGAAAATTCTTTCCGAGAAACTGGACAAACTTCAACGGCAGCGCGAGGTGCAGCGGCGCTCGCGCACCCGCGGCCGGGTGTTTTCGGTCTCCCTGGTGGGCTACACCAATGCCGGCAAATCCACCCTGTTCAACAGCCTGACCAAGGCCGAGACCTACGCGGCCGACCAGTTGTTCGCCACGCTGGACACCACCTCGCGCAAGATTTATCTGCCCGAGGCCGGCAATGTGGTGGTCTCCGACACCGTCGGCTTCATCCGCGATTTGCCGCACACCCTGGTGGCGGCGTTCCGCGCGACGCTGGAGGAAACCATCCACGCCGACCTGCTTTTGCACGTGGTCGACTCGGCTTCGCCGGCGCGCCTGGAGCAGATCGAGCAGGTCAATGGGGTGCTGAAGGAAATCGGTGCCGATGCGGTGCCGCAGGTGCTGATATGGAACAAGATCGACCTCGCCACAGGGGAGGGCGGCGCCCGCTTTTCGCCCGGCGTCGAGCGCGACGAGTATGATAAAATTTCACGTGTGTATTTGAGTGCACGGACGCGTGAAGGCATGGATTTTCTGCGTCAGGCGCTGGTTGAGCATGCGGCGGCATTTGCCGCGGCGGGCGCCAACGCCCAGGATCCCGCGGCGGATGTGGATCACGCTTCCGCCGTTTCTGTTTTCTGAGGGCTGACCGGATGTCCCCAGGGGCGACTTTTCAGTTTGCATCCCGATGAATCAAAAACAAGCCGGGCCGGCGTGCAAACGCTCCCGGAGTCCCAGATGCGCCGTTTCGCAACCTGTTCCACCCAAGGCTCCCGAATAAATGCGTTTTGCTGATCTGTTTCCGCGCTTGAAACACCGGCTCGCGTCCGGTCTGTCGGGCGTGCTGGCCGCGGCCGGCGGCCCGCCCGACCTGGAAGAACTCTGGCGTGATTTCAACCGTCGCCTTTCCGGCATGTTCGGCGGAAGGCGTTCGCCCAATGGCTCTTCTTCAGGCGGGGGCGGCATGCCGGAACCGAATATGCGGCAATTCGGCGGTGGTATTGCGCTGATCGTCGTCGTGGTCGTGCTGCTGTGGGGCTCGAGCGGCTTTTTCATCGTGCCGGAAGGGCAGACGGCGGCGATCCTGCGTTTCGGCAAGTTCGTCGAACTGACCGACAAGGCCGGCTTCAAGTGGCGCTTTCCCTACCCGATCGAAAGCCATGAGCTGGTCGACCGCCAGCAATTGCGCCAGGTCGAGGTGGGCTACCGCAACAACCTGAAGACCAAGGTGCTGAAAGAGTCGCTGATGCTGACCGACGACGCCAACATCATCGATATCCAGTTCGCCGTGCAATACAGGCTGAAGGCGGAGAGCAGCGCTGCTTCCGACTACCTGTTCAACAACAAGGGCACGGCCGACACCATCCTGCAGGCGGCGGAGACGGCGATGCGCGAAGTCGTCGGCAAGTCGAAGATGGACTTCGTGCTCTATGAAGGCAAGGAGCAGGTCGCCAAGGACGCGGAGAAGCTGATCCAGCAGATCGTCGACCGCTACAAGACCGGCATCGACGTGGTCAACGTCACCTTGCAGAACGTGCAGCCGCCGGAGTCGGTGCAGGCGGCGTTCGACGACGCGGTGAAGGCGGCGCAGGACCGCGAGCGGCAGAAAAACGAAGGCCAGTCCTACGCCAATGACGTGATTCCGCGCGCCCGCGGCGCTGCAGCGCGCCTGCTGCTAGAAGCCGACGGCTATCGTCAGAAGGTGATTGCCAGCGCGGACGGCGAAACCAATCGTTTCAAGCAGGTCCTGACCGAATACAGCAAGGCGCCGCAAGTCACCCGCGACCGTATCTACATCGACACCATGCAACAGGTCTACAGCAATACTTCGAAGGTACTGGTCGATCTGCACAACGGCTCGCAACTGCTTTACCTGCCGCTGGACAAGCTGATCCAGCAGGTCAGCCAGGCGTCGCCCGATGCCGCCGCTGCGCAGACGCAGGCTGATACCGCGGCGCGGGTCGCCGCCGGCGGTGGAGGCACCGCGGTGGTCGAACCGGTGCCGCCGGGGCAGGATGCGCGCTCGCGCGACATGCTGCGCGGCCGTGAACGGGAGAACCGCTGATGAGCCGCCTGATTTCCGCTGTTTTCGTGGTGTTGCTGGTCGCCATTGTCGGCTCGTCGATGCTGTTTTCGGTCGACCAGCGCCAGTACGCCATCGTGTTCGCGCTGGGCGAGGTCAAGGAGGTGATCAGCACTCCCGGCCTGCATGTAAAGCTGCCGCCGCCGTTCCAGAACGTGCAGTATTTCGACAAGCGCATCCTGACCATCGACACGCCCGATTCCGACCGTTTCATTACCTCGGAGAAGACAAACCTGGTGGTCGATTCGTTCGTCAAGTGGCGCATCTCCGACCCGAAAAAGTTCTTCGTCAGCGTCGGCGGACGCGAGACGGATGCTGCCTACCGCATCCAGCAGAGCCTGAAGGACGCGCTGAACAACGAGGTGTCCAAACGCACGGTGCACGACATGGTGTCCGGCGAGCGTGAAAAGGTGATGCAGGACATCCGCAACAAGCTCAATACCGATGCCGAGAAGATCGGCGCGTCCATCGTCGACGTGCGCCTGAAGCGCGTGGAGTTTTCCGACGAGATCCGCGACTCGGTGTTCAAGCGGATGGAGTCCGAACGCAAGCGGGTGGCCAACGAACTGCGTTCGACCGGCGCGGCCGACGGTGAAAAGATTCGCGCCGACGCCGACCGCCAGCGCGAGGTGATTCTCGCCGAAGCCTATCGCGACGCCCAGCGTGTCAAGGGCGACGGCGACGCCAAGGCTTCCGCCACCTACGCGGCGGCGTTTGGCCAGAATCCGGAGTTCTACAGCTTCTACCGCAGCATGGAGGCGTATCGCCAGAGCTTCCGCAACAAGGGCGATATCCTGGTGGTCGATCCAAGCTCTGACTTCTTCAAATACCTGCGCAATCCCGGCAGCAGCGGCGGCGCGGCGCCGAAGGCCAAAAAATAGGGGCCCGGGCTGAGCGCCCGCGGCCAGGGGTATTCATCTTGTCCACGCTTTCGACGGCCTTGGCGCTGATGCTGGTGATCGAGGGGCTGTTGCCCCTGATAGCGCCGGGCACCTGGCGGGAAACCTTCCGCCGGCTCACCGAGCTGAAAGACGGACAGTTACGTTTCATCGGCATGGCCGCGGTGCTGGCCGGTGTTGTGATGTTGTTGTTTACGGAGTCGCCGTGAGTTCGGCCATGCAATCCCACTGGACCCTGCCTGAATATATTGCCGATGTGCTGCCGCCCGAGGCGCAGCGCATCGAGTTGTTACGCCGCCTGCTGCTCGACACCTTCCGCGTGCATGGGTATGAGCTGACCATGCCGCCGCTGCTGGAGTATGTCGATTCCCTGCTCACCGGTACCGGGCACGACATGGACCTGCGCACCTTTAAACTGGTGGACCAGATTTCCGGCCGCACCATGGGGCTGCGCGCCGACATCACGCCGCAGGTGGCGCGGATCGACGCCCACCTGCTCAACCGCGAAGGGGTGACGCGCCTGGCTTATTGCGGCTCGGTGCTGCATACGCTGCCGGCCGGGCTGACGGTGACGCGCGAGCCGCTGCAGATCGGCGCCGAAATCTACGGCCATGCCGGCATCGAGGCGGACCTCGAAGTGCAAAGTCTGTTGCTGTCGGCCTTGCGCCTGGCGGGCGCCGGCCGTGCCCGGCTAGACCTGGGCCACGTCGGCGTGTTTCGCGCCCTGGCCGAACTGGCGAAGGTGGATGGTGCAACGGCGGAAAGCCTGTTTTCGCTGATGCAGACCAAGGACATCCCGGGTCTGAAAGAAGCAACGGCCGGTATCGAGCCGGTACTGCGCGCGGCGCTGCTGCGCCTGCCGCGGCTGTATGGCGGCAAGGAAGTCATCGAGGCGGCGCGGGCCGAACTGCCGGCGCACCCGCGCATCACCGCTGCGCTGGATGACCTGGCCACCCTGGCGGCGGCGATGCCGGCGCGGCAAGCAAGCATTGATCTTGCGGAATTACGCGGTTATCAATACCACAGCGGCGTGGTATTCGCCGCCTACATCGACGGCTTGCCGAATGCGATTGCGCGCGGCGGCCGCTACGATGAGGTGGGCAAGATATTCGGCCGGGCGCGACCCGCGACCGGCTTCAGCCTGGATTTGCGCGAACTGGCGGCCTTCATTCCCAGCCAGGCGCAAAGCGTCGGCATCCTGGCGCCCTGGCAAACGGCGGACGCGGCCCTGCAGGCGAAGATTGCCGAACTGCGCGCCGCCGGCGAAATGGTAGTGCATGCTTTGCCCGGGCACGACAAGGCTTCCTGGGGGCCGTGCTGCAACCGTGAACTGGTGTTGCGCAAGGGCGCCTGGGCCGTCGAGCCACTCAACGCGGCATAGAACCCCGAGTGCGATTCATCTAAACTGATGGTAAACCGCCTCATCCGCGGGGCAAAGCGCCTCGCGGGGAGGCATTTCGAGCAACCAATCCGGCTTGGGGCCGGACGAGAGCAGGGTAATGGCCAAGAACGTAGTCGTGGTGGGCACCCAATGGGGTGATGAGGGCAAGGGCAAGATCGTCGACTGGATCACCGATCACGCCAAGGGCGTGGTGCGCTTCCAGGGCGGGCACAATGCCGGCCACACCCTGGTGATCGGCGGCAAGAAAACCATCCTGCGCCTGATTCCCTCCGGCATCCTGCGTCCGGACGTCGAGTGCTTCATCGGCAATGGCGTGGTGCTCTCGCCCGAAGCCCTGTTCAAGGAAATCGGTGAGCTGGAAGCGGCGGGTATCAACGTCTCCAGCCGCCTGCGCGTCTCGCAGTCCTGCACCCTGATTCTGCCGTACCACATTGCCCTGGACCAGGCGCGTGAAGCCGCCAAGGGCGACGCCAAGATCGGCACCACCGGCCGCGGCATCGGCCCGGCCTATGAAGACAAGGTGGCGCGCCGCGCGCTCAAGGTGGTGGACCTGTTCAATCCCACGGCTTTCGCCGCCAAGCTGCGCGAGACCATGGAGTATCACAACTTCGTCCTCACCCAATATCTGAAAGTGGCGCCGGTCGACTACCAGACCACCCTCGACGAGGCGATGGGTTATGCGGCCAGGCTCAAGCCGATCGTTGCCGACGTCTCGCGCGAGCTGTACGAATTCATGGCCGCCGGCAACAGCCTGCTGTTCGAAGGCGCGCAGGGTACGCTGCTCGACGTCGACCACGGCACCTATCCCTACGTCACCTCGAGCAACTGCGTGGCTGGCGCCGCCGCCGCCGGCGCGGGAGTGGGTCCGGGCCAACTGCATTACATCCTGGGCATCACCAAGGCCTACGCCACGCGCGTCGGTTCCGGTCCGTTCCCCACCGAGCTGGAGGACGCCACCGGAGAATACCTGCGCAAGAAGGGCAACGAATTCGGCTCAGTCACCGGCCGGCCGCGGCGTTGCGGCTGGTTCGACGTTCCCGCGCTGAAGCGCTCGATCCAGATCAACGGCATCACCGGCCTGTGCATCACCAAGCTCGACGTGCTTGATGGCCTAGAGACGGTCAAGCTGTGCGTCGGTTACAAGTTGCCCGGCGGCGGCGAGTGCAACCTGCTGCCCACCGGCGCCGATGCCGCTGCTGCCTGCGTGCCGATCTATGAGGAAATGCCGGGCTGGAAAGACTCGACCGTGGGCGTGACCCAATTCGACAAGCTGCCGGTCAACGCACAGAAGTATCTGCGCCGCCTGGAAGCGGCGAGCGGCGCACCGATCGCGCTGATTTCCACCGGTCCGGAGCGCGACGAGACCATCGTCCTGTCCCATCCCTTCAAATAAAAACCGCTCCCCCGACATGGCCGACCTTTACGTTTCCTGGCAGGACTATCACCACGCGATCGAAAGGCTGGCCGCCAAGATCCACAACTCGGGGTTCAAGTTCAACCAGATCATCTGCCTGGCGCGCGGCGGCCTGCGGGTGGGCGACACCATCTCGCGCGTATTCAACCAGCCGCTGGGCGTGCTGGCCACGCAGTCGTATTTCACCAACGAGAAAAAGACCGCCGACGTGCAAGGCGAGTTGACCATCGGCCAGCACCTGGCGAAGGTCAACGAGCTTCTGGGCGACCGCATCCTGCTGGTGGACGACATGGTGGACTCCGGCGCCACCCTGAAGCGCGTGGTCGAGCACTTGCGTAGCCGTTATCCCGGTATCGAGGATTTGCGCAGCGCCGTCATCTGGCGCAAGGGCTGCTCCGTATTTACCCCGGACTTCTGGGCCGACGATTTGCCGGACAACCCGTGGATCCACCAGCCGTTCGAGATTTACGATCTGCTGCATCCGCAGGATTTGGCAGGCCGGGTCGGCCACCAGGAGGACGCGGCAAAGTAATCAGCAGGATCCAGGCGCCCCAGAGCGTACGACCAAACAAGACATAGGAGACAAAGACGATGCGACCCCTGTTCAACACCCTGCTTGGCGCCGGCCTGCTGAGCCTGAGCGCAGCCGCGCTGGCCCAGGCCTATCCCAGCAAGCCGATCACCTTCGTCGTGCCCTACACGCCGGGCACCGGCATCGACATCGTCGCCCGCACTGTCGGCCCGCGCCTGTCCACCAAGCTCGGCCAGGCGGTGCTGGTGGACAATCGCCCCGGCGCCAGCGGCAACATCGGCGCCGACTATGTCGCCAAGGCGCGGCCCGACGGCTATACGGTGATGGTCAACGTCAACACCTTCACCATCACCCCGGCGTTGTACAAGAACATTCCCTACGACCCGGTCAAGGACTTCGCCACCATCACCAAGGCAGCTCGCGGCAACATCTCGCTGGCGGTCAATCCGGTCGCCTTGCCGGTGAAGACCCTGGCCGAGTTCGTTGCCAAGGCCAAGTCCGAACCGGGCAAGCTTACCTATTCATCTCCCGGCAACGGCACCCCCCAGCACTTGGCGATGGAGGTGCTCAAGCAGCGCCTGGGTCTCGACATCCAGCACATTCCCTACAAGGGCGCCGCCGGGGCCACCACCGACCTTCTCGGCGGGCAGGTGCAAGCCTCTATCCTGCCCGTGCACACCGCCTTGCCGCACGTGCGTACCGGCAAGCTCAATGTGCTCGCCGTCTCCGGCGAATCGCGCTCGGTGCTGGCGCCGGACATTCCGACCTTTGCCGAGCAGGGACAGAAGAATCTCGGCCTCGACCTTTACTTCTGGTTCGCCGCGCCCGCGGGCACGCCGCGCGAGGTGGTGATGGTGTTGAACAAGGAGATTGCGACCATACTCGCCATGCCGGAAGTGCGCGAGTCGATGCTCAAGCAGGGCCTGATTCCCGAATCGGGCACGCCGGAAGAAATCGCCGGCGAGATCAAGAGCGACCTGGAACGCTGGAAGAAATTCATCGCCGAGAACCGCATCACGGCGGATTGAAATCCCGGGTTGAAATTGTTCAGGGCGCTTCGATGTTCAGCGCCTTGCTGGTTTCGCGGTAGCGCGTCAGTTCGTTCTTGATGAACACCGCGAAATGCTCCGGCGTGGCTGGTGCATAAAGCTCCAGGCCCGCTGTCGTGGCGCGCTCCTTGAAGTCGGCCTGCTGCATGATCAGGTTCACTTCGCTGTTCAGGCGCTCGACGATGGGCTTGGGTGTGCCTGCCGGCGCCAGCATGCCGACCCAGCCGGCGATGTCGAAGTCCTTCAGCCCCGGCACGCCGGACTCGGCCATCGTCGGAATGCTCGGCGCGAAGGCGGAGCGGTGTTGCGCCGAAATGGCGATGGCCTTTAGCTTGCCGGCCCGTACCTGGCCGTAGGAAGAGGTCATGCCGTCGATCATCAGCGTAACCTGGCCGCCGATCAGGTCGGTGAGCGCCTGGGCGCTACCCTTGTAAGGCACATGCAGTACATCGGCGCCGGTGGCGCGCTTGAACATTTCCATCGCAAGCATGGAGAGTGTACCGCTGCCAAGCGATGCATAGGTGATCTTGCCCGGATTGGCCTTGACGTAGGCAATCAGTTCCTGGGTGTTGTTCGGCGGCAGTTGTGCCGAGGCCACCAGGATCATGCCGGTGAAGCCGATCATTGCTACCGGCGCCAGGTCGCGCTGCGGATCATAGGGCGTATTCTTGCTCACCGAAGGCGTGATCACCACCGGCGAGAGCGAGGTGACCAGGATGGTGTACCCGTCGGGAGCGGCCTTCGCGACGGCGTCTACGCCGATATTGCCCTGCGCGCCGGCGCGGTTGTCGATGATTACCGGCTGTCCGAGGCGTTGCGACAACTTGTCGCCGATGGAGCGCGCAGTGATGTCGCTGGCGTTGCCCGGCGGGAAGGGCACGACCACGCGGATCGGCTTGGCGGGGTAGGTCTGCGCCATGGCGGGCACTGCGCAAAACAGCAGGCCGAGGGCACCTGCGAGAACAAGCTTAGGAACGAACTTCGACTGGCAGTGCGGCTTCAAATCTGTCTCCTCCAACCTAACCAGGTTGCATTTGCCGATATCTTGATATATTGTTATATCAAAGTCAACAAGAGGCGGACAAGAGCATGCTCAAGGGCGTCAAGGTGCTGGCGGTAGAGCAATACGGGGCAGGGCCCTTCGGCACGCAGTTTCTTGCCGACATGGGCGCCGAGGTGATCAAGATCGAGAATCCGGCCGAGGGCGGCGATGTGGCGCGCAGTGTCGGGCCGCACTGGCACAAGGAACTGCCGGAGACCGCGCAAAGCGTGTTCTTCCAGGGTCTGAACCGTGCCAAGAAAAGCCTGACCCTGAATCTGAACAAGGCCGAGGGCAGGACGGTGTTCCATAAACTCGTCGAGAGCGCGGATGCCGTCACCAGCAACCTGCGCGGCGACGTGCCGGCCAAGCTGGGCCTGACTTACGCGCAACTGTCGGAGATCAATCCGCGCATTGTCTGCGGCCACCTCACCGGCTACGGCCGCGAAGGTGAGCGCGCCAGGTGGCCGGGCTACGACTTTTTGATGCAGGCGGAGACCGGCTATTTCGAACTCACCGGCGAGCCCGGCAGCGCGCCGGCGCGCTGCGGCCTGTCGCTGATTGACCTGATGACCGGCTCGGTGATGAGCATGGCCGTGGTGGCGGGCATCATGCAAGCGCGCAGTTCAGGCAAGGGACGCGACATCGACGTCAGCCTGTTCGACCTCTCGCTGTACAACCTGAACTACATCGGCCACTGGTACCTGAACGGCGGCGAAGTCATCGGCCGCCTGGCGCGCTCGGCCCACGCGTCGCTGACGCCCTGCCAGACCTACAAGACACGCGACGGCTGGATCTACCTGATGTGCAACAAGGAAAAATTCTGGGGCACGCTGTGCGACAAGATCGGCCGGCCGGAGTGGATCACCGATCCGCGCTTTGTTACGTTCAAAGAAAGATTCACGAATCGCCCGCTAATCAACGAAATCCTCGATGAGGCCCTGTCGGCGCGCACCACGGACGAGTGGATGAAAATATTCGCCGGCGCCGTACCCGCGGCGCCGATCTACAACGTGCAGGAGGCGCTGGAAAATCCCTGGGTGAAGGACAGTGACCGCATCGCGCACATCCCGGTTGAAGGCGGCAAAGACCTGCAGATGCTCGCCTCGCCGATCCGCTACGCCGGGCGCCCCGAGACTTCGCGCGCGCCGGCGATGGGTGAGCACACCGAGGCCGTGTTGGCTGAAGCCGGCTATACCCCTGCGCAAATCGCGCAATTGCGCGCGCTCGGTGCCGTTTGACATGTCGGTGACGCCGCTGCCCCGCGGCTCCACGCCGCAATACACCTTGCTGGCGCAGGAACTGCTGCGGGGGATCGGCGCGGGAGACTATCCGCTCGGTTCGCTGCTGCCGACCGAGGCGGAGCTATGCAAACGCTATGCCGTCAGCCGCATCACCGCGCGGGCCGCCGTGCGCGAGTTGCAGACCCGCGGCCTGGTATCGCGCCATCCCGGCATCGGCACGCGCATCGAGTCGGTGCAGACGCGGACGGAGTTTGTCCACGTCAGCGAATCGGTCGATGCCATCCTGCAATCCGCCCAGGCGACTCGCTTCAAGGTACTCAGGCAAGGTGAAGTGGTGGCCGACGCGGCGCTTGCCGCTGAACTGCATTGTGCCGAAGGCCAGTCATTCCTGGTCGCCGAAGGCCTGCGCACCCGCGAAGGCGCACCGCCGCAATGCCATGCGCGCCTGTATTTTCCAATGGTCTATTCGCGGGTGACCGAACATCTCGATGGCCATCCGGGCTCGGTGATGCTGCTGCTGGAGCGCCTGTTCGGCGTGCGCCTGGAAGAAATGCGCCAGACCATCAGCGCGGCCAACCTGCGCGCCGCCGAGGCCAGGGTATTGCAGGCGAAGCCGCGCGAAGCCGCGCTGCAGACCCGGCGCTGGCACCTGGGCGAGAACGGCCGCCTGCACATGATGGGCGTCAGCCTCTATCCGCAAGATCGCTACAGCTACGCGCTGCGCATGCGCCGCCAGAACAACGCATCCACCGAGGAAAGATAAACATGCTCGACATGAATCGCATCAAGGCCTTGCTGTTCACCCCCGGCACCCGGCCGGAAAGATTTGCCAAAGCGGAAAGCACCCGCGCCGATGGATTGATCATCGATCTCGAGGACGCGGTCGGCCCGGGCGACAAGGACAGTGCGCGGGCAACCGTGGCTGAATGGTTTCGGCAACGCGGCGCGCCGGCGCGAAAGGATTTTCTCGTCAGCGTCCGCATCAATTCGGTTTACACGCCGGCCGGATTGCGTGACTTGCTGGCCGTGGCCGATCTGCTCAAGGAGGGCAGGGCGCCGGATGCGCTCTTGCTGCCCAAGGTCGAATCCGCAGAAGAGGTGGGCCTGGTGGCTCGCCATCTGAAGGGCGCGGTGCCGCTGATGGGTCTGATCGAATCCGCCGTTGGGTTGGAGCGTGCATTTGCCATCGCCGCCGCGCCAGCCTTGCGCGGCCTCGCATTCGGCGGCGTCGACCTGGCGGCGGATTTGCGCTGCACGTTCGCGTGGGAACCCTTGCTGGCCGGCCGTGCGCGCGTGGTGCAGGCGGCGGCCAGCCGCGGCATCGGCGTACTTGACGTGCCTTTCCTGGATATCCAGGACGGGCCGGGCCTGTCCGCTGAATGCGCGCGCGCCAAGGCGATGGGCTTCAACGGCAAGCTGGCGATCCATCCCAGCCAGGTCGATGGAATTGCAGCGGCCTTTACGCCGACCGCCGGCGAAATCGAGTTCGCCCATGGCGTGCTCGCCGCCTATGAAGCCGCGTCCGGTGGCGCCTGTACTTACAAAGGCAAGATGGTGGACGAACCGGTAGTCATCGCCGCGCGCCAGGTGCTTGCGCGCGTTAGCCCTGCCTGAATCGGAAAATACAATGAGCTTCTACGCCTACAGCCGCATCGCCGAAAACCGCTATCGCGAGCGCTTCGGCCTGGATTTTGAAGATTTCAGCCCCGGGCAGCATTTTTTACATCGCCCGGGCGTCACCATCACCCAGCAGGACAATCTGGACGAAGCGCTGGACACGCTTAACGCGGCGATGCTGCACTACGACGCCAACTACGCCGCCCGCACCACCTGGAAAAAGCCGCTGATGGTTTCCACCATCACGTTGCAACGCTTGATCGGCATGTCGTCCAAGACTTTCGGCCGCAAGCGAGAGATTCTCGGCTTCAAGGAAATCGCCATGACCGCACCGGTGTTCGGCGGCGACACCCTGTACGCGGAATCCGAAATCCTGTTGGCGACTCCGGGCACCGACACAGGTACCGGCGAGGTGACGGTGCTCTGCCGTGGCGTCAACCAGGAAGGCCGCGAGGTGGCACGCGTTACCTACCGCGTCGCGGTGTGGAAACGTGGACAACATCCGGAAGACCGCGCCGCGCCGGGCGCGCGCCTGGCCGAGCCGCGCTTCGCTTCGCATCGACAGACTGAAGATGGCGCGTGGATGGAAGCGGTGGGGCTATTCTTCGAGGATTGTCGCGCCGACGAGACCTTCGTGCATTGGCCGCGCCGCACCTTGCTGCGCGATGAAGGTATGGAGCACGCCTGGCGCTCCCTGGAGCTGGCGCCGCAATACCATGATCTGGACTGGATTTCGCGGCATGCGGAAGGCAACTTCCGTTTCAGCGAAACCTGGATCGTCACGATCGCCACCGCGATGACTACCCGCACTTTCGGCCGGGTGGTCGCCAATCTGGGCTGGACCGACATCGAATTTCATGGCAAAGTCGCGCCCGGTGATACGATGGAATCCGAATCCACCATCCTCGACAAGCGCGAGTCCAAGTCCCGTCCCAACGAAGGCATCCTTTCGGTTGAGACCCGGGCCACAAACCAGCGCGGCGAGGCGGTGCTCTCTTACAAGCGCAATTTGTTGGTCTACAAACGCGCTGCCGAGACGCCTTACGCCGCTGCTGGCTACTGAAAAACCGAAAAAATGGCCTGTGGGCCCCTGTATTTCGCTTTTTCAGCCCTCATTTAAGCTGGAAGCGCCGCAAAAGCGCGCCAAAAGTGCGATGATTCGTCTTGTCGCGCGAATCAAGCCGAGCCTGAAAATGAAAAAAGCCTTGCGTGAGCAAGGCCTTCATCGAACCGCTAAAACTTGGTGCCCAGAAGAGGACTCGAACCTCCACAGTGTTGCCACCGCCAGGACCTGAACCTGGTGCGTCTACCAATTCCGCCATCTGGGCGCGGCGACCGCAGAAGTGAAGGTTTTATACATTTCTATGTAAAACCGCTCTGCAATCGACAACAATGGAATTATAGCAAAATTGAAACAAAAAGCACAAACCTCGGCAGCGAAAAAAAATCGCACCGGCAATAACACCAAATCTCCTTCAGGGTTGAATCGCTCGAAAAGCCGCAGCCAGCCCGACGAAGGCAGCCGTTCCCCGCGGCAGCAATTCGGCGCTCCCCCCTACCGTACCGTGATCCCCGAGCGAGTCGCCATCGCCGCGGCCGTCGAGCAGGAACCAGGCATCGGCATTTCGAAAATCGCACGCCTGCTCTCGGTAGAACGCGATGCGCTCGAAGGCCTGACCCGGCGCGTCGACGCCATGCTGCGCGACGGCGAACTGATCCTCAAGAGCAGCGGCCAGTTGTACGCGGGCACGCCGCGCGAACTCGAGACCGGCAAGCTTTCGCGCCATCGCGAAGGCTACGGCTTCATCACCCCGGAGAGCGGCGGCGACGACCTGTATGTCGCGTCCCACAATCTGGGCGGCGCGATGCACGGCGACACGGTTGCCTACGCGCGCCGCGGCCAGGACAAGCGCGGGCGCCAGGAAGCGAAAATCGTCGAGGTGCGCGCGCGCGCCATCACCCAGGTCGTTGGCCGCCTGAAGCGCGACGGTTCGCGCTGGGTGGCGATCCCGCGCGACCGCAATTTCAGCGACCCCGTGGTGCTCGACAAGAGTACGCGCGGAGAGGAGGGCGACTTCGTCGCCGTCAGCATCACGCGCTACCCCGAAGGCGGCCAGCCGATGGAGGGCAAGGTCACCGAGGTGCTCGGCGGCGAGACCGATTCGGGTATCGAAATCGAAGTCGCGTTGCGCAAGCACGACCTGCCGCACGTTTTCTCCAAGGCGGCGGAGCAGGAAGCGGAAAAACTTCCCGCCGAATTGCGCCCGGCCGACTACAAGGACCGCCACGATGTGCGTGACCTGCCGCTGGTCACCATCGACGGCGAGGACGCGCGCGACTTCGACGACGCTGTTTTCTGCGAGCCGCAAAAGACGCCGAGCGGCAAGCCTGGCAAGGGCTTTCGCCTAGTGGTGGCGATTGCCGACGTCAGCCATTACGTCAAGCCGGGTGCGCCGCTGGACGTGGATGCGCGCGAGCGCTCCACCTCCGTGTATTTTCCCCGCCGCGTGATCCCCATGCTGCCGGAAAAACTTTCCAACGGCCTGTGTTCACTGAACCCTGACGTAGACCGTCTGGTGATGGTGTGCGACATGGGCATCTCGCCCGAAGGCGAAATCCAGCGCTACGAGTTCTATCCCGGCGTGATGCACTCGAAGGCGCGCTTCACCTATACGGAAGTCGCGGAAATTCTCGCCAACCCCAAGGGCGAGGCAGCGGAAAAGCGCAAGGCGCTGGTGCCGCACCTGGCCAATCTCTACAAGGTGTTCCACGCCTTGCTGGGCGCGCGCGCCAAGCGCGGCGCGATCGACTTCGAGTCGACTGAAACCAAAATGGTCTTCAACGAGGCCGGGCGCATCGAGCGCATCGTGCCGGTGGTGCGCAACGATGCCCACAAGGTGATCGAGGAATGCATGCTGGCGGCCAACGTCTGCGCCGCGGAATATCTCGACAAGTTCAAGCACCCGGCCCTGTTCCGCGTCCACATGGGACCGACACCGGAAAAACTAGAAAACCTGCGTGGCTTTTTGGGCCCCTTGAGCCTGACGCTGGGCGGCGGCGAGAGCCCGGGCGCCAAGGACTATGCCAAGCTGGCGCAAGAGATCAAGGGCCGTCCGGATGCGGCGCTGATTTCCAGTGTAATGCTCCGCTCGATGCAGCAGGCGCAGTACGCGCCGGACAACGTCGGCCACTTCGGCCTGTCCTACGACATGTACGCGCACTTCACCTCGCCGATCCGCCGCTATCCGGACTTGCTGGTGCACCGCTCGATCAAGGCGGTGCTCAAGCGCCGCAAGTACCATGAAGACGATTGGGATGCGCTGGGCGTGCATTGCTCGAAAAACGAGCGCCGCGCCGACGATGCCTCGCGTGAAGTGCAGTCCTGGCTCAAGTGCCACTATGCCGCCGAGCATCTGGGCGACGAGTTCGATGGCACCATCAGCGGGGTTGCCGGCTTCGGCATTTTCGTCACCGTGGAGCCGCTGATGATCGACGGCATGATCCACATCTCCGAACTGGGGCGCGACTACTTTCAGTTCGACGAGACGCATCACCTGTTGCGCGGCGAACGCAGCGGCAAGGAATTCCGCTTCGGCCAGCGCGTGCGGGTGAAGATCGTTCGCGCCGATGCCGATTCGCTGAAAATCGACCTGGCCCTGCTCGAGATGCCGGCTGTGGCACCGCAGGCGCCGCCGGCACCCAATGTCGATGTAGCCGTGCATGCCGAAGAGACGATGGCCAAACCCGCCAGGGCGGCCAAGCCTGCGCGGCGGCTCCGGCAGGAAGAGGAAGCCGCGCCAGCCAAGGCCGCAAAATCGGCCAAGCCGGCGAAAGTTGCAAAACAGGAGAAGGCGGCGCCCGCCAAATCCGCCGACGTTGCGGTAAAGTCCGCTCCGGCGAAAAAAGCCGCACGTAAAAAATCACCGCCCGCGAAGGGCGAGCGTTAGAGGAATAGTCATGGCATTACCTGCAACCATGCAGTATGTGGATCACGGCACCGGCGGCTCCGCCGAATGCATGCAAGTCAAGCAAGGCCCGTTGCCACAGCTTAAAGCCGGCGAAGTGCTGGTCGAAGTTGCCTACGCCGGCATCAACCGGCCCGATGTGCTGCAGCGTGCCGGCAAATACCCGCCGCCGCCGGGTGCTTCGCCCGTGCTGGGTCTGGAAGTGGCCGGCAAGATCGCGGCTAAGGCAGATGACGTGACGCAATGGAACGTCGGCGACACGGTTTGCGCCCTGACTTCCGGCGGCGGCTATGCAGAGTACTGCGCCGTGCATGCTTCGCACTGCCTGCCGATTCCCCAGGGCCTGTCGATCGAAGAGGCGGCAGCCCTGCCGGAGAACTATTTCACCGTCTGGAGCAATGTGTTCGAGCGCGGCGCACTCAAGGCAGGTGAGAGCTTTCTGGTGCACGGCGGCTCCGGCGGCATCGGCATCACCGCGATCCAGCTGGCGCGTGCCTTCGGCGCCACCGTCTACACCACGGTGGGCAGCGCCGAAAAGGTGGCGGCGGTAAAAAAGCTGGGCGCCGACGTGGCGATCAATTATCACGAGCAGGACTGGGCCAAGGAGCTTTGGGCCCTGACCAACAAGCAGGGCGTCAACTGCATCCTCGACATGGTCGGCGGCCCTTACGTGGAAAAGAATTTGCGTTCGCTGGCCATGGAAGGCCGGCTGGTGCAGATCGCTTTCCTGCAGGCGCCGAAGGTGGAAATCGATTGCACTCCCATCATGGTCAAGCGCCTGGTGTTCACCGGCTCGACCCTGCGGCCGCAAAGCATCGAGAAAAAGGCAGCCATCGCGCGTGCCCTGCGCGAAAAAGTGTGGCCGCTGATCGAAGCGAAGAAGGCCGGCACGCTGATCCATAGCACCTTCACGCTCGCTGAAGCGCCGCAGGCGCATGCGCTGATGGAAGCCTCCAGCCACATCGGCAAGATCATGCTGAAGGTCAAAGGGGAATGAACCCCGCCCAAAATTTGGAAAGCGTTTCGTGACTACCCGTTTCATTTATGGCTTCCACGCGGTTGCCAGCCGCATCCGCCAGCGCGCCGATTCAGTGGTCGAGGTCTATCTCGATACCTCGCGCAAGGACGGGCGCGCCCGCGACATGGCCAAGCTGGCCGAGAGCATGCGCGTGCGCGTGGTGCAGGTCGATGGCGGGCGTCTGGACGGCATGGCCGGCGGCGGCCGGCATCAAGGTGTCGCGGCGAAGGTGGAACTGGTGGAACTCGCCACTTCGCTTGATGACGTGCTCGACAAGGTCAGCGGCCCGCCGCTGGTGCTGGTGCTCGACAGCATTACCGATCCACATAATCTCGGCGCCTGCCTGCGTACGGCAGATGCGGCCGGTGTGCATGCGGTGATCGCGCCGAAAGATCACGCGGTGGGCCTGAACGCCACCGTGATCAAGGTTGCTTCGGGCGCGGCCGACACCGTGCCCTACATCACGGTCACCAATCTGGCGCGCACCATGCGCGAGTTGAAAGAGCGCGACATCTGGATCATCGGTGCCGATGGCGAAGCCGAGACCGCGCATTTCGCGCCTGGCCTGGACCGGCCGCTGGCCTGGGTCTTGGGCGCCGAAGGCGAGGGCTTGCGCCGGTTGACGCGCGAGACCTGCGACGAGTTGCGGCGCATCCCGATGGCCGGCGGCATTGAAAGCCTGAACGTTTCAGTGGCCACCGGCGTCTGCCTCTTCGAGTCGGTACGGCAGCGTTCGGGCAAGTAGTTTGCTACGCGCGCCTTGGGTTGCACGCGTTGTTTTTTTGTCACATTCCCGCCGTCAACCTTGCGAAAAACTTTGCCTCCTCACCGGATTTAACGGTACTGTCGGGGCGCAGTCTATTTCCAAGTCTTGTTGATACTCTTGTTGCATCCGTTGTCCCGGGACGGGATGGCGGCGTGTGTAAGTGGTTCTCATCTAGCTTCTTGGTTGGGTTGCAAACGGCTCGATTTCGAGCCCATTTTTTAATTTGCAAAAGGAAACTAGCATGGCAACCGGAATTGTTAAGTGGTTCAACGACGCCAAGGGCTTCGGCTTCATCACCCCGGACGAGGGTTCCGAAGACCTGTTCGCTCACTTCTCCGAAATCAAGGCTGACGGCTTCAAGTCGCTGCGCGAAAACCAGCGCGTCGAGTTCGAAGTCAAGACCGGCCCGAAGGGCAAGCAAGCCGCTTCGATCAAGCCGCTGTAAATCCAGCGCAGCTTGAAGTGAAAACCGCAGCCTTGGGCTGCGGTTTTTTTATGCCTGGAACGTTTGCGCGTCAGTCACGTGCCGACACCTTGCTGCCGAGCGCGCCCTCGATGGCGTGGACCATCTTGGCGCTGCCGGGCTCGATCGCGCTTGGAAAGCTGGCGATGACACGGCCATTCTTGTCGATCAGGTATTTGTGGAAATTCCACTGCGGCGCCTCGCCGGCGGCGGTGATCAGGTCCCTGTACAGGGCATTTTGCGGAATCGGCATGCTCAGCTTTTCGAACATCGGAAAACTGACGCCGTAGTTTTCCTCGCAAAACGAGGCGATCTGCTTGTTCGAGCCCGGCTCCTGCCGGCCAAAATCGTTGGACGGAAAGCCGATCACCACCAAGCCGCGACCTTTGTACTTTTTGTACAAGGCTTCGAGGCCCTTGTACTGATAGGTATAGCCGCAATTGCTGGCAGTGTTGACCACCAGCACCACCTTGCCGGCATAGTTGCATAGGGGCACTGGCTGGTCGGTAATCAGCGAATTGAATTCGTGCTTGAGGACCGTGGGGCAGGCGCCAGCGGTTTCAGCGGCCGCTGGCGTTTGTGCCATCGAGGCGCCGGCACAGGCCGTCAGAAAAAGGGCGAGGCAGAGCGAAGAAAAAGGGCGCATGGGGAGTATCAGCTTTGGTGAGAGACTAACTATATACGCCTCGGCGCCGAAAATGGATACAGTCCGGGCGGCATGGCGCAGTTTTTGCCTTTCAAAAGCGAATCCTTCACAAGCCTGCCCTGATAAATAACCATGCAATTCTCCGATTCCCCTGCTCTGCATCAATGGCCGGCACGCATGATCGCGGCGCGGGTTGGCGCGAAAAAGCTCTCCGCCATCGAGGTGGCCCAGGCGATGTGCACGCGCATCGAGCGCTTCAACCCGCGCTACAACGCCTTCGTCGCCTACGACCGCACCAAGGTGATGGCGGCTGCCGCCCAGGTCGACGCGCGCCTGGCGCAAGGGGAACAATTGCCCCTGGCCGGGATACCGTTTTCGGTGAAGGACAACTTGTGGCTGGCCGATCATGCCGCTACCTTCGGCTCCCACCTGTTCGCCGGCCACGTCGCGCCGCGTGATTCATGGAGCGTGGCGCGCCTGCGTCGGCTCGGCGCGGTGCCGCTGGGAGTAACGGCCTGTTCCGAATTTGCCTGCAAGGGCATCACCAACACCTTGTTGCATGGCATCACACGCAACCCCTGGGATCCGTCCCGCACGCCGGGCGGTTCCTCCGGCGGCGCAGTCGCGGCGGTAGCGGCGGGTATGGGACCGTGGGCACTGGGGACGGATGCCGGCGGCTCGACGCGCCGGCCGGCGGCACATACGGGATTGGTGGGATTCAAATGCACCCTGGGCGCGGTGCCCAATCCGTGGGGCTTCGAAGACCCCAACCACATGCTTTCCGTAATCGGCTCGATCGGCCGCGATGTGGAGGATGTGGCCTTTTTGTTCGACGCGCTCTCCGGCTACGACGCCCGCGACCCACTCTCCAGCCCTGCTTACGAAGGCTTGTGCAGCTATCCGCCGGCTTTGCCTCCGCGCCGGCCGCGCATCGCCTACAGCCGCGACCTGGGGTGCGGCTTCGCGGTGGATGCCGATGCCGCGGCCGCCCTCGAAGCCGCGGTGCAAAAACTTGCGGCCGCCGGCTGGCAAGTCGAGGAAGCCAGCCCGGCCTGGCCGTCCGGCACCGCGGAATACCCGCTGATTCCCTTGCAACTGGCGCAAATGGGCCGCTTGTACGGCGACAAGCTGTCCACCCACCGTGCGCTGATCGACCCCGACCTGGTGCCGCAGATCGAGGCCGGCCTGGCCTTGTCCAGCCGTAAGGTTGCGGATGCGCTGATGCTGCGCGACCAGTTGGTGGCTGCATTTTCCGGCTTCATGGCGAACTATGACTTCGTGATTACCCAGACCGCGCCGGTCGAAGCCTGGCCTGTGGAGCAAATCGGTCCACCCTTGATCGGCGGCCGCCCGGCAGGACCACGCGGGCACGCCGCGTTTACGCCGCTGTTCAACGGCTGCGGCGTGCCTGCCCTGTCGATTCCCTGCGGTTTCGGCGCCCACGGCATGCCCCTGGGGCTGCAGATCGTCGGCCGACGCTATGCCGACGCGCGGGTGCTGGGCGCCGGCCTGGCGGCGCAGCAGGTGCTGGGAGTGGACAGCCGCTGCCCGGTGCTGGCCGAGGAATGAGGGATACTTGGCTGCATGATCAAGGGGCCGCACCGCCATAGCGTCTATGTCATCGAACTGGACCGCGCCGTGCTGCTGGAGCCGCGCTTCCTCAAGGCCAACCCGGAGTACAACCCGGCCAAACCCTGCGTCTACGTCGGCATGACCGGCCTGGCCCCGGCCGAACGCTTCGCCAAGCACAAGCAGGGCATCAAGGCGAACCGCTTCGCCCAGCTCTACGGTCTGCGCCTGCGGCCCGACCTTTACGAATACCTCAACCCCATGCCCTATGCGGGCGCGCAGGAAATGGAGGTGGAGCTGGCCGTGGGCCTGCGGGAAGAAGGCTATGGCGTCTGGCAGGCTTAAGTTCTAAACTTGCAGCCGATGAACACGCCGATCAATTGCGACATGGGAGAGGGCTACGGCCTGTACCGCTGTGGAGACGACGCCGGGCTGATGCCCTTCGTCACCTGGGCCAATGTCGCCTGCGGTTTTCATGCCTCCGATCCGGTGGTGATGCGCGAAACCGTGCGCCTGGCGAAACGGCACGGCGTGGCGGTGGGAGCGCATCCGTCCTACCCCGACCTCCAAGGCTTCGGCCGGCGCGAAATGAAAATGCGCCGCGATGAACTGGCCGCCGCCATCCTCTACCAGGTGGGCGCGCTCAAGGCCTTTCTCGATGCCGAGAGCATGCCGCTCAATCACATCAAGCCGCATGGCGCGCTGTATGGCGTCGCTTCACGCGATGAAGAGGTGGCCAATGCCATCTGCGATGCCGCCGTGGTCTTCGGCGTTCCTCTCCTTGGACTGGCCGGCACCCGGCACGAAACGGTCTACCGGCAGCGCGGCGTGCCCTTCATCGCCGAGTTCTATGCCGACCTCGACTATGCCGACGATGCCGGCCTGATCATCACCCGCGAGCATCATGCCCGCGACCCCGGCGAGGCCGCGCAGCGCGTGCGTCGTGCCTTGCAGCAAGGCCGTACCGCCTCGATCAACGGCCGTGAAATCAGCGTGCGTGCCGATACGGTCTGCGTGCATTCGGACACGCCGGGCGCGGTCGAACTGGCGCGCGCCGTGCAAGAAGCCTGCGCGGGCACGTAGTCCACGCCAATAAAGCGCTGTCGGCGGGTGGCCGCGGCATGGCCATTGGGCGTATATTGTGCGCAATCGGCGCTGCTGCCCGAACGATTTGCCGCCATGGAACCCGGAACGATAAATAACCATAATCCGACGTTTCACCGCATCGCCGCTGCCCTGTTTGTCATCAGCCTGAGCCTGGTGACGGCGGCGGGCATAAGCATGGAAGTGCAGTCCGCGCTGCGCGGCTATGTCGGCGGCGAAAGCCAGTGGTCCCGGGGGCAGAAACAGGCCATTTATTATCTGCGCCGCCTGGCGCAAAGCCGCTCGCCGGCCGACTACCAGGGGTTTCGTGCCGCCATCGATGTTCCGCTGGGCGACCACCAGGCGCGTACCGAACTTGAAAAACCGGCGTTTGACGCCGGAGTGGCGCGGCAGGGTTTCATCCGCGGGCATGTGCATCCGGACGACGTCGACGGCATGATCCGCCTGTATCGCCTGGGCCGCCATGTCAGCTACATGGAGCAGGCGATCGCCGTCTGGACCCGCGCCGATGCCTTGATCCTCGATCTCGCAAGCGTGGGCGAAGAGGTCAATGCCGAAGTCCGCAAGCCGGTGCCGGACCCGCGAAACCTGGCGGCCCTGATGGCGCGCGCCTACGGCCTGAACGACACGCTGACGCCGCTGGAAAATGAATTTTCCGTCGTCCTTGGCCAGGGTTCGCGCGCCATCAGCCGTCTGCTGCTGCAACTGATGCTGGCCTTCAGTGCGGCGCTGTTCATCGTGGGCGTGATCGCGGTGCGGGTGCTGCTGATGCGCAACCAGCGCCTGCAGACGGCCTTGCTGGCGCGCGAGGAACGCTATCGCTCGCTGTTCGAAAACAGCGTGGACGCGGTGCTGCTCAATACGCTGGACGGAGAAATCCAGGAAGCGAACCAGGCGGCTTGTCAGCTTTTCGGCTATACGGTGGACGAGTTTCGCCGCATCGGCCGCGACGGCGTGATCCGGCCGGAGACAGCGGGGCTTGCCGACGCGCTGGACGAGCGCGAGCGCATCGGCTATTTCAAGCGCGAGATGCCGCTGTCGCGCAAGGACGGCAGCGGCTTTGTGGCCGAAGTGTCCAGCTCGGTTTTCCGCGACTCAGCGGGACGGCAACTGGCTTACCTGAACATCCGCGATATCAGCCGGCGCAAGGAGGCGGAGCGGCGCCTGGAACGGGTGAACCGCTTCAATACGGCGTTTCGCCGCGTCAGCCAGTCGATCGCACGCAGCCGCGAGCCCGCCGAACTATATCGCCAGCTTTGCTCCAGCGCCGTACACGATGGCGGCCTGCGGATGGCCGGAGTGCTGCGCCTGGACCCGAACGAAGGCGCCTTGCACGTGGAAGCCAGTGATGGCGAGCCGATCGATTATTTCGACCGGGTGATCATTTCGGCGAATCCACAGACTCCTCTTGGCCGCGGGCCCGCGGCGCAGGTGGTGCGCACCGGCGCCAGCGTGGTGAACAACGATTTCACCGTCGCGGCAATTGGCGCGCCCTGGCGTGAAGAGTGGCTCAGGGCCGGGTTCAAGGCGGTTGCTGTCTACCCCTTGCGTGAGGGCGGGGCGGTGATCGGCATCTTCGTCCTGTACGCCGGCGAGACCGGGTTTTTCGACCAGGCGCTGATCGACCTGATGGACCAGTTGGCCCACGAAGTTTCTTTTGCGCTTGACCATATCGCCGAGCAAAAGGCGCGCGCCGCGGCGGAAGAAAACATCCGCGGCTTGAACCGCGAGCTGGAGGCGCGCGTCGCCGAGCGCACCGCCGACCTGCAGGCGTCCAACCAGGCGCTGCAGGCCTCCAACCAGGAACTCGGCGCTTTCAGCTATTCGGTTTCGCACGACCTGCGCGGACCGCTGCGTGCGATCAACGGTTTCGCTTCGCTGCTGCTAAGCGATCATGCCTCCGCGCTCAACGCCAAGGGGCGCGAGTACCTGGAACGCCTGCGCGAGGCCAGCACACGCATGGACCGGCTGACCAACGGCCTGCTGGGGCTGGCGCAGATCGGACGCACCACGGTTTCACGCGCCACCCTGAACTTGAGCGACCTGGCGCGCGCGGTGGCGCAGGAAACCCAGGCGGTCGAGCCAGAACGCAAGGTGGAATGGGTGATTGCCGACGCCATCAAGGGCAGCGGCGACGCCGCCCTGGTGCATGCGGTGCTGCAAAACCTGCTCGGCAACGCCTGGAAATTCACCCGCAACACCGACAGCCCGCGGATCGAATTCGGCGCCGACCAGAGCGGTGCCGAAAGGGTGTACTTCGTCGCCGACAACGGCTGCGGCCTGGACATGGCGTATGCGCCGAAAATCTTCGGCGCCTTCGCGCGCCTGCATTCGGCGGGCGAGTATGAGGGTATCGGCATCGGCCTGGCCACCGTCAAGCGCATCCTCGAGCGCCATGGCGGACGCATCTGGGTGCAAGCCCGTCTGCATCAAGGCGCCACTTTCTTTTTTACCCTGCCGCCGCCCGAGCCGTGACCAGTCACAAGGCCCAACCCTTGCCGGCCACCCAGTCCGCCGCGGACTGTTCGGTGTCGCGTCCTTCCTGCTGCAGCCAGGCGCAGAATTCCCGTACCACGGAGCCGCTTTGCGCGCCCGAGCCGAAGTTGGCGAAATAGGTGCGGCGCTTGGCCGCGCGCAGGCCGAAAGGCAGGCAAAGGCGCCCGGCGACGACATCATCGATCACCAGAAACAAGGGCACCAGCACGATGCCCAGGCCCTCGGAGGCGGCCTGCAGGGCGAAGTACATCTGCTCGAAATGCAGCGTGTTGGCCGGGCGCAGTTGCGGCACGCCCGCAGCCTTGAGCCAGTCAGCCCAGGCGTAGGGTTCTGTGCCGTAGCCGATCAGGGTCTGGGTGCGCAGGTCTTGCGGCTTTCCCGGGCGCAGCTTGTCGAGCAGGTCGACGTGGCAGACCGGGGTGATGATCTCGGTCATGAAGGGCGCTGAACTGTTGTCCGCCAGCGGCGCCTGTTGCCCGCGAATGGCCACGTCGTAGCTGTTTTCGCGGAAATTCACCGGCGCCAGCGAGGTGGTGACGCGGATCTCGACGTCCGCATGTTTGCGCTGGAAGGCCGACATGCGCGGGATCAGCCAGCGCATGGTGAAGGTGGGTGGCGCGCTCACCGTGATGGCCATCGGTACCGCCCGCTGGCGCAGATGCATCGACGCCACCGCCAGCCGGTCCATCACGGCCGACACTTCGGTGAGGTAGTTGCGCCCGGTGTCGGTCAGCGTCAGTTGCGAAGCAGAACGCCGAAACAGCGCCACGCCCAGCCAGTCCTCCAGCAGCGCCACCTGGCGGCTGACCGCGCCATGGGTAACGTTCAATTCGGCGGCCGCTTTGGTGAAACTGACATGGCGCGCGGCGACCTCGAAGGCTTTTACAGCATTGAGCGGCGGCAGTTTGCGCATGGCGGACGGGTTCGAAGCGACTGGGGCAGCCGAAATTCGGCAAGCTATGCGTGAGTTTATCTCACGCTATGTGAAGAATACTCCTTTGTCACCAGGATGCCAGCCATCTCATACTGCAGGTCATGAATGAACACCCATTAAGGTGCTGTGCCGCAACATGCAAGGCGAGCCTGCCCGCGATAGATTTGCTCCCGGTCACAGGGCCTTCCATCTGACATGAAAGCCGCCGCCTTTGATTACGTGCGCCCGGATTCGCTCAGGGAAACGCTGGAGCTGCTGGAGCAGCATGGCGACGACGCCAAGCTGATTGCCGGCGGCCAGAGCCTCGTACCGATGATGGCCATGCGCCTGACACGGCCGGCGCTGCTGATCGACATCAACCGCTTGGCCGAACTGAAAAACCTCAAGCGCAGTGCAGGTAGCATTCTGATGGGCGCCGGCACACGCCAACGCAGCGTCGAGGATGATACGGCGCTGCACGCGCAACTGCCCCTGGTGAAATGCGCCCTGGCCTGGGTGGGGCATGCGCAAACGCGTAATCGCGGCACCGTCGGCGGCAGCCTGGTGCACGCCGACCCGTCGGCGGAATTGCCGCTGGCGGCGCTGATTCTCGACGCGCGCCTGCATTTGAAGAGCAAGGCGAAGGGCGAACGCGAATTGCCGGTCAGCGAATTCTTTCTCGGGCCGATGTTCTCCGATACCGGCGCCACCGAATGCCTGACCGCCATCGAATGGCCTGTGTGGGAAAGGCAGGGCACGGGCGCGGCCTTCGACGAGGTGGCGATCCGCCATGGCGATTTCGCGCTGGCCTCCGCTGCGGCGCAAGTGCAGGTGGATGCGCAAGGCGTCTGCCTGCGCGCCAATGTCGGCGCCGGCGGCGTCGACGGCGTACCGCGCGCCTTTCCGGCGATCGCGGAGCGCTTGGTCGGCCAGCGCCTGGACAATGACGACTTGCTGCGCAGCGTTGCAGTCGATGCCACAGCGACCTGCGAACCGGGTAACGACCCGCATGCCAGCGCGGAATATCGCCGTCACCTGGCCACCGTATTGATGGAGCGGGTGCTGCGGCAGGCCGCGTGGGCCGCAGCCGCGTCTTTTGAAGGCAGCAAATGAGCAAGATAAAACTCACCAGCATCGCCATCAAGGTCAACGGCGTGGTGCGCGAAGCGCAGGTCGAACCGCGCACCACCCTGGTCGATTTCCTGCGCGACACCCTGTTTCTCACCGGCACACACATCGGCTGCGAGCACGGCGTCTGCGGCGCCTGCTCGGTGCTGGTCGATGGCGACCCGGTACGCTCCTGCTGCATGTTCGCGGTACAGGCCGATGGCCTGTCGGTGACCACGGTAGAGGGACTGGCGCCGGAACGCGGCAAGCTGTCCGCGATCCAGGACGCGTTCTGCGAGAAGCACGCCATGCAATGCGGCTACTGTACCCCCGGCATGCTGATCGCCTGCCACGCCCTGGTGGAACGCAACCCGCATCCAGACGAAGCGGCGATCCGCGAGGCGATCAGCGGCAACCTGTGCCGCTGTACCGGCTACCAGCAGATCGTCGATGCGGTGAAGCACGCCACCGGCGCGAAGAGCGGCGCGCATGACTGAACCGCGCAAATTCCGCTACATCGGCCGCCACCGCCGCGCGGTCGAGCACCGGCGCTTCGTGGTCGGCAAAGGACGTTACGCCGCCGACATCCAGTTGCAGGGCCTGCTGCACGTGGCGATCGTCGCCAGCCCGCATGCCCACGCCAAGATCATTTCCATCGACACCGCCGCCGCACTGGCCATGCCTGGCGTGCACGCGGTGCTGACCGGCGAAGAGCTCAACGTCAACACCGAGGCGATGCTGCCCGGTGTCGACGCGCCGCAGGTCAAGCGCTATCCGCTAGCGCATGGGGTGGCGCGCTATTCGGGCGAATGGGTAGTCGCCATCGTCGCCGAGTCGCGCGCGCTGGCCGAGGACGCCGCTGAACTGGTGGAGGTGGAGTACGAGCCGCTGCCGCATATCGTCGACCCTGAGCAGGCCCTGCAGGCGGATGCGCCGTTGGTGCACGCCGCCAACGGCTCGAACGTGATTTTTCAGCGGGTTTTCAACTGGGGCGAGGTCGATGCGCATTTCGCCGCCGCGCCACACAAGCTTTCGTATCGCGCGCGCTGGGCACGCAGTTCCACCGTGCCGATCGAGACCTTCGCCGTCAGCGCCTGGTCGAACGACGCCACCGGCATTCTCGACGTCTGGGCCTCGATCCAGATGCCGAAGTTTCCCGATCAACTCGCCCGCGCCCTGCGCATGCCGGGCAATGCCGTGCGCGTGCATTTCGACGTCGACGTCGGCGGCAGCTACGGCGTCAAGCGTGGCCTCAAGCATGCGGTGCTGGTGGGCTATCTGGCGCGCAAGACCGGGCGGCCGGTGCGCTTCATCGAAGACCGCCTGGAAAACATGCGCGGCGGCGACATGCAGGGGCCGGACCGGATTTTCGACGTCACCCTGGCCTTCGACGGCCGGGGCATCATCCGTTCGATGCGCATGCGCGCGGTGGACGACGTCGGCGCCTATGCGGGCCGCTCGCCGCTGCAACTGGGTAAGCCCGTGGGCGCGATCATCGGGCCGTATCGCATCGCCAGCGTGCAGTACGAAGCCATTTCGGTGATGACCAACAAGACGCCGCAGGAAGCGGTGCGCGGCTTCGGCCAGGCGCCCACCAACTACGCCATCGAAACCGGTATCGACAAGGTGGCGCGCTACCTGAACATGGACCGCATCGAATTGCGCCTGCGCAACCTGATCGGCAAGGACGAGTTCCCCTATCTCATCCCCAGCGGCACCACCTACGATTCGGGCGACTACGCCACCGTGCTCGGCAAGGCGCTGGACGCCGCGCCGCTGGCGGAGATCGAGAAGGAGCGCGACGCCTTGCGCGCGCGCGGCCAGCTGGCGGGCATCGGCATTTCCACCTGCCTGGAACCTTCCGGCGGCAACTCGGCCTTCGAGCCGCTGTTCAACCCGAAGAACCAGACCACCACGTGGATGGATTCCTGCCTGATCCGCATCGATCTCAATGAATCGATAACCGCGCTGATGGGCACCTCCACCTCGGGCCAGGCGCACGAGACCTTGGTCTCCACCGTGGTCGGCGAAGTGCTGGACCGCGAGCCCGACAGCATCCGCGTGCTGCATGCCGACTCGCTCAATGCCTTGCCCTCGAACAGCCCGGTCGGCAGCCGCATGGCCATCATGCTCGGCGGCGCCGCTGCCGGCGCGGCGAAAAAGCTGCGCGCCAAGCTGATGCGCATCGCCGCGCACAACCTCGGCCTGCCCGAGTCCGAGTTGGTATATCAGGACGGCAACATCGCCGCGAAAACGGAGCCGGCCAAGCGCCTCACCTGGGGGCAACTGGTGGAAATCGCCCATCGCAAGATCCACCAGATGCCCAAGGGCGACGAGCCCGGCCTGCAGGAAAAGTTCGTACTGGAAGTGCCCACCGGAGGCAAGCTGCCGACGGCCGATGGCCGGGTGCAGATGTATCCCTGCCACTCCTTCGAGACGCACCTGGTGCTAGCCAGCCTGGACCCGCAGACCTGCAAGGTGACGGTCCATCGCTACGTTTGCGGCCACGACTGCGGCGTGATGATCAGCCCGGACGTGGTCCACGGCATGACCTATGGCGGCATTGCCCACGGCCTGGGCGCGGCCCTGATGGAAAAGTTCGCTTTTTCCGACGACGGGCAATTGCTCTCCGGCACCTTCATGGATTACCTGCTGCCGAGTTCGATGGAAGTGCCGTCCATCAGCATCGTCGACCACTGCACACCTTCGCCTCTCACCGAATTCGGTCAGAAGGGCTCGGGCGAGGCTGGCTATCTGGGCGGCCCGGCGGCGATCGCCAGCGCGATCAACGATGCGCTTGCGCCGGTCGGCGCCAGCATCGATGCCTTGCCGATGACACCATATGCACTGTGGCATGCGCTTGCGCGCGCCGAAAAAAATTCAAGCTGAATCATTCAAACCAATAATCCCTTACTTCAACCACATTGCGGAAAGACCAATCATGAGCAAACAACTGCTGGTAGAACAAGACGGCCGCATCCTGCGCGTCACCTTCAATCGCCCCGAAGACAACGGCATTTCGGACGCCATGGCCAACGAGTTTGTCGATGCCCTGGGCAGCGCCCACCATACCTCCGACCTGGTGCTGGTGAAGAGCATCGGCCCGGACTATTGCACCGGCCGCGTACGCGACCCCGGCTCACCGCCGCCCGCCACCGAAGCCTATGCCCGCCGCCCCGAGTACGACGGCATTTTCAACAGCTACAAGGCGATCCGCAATTCGCTGGTGCCGATCGTCACCGCCATCGAAGGCCGCGCGATGGGCTTCGGCGCCGCCATCGCCGCGCTGTGCGACATCTCTTTCGCCAGCGATACCGCCACTTTCAATATTCCGGAAATCGGCCACAACGTGATGCCGACCATGGTGATGTCGGCCTTATACGACCGCGTCAACCGCAATGCGCTGATGTGGCTGGCCTATTCCACCGAGTTCATCGACGCGCAGCGCGCGCTGCTCTACGGCATGGTGAGTAACGTGGTGCCGGCGGCCAAGCTCGACGAAGAGACCGAAGCCTTTTGCAAGGTGTTGCTGAGCCGTCCGCGTCCAGCCATCCTGGGTCTCAAGGAATACCTGCATGTGGCCCCGCGCATGGATGAACTGGGCGCCATCGACTACGCGCGCAGCATTCACTCGATGGTCAATACTGCCGCCGAGATGAAGCGCAAGCACTGATCCAGCCTCACCAGCGCGGACCTTCGCGCCATATCAAATACAACCTCAACCGGAGACAAACATGGGACCAGGGCACTGGAAGCGCAGGGACTTCCTGCAGGCGACGGGCGCGGTGCTCGGCGCCGCCACGCTGGACGCCTACGGGCAGGCTGCCTCCACCGGCAAGGTGATCAAGATGATCATCGGCTTTCCGCCGGGACAGGCGACGGACACGGTAGCCCGCCTGCTGGCGGAACGAATGCAGGCCGCCACCGGCAATGCCTATGTGGTCGACAACCGGCCGGGGCAGGGCGGCAGCCTGGCGCTGGGCATCACTGCCAAGTCGGCGCCGGACGGCAACACCATGATGCTGGTGCACATGTCGGCGATGGCGACCAATCCGCATCTCTACAAAAGCGTGCCTTACGACGCGCTGAAAGACTTCGAGGCTGTCGGCCTGGTCGGCGACCTGCCGTTCGTGATGGTGGTCAATGCCTCGCTGCCGGTGCAAAACGTCGCCGAGCTGGTGGCCTATGCCAAGGCGCATCCGAATACGCTGACCAACTCCTCCTCCGGCAACGGCACGGTCTCGCACCTGGCGATGGAGGAGTTCAAGCGCCAGGCCGGCATCAGCGTCGCGCACGTGCCCTACAAGGGCAGTGCCCAGGGCATCACCGACGTCATCGCCGGCAACGTCTCGATGGCGCTGGAAAGCGCGCCCGCCGTGCAGCCCTTCGTGCAGTCGGGCAAGCTGCGCGCGCTCGCCGCCGGCACCACCAAGCGCCTGGCGTGGATACCCAATGTGCCGACGCTGGCCGAACTCGGCTACAACGGCATCAACGCAGTCACCTGGCTGATGTTGATCTATCCGGCAGGCACGCCCAAGGCCCTGGTCGAAAACCATTTCGAAGTGATCAACAAGATCGTCGCCAACCCGGAGGTACAGCAGCGCTTCGCCACGCTGGGCGTGCTGCCGCGCAGCAGCAAGAGCCCGGAGGAGGCCGACGCCTATATCCGTTCCGAGTTCGCCGCCTGGGGCGCGGTGGTCAAGCGCAGCGGTACGGTACTGGAGTAAGCGATGCGCTTGCTGAAGATGGCAGCTGTCGTGCTGCTCGCGCTTGGGTTTGGTTGCGCGCAGGCTCAAGGTACCTGGCCGTCGCGGCCGGTACGCATCCTGGTGCCTTACCCGCCGGGCGGCTCCACCGACATCCTGAGCCGCCTGGTCGGCCAGACCCTGGGCGAAGCCATCGGCCAGCCGGTAGTGGTGGAAAACCGCGGTGGCGCCAACGGCACCATCGCCGGCAGCTACTTTGCCAAAGCGGCGGCGGACGACCATTCGTTCCTCGTCGTCTCCCTGCCGATGATGGCGATCAACCAATACCTCTATGCCAAGCCCGGCTACGACCCCGATGCCGATTTCGTTCCCATCGGCCTGATGGCGCAAACGCCGAACGTGATGGTGGTCGCCCCCGCCTTGCCCGTGCGCACCATGCGCGAGCTGGTGGACTATGGCAAAGCCAATCCCGGCAAGCTCTCCTATTCCAGTTCCGGTGTCGGCAGCGCGGGGCATTTGCTCAACGAGCTGTTCAAGTCGACTGTCGGCATCGAGTTGCTGCACGCGCCGTACCGCGGCAACGGCCCGGCGATGCAGGCGCTGCTCTCCGGCGACGTGCAGTTCACCACCGACAACCTGCCGCAACTCCTGCCGCAAATCCGCGCAGGAAAATTGCGCCCGATCGGCGTCTCCTCAGCCAGGCGCTGGTTCCAGTTGCCGGAGGTGCCGACCTTCGCCGAGTCCGGCTTCACAGGCATGACCACCAGCGCCTGGTTCGGACTGGTGGCGCAGGCGAGGGCGCCGCGCGAGGTGGTGACGCGCATGAACCGCGAACTGGCGAGCCTGTTGAAGAAGCCGGACTTCGTCGCCAAGCTGGCCGAATTCAGCTTCGAGCCGATGCCCGGCACGCCCGACGACATGAGCGCGGCGGCCAGGCGCGAACGCGGCATCTGGAAAAGGGTCGTCGAGGTGTCGGGCGCGAAAGGGGAGTAGCGTCATGCAGGCCTTTCACGGACGGCCGGCAATCGTCGCCTGCGCTGCAGCGACGAAGTCCGCTGTTTGTTGCATGGGGCAGCGATTGCGCTGCGATGCACAAAGTATGGCTTGAATGTAGGCTCGATCCCGGGCGGCATCCTGTCTGGCCGGTGTCGCAACAGGGCGACACGCGTGGAATCACTCGCTTCAATGGCAGATAAGGTTTATAAATCAACGAGTTTTGACGCCAGCCCAAGCTACCGGCGGCATGGACAGGACCTGAATTCTGGACAGTCCCGAGATATACCCGAATGATTCGAAGGAAAGGGACCTGACCGGTCCCTTTTTGATTGGCGCGCTGCGATGCGGTATTTCGGAAAAGTGAGTGATGTGTGGGTGAAAAAGCCCTTGATTCCGCCTACATTTGCCCGCCCCGCCAATGAAGGCGGACGCAGCCGGTCCGGGCCGCGATAACGATCGCATCCGGGCCGCCGCCGCTTCATCATTTCCCGTCAGTCAGAGGTCAGGCATGCAGGTCGCGAGCAACATCAAGCAGATCCACCAGCGTATGTGGACGATTGGGGATTTTTCCAAAATCGCGCCGGCGTATGTCATCGTCAGTGAAAATCTCTGCGAAGCCGCCGGCTTGCGGGCCGGCCAGCGCGTGCTCGATGTCGCCACCGGCAGCGGCAATACCGCGATCGCCGCCGCGCGGCGCTGGTGCGAGGTGACCGGCGTCGACTTCGTTCCCGCGCTGCTGGAAAAGGCGGCCGAACGTGCCGCCAGTGAAGGCCTGGAAATCGACTTTCGCGTCGCCGACGCCGAGCAGCTGCCGTTCGTCGACGGGAGTTTCGATATCGTCCTGTCGACCTTCGGTTCGATGTTCGCCATCGACCAGGAAAAGGCTGCCGCCGAACTGCTGCGCGTGTGCAAGCCCGGCGGCCGGGTGTGCATGGCCAACTGGGTGCCCGAAGGCTTCATGTCCGACGTATATCAGCAGATCTCCGCCTACGCACCGCCGCCGCCCGGCGTGCGTCCGCCGCTGCTGTGGGGTACCGAATTCGCGCTGCGCCAGCTGTTCGGCGACGGCATTGCCGATTTGCGCATCCGCCGCCGCAGCGTTGCCATGCGCTACCTCTCGCCGGAGCACTGGCTGGAGCAGATGCGTGCCTATTCAGGCCCGATGGCGCTGTTTTTCAGCGTGCTTCCCGAGGGCCAGCAGCGCAGCCTGGCGCGCGACCTGCTCGACCTGGCGCACAAGCACAACATCTCCGGCGACGACAGCTTTTACGCGCCGGCCGAATACCTTGAAGTGGTGGCGCTGCGGTGCTGAGGCACTGAGCGCGAGCGTTGCAGATAGCTATCCGGCAAAGCCGCGCCAGACCGGTAAAGCCGGCAGCGAAGGTCCGCCGGATCGCCTCGTTGTACCCGTACGCCATTGGCAGGGAGGCGTACGGACGAAAAGCCAATGCCGGTACAATACGCGGTTGACCGGATCGCCAAAGAACAAGATTCGAACCGGTCGAAGGAGACGCGCCAGGCGCGTGAACCAGACCGAAAAAAGCATTGGGCCGCGTTTACGCATTCCATGCATCCGTCATCTTTCCGCGTGCGTACCTTGCGCGGAAGCTGTAAAAGTCCCGGCCCAAAACTTGAACAACAGGTCGACGCGGATGCTGTTGCGAAACGGCCCGCTCGTTTCACCGGGATGTTCGTATTAGGCGCAAGATGAAAAAAAGACTAGCAAAGCTAAGCAAGCCAAGGATCCGCGGTGCGGTACCGCGCAGCCGCCTGTTTGACCTTCTCGACGAGCATCGGGCGCGTCCGGCCGTCTGGATTGCCGGCCCCCCCGGCGCCGGAAAAACCGTCCTGCTGTCGACTTACCTGGAGGCGCGCAAGTTGCCCACCGTGTGGTTTGAAGTCGATAGCGGCGAGTCCGACCCCGCGGCGTTCTTTTATTACCTGGGGCTGGCACTGGAAAGCGAGGGAGACCAGAAGCAGGACGGGCTGCCCTTGTTGACGCCGGAATACCTGAGCGACCTGCCCGGATTCGCCCGGCGTTTTTTTCGCACCTTCTTCGAGCGCATGCCGGCGCCGGCCGCGCTGGTGCTGGACAACTACCAGGAGGTGTTCGCCAACTCGATCTTCCATACCCTGATCGAGCGCATGCTCGCCGAAATCCCGGAAGGCATCAATGTATTCATCCTCAGCCGCACCGGGCCGCCCGAGGAATGTTCGCGCCTGCTGGTGAGCGGCGCGATCGCGCAAATCGGCTTCGATGAACTGCGCCTGACGCTGGAAGAAACCGCCGAGATCGCCGGGCGCTGCCTGGCGTCCGATGCCCAGAGACTGGGCGCCCTGCATGCGCAGGCCGACGGCTGGGCGGCGGGCACCGTGCTGATGGCCGAACGCCTGCAGCACACCGGCGCGCTCAACGTGATTTCGCACCCGGGCGGAATGGATACCGTGTTCGGCTATTTCGCCGGCCAGGTGTTCAAGGACCTGCCGCAGATCGCCCGTTCGGTGTTGATGCGCACCGCCTTCCTGTCGCACATGAGCGCCCCTGTCGCCGCCCGCATCAGCAACGAGCCGCACGCCGGCAGCGTGCTGGAAGACATGTTCAAGCGCCACATGTTCACCGACCGCCGCGGCGGCGACGAGCCCGTGTATCACTATCACGCGCTGTTCAGCGCCTTCCTGCGCGAAGAGGCGCGCCTGGCCCTGCCCGCCGACGAACTGAAGCGGCTGATCGGCGACACGGCCGACCTGCTGGCTGCCGACGGCGCCATCGAGCAGGCGATCGCGCTGTACCTGCAGGTCGAGTCGTGGGACAAGGCGCGCGCGGCAATTTTGCAGTCGGCCTCCTCATTGGTGGCGCAGGGGCGGCGCGAAACCGTGAAGGACTGGATTCTTGCCCTGCCGGTGTCCATCCTGCTGGGAGAATCCTGGCTGAAGTTCTGGCTTGGCATGTGTTACGCGGCCACGGTGCCGACACGGGCGCGCGGGATTTTCGAAGATGCCTATGAGAGTTTCGTGGCGCGCGGCGATGCCCTCGGCCAGATGGCGGCGGCCGCCGCCATCATCGAAACCCACATGCTCGAATACGAGTTCGCCTCGCTCAAAAAATGGGTATCCGCGCTGGAAGCGCTGCTGCAGGGCGAGCCGCGCTTTCCCTCCAGCGAGATGGCCTTGCGCGTCTATTGCGCCTGCCTGCTCGGCACCTTCTATGAGCAGCCCGGGCATCCGCTGCTGGCGCTTTCGGTACGGCAGATCGACCGGCTGCTGGCCGAAAACATCGAGGTCAACCGCAAGGTCATGGCCGGCGCGGCCTTGCTGCCCTATTGCGCGTGGAAGGGCGACATCGAACTGGCGGCGCGCACCATCGGCCGCATCGAGCCGCTGATCCACGATCCGGCGGTGCTGCCGCTGAGCCGCCACTGGTGGCGCGTGCGCCAGAGCACCTTCTACATCTGGAGCATGCAGTACGACAAGATGGAAAGCGGGCTGGAGGAGGCGCGGCAGATCGCAGCCGCGCATAACTGGCGTTCCGGCGCCGGCTTCGAATGCATGCTCTCCGGTTTCCTGGCGGCCTTCCGGCATGACGCCGAAGCCGGGCGCGTCACCGCGCAGCGCTTCGAGATGCTGCGCAGCCCGGGCAAGCCGGGCGACGACTTGTTCGGCAACATGATCCATGCATCCTGCGCGGTGGCTACGGGCGACCATGTGCAGGCGCTGGCTGCGCAAGACGCTGCCATGGCCGGCATCGAGCGCATGTGGTTCCCCTCCAAATACGTCGCGGTCAGCAACCACGTGCAGATGCTGCTGCAGGCAGGCGACCTGGCGCGCGCCCGGTCCAGCCTCGAATATGTGCAGGGCATGGTCCGTGGCATCGGCCTGGACTGCTGCGAAATGGAAGTCAGGTTCCTCGAGGCAGGCGTGGCATGGGCAGGCGGCGAACTCGAACGCTGCAATGCCGCCCTGGAAGACTGCCTGACTTTTTTCCGGCGGCACAATTTCTTCGGCTACACCTTCCGCTGGATGCCCGAGATGGTCGGCCATCTGCTCTCGCAGGCGCTGCAGGCCGGCATCGCCACCGATTACGTGTGCTCGGTGATCAGGAGCAGCCAGTTGCCGCCGCCGGCGCTGGAGGTGGAGGCCTGGCCCTGGCCGGTGAAGATCTATACGTTGGGGCATTTCAGGGTGGTGATCGACGGCGAACCCCTGACCTTCAACGGCAAGGCGCAAAAAAAGCCGCTCGAACTGCTCAAGGCGCTGGTGGCGCTGGGCGGGCGCGACGTCGACTTCCCGATGCTGGTCGAGTTGCTCTGGCCGGACGCGGAAGACGCGCGCAAGTCGGGCGAGATGACCCTGTCGCGCCTGCGCAAGCTGCTGGGCCGCGCGGACACGGTGCTGATCGCCGACGGCAAGCTGGCCCTCAACCCCGCCCTGGTCTGGCTGGACGCCGACGCCTTCGAAAGTCTTTTGCGCCCGGCAGTGGCAAGCGATGCCGCCGCATTGGCCCAGCCGGATTTCCAGCGGGAGATGCGCTCCACCGCCGCCCTGGCCCTGTACAAGGGGCACTTTCTTTGTCATGAGCCGCAAACACCCTGGGCGCAGCCAATGACGGACCGCCTGCGCGCGAAATACCTGCGCCAGGTGCTCGACGCCGGGCGCGGCTGGGAAGCCCTCTGCTGGGACCAAGCCGCATTGATCTACGAGCGCGGCCTCGAACTGGACAATCTGGCCGAGGAGTTCTACCAGCGCCTGATGGTGTGCCACCGCGAGCGCGGCAGCATGGCAGACGCGATCCGCGTCTACCGCCGCTGCCGGGAAAATCTCTCCATCATCCTCGGCATCGCCCCTTCGCCCGAGACCACGGCGCTGTACAACTCGCTGCACCAGTAAGACTGCGCGAACCGGCGTGTTCACGCCGGTTCGCGCTCCCAGCGCCTCCAGGCGCACCGGCATAAGCGGGTCAGGGCACCTTTGCCGCTCGTTTCATCGTCCGCGCTGATGCGCTTGCCGCAAGCTTTTGCGACGGCATAGTTGTGCCCACAAATCCATCACGGATCAAACAAATCGCGCATTCCCCGGGAATGTCCGCGCATCCGCCTGCATGCGCTGCGCGGCATATTGCTTCGCCCATCTACATTTTTTATCCGTGGGGCATACGTAGGGGGCTACGACAAACGCATAACTTAAATTGCCGCCGCTGCATGTAATTTCGTCAACCATAAGGGCGGTTAATTCCACACATGGAAAATCCAGGACTAACAATACCAACTACAAAAACACTGATGCGGCTGATGAAGAATTTCATCTGGCTGTTTGGCCTTGTCGCCATGCTGACAGGACAATCCGCGGCCGTGGCCGCGGGGCAGGTTAAAAAGGCGGCGGCGCAAGTCTCGCCTGTCATCAACAGCTTCACCGCTTCATCCACGACGATCAACAAGGGCGAGTCGGTCACCCTGAACTGGGACATCGACAATGGCCCGGTCCTGTGGATCTCCGGCCAGCCGTCCCCTGATCCGGGCGACGTGCGCGGCAAGACGAGCGTCGTTGTCAAGCCTTCCGTCACCACCAAGTACATCATGGCCGCGTGGAACTTCGACGGCCCCGGCGGCCAGGTGTTCGCCGATGTCACCGTGAACGTGATCCAGCCGACGCCGGCCAAGATCAGCTCGTTCACCGCGACGCCCGCGACCGTGAAGGCCGGCGATCCCGTGACGCTGACCTGGGCGGCCAGCAACGCCACCAGCTTGTCGGTCTCGCCCGGCGTGGGCACCGTCACCGGCAGCAGCGTGACCGTCAACCCGACCGCCAACACCACCTATACCCTGACGGCGAACAGCCCGAACGGCAATGCCACCAAGACCGTGGCCGTGAAGATCGCCACCTTGCCGGTGATCACCTCGTTTGCCGCCGCGCCCGCCAGCGTGACCGCGGGCAACTCGACCAAGCTGAGCTGGGCCGTCACCGGCGCCAGCTCGCTGTCGATCTCGCCCGCCCCCGGCACCGTGACCGGCACCAGCGTCTCGGTGACTCCCACGGCCAATACCACGTATGTCCTGACCGCCACCAGCGCGGCCGGCAGCGTGACCCAGTCCGTGCCCGTCAGCGTCACCCAGCCGGCACCGGCCGCGCCGATCGTCAGCAGCTTTACCGCCGCGCCGGCCTCGATCGCCAAGGGCGGCTCGACCACGCTGAACTGGGCCATCATCGGCGCCAAGTCGGTGTCGATCTCGCCCGACGTCGGTACCGTCACCGGCACCAGCGCGACCGTCAGCCCGTCGGCTACCACCACCTACAAAGTGACGGCGACCAACGACATCGGCACCACCACCAAGACCGTCAAGGTCACGGTACAGTTGCCGCCGCCGCCGGCGATCACCGGCTTCACGGTTTCGCCCACCTTCATCAACCCGGGCGACAGCGCCACCCTGAGCTGGAACATCGGCCCGGCCGACACGGTATCGATCTCCCCCGGCGTGGGCGCGGTCACCGGCACCAGCGTCACGGTCAAGCCGACGGCCACGACGATCTACACCGTCACCGCCACCAGCGTTAACGGCTCCTCGACCCAGTCGGTACTGCTCGCGGTTGCCTCGGGCAGTGCCGGCGTCTCGCATCCGCGCGCCTGGCTGACCCCGCCGATGGTGGCCGGCCTGACCCAGCGCGCCGTCGCCAACGACGCCGCCTGGCTCAAGCTGCGCGCCGAGTGCGACACGCTCGCGACCTACAAGGTGCTGTTCCCGGATGGCGCCCAGTACGTCGACAACACCATCAACGGTGAATACGAGTTCTCCGGCTACCTCGACCCCGCCATCACCCTGGGCCTGTGTTACCAGGTGGCGCGCGGCTTCGACAGCACCCGCGCCGCCGCCTACGGCGCCAAGGAAAAGGAACTGATGCTGGCCTTGTCCGACCCGAACCACCACGGTGCGCCGACGGTCGACAGCGGCTACGGCATCCGTTACTACGTGCCGGCCATGGCCCTGGGCTACGACTGGATCTACGACCTGCTGTCGCCGACCGACCGCGCCCAGATCTACACCGAGATCAACCGCTGGATCGCCTCCTACGAGAAGGTCGGCTTTGGCCGCGAATTCCCGCAGGGCAACTACTTCGCCGGTTACTACTTCGGCCTGGCAACAGCCGCGGTGACCACCGAAGGCGACAACCCGCAAGCCGCCGCGCTGTGGGAAGACTGGTACAACCGGGTGCATCTCGGCCAGGTCCAGCCGTACTACGCCAAGTGGCTCGCCGGCGGCGGCGCACCGGACGGCTGGAACTACGGCCCGCTGGAAACGCTGAACATGACCCGCGCGCTGCTGGCGGTAAGCACGGCCAAGGGCATCGATTTCATCCATGCCGCCAACAAGCCGATGACCTATCCCGACGGCCACGCCAAGTGGATGACGCAGATGACCTGGCCGAACGGCAAGACCATCAACGATCGCGGCTTCCTCTACACCAACTCGCCGAACCGTCCGCCGTCCGACGTCAGCGGCGACTGGGCCACCGAGTTCAACGGCTTGCTGCACAGCCTGAACGGCGATAACAGCGCCATCATGCAGCAGTACACCACCGATGTCCGCGTGTTCTCGAAGAACAGCTCGAACTGGGTGGAGTTCATGCACTGGAACGCCGGCGCTCCCGCCGCTTCGTACAAGACCGACCTGAGCTACCGCACCGGTGGCGACGGCCAGGCCGCGTTCCGCAGCGACTGGACCTCCAATGCCATCTGGGGCGCCTTCCAGGCCGGTCCTTACACCGGTTACGACGGTTCCGGCGAGGAGTTCTTCGACGAAGGTTCCCTGGCGATCCAGCGTGGGCAGTATCAGTTCATCGTCAATGCCGACGGCGCGCTCACCACGCCGACCCCCGGCACGCAGGATGCGACCGATCCGACCTGGACCGAGCTGTACAACGACGCCTGGAGCGTGACCCACGACGGTGCTTCCAACCCGCGCTACAACTTCAACACCTACCACTCGAAGGGTTCAGCCAACGGCATGTTCGGCCAGAACCAGAACGACACGGCGAAGACCACCCTGTCGCGCTTCGAAGAGGGCGGCTCCTTCGTGCTGATGCGCGGTTCCAAGCTGGAAGAGATGTACAACGCCGCCAACGGCATCACCGCCTGGTCGCGCGACGTCGCCTACGTGCGTCCGAAGATGTTCGTCGTCTATGACCGCACCACCGTCAGCAGCAAGGCAGTCGACGACTGGATGGCATGGCACACCGTTCCTTCCCCGACGCTTTCCGCGCCCGGTGCCGGCACCAGCCGCATCGACGTGGTCGACACCCGCGCGGTCTTCGGCGGCAACCTGTTCCGCGGCCGCATCTCCAACGTGCTGCCGGCCAACAACACCGTCAAGTTCGTCAATATCACCGACGACAAGGGTGTGGTGCAGAACAAGGTTTACCGCATCGAAGTGCGCCGTCCCGCCAGCGGCGCCGGCTCGGCCACCTGGCTGACCGTGTTCGACGCCTCCGACTCGGCTGCCAGCGCCGCCAATGTGGTCTCGCCGATCACCCTGGCCAACAACAACGTGCTGGCCGGCGATGTCGAAGGCACCGTGATCAGCGGCGCCGCCGGCAACACCGTGGTGCTGTTCAGCAAATCGGGCAACCCCCTGGCCGGCACCGTCAGCGTCTCGCTGCCGGTCGCCGCGACCTACACGCTGTTCACCGACCTGCAGCCCGGTGCCGGCTACTCGGTCACTTCCAGCGTGGTCAACGGCGCCTTGGTGCTGAATGTCGCCGCCGGCGGCAGCTTCACCACCACCACCCAGGGCAGCCTGGCAATCAACGTCAGTGCCGACGGGAGCGTGACCGCCGCGCAATAAGCAGCATTGAGTGATAGCTCCCTCCTTGGGGGCTTTGTAGACCGCATGCCGGCAACGGCATGCGGTCTTTTTTATTGTGCGGCCGGCAGGCGTGCCCTTGCGGAGCCGGGGGTATCGCCATGGCTTGCCAGCGCGCAACCGCATAGCCCGCGCGGTGCTTCAGCCGACGCAGTGGCCGGGAGCACCTGTGCACGATGAGTTCGGCGGCTGGATTGGCTCCGTCGCCGATTCGCCGATGACCGCGGCCCGCCGCGATGGACTGCCGCTTAGCGGCGAACGCTGGATTGCGGGACGGTGGAGGGCGGATTGGTACCCGGCCCCTGGGGCACAACGGCCTCGGCCGGTGTTGCACCAAGACTGGAAGGCGCTGTGACTGCGCCGTTGGCTGGTGGCGGACCGCCGGGAATGGCCAGGCCCGGTGGCGCATAGGCGAACTTCCATTCCGCGTAACTGGACTTGCCTTCAAAGCCGGTGAGTTCGGCGTCGAACAGGTCGACCTTGATGGGCGTACCCTTCGCCAGGCTGTAAACACCCATGATGCCGCCGCCCGGCGCCTGAATCAGGCCCCACTCGGCCTTGCCGGTAATCGGGTCGGCGTACAGCCGGCGCAAATGACGCCGCACACCGGGAAAGCGCGGGTCGCGGAGCAGGTCTTCCAGCTTCAGCGGGTAGCGCGGCGTGCTGACGGCGGTCTCATAATAGCTGCGAAAGGCATGCTGGAACTCGCGCCCGGTGAAAAGCAACTCCTGTTCGGCGGCACGGCGCTGCATGGCGAGGCCCGCGCTCAGCGTGGCTGAGGTGACAATCGCCAGCACGGCCACCAGCAACAGCACGCCGAGCAGGGTAAAGCCACGATCGGCCAGGGGGGCGGAGGTTTTCACGCTATAGCGCGTTGAGCGCGCGCCCGTCCTGGGTTTTCCCGGCGGCCGAGCTCTTGATGTCGTAGACCTTGCCGGGCACGTCGTTCGGCGGCGGTACGATGGTCCAGGCGGCCGGCGCATCGGCCGCCGGGTCGATCGGCACGGCGCGCAGATATTGGCTGGACACCAGCTCGTCCAGCGAGTCCGGGTAGCGTCCCTTGTCGCCATAGAACTTGTCGATGGCGTCGCGCGTCGTGCGCAGGTTCTCCATCAGCACCGTCACCCTGGAATTTTCGACCGAGCGAAAATAACGGGGCAGGGTGAGCGTCAGCAAGGTGGCGACGATGGCCATCACCACCAGCAACTCGATCAGGGTGAAGCCGCGGCGCCTTACCATTTGTTGTAGGCCAGGCCGTTCAGGCCAACGGTTGCGGATTTCGATATCACGTCGTAGACATCTTCGCCTTCGCTGGGGGAGCTGGCATCGCTGGCATAGGCGCGCTTGGTCCAGGTGTCCGCATTTTCTTGCACCGGGTTGACGGCAAACGGGTCGCGCGGTACGCGGCGCAGGAAATACATCCTGGCGTGGCGGGGGTTTTTCACGTCTTCCACTCCCTCGGCCAGAATCGTCAGGCTCGGCGGATAGCCGGTCGAATTGACCACCTGCACCATATGGCCGTCGTCATAGGCGCGCTTGTAGGCGTCGATGGCATTGCGTATCTCGCGCAAGGCGATGCGCAATTCCTGCTCCTTCTGCCGCTGCACGCTCACCTGCGCTACGGGCAGAACCGTAGTGGCGAGTACAGCCAGGATCGCCAGGGTGATCAGGAGTTCGATCAGCGTGAAACCGCGCCGGACATTGAGGGCAGGCAGGAGCGAAGAGGTCACAACGTCATCTCAGGGTTTGCCGATCGAGATCGATTGCGGCACCGGCATCGCCACCGCCACCGCCTTGCCGCCGGCACCGGTCGGAGAAATCGCCAGCACCTGGGCGAGGGCGGCCGGCGCCGGCCCGATGGCGCGGAAGGTCACCGTTACCAGCGAACCCTGGCCGGTGACGCCTTGCGGCGCCGAGCGCACGACGGTGGCAAACAACTGTCCTGCCATCTTGTTGACCCGGCTGGAGAAATTGGTGGCGCTGCCCTGGCGCAGCAGGTCGCCTTCGGTTACATCGACGATCTCCAGCGCCTGCGCGTCGTAGCCGATCGCCAGCGGCACGCTGGTCACCGGCTCGCCCGCGCGCATGCTCAGGGTCATGCTGAAGGTGGAGCCGACCGTGGCGGTTGCCGGTGCCTGCCAGGTCACGCTGGTGGGACCGACAGCGGCCAGCGGCGCGGACGGGGAAGGCGCAGGCGCGGCTGCCGCGCCTTCGGCGCCATTCGGAGGGGAGGCGCCAGCGGGTACCACCACGCCTGGTCCCGAGAATACGGCGGGCGCAGCGCCGGCACTGACGACCGGAACCGGATTGGCAACCCCCGGGGCGGGCGCCAGGGTCTCGATGGCGCGGCTGCGCAAGGAAGCCTCGGTGCCGGACTCGAACTCCGAGCTGGCCAAGTCCGGGCGGCGGATGTTGCGGATCAGGTGCGGCGTGATCGACAGCACGATCTCGGTCTTGTTCGTAGTGTCCGAGTGATCGCCGAACAGATGACCGAGCACCGGCAGGGACCCGAGCCCGGGTACGCGGTTGATGATCCTGCGGTCCTCATCGCTGATCAGGCCGGCGAGGATCTGGTTCTCGCCGTCCTTGAGCCGGATCACGGTGTTCGCATTGCGGGTGCCGATCTGGTAGGCCAGCGCGCCGGACTTGGTAGTGACCTGGTTGGCGATGGTGCTCACCTCCATCGCGATCTTGATGGCGATTTCGTCGTCGGCGTAAATGGTGGGCTCCACTTCCAGCTTCAGGCCGACGTCGATGTATTGCACGCTCTCGGCGACGAAGCCGGTCGAGGTGGTGGTGGTGGTGATGTTCGGCACGCGGTCGCCGACCAGGATTTTTGCCTTCTCCTTGTTGCGCGAACGAATGCGCGGATTGGCCAGGATATTGGCGTCGCTGTTTTCGCGCTTGGCGTTGATGGTCAGCGGCGTCAAGGCCGCGCTGATCCCGCCGCTGCCCAGGTGGCGCAGATCGCTCAAGGTGACGGCGCCGCCGGCATTCGACGGCAAGGGCGAAAGCGCCAATTGGTCCGGCCACTGGATGCCGAGGTTGGAAATGCGGTTGCGGTTGACTTCCAGCACCTCGACATCGAGCATCACCTCAGGCTCCGGCAGGTCGTGCATCGCCGCCAGCTTTTCGGCCAGGCGAATCGCCTCCGGCGTGTCGCGCATGATCACCATGTTCTGCTTTTCGTCGACCACAACGTCCTTGGTCTTGACGATGGTCTTGATGGTGTTGGCCACCAGCTTGGCGTCCGCATTGGCGAAAATGAAAGTCTTCACTACCAGCGGCTGGTAGTCGCGCGCCTTGGCCGCGTTGTTCGGATAGATCAGGATGGAGTTGGCGTCGAGCACGCGCTGCTCCAGCTGGTTGGTCAGCAGCACCATGTTGACGGCCGAATCGATCGTCGTATTGCGCAGGAATACGGTGGTCTTCTGGTCGCCGCGCACGTCCTTGTCGAACAGGAAGTTCAGGCCGGAGGTATGCGCCAGCACTTCGAACACCTGCTTGAGCGTGGTGTCCTTGAACTCGATGGTGATGGGCTTTTTCAGCGATGCGGCAAGCAGGGTCTCGACCGGCAGGCGCGCCGTCCTGGCCTCGATGGCGCGCTGCAGTTCCAAGGCGGCCGCGTTCTGCGGCGCCTCGGTCAGGATCTCCCGCAGCGCGCGCTGCGCGGCCGCGTTGTCGCCGGCCTTGGCCGCCGCCGCGGCGTCCTTTTGCAGTTCGGCCAGACGCCTGTCGCGCTGGATTTTCGCCAGGCCGGCGAGTGCCCGGGCATCGCTGGCGTCGATCGCCAACACGCGCCGGTACCAGGTATCGGCAAGCGCCGCGTCCCCCTGGGCTAGCGCGGCATCGGCATTTTGGTGATAGCCGGCAATGGTGCGCTCGCGGGCCTGCACCAGGGCGGCGCGATATTCGGCATTGTTCGGCTCGGTACGCAGCGCTTCCTGGAACTTGCGGATGCCGGCTTCGCCGTCGCCGCGCGCCACCATCGCCCGGCCTTCGATGAAGGCGGAGTCGTCGGCGCAACTGGCGAGAAAAATGGCGATGCCGATCGCGGCAACAAATGGTCTGGTTTTCTGAAACATCAATCTGCACTGCCGATCTGCAAGGTCTGCCGTTCATTGAGCGGCAGGTAGGTCACTACTGCGGTGGGCGGGGCGATGCTCTCGACCCGATAGGTGCTGCCGATCATGTCGCTGGCGCGCACGATGTAGGTGTTGTCCTGCTCACCGAGGAAGACCTCCCAGGCGCCGTCCTCCAGCTTCTTGCCCAGCACGGTAAAGGGCAGGGGCGGGGCTACGGGCTTGGGTGGCGGCAAGGTCGAGAGCGGTGGGGGCGGGGGTGGCGGCGGATTCCAGTTTTGCAGGGCGAAGGCGTCGACCGGCGTCGCGCTGCGGATGCGCGGGCGCAGGGCGGCAATCATTGTGTTGCCGGTCTTTTCAATCGGCTCGGTAGCCTTGCTCTCGGTCGCTGCAGTGGCGCGCACACCGCGAGTGGGCGCCGCCAAATCCACGGCCGGCTTGGCCGGCGGGCCGAACAGCACCAGGCCGCCGGCACCGGCGGACAAGGTCAGCAGGACCGTCCAGCGCCGCGTCAGTTTCACCTGGCCTCGCTACGCACATAGAACACCAGGCGCAGGCGCGCCTCGGTCGCCGCCGTACCGATACCGTTGCGCTTGAATGCAACTTCTTCCAGCGCGGCCGCGGGCGCTTCGGCCAGCACGCCATCGATGAACTCACGCAGCTTGATGTAAGGTCCCTGGACCGGCAGCACCATCTGGTAGGTGGCAAAGCCGCCTTTCTTGTCCTCAAGCAGGTGATATTCGGCCTGGGACAACGTCAGCCCGGCTTTTTGCGCCTCGGCAAACACGGTCTTGATCAGGTCGGGCGTTTGCGCGCTGGTGGACAAGGTCTTGTCGAAAGCGGCCAGACGGGCGGCGAGCAACGCATTGAGCGTCGGCGGCTGCACAGGCAGTTTGGGGTTTGCAGCCTGCGCGAGCAGACGCCGCGACTCCGACTGCACGTGCGCTACACGCACTTGCTGCGCGGGTAGCCACCAGAAGTTGATCGCCAGGCCCAGGCCGAGCAGCACGAGACCCGCCGGCATGGGCCAGCCGGTACGGCGCAGCAACAGCTCGATGCGCAGACGTGGATACATCAGAGATCGTCCTTCCACACGGCCTCGACGGAAAAGCGCAGCGGCCGGTTCGAATCCTGCGTATTGATCTCGTGCTTGACCAGCAGGGCGTCGACGAAAGGCGGCTGCTGGCGCAGCAAGCGCACGAAGTCGAGCATGTCATCGGCCTGCTTCGCCTCGGCCGAGATGCGCAGAAGATGCTTGGGGCCATTCGGCTCCAGACCGAGCAAGGCGATGTTGTTCGGCTTGATCCGCTCCAGCGAACTGAACAGCGCCTGCCAGGGGAGATTGAGCTCGGCAATCGCACCATTGATTGCGGTGACCCGGTCTTCGGCGATGACCACCGGCGCGACCGGCGCAGGCAGGCGCACATTTACCGCTGCCTGCGCCCGTGCCATCTCGGCCATCACACGGCTTTCATCGAGACTGAAATTGCTGACGCGCCAGGCGGTACCAATGCAGGCGGCTGCCCCCGCGGCGAACAGCAGCAACGCCCAGCCCGATGCGGGAACGCGGGCGCCGGAAAAATCGATGCGCACCGGCGTCAAGGCCAGACTCCCGAGAGCGCCAACCGGTATTTTCCGGCCCAGTCGGCGCCTTGACCGGGCCACAGGCCAGCGCCCAGCAAGGTTACGGACGAAGTCGTCACGATGGCGGAGGGATTGCCGGTGACGCCGCTGCAGCGGATGTCGCGCGGCTCGGGCACCATCTCGCGCAGGGCTTCGCGCGCGGCGATGGTCGGCAGATGCGTCACCGCCTGGCCGTTGACATTGTGAAAACGCGCGGTGCGCCACTCGCGCTTGCCGCGATAGCACAAGGCGACGGAGCGCTCCAGCGCGGCGGCGAACCAGAAATCGCGCTTCGGCAGCAGGTGGCGAAAGTTGTTCAGCTCGCTCACCATGAAAGGCAGCATGCCGCCAAAGCGCAGCCTCGCCCCGGCGCAGCCCGACTTGACGGCTTCCACCAGTGCCCGCGGCGCCGCGCACACGAGGTAGGAGGAACTGGCCGGCTCCAGGTCCGCAGACATCACCCAATCGGCCGCCGGCAGGCCAAACTGTTCCTCGAAGCGGGCAGTGATGGCGTCCCCCAGCTCGCGGTTGTTTCTCACGCCCTTGGGACGCTCGACCACGTAGTAGCGGACCAGCGAGTCGGCGACGACGAATTCGACATTGCGGGTGCGGAATTCCGGCGACTCCAGGCGTGCAAATAGCGCGTCCAGCTTCGGCGCCTGCGGATTGACGGTAACCGGCGCGGTGGCGGCGGTAACGATTTCGCGCTTCCAGCGGCCGCGCAATTTCACTACCGAGATGCGCCGCGGCTCCAGGCCGATACGCAGGCTCTCAGGCTGCAAGAGTGACACGGGCCACCTCCGATAGCGTAGTCTGGCCCAGGCGCGCCATGTCGAGCGCGACGTCGCGCAAAAAGCGCGTGCCGCCGCGCCGCGCTTCGTCCTTGATGGTGATGATCGAAGCCTTTTCGGCAATCATCTGGCGCAGCCGGTCGGTCATCGCCATTACCTCCGCGATCGCCTTGCGGCCCTTGAAGCCGGTACCGCGGCAGTCGCCGCAGCCGTGGCCGCGACGGAAGAGAAACCCCATGGTGCTGGCGGCATCCAGCCCGGCCAGCGTCAGCTCCGCGGCCTTGGGCACGTAGGCGACGGAACAATGCGGGCAATTGGTGCGCAACAGGCGCTGCGCCCAGATGCCGTTGAGCGCGGACGTCAGCGAGTAGGGATCGATGTTCATATAAGCAAGACGATTGAACACGTCAAACGAGTTGTTGGCGTGCAGGGTGGAATAGACCGTATGGCCGGTGAGCGCGGCCTGGATAGCCATCTCGGCGGTCTCGCGGTCGCGGATTTCGCCGACCATGATCTTGTCCGGGTCGTGGCGCAGAATGGAACGCAGGCCGCGCGCGAAAGTCAGGCCCTGCTTTTCATTCACCGGAATCTGCTCGACATCGTCGAGCTCGTATTCGACCGGGTCTTCGATGGTGAGGAAATTGTCGCGCCCGGTGTTGACCTCGGAGATCGCGGCATACAGCGTGGTGGTCTTGCCGCTGCCGGTGGGGCCGGTGACGAGCAGCATGCCGTAGGGCAGGTCGGTGAGGATGCGCAGCATGTCGAGGGTGCCGGTATCGAAACCGAGATCATTCAGGTGCAACTGGCCGTCGCTGCCGATCACGGTGCGTTTGTCGAGGATACGCAGCACCGCCGCCTCGCCATGGATGGTCGGCATCACCGAGACGCGGATGTCGATGTTGCGGCTCTGGTAGGCCACCTGGAACTTGCCGTCCTGCGGCACCCGGCGCTCGGCGATGTCGAGCTCAGCCAGCACCTTGATGCGCGAGATCATCTGCTCGGCGGTCTCGCCGCCGTCGATATGGGTCACCGGCACCAGCACGCCATCGATCCGGTATTTGATCTGCATGCCGCGCGTGGTGCGCCGCAGATGGATGTCGCTTGCGCCTTCCTTCAAGCCGTCGTAAAGCGTCGAGTTGACGATCTTGACGACCGGGCTTGAGTCTTCGCTGATGCTTTTGAGCGAGAGGTTGGCCGCCTGCGCATTCACGCCGGCGCCCTGGTTTCCGGCGCCTTGCAGGCTATCGATGGCACGCACGCCGGCTTCCTGCCGCGCCAGGTACGCGTGGATGTCGGCGCGCAGGGCGAGGCAGATGCGCACCGGCGCGCCGGCCTGCGCTTCGAGCCAGTCCTGCAGGCTGGCGTCGAACGGGTCCGGCACCACGCCCGCATAGCCGTCGGCGGCATTGCCGAACAGCACACAGTCGCGCTGCATCGCCTTGGGCAGGGGCAGGGCGTCGAAGGCCGGCGTCCAGTCGAACATCTGCGCGGTTTCGACCACCGGCATGCCGAACAGCCGGGCAGTCGATTCGACGAACTCGCGCGCACCCAGCTGGCACCCCGCTTCGAGTTCCGCATACACGCTCTTGCCGGAGGCCTTGGCAGCCTTGCGCGCCTCGTGGACCTGCGGGGTCGTGATGACGGGCCCGATACCGGCGATCTTTTCAGGTGCGTTCACTGGAAGCTCCCGGCCAGATCGAAAATCGGCATATACAGGAGGATCACGATGACACCGACCACCAGGCCGATAAAGGCCATCAGCAGCGGCTCGAAGGCCTTGGTGAACCAGTCGATCCAGCGCGCGATTTCGCCGTCGTAGTAACGCGCGCTGCGGGTGAGCATTTCGCCCAGCTTGCTGGAGCGCTCGCCGACGCGCAAGAAGCGCACCGACACCGGCGTGGTCAGGCCGTTGCGCTCGAATGAATCGGTGAAGGAAGCGCCGGTGCGTATTTGCGCCGTCGCCGCGCGCAGCTTCGAGCGCAGCGCGGTCGAGAGCATGGCCTCGACCATGCCCAATGCAGCTACCGCCGGCAGGCCGCCGTCGATCAGCATGCCCAGCGTCAGGTAGAGCCGCGCCAGGCTATAGAGATGCACACGCGGCGCCATACCCGGCAGGCGCTCCAGCAAGGCGACAAAGCCGCCATCGCGACGCAGCGCCCCGATCGCGATAACCACGCCAGCCGCCAGGGCCAGCGCCAGCAGGGCCGCCGTTTGCGGATGCGCAACGACGCCGTCGTGCACCGCCAGCAAGGCAGCCGAGACCGCCGGCAACGGCCGCCCGCTGCTCTGGTAGACAGCGGAGAATCGCGGCACCACATAGCCGGCGAGAAAGCCCACCACCAGCAGGCCGACGCCGCTCAGGATCAGCGGATAAACCGATGCGCTCACGACCTTGCCGCGCACCGCATCGACCCGCACCTGGTATTCGATATAACGCGTCAGCGCCTCCGGCAGATTGCTGGTGTGCTCGGCGGCACGGACAATGCCGACGTACAGCGGCGGAAACACCGCGCCGGCCGACTCCAGCGCCTCGGAAAAGCGCCGTCCCTCACCCAGCGATTTCTGAATGCGGCCATACAGCGCCTTGATCTCCTCGCGCTCTTCCTTGGCATGCAGGGTCTCCATCGACTCGACGATGGAAAGGCCTGCTTCCAGCAGAGCCAGCAGCTCCTGGCTGAACAGCAGCAGCGCGAAGCGGCCGCCGCGTCGCGCCGGCCGCAGGCCGGAAGCGGCAGCGCGGGCGCTGACCGAAAGCGGGCGCATCGCCTGCGCCAGCGCCTGGGCGCGTGCATCGGCTTCGCTGGCCGCATCGACGATCAGCGACACCACTTCGTTACGATGCAAGGCACGGACTTCGTATTGCACTGCCGGCGCCCTAGTTGGAAAGGTCGGCATCTTCGCCAGTACCGCCGGGCGCGCCGTCCTTGCCATAGGAGAGGATGTCGTATTCGCGGCCCGTGGTGCCAGGCGACTGGTAAACATAGGCGCGCCCCCAGGGGTCCGGCGGCACCGCCTTGCCCAGGTAGGGGCCGTTCCACTTGGCGATGCTGCCCGGCGCCACCATCAGGGCGTTCAGGCCCTGCTCGGTGGTGGGAAAACGCCCGGTGTCGAGACGGTAGGTGTCCAGCGCCTTGCTCAGGGCATCGATCTGCGCCTTCGCCGCGGTGGTTTCGGATTTGCCGATCTGCGCGAAATAGCGCGGCCCCACATAGGCCGCGAGCAGGCCGATGATGGCGATCACCACCAGCAGTTCCAGCAATGTGAACCCGCGCGCACCAGGCGCCGGGCGCTGTTTTTCAGATACTGTTTTCATGCTTCACCTTCATGCTTGCTGCGCCCTGCGGCGCTATCTTGTTTTCGCCGCTTCGGCCTGGCGATAGCTCTCGTAACGCGTCAGTACCTCGGGAACGTAGAGCATGGTTTCGCGAAACGGCGGCACCCGCCTGGCGTGGCGCTCGACGTTTGCTTCGCCCGAGTTGTAGGCCGCCAGCGCCAGTGCCAGGTTGCCGGCGTACCGGGTCAGCAGATCCTTGAAATAGCGCGCGCCGGCGTCGAGGTTCTGCGCGGGATCGGCCCGGTCGGTGGTGCCGTAGCGCTTTGCCGTGCCGGGCATCAGTTGCATCAGGCCGCGGGCGCCGGCGGGGGAAACCGCGCGGTTGTCGAACTGCGACTCCACGTGGGCAATCGCCCGCAGCAGCGAAGGGTCCAGGCCGTGGCGCGCGGACACGTCCTGGATCAACGGCTCCAGCGCCTCGCGGCGCTTGCGCAGCGACTCATTGTCCCTGGGCCCGCGCCCGAAGCCTGCGACGAACGGCTCGCTCGTGCCCTTTAGAAAAAGGCGGGAGGAGACATCCTGCGCCTGATTCGTATAGACCGGCACCCCCTCGGGCGAGCGCGAAACGTAAACGTCCGCGGCATGGGCCTGGGGCTGGAACGCCGGGCCGGCCGCCAAACCAAGCAGGCAAGCACCAATTCCCGGACACAAATAATCAAACGCCCGCGCGACCTCGCGCCAGGCAAAACCGTTGTTCTTCATGGGTACCTCTACAACCAACCAGAATAACGCCGGCCGCTTGTGTACTAACCCACGGAAAACCCACCAGAAAGAAATTTACAGTTCGCCGGATGACGCTCCAGGTGCCCGCCAGGACCAGTCACGGCGGCGCTGTGGTTGCGGCCCATCTCGGTGGACCTGGGCCGCCAGACTTCCCGGACCTGCCTGCTTGCGGCGACTCCGCCCGCTTATTTGGGATCGGTGCCGCGCCGGTCCGGCGGCGCCGGCTTGACGAGCAGGCCGGCCGGCTTGTTGCTGTCGAGCGTTACCGTGCCCGGTCCGTTCGACGGCGCCGGCTTGGCGCCCTGAACGTCGGGGTTGTTGATGGTGACGTTCACCGGCGCCAGCCCCTTCGACTTGCAGGCGCCCTGGGGCGTTGCCGAGGCCATGTAGTTCTTGTAGGTATCGGTCGAGTTCATGCTTGCCGTGCCATAGGCGTACTCGACCTCAAACGGCAGCACGCCTTGCTTGTCCGCGCTCATGCCGTCGCCGTACAGCAGCGTCAGCTTGCAAAAGCCGCTGCCCGCGAGCTTGAACTTGACGGGCTTGCCGACATCGGCCGTTGCCGGCGCCGCCACCAGGCCGATAAGCAAGCCGGGACCGGCGGCCAGCGGTGGTGCCACCCTGGATTGCTGGTTGACGCCACTCGCGCCGGTGGGTTCGGCGGCATGGGCACACGCGGCGGCCAGGGCGAGAAGCAGGGGCGCGAATTGTCTGGTTTTCATGTTGGAATCCTTGTTCGATGGCGCGTGGCCGGATGCGGCCACGCGCGGGAAAATCGTCATTTCTTCGGCTTGGCCGGCCCGGCGGGCTGGGGCGCAAACTTTGGCGCATCCGGAACCTGCGCCTCGGAAACGCCGGGCTTGACGCCGGGCTTGCCGGAAGGCGTCCCGGGCTGCGTAAACTTGAATTCGACCCAGTCGCTGGCGGCAAAGAAGGCGCTGCCGGCCGGTGCGAAGGTCAGTAGCTTGACGCGGTAGTCGCCCGTTTGCCCGAGCGCAACATTGATGCCGCTGCTATCGATCTTGCTGCTGTAGATATTCGCCGGCGGGGTGAAAAGGGACCAGACACCGGCGCTCTTGCGTTCGAAGTCGATCTTGCAGCAGGTGTAGCCGTCGTCCGTCAGTTCCTTGGCCAGGGTCTGCGCGCGGATGAACACGTCGCCGGTGTAGCTGGTTCCCGCCGTCGGCGAGGCAACCACCGGCTTGGCGGTGTACGGATTGGCGGGCGTGCCGGGCGCGGCGCCCACCAGGCCCAGGGCCAGGCGCGGCAGGTAGAACAGCACCTGTTGTTCCTGGGTATTGTGCTGCGGAATCACGCTCGGGTCGTTGGCGATCTTGGCGCTCTTGTCCTCCGAGTCGGTGATGTAAAGCTGCATTTCCGCATGATTGAAGTTCTGCCCGGCCAGCACGCCATTGCCGGCCTTCGCCTTGTCCAGCATGTCGGAAACGTCCACGTAGATGGTGTTGCCCTGGGCGGTCGAGGCGTTGATCTTCAGGTTGGACGGGCCGATACCGTTCATGCCGTTGGTGGCCTTGAAGATGATCCCGATATCGCAGCAGGTCTGCCATTGCGGGTGCGGCTCCGGCAGCTTGATCTGGATCTTCATCGCCTTCGGGTTGATGGTCTCGCCCGGCTGCGGCGATACCACCACCGGCTTGGCCGTCGGCGTGTAGTACCAGAGCTTCTTGGCCGCCTCCAGCTTGTCCAGGAACATCTTGTTGGCGTTGGTGCCGCGCCCCTTGGCGAACGGCACATCGCTGTTGCTCAACTGGCCGAGGGGAGGCGCGCCGGTGAAATTCTGCGAGGCGCAAGTGACGGCGCTGAAGGTATAGGAGAGCGGATCATGGTCGCAGGTCGCCAGCGTGGTCAGCGCGAAAGTCTGGCCGCCATAATTGAACTTCACCGATTCGGCCGTGAGAAAGGTCGTGTTGGCGCCGGTGACTTCCGCCTCGATGGTCGTCGGCACCGCCACCGGCACCTTGATCGGGCCGTTGATGAACAGGGTGCAGGTGCCGCTGAAGCTGTAGTTGTGCTTTTGCGCGACGTCGACGCTGCTGCCGCCGCCCAGCTGCTTGGTGATCTGGCTTTGGGTATAGTTGTTGAGGGTCAGGCCGCTGCAATTGATTTCCGCCAGGGCCGGCGCGGAACCCAGGATTGCAAATACGGCCAGCAAGACTGCCATGAGTCGTTGTTTCACTGCTTCCCCCCGTTGATACTGCGTTGTGATTATTTGCAAAGCCGCGCGATGGCACAGGGTGCCCGGCAGATGTGCCGATTCGAGATCGCTGCGTAAAGCAAACGCACGGCCATGGATGATGAGTCGCCGTTTGCGGGAAAACGGTTCAAAGAATCACGCAAGGGCAGCGCGTCGCGCGCAAGCAAACCTCGCCAACCCGGTCCGAGGGCGGAATTCGGTAGAACCTGCATGGCGCCGCGCCGCCGCGGGAAGCGCATTACGTCAACGCAGGGAGTTCCGAGGGTTGGCTGGCGGCCTTTTCCAGATGAAATCGGCAAACTGCGCGCCTTATTTTGTTTTTCGCCTGTTGCTCTTATCGCCTGAAACAAAAGAAGAATCCGGCGTTTTTCGGCCGGGAAAATCGCCCACACTTAGCGCATCGACCTGCGTATCTTTGACTCCATAAACCCTTTTTATGGAGTCTCAAATGAAACCCTTAACCGACCGCCAGGAGCGGTTCATCTTCGAATACACCTTCGACCAGAACGCCGCCGCCGCCGCCGGCCGCGCCGGCTATTCCGATAAGACCCGTGGCACCCACGCCGCCCAGATGATGAAAAACCCCTTTATACGCGAGCGCATCGTGGCGGAGTTGGGAGACTTGTTTACCCGGCTGAAACTAAACGCCACCAACCTGCTGCAGGCACAGATACGTGCCGCCTACCTGGACCCGGCGAAGCTGTTTGATGCGGCGGAAGTGCCGATACCGCTGGACCAGCTGGATGAAGACACCCGTGGCGGATTGACTGTGAGCTATGCCAAGCGCCGCGGTGGGGACTACACCATGCGGGTGAAGCAGACACCGCGGCATATTGCGCTGGCCGTGCTGCAAAAGCGGCTGGACGCGCATGCGAAGTTGCAGGAGGAGGTGTTTGCGCAGGAAGGGGAGGAGGAACAGGCGCAGCCGGTGCAGGCAGAACCGGTGAGCGCGCAACCAGCGGCTGCGGTAGCAGACCCTGCGCAGGGGCCGACACAGGCAACAGCCCTGCATCAAGACCCGAGGATGGCCTCGCGCATCGCCCAGGCGATCAAGAGCATGTTCAAGCTGGAGTTCAAGCTCGCCGAGCCGATGGAGAGACTGGTGCAGGTGAAGACGGCCATCGCCCAGGCGGTGCAGGCCATCGGCGGCAAGCGGGAGCCGGATATCGCGCTGCTATGGGGTTCGCTGGCGGACTTCGCGGCGAGCCAGCCGGTGGACAGGAAGAGTCCGCCGCCGCCTTCGCCTTACGAGCCGGGTTACGAGTTCAGGAAGGATCCGAACGCGATCGATGGCGGACGTTTTACGGATTGGATCAAGTACTGGACCGAGAAGCGCCAGGAAGCGAGGCACCAGGCCGAGAAGGAGGCGGCCCACGCTTCGCCGCCGGCGAATATGCGGGTGCGGCCGGGGATGGTGGTGCCGGGAAGGATGGAGCCTGGGTACAACCCGCCGTGGCATCGGGACAACCGTCCGCGAGTGGCGATTGGGGCCAACGAGACTTATCTGGGTTGAGCGGACGGCAAAGCAGCGCGAAATCCATAAAAAACTACCGTGATTTACCGTTGTTTCCGCCCTTGCTCCCTCAATGGCAGCCTTGGCGCAACAGGGTGCCCCTATTCCATGGCTTTATTCCGATGCGTATTTCTTCTCCAGCTCATCATACAAAGGCTTGCCCACCAGGCGCTGGCGTTCCTTGAACGGCACCAGCAGGGCCGGGTCTTCGTCCAGGCTACCGGTCTTTTTCAGCACGCCGAGCGCCTTTTGCATGCCCAGTACGGCGCCCTGCAGCGCCGCGTTGGCATAGAGGATCATGCCGTAGCCCATCGCGCCCAGTTCCTCGACGCTCAAGGTCGGCGTCTTGCCGCCGACCACGATATTGAGCAGCAGCGGCTTTTTCAGCAGCTTGGGAATCTGCCGGATCTCTTCAAGGCTCTCCGGCGCCTCGACGAACAGGATGTCCGCCCCCGCTTCGGCAAACTGGCTGGCGCGGTCGATCGCCGCCTCGAAGCCGAGCACCGCGCGCGAATCGGTGCGCGCGATGATCTGAAAGTCCGGGTCGCGGCGCGCATCGCAGGCGGCACGTATCTTGGCCAGCATTTCCGGCAGCGGCGCCACCGACTTGCCGCCGAAGTGCCCGCAGCGCTTGGGAAAGGACTGGTCTTCCAGTTGCACCGCGTCGGCCCCGGCGCGCTCGACCGAGCGCACCGTATGCCAGGTGTTGACCGCGTTGCCGAAGCCGGTGTCGATGTCGACGACCAGCGGCAGGTCCACGGCGTCGCGGATGCGCGCAGTGGCCTCGACCACGTCGGCCAGGCCGATCACGCCCAGATCCGGCGCGCCGTAGTACATATTGGTCAGGCCCGCGCCGGTCAGGTAGACCGCCTCGAAACCCTGGTCGGCGATCACCTTCGCGCTCATGGCGTTAAACGCCCCGGGCACCAGCAGCCCGTTGCGTTGCTCGACCCGCTGGCGCAGCCACTTTTTCGTATTCGTGCTCATACAGTTCTCCAGAATTATCCGACCTTGTCCGACGATCGGACCATTTTAGTAAACATCCGCCGCTGCGTCTCTCATGCCTGACGCATCGGCACTATTGCGGTTGAATGCCCGCCTGTTTGATCAGCGCGCCCCAGTTGGCGATCTCGCTTTTCATGAATTCGCCGAATTCGGCGGGCGTCGAAGGCTTGACCCGCAAGCCCTGCCCGGCGTACTTGGCTTGCAGCGCCGTGCTCTGCAACGCCTTCTGCAGGGCGGCAGAGAGGCGGCCGACGATGGGCGCCGGCATGCCCGCCGGCCCGGCCAGGGCAAACCAGACATTGAGCTCATACCCCGGCGCACCGGATTCGTTGAGGGTCTTGATATCGGGTATCACCGGGAAGCGATCCTTGCTCGTCACCCCGAGCGCCTTCAGCTTGCCGCCCTGGATTTGCGGCACCGCCAGCGCCAGATCGATGAACATGAAATCGACCTGGCCCGACATCACATCGATCAGCGCCTGCGGCGAACCCTGGTAGGGCACCGCAACAGTCTTGATGTCGCCCATGTGCACCAGCTTGGCGGCCGCCACCTGGGCACTGCCCGAGCCGTAACCGTAGGTCAGTTTGCCCGGCTTGCTGTGGCCGAGCTTGAACAGTTCGCCGGCGTCATTCGCGGCAAAACCCGGCGCGGCCACCAGCATGATGGGCTGGTCGGCGATGGTGCCGATAGGCGTCAGGTCCTTCACCGGATCGTAGGCCAGCTTTTTGTACATGCCGACGTTGGAAGCACCCGTGCTCACACCCAGGATCACCACGGTGTAGCCGTCGGCGGGGGAGTTGACGGCAGCAGTGACGCCGATGATGCCCTGCGCGCCGCCCTTGTTGTCGATTACCACCGGCTGCTTCAGGTCGCGAGCCATTTCCTCGCCGAGCTGCCGCGCCACGGTGTCGGTGCCGCTGCCGGCGGGGAAGGGCACCACCAGGCGCACCGCGCGCTCGGGGAAGTCGGCCCAAGCCTGCAAGGGGGCCAGCCCGCAGGCGAGGGCGATCAAAAGTGCGCGCATTTTGTCTCCAGTTCTTTTATCGCCACCGCTATTGCGGCGGCTTGTTTCGGTATCGCCGTGAATTCAGTCCGACTTGGCGCCGGAGGCCTTGGCCACCTCGCCCCAACGCACCAGCTCCTTTTTCAGGAAGGCATCGAAGGCCTCCGCCGAAGGCTGGGTGAAGGGCTCGATGCCCAGTTTGGCGAGGCTGGCCACCACGTCCGGCGAGTTCACCGTCTTCACCAGCGCGTCGTGCAGCTTGTCGATGATCGGCTTGGGCATCTTCGCCGGGCCCATCACGGCGAACCAGTTGAAGGCGATCACGCCGGGCAGGCCGCCTTCACCGGAAGTCGGCACATTCGGCATCACCTTGGCGCGGTGGTCGTCGGTCACCGCGATGGCGCGCAGCTTGCCGTCGGTGACCAGAGAGTAGAGCGCCGGCAGGTCGACGATGATGCCGTCCACATGGCCGCCGACCGCGTCGGTCATGCCGGGGCTTGCGCCCTTGTAGGGCACGTGGACGATGCGGCCCTTGGACTGGACTTTGAGCAACTCGATCGCCAGGTGCGGCAAGCCGCCGTTGCCGGCGGAGGCAATGGTGACGTCGCGGGTCTTCGACAGCGCCACCAGCTCCTGCAAATTCTTCGCCGGCACGTTCGGGTTGATCGCCAGCAACTCCGGCGTGGCCGCGACGGTGGTGATGCCCGAAAGGTCCTTCAGCGGGTCATAGCGCAGGTTGGCATAGGTATGCGGGCTGATGGCGATCGGGCTGGCGCTGCCCAGGGTGATGGTGTAGCCGTCAGGCGCGGCGCGCGCGGTGTACTCGGTGCCGATGGTGGCGTTGGCGCCGGGCCGGTTGTCCACGGCAACGGCCACGCCGAGGATCTCGCCCAGCTTGGGCGCCAGCAGGCGGGCGACGATGTCGTTGGAGCCGCCGGGCGGAAAGCCCACCACCAGCTGGATGGTCTTGGACGGATAGCGGTCCTGTGCCGTGGCAACGCCCGCCAGCGTGATGCATGCGGCGGCGCAGAGCATGGCAAGCAATTTGTTCTTACGCATATTTGTCTCCTGTCGATTGACTATTTATTGTGCGGGCGCCTGGTCCAGGCGCGCCGCGATGCCCTTGAGATCGGCATTGAGCGGCGGATACAGATCCATTACTGCCGGGTCATGGCCGGGAATGATGTGCTCCAGCGAGGAGGCCAGTTCGCGCAGGCGCGCATAGCCTTCCATTGCGGCACCCAGGTGAAACACCAGCGGGAAGCAGCGAAAGGTCTGGAAATGCTCGTAGAAATGGCTGGCGTCGGAAGCCAGCACCACCCAGCCGCGCGCCGTGTGCACGCGCACCGCCTGCATGCCGTCGGTATGGCCGCCGATGCGGTGCACGCTGATGCCCGGGCCGATCTCGGCATCGCCATCGTGAAACACCACGCGATTGCCGTACACCAGGCGGATCATCCCGGTTACATGGTCGGGCTCGTACGCCTTGCTATGCAGCGTGCTGCCGCACATGTGGCGCCCGGTGGCGAAGGCCATTTCCGCGTCCTGCAGGTGAAAGCGCGCGTTCGGCCAGGCGTCGAAGGTGCCGACGTGATCGTTATGCAAATGGGTGATGACGATCTCGCGGATATCTTCAGGCGCGATGCCCAGCAGGCGCAACGCCTGCATCGGCGTGCGCAGCAACTGCCGATGGCGCTTCACCGCCATGTCCTCGGCGAAGCCGGTGTCGATCAGGTACAGGCGTTCGGCGTTGCGCACCACCCAGACGTAGTAGTCCAGCGGCATCGGCCCGTCGTGGGCGTCGCCACCGACGAAATTGGCCGCACGCCGCCCCTCGCGCGTGGCGTACTTCAGCGCGATGACTTCGTACTCGGGCAGCACGGCTTCAGGCATGGCCGGCTTTAGACTTGGCGCCACCCTCGGGCCCAAGCAGGCGGGTGAGATGGCGCACGTCCGTCACGTTCTCGATATCGGCGACCATCGCCGCCACCTCGCTGGCGCGTGCCTTGCCCAGCACCGGCTCGGCCAGGCTGTCGAACTTGGCACGCAGCTCGGCATCCGACATCGAATTCTGGATCGAGCCCTTCGGGTAGTCGACCTGCGAGACATACTCCTTGCCGTCGTCCATCTCCATGGTCATCTTGCACGAGACGCCGCGCGGCAGGCTGTCGTCCACGCTGATCTTCACCATCTCGGAAAGCTTGAGCAGCATCGGCTCCTTCAGGCGCGCATTGTTGTATTGCCCGAACAGGGCCTGGCCGTCGGTCAGGGCCACCGCCACCGAATAGGGCAGGCTCACCTGCGCCTCGTGGTAAGTCTGCGGATGGGCGTTCTGGTGGTACAGCGCCCAGGCGGAGTTGCGCGCCATGCGAATGCCCTTGACGCGGTTCAGGTCCGGTGCGTTCTTGCTGCGGATTTCCAGCGCGCAATCGATCGCGTTGTGAATCGGCCGTGCGCAGGAGTAGGGCTTGAACTCGATGTCGAGCTGGTAGGGCTTGTCGAGATCGGCGGTGAGCTGTGCCGGATCGTTCTTGTCGGTAAAGGCCTTGAGAAAGCCGCGCTCGCCCTCGAAAATCGTCGCCGCGCCGGTAAAGCCCAGTTGCGCCATGATGGCGGCGGTGACGCCGCTGCGCGAAGCCGGCCCTGGGTTGAAGCGCTTTTGCATCGAGGGACCGTACATCTCCATCAGCCCGCCGGACTGGGCGCCCGCCATGCCCAGGGCCGAGACCATTTTCTCCGCCGGCAGCTTGAGCAGCTTGGAGGCGGCAATGGTCGCGCCGAAAATGCCGCAGGTGGGCGTGGTGTGGTAACTGCGGTTGCGCAGCGACGAATAGGCATTCGCCGCCTTGCTGACGCGTTCCATCATCTCGCAGCCGGCCGCCAGCGCCACCAGCAAATCCTTGCCGCTGCCACCGACCTGCTCTGCGGTGGCCAGCGCCGCGGAATACACCGGCGGGCTGAAGTGGAACAGGGCCAGCACGTCGATGTCGTCGAGCTCCACGCTATGCGAGGAGATCGCATTGGCAAACGCCGCCTGCATCGCCGGCACCTTGGCGCCGTCACCGATCAGCGTCGCTTCGGCATTGCCGCCGGAGAATTGCGCGAAACGCCGCGCCACTTCGCCGCTGCTGGTCTGGGCGCCGCAAACGGCGACGCCAAGATAGTCGAGCAGCAGGCGCTTGACCGCCTTGCGCGCGTCGGTGGTCAGCGCGCCGTATTGGAAGGACTCGAAATGTGCCGCCAGTTGTTCTGCAATGGTTTGTGCCATGGTGTGCTCTTGGAAATGAAAGGGAGAAGGGATCAGGGGCGCGGCGCGCCCACTAGGGAAATCAGCTCGCCGATATCGTCGAGCTTGTCGAGCTGCGCGCAGAGTTGCACCACGCGCTCCAGTGATTCGGGAGAAAGGCAAGACTCCGCCACGTTGCGGAATTTGTATTCCACGTCCTCCGGGCTGAGCGGATTTTCCGGGCTGCCGCGCCGGTTCAGAATCTGATGACTGAAGCTGCGGCCGTCGCGCGTCTGCAAGGTGACGTTGGCCGCATGGCGGAAGGCCGGGCCCATGGCATCGATCTCCGGATCGGCGCGCGCCTCGATGCGCGTGATGAAGTCGAGCAGCTTGGGGTCCGCCAGGCGCTCCTGCTTGTACTGGCTGACGAAGGCCACGCCGTCATGGGCGATCACCGCCAGGCCGTAGTAGAGGTTCATCTGCGCCGCCGTCACGCCTTGCGCCTTGTAGTCCCAGGCGCAATGCACGAAGGTCATGTGGCTCACGCCGACTTGCACCTTGGCGATGTCGTCGGGCTTGAGCTTGTGCGTGGTCATCAAGTGGGTGAGGGCGTCCAGCGCCGAGTGGATGCTGGTGACGCTGGCATGCGGCTTGTAGCCAACCTTGCCGGTCTCCCACTCGCTGCCCAATCCGTCGGTCAGGCGCGGCGCATTCGGCTGGTCCGAATACACGCTCAGGTAGCCGCCATAGGCCGCTTCCAGCACATCGGTGATGCCGGTGAAATCCTTTTGCGCCAGCAGCGCCGAGTAGACACCGCTTTGCGCCGCACGCCCGGAGTGAAAGCGCTTGACCATCGCGCCCTCCTGCGCCGCCATCAGGCCGCCAGCCTGCGAGCCGACGATGCCCAGCGCATGCTGCATGTGCCCGGCATTCAGGCCCAGGCTCTTGCCCGCCGTGGCCGCGCCGACAAAAGCGCCGGAAGTCCCTTGCGGGTGAAAGCCGCGGAAAAACAGGCTCATGGTTGCGGCATTGCCGACCCGCGTGCCGATCTCGTAGCCGGCCACAAGCGCAGTGATGAATCGCTTGCCCGACCAACCGCCGTCGCGCTCGGCGAAGGCCAGTGCCACCGGAATGGCGATCGAGCCGGGATGCACGATCGACTCCTTGTGGATGTCGTCGAGCTCGAAGGCATGGCCGGCGGTGGCATTGACCAGCACTGCACTGGCTACCGAGGTCTTGCGCCCGCTGCCGAATATCGAGGCGACGGGCGCGGCCTTTTCTTCCTCGGCCATGGCCTGCACGCTTTGGGTCCACGGCAGGGTGGCGCCGAACACGCAGCAGCCGATGCTGTCGAGCACGCTGGTTTTGATCCGCGAGACAACTTCGGCCGGAATGTCTTCGTATTGGAACGAAGCGGCAAAGGCCGCCAGGTCGCGGGTGGCGTCCGCCAGCAAGGGAGGTTTGGAACTGCTCATGCACGTGTCTCCGTGGTAAAGGCTTGTGGATCAGTCGACATGGGTACCGGTGGCCTTGACGATCTTGGCCCACCGGGCGGATTCGCTTTCGAGGTACTCGCCGGCGGCGCGCGAACCTTCGTTGATCACGGTGACGCCGACACCCTTAAGCTTGTTCTGCAGGTCGGCCGTCTTCATCGCTTCATCGACCTTCTTTTCGATCTGGCCGACGATCGCCGCCGGCATCTTCGCCGGGCCGACCAGCATGTACCAGGTGGCGACCGAGTAGCCCTTGACCCCGCCTTCCTCGATGGTGGGAATGTCGGTGGCAATCGGCGAGCGCTTGGCGCCGGTCTGGCCCAGGGCGCGCGCGCGGCCGTCGCGCACATAAGGCAGGCTCTCCGAGATCGGCAGCATCGAGATATCGACGCGATCACCGATAAGGTCGGTCATCGCCGCCGCGCCGCCCTTGTAGGGCACATGCAGATACTGCATCCCGGTCATCGACTTCAGCACCTCGGTGGCCAGGTGAGAGGAGCTACCGCTGCCGGAACTGGCGAAGCGGATCGCGTCCGGCGACTTCTTGCTGGCGGCGACCAGCTCGGCCACGGTCTTGATCGGCAGGCCGTTGCGCACCATCAGCAGCAATGGCGCTTCGCCCACCAGCGAGATCGCCTTGAAGTCGCTGGATTTGAAATTCGCCTTGGTGTACAGGCTGGGGTTGATCGCGATACCCGGCGGCGAAAACAGCAGCGTGTAGCCGTCAGGCGCCGCGATTGCGGTTGCCTCGAAGGCCAGGTTGCCGCCGGCGCCGGGCCGGTTGTCGGCCACCAGGTTGTAGCCGCTGACCTCGCTGGTCTTTTGCATCACCATGCGGGCGACGATGTCGGAGGCGCCCCCGGCGGGAAAGCCGATCAGCACGCGGATCGGGCGGCTGGGGTAATCCTGGGCGGCGGCAATACAGGGCAGCAGGCAGGCAGCCGCCAACAGCGCGGCGAAGGTCGTCTTGAATCGTTTCATCAGTGCTTCCCTGTTATTCAATCCGGTTGTTTCAACCAGGTGCATGTTGCATCAGTCGACGTGCGTGCCGGAGGCCTTGATGGCCTTGGCCCATTTCACCGATTCGACGTCGAGGAACTCACTTGCCTTTTGCGACCCCTCGTTGATGATGCTGACACCGGCATTCTTCAGGCGGCCCTGCAGATCCGGCGTCTTCACTGCGTTGTCCACCGCCTTTTCCAGCATGCTGACCAGCTGCGGTGGCATCTTCGCCGGGCCCAGCAGCATGTACCAGGTGGCGACCGAGTAGCCCTTGACCCCGCCTTCCTCGATGGTGGGAATGTCGGGGGCGATGGGCGAGCGCTTGGCGCCGGTCTGGCCGAGCGCGCGGGCGCGGTTGTCCTTGATGTAGGGCATGCTCTCGGAAATCGGCAGCATGGTGATGTCCACGCGGTCGCCCACCAGGTCCGTCATCGCGGCCGAGCCGCCCTTGTACGGCACATGCAGATACTGCAAACCGCTCATCGCCTTGAGCACCTCGGTGGCCAGGTGCGAAGAACTGCCGCTGCCGGAACTGGCGAAGCGAATCGCGTCGGGCGCCTTCTTGCTCGCGGCCACGAGTTCGGACACCGTCTTGATCGGCAGGTTGTTGCGGACCATCAGCAGCAGCGGCGCCTCGCCCACCAGCGCGATCGCCTTGAAATCGCTCTGCTTGTAGTTGACCTTGGAGTACAGGCTCGGGTTGATCGCAATGCCGGGCGTGGAGAACAGCAGGGTGTAACCGTCCGCAACGGCGGTGGCGGTGGCTTCGAAGGCCAGGTTGCCGCCGGCGCCGGGCCGGTTGTCGACGACCATGTTCCAGCCCGTCATCTCGGTCACCTTCTGCGCCACCAGGCGCCCGACGATGTCGGCGCTGCCGCCTGCGGGGAAGGCCACCAGAACCCGGATCGGACGATTCGGGTAGTCCTGCCCTTGCGCCTGCGCCGGAGTGGCTGCCAGCAAAGCAGCCGCTGTCAGGCCATATGCCGCGATCTCCAAAAGCTTCATTGATGTCTCCTGTTTTGATTGTTCGGCCCCTGTGACGCGGGCCTGTTTATTGTGTCGCCGGCTAGTAGGTGGGCTCGCTGTCGAGGCGCACCACGATGCCTTCCAGCGCTTTGGAAGCCGCCGGGTAACGCTGCATCACCAACGGATCATGTCCTGGAATGATGTGGCGCGGCGAGTCGGCCAGGCGCTCCAGCGTGTCATAGCCTTCGATCGCCTCGCCGACGTTGTACATGGTGGTGAATGCGCGGCGCTTTTCGAAATGTTCGTAGTAGTGGCTGGAGTCGGAAGCCAGCACCATCCAGCCGCGCTTGGTATGCACGCGTACGCATTGCAGGCCGTGGGTATGGCCGCCGATGCGGTGCAGGCTGACGCCAGGCGCAAGGTCGGCATCGCCGGCGTGGAAGGTAACGCGATCCTTGTAGACCATGCGCACCATACCCACCACCTCGTCCACCTCGTAGCCATGGTTGAACTGCCGGTGCCGCATATTGCGGCCGGTGGCGTAGGCCATCTCGTCGTCCTGCAGGTGGAATTGCGCACTGCCGAAGGAATCAAAGGTGCCGACGTGATCGTAGTGCAGATGGGTGATGACCACGTTTTTCACCGTTGCCGCATCGACGTCGAGCAGGCCCAGGCCCTCGGCGGGGGTGCGCAGCAGGGTACGGCCACGCTTTTTTGCCACCTCCGGCCCGAAGCCGGTGTCGACCACCAGTTCGTAGCCGGCGCCGCGCACCAGCCAGACGAAATAGTCCATCGGCATCGGTCCATCATGAGCATCGCCGCCGATGAAATTGGCGGAACGCTTGGCGTCGCGGGTGGCATAGCGCACGGCATAGACTTCGTATTCGGGCAGGGAATTGGGCATGGTTTACTCGCGGGAAAGCGCGGCGGCGGCTTGCGCCGGCGTCAGCAGTTTGCAAAGGGCTTCAAGGGAGGGCAGGGTGTCGAGCGCGAAAACAAGCTCGCGGATGTGCGGCGTCGCCTCGGAGTAGACCTGGGTGGCGACCGCATCGAACTTGCGCTCGACGTCGGCGCGGGTCATCGGATTTTCCGGCTCACCCTTGGCATAGTCGATCTCATGACGCAGGCGCCGGCCGTTGAACAGCAGCACGTTGACCACCGCCGGCCGCCGCTCCGGGTAGCCCGCGTCCAGCGCGGGGGAGGCCTGCACGCGGATGCGCCCCATCAGTTCGCGAATGCGCGCGTCGCGCAACAGCGCATCGGTATAGCGTGCCGGGGTGGCGTCGCCCGCGATCAGCATGGCGGCGATCGAAAAGCCGATCGAAAACTGCGCCTGGTCGCCGTTCACCGGCTGCTCGATGGCGGCGGCCAGCGTGACGGTGTCGACCTGCACGTCGATGCGCTCGATCTGCTCCGGCGTCACGCCCTGCACACGCAACAGGTCGGCGGTGGCATCCACCGGTGCGTGGTTGCCGCGGCACCCGCCGTGCGCCTTGAGGTAGGTTTCCATCACCTGCCATCGCTGGCCCAGGTCGGCGGTGATGCCCGCGCCGGACGCATCCTGCGCGAAGGCGGGCAGGAATCCTTTTTCGATGATGTCCGGCGCACCGGTCGCGCCTTGCTCGGCGTAGAGCGCGGAAAGCAGGCCGCCTTCGCTGCTGCGCCCGACCTGGAAAGGCTGGCTGTCGGCGCTCTTCAATGCTTCCTTCAGTCCGGCGCCATGGCTGCAGGCAATGCCGATGGCGTGCGCTGCGCGCTCAGGGGGAAGCTTGAGCAGCACGGCGGCCGCCGCTGCGGTCGCCGGTGCCGCCAGGATGGCGGTGCTTTGAAATCCGCGCTTGACCGTCGAGGGATAGATCGCACTGCCCAGGCGCAGAAACACTTCGTAGCCGGCGGCAATCGCTGCGATCAGCTCGCGCCCGGAGGCGCCACGCGCCTGCGCCAGGCAGATGGCCGCGGGAATCAGCGCGGAGGAAGGGTGGCCGCCGGTGTAGCGCGAACCGTCCTCGAAGTACGTGGAATGCGACACCGCGCTGTTGATCAGCGCGGCATCACGCAGCGAGCGCGATTCACCGGTACCCCAGACGCCGAACGCCCCTTGATCCGGTAACAGCTTCAACAGCCCGCGATGATTGCCCATCAGCAAGCCCGAGCACGATGCCGCCAGCACGTCGAGCACGCGCAGTTTCGCCGCCTCCACCGCCGCCACGGGCAAGCTCTCGAAACGCGTCTCGGCGACGAACTGCCCAAGGCGACCCGACAGGCTGGCGCAGGAAGGCTGGTTTTGCATGGGGCTAGTCGAGCTTGACGTTGATGGCGCGAATCACGTCGCGCCACTTGGCGACTTCGCTACGTACTTTGGCCTGTGCCTCGGCCGGGTCGTTGGCGATCACTTCGGCGCCCTGCTCGGCGAACAATTTGTCGATCTCCGGCGACTTGAGGATTTCCACCACGTCGGCATTGATCTTCGCCACCACCGCCTTCGGTGTGCCGGCGGCGGTGAACAGGCCGTACCAGGTATCGGCCTCGTAGCCGGTCAGGCCGCTTTCGGCCAGGGTGGGCAGGTCGCGCAGCATCGCCGGGCGGCGTGCGCTGGTGGAGGCCAGGCCGCGCAGCTTGCCGGACTTGATGTAGGGAATGATCACCGGGGCATTGGCGATCATCATCTGCACCTGGCCGCCGAGCAGGTCGGTCATCGCCGGGCCGCTGCCCTTGTAGGGTACGTGCGTGATCTGCACGCCTGCCATGTTCTTGAAAATCTCGGCGGCCAGGTGCGGCGGGGTGCCGTTGCCGGGCGAGGCATAGTTGATCGTGCCCGGCTTGGCCTTGAGCAGGGCGATCAATTCGCGGATCGAGTTGGCCGGCACCGAAGGGTGCACCACCACCACGTTGGGCGTATTGGCCACCATGGTGATGGCGGCAAAGTCGCGCGCCGCATCGTAGGAAAGACTGGTGTACAGGCTCTGGTTGATCGCATGGGTGCCCACGGTGCCCAGCACCAGGGTGTAGCCGTCCGCCGGGGCGCGCGCCGCCGCCTCCGTGCCGATGTTGCCGCCGGCGCCTGCGCGATTGTCGATGGTCACCGGCTGGCCCCATTTTTCGCCGAGCTTTTGCGCAATCGGCCGGCCAAGGATGTCGGTGCCGCCGCCCGGCGGGAAGGGGATGATCAGGCGCACCGGCTTGTTCGGGTAGGCGTCGGCGGCAATTGCTTCGAGCGGGCAGGCCATGCAGAGCAGCAATGCGCAGCCAAAGAGTGAACGCCAGGCGGACAGTTTTTTCATCGCGAATCCTTGGATCATTCCTGGCTAGTGAGCCGCCGTTGATGCGGACTCGGCCTTGCGCTCGGCTTGGGTGGTAACACTGACTGCCACCATCCATGCATCGCGCAGGGCCGCAAGAAAATCGCCCGGCGCATTGCAGTCGCCGACGCGTGCATAGGGGATGCCGGTGGCTTCCACCATGTCGAGCACCTCCAGATTGGGCTTGGGGCCGGTGGCGAAAACCAGCCAGTCACCGATTTCATGGCGGCTTTGCTGCGCATCCTTGATCTGAATATCCAGGCCTGTGCCGCTGCCGCCGAGGATGCGGCAGTCCGTCACCAGGCGCACGCCGTCGGCAGCCAGACGCTCCACCAGTTCAAGACGATTGTTGCGCGCCATGCCGTTGGCGATCAGCGGTTGCATTTCCAGCACGCTGGTTTGCACGCCGCGCACCCGCAGCGCATCGGCGGTTTCCGCGCCGACCATGCCGCCGCCGACGATGGTGACGCGTAGGCCGGGCGGCAGGTCGTCGAGTTGCTTCAATACGTCCCAGGCATGCATGACGCGCACGGACGAAGCCAGTTCCTTGGTAAAGGCCGGCGGCGGCGCGGGCTGCGAGCCGGTCGCCAGCACGATGAAGTCGGGAGCGAAAGCGCGGATGCGCGCGGCGTCTGCATTCACGCCGGCATGCACCGGCACGCCCATCGCCTGCACACTGTCGCGCCGGTAGGTCCAGGCCGGTTCCACTTCGAGCTTGTCCGGCGCGGCGATGGCGAGCGGAATCTGGCCGCTGGTCCGCGATTGTTTTTCCCACACTTCCACTGTGTGGCCATGCCCACGCAACACCCGCGCGGCTTCCATCCCCGCAATACCGGCACCCAGCACCAGCACACGCTGTTTGTGTTGCGAGGACTGCTTGAACAACTGCGGCTCAGCATTCTCCAGAGTCTCGAACTCCGTGCCTATCATCGGGTTTTGCACGCAGGCCACATCTTTTTCCAGCGTCAGGCGCTCGAAGCAGACATTGCACGCGATGCACTGGCGGATCGGCGCCTTCACCTTGCCGAAAGCCTTCAGGCACCAATGCGGGTCGGCATACAGCGCACGGCCGACGGAGACAAAGTCGGCGCTGCCCGAGGCCAGCACCTGCTCGGCATCCGCCGGCTCGACCAGGCGGCCGGCGACGAATACCGGAATCTTCACCGCCTGCTTGATCGGCTTGGACAGGTCGGCCAGGCAGGCGCGGGGGAAGGAGGGCGGCTGGATGCAGTACTTGGAAAGTTGCGGGCTCTCGTTGCTGCCGCCGGACAAGTCAAGCGCGTCGACGCCCGCCGCTTCCAGCGTTTGGGCCAGGTGGCGGATTTCTTCCGCGCTATAGCCGCCCTCGACAAACTCGCTGACGCTTAAACGAATCACCAGGCAAAGCCGGGGCAGGGCGCTGCGTATGCGGTCCACGGTCTCCAGCAAAAAGCGCATGCGGTTTTCAATCGAGCCGCCGTACTGGTCGTCGCGATGGTTGATGCGCTGGCTGAAAAACTGCTGGAATAGGTAGCCGTTGCCGGCGTGGATCTCGATGCCGTCGTAGCCGGCCAGCCAGAGCCGGCGCGCAGCGGCGACGAACAGCTTCTGGATTTCGACGATCTCCGGCACGGCGAGGGGCCGCACGCGGTCGCCGGTGTTCGGGTTGGCCCAGGGCGAAGGGCCCACCGGCTCCATGTTCAGCACCGAGCGGCGCAGCAGCGCGCCGCGATGATTCAGTTGCGCGAACGCATGGCAGTCGTGGCGCTTGATCGCTTCCACGATGCTGGCCAGGCCGGGAATGAAGCGGTCGTGATAGCAGCACAGCGAGTTATGGTGCGGCCGCGCCTGCTCGGTGACCACCATCGCCTCGGTCATGATCATCGCCACGCCGCCGCGCGCGCGTTCTTCGTAGTAACGCTTGTCGCGCTCGGTCGAAAGTCCGTCGGTGGTGCTGTAGTTGGTCCCCATCGGCGCCATCAACACGCGGTTTTTCAGGCGCAGCGAGCCTACTTGCCCGGGCTGTTCCAGCAACATCGACTTTGTCTCCTCGTTATTTCCGCCACGCCGATGAATCAGAGTCGGCGCGGGCTTCTAGACCGCCAAGCAGTCTAATTACCTTATAAAGATCAATCAATCACGTACAATTCAAAATACTTCTGAATCTAATTCACCAATGGAGACTGCGCCGTGGAAAACCTGAACGCCATGCGCGTTTTCGTCCGCGTGGCGGAAACCCGCAGCTTCACCGAGGCGGCCAAGCGCCTCGGCCTGACTTCCTCGGCGGTGAGCAAGGCCATCACCCGGCTGGAGCAGGAGCTCGACGTACGCCTGCTCCAGCGCACGACACGCTCGGTGGGCTTGACCAACGACGGCGCCAGCTTTCGCGACCATTGCGTGCAGATCCTGGCGCAGATCGAGGATGCGGAAAACGTGCTGATCCGCGCGAACTCCGCGCCGCATGGCCGCCTGCGGGTGCACCTGCCGGTGGGCTTCGGCCGCCGCGTCATCGTGCCGGCGCTCTCCAGCTTCGTCGAGCGCAACCCCGGCCTGACGCTGGATGCGGAATTGAGCGACCGCATTGTCGACCTCGCCTATGAGGGCATCGACGCGGCGGTGCACATCGGTGACCTCGCCGACGCCCGCCTGATCGCGCGGCGCCTGTGCAACCTGCGCTTTGTCACCTGCGCCTCGCCGGACTACCTGGCACGCCACGGCGAGCCGCAAACCCCCGAGGAGCTCGACCATCACCACTGCCTGGCCTACGTGCAACTGCATACCGGCCGCTACCGCGACTGGCAGTACATGCGCGACGGCAAGACGTTCTCCAAGACCGTGTCAGGGCGCCTGAACATCAACAACGCCGAGTCACTCCTCGAAGCCGCCTCTTCCGGCCTGGGCATCGCGATGATCAGCAACTTCATCGCCGCCGACGCGATCCGCGCCGGCCGCTTGCGCTGCATCCTCAACGATTACGTCGCCGAAGGGCCGCAGGTCTCCGTGGTCTACCTGCCGAGCCGCAACCTGTCGCCCAAGGTGCGCGCCTTTGTCGACTTCCTGCAGGCGCTGATCCCCGCCAACCCGGACTGGGACAAGATCACGCCGCAATAGGCCCTCAGCCGGCAAGCGCCTCGCTGCCGGGCGCCTGCGGGAGGATCTTCGCGTTCATCAGCAGCTTGGCCAGCGGCGCGGCGGTGCCGGACTCGAACAGCCGGTCCGCCGCCGCCAGAATCTCCGCCGCCGCCTCCTTGCCCACCGCCGCGGCGCCCAGCGACATGTACTTGCGCGCGATCTCCTCGCGCTGCATCGGGTTTTCCGGCATGCCGCGCGAGTAGTCGATCTTGCAGGTGAAGGTTTCGCCGCTGCGGGTGACGAAGCTCACCTTGCCGCCGTAGATTTCCGGGTAGGCGCGGTCGATCTCCGGGTCGATCTCGATCTCGATCTTCTGCGCCAGCGCCACCACGTTCTTCTCGACGATGCGCTCGGGGGTGAACTGCTCCAGGTAGGCCTGGCCGTCGAACATCGCCACGGCGATGTTGTAGCGCAGGCTCATTTGCGCGTTTAGCACCGAGTCGGCGCGATAGTCGAAGCCGGTTTGCGTATTGACCACACTGGCGATGCCGGCAACCACGCGTTCGATGTCGGAGACGGCGAAGCGGTGCTCTCGCATCAGTTGCAGCGCCGCGTCGATGCAGGCGTGGTTGCTGCCGCAGGCGGCATGCGGCTTGAAGCAGGTCTCGTCCGCATGCCAGCGCTTGCCCAGCCGGTCCACCAGTTGCCCGGGGCGCGGCGAGTCGGACATGCCGAACAGCAGGCCGCCGTCTTCCGCCTCAAGGATGTAGCGCGGGCCCTGGAAGCCGCGCTTGGCCAGCAGCGCCGCCACCACGCCGGCCTGCGCCGAGCGCCCGGGGTGCATGCGTTTGCTCATGCCGCCATCGGCGGTGAAGGCCCAGAGGCCGGCCGACTGCGTGCCGGCCAGGCCGAGGGCACTGGCGGTGGTGGCGGCATCGAGTTTGAGAATAACGCTGGCAGCAGCGGCGGCGGCCAGCGTGCCGGTGGTGCCTGTCAGGTGCCAGCCGCGCATGCGCGTGCGGCTCGGATTGGCTGCCTGGCTGACGCGGTTCATCGTCTCGTAGCCGGCCGCCATCGCCGCCAGCAGGGTGTCGCTGTCCGCGCCTTCGCGCTCGCCCAGGGCCAGCACCACCGGCACCACCAGCGCACCGGGGTGGATTTTCGCGCGGCTATGGTCGTCGAAGTCGAAGCTATGGATCGCCGTGCCGCTGGAGAGCACGCTGTTGGCCACGCTCACCTTGGCGCCGGCGCCCCACAGTGCCGCCTCGGCGGGGCCCTGCTGCTCGTGCGCGAAGTCGCGCATGATGCCGCCCCAGGGCGTGGTCAGGCCATAAAGGCCGCAACCCAGGGTATCGACCAGGGCCTTGGAAAGAATCTCTTTCGTATGCGCCGGCACATCCTGGGCGCGCAGGCCGGCAATGAAACCCGCCAGTTCCTGGGTGATGCCGCGATGTTCACGGGCCAGTTTTTTCCACGATTCCAGATCATCCACAATAGCGCTCCTTTGAGTGCCACGATGCTAATGGATGGCTCCGCGGCTATCTATGTGCCGGTGGGCAGAAGAGAAGTGAATTTATTTCAACAATCGGGCGTTTTATATGAATCCGGCCTGTCGCGGGGAGGGACTGCTTATGGGCTAACCGCGTCGCCGGTGCTGGAAGGACGTCCGGGCTAGCTGGCATAATATGGGCTGCAATCTGTCTAGCCTGCACCTTGCGGGGGCATCAGCCTCCCGGCTCGTGCATGCGCAGTTTTCTTTCGGATCCGAAATGCCCAAGCCATTAAGAATCATTGCCTTTCCCGGCGCCCCCAACCTGCCGCTGTTCGCGGCCATCAAGCAGGGTTATTTCGAGCAAGAGGGCCTGCAGGTTGCCCTGACGACGACGCCGAGTTCGGTTTACCAAATCCAGGCCTTTCACGCCGGCGAGTTCGACATTGCCTTTACTGCCTGCGACAACATCGTGGCCTATCGTGAAGGCCAGGGCGCGGCGAAGCTGGAAGGCGAGGTGGATTTCCGCGTCCTCATGGGCGCGACGCAAGTGGAATTGAGCGTGATTGTCGACAAGAGCATTGCTGAGGCGCGCGATCTCAAGGGCAAGAGCCTGGCGCTGGATGCTGTCGGCACCGGCTTTGCCTTTGTCTGTTACGAGATGCTGGCGCAACTGGGCCTCGATATGTCGGAATACGAGCGCGTGGCGGTGGGTGCGACACCGGAGCGCTGGCAGTCGGTGAAAGAGGGCAAGCACGTCGGCACGATCACCATCGAGCCCTTCACCAGCATCGCCAAGGCGGCCGGCTATCGCGTCTTGCGTCAGAGCACCGAAGCCTTCCCGGTATACCAGGGCGGCATCGTGGCCGGCAAGCAAGCCTGGATTGCCGAGAACGGTGAAAGCGTGCGCGCTTTCATCAAGGGTTATCTGCGCGGCCTGGAATGGACGCTAGCTCCGGAAAATCGCGCGGCGGCGGCCCAACTGCTGCAGGCCGAAATGCCGGAGATCAAGCCGGGTGTGGTCGATGCCGTGATGAACAGCCTGCTGTCGCCGCGATCGGGCCTGACGCCCAAGGGCGCGATCCTGCGCGATGGCATGAAGACGGTGCTGGACTTGCGCTCGCGCTATGGCAAGGGCGGCGTGGCCTTGTCCGACATCGACAAGTACCTGGACCTGTCCCATTACGACGCGGTGATCGCGAAACTCTGAACCAGCCACGTAACTGGCGAACGCAGCCCGTGTTTTCATCCGGGCGGGCGCCATGGCGAAGAAGGTAGTGCAACGATGAATGACCGGCTCCTCAAGACGACCAACCCCGGCGGCAGCCCGCTGATCAACGAGCGGCTGTTCAAGTCCATCGGCAAGCCCCTGCAGCGCAAGGAAGACCAGCGCCTGATCACCGGCAAGGGACGCTTTACCGACGATTTCAGCATGGCCGACCAGACCTGGGCCTGGATGGTGCGCTCGCCTTATCCGCATGCGCGCATCGTGCATATCGACAAGACTGCCGCGCTGGCGATGCCCGGCGTGCTGGCGGTATTGACCGGCGCCGATTGCATGCAGGACGGTTTGAACGCCATTCAGCACAGCCCCGTGCCCTCGACGCAGTACGACGTCAAGCTGCGCGGCCCCGGCGACACGCCGGTGTTCACCGGGCAGCACTACCTGCTGCCGGTGGACAAGGCGCGCTTCGTCGGCGAAGCGATAGCGATGGTGGTGGCCGAAACGCGCGACCAGGCGAGCGCCGCCGCCGAGGCAGTGGAAGTGCAGTACGAAGAGCTGCCTTGGGTGTTCGATTCCAGGGAGGCCGCCAAGCCGGACGCGCCGCGCGTCTGGGAAGACATTCCCGGCAACGTGCTGGTCGATGCCACCTTCGGCGACATCGAAGGCACCGAGAAGGCATTCGCCGCCGCCGCGCACGTGGTGACGTTCAAATCCCATGTTGGCCGGGTGACCGGTGTCGGCCTGGAGCCGCGCGCGGCGCTGGGCCACTACGACGCCGACGGCGATGCCTATACCCTCTACGCCGGCAGCGGCGGGGCGGTGCGCCAAAAGCGCGAACTGGCCGACGTGCTGGGCGTTGATCAGAAAAAAATCCGCGTGCTGTCCTTCGACGTCGGCGGCAACTTCGGCACGCGCAACCGCCTATACGTCGAGGCCGGCTTGGTGTTGTGGTCGTCGAAGAAGGTGGGCCGGCCGGTGAAGTTCCGCGCCGAGCGTTCCGAATCCTTTCTCACCGATTACCAGGGGCGCGATCTCGTCACTGACGTGTCGCTGGCGATCGACCGCGACGGCAAGTTCCTCGCCATGCGCGCGCACAACCTCTCCAACGTCGGCAGCGTCCTGGTGTCGCTCTCGCCGCTGGGCAAAGGGTCGGGGCTTATCACCGGTTCCTACGATATTCCGCTGGCGACTCTGCGCGCTCAAGCGGTGTTTACCAATACCATGGCCACCCAGGCCTACCGCAGTTCCGGGCGGCCGGAGGTGACCTTCGCCATCGAGCGCCTGATCGACCGCGCCGCGCTGCAGATCGGCATGGATCGCGTCGAGCTGCGCCGCCGCAACCTGGTCAAGCCTGACCAGATGCCCTACATGAACGCGGTCGGCTCGACCTACGACAGCGGCGAGTACGAGATCAATATGGACGCGCTGCTGGAACTCGGCGACTTTGCCGGCGCCGAGGCACGCCGCGCGGAGGCGCAATCGCGCGGCAAGCTGCTGGGCATCGGCTTTTGCAACTACGTCGAATCCTCCATCGGCACGCCGAAAGAGCGGGTCGATCTGATCGTCCATGCGGATTCGGTAGAGGTGGTAATCGGCACCCAGCCCGCGGGCCAGGGGCACGAGACCAGCTTCGCGCAAGTGGCGGCGGACGTGCTCAACGTGCCGTTCGAGCAGGTGTTCATCATCATGGGCGATACCGATGTAGTCAGCGCCGGCGGCGGCACCCATTCCGGCCGCTCGATGCGCCATGCCAGCACCATCATCGTGCTGGCCGCCGAGGAACTGGTGATGCAGGGGCGCAAGATCGCCGCGCACGTGTTCGACGTGGCCGTAGACCAGCTCGCCTACGACGACGGCGTGTTCCGCTGCCTCTACGATAATCGCGCCTGGACCTGGTTCGAGCTCGCCGCCAAGGCGGCGGCGGCCAAGCTGCCGCCTGAGCTTGCGGCCGGCCTGCGCGTGCGTTTCGACAACGAGATGCACACGCCGGTGTTCCCCAACGGCAGCTGCATGTGCGAGATCGAGATCGACCCGGAAACGGGCAGCCTGGAAATCAAGCGCTACGCCACCATCGACGACGTCGGCCGCTGCATCAACCCGCTGATCGTGCACGGGCAGGCGCACGGCGCCATCGCCCAGGGCGTAGGCCAGGCGATGTGGGAAGGCTGCCATATCGACCCGGCCACCGGGCAGCCGCTGGTCGGCTCGCTGATGGACTACGGCATGCCGCGTTTCGACAACCTGCCGTCGTTCAAGAACGAAATCGCCGAGGTGCTTTCGCCCACCAACCCCTTCGGTGTGAAAGCCGGCGGGGAGGGCGGCACCACCGGCGCGCTGGCGGTGATCATGAGCGCGGTCGAGGATGCGCTGCTGCCGATCTGCGGGGTCATCGAAATGGAAATGCCGGCCACGCCGCTCAAGGTGTGGACGGCGATACAGGAGGGCCGCAAGCGCCAGCGTGAAAAATCGCCGGCGCGAACCGATGCCCGTCCGGAGGTCACCGCATGACCATCGTCTCCATGCGCGTCAACGGCGTTGAGGTTTCCCGGGAAGTGCCAGACAACATCTTGCTTGCCTATTTCCTGCGCGAAGAGCTGGGCATGACCGGCACGCACGTCGGCTGCGACACCTCGCAATGCGGCTGCTGCGTGGTGCATGTCGACGGCGTTTCGCTCAAGTCCTGCACCACGCTGGCGGCGCAGGTGAACGGCTGCTCGGTCTCAACCATCGAAGGCCTGGCGAACGAGGGCGTGCTGCATCCGATTCAAAAAGCCTTTGCTGCCATGCACGCCCTGCAATGCGGCTTTTGCACGCCGGGCATGATGATGTCCGCCGTCGACCTGATCACGGGCCATGGCAGGCCGCTTACCGAGGAAGACGTGCGCGAAGGCATGGAAGGCAACCTGTGCCGGTGCACGGGCTATCACAACATCGTGAAGGCGATCATCACCGCCTCCCACGAGATGCACGCCGGCGCCGGCGATGCGCAAGCGGCCTGAACGGAACGCCCGGTGAACCCCATTACCTACTTGCGCCCCGGCAGCGTGGATGAAGCGACCAGGCTGCGCGCCGATTTCGAAGAAGCCAAATACCTCTCTGGCGGCCACACGCTCCTGCCCTCGATGAAGCAGGGGCTGGCGCGGCCGTCCCACTTAATCGACCTGACGGCCATTCCCGGCTTGCGCGGCATTGCCGTCGAAGCAGGTGATGCCGCCCTCACCATCGGTGCCGCCACCCGCCATGTGGAAGTCGCCTCATCCGCCGATGTACTGCGCGTGGTGCCCGCGTTGGCGGGGCTGGCCGGCTCGATTGGCGACCGGCAGGTGCGCAATCGCGGCACCATCGGCGGCTCGGTGGCGAACAACGATCCATCCGCCGATTACCCGGCCGGCCTGCTGGGCCTGGGGGCTACCGTCGTCACCAATCAGCGCGAAATCCCGGCCGATGAATATTTTGTCGGCCTGTTCGACACCGCGCTGGAACCTGGCGAGGTGATCGTGCGTGTGCGCCTGCCCGTGCCACTGGCGGCCGGCTACGCGAAATTCAGGAGCGCCGCCTCGCGCTATTCGGTCGTGGGCGTCTTTGTCGTGCGCACGCCGCAGGGTGTGCGGGTGGCCGTAACGGGCGCGGGCGAGGGCGGGGTGTTTCGCGCCACCGCACTGGAAGCCGCCTTGAGCGCGAATTTCAGCGCCGAGGCGCTGGCGGGCCTGAGCATCGATTCCGGAGCGCTGCTGCGGGACATGAACGCCACGCCTGAGTACCGCGCCAACCTCATCATGGTGATGGCGCGCCACGCCGTCAACAACATGGGGCGCGTGTCGATGTACAAGTGAGGCGCGCCCGCTTGCGGGCTGCGTTCAGTCGATCGTCGCGTTCGATGCCTTGATGACTTTCGACCACTTTTCCGTCTCGGTGCGCATGTGGGCGGCGAATTGCTCGCGGGTGCCCGCCGCCGGCACCAGGCCGTCGCCTTTCATGCGCTCCTTCATCTCCGGCGTCTGCATGATCTTCTGGATGCGCGCGTTGAGCAGCTTGAGGATGTCGGGAGGCGTCCCGGCCGGCGCAAGCACGCCATACCACTGGCTCGACTCGTAACCCGGCAGGCCGGAGGAGGCCACCGTGGGCAGGTCCGGCAGCGCTTCCAGGCGTACGGTGCTGGTCACGGCGATGCCGCGCAGGCGGCCGGTGGCGATATGCGGGCCGGCGTTGATGGCCGGCAGGAACATCACCGGCGCGTCGCCGGCCAGCAGGCCCACCAGGGCCGGGCCGGAGCCGCGATAAGGCACGTGCAGCAGTTTTACGTTGGCCATGTGATTGAACAGCTCTCCGGCCAAGTGCGGCGTGCTGCCATTGCCCGACCCGGCAAAGCCGATCTCACCGGGCTTGGCCTTCGCCAGCGCGATCAGTTCCTTTACGGAATGCACCGGCAGCGTGGGGTGCACTACCAGCACGTTCGGCCCCAGGGCCATCAGGCTGATCGGCTCGAAATCCTTGAACACATCGTAGGGAATCTTCTTGTAAAGGCTGGGGTTGGTGACCAGCCCGGCGCCGGTGAACAAGAGGGTCATGCCGTCATTCGGCGATTTCGCCACCAGCTCGGTGCCGATGTTGCCGTTTGCCCCGCCGCGGTTGTCGATGACGAAGGACTGGCCGAAGCTTTCGGTCAGCTTTTGCGCCATGATGCGCCCGGCGGAATCAACGCCGCCGCCGGAGGGAAACGGCAGGATGACGCGCACCGGCCCCTTGGGATAGGACTGGGCCCCGGCCGGCGTAGCCGCCAAGCCAAGCACGCCCGATACAAGCAGGCAGAGGAGGGCGTTAGTCTTGCCGCGGAAAAGTCGTTTCAACTGTCTGTCTCCCATTTCCCACTGCCGTGTTGACCGTGCGATCGAATGACGCCGGCGAAAACCTCGCGGTTGCGTCATTGTGGCTGGCTGTGGGTGCTTGTCTTTGACTCACGAAGAAGGCGACGATGCGTTGCGTGCCGCCGTTTGCCGTACCAGCAGCCTGCTCACCGAACGTTTTTCGGTCGCCGCTGGCACTTATTGCTACCGTCTTGGCTGAAGTCCCTGGAGGCCGGGGCTTTGCAGCAAGGGTAGGTGGTGGAGAAGATGAGGATCGAACTCACGACCTTCGTATTGCGAAAATGTCCTAGCACTTCCTCGTTCACAACCCATAGCAATACAATACAACAAAAACAAGGAGTTAGCAACCTGCGCTTGTGCCACGTTGTTACCGTTTATTACCGGTTTTGACTACCGAGTGTGCTAAAAGTGTGCTCAAAAACTAGTATCCAAGCCGAACAAGCCAAGTTGGCCGGCGAAGCGCGGGCGCAGCATTTCGAGGCGCAAGCATGTACCGAAGCCCGCGCGTCACTTGCCAAGTTCAAAGAGGCAACCGAGTCATTGATTGCAACGCAAGTACGGGTTGTTGCACAAGGTGCCGAGATCAAACGGCTCCGTGCATTAGTAACTGACAAAGATGCGCGACTTACCGCGCTTGTAAGCATCGAGGAACTCTTGAAGACCGAAGAAGGGAAGCGAAAGCTCGAGGGACTCGCGGGACGGATAGCGGCAATGCATCACCAACTCCGTCTTCAGGGTATGGAAGAAGCTCTCCATCGGCGCGTTGTCCCAGCAGTCCCCCTTGCGGCTCATGCTCTGGGTGATGCCATAAAAATCCATCAGGGCTCGGTACTCCCCCGCACCGTAGATGTTCCCGCGGTCCGAATGTAGGACCACCGGCGCCGCCCCCGCGCCGCTGCACCGCCATTGCCAGGGCATCCATCGCCAGATGCCGGTCGATCTTCTCGCCCATGGCCCAGCCGACGACCTGGCGCGAGTACAGGTCAAGGATCACCGCCAGGTACAGCCAGCCGCCGGCACTGGGAATGAAGGTCATGTCGGTCAGCCAACACTGGTTCGGATAGTCGGCCGTAAAGTCCCGGTCCAGCAGGTTGGGCGCCGGGCGCGTGCCGCGCGAATCGGTCGTTACCCGGAACCGGGGAATCATCTTGGGGATGATGTCCGCGCGCCGCATCAGGACTGCCACGGTGTTTTCACAGGGCGCATCGCCTTGGGTTTTGAGTTCGGCGTGCACGCGCGGGGACCCGTAGGTGGCGCGACTGGCGACATGGATACAGCGGATGCGGTCCAGCCAGTCGGCTTGACGCAACGCACGCTGACTGGGAGGGCGTCGGCGCGCAGCGTAGTAAGCGCTGGGGGGGGGCTCCTAATTCGTCCTTTAGGGCCTGAAGCTGGCCGCCGGAAGAGTAGGGCGCGCGGAGACTTCTCACGAGCTCAAGCAGTTCCGTCAATTTTGCTGTCGAGTGGGCGGATTGCTGCCTGGTTCAAACGCGAATCTCGGCCTTGATGCTAGATCCGTTCGACGGAGGATTCGAGATCTGGCCAAAACTTGTCGAAGATGTGGCGCATCTATTCTTCTTCTATCGGATGCTCGCATCCCTTGTTGATGGAGCCAACCAACTTGTAGATGTCGTCGTAGTTGAACTCGGTGTTTTGAAACAGCGCGAGCGGAAATTCGATGTCAGTGTGCTTTAGATCAAGCAGCAGACATGAGACACGACTCGATGAAACCTGTTTCGACAGTGCGCCGGCTTCATAGCGCGGATGCTCTGGCTAAAGCAGCTCAATGGCTTGATGCTGGCATCGCGATTATCCGCGATGAGCGTCGGCGCCGATTTTGTGGCAGTAGCGTCGATTTGTTTGGTATTCCGGTCGTTCGGAAGGTCTCGCCTTATATCGACATCAGAATGGCCTTGCCGAGGCCATATTTGCGGTGGTTGAAAAACCAAGCGAACGGCTCAGATTCAGTTGCAGTGATTCCAGCCCTAACTTTGGCCGCCCTTCTTGCCCGTCTGCGAATAACGCGTCTATCGTCACGATGTCATCGATCGTCAGGCTGCCGGTGCTACCCTTCAGTTTTAATGCGCTAAGAATAGTGTCGTAGCGTGCCTTCGCAAGATTTTGTTTCGCCTGAAAAAACTGCTGTTGGGAATTCAGGACATCGATGTTGATCCGTACTCCTACCTCGTATCCACGCTTGTTTGAATCCAATGAACTCTTGGATGACTCTACGGCGACCTCATAGGCGTCAATCTGGGACAGGCCGATGGTCAAGCCGACAAACGCCTGCCGCGCTGCTTGTGTCGCCGCTCGCCTTTGGGTATCGAGGTCGGCGCGAGCCTTGTCATAGAGCGCCGATGCTTCACGGACTTTTGCGGTCGTCATGCCTCCCGAAAAGATCGGCACTGCGAGTTGCAGGCCGATTGCATTTTGCGTGATATCGCTCCCAACGTTCAGGGTAGTTGAGCCGGTGGCGTTGGCAATGGTGCGCGAAGCAACCACGTCAAGCGTCGGCAAATGGCCCGCCTTGTTAATGGCAATATCACGCCTAGCAGCCTCGGCGGCCGCTTCTTGTGCCTTGACGGAGAAGTTGTTCTCAATCGACGCCGCAATCCACTGGTCCAGCGCCGCAGGCTGCGGGCTGGCGATCTTTGCGTCCGGCCTGAAGCGGGCGATACCGGAAATTGGTTTGCCGATGATCTGCTGCAGGGCGGCGCGCTTGACCTCAAGATCACTTTGCGCTGCCAATTCTGCGGCTGCTGCGAGATCGTAGCGTGACTGAGCTTCCTTGCTATCGACCACTGTAACGGCGCCCAACTCGAAGCTGCGCTTGGCCTGCGCCAACTGCCGTGCAATGGCTTCCTTCTGGGACTGAGTGACTTCCAGCACGTCTCGCGCAGTCAGGACATCAAAATATGCCTGCGCTGTGCGGATGACGAGATCCTGGCCCGCCTGTGCAAAATTGGCTTCCGCCTGGATGACCAGAAGCTTGGTCTGCTGATAGGTCTCCCAGTTTTGCCATCGAAATAACGGCTGACTGAGGCTGACCACGTAGCCAGAGGTGTTAAAGCTCCGATATCCGGAAGGGTAGAAGGTGGGTTCCCGGTAAGTGACATTGGCATGGTTGTTCGTGGTATTGCCCGTCAGCCCGACGACGGGTAGCAGGGTCGAGAATCCCTGGGGCTCCTTTTGGCGACCTGCTGCAAGGGCATAACTCGAGCTTGCATAGACGGAGTCGTTCTCCAGCGCATACCGATATGCCATAAGGAATTCGCCCGCCCAGCTCTTCGTGCCGACTGTCAAACTGGCAAGCGCCAACAGCACGGTGCAGCGGTGGAAGAGGCGTGCCACGGCGCCCTTTCCTTGGGTGTTTGGGAGGATACTCATGACATCTATTTGAACGCCGCGGTCTTGCGCAGCCATTGCTCTTCAAATTCGATTGCCGGCATAGGCCGCGCAAAAAAGTAGCCCTGGCAATCTCCGCAACCATTCTCGCGGAGGAACCGAGCCTGCCCCTCCGTTTCAACGCCTTCGGCGACTGTGGCCAGGCCCAGGCTTTTGGCCATCGCGATAATGGCGATAACGATGGCTGCACTGTCTTCACTGCTCTCAATCTCGTCAACGAATGATTTGTCGATCTTTAATTCGTCGATTGGCATGCGGCGCAAGTAACTGAAGGACGAATAACCAACGCCAAAATCATCGATGGACAGGCTAAGCCCAAGATTCTTGAGTTCCTTTAGGCCCTCGATCTTGGACTCCGGCTTTTCCATCATGGATGTTTCGGTCAGTTCGAAACAGAGATGGCCAGCCATCCCACCACCGGCCATCACCCTTCTGACATTCTCGATGAAGTCCGCCTGCGCAAACTGGCGCGCAGACACATTGATCGACAACATGATTGCCGGTAGGCCGGCGGTATGCCAGGCAACAGCCTGCCGATGCACTTCGCGGATGACCCAACTACCCGTCGGGACGATCAGATTGACAGTTTCGGCGACCGGAATAAACTCGCCAGGCCCCAGTAAGCCCCGCTCGGGGTGGTTCCAGCGAATCAGGGCCTCCGCGCCCGACAGGTGGCCGGTTGCCAGATCGATCTTTGGCTGGTAATAAATGCAAAATTCATTGCGCTCGATAGCCTTGCGCAAATCGTTCTCCACGCTCAGGTGCTGTATCGCCCGGGCGTTCAGTTCCGGGGCATAGAACTGGCAGGTGTTGCGGCCGGCTTGTTTGGCGTGATGGATGGCGCTACCGACATGCTGCAGGAGTTGATCCACTTCACTGCCGTCACCAGGAAACATGGCGACGCCTTGGCTGACAGTTACGACGACCTCGTGGCCAGCGATTTGGTATGCGGGCGTGGATGCAGCCTCCCTCAGGCTCGCTGCCAAGTCTGCAACGGATCCAATGGATTGCAATTGCGGCAAAACAATCATGAATTCGTCTGCAGATAACCGGGACAGTTGTGGTACTTCAAACGTCTCCGGGTTAGTGTGGCTGGCCGACCAGACGCTGACTCTGTCAGCGAGTCGTAGGGCGATCTGCTGGAGCAAGGTGTCTCCGGCTGATGGTCCCAGGGCTTCATTGATTTGGGTAAACCGATCGATATCAATCTGAATGAGCGCGCCGGTTCGTTGCAGGCGCTGAGCCCGGCGCAGTGCACGGTCGATCTCATCTAGGCAACGCTGGCGGTTGGGGAGACCGGTCAGGCGATCATAGTAGGTTAGGTGCTCCTGATAGGCGCGGGCAGCGAGGGTGTTGCGCAGCCGCAAGACCAGCTCACTCGCGTCCACTGGTTTATTCAGAAAGTCGCTGGCCCCGAGCTCCAGCGCCTTGAGCTTGGTATCCGAATCAACGGCACCGGTGAGCACGATCACCGGAATGTGGCGAAGCGTCTCGTCCGCTCGCATGGCTTGTAGGATATCGAAGCCGCTTACTGCGGGCATCTGGATATCCAGAAGGATGACGTGCGGCCGTACTACGCGGAGGATACGCAGTGCCTGCGCCGGATCTGTGGTCGAACAAAAACGTGTATAGCCGACCTCTTCAAGGAAGGCCTGGGTCATTTCAATATTGATCGGCTCGTCGTCGACCATCATGACAAGCGCATCCTGCGCCGAATCGACACGTGCGGGCGCGGGACCGTCAGACCGGTAAAGGGCGAGCTTCTGAGTCGTGGTCAATGTCATGGGTTGTTCCGGTTGCGCTGTCGCGCGCGGAAAAGTCCGCCAATTTGGTTTGGCAAGATCGATGGGATCATGGCAAATACCGGGATAAGGTTCGCAGAATCAATTGGGCGACTCCGCGGGTTCGAGCGTGGGCGATACGGTCCGGGCGGCCTTTTCGCGGATGACGAGAAGCGCTGTGTCGACGGCCGCGGGGTCACATGCTTTGGCGGCGCGCTCTAGTTCGCGCGCCGGTTCGGTATAGACGTCGAAGCCCACGGTTCCGGCGGCGCCTGCCAGCCAGTGAGCGAGGTGCGCCACCTGCTCGTAGTCTCGCGCTTTGCAGGCGGAGGCCAGCACTATGACCTGTTCATCGAGTCTGACCACGAACTTCTGGATGATAGGGACGAAGCGGGGTTTCGAGGCCAGGCGGGAAACAATGGGCTCCGCATCCGCGGATGGAGCGGGAGATCCCATCGTGGCCGAGGGTACCAAGGCCGGGACTTCCGGTTCCGGAACCGGCATCGTTGGAGAGACGGCAACACCGACAGGCATTTCGGCACCGCCGAGAAGCCGGGCCAGAGTCTCAAGGAGAACGTCTATGTCGATCGGCTTGGTGACGTAGGCGGTGCAGCCTGCATCGAGCACTTCTTTTTCAAATCCTTTCATTGCGTTGGCGGTCAGCGCGACAATCGGCGTCTTGACGCCCTGGGCACGCAGGCGCCTGGTCGCACCAAAGCCGTCCAGCACCGGCATCTGCATGTCCATCAGGATGAGGTCGAATCCACCTGCCTTGACCTTTTCCACCGCAACTTGGCCGTTCTCGGCCTCTTCGACCCAGAGGCCATGCTCGGCAAGCACCAACGAAACCAGTTCGCGGTTTTCGGCGCCGTCGTCGGCGACCAGGATCCGCGAGGCAGGAATGATCCAGCGTTGTTGCTGCTCGGGGCCGGCGTCCTCAACCTTCGCCATGACTTCGGTCGGGGTCAGCATGCGCACCCCGTCGAGCGGACCCGTGTCGAACGTGAGAACAAACGTGCTCCCTTTGCCAAGAACGCTGGTGGCGACGATGTCACCGCCCAGCGCACGCGCAAAATTCCGACTGATCGTCAGGCCCAAGCCCGTGCCGCCAAAGCGGCGGGTAATCGACGCGTCGGCCTGTGTAAAGGGTTCGAACATCTTCTCTATTTTTGCGGCCGGTACGCCGATTCCGGTATCAATAACCGCGATACGATAGATACCGTCATCAGCGGTCTTTGTGCAGGAAATCATAACCCGGACCCCACCGGACTCAGTAAATTTGATCGCGTTTGAAAGCAGATTGAGGACAATCTGCCGCACCCGTCCAGGGTCGGAACTGATCTGGTCGGGTAAGTCGCCGGCGACATCGATGTCCAGGGCAATGCCCTTGGCTTTCGCATTGACGTTTAGCTCATGAACGGCATGGCGAACGATTTCATGAGGGTGACATTTCGTCCGTTCCACCTCCAGGTGTCCCGACTCGACTTTTGACAGGTCGAGTATGTCGTTGATCAGGGCCAGGAGATGCTTGCCGCTGCTATGAATCGTGTTCAGGTGCTTCGTGGAGTCGCCACCGCCCCGGCTATATCCGCGCTTGAGCAGCTCTGTGAAGCCCAGGATGGCGTTCATCGGGGTACGGATTTCATGACTCATATTGGCCAGGAACTCGCTCTTTGCCCTATTTGCAGCCTCGGCTTCATCCTTGGCTGACTTAAGTTCAACCCGATTGGCCTCCATTTCAGTAATGTCCTCGAAGCTGACCAAGACGCCTCCGGGCTTTCCGCGGGTACCGAGCACGGGCGAGCAATTGATGACGAACATGCGCTCGCGACCGGTCGTGTCCTTCAATACGATCCGACCATCGCGCTTGATTTCTCCATCCTCCAAAGCCTGGTTCCACGGCAGCGCCGGCTGCGCCACGGGCTTGCCGTACGCGTCGAGCCATTCGACCGCCGAGGCGGCCGTACCCATCAGTTTTTCCTGCGATGTACCCAGGAGGTCTGTCAGGGCCTGGTTGGCGAGGACGATGTTGCGCTGCTTGTCTATCACCAGCAAACCCTCCGTCAGCGTGTCAAGCGCAGCCCTCACGCGGCCCGGGATGGCTTTCGAAGGATCAAGGCTCTTTAGCACTCGGCCGAGATAGAAGTGGAAACCGACAAAACAAAACACTGCGCTTACGAGCAACAGGCGCAGCCAGGGCACTTCCAAAACAGCGGCCCAGCCGGTGGCGCCCACCGGCTTGAAGCGGAATTCGACCTGTCCCCATCGCTCTGAGCCTGACCAGACCGGCACTTCGATCTGCGAGCCGGCGATGTGCACGGCGCTCATGGGTTTCCATTGCGCCCGGTGCTCTCCTACGCTCATCACCAGCCGGCCATCGAGTTCGCGAATGCCGATCGACTCGATGTCAGGATTTCGCTTCATCAGGAATTGCAGCACCGTTTCCAGTCGCCGGCTGTCGCCGCTGGTCAGGATCGCAGTACTGCTGGCGGCGACCGATTCGGCCAATGCCACCCTGCCGTCGAGGATCGCTCCGGTCCGGTCCGGAATCAACCCCAGGAGCGAGGCCGTCAACAGGGCGCTTGACAGGATGGAGACCAGGCCCATCGTGATATAGGTCCGGGTGCTGAGCGACTTCATGGGCCGCACCTGTGAAGAAGGACAGCACCCTGAAGTCCGGTGGTGGTTGGCGCGGCGTTCGTCCGGGTCTCGAGCATGCGCATCATGATTCCCTGAGAATGCGCAAAGGATCTTCCGAGGACGCCGCCGCACTAAACTCACTATCGTCGGTTTCGTCTTCGTTCTCGTCGTTTCCACCGGCGTTGGCGAGCACCGGCAGCGGATCCAGCACTCGCCAGGCGGGCATTACCGAGAGCAGGCTGCTCATCAATACGCCGCTGCGCACAATCCAGATCATCAAGCCCAGAGAAAGTCCGAAGGTAACGCCGGAGGAACTCAGCGCGAAAATGCGATCGAGGTTGAATTCGGAACGAGCATCATCGCGCAATTGATCCAGTTCGTCGATAAAGCCTTTGGCACGCATCGACCGGCTCAGTGGGTCCGTTGCAGAATTATTGTCTGCGGCGCGCAAGCCGAATGTCAACAATGGCGTCTCAGCGGGCGCGGTTGCCACTTCGCGCGAGAAGCGGCGCTCAGCCGAAAGAACTTCAACCGGACGAACCTGGGACGATGCGCCGGATCCCTCCGTTCCAATCACAAAGTCGACGGCCTGCAGAAAACCGCCGGCCGAGAGAGCGGGAGGTGGCGGCAGCGCAGGCGCGGGCGCCGGGGGCGGCACTACGGCGGCGGCATTGCCGCTTGAGGCGGAGTTGCTCGTCGAGGTTACCGTTTGCGTCCGCGTGGTTGTGGTGGTCGTCGTGGTGGAGAGGGCTGGCGGCGGAGGGGCTGTCACTGGCGCAGCAGCAACGGGATCGGACACTGCCAGAGTCATCACGTGGGAACCGATTTCCACGCTGACGCCGCCATTGGCGGTTCCGCCAGTATCCCGCACCCCGAAGCTGAATGAAGCCGTAGCGGGACTGCCGGAGATAAACGTCAATTCGCCTGAATTGATGGCGGCGGCCGATATCGCCTGGTTCGCGGTCACCGCGATGCCGTTCAGGGCCAGGACTCCGGCGGCCGGCAGCGAGTTGATGCGCACCCCGGCGAGAGCATTAGCGGGTGTATCGGATGCGTCGGAGAAGCCAAAATCCGCAGCAACAAATGTATAGACCTGCGCCGTTGCAATACCGATTGTGTTGTCCTGCGAAACGGGAGGATCGTTGACGGACGCCACCTGGATCGTAATTGGGCGCGCGACCGGATCGAGATCGATGCCGCCATTGGCCGTCCCGCCGTCGTCCTGGGCCTGGTAGGACAAAGAGGCGTAGGCGGAGCCGTTGCCGTCGGCGCCCGGCACAAAAATCAGCTTGCCTGCGGCGATGGCGGACGCCTGGACAATTTGTCCTGCCGAGACCGCGACGCCATTCAGGAGTAGCTGGCCGGCGCTGGGGAGCGCCGATATCTTGACCCCCAGCAACGCGTTGGCCGGCGTGTCGGAGGGGTCGCTGAAGGCAAAGTCGGTCAGGGTGAAGGTATAAGGCGTGTCCTCGAGGGTATTGACTGTGCCGGCGGCGCCTACCGGCGCATCGTTCACCGGTGCCACATTGATGGCAAGGGTCTTTGCCGATGGGTCAAGGTCGTTGCCGCCGGCGACCGTTCCGCCGTCATCCTGTACCTGGAAGGTGAACGCGGCATAGCTGGCGCCGCTGTTGCCGGCGCCCGGTGTGAAGATGAGTTTACCTGCTGCAATGTCCGCAGCGGAAACGAATTGCCCCGCCGCCACGGCCGCACCATTGAGGGTAAGTGCGCCGGCACCGGGAAGGGCTGCGACCTTGACGTTCAACAACTGGTTTTGCGGCGAGTCTACGGCATCCGTGAAGCCGAAGTCAGCGATGTTAAAGACGTAGCCGGCATCTTCAAGCGCATTGATGCTGCCGCTGGTGCCGCTCGGAGCATCATTGACGGGACTCACGTCGAAACTCATGACCCGGGCCACCGGGTCCAGGTCCACCCCGCCATTGGCGGTTCCCCCATCGTCCTGCACCTGAAATGCAAAGCTGGCATAAGCGGGGCCATTCGCATTCGCGGATGGCGCATAGACCAGTTTTCCGGCACTGATGTTTGCCACCGAAACGAACTGTCCGGCACTGACCGCGGCGCCGTTGAGCGTCAATTGCCCGACCGTCGGGAGGCTGGAGATGCGTACGTTGAGCAGCGCATTGGCCGGAGAGTCGTTCGAATCGGAGAAACCAAAATCGGCCACGCTGAGCGCATAGGGCGTATCTTCGTTGATTGCTACTGTATTGCTCGTGCCCGCGGGCGCGTCATTCACCGGCGTAATGTTGACGGTGACAGTGTGCGCAACCGGATCGAGATCGATTCCCCCACTGGCGGCGCCGCCGTCGTCGCGCACCTGGAAAGTAAACGCGGTATAAGCTGTTCCGCTGGCATCGACCGGTGCGGTATAGACCAGCTTGCCCGCGCCAATGTCGGCCGAGCTGATGAACTGCCCGACGCCGACTGCGACGCCGTTGTCCGTGAGGCTGCCGTTGGCCGGCAACGAAGAAATCCTGACGCTCAGCAGGTTGTTGGGGGAAGCGTCGGCCGGATCCGTGAAGCCGAAGTCGCTTGAGGAGAAGGTATAGGGGGTCTCCTCAAGGGTTGTGACAACCCGGTCGGCGCCGGCTGGAGCATCGTTGACGGGCGTGACCGTCACGGCAGCGCCGGCGAGCGCACTGCTGAACGCCGTCGTGCCGCCGTTGACCGATGTGTCAGCGGTCGCGCCGGCCGCGCCCGCAGTCTGGTCCCAGGCGCGAAAGCTGATGCCGTTGGTGACGGTACCGTTCCAGTTGGCATTGGGGACGAAGCGCACCAAGGTGCCGGCATCCGCCGCCAGCAGACGCGCACTCCCCGCACCTGGACTGCCGAATGAACTCCAGTTGCCGCCGCCATCGATACTGTACTGCCAGTTGCCATTCGTATTGTCGACGGCCGTCACGGCGATGCCGTTGACGGCGCCGGTATCGATGTCGGTCACATGGCCGTTGATCAGCGCGGAGACCGCCGTGCCCGCATTGGTGGCGGCATCTTCCAGGATGGTTTGAAGATTGTTGCTGCCGCTGATAACCGGTGCGGAATTCACGAAGCTAACGTTGATCACCACATTTCCCGAATCAGCCCGCGCCCCGCCGCTGCCGCTATTTCCAAGGTCGTTAACCTGGGCGGACAAGGTCGTGCTGCCGGAATAGCCTGGGTTCGGGTCATAACGCATCCCATCAAGCGCGACGTTGAGGGCCACGAGCGTGCCGGAAAACGTCATGGTGGTGTCCGCGCTGCCTGATCCGACAGAAAAGGCCAAGCCCGCGGTGCCCGAGAGTGTGAGCGTGCCGTTGGCGACCGTCAGGGTCAACGACAGGGCACCGCCCCCGGCATCGACGTCGGCGACGCTGATCGCGTTCCCGCCGGCAGTTGAAAATACCTTGGCCGTATTGCTGGCGGTCGACTGCGCCGATGGCAGGCCGAGCTGGGGAGGGTCATTGACCGGCGAGACGTTCACGGTCATCGTCCGCGGCGTGGCATCCAGGTCAATGCCGCCACCGGCCGTCCCGCCATCATCCTGGACCTGAAAGGTAAAACCGGCATAGCCGACGCCGTTGGCATTGGTCGCGGCGGAAAATTTGAGATTCCCTGCGGTGATGGCGCCAGCGGAGATGAACTGGCCAGCCGTCACCGCTACTCCCGACAGCGTCAACGTCCCCGCGCTCGGCAAGGTGGAAATCTTGACGTTGGCCAGCGCATTGGCAGGCGCGTCGTTCGGGTCGGTAAAACCAAAATCGGCAACGCTGAAGGTATAGGGCGTGTCCTCCGCCGTAGTCACGGTATGGCTGGCACCGACGGGGGCGTCATTGACCGAGCTGACGGTGATGCCGCTGCTGGCCGTCGCTCCACTGAAGGCAGTAGCACCGCCGTTCGGCGAAGTATTTGCAGTACCGCCGGCGACACCGCTGGTCTGATCCCAGGCGCGGAAGGTGAGGCCGTTGGCGACGGCGCCGGTCCAGTTGGCGTTAGGGACGAACCGTACGCGCGTGTTGGCGTCCGCGGCGAGCAGGCGGGCGCTGGTGCCGCTGGGGGCGCCGAAGGCAGCCCAGGTCGTGCCGTTGTTGGTCGAGTACTGCCACGCGCCGTTGGTGTTGTCGACCGAGGTGACAGCAATGCCAGATAAGGCGCCTGCATCAAAGTCGGAGAGTTTTCCCGCAATCAGGGTGGTGACGGCCGTCCCGGCATTGGACCCCGCATCTTCGGTGATCGCGGCCAGGTCATTTGCCCCGCTCAGGACCGGCGCATCGTTGACCGAGGTGACGTTGACCGTCAGAGTGCGCGCCACAGGATCCAAATCTACTCCGCCATTGGCGGTGCCGCCATTGTCCTGGACCTGAAAAGTGAAAGAGGCATAGCCGGCGCCATTAGCATTGGCAGCCGGCGTGAATTTCAGGTTGCCGGCAGCAATACTGGCAGCCGAGATGAATTGCCCCGCAGCCACGGCCGCGCCGGACAGGGTCAGGCTGCCCGCCCCGGACAGGCTGCCGATGCGAATGTTTGCCAGCAGGTTTGCCGGGGTGTCATTGGGGTCGGAAAAGCCGAAGTCAGCCGCACTAAACGTGTAGGAAGTGTCTTCCAGGGTGGTCACCGTCCTGCTGGTTCCCGCCGGAGCATCATTGACCTGGGTGACCGTGATGCCGCTGGTGGCGGTGGCCGCACTGAAGGCGGTCGCGCCGCCGTTTGCGGCGGTGCTGGCGGTCGCCGCCGTCGTGCCGCTGGTCTGGTCCCAGCCCCGGAACGTGATGCCGTTGGTGACAGTGCCGTTGAAGTTGGCGTTGGGGACGAACCGTACGCGCGTGTTGGCGTCCGCGGCGAGCAGGCGGGCGCTGGTGCCGCTGGGGGCGCCGAAGGCAGACCAGGTCGTGCCGTTGTTGGTCGAGTATTGCCAGGTGCCGTTGGTGTTGTCGACCGCGGTCACCGCGATGCCGGCGATGGCGCCTGAGTCGCCATCGGAGAGATGGCCGCTGATCAGGGCAGAGACCAAAGTTCCCGCATTGCCGGTGGCGTCTTCCAGGACCGTGGCCGCGGAGTTGGCGCCGGAGAGAACGGGTGCATGATTGACGCCGGCGATTCCAGCAAAGCCGACGACAAAACCATCCATGCCGCCGTTGTAAGTGGTGTCTGCGCCTCCCGCAACGGCAATGGCGCTGTTCGAGGTGGTTGATCCGACGACATACAGCGCACCGGCGCGATAGGCCGCCCCCGTCGCAACGTCGCTACCGCTGCCGCCGAGATAGCTGCTGTAGACCAGCCCATTGCTGCCCGATAGCGCCGGATCGATCAGCATCACAAAGCTGTCAGTGTTGCCGCCATAGCTTCCATCCAGGGCGTTGGCAGTAATGGAAAAGTTGCTGTCCACGGTCGAGCCGACGGCGTAGATACGGCCCGTGGCGTCCACCGCGATACCCGTCAGATCGATGGCGCCTGCGCCGCCGTTCCCGTTGCCATTGCCGTTATTGCCCCGGCTGCCCGCGATATAGGTCGCATAGTCGAGAGTGCCGCTGCCCGGATCCAGAATCGCCAGATAGCTGGTATCGGCGCTCCCGCTCGCGGTGCTGGCCTGGAACGCGTTGGCAGTGGTCGTCAGATCCCTGGATTGAGAACTCCCCCCGAAAACGATGGCGCCGTCCGTCCGCAAGGCGACCGCTGCTCCGGTGTCGTTGTTGGCGCCGCCAAAATACGTGCTGTAGTCGAAGGCGCTTCCGGCGACGTTGAGGCGCGCGACGAAGGCATCGGTGCCGCCATCCCGGGTACTCTGGAATGCGTTGACCGTCGCAAGATTGCTTGATGCGGTGGTGCCCACTACGACAGCCTGTCCCGATCCAGTGATGGCGATCGCATTGCCGCTGTCTGCACCACTGCCGCCGATGAAGGTGGAATAGACGAGGCCGGTGCCGGCGGCATTGAACTTGGTAACAAAGGCCTCGCCCGCGGCATAGGTGGTATCGGCGGCGCCGGCGGTGACGGGGAAATTTGGGGAGTTGGTGGTGCCGGTCACATACGCATCGCCGCTGCTGTCCACGGCAACTCCGTTGCCGACATCGCCGTTGCCCGAACCGCCCAGATAGGACGAATAGACCAGGCCGCTGCCGGCGGCGTTGAGCTTGAACAGGAAGGCATCCTGCGGGCCGCTGCGCGTGTTTTGATAGGCTCCGGCCGTGGTGGGAAAGGGGATCAGCCCGGCCGACTGCGTCCAGCCCGTCACATAGACCGCGCCCGCGCCATCGACCGCGATTGCGTTGGCCTCCTCGTTGCCGCTGCCGCCGTACGTCGTGGAATAGAGCACCGTCGAGAGGTCGCTCGACAGTTTTTGGACGGTCACGTCCTCGCCGCCCGTGCCGAAAAAGGTGCTGTTGCTGTAACCGGCGACGTAGACATTGCCGGCCGCATCGACGGCGACCGCATTGGCTGATTCCGCGGCAGTGGTGCCGAGATAGCTGCCGTACGACAGGATGGGATCGATGATCAACGCGCGGGTTTGATCGTACGCTCCGACGGAAAAGTGAACACTGCCGTCTGCGGCCACCGTGTATTGGCTGGTCACTGACTGGCGGCCTGACGGGCCATCCTGATAAGCGACCGGCGCGAGGAAACGGATGCTTGATCCCGAGGCGTCCAGCTGGATCAAAAGATTGCCGTCTGCATCGAGGGCCACCGATTGGGCGCCGTCAAAATGCATGGCGATGTCCTGCGCATGGGCTCCGGGATTGACGGTGAAGTCGTATTCGAGTTGTTGCCCGCTACCGTAGTACTTCAGGTCGATGCCGTTGTATACGCTCTTGTAGGTGACGCCATCATAGTTCACCACGTCGGTATGCCACAGCGCCGGGTCATTTCCCACCAGGTAATTGCTGCGCGCCTGCAATTGCCCGTCTGGCGTCAACTGGGCCGCCGCGCTGGCACCGTCGAGATTGAGCGATACCGTGCGCTGGGCCTCACCATTGCCAAGAACAAGGGTCGCGTTTCCCTTGGAGAGGCCGACGGTAAAACCGCTTCCCCGCGCCAGTGCGTCAAAGTCGGGACTGGCCTGGCCGACGTTCAGTTCGAAGGCAAGGGGGCGGCCCGACGCAGTGGTGGCCGGGGTGCCGGCGAGCGTGGTCACCGGAGCGGCGGTGGCTGCCGCAAAGTCGCCGTTTGCGTCCAGCGCACGGGTTTCGGCCGGTGGAACGGCCACCGGCGGTAGCGCGGCGGCCGCCAGATCAGCCGAATACAGGATGCGCGACTCGAGCGTTTCCACGAGCGGGCGCTCGAAGGTTCTGCGACGAATCCGGTTAGGCCACCACATGGCTCAAAGGGCTGGACGAGGTGAGGGCGGGACGGCAGTATTCGGCAGGCTGGCCTTGCAGCGCAGTCCCGCCGGCAGACCGGCGCCGGGGTTGGGAAGCGACAAACGGATGCGGAACGTATTGCTGGCACCGTCAATCAGTTTGTCCACCAGGATTACTTTGGCCTCGCGCGGGGAGGTGTTGGGAAATTCGGGTGCGATCGTCATCGTGCTTGCTACCCGTACGACCCCGTAGAGCTGCGCCGGCATGACCACTTCGACGCGCAGCGGATCGACCATGGCGACGCGAAACAGAGGTTTGTCCTCAACCCGTTCCCCGACCGACAGGTAGCGGTCGGCAATGACCCCATCTGACGGGGCGCGAATGGTACGAAGGCCGAGCTGGGCCTGCGCAAGAGCGTGCTCACGCTCCGCGGTACGACGTTGCTCACGTGCCTGCAATACCCGTTCGTCGGCCACGCGGGCCTCGGCGCGGGCCTGTTCGACCGCTGCGGTGGAGACGAACTCCTCCGCCATCAAGCCTTCGGCACGCTTCAGTTTTTGCCGGGCCAGAACGGCGTTGGCTTCGGCCGCGTTGACCTCGGCCATCGCCTGTGCCTTGTTGGATGCCACATCGACCTGCGCACGTTCGACATCGGCGCGCAACAGGGCCAGGACCTGCCCCTTGCGCACCGTGTCGCCACGTTCTGCACGGATCGATTCAATCACCCCGATGACCGGGCTTCCCACGTCAGCGACCTGGAAAGGCTCGATCAGACAGCCCAGGGGCTGGGCGGGCGATGGCGGCTTGGCGTGCACCATGCCCATGCAGGCCCACAGGAGGAGCGGAGCTGCCGCTAGATGCTTCATGTCAGGGTCCTTGCCGAAAATGCAAAGTTGCGCTCGGCTTGCTCGTCGGCACGCTTAAGGTCCTGCCGTTGTCCGGATTGATTTCGTTCCTCCAGCAACTGCGGCAGACGAACGATCAAGCGAAACAGGAAAGGTGAACGGTTGGCCATCCATATTGCGGCCACGCGCAGGGCGCCAGGGAAGAACGTGTCGAGAAGGCGGGACTGCTGGGACAGCAGGATTTCAACGCTTCCCGGTTCGCCGCGCCGCGCGGCGCGACCAATGAACTGGCGATCGATGCGTCGCGAAGCATTGTGCTGGCAGAGGATGATGTGGAGGCCGCCGCGACGCAAGGTGTCATCGTCGATGGCGATGTCGGTACCGCGCCCCGCCATGCTGGTGGCGACCGTCACCTGCCCTCCCATGCCGGCGCGGCCCACGATGGCGGCTTCCGCATCGTCCTGACTCGCATTGAGCACCGCATGTTGCAGGTTCGCGGCCCGCAGAATGGCCGACAGCGTTGCGGATTCTGCCACGCTGGAAAGCCCGATCAGTACCGGACGCCCAAGGCCCACCATTTCCCTGGTTCGGGCAACCACCGCCGCGTAAAGGGCGCTATTGTCGGAGAACAGCTGTGGCCGATACTGACGTCGTTGCGATGGCAGGCGCAACGGGACGTCAATCACGGCGAGGTCGTAGGTCAGACGCAATTCGCCAATGCATTCGCGCAACGTACCGCTCATGCCGCCTAGATGCAGGTAACGTCGGAAGAAGCGCTGGTAAGTGATTTGTTGCTCCGGTTCATTGCGGATGCTGGCCGCGCAGCGCTCCTTGCATTCAATCAATTGATGCAGGCCACGGGACCAGGCGCGTCCGGGAGCGCGACGGCCCGTGGTTTCATCGACGATCTCGACGGCCCCGTCGCGAACCACATAGTCGCGGTCCCTTACAAAAAGATGCAACGCTGCCAGGGCCATGCAAGTGGTGTCTTCCCGATGCCGTGGATGCGCATTGATACCGCTCTCGCCGAAAGGCCAGTCCGCTACTGCCTGCTGGCCGCTGGCGGTCAATGTGACGCTGTTGGAGCTGGTATCGGCCATATAATGTTCGGCGGGCAGCAGCTTTCCGGCGCATGCCAATGCGCTTTCCAGGAAAAGGACATTCTCCGCGTTGCCGTCGCTGCGCGACAGCACCAGGGGGATACGGGCCTCGTCGATCAAAATGGTGTCCGCTTCATCGACAAAGGCCACGCACAGGCCCCGCAACAAGGGTACTGCCTGGTCGGCGCTACCCGCGCTGATGCGTCGTGCTCGTTGCTCGAGGTCACCGAGCCGGTTGGGACGCAGCATGTTGTCGCGCAAATAGTCAAAAGCCAGTTCCTTGGCGGTGCAATAGGTGACATCGGCTCCGTAGGCGCGTGCCCGCGCTTCCCGCGGCATGTCCTGCGTGACCACGGCTGCGCGCAAATGCATGGACGCGTAAAAGCGCTTCAGTGCGCGGGCGTCGCGCGCGGCAAGGTAGTCGTTGGAAGTGATGACATGCACGGGCGCGCCGGCCAGTGCGGCGGTCGCGGCCGCCAGGGCAATGGCGATGGTCTTGCCTTCACCCGTGGCCATTTCGGCCAGTTGCCAGTCAAGCATCACGCGTGCCGCCATGATCTGCGTCACGTAAGGGAAGACACCCAGACGCTGCTTGCACGCAACGCAGGCAAGCGCTAGCGCGTGCAAGCAGGTAGTGTCGTTCAGGCCTTCTCGCACCAGGGCGGCACGGGTAGTCTCCAGCCGGCCCTGCATGGTCCGCTCTTCACTTGTCAGCAACGACTTTGCTTGCGCCAGGACTTCGTCGGCGAACCGGCGGTGGCGGGTGGCATCGCGGCGCAGTTGGCCTTCGATCAACGAGATGCCTCTCTTCCAGGCAAGATCGACGGCATTGTCGCGCCGGAAGGGGCCGCGTCTTTCCGGATAGTCTCCATACACTAGCCCGGGTGTCGGCAGGGTGGCGCGAGCATCGATCCGGTAGGAGATCATGTCTGGTCCTCCGGATTGAAGTGCCGAAGGAAAAGTTGCCGGCCGCGCCGCAGGGCCTGCGTGGCCAAGGGCGCATAGCCAAGATCGAATCGCACCCATACGCGATTGCCTATCCGTTCTTCGGCAAGGCCAGGGACTGCCATATCGATCAGGAATACCGGATCCCTGGTACGGGTGCCCTCCTTGTCGGCGGGATCAATTGCAAAACCGCCCCCGGCGCGATCGCCCAATGCCGGACTGGGAAGGAGATTGGTGGCGGCGGGCATTTCACGCAGTGATTGGGCTGGCCGGTTGATGCTGCCCAGGTCCGCCTCGAGAACGTCGACATGACGCACCCGGCCGCGGATCAATTGCGCGTCGGCTTCGGGTAGTACCGCGCGTACATTGGGGGCGCCGGGTGCCAGGACATAGCCGACCATCGCTCCCCGCGGCGTAAAGCTGCCTGGCAGATCGTGCTCGTGCGGCAGGACCAGCGTGCCGGCGGTGCGTGCGGACACGTCAAGTTGTTCGATCTGCCGTGCATTGCGGTCTAGCGCAGCCTTCGTGCGTTCGATGTCCTTTTCCACGCTGGCCGCCTCGGTGGGGTCGCGCAGCAGGGCAAAGTATTGCCGGGACTCGTAGCCCGACAATTCGTTGACCAGCCGTTCATGCTCGCTTTCCAGCGTCGGCTCCAGGAGCGTGACAACGGTTTGACCGGTCGCCACGGCCTGGCCGTTGTGGGCGGCCACGTTCTCCACAAAGCCAGGGGTATCAACCCGGATCTGCGCATTTTCAGGCGGCCATACCACGCCTTGTGCAACGAACGTATTGGGCAAGGGCAGCACGAAAGCAAGGAGAATGGCGATGACCACGGCCGTGCCGACGACCCGACGCGCGCGCTGGCGGGATGCCGTGGACAATCCAGCGCCGCGGAACGTCCGCCAGATGGCCAGGCCGGTCCCGAACAGCCAGGCGGCCAGGAACAGCAGCATCAGGGTTCCCAGCAGCGACGATTTTTGGCCCAGCCAAAGCAGCAGACCGAGCATCAGGACGGCACGGTAGATCAGCGAGGCTGGCGCATACAGGATCAGCCACTTGCGCTCCCCGCTTCCGAGGGCGGCATTGGCGAGATTGTCGGCGCCGGTGGCCAGACGGCGCACCGTCGATGCCCACCAGGCGTTGCTGCGCAAGGCAAGGTTGGGCAAGTCGAGCAAATCCGTAAAAATGTAGTAGCCATCGAAGCGCAACAGCGGATTGCCATTGACCAGCAGCGTCGAGACGCCGCAGATGAGGATGATCACCAGCAGGATGTCGCGCACCGTTCCCTGCTCGATCGTCGACCATGCAATGACCGCCAGCGCGGCGATCGCCAATTCCGCAAAAATCCCTGCGGCACTGACGATGGCGCGCAATCCGCGACTCTCGAAAGTATTGGCGGCAGACGCGTCGACGTACGGGGCAGGGGTGAAGAACATCAGGGTAACGCCAGCCTCATGGACCTCGCCGCCGAAACGCCGGACGGCGAGGGCGTGTGCCAATTCGTGCACCGCCTTGATGAGGGGAAAGCAGAGCCAGAAAAGCAGAAAGGCGCGGGAGCTTTGCAGCAAACGCATGGCATCGGCTTGCAAGGCGGGGTAATGGGTGGCGGTGATGCCCAGGCCGAGTACAACCAGGATGGACCACGCCAGGGTGAACAGGCCTCCAGGGATAATCGCCAGCACCGGCTCCAGATGGTTCAGCAGGCGGGTCGGATCGAACAGCCGGACGCGAATGACCAGGGGATTGATCCACTTGCGCCGCCGCTTGCGTCCTTCGTCATCGCGCTGGGCGAAAAGCGCGCCCAGATTCGGCGCGGAATCAAACTGAATGATTTGCGCGGCGTAGAGTTGCGAAAGCACCCGCAGGATGTCGTCCTGGGTGGGCGCCTGTTCTCCCAGATGTTCAAGCAAAAAAGCCCAGATCTCGTTGGCGGTGCGGCCGCCGTTGCAGCGCCCGACAAAGGCATATGCCGACGGGTTAAGTCGCACTTGACGGCCCGACGCTGGTTCACCGAGGACGTGCCAGATTCTGTCACGAGACTGCATGCGGGTCAGACGCACGCCTGGTGACAATCTCGGCGTCAGGTCGGCTGCTCGGTACCAGAGAGGGCTTAGCAGGGCGTCGTTCATCAGAGCCCCACTGACCAGAGCCAATAACGCAGCCAGTTGATTGGGCGGTGGCTGATCGTCCACAACAGGCTTCTCGCGCCCACATCGATCTTTGCTATCCCCCGCAGGCCTGGTCGCAACGCGGTCGCGCCCTGATCGAGACTGGCTTCGATTTCGAAGTAGTTGCGCGCGTCGGCGGCAGTCGCCACCGGCACGATCCGGCTCACTTGCAGGTTGAATTGCTGGTCCGGTTCGGCTGCCAGTACCAGGCGCCCATGCTGGCCTTTTTTAATCGCGGCAATGTCGGTTTCGTCGACCTCGACGATGACCCGGAAGCTGTCACCCGGCGCGATAGTCAGCAGGGCTTCTCCGCGCTGCACGGGCGCGCCGAGGTTTTGCGACAGATCGCCCTTGATGACGATGCCGTCGAGCGGCGATTGGATTTGCGCCCGGTCGAGTTGCCCCTGCACCAGCGAAAGCATGGCTTGTGCCTCGCCGGCCTTTGCCTGATGAATCACCATCTGGGCCCGATCGGAGCGGGCCAAGGCGGCCTTGTAGGCGTCTTCGTGCTGGCGCAATTCGCTTTCGCGCCGCGCTTTTTCGAGTTGCAGGTCCTCGCTGGCCAATTCAGCCAATATCTGGCCTTCCTTCACGTGGTCTCCGGCACGCGCATTGGCCTGGCGCAGGAATCCGTCAGCGGGGGCAACGATCACGCGCTGAACCGAACCCTCCAGGCGCGCCGGCGCGCTTACCCGTGAAGGGAGCGGAATGAAGGCCAATGCCAGCAGGAGCACGGTGGCGACGGTCAGTTTCGGCGCAAGGTGACCCCGTGAAGCGAGCCGCGTAACAGCGGCCTGGCTCACGCAGGTGAGCCGGGCGACCCAGGACTTCTCGGCGTCGCGTTTCAAGCCAAGCAAGGGGCCGGCGAAACTGGAGGCGTCTTCCGCATTGGCCAATTCCCACTCTGCCATCGGTTTCGATCGTTCAATTGTCAGAATTCCGACAATCTCGCCTTGATGCATCAGCGGCAAGGAGTACACCGCGGTGACGCTGCCGCAAATCAAATTTTCGTGAGCAAGGGTGATGAAGGGAAAAGCGCCGGGCGGTGCCGGGTGGGCGATGACGGCGCGTTGATCAACGCACTCCTGCATGGCCAACTTGAGGATCCGCGCGGATTCGCTCTTGGGGTTGATCTCCCACCCGGCAGAGGTCGCGATCACCCGGACCGCCGGCCTCTCCTTCAGACCAAGACTGGTACGTTCGGCCTTGAACGCCTCTTTTGCTTCGGCGCAAAAAGCGGCAGCCGCATTGATCAGTTCCGCTTGGCTGAGAAATGCTGCGTGCAGACGTACGATCAGCGCCTCTGCCGTCGGATGATCCAGTTGGGTTGAGAAGGGCGCGGAAACGTCGGGCATGTCAAACACCGCGATCTCCCGCGCATGCGTTTGTCATTGCATTCCCGTCGCTCCCAGATGTGCGCACTTCTATCCCCCGTCATTCTTAGCAATCTCGCGCGTGGCGCGAAGCGCCGTGTAAGTTTTACTGAATATATATTCTTGTCTCGCAAGCCATTGTAAATTTTGCTCACTTCGTTCCTGGCCCTTGGTTGCGAAATGCCCGTCACTGGTAGAAAGATTTACGATTAGGGCCTACTTCGCGTCAGTGCACGATCCCTTCCTCGCGCCCTCGCGGAAAGATGATCTGACCAGCGTTCATTGACGTACTTTATCTAATTTCCCTGTGGTGGATAAAATGAGTAAAAGCAACAAGTGGGCCGTGAGGAGACAACCTGCGCCTGCACTCCAAACGTGGGGTCAATCTGCGCTAACTTGCATTCGATTCCGGCCCTCTTTTTTCGCTTGATACAGAGCAATGTCGGCCCGTTCGATCAACGCTTCGGGCGAACAATCCGTCTTGGCTAACATCGTCGCTACTCCTTGGCTGATCGTAATCGACGGGGACACCTTCGATTGCGCGTGGGGAATTGCCAAGCCTACCACCGAGGCTGAGAGCGCTGCGGCCACCTTGGCCGCCCCCACGGCCGTCGTATTGGGCAGGACTAGCACGAACTCTTCGCCGCCATACCGGGCGGGCATGTCGCCGGCACGCTGGCAAGCGGACTGCAGGCATCCCGCGACGCGGCGAAGACATTCGTCACCGGCCTGGTGCCCATAGGCGTCGTTGAACAGCTTGAAGTAATCGATATCCATCAAAATTAGGGATAGCGGTTCGCCGGAGCGGGCCACGCGGCGTACTTCGGTGGCCAGGTAGGCGTCGAAGTAACGACGGTTCGCCAGGCCGGTCAGGCCGTCCTGGCGCGACAGCATTTCGAGTTGACGGTTGCTGGCGGCTAGTTCACGGGAAACCTCGAGCAGTCGCTTGCGTATCTGGTCCAAGCGACGCATGGCGCGGATCTTGGCAGCAAGCACGACGGGACTGACGGGTTTGACGAGGTAATCATCCCCGCCCGCTTCAATCGCCCGATCCAGATCGTGATCGGCCTCCATCGAGCTGAGAAAAATAATCGGCATCCAGTCATCCTGGCTGACGGAACGCATGCGGCGGGCGGCCTCGTAACCGTCCATGACGGGCATGATGACGTCGATCAGGACGAGGTCCGGTCGTTCGTCTTGCCATATCCGCACGGCTGTCTCGCCGTTTTCGGCTTCCGTCACTTGATGTTGCATCTTCTCCAGCTGTGCTCGCAAGCCAGCTCGAATCGTGACTGAATCGTCAACCACAAGAATTTTCAAGTTTTCCCCCCGTGCGTCTCACGTCGAGGACGGATTTAACCGGCTCGCCTAGCGCTATGGTTAATTATCAGTTGTTGGATTCACTTACGGGAAAAAGTGCATCAAACACTAGAGGATTTAACAATCCTCTACAAATCTGATTCAGGGAATCAACATCTCAGGCATTGGGCGCATTAGGCGCGGCAATTTCACCTCGAGACATGCAGGCATCCGACGACGATCTTGGAGGCGCGCGGAGAGCTTCTCTAAAAGGGCGGCGCATCAGGGAATAGGCTTCGAGCCACGGAAGAGTCCCTCTTTACCGGAAATTTTAGCGCCTGGCCAACAACTCCCCCAATTAGCGGTGAATCGCTGCGTCAAGTACCCGACGCCCGTCCTCACTCACTTTTCTCCTCTGGGGGCAGGCATGGTATAGCCATAAAGGATCCTCTAGGATTATGAGTTCGTCATAGCCCCAGCTGGCTCCGCCGGGCACCGCTGTTGCTATAGATATGTTTTTCAGCTTCCTCTGGGTACCCCCCGGGTGTTCTATAAACCCGGGAGGCGACTTCGGTTCGGTTTTGATCTGGGCCTTTTGGGGCCCCCTTCCGCGCTACGAGCGGATGCCCTTAGCTTTTGCGCTTTTTCACGCTAACCTTTGGGAGTCAACATGATCGAATCTGGCATTTTGTATTCTTCGCCGTAGTCCTGCTATTTGCCAAGCTACCGGTTCAATGGCAGCTTCGGCTGCTGGGGCGACCGCTGCTGCTAGACCTATTGGTGGCCGGAGACGTCGACACGGCCGAAACGGGAGATCGCCGCGGCAGCGACGGCCGCAATATCTGCGGGATCGGTGATATCCGCCACAATCGGAATCGCCCTGCCACCGAGGCCTTGTGCCCGCTGTGCGACCTCACTTAATAGCCCCTCTCGGCGTCCTGCGATCACCATGTTGGCTCCGTGGCGCGCTAGTTGCAGGGCAACACCCTGGCCGAATCCGCTTGAAGCGCCGAAGAGAACATAGGTTTTCCCGCGGATCTGAGCGGCGTCCTCCTGCCGCAGCGGGCCGATCGCGCCACAGCCTCCCACCAGGCACAGTACAAGCATAAGAACGCAAAAAGCGAAAGCACGGACGTCGAAGAGCCATCTCTCGCAGGGGAAGCGCACGGGGTCGATGCCTGCCGGATACTTTGGCCGGCCTCCGAACGCGGGCGCATGTCCGCTTTGTGTCTCTTGTGAGCCGGCCCTGCTGGGATGGCGGAAGGTCATGGCATCTCCTTGGTGGGTTGGATGGTATCGTTGGCTTGCCACCAGGTCCCTTGCGTGATCCACAAAAGCCTTGTGCGAATAAGTGTCGCCATCTGAAAGCGGCGGCCTCGCAAGAGCGGAAACCGTCCATGCGAAACGGCGTAGCTATGCGAGGAGCGACGGCAGGCGCGCGACAGCAACGTATATCAGCCCCACCAAGGCGACGAGGAAGCGGGCCGTTCGCATGTTGGCCTCTTGCAATTTGTTGTCCATCATCGTCTTTTGCATAAACGTTCTCCTATGGCGATTTTCCTGGCGGGCGTGCGGCATCACACTACCAACGGCGGGCTTTCGAAGGTGTGATAGGGGGCCGGTGAAGGCACGGACCACTCCAGGCCTTCAGCGCCCTCCCACGGCTTGGGTGCAGCCGCCGGTCCGCCCCGAATACACTTGAGAACGGCGGCCAGGAACACCAGCTGGCTCAGGCCGAAGCCGAATGCGCCGATGGTGGCGACGGCGTTGAAGTCGGTGAATTGGGTGGCGTAGTCCGGAATGCGGCGCGGCATGCCGGCCAGGCCGAGAAAATGCATGGGGAAAAAAGCCACGTTGAAGAAAATGACCGAGCACCAAAAGTGCGTCTTGCCCAGCCGTTCGTCGTACATGTGGCCCGTCCACTTTGGCAGCCAGTAGTAGGCGCCGGCGAACATGGCGAACAGTGAGCCGGCCACCAGTACGTAGTGAAAATGCGCCACTACATAGTAGGTGTCCTGCAGTTGTATGTCGATCGGGACTACGGCGAGGATCAGGCCGGTAAACCCGCCAATGGTGAATACGAAGATAAAGCCAACGGCCCAGAGCATCGGCGTCTCGAAGGTCATCGATCCGCGCCACATGGTGGCCACCCAGTTGAACACCTTGACGCCGGTCGGCACGGCCACCAGCATGGTGCTGTACATGAAAAACAGCTGACCAGCCGCGGGCAGGCCCGTGGTGAACATATGATGTGCCCAGACGATGAACGAGACGATGGCGATGGCCGAACCGGCATACACCATGGACGCGTAGCCGAACAGCGGCTTGCGTGAGAAGGCCGGAATGACCTGTGAAATGATTCCGAAGGCCGGCAGGATCATGATGTAGACCTCGGGATGGCCGAAAAACCAGAACACATGCTGAAACATGATCGGGTCGCCGCCGGCGGCGGCGTTGAAAAACGAGGTGCCGAAATGGCGGTCGAACAGGAGCATGGTGACCGCGCCTGCCAGTACCGGCATGACGGCAATCAGCAGGTACGCGGTAATCAGCCACATCCACGCGAAAATCGGCATCTTCATAATCGACATGCCGGGCGCTCGCATGTTGAGGATGGTGACAATGATATTGATCGCACCCATGATTGAACTGGCGCCCATGATATGGATAGCCAGGATAGTGAAGTCCATACCGATGCCCATCTGCTCGGAAAGCGGCGGATACATGGTCCAGCCGGTCGCCGAGGCGCCCGCAGGGGCGAAGAAAGATCCGACCAGAAGGAGCGCGGCCGGGACCAGCATCCAGAAGGACCAGTTGTTCATTCGCGCAAACGCCATATCGGGCGCACCGAGCATCAGCGGCAGCATCCAGTTGGCAAAGCCGACAAAGGCCGGCATGATGGCGCCAAAGATCATGATCAGGCCATGCATGGTGATCAGCTGGTTGAAGAATTCCGGGTTGACCAGCTGCAATCCGGGCTGGAACAATTCCGTCCGGATGGTAAGGGCAAGAATGCCCCCTACAAAAAACATGGTCAACGAAAAGAACAGGTAGAGAGTGCCGATGTCCTTATGGTTGGTGGTGGTCAACCAGCGCGTCAGGCCTGCCGGCGGCCCATGATGCGCGGCGTGAGCATCACCCTCAAACGGTTTCGGGGTTAAGACGGCATCGGACATCAGTCCCTCCTTGCGCTGTTGAATTGTCCGCCTTGAAGGCTGTCCATCCTTTGCGGCCTTAAATCTCAGGCACGCGTCTCCTTGGTGGCCCGTCACTTGAGCAATTGCAATGCCATCCCTTAGAAGGCAGTACGTTCCCATGGCTTGGCTGCTTGCGCAATTTCACAGGGCCTGCGCTGCCCCCTGATTTGACTGAGCGACTTTTACAAACCGTTGTAAGACGGTTGTAGGGCGACTGCCTTTGCGTTGATGATGGACGCATCGCGAAAATCGATCGGCAAAGGGCCCCTCATCGGGATTCGGATCAGCTCTGTGCAACGTACAAGCTGTCGCTTGTTATGAGAGAACTCCATCGCCTACAAGGCGCGAGTAGCTCTTCTCTTTCGTAGTGCGGTACGTCACTTGCTTCCTTGGACCGACATATCACTCAATCGGAACCACGATGAAGTCCATTTCACGCAGGAGATTTTTAAGCGCAGGTGGAATTGCCGCTGGCTCGATTGCGGTGGCCGGAAATCCAACAACCGCGCAGGCAGATCGACGTTCGGACATCGCGCAGACCGACCGCCATCGCGAGATGGGGTCCCAACCGGGGCCGGCAAACGGCCAGATGCGCTTCTTCAATCCGGGGGAGGCCGCCTTCGTGCGGGCTGCGGTTGCCCGCTTGATTCCCAGCGACGAATTGCCGGGGGCCATCGAGGCCGGCGTCGACCAATTCATCGACATTCAACTCGGCGGGGCCTGGGGCGCCGGTGAGCGCCTCTTTCGCGGTGGGCCCTGGCACCCAGGTTCTCCGTCACAGGGCTACCAATTGCCGTTCACCCCCGCGGAACTCTTTCGCAACGCCTTGCGGGCGATCGCCAGCGACGTTGAGCTAAAGGGTAAAGGGCCGTTCGAGCACTGGCATGCTAAAGACCAAGACGCATACCTGACGGAACTGCAAAAAGGGACGCGCGACCTGGGCGGGGTGCCTTCGAACGTTTTCTTCGAATCGCTCTGGGGGCTCACCGTGGAAGGGTTCCTGTGCGACCCAGTCTATGGTGGCAACCGCGGCATGGTCAGTTGGAAGATGATCGGCTTCCCGGGCGCCTATGCCAATTATTACCATCTGATCGATCAGCACGGCATCGCATTCACACGGGCGCCGATGAGCCTGGCGGACAACGGCCGCGGCGAGGTCATGCTTCACCCAGACATCCCCGCTCAACCTATGGCGAAAGGTCAATGACATGGCGACTACCCTTCCCGCAACCGATGTCGTGCTTGTTGGCGTCGGCCTGGTCGGCACGATGATGGGTCGCGAATTGACCAGGGCCGGGCTCAAGGTTGTTGGCCTGGAACGAGGCCAGCCGCAGTTCACTGTGCCCGATTTCCAGGGCCCCCGGATGCACGACGAATTGCGCTATTCGATTCGCAAGGCACTGATGCAGGACAACACCAGGGAGCCGATCACCTTTCGCAACCGTTCGTCGGAGACCGCTCTGCCAATACGCCGCTGGGAAAGTTTCCTGCCAGGTACGGGGCTGGGCGGCGCTGCGGTTCACTGGAACGGGCAAACCTATCGCTTTCAGGAAAGCGATTTCCGCATGAGAACTCTTACGGAGCAGCGCTACGGCAAGAAGTTCATGGACGCCGATTTGCAGGTTCAGGACTGGGGTGTAACGGCCGCGGAAATGGAAAAGCATTACGATCGCTTCGAATACCTGCTGGGGGTCAGTGGCAAGGCGGGAAACATCGGCGGGCGCAAGGTGGCCGGTGGCAATCCTTTCGAAGACCCGCGCGCGCGGGAATATCCGACCCCGCCGATGAAGGAGCCCTACGGCAGCGCGATGTTCCGCAAGGCGGCGGCATCGCTGGGCTATCACCCTTTTCCGCAGCCGTCCGCGAACCTCAGTCAAAACTACAGGAATCCCGAAGGGATGGAACTGCGCACCTGTATGTTCTGCGGCTTTTGCGAGCGCTATGGCTGCGAGCACTACGCCAAGGCCTCGCCTCAGACCGTCCTGCTGCCGGTATTGATGAACGACCAGCGCTTCACTCTGCGCACCGGCGCGCAAGTTCTGCGGATCAATCTTTCACCCGACAAAAAGCATGCGACCGGGGTCACTTATGTCGATGCAGCGGGTTCGGAGTTCGTGCAGCCCGCTTCGCTGGTTATCCTCGGGAGCTTCGCGCTCAACAATGTGCGCATGCTGCTCCTGTCCGGTATAGGCACTCCTTACGACCCACAATCGGGAAAGGGTACAGTCGGGCGCAATTATGCATACCAGACCACCTCGGCGGTGCAAATCTTCTACAACGAGAAGATCAACATCAATCCTTTCATGCGATCCGGTGCCAGCGGCACGGTGATTGCCGATTTCGTTTCGGACAACTTCGACCACGGCCCGCACAAGTTCGTCGGCGGCGCGTACGTGGGCGAAGTAATGAGTCATGGACGGCCGATTGAATTTCATCCGACGCCGCCGGGCACGCCAGCGTGGGGCGCAGGTTGGAAGCACGCGGTGGCGCGCTATTACAACCATGCCATAGCGTTGAATATCCACGGCAGTTCAATGGCGGCGCGGCAGAACTACCTCGACCTCGATCCAACGTACAAGGACGCCTGGGGGCAACCGGTGCTGCGCATGACCTTCGATTTTCCGGACAACGACATACGCATGTCCAAATACCTCACTGAAAGAACGATGGCGATTGCGCGTGCTATGGGTGGCGAGCAGGTGGTTCCAGGCGCGAGGCAGCGCCCCTACACAGTAACGCAGTATCAAACCACGCATACCACGGGCGGGACGGTAATGGGGAGCGATCCATCGAACAGTGTGGTCAATCCCTTCCTGCAGAGTTGGAATGTGCCGAATCTTTTTGTAATCGGTGCCTCCAATTTTCCGCAAAACGCGTCCTACAACCCCACCGACACGGTTGGCGCGCTCGCCTATCGGGCATCGGAGGCGATTGTGGAGCGCTATCTGAAAAATGCCGGCCCTTTGGTGGCGACATGAAAGCCCTCGGTTGGATTTTTCTGACATCAGTTTCCGCCTTTATCGTGCTGGCGACCTTTTGCGGCGACTTCGGGCTGAATGCCGTAGGCGCCGAGGAGGTAAACCAGGACCGAACCGGAAAGCCTAATGCCAAGACAGAGGATGCCGCCAAAATTGCCAAGGCCGGCCTACCCGACAAAGGCGTAGCGGCATGCGTCTCGTGCCACGGCGCCACTGGCGAAGGCAATTCCGCGGCCAGCTTTCCCCGCCTCGCGGGACAACCGGCAGACTACTTGGCGCGGCAACTCTCATTGTTCGCCTCCGGTACGCGCAACCATCCTGTTATGACCCCAATTGCCAAGGGCCTGAATCCTGCACAAATTCGCGCCCTTTCCACATATTATGAGTCGCTTGCAATGCAAGGGGACTCGAGGGGCGCGGCTCCGGCCGCGGCGCCGTCAAGCGGACGTGGCCGTCAACTGGTCGACCGCGGCGACGAGAAGCTTGGCATCCAAGCTTGCGCCAATTGCCACGGCCCGGGCGGGGCGGGGGAAGCGCCGGTCTACCCCTATCTGGCTGGACAAGGTGCTGGGTACCTGACGGCTTCGCTACAGCAATGGAAAAGCGGTGCCCGGAACAGTGACCCGAGCGGCCAGATGGCGGAAATTGGCAAACGCCTTCCAGACCCCGATATCACGGCTCTGGCTGCGTACTTCTCTTCCATGCAGGCGCCCGCAACGCCCTCCAAAATTGAGATGCGAGTTGGTGGTACGGCGTTGCCGGCGGGGCCCGCCGGCAAACAGCAACGCAACACCGTGAAGGGAGGGAAGGGAACCGAAGGAGTGGGAACCGAACAAGGCGCACCGATCACTGGAGGGGGACAGGGCATTGGTGGAGGCGGCGGTACCGCGGCTGGCCCGCCTGGAGGTGCCCGCACGAAGTGACACTCCGACCCTGACTCCGAAATACTTGCAACGCCTCCGCGCCCGAAAGGCATCTTGTATTCGTATTTTGTGCGGCCATTCGGCGTTCAGGCAGGGAATTGTCCTGACGGACATGACTCTGCGCCAGCGCCGCTTAGCCGATCGTTACTCGATGGAAATGAGGCTCGAAGCCGGTGCGGCCAACCCTGTTGTGGACCACCGCAAATGCCAGTCGGTCGTCCGGAGCAGATAGGACCATTCTCCAGTGGGAATGCCGATTGCTCACGTTGAGGGGTGGCGCAATGCGTGATCGCCGACCGAAAATGGGCAGCAACAATCGTTGAAGCCGCGACGGCGAGGCGAAGCCGCCGCGGGGGGTCATTGAAAGGAGAACTCGCAATGCTTGCAATGGACTATCGCGGCCCGTATCGGGTCCGCGCGCGCCAAAAGCCTGAACCCGAAATTGAGCATCCAAACGACGCGATCGTTAGAGTGACCCGCTCGTGTATCTGCGGGTCCGACCTGCATCTATACCACGGCCTGGTACCCGATACGCGCGTCGGCACGACGTTTGGACACGAGTTCACCGGCGTCGTAAGCGAGATCGGTCCGTCCGTGCGTAACCTGAAGGTCGGCGATCACGTGCTGGTGCCCTTCAACATTTTTTGCGGCACCTGTTTCTTTTGCCAACGGGAGTTGTATGGCAATTGCCATAATACAAACCCGGAGGCAACCGCCGCCGGCGGCATCTATGGCTACTCGCACACGACTGGCGGCTATGATGGGGGTCAGGCGGAATACGTGCGTGTTCCAATGGCCGACATCGGACCAACGTTGATTCCTGGCGATATGCATGTCGAAGACGCGGTACTCTTGACCGATGCCTTGCCGACCGGCTATCAAGCCGCCGAGATGGGTGAGATCGAAAAGGGTGACGTGGTCGTCGTCTTCGGAGCCGGCCCCGTCGGAATCTTCGCCGCCCGGTCGGCCTGGCTATTCGGCGCTTCCCGTGTCATCGTGGTTGACCACGTCGAGTATAGGCTGGAGTTCGTCAGGCAGTACGCCGCTTGCGAAGTGGTCAATCTGAAAGACGTCGCCGATATGGCCATCCATATCAAAAAGATGACCGACTGGCTAGGTGCGGACGTCTGTATCGACTGCGTGGGTTGTGAAGCCGCCGGCAGTTTGGCCCAGACGATTAGCGGGCGATACCTGAAACTTCAGGCGGGCGCCGCGACGGTTCTGCATTGGGCGATCAATTCAGTACGCAAGGGCGGGACCGTTTCAATCGTAGGCGTCTACGGTCCTACATTTAACGCCGTACCCATCGGCAATGCCTTGAACAAGGGTCTGACCCTACGCATGAACCAGGCAAGCGTAAAGCGACATCTTCCCAGGCTCATAGAGCATATCCAAGCGGGCCGGATCGAACCGCGAAAAATCATTACGCACCGTATTCCGCTTGAAGATGTGGCGGATGCCTATCAAATATTTTCCAGCAAACTGGATAACTGCATCAAAGCGGTCTTGATTCCACCCAATGCGGGAGTACCAGCATGAGCCTTCATGATGAAAAGTATCCCGGCCAACCGTCCGGGAACGCAGAATCTACGCCGTCGCGCTACCCGGCGAATTTCCGGGATCGCCCACAGCATCAACATCCTGACGTGCCCGGCTGGGGCGCCGACCTGGATCATAAAGACCGGCCCGCGCATCCAATGGAGCGCACGCCTCCTCGCCTTGAAGGCCTGCATTGGGACGAACCGGAGCAGCAGGCCGTCCATGCAAAGATATTCCATTCCACGGAGCGCCCCGGCCTGACCCCAATCTTCGGCACCGGCCAACCACCAAAGGGCTTAAGCGGCGCTGTTCGATCCGTCGCCTACAAATATAGCGAAAACGATTTGCGACGTTGGTTTTTGCTTCTTTTTGCGGACCGGGTGAACGTAGTAGAGGGCGTGGGCGAAGATCTCGTCCACGGCCACGTGCCAAATGTTTTTTCCGAGATGGGGGGAAGGGCGGCATGGCGCCATAAGCCCACTGCCGTAGTACGTCACGTTGCTGTTGCCGTCGCGGTGGCGGGGCTTTCGGCCTATCTACTTGGTCGGCATATGCGTCGGTAGGACAGCGGGTAGACTGGGTAAAACGCGGATAGCTAACCCACGTCAGGTGCGGTGGGAGCAATCGCCGCGATCGTGTTATCCAGCAGAGCCGGCGGCAGGCGGGTCCAGGCCGCGCCAGCGGACAATAGTTGTGGAAACCAGCTGCCGACGGTGATCGCCGCGCGCAACAGAGGCCGGCGCCGCCCCAGGCGGTAGAGCAGCATCGAGCGCCGGACCTGCCCGGAGACGCCTTTGGCCAGTGCCCGGTGATAGGTGGCTGCATCGGTTGCGGCGATGATGCTGCCGGCCGCCATCGCGGCACTTTGGAGGGCCAGCGCCATGCCGTCGCCGGTGAATGAATGGGTGACGGCAAATTGGTCGCCGAGGCGGTAGAGCGCGGCGGGCTCGCCCTTGCGCGGCTGGTGGACGAAGCCATAGGGCACCCGGTAGATGGCGAGCGGGTGGGCGAGCAGGGGAACCGCGTCGGTGAGCAGGCGCGCCAGCCGGGGCGTCTCGCCCATCAGGGCGCCCAGCAGATCGAGCCAGCGGCCGCCGGCCCGCGCAAAGCGCTTTTCGTGGACCAGCAGGCACAGGTTGGCGCGGCCGTCTTCCACCGGCTGCAGGCCAGCGTAACCGCCATCGAAAAAAAGCAGTTCGATCCGTCCGGCCAGGGCCTGGGTTTGCGCGGGGCTCAACTCGAAATACATCTTGAAGCCGATCAGCGGTTCGACACCGCTGGCGACCTTGCGTTTGTCTCCAGGCATTTCATGCTTGCCGGTGGCCAGCAACACGGCGCCCGGATGATACGCGTCGCGCTCGCAATGCACCGCCAGATGGCCGCCCGCCTGTTGTTCGATACCGGTGACGCGAGTGCCGCGAACTACCGTGGTGCCGGCCCCCTCGGCCGCCTGCAGCAATGCTTCATCGACCACGTAGCGCGAAAGACTCAGGCCCGCGAAAGGTAGAGCATGGGCCACCGTGCGCGCCCCAAGCGTGGCCGCGACCGTGGTGATGGGCGCCGCGCCGAGTGCGGTGAGGTCGATGCCCAGGAAATCGAGATAGCGCTGCGCTTCGACGCTGATGAACTCCCCGCACATCTTGTTGGCGGGCAGCGCTTCCTTTTCCAGCACGGTGACCGGCCTACCGGCCCGCGCGAGCAGGAGGGCGGCGGCAGCGCCGGCAACGCCACCGCCGGCAACCAGCACCGGTGGGGCGGCGGTCAAGCGGAGGCTCCCGGCAACGCCGCGGGCTTGCGCCGCATCACCGAGATGCGAAAGGGAAATTGCCAGCGTACTTTGGCATCGATGCCGGGGCGCAGGTCAACCGCCTGCAGGAGGCGTTTCCAGTCCTGCATGATGAAGGCGCGTGCGATGGAAATGGTGCCGTCGCTGCGCACGATGGGGTGCCAACCGGCGGCGCGCGCGAGCAAGCGAAAGCCATAGTAGGGAAACCAGTGGCGATGCAAGTCGGCGATCATCCATCCGGCCTGCGCGGTCTGTTCCATCCAGCGTAGCAGGCGCACCACGTCGGCGTCGGCCAGGTGATGGGTGAATTGCGAGGTGACGATGAAGTTCGGGCGCCGCGCGGGATGGTAGACGAATACGTCCCTGGTCTGGAACTCCGGGAGCGTCAAGGCAGGGTCGGCGGCGGACGCCGCTTCGGCAGCCGCGCGGGGGTTGAGGTCGATGCCGGTGAGCCGGGCGTCGAGGCCGCGGCGCTTTGCCCAGGCGGCGATTTCATGCAGCAGGTCGCCGTGGCCGCAGGCGACATCGAGAATGGCAATGGGCTGGCCGGCGGGCCAGGCGCGGGTGGCGTGGTCGAGCCAGCGCACCGTGGCGCGGTGGGTCAGGGTGGCGCGGTTCAGGCGCGCGAGATCGGCCAGGCAGCGGCGGTATTCGGCGAGCGGCAGGTCGGCGTCGTCCATGCGCTCCGGCAGGGTGCTGCGCACGCCGAGGTTCATCATCGCCTCAGGCGATCTCGAACTGGAAGGACTCGGCCACCATGCCGGGGCCGAAGGCCAGCGCAGTGCCGTGCTGGCCGGCGGTTGCGCCTTCCATGATGCGTTTCAGGGCGAACATCACGGTGGCGGAAGACATGTTGCCGAAGTCGTTGAGCACGGAACGCGACACCGCCAGCGCATCCGGCCGCAGCGCGAAGCTGCGTTCGACCGCATCGAGCACCGAGCGGCCGCCGGCATGCACTGCCCAATGGTCGATGGATTGCGGCGGCGCGCCCTGCAGCAAGCCGTCTGTGCCGTCGGTGCGCGCTTCCTGGTCCAGTGCGTGGGCGATGGTGGCGGGCACGGCGCCGGAGAGATGCATTTCGAAGCCGGCGTTGCCGACTTTCCAGGTGATCAGCCCGGCGCTGTCCGGAATAACCACGGAGCGAAAGGCGCCGAGGGCCGCGCCCGCCGGCCGGCTGGTGACCAGGGCTGCGCTGGCGCCGTCGCTGAACAGCAGGAAGGACAATACTTTTTCCAGGTCTTGCGTGTCCTGGAAATGCAGGGTGCAGAGTTCGACATTGACCACCAGTACTTGTGCCTCCGGATGCGCCATGACGATGTCGCCGGCGATGCGCAGGGCCGGGACCGCGGCGGCGCAGCCCATGAAGCCGATTAGGGAGCGGAACACCGTTTTCGGCAGGCCGAGCGCTTCGATCAGTTGCAGTTCGACGCCCGGCGCGCTAAAGCCGGTGCAGGAGGCGACGATCAAGTGGGTGATGCGGCCGAAGTCGATGGCGCCGAGATTTTTAACCGCATCGACGGCCAGCGGCAGGGCGTGGGTTTCATAGCGCTGCATGCGGGAGGCGGTGTCGGGGAAGCGGCCGGGCCGGTAGAAGGCATCCGCGTCAATCGCGCCGCTTTGCGGATCACCGACGGCGAGTGTCGAATAGCGGTGCGCGATGCCGGCGCGCGCCGCCATCATCATGAACGCCCTGGCCTGGCGCGGCTCGTCGAACAGCCGGGCGCCGAATTCGACAAAGGCGGCGTGGATGTCATGGGGCGGTACCGCGCAGCCGATGGCGTTGATGAACGCGCGGGGCACCAGCGTGCTTGGGCGTTGAGGGCTCAGCGTATCGCCTCAAGCCGGTTATAGAGCGTTTTCAGGCTGACGCCTAGCGCTTTTGCCGTATGACGCTCATCGCCCTGGAAGTGACGCAACATCGCCAGAATGGTTTGCCGTTTGTCGAGTGGGCTGCCCGTGCCTTCAAGAAACGTGATGGCCATTTTATTGTCCTTTCAAAGAAACGGCGAGGTGTCCGGTGGGATACGCAAGCCCTATGCCTGCAACGTCGCACCGGTTGAAAGGAAGATGTTTGCGGCGGAGGAGCATTAAATAATCCAATTCTTGCAATTGCTACACTTGGCGTCCATGACCTAGTCCATTCACGAGGCAGCCACTGCGAGATCTTTGACTGCGTCGTCGGACGTGGCTGCTCCTTCTTCTCCCTCTTGGGGATGCTCGCGTCTTGTCTGTTTCCTGTTGCCTGCAATCCGCCACCCGCTACATCTGGTTAGGCATCTCCTCGTCGGGATCAAGCATGGATCCGGCCGTAGCAACCCGACTATTACGATCGAAAATTACTGTCAAGATTACGTGACGCTCCACCTCGGTCGCATAGTAGTCCCACATCGGCCCGCCATAGGCACGACTTATCCCGCTGTTCGTCCCGGGCGCCCCAAGATTACGAGAACAGTTTGCTCCGTATCAACGCTAGGGCGAATTTGCGTCAACGTGGCTGTGGTAAGGACCTGATCGAACCGGAGAAGGCGCCCCAGCGTGTCAAACCTTGCCATAGACGTTTGTCGGCCACCCGGCCCATGCGGGTATTCCCAGGAATATGCGTAGTTTCGCGGCATAAACGGCGAGCTCCGGAGAGGGATAGGGCAGTTCAGCTTAGCAAGCTGACTGTTTATGGCTAGCGCGCAGGGCGTGGCCGGTTCACCAGCCACGCCCTGAGGTCTTGAAGCCAGCCGCTCTGTATGCAGGCCGGCGCCCCGACCTTACGTCTATGAGCCAGCCTTTACCTCTCAACGCGCCCGGCTGCAGGTTTCCCCGAAGACTCGTCCTCCGCCCCGCCTTCGTCAGCGCCCTGGCCTTGATTACCCTGCTGTTCTTTGGCACCTTTCTGTGAACTGTGGGCTCCCTTTTTCGGGTCGTCGTTGTCAGGCTGCATACTTGGGTTACCACTCGGAGAAAACGGTTTGCCCTGGTTATCAGGTTGATTCGAAGACATTAGGAATTCCTTACTCGTTAGAACTGCGGTAGACGCCTTAACATCAGCGTTAACTTAATAGCAGCAAGGCAGAGACCTGGTAGCGTAACAAGCAGTTCCGGCGCTCATCGACTTGCGGACGGTGCGAATAAGGAAACGCATTGCTGCAATTTCGAATCATGGCGTCGGAGCTGAGTCTCGCCCATGAACTGCGCGACACGTCCAATCTCCAAGTCGGCTGGCTATGCGCCTATTCTCACAGTCCAGAAGCAGAAGCGCCTTGGGTCCGTAGTTTGCTGCTCTGCACTTACTATGAATGAAAGGACCTCGCCATGCCGGACATCACCAATCACGAAGGAAACAACTGGCTCGATGGCGCGAAAGTAGGCCGGCAATCTCGTAAGAACGGGGACGGTAATATTGACAATGGAACGAGCAAGGGAGCGGACATCGAGCCGCCGCCGCGCGCCACTAAGAGTGAAAAGCCCGGCATTGAGCAATCCCAACCGGAGAAAATTCCGCCTGGAGGCGGTACCAAGCGCGGGATGTGAGTTCGCGTTTCCGCAAAATCCGTGCAGGGTGGGGCCTCATGAGAAATATGTCTTTCATGCATACAACTACGGAAATTGTGTGACCGGGCGACTGGGATGGTGGTTTCTCAAGGGTGGCGAGCACATTCGCGGCGTCAAGCAGGCGCGCGGCTAGGGCCAGAGGCCACGTGAGCTGCGTCAAATCCGCGTAACCGAGGTACGGAGCGAAAAATGGGCAGGATGCTCGAACGGGGTGATCGCGACAACGTCTACGCCCAGGAGCGATATTCCGGTCCTTTCCGGCGGGTGGTCAGACTGCCAGATGATATTGATCCAGAACGGGTCGAAGCCCGCTACAACGACGGGTGTCTGCGCGTCACCATCCGCAGGCTCGAGTGGTCGAAGCCCCGCTCAGTCGCCATTCAGTAAGGAGGAAAAATGAACACCAGCCTCAATACGGAAGTAAAAGGCAACGTGCCCTCGCTTCAGAAAGGGCAAAGCAACGTTGCGATGCTGCCTGCCGTCGATATTATCGAAGACGCAGGGCATTACCCTCAAAGACGGACGTGCCCGACGTTTCAAAGGAAAACCTCAACGTTCGTGTTGAAGGAGGCCATCTGATTGATGCCGGCATCTCCGTCGAAGTCCCGGAAAACCTCAACGTTCTCTACGCCGAGGTACGCGGTGGTTCTTACCGTCGGAGCTTCGCTCTATCGAACGAACTCAACAGCGGCGCGGTCGAGGCCAATCTGAAAGATGGCGTACTGACCATTCGGGTGCTGCGGACAGAGCGCGCCAAGGCAAGAAAAATCGCGATTCAGGCATAAGAAAGTGGGGCCTTGGGCCCCGCTTTTTACTTGAAGGAGGGCGGCTCGCGCTAACTTCCACGTCTTAGAAACCGCGATCGGCGCGCGACCAGCGCGATACGTACTCCGCGGCCATCCCCCCGCTCAGCCGCCAGATGCTGCGAATGGTTGCCATGCCTCCACGCTCTCCCGGCCAGCGCGCCCGCATGGGAACTCGTACCTCCCGGTCGTGCGCTGGCGAGAGTGGTGAACGCGATGCGCGCGGCGACCAGGCTGGTTCCAGGTCAACCAACCAATAGCGGATAAGAGCGACGAGTGCTGACATCGAAGTTCGTCATTGCCACGCTACGTATCTTGGCGCCCTGTCAGCGGACGCTCGTTCAGGGGATAAACCTTGAGAAACGTTTCGACGGCGCTGCGGACGTGGGCTCGACGCTTGGCGCCGCTGATGCTTGCCGCAGCGCCGCAGCATGCGACAAACAGTTGCTGGCCTTGTATTAACGTGAGAAAGTGTTCCGCGGCCTGCGCGGGATTGTCAATCTGGATTCGAGCAGTACTCCCCAGTTCGGCAAAATATCCGGCCAGGTGTTTGAGGAAGCCACGCAGGCCGGACTCCACTACCGTTTTGCGCAGTTCTGGAAAGCGCGGCGCTTCCGACACCGCCAGCCGATAGATTGCCAGGCCATCGGCCGAGAGAATGCGTGCCTGCATCCGTTCACCCAGGATACGCAACTCCGCCTCGACGTCTGCAATATGCGCCGGCTGGTGCAAGCCTTCCTCGAAAATCGCTGCTGCGCGTCGGCTTAATACGGCTTCGAACAGCGCTTCTTTGGTGCCGAATTCGGCATAAAGCGTGGCCAATGAGCCACCCGCGATGCGCACGATTTCGTTGACGCTTGCACCGCTGAATCCGCGCTCAAGAAACAAGCGTTCCGCTGCTTTGATAAATTTGCGCCGCCGATCGGCCCGACGTGGCGAGATCTCCTCAAGCATGGAGTTACGGCTCGAGTCAAGGTATCCGAACTTCAATGATCTATTCACCCGGCCTCCTATGTTGAATTGCGCCCGCGCTGTAGCGCTTGTAACCTCAGGTGAGTTTCGCCGGCCATCTTGGAGTTACACTATGGATTCGTCGGACTTTTCTTGGATGGCCATAGCCATGACCACCGCGAACCCGTTTCCGCCGGCGTACCGATAATCTCCGGATCTGTGGCCGTGTCTGGTGCGCGCGGCTGATCGCCGCTGTGTTCTATCCATCCGCCGCCCAGGTATTGATAGAGGTTCACGAGGTTGGCGGCTCGCTGGAGACGAGCGGTAACAAGGGCCTGCTGCGCCACATATAGATCGGTTTGGGCGGTCAACACAGAAAGGAAGTCATCGACGCCGTTGCGATAGCGGAAATCGGACAATTCCAGCCTTCGCGCCTGCGCCTGCCTGTTCTGGTCCAGTGCACTGATCTGTCTGTCGTAGGTGCCGCGCGCCGCCAACCCGTCTGCCACTTCACGAAAGGCCGTTTCGATTGCCTTGCGGTAGTTGGCCACTTCAATGCGCTTTTGCACCTGCGCGAGATCGAGGTTGGCAGCGTTCGAGCCCCCGGTGAAAATCGGCAAGGTGATTTGCGGGGTGATCGACCAGGCGGTCGAACCGGGCTTGAACAAGCCGCCCAAGGTAGGGGAAAGCGTGCCGTAGTCACCGGTCAGGGAAATGCGCGGAAAGAATGCCGCACGCGCTGCGCCGATATTCGCGTTGGCCGCGCGTAGCGTCTGTTCGGCGGCCGCGATATCCGGGCGCCGCATCAGCAAGTCGGAAGGCAGGCCCGCGGGAATGTCCGTGAGCAGGTCCTGCGCATCGAGCTTACGCCCCGGCGGCAGATCAGCGGGCAGGGGCTGGCCGACCAATAGCACCAGCGCATTCTCGTCTTGCGCACGCGCGCGCATCTGCGCCTCGTAGTTGCCCGCGGCTTGGCTAAGAATACCTTGGGCCTGGCTCACGTCAAGATCAGTCGCTATGCCATTGTCGGCGCTGAGCTTGGTGATCCGGTATGACTCCTCCGCGGTCTTCGACGTATTGCGCGTGACCTCCAACTGGTCATCATCGGCCAGCATGGCAAGGTACTGATTTGCGACCTGAGAAACCAGTGCAATTTCCACCGCCTTTCGTGTTTGCGCCTGCGCCAGGAATTGGGCGAGCGCCGCGTCTTTCAGGCTGCGGATACGCCCGAACAGGTCAATCTCCCAGGACACGTCCAGGCCGACCGAATAATCCCCCGCCACGGTGATGCCACTGGCTGACAGGTCCTTGGGGGTGCGCTGCCTGACCGCGGAAGCTGCCCCACCGACAGTCGGAAATAGACTGGCGCGGGTAATGCGAAATTGGGCGCGTGCGGCCTCGACATTGAGCATCGCAACGCGCAGGTCCTGGTTATTCTTGAGCGCCAGAGCCACAATCGCCTGGAGGCGGTCGTCGGCGAAAAAATCACGCCAGCCGATATCGACGGCTGGCCAGCCCTGTCGCGGGGCGCCAGTCGCTGCCGGTTGCCGGTCATAGGCAGGACCGGTCGGGTAGGCCGGGGCGATCGGCGCGGAAGGGCGTTCGTAGAGGGGTTGCAGGGTGCAGCTGGCGCTGATCAACCCCGCGGCCGTTGCTGCAAGGCATTGCTTCAGCATGTCAATGTCCCTCCGGGCGCACAGCGGCGCCGTCGCCAGTTCCATGGGGCGCACGCTCTTCGTCTGAAGCCGGCGCCTGCGCGTTGTCTCTTTTGCTGATCACGACAAAGAACATCGGAATCATAAAGATCGCCAAGAAGGTCGCTGTAAGCATGCCGCCGATCACGCCGGTACCGATTGCATGCTGGCTGCCCGAGCCGGCGCCATTGCTGATTGCCAGCGGCATTACGCCCAAAATAAAGGCCAGAGAAGTCATTAGAATCGGCCGCAAGCGTAAGCGCGCTGCCTCGACCGCGGCTTCGATCGTGCTCCGTCCCTGGTTGCGCAACTCACGCGCGAACTCGACGATCAGGATGGCGTTTTTTGCCGACAGACCCACCGTCGTCAGCAGGCCAACCTGGAAGAACACGTCGTTCTCCAGCCCGCGCAAGGTGGCGGCGAGCAGCGCGCCCACCACCCCCAGCGGCACCACCATGATCACCGAGAAAGGGATCGACCAACTCTCATACAGCGCCGCCAGACAGAGGAACACCACCAGGATCGAGATGCCGTAGAGCACCGGCGCCTGCGAGCCGGACTGAATTTCCTGGTAGGACAAACCGGTCCATTCGTAGCCGATGCCGGGCGGGAGCTTGGCCGCGATCGCCTCGATCGCCTGCATCGCCTGCCCGGTCGACTTTCCGGCCGCCGCCGCGCCCTGGATTTCCATCGACGAAATGCCGTTGAAGCGCTCCAGCTTGGGCGAGCCGTAAATCCAGTGGCCCGACCCGAAGGCACTGAACGGCACCATCGCGCCGGCCGTGTTGCGCACATACCAGTTGTTCAGGTCCTCCGGGTTCATGCGGAACTTGGCGTCGCCCTGCACGAAGACCTTCTTGATGCGGTTATCGAGGTCAAGAAAGTTGTTGACGTAGGAGGAACCCCAGGCGATCGAAAACATCTGGTCGATGCTGGCCGCCGTCACGCCGAGCGCGCTGGCCTTTTCGCGGTCGATGTCCACCTTGAATTGCGGCGTGTCGTTCAACCCGTTCGGGCGCACCAGTGTAAGCGTCGGGTCTTGCGCCGCCAAACCCAGCAGCATGTTGCGCGCGGCCATCAGCTTGTCATGGCCGCCGCCGGCGCGGTCTTCGAGTTCGAAGTCGAAGCCCGAGGCTGTGCCAAGTTCGGGAATCGACGGTGGATTGACCGGAATGATGTTGGCGTTCTTGTATGCGCCGAAATGGCTGCGCAGCCGACCCACCAGCGCGCCTATCTTCTGATCCGCGCTCTTGCGCACGCCGTAATCCTTCAAGCGCACGAACACCAGGCCCGCGTTCTGACCGCGGCCGGCGAAGGAAAAGCCGTTGATTTCAAAGGTGGCCTCGACGATCGCCTTCTCGTCGCTGCGCAAATAGCTGCTGACATCTTTCAGCACGGCCGCCGTACGTTCCTGGGTTGCGCCAGAAGGCGTCTGCACCAGCACAAACATGGTGCCTTGGTCTTCCTCCGGCAGGAAGGATTTTGGCAGTCGCAAGAACAGGAATGCGACGACGGCGACGACGACCAGGTAGATCAGCAGCCAGCGGCCCGAACGCCGGATCACATGCTCAACGCCGCCGTGGTAAAACTTCTGGCTGCGGTCGAAGCCACGGTTGAACCAGCCGAAAAATCCTTTTTTCTCCTCATGGCCTTTCTCTACGGGCTTGAGGATCGTCGCGCACAGGGCAGGTGTGAGGATCAGCGCGGTGAACACCGAGAGCACCATCGCCACCACGATGGTGAGCGAGAACTGGCGATAAATGGCGCCCACCGAGCCGCCAGAGAAGGCCACCGGAACGAACACCGCCGACAACACCAGCGCCACCCCCACCAGCGCCCCGGTGATTTCGTTCATTGCCTTGCGGGTGGCCTCGCGCGGCGACAGCCCTTCCTCGGCCATTACCCGCTCGACGTTTTCCACCACCACGATGGCGTCGTCGACCAGCAGGCCGATGGCCAGAACCAGGCCGAACATGGAAAGCGTATTGATCGAAAATCCCACCAGGCCCATCACCGCGAAGGTACCCAGAAGCACCACCGGCACGGCAATGGTCGGGATGAAGGTGGCGCGCAGGTTTTGCAGGAACAGGTACATCACCAGGAACACCAGCACGATGCCCTCGACCAGGGTCTTTACCACCTCTTCGATCGACAGTTTGACGAAAGGCGTGGTGTCATAGGGATACTGCACGACCATCGCTGTGGGAAAATTCTTTGACAGTTCCGCGACTTTCGCCTTCACCGCAGCCGCGGTGGACAGCGCATTGGCGCCGGTGGCGAGCTGAATCCCCAAGCCGCCGGAAGGTTGACCGTTGTACTGGGTATTGGTAGCGTAATTCTCGCCGCCAAGGTTGATGGTGGCCACGTCCTTGATCCGCACCTGCGAACCGCTGGGGTCAACCTTGAGCAGGATGTTGCCGAAGTCCGCCGGCGTGCGCAGCAGCGTCGATTCGGTGATAGTCGCCTGCAGCATCTGTCCCGGCACCGGCGGCGTGCCGCCGAGCGCGCCCCCGGCGACCTGCACGTTCTGCGCGACGATCGCCGCCTGGACATCGACCGGCGTCAGACCATAGTTGTTCAGCTTGGTCGGATCCAGCCAGATGCGCATGGCAAATTGGGTGCCGAACAGCGTCACCGTGCCGACGCCGTCCAGGCGGCTGACCGGTTCCTGCACTTTCGAAGCGATGTAGTTGGCCAGGTCGTAGCGGTTCATGCTGCCGTCCTGTGAAACGAAGGCCAGCACCAGCAGAAAGCTGCTGGAGGACTTGGTCACCTTGGTGCCGCTTTGCTGCACGGCTTGGGGCAACAGGGGCGTGGCCAGTTGCAGCTTGTTCTGCACCTGGACTTGCGCGATGTCGGGATTGGTGCCGGCCGCGAACGTCAGCGTGATGGTCGCCGAGCCCGAGTCGTCGCTGGTCGACGAAAGATAGAGCAGGTGGTCCAGGCCGCTCATCTGCTGTTCGATCACCTGGGTGACGGTGCTTTCCACCGTCGACGCCGAGGCGCCCGGAAAATTCGCGCTGATCTGCACCGAAGGCGGCGCGATCGTGGGGTATTGCGCGATCGGCAGGTTGAAGATCGAGGCGACGCCGCTCAGCATCAAAATGATTGCGACCACCCAGGCGAAGATCGGTCGGTCGATGAAAAAATTGGCCATGGAGGATGAATCCCGGTTGTCGCAGCTGCTGCGGGTTATTTGGCCGATGCCGGCGAGGTGGGCGCTTGCGGGTTGTCGGCCGCGAAGACGGCCGGCGTCGGAGCCGGCATGCCGGGCGCCTGCACTTGCGCGGCGACCGGTTTCACCGTAGCGCCCGGCTTGGCCTTGTCGGTGCCCTCAACGATCACCCGGTCGCCCGCCTTCAGGCCGCTGTCGATCACCCAGTTGCTGCCGTAGGTGCCGGAGGTGCTGAGAATGGCCTGGCTCACCTTGTTGTCCGGCCCGACCACCAATGCGATGGCCTGGCCCTTCTGGTCGTGGGTTACGCCCACCTGCGGCACCACCAGCGCCTTGTTGTTGACACCCTCATCGATGGTGGCGCGGACGAACATGCCGGGCAAGAGCACGTTGTCCTTGTTCGGAAAGATCGCGCGCACGGTGACCGAGCCGGTGCCCTGGTCGACGCTGATATCGGAAAACTGCAGGTTGCCGTCCTGCCCGTACGGGCGGCCGTCCTCCAGGGTCAGGGTCACCTTGGCGGCATTGCTGCCCGAGGTCTGCAGCCTTCCTTCCTGGATGTCGCGGCGCAGCTTCAGGCCGGCCACGCTCGACTGTGTCATGTCGACGTATACCGGGTCGAGCTGTTGCACCGTGGTCATCAGGGTAGCCGCGCCGGCCTGCACGTAAGCGCCCGGGGTCACCTGCGACACGCCGCTGCGCCCGCTGATCGGCGAGATGACGTCGGTATAGCCCAGATTGATCTGCGCCGTGTCCACGGCAGCCTTGCCGGAGGCGACGTCGGCCGCCGCCTGGCCCTGGGCCGCCACCGCGTTGTCGTAGGCCTGTTGGCTGACCGCCTTGCCGGCCACCAGCACCTTGTAGCGCTCCACTTGCGCGTTTTGCGCCACCAGGTTGGCCTGGGCCTTGGCCAGGGTGGCCTTGGCGGTATTCAGCGCGGCGATGAAGGGCGCCGGGTCTATCTTGTAGAGCCGCTGGCCGGCCTTCACCTCGGCGCCTTCGGTGAATTCACGGCGCAGCACGATGCCGTCGACTCGGGCGCGCACCTGCGCGACCAGGAAGGCGCTGGTGCGTCCGGGAAGCTCGGCGCTGACCGGCACGCTGGTCGGCGTGACGGTGATGACGCCGACCTCGGGCGGCGGCGGTGGCGGTGGCGGGGCGGATTGTTTTTGCCCGCAGCCGCCGAGCAGGGCCGCGACAATTGCAACCCGGACGAACCGCGAATGAATCCATTTGACGCGCATCGAGTGACCTCAGCATTCAGAAAATGTTAAATTTGTGCGAATAGGCATTCCGCTGTCCCAGAGCGCTTTGCTTTACGACACGGGGAACTGTCACTAGGTGCGGCCTTGTGAAATTCTCGACGACGTGTCGAAGCTTCTCTGCATGGACACGCAGCAGTGCTCGCGCGGGAAGGGAAGTTGGGGTGGCGCAGTCAACGATTGGCGCAAATGCACGCAGCACTGCGCGCGTAGCATGCCGATTTGAAGCGGGACTCTCGACCGGTGGAGGAAGCCCCTTGGTTGCACGCCAAATAAAATTTGTGTAGTGAAGACTACAGCGCTTGCCCAATTAATCACATCGAATCGCGCGCGAATGATGATTGCCTGCCGCCGAGAAATGCCCCAGCTGTTGTGTAGCAAAGCGTGTTCCCAAGGTCCTTCAACAGCCTCTGATGTGCTTCATCGCGTCGAGGTGAGACCTACAACGCCGGTATTCCAGAGCCCATGAGGATTGCGCGTGGCGCGGAAAACATCCTGGCAATGACAAAAGTTCCATCCTCGGTAAACCTTACGGCACAGCGCTTGCCGCCCAGATTGTTAAGCAGCGCTACCTTGGTCCACTCAGACCCGGTGTCGACGAGGGACAGCCCGTCCTAGACACGCTTGGGGGGTCCAGGCCGCAACAGCGGCACCCAGTCTGCGTATGGCGGTCCGACGTGGGACTATTTCGCGTCAGAAATGGAACGCCATGTGATTTGACCATCGTCTTCGATCGGACCGGTCATTCGCCATGGCGGGCTATATGTTTGGACCCCGAAGCAGCTACTGCGGCGATACGCCCGCCTGCATGGAGCATTCGGCTTCCTCCGTCGGCAGCCACCGCCTCATCCCGTCCTGTCCTGCTCTGGGCCGAGCATCTTTCCAATAGTCGCGGTGGAAAGGGGTGACGTCAGAGAGCGTATACATGCCGATCTCGTTTTTCCACCATCCGAGTTGGCTCTTCGCGTCCCGAGCGACTTTGGGCTTGGTGGGCACGACGTCACGTATATACCGATCAATCGCTTCCCCGAGCGTGTATTTTTTCGAATCGTCCGGGACAAAGAATCGCCCGGAACGGATGGCGGTTTTGGTTTGTGCTGCCAGCGCGAGGCGTCAGTTTTACGCTCGAACGTAGCAGTTTGCGGGGGTACGCCTTTAAGGCGAATTTGCACGTGGAACACGTGCTTGCCGTTGCGTTTTTATGTGTTCGCGAATGGTGGCCATAGCAGCTTTCGTTTAGGAACATCATGTGCCTAGTGTTTTGAATCCCGCGCGCACGCGGACTAGGGTCACAAACGAGAACTGCCTTCACCATTTGTGCTGCGTTGTTATGGCTCACTGTGCTAAAAGTGTGCTCAAAACAGCTTTTGATTACCGCAGCAGGTACGTTTTTGCTACCGCTTTCAATATTTCCTCTTAAGATTCAAGGAGATATTTAGGGGGTAGGTGGTGGAGAAGATGAGGATCGAACTCACGACCTTCGCATTGCGAACGCGACGCTCTCCCAGCTGAGCTACTTCCCCGTACCGGAATCTATTTTATCAAAAATCCCGCTTCGGTGAGAACCGCAGCGTAGTTATTGTGCACTTTCATTATTGCTTAAGCGCTTGCGCAGCGATGTGCGTGGCCATGGCATCGATAACCGCATGCGCTTCGCCTACCGCCGGCTGCAGCGAGAAGCGGATTTGCGGATGCGTCGCCCGCACTTCGTCGACGCGCTGCGGCAGGTCGCGTTTCAGGTGGCCGCCTTGGGCCATGAACACCGGCGCCACGCTGATGGCGGTGGCGCCGCGCGCGGCCAGGGCGGCAGCGGCGGCCGCCAGGTCCGGTTGCATCAGTTCGAGGTAGGCCAGTTCGACCATCACAGACGGATTTGATGCAGCCAGCGCCGCGCGCAGGCGCTCGAAGGGTTGCGCCCATTCAGGGTCGCGCGCGCCATGGGCAAAGAGGATGATGGCCTGGGACATTTTCAGTCGATCACATCAGGATGATGTCGTACTGTTCCTGCGAATACGCATTCTCCACCGCCAGCGACACCGGCTTGGCGACGAAGTCCGATAGCATCGCCAGGGACTGCGACTCTTCCTCGAGAAACATGTCGATCACCGCCTGCGAGGCGAGGATGCGGAACTCGCGCGGGTTGAACTGACGCGACTCGCGCGTCACCTCGCGCAATATCTCGTAGCAGATGGTGCGCGCGGTCTTCAACTCGCCGCGCCCGGCGCACACCGGGCAGGCCTCGCACAGCACGTGGGCGAGCGACTCGCGGGTGCGCTTGCGCGTCACTTCCACCAGCCCCAGGCCGGTGAAGCCGTTCACCCCCACCTTGGTGCGGTCGTGCGACAGCGCCTTGTTGAACTCGGCCAGCACAGATTCCTTGTGCTCGGGCAATTCCATGTCGATGAAGTCGACGATGATGATGCCGCCGAGGTTGCGCAGGCGCAACTGCCGCGCGATCGCCTGCGAGGCTTCCAGGTTGGTCTTGAAGATGGTGTCGTCGAAATTGCGCCCGCCGACATAGCCGCCGGTATTCACGTCCACCGTGGTCATCGCCTCGGTCTGGTCGATGATCACGTAGCCGCCGGACTTCAGATCGACGCGCCGTCCCAGCGCGCGCTCGATTTCCGCTTCCACGCCGTTGAGATCGAAAAGCGGCCGCTCGCCGCTGTAGAGCGACACGCGCGACAGCACGTTTGGGGTGTAGTCGCGGGCGAATTGCGTCAGCTTGCCGAAATTTTCGCGCGAGTCGATCTGGATGCTCGCCGTGCTGTCGGTCACCAGGTCGCGCAGCACGCGCTGCGCCAGTGAAAGGTCCTGGTAGAGGCAAGCAGGGGCCTGCACCTTCTTGGTCTGCTCGACAAGGTCGCGCCAGAGCTTGCGCAGGTAGTTGACGTCGGCCTCGAGGTCGGCGTCCGAAGCGGCCTCGGCCATGGTGCGCACGATGAAGCCGCCGGTCTCGCCCTCGTTCATCATCTGTTGCAGCTTGCCGCGCAGTACCTCGCGGTCGGCCTCGCTCTCGATGCGCTGCGAGATGCCGATATGCGTCTCCTGCGGCAGGTAGACCAGCATGCGCCCGGCGATCGACACCTGGGTGGAAAGGCGCGCACCCTTGGTGCCGATCGGGTCCTTGATCACCTGTACCAGCACCGACTGGCCTTCGCGCAAAATATGCTCGATCGGCTTTACCGGCTTGGCGCTGTTGGCCGGCGCATTGTGGTGGGCGTGGCGCACTTCCCAGATGTCGGCGACATGCAAAAACGCCGCGCGGTCCAGGCCGATGTCGATGAAGGCCGACTGCATGCCCGGCAGCACCCGCGCCACCTTGCCCAGGTAGATGTTGCCCACCAGGCCACGGCTGGCGCTGCGCTCGATGTGGATTTCCTGCACCACTCCCTGCAGCATCACCGCCACGCGGGTTTCCTGCGGCGTAACGTTGATCAGTATGTCTTCGGTCATTGCTTCATTGTGTCACAGGCTTAGCCGGGTTCAGGAAGCGAATTCCCGGATCAGCACGCCGGGCCTGCCCGCATCGGCGCGCAACCCTTTTTCGTCGGCCACCCGCACGCCGTTGACCCAGACGCCGCGCACCCCGACCGCGTCGGTATGCAGGCGCGGCGCGCCGCCGGGCAGGTCGAAAACACGGCGTTTCGGGCCACGGCCCACGGTCGCCGGTTCGAACAGCAGCAGGTCGGCGTTGTAGCCGGCCGCCACCCGGCCGCGCGACTTCAGGCCGAACAGGTCGGCTGTCTTGGCGGTGAGTTGATGCACCGCCGCTTCCATGCTCATCTTGCCAAGATCGCGCGACCAGTGGCCGAGCAGGTGCAGGCCGAAGCCCGCATCGTTGAAGAACGTCAGGTGCGCGCCGGCATCCGACAGGCTCACCAGGCTGTTGGGGTCGTTGAGCATGTGGCCCACGGCCTCCTCATCCGAATTGAGCAGGGTCGCGGTAAATACCGTGTTCAGGTCTTCGGCCAATGCGAGGTCGAACATGAAATCCAGCGGGTCCTTGTTCGCTTCGCGGGCCAGGTCGGCCACTGTGCGCTGCTCGTAGGCCGAGTGCTTGGGGTTCGCCACTTCGACCACATGCACCTCGGTCCATTCGCCGTTGAACAGGCGAAACACAGCGGGCGCGGCGATCTCGGCGCGGATGGCATCGCGAAATTCCTTTTCCTTCAGCTTGGCCTTGAACGCATCGCCCTTCAAGCCCAGCGCCGGCTTCCAGGCGTTCATGCCCTCGACCGGGTAGGGCGAGTGCAGGGTGAAATCCATGGTCAGCGGGCAGCACGATACCGCGCCTGCCAGCTTGTGCCCGCGCGCGTTGGCGGCGCCGATTTTCTCCAGGTCGGCAAACACCGCCTGCGGGTTGGTCTTGTTGTGCAGCAGGGCGGCGATGACCACCGGCCGGCCGGAGGCTGCCGCCAGCTCTTCAAGGAATTCTATTTTCGTGTGCCCGCCCTTGGTCAGCATGAAGACGCCATGCCCAGCTTCCTTCAGGCTCGCCACCAGGGTGTGCAGTTCCTCGTCATCGGCCAGGCGCGAAGGCATCGGCGTGCCGTTCTCGCCGTTGTGCGCGGGCGAGGTGCTGGTGGCAAAGCCAATGGCGCCGGCGGCCATGGCTTCGAGCAGCAGGCGCTTCATCTGCCGCACTTCATCGGCCGTCGCCTTGCGTTTCGGTGCGTCTTCGCCCATCACATAAGTGCGGATCGACGAGTGCCCGGCGAAGGCCGCGATGTTCACCGCGCATTTCTGCTCCTGCAGCATGTCCAGGTATTCCGGAATGCTCTCGAAGTCCCAGCGGATGCCCTGGCGCAGCACGTCGAGCGACATGCCTTCGACCTGCGTCAGGTTGCGCATGATGGTCTCGCGGTCGGCCGGTTTGCAGGGCGCGATGGTGAAGCCGCAGTTGCCGATTACCGCGGTGGTGACGCCCAGCGCCGGCGACGGGTTTACCGAAGGGTCCCAGGTGATTTGCGCGTCATAGTGGGTGTGGTTGTCGATGATGCCGGGCATCAGGGCGAGGCCGGTGGCGTCGATGGTTTCGCGCGCTTCGCCGAGGTCAGTGCCGACGGCGGCGATCTTGCCGCCGGCCACGGCGACGTCGGCCTGGCGCGGCGGCGCGCCGCTGCCGTCATAGAGTTGGGCGTTGCGGATCAGCAGGTCGTGCATGGTCTTGTCTCCTGCGGTCCGACCGTGACCGGCCAGCCGCTTTTTATGGGGCATTGCTGGTGGACATTGTAAGCGCCGCGCCGGACCCTGGCCCAACACGCTTGTTGTAGAACCTGAGAAAACCTGAGGAATTTCTTAAAATGCAGCGCCGCATTTCCCGGAACAACGGTAAATAACGGTGGGTTTTCGGAAATATCGCGGGGCTTGCCGCACCGCTGTGGGGCATAGGCCAAACTCGTGTTCAGGCCACCGCGATTGTGAATTAACACAATCGTTGTAGCTTGCCGCGTCGCCTCACCCCGCCGGTTGGGACGCCGGCGTTGGCGTGGAGTGGATGACGCGCTAAACACAAGATAGAAAGGGGCTGCCGATGGTTCCAAACATACACGAATCCCATGCCTAAGTGTGGTTGATTTTGAGGCGTGCATGCAGGGGGAAAAGGCCCTAAGCGACTACAATGTGGCCTGTGAAGAAACGCTCCTCCTGATGTCCAATATCCTCGAAAACCTGAATCCCGAGCAGCTCCAGGCGGTGACCCTGCCGCCGCAGTCCGCGCTGATCCTCGCTGGTGCCGGTTCGGGCAAGACGCGGGTGCTGACCACCCGCATCGCCTGGCTGGTGCAGACGGGCCAGGCGCACCCGAACAACATCCTTGCCGTCACCTTCACCAACAAGGCGGCGCGCGAGATGATGCACCGGCTTTCCGCCTTGCTGCCGATCAACCTGCGTGGCATGTGGATAGGCACTTTTCACGGCCTGGCGAACCGCTTTTTGCGCGCGCATCACCGCGACGCGGGGCTGCCTTCGCTGTTCCAGATCCTCGATTCGGCCGACCAGCTTTCCGCCATCAAGCGCCTGCTGAAGGCGATGAATATCGACGACGAGAAGTATCCGGCGAAAAACGCCATGTATTTCATCAACGGCTCGAAGGAATCGGGACTGCGCGCCAAGGATGTCGTGGTCAACGACGAGCACAACCGGCGCTTTGTCGAAATTTACGCGGCTTACGATGAACAGTGCCAGCGCGAGGGCGTGGTGGATTTCGCCGAGCTGCTGTTGCGGACCTACGAGACGCTGAAAAAGAACGAGCTGCTGCGCGCGCATTACCACGAGCGTTTTCGCCACATCCTGGTTGACGAGTTCCAGGACACCAACGAGCTGCAGTACAAGTGGCTCAAGCTCCTGGGCGGCGCCGGCTTGCAGGATCAGAGCGCGGTGCTTGCGGTGGGTGATGACGACCAGTCAATCTACGCCTTTCGCGGCGCGCGCGTCGGCAACATGCTGGACTTCGAGCGCGACTTCCATGTCGACATCATGATCAAGCTGGAGCAGAACTACCGCTCGCACGGCAACATCCTGGATGCGGCCAATGCGCTGATCAAGAACAACGGCCAGCGCCTCGGCAAGAACCTGTGGACCGACGCGGGGCATGGCGAGCCGGTGCGCGTGTTCGAGGCGCAGACCGATCTGGATGAGGCGCGCTGGCTGGTGCAGGAGATCAAGGCGCTGATCAACGACGGCAGCAAGCGCAGCGAGATCGCGCTGCTGTACCGCTCCAACGCGCAGTCGCGGGTGATCGAGCAACTGCTGTTCGCCGAGGGCATTTCGTACAAGGTATACGGCGGCCTGCGTTTTTTCGAGCGAGCGGAAGTCAAGCATGCGATCGCCTACCTGCGTTTGCTCGCCAATCCGGATGACGACACTTCGTATAGCCGGGTGGTGAATTTTCCGACGCGGGGCATCGGCGCGCGTTCGCTGGAGCAACTCACCGATGTGGCGAGCAAGCGCGACATGGCGAACCCGGCGGGGATTTCGCTGTATCGCGCGGTGCCGCTGCTACAGGCGGGAAAGGCGGGCACTTCGCTGGCGGCGTTCAACAAGCTGATCGACGAGATGCGCACGGCCACCGAGCACTTGCCGCTGCCGGAAGTGATCGAGCATGTGATCGACCATTCCGGCCTGCGGGCGCATTACAAGAATGAAAAGGAAGGCGCGGACCGTGTCGCCAACCTGGAAGAACTGATTGCCGCCGCCGCCAACTTCATCCAGGAAGATGAAGACAGCCTGGCGCAATTCCTCTCCCACGCGGCGCTGGAGTCCGGCGACAACCAGGCGGCCGAGGGGCAGGACGCGGTGCAGTTGATGACCATCCACTCCGCTAAGGGCCTGGAGTTCAACAACGTGTTCATCACCGGGCTGGAAGACGGCCTGTTTCCGCACGAGAACTCGATCATGGAGCGCGATGGCTTAGACGAGGAACGGCGCCTGATGTACGTGGCGATCACCCGCGCGCGAGCGCGCCTCTACATGTCATTTGCACAGACGCGCATGCTGCACGGCCAGACCCGCTACAGCATGAAGTCGCGCTTTTTCGAGGAACTGCCGGAGGCGGTGATGAAGTGGCTCACCGCCAAAGTGACGCCGCGCGGGCGCATGTGGCAGGGTGATGATGATTTTGCGCCGGTGGCGATGCCGGCGTATGCCAAGGCGAAGCAGGCGGAGGACACCGGCTTTCGTATCGGGCAAAACGTGCTGCACGCGAAGTTCGGCACCGGGGTGATCGTCAACGCCGAGGGCGGTGGGCCGGAGGCCAGGCTGCAGGTGAACTTCGGGCGCAACGGTGTGAAGTGGCTGGCGCTGGCTTATGCGAAGCTGGAGAAGGTTTAGCCAGAAACGTCCCCGGCGCTGCCCGCTACAGTTACCGCAGGTCCATTCCTCTCCGCTGTCATTCTGAGTGAAGCGAAGAATTCGCTTTTGCGGCGTGCCTGCGATGGAGCTACTTAGCCACGTGCGATAAAAAGCAGATCCTTCACTGCGTTCAGGATGACACCGAGGGGAGCGGGACCAAGGCCCACTCCTTGTCAGCAAGCTCAATCCGGGTTGTAGTGCTTGTACAGCGCCTGCGTGCCCTTGCGGCCATAACCCTTTTTCGCCAGCGCTTCGAGTTTGGACTTGGCCAGTTGCAGCGAGTCGAGCTTGGTGTCGAATGACGCGGCCTCTTCGGTGGCAATCGTCAAATCCTTGATGAAGTGCTCCATGAAAAAGCCCGGCTCGAAGTTGCCTTCGAGCATGCGGTTGCCCAGCACGTTCAACTGGAAGCTGGCGGCGGCGCCGCCGCCTATGCACTTGAGCACTTCGACGGGGTCCAGGCCCGTGCGTTTGGCGTAGCTGATGCCTTCGGCCACGCCGGTGAGCGTGGAGGCGATGATGATCTGGTTGCACATCTTGGTGTGCTGGCCGGCGCCGGCCGCGCCCAGCAGCATGATGTTGGCGCCCATCAGCTGGAACACCGGCAGGGCGGCGTCGAAGGCGGCCTTGTCGCCGCCGACCATGATGGAGAGCTTGGCGTCGCGCGCGCCGACGTCGCCGCCGGAGACGGGGGCGTCCAGCGAATCCACGCCCTTTTTCGCAGCGGCCTCGGCGATGCGCTTGGCCAGGGCGGGGCTGGAGGTGGTCATGTCGATCAGGATGGCGCCCTTCCTGGCGCGCTCGACGATACCGCCGGCGCCGAGGTAGGTTTCTTCGACGTCCTTGGGAAAGCCGACCATGGTGATGACGATGTCGCTTTCGGCCGCCACTGCGCCGGGGCTGTCGTGCCAGGTGGCGCCGCCGGCGACCAGCGCGTCGGTCTTCGCCTTGGTGCGGTTGTAGACATGCAGCTTGAAGCCGGCGGCCTGCAGGTGGCGCGCCATGTGGCCGCCCATGATGCCGGTGCCGATGAAGCCGATTTGGGTGCTGTCTTTGCTGATGGCCATGATGTGATTCCTTTTTGTCTGCGTTCTATGTTGCTACTTTACAGCCGCCCGGCGCGCTTGATGTCGAGATAGCGGTTGACCAGGGCGATGGGGAGTTTTTGCGGTTCGACGTCGAGCACCATGGCGCCGCTGCGCTCGATACGTTTCAGGGCGCGCTGGCGCTCGAAAGCATAGTCCACCGCGGCGACGTGGGTGACGGCGGTGTCGAGGTCGCGCACCGGTTCGCGCAGTTTTTCGTCCAGGGTGGGTTCGCGCAGCGAGGCGAACAGCACCAGGTGGCGACCGGTGAGCAGGCGCAGGGCGGGGGCCAGGGTTTCGTCGTCCTCGTCGCGCAGGTTGGAGAGCACGATCACCAGGGCGCGGCGCTTCAGGCGCGCGGAAAGGTTGACGGCGGCTTGCGTGTAATCAGGTACGTCGAGGCTGGGCTGCACGTCGTAGAGGCCGTTGAGCAGCACGCTGACGGCGGCGCCCGACTTGCGCGGGGCGGCGAAGCGCGGGGTCTCGGTGGCGAAGGTGAGGTAGCCCACCGCGTCGCCCTGGCGCAGCGAGACGTAGCCCAGCAGCAGCGCGGCGTTGAGCACGTGGTCGAAGTGCGTGAGGTGAGTGGCCGAGAGGTCGGTGGCGCTCATGCGCCGGCCGCAGTCGATCAGGAAGACGATGTGCTGGTCGCGCTCGTCCCGGTATTCGCGCGAGATCAGCTTGCGCATGCGCGAGGTGGCGTTCCAGTCGACCTGGCGCTGGCTGTCGCCTTCGCGGTATTCGCGCAGCTGATGAAAGTCCATGCCTTCGCCGCGGCGGCGGCGCTGCAGCACGCCGATTTGCGACAGGCGGTTGTCGGTGGCGAGCAGGGCGTAGCCGGAGATGGCGGCGAAATTCGGGAAGACCCGTACCGTCTGCGTTTCACCGAGAGCGATCTTGCGCTCCCACAGGCGCATCGGCGAGGCGACGCGCACGTCGCACTGGCCGAAAGTGAGGTCGCCGCGATGGATAGGCGTGTAACGATAGGCGATTTGCGCGCTGCGCTCATTGGGCAGCGCCAGGCTCAAAGGCAAGAGCTCTGCGATACCGGCTTGCGGGTGGTGGTCGTAGAGCGCCAGGCGCAGGCCGCGGCCGCTGTGGTTGGCCAGGCGCAGCATCACGTCCTTGGGCACGCCTACCGGCCAGGAGGCGGGGACGCAGCGTTCGAGCGTCAGGTCCAGCGGCCTTCGCGCCAGCATCCAGTCGGCCACCAGGGCGACGCCGAACACGCCGCCGGCGATCTGCCAGGGCAACAGGGCGGGCGGCCATAGCGAGGCGGCAATGCCCAGCAGCAGCCAGGCAAGGGCGTAGGCGAGGGCGGAAGAGCCAGGACGCATCAGGGTGTAGTGCGAATTTTCAAAAGCGATTTACTGGCGCGGTGCCGGCACCTGCTCCAGCAGCGCCAGCACCAGGCTGTCGCTGCCGCGGCCTTCGATTTCCAGTTCAGGCGCGGCGGCGATGCGGTGGCGCAAAGCCGGCAGGGCGGCGCGCTTGACGTCGTCCGGCGTGACGTAAGGGCGGCCGGCCATCAGCGCGTAGCCGCGCGCGGCGCGCACGATGGCAATGGCACCGCGCGGGCCGGCGCCGGCGGCGATGCCGGGGAACTCGCGGGTCTTGCGCGCCAGGCGCACGGCGTAGTCCAGCACTTGCTCATCCACATCGACGTTGGCGCCGTATTGCTGCAGGCCGGTGATGGTGGCGGGCTTGATCAGCGTCTGCACCGCGTCCACCGCGAGCTTGTCGCCGACCTTGCCGGCCGTCACCGCGCGGGTCATCGCCACTTCCTCGGCGTGGGCCGGGTAGTCGATGCGCACCTTGAGCAGGAAGCGGTCGAGCTGGGCTTCGGGCAGGGGGTAGGTGCCTTCCTGCTCCACCGGGTTTTGGGTGGCCAGCACCATGAAGGGCAGGGGCAGGATGTGCGGCGTGCCTTCGATGGTGACCTGGCCTTCCTGCATTACTTCAAGCAGGGCGGCCTGGGTCTTGGCGGGGGCGCGGTTGATTTCGTCGGCCAGCAAGAGGTTGGTGAACACCGGGCCCTTGCGGGTGGAAAACTGGCCGCTGGCGGGGTCGTAAATCGTATGACCTGTCACGTCGGAGGGCATCAAGTCAGGAGTGAACTGGATGCGGCCGAAGCTGCCGTCGAAGGTCTTGGCGAGTGCGCGCACCAGCAGTGTCTTGCCGAGACCCGGCACGCCTTCGATCAGCACGTGGCCGGCGGCAATCAGGGCGACTAACACCTGTTCGATGACGGCGGTCTGGCCGACGACGGCGTTGGCGATCTGGTCGCGCATGGCTTGCAGCACGCGCGAGCTTTGGGAGAGTTGTTCTTCGGTAAGAGCCATTAACGTTCCTTCAGGCAAAAGCGGAGCTTTCTTTTAAAAGAAGGCTGCCGTTTTTGCCTGGTTAAAGTTTGTGTGAAATCGCCGGCAAAGCCGGACAATTTCACAAGAAAAATTCCACAAAGCAACAAAATCGAAAGCAAATCAGCTAGAGCTTTTCAAGCAAACGTTGCAGCACGCGCACATTGCGCACGAATTCGGTGGCGTTTTGTACGGGGGTGTCGAGGGCACGCGCGACGGCTTCTTCGCGCACGCCGATCAGGCGCGCCAGTTCGCGGTTGCGCTCGCCCGGGCGGCGGCTGGACAAGCCGGGGCGGCGCTCGGCCAGGCGCTTGTCGAAGGCGCCGCGCAGCTTGGCGTAGACGGCGTGAGGGTTGAGATACTTCCAGAAAAACCGGCCGCTGGCCTCGAGGTGGGCGGCCAGGCGCTGCTCGGCCGGCGGCGGCTCGGGGGTGAGCGGGCCGAAGCGCGGGATCACCCGCGCCAGCCAGAGCACGAGCAGGGCGGCGAAGGCGGCAATCGCCATCCAGGCTTCGTTGAACAGCATTTGCGCCAGCGAGACCTGGTCGTTGCCCCAGATCAGACGCACGGGATGCTTGGCGTAATCGGGGTTGAGGCGCAGCAGGGTCATCAGTACTTCGGCATGGTCGAGCTTGCCGATGTTGGTGGGCTGGGCGCGCTCTTCCTTGATGCGCATGGTGCCGTTGTAGGTGAGCCAGTCGAAGTTGGACACCACGGTGATCTGCCCCTTGCCGCGCGCCAGGTGCAGCATGCGCAGGCCGAGGGCGTTTTCGACTCTCCACTGCGCGCGGTTTTTCGGGTCGGCCAGGCTTTGATACGGCGAGAACTGCACCTGCAGCACGCGAGGGTTGCCGGGAATGGAGACGTCGGTGAGGCGCTCGTTCCACAGGGTCTGGCGCTCGGCGGGGGTGAACGGGGCCTTGGGGTCGGCGCGGGGCGGTCGCGGAATGCGCGGCTGCGGGCGGCGCTCGATGTCCAGCGCGGTCAGCAGCGGGTCGGGGCGGCCGGGGTACTCGGCCTCGACGATCAGGTGGCCGCCGTGCTCGACCCAGGCCAGCACTTGCGCGACGCGCTCCTGCGTCATGACGACGTGACGGCGGTCGCCCAGCATGACGGTGCCACCGGCCTGCCAGGCGCCGAACTTGGTGCCGGCGGTGGCCGAGGGCTTGCGCTCTTCGACCTGCACGTTCATCCGGCCGAGAAAGCGCTTCATCGCCAGGTAAGGGTCTTCGGCTGCCTCGCCTTTCAGGCCCTTGTAGACGTGCTCGGGCACATGTTCGAAATTCTTGAACCACCAGATCGTGCCCAAACCGAGGGCCGCGATCAGCAGGCAGCCGATGATGGTGGAAAACCTCATGCCGGCACCGCCCGTGGGCCGGCGCCGGAGGCGCCTTCGGTATCGGGCACGGTGAAGTGCGTGGCCCAGGTGTCGATCAGGCGCGCGACTTCGGCGTTTTCCGGCTTGCGGCCGGCGTAGGCAATCAGGCTCCAGGCGGCGGCGAGCTGCTCGAAATAGGCGGCCGTGGCCGGCGGGCCGGCGCGGGCGACGCGGCGCACGCAGTCGCCCTCGGTGTCGCCGGCGGCGATTTCGACATCGCGCTCATGGATCAGCAGCGATAGCGAGGCGCGGTAGAGCAGGGCCAGGGCGCCGCGCATGTTGCCTTCGGCCAGGAGGGCGCGGGCGGCGGCGGGCACGTCGTCGGGCAGGCTTTCGGGGCGCAGGTCGAGGCCGAACATCGCGTCCGGCTTGACGCGGTGCATGCGGAAGTTGTCCTTGAACCAGCCGAAGCGGGTAGCCAGCAGGTAGAGCAGCCAGGCCAGCACGACGATGGCGATCACCCAGAGGCCGCCGCGCAGCAGTTCGCCGACGAACTGCATGAAGCGGAAAAAGCCGTCGCCGAAGCGTGGCGGCTTGCCCGGGTCGCTCGGCTTGCCGGTGTAGCGCCAGACTTTTTCGTCGGCGTATTCGTTGAACTCGGGCGCAGCGAGCACCTGGCGGACGGCGGTTTTTTCCTTGCTCGGCTCCTTCGCTTCCTTGGCGGCCTGGGCCGGCGTGGGCTTGGGCAGCACCGGGTCGGACTGCGCGGTGGCGGCGCTGTCGGGCTCATCCTCGTCCTGTGCTTCCTGCGCGTATGAGGAACTTGGCAGCGCGCAGGCGATGGCGAGAATGCCGGCCAGCAACAGGGCGAGGGCGCCGGGGAGAACGGTGACGGGCTTGGTTTGTTCCTCGATGCGCGCGGCCATGCGCTTGAAGGCGACTTCGAGGTCCCAGCCTTCGAGGGCGGTGCGCCGGCTCAGGTACAGCGCGAAGCCGCTGGCGACGTAAAAGGGCTCGAGCACGCATTCGGCCACGACGTAGGCGGCGCAGGTGAGGTACTGGCTGATGACGCTGCCGGACGTGTCGCGGAAAAAGGCGAAGATCAGCGGCTCGATGTGCAGGTCGTCGGGCGCCAGCAGGCCGATCAGGCCATTGAGGCCGAAGATCAGGACGAAAATGAACAGCCAGACTGCCAACGTGAGCCAGACCGCGTGGCCGCGCAGCTTTTTGTCCAGCACCCGCAGGCGCTCGCGCCCGGGTTTGCCGGTCTGGCCTTCGAGCTGGCGCACCGGCAGGTGAAAGCTGCGCGCGAAATCGAGGCGGCCGTAGGTGAGGGCGGCGACGAGGCCGGTGCGCGGAATGGTGGTGAGCGAGTCCAGCGTTTTGCGCCAGGGCGGCGCGGCGCTGAACACTGCCTGCGCCAGCACGGAGAGGGCGATGCGGTCGGCCGCCGGCTTGAACCACCAGAGCAGCGGCAGCGCCGCCCAGACCGGCAGGTCGAGGAAAAAAACGATGGCCTGCACCACTATGGCCAGCAGGACGAAGATCGCGCTGAAGGGGACGAACAGCCGGGCGCCGGTGTTGCGCGCCAGGGCCACGCCGAGATCGAAGGCTTCCCAGGCGTTGCGCTCGCGCAGGTCCAGCGTGAGGCCGTCAATCCGCATTGCGGCCCCGCCCGGCGAACAGGAAGTAGGCGATGAACAGCGCCCAGAAGGTCAGGCCGACGCCGATTTTCAGGGCGAACGGCGTGCTGCCGATCGATGACCAGAAGGCTTCGATGAACGCAGCGCACAGGGTCATGCCGGCGGCGCCGTAAAGCAGGCGCACGGCGACCTTGGCTGACTCCTTGAGCGCCGCGCCGCGCGTGAGCTGGCCTGGAGAAACCAGTGCCCAGCCGAGCTTCAGTCCTGCGGCGCCGGAGATAGCCGCGCCGATCAGCTCCCAGGCGCTGTGGCCGGCGACGAAGCCCCAGAAGGTCTGGATATAACCCTGCTGCGTCAGGTAGCCGGCCACCGCGCCGATCTGCATGCCGTTGAACAGCAGGTAGAACACCGAGCCGATGCCGAAGAACAGGCCGGTGGCGAAGCATTGGAAGTCGATCCCGACGTTGTGCTTGATGTAGTAGCCCCACATCATGGTCTGGCTTTCGGCGCTGTGGCTGGGGCCCAGCGCCTGGTTGGCCGGGTTGTACATGCCCTCGTAGCTGCGCAGCTGGTCCGGCGTGAGCAGGTAGTGGACGAACTCGGGAAAGTGCTGCAGCAGCGCGATCATGCCGAACATCGGGATGAACAGCAGGGCGGCGGCAATCCACACCACCAGCGACTCGCGGCGCACCAGGGCGGGAAAGCCGCCGCCGATGAATTCGATCACCGCGGCCAGCAGGTTGCCGCGCGAGCCGTAGAAGCGCTGGTGGCCGCGCAGGGCCAGCAGGTTCAGGCGGTCCACCAGTTCCGGGCTGTAAGCGCGGCTTTGCGCCAGCGCCAGGTCGTGCGTCACCTGGCGGTACTGGCGCGGCCAGTCGCCGGCGGCTTGCTCGCGTTCCTCGCCTTTGCGGCGCAGGCTTTTCAGGCGCGCGTCGAAGGCTTGCCAGGCGGCGCCGTGTCCGGTTTCGAAGGCGTTCTGGTTCATTTGTTGTGGTGCCTGGCGATGCCGAGGATCACCCGCGCCGGCACCCTGTTGTTACCCACCAGCGGGCCGGCATGCGAGGCCACCTCGTCGGCGCGCTCTTCGGTCAGCAGGGCATGGCGTTCGGCGAAGTTGAGCACGGCACGGCGCTCGGCCAGGCTCAGGGGAAAGGCAGGCATCAGCGGCGGCACGTCGGGCAGGGCGCCGCGCATGCGCACGCGGTCGCGGTACACCACCACGGTGCCGGCGGCCAGGTCGCCTAAGCGCTTGAAGTCGCGCGAGAACAGCATGGAAATCAGGCCGAAGGCCCAGAGCATGGGCAAGAAGTCAACGATGCGCAGCAGGTTGCGCGTGACCGAGGCGCCGACGGTGACGGGGGTGCCGTTGTCGTTGACCACCATCAGGCTGAAGGCACGCTTGCCCGGCGTGGCGCCGTTCCACCAGATTTCGAAGGCGACCGGGTAAAACCATTCGAGCAGAAAGAACAGGATCAGGCCGGGACCGGTGCCGCTGCGGCCGAAAATCGCCACCACCTGGATCAGCGCCAGCAAGATGGCACCGCGGATCAGCAAGTCGGTGGCGAAGGCGTAGGCGCGCGGCACCGGCCCGGCCAGGCGCAGCGAAAGCTCGATGCCTTCGGGAGTGGGAACGCGGCGCAGGGTATCAAGCATGGCGGGCCACGGCGGCAAAGGGCCGGACGCGGCAGGCCGGGCCATGAATGCAAAACAGCGGGAGGCGGGTCGCGGGGCCTGCGGACAAGGGGGACGAGTGCTTCATGGTCTTGTTGTTTGCGCCATGCTAACACGGCGGCGCGAGCCTCCGGGGGAACCTTTCAGGGCGCCGGCGCCGGTTCCGGAAAGACCGCGGCGTAGCTGGAATAAAAGGAGCAGACCATCGCCCCCATTACCGCGAACATGTACGGCATGATGATGAAAGAGGCCACTGTCACGCCGCGCATGTCGGCCGACAGCACCAGCCCCAGGACGATGGCGATGACCAGTGGCACCGCCAGCATGAAGAACATCCAGCCCAGGCCGTAGACCAGGAAGGCGCGCCAATTGCGCAAGCCGGCAAACACGCTGAAGAACAGGGCTTTGGAAGCGGGCATGTCTTTCCAGTGCGCCAGCGCGGGAGCGAACCAGAAAGCCAGCATCACCGGGGCGAACAGGCCCATGAAGGCGAGCATGCCCGGGCGCAGCGCGATTGCCTGCTTGGCGTCTACCGCGCCGGAAAACCAGGCGCGCACGAAGAGGCCGCCGTCGAACAGGCCGCTGCCCGCCAGCGCCAACGCGAAACCGCCGAGATAAATCAGGCCGAGGCGGAACTGGGCGACGCGGTGGCGCGCGAAAGGCTCGAAAATGTGCCGCAGCGAAGGCGGCGTGCCGTTCTGCGCCGCGCGGCAGGCAACCATCAAACCGGCGGAAATGCCCGGCACCAGGCACAGCGCGAGCATCGGCCCCACCAGCGGCACCACGCCGGCCAAGGCCAGGGCGATCCAGTAGAAAAACAGCAGCAGCAGCCAGAGCGCGGCATAGGCGCGAAACAGGGCGAACCCGTGCGTGACCCAGAGCCAGCCGTGCAGGGCGGGGAGGATGACGGGTTCCATTGGCTAGAGAGGGATTTTCACGAGGTGCCGCACCGGCGTACCGCTGCCAGTGTAGCGCGCCGGCCTAGAGCCAGGGCGCGGCGACGCCCGCGCGGCGCAGGGCAAGGATGCGTTCGAAATGCCCGGGGTCGTGCGGGGTGATCAGCTCGCCCGGGCGCGGCAGGTGGAAGTCGAACAGACGCGACAGCCAGAAGCGCAGCGCGCCGGCGCGCAGCATCACCGGCCAGGCGGCTTGCTCGCCGGGGGTGAACGGGCGCACCGCCGCATAGGCCTGAAGGAACACCCGTGCCTGCGCTTCCACCAGTTGGCCGGCGGCGGCGCCTTCGCGCACGATGCACCAGTCGTTGACGCAGACGGCGACGTCGAACAACAGGCAGTCCCAGCCGGCGAAGTAGAAGTCAATGAAGCCGCCCAGTACGTCATTGTCGAACAGCACGTTGTCGCGGAACAGGTCGGCATGGATCGGGCCGCGCGGCAATTCATCGAGGCGGTGCGAAGCCTGGAAGCGCAGCTCGTCGGCCAGCATGGCCTGCCTGCCAGAGTCGAGAAAGGGCATTACGCGCGGCGCGGTGACGGCCCACCAATGCGGGCCGCGCGGATTTTCCTGCTTGTTCGCGTAGCTCTGGCCGGCCAGGTGCATGCGCGCCAGGGTCGCCGCGACCTGCGCGCGGTCGGCGCCGCTGGGCTGCATGTGCGAGCGGCCGGGCAGGCGGCGCACGATGGCGGCAGGCTTGCCCTTGAGTTCGCTGAAATGCCGGCCGGCACGGTCCGGCACCGGGCCAGGGCAAGGGACGCCGTTCTGCTCCAGGTGCGCGGTGAGGCCAAGGTAAAACGGCAACTCGGCGGCACTGAGTTTTTCGAAAATCGTCAGAACGAAATCGCCGGTGCTGGTGCCGAGGAAAAAATTGCTGTTTTCGATGCCGGAAGCGATGCCGGTCAGGCTGCGCAACTCGCCGGCGTCGTATTGCGACAGCCAGGGGCGCAATTCATCTTCGGTCAGTGAAGTGAAGACGGCCATATCAATTGGCCAACAGGGGAACGAAGCGGCTCGGCATGTCGAGGGCGGATAGGACGAAAAATGGAACAACGGACAATCCGGAACCGATTGTCCCGTATTTCCGCGATTTTACCGGGCGCGGCGCACTCGGCCGCAGAACATCTTCAGAAGGTGCCGATCACCCACATCGGCACGCTCAGATGGCCGGCATCGGACGGGCCGCCGCCAGGGCCGAATTTGCCGGTGCCGTCCTGGTCGACCAGCACATAGGGCGGGGCTTTCGGCGGGGTGACGCGGACCATGTAGAGCTTGCCGCCGATACGGAATTCTTCCACCTTGTCTTCGCCGCGCTGGAAGGTGGTGACCACCGGCTCCTTGCTCGGGTCGATCTTGATTTGCGGCGGCGGCGGAATCTGGTCGGGTGGCAGGGGCTCGAGATTGGGCGGCTGCTGCGCGAACGCGAGCGAAACCGGGAAACTCAGTAGCAGTACCAGCAGGCGAGGCAGGCGAACAAGCGAAGAAAGAGAGCGCATGGGGTCATTGTATCAAGTGGGTGGGGCCGCGTAAGGCTGACGGAGCAAGCGCGATACCCGGCGAGGAAGGCACTGCGGGCTACAGTTGCCGCAGCGCATGCGCTCAGAGGTACATCAGCTTTTCGCGATCGGTCTCGGTCGGGGTGAAGCCACGCGTCTCGTAGAAGTTGAAAATCGTCTCAACTACTTCATCGGCGTTGTCGATCACCTGCATCAGGTCCATGTCTTCCGGGCTGATCAGCTTGTTGCTGATCAATTGGTCGCGCATCCAGTCGAGCATGCCGGCCCAGAATTCGCTGCCGACCAGGATGATCGGCATCTTGGTCGCCTTGCCGGTCTGCACCAGGGTCAGCGCTTCGGTGAGTTCGTCGAGCGTGCCGAAGCCGCCGGGCATCACGACATAAGCACAGGCAAATTTCACGAACATGTATTTGCGCGCGAAAAAATGCTTGAAGTACAGCGCGACGTTCTGAAACGAGTTGCCGTGCTGCTCGCGCGGCAGCTCGATGTTCAGGCCCACCGCCGCGCTCTTGCCGTGGAAGGCGCCGCGATTGGCCGCTTCCATCACGCCCGGGCCGCCGCCGGAGATGACGGCGAAACCGGCGTCGGAAAGCTTGCGTGAAATCTCTTCGGAGAGCTTGTAATATTTGTGCTCGGGCGCGAGGCGCGCCGAACCGAAAATCGATACCGCCGGATGCAGCGACTCGAGGCGCTCGGTGGCCTCGACGAACTCTGACATAATCCCGAAGAGGCGCCACGCCTCGCGCGCAGAATAATCCGCTGCCGGGTCCGCCCGGTTTACTTTCGCTTCCATTTCGATTCCCTCGCTTACCCTATGCCCAGGCTATTGCTGGTAGACGGCTCATCCTATCTCTATCGCGCGTTTCATGCGCTGCCCGATTTGCGCAGCGACGCCGGCGAGCCCACCGGCGCGATTCGCGGCTTTCTCAGCATGATGAAAAAGCTGCGCGAAGATTATCACGCCGACTATATCGCCTGCGTATTCGACGCCAAGGGAAAAACGTTTCGCGACGACCAGTACCCGGCCTACAAGGCGCAGCGCGCGCCGATGCCGGAAGACCTGGTGAAACAGATCGAGCCGATCCACGCCTGCACCCGCGCGCTGGGCTGGCCGATATTGATGGTCGACGGGGTCGAGGCCGACGACGTGATCGGCACCCTGGCGAAGATGGCCGGCGACCTGCAGATCGACACGGTGATTTCCACTGGCGACAAGGACATGGCGCAACTGGTGAACCAGCATGTGACGCTGGTGAATACCATGAGCAACGAGACGCTGGACATCCCCGGCGTCAATGCGAAATTCGGCGTGCCGCCGGAGCGCATCATCGACTACCTGACGCTGATGGGCGACGCGGTGGACAACGTGCCCGGCGTGGAGAAGGTAGGGCCGAAGACGGCCGTGAAATGGATCAGCGAATACGGCAGCCTGGACAACGTGATCGCCAATGCCGACAAGATCAAGGGCGTGGTCGGCGACAACCTGCGCAAGGCGCTGGACTGGCTGCCCACTGCCCGCCAGTTGCTCACCATCAAGTGCGACGTGCCGGAACTGCACCCTGAGATACTCAAGCCCTTGCCGCAGGACGATGCGGCCCTGCTGGAGCTATTCAAGCGCTACAGCTTCAAGAGCTGGCTGCGCGAAATCGAAAACGGTGGCAAGACGGTCGATGACAGAAAGGACCCGACCGAGGCGGCGCTGGAAGCGCCCGACCCGGGTGATCTGCCCGGCGAAAAGCCGAAGGAATACGAAACCATCCGCACCATGGAGCGCCTCGACGCCTGGCTGGAACGGCTCGACGCCGCCGAGATCGCCGCCGTCGATACCGAGACCACCAGCCTCGACCCGATGCTGGCGCGCCTGGTCGGCATTTCGCTCGCACTGGAACCCTACAAGGGCGCCTACATTCCGCTCAAGCATCGCGGGCCGGACGCCGAAGACCAGCTCGACTTCGATGCCGTGATCGAAAAAATGCGCCCCTGGCTGGAGAACCCGGCGAAGAAAAAGGTCGGCCAGCATTTGAAGTACGACGCGCACATTTTCGCCAATCACGGCGTGGTGCTCAACGGCATCGCGCACGACACCCTGCTGCAAAGCTATGTGCTGGAGTCGCACAAGCCGCACAACATGGATAGCCAGGCCGAGCGCCACCTGGGTCGCAAGACCATCACCTTCGAAGAGGTGTGCGGCAAGGGTGCGAACCAGATCGGCTTCGACCAGGTAGCGATCGATCGCGCTACCGAATACTCGTCGGAAGATTCCGAGGTCACCCTGCAACTGCATCAAACGCTGTGGCCGCGCATCGAAAACGACCCAAAGCTCAGGTTCATCTACGAACTGGAAATTCCGGTGTCCGAAGTGCTGCTGAAAATGGAGCGCAACGGCGTGCTGATCGACGCGGCGCTGCTGGAAAAGCAGGGCGGCGAACTCGGCGTGAAAATGCTCGAGCTGGAGCAAAAAGCGTATGAACTGGCCGGCCAGCCTTTCAATCTCGGCAGCCCGAAACAGATCGGCGAAATCTTTTTCGAGCGCATGAAACTCCCGGTGATCAAGAAGACGCCCTCGGGCGCGCCTTCCACCGATGAAGAGGTGCTGCAAAAGCTGGCGGAGGATTATCCGCTGCCGAAGATATTGCTCGACTACCGCAGCCTGTCCAAGCTCAAGTCCACGTACACGGACAAGCTGCCGCGCATGGTCAACCCGAATACCGGACGGGTGCACACCACCTACGCGCAGGCGGTGGCCGTCACCGGGCGCCTGTCGTCGAACGAGCCGAACCTGCAGAACATCCCGATTCGCACCGCCGAAGGCCGGCGCATCCGCGAGGCCTTCATCGCCTCTCCAGGCTCTGTGATCATCTCCGCGGACTACTCGCAGATTGAGTTGCGCATCATGGCGCACATCTCGAAGGACCCGGCGCTACTCGCCGCATTCGCCGCCAACGAGGACATCCACCGCACCACCGCCTCGCAGGTGTTCGGCGCACCGAAAGAGGAAGTCACCAGCGAGCAGCGCCGCTACGCCAAGGTGATCAACTTCGGCCTGATCTACGGCATGAGTGCCTTCGGCCTCGCCGGCAACCTCGGCATCGAGCGCGATGCGGCGAAGAACTACATCGACCGCTATTTCGAGCGCTTCGCCGGCGTCAAGCGCTACATGGACGATACCCGCGTGATGGCGAAGGAAAAGGGATTCGTCGAAACCGCTTTCGGCCGCCGCCTCTGGCTGCCGGAGATCAACAGCCCCAACGGCCCGCGCCGCCAGGGCGCCGAGCGCGCGGCGATCAACGCGCCGATGCAGGGCACGGCGGCCGATTTGATCAAGATGTCGATGATCGCGGTGCAGGACTGGATCGAAAAGGAAAAGCTCGCCACCCGCATGGTGATGCAGGTGCACGACGAACTGGTGCTGGAGGTACCGGAAGGCGAACTGGAACTGGCGCGCGCCAAGGTGCCGGAACTGATGAGCGAAGTGGCGAAGCTCGACGTGCCGCTGGTGGCCGAGGTGGGCGTCGGTCCCAACTGGGACAAGGCGCATTAGCCGAAGCGGGACAGTCCGAGGTCGCTGATATCAATCTCGGGCGATTTGCCCGACACCACATCGGCCGTCACACGGCCGATGCCGCAGGCCGTGGTCCAGCCGTTGGAGCCGCCGCCGGTGGCGAGAAACAAGTTGCGGTAGCGGGTCGCGCCAACCAGCGGCGCGCCATCCGGCGTCATCGGCCGCATGCCGGCCCAGTATTCGGCGCCGCGCAGGTCGATGGCGCCAAATAGTTCCGAGAGTGATTTGACGATGGTGGCGCAATCGGCCGGGCTGACGGAAACGTCGCGCGCGCCGATCTCGGCAGTGCCGGCGGCGCGGATCTTGTTGCCCATGCGGGTCACCGCGACTTTCAGCGCCTCATCGACGATGCCGCTTTTCGGCGCTTTGGCGTCGTCGATGATCGGTACGGTGACCGCATAACCCTTCACGGGATAGATGGGTACATCGAGACCCAGTGGACGGGCGAGCGCGACCGAGGCATGGGCACAGGAAAGTACGTAGGCATCCGCAGCCAGGCTGCCGTCGGCCAGCGCGACGCTCATACTGTCTCCCGCTGACTGCAGGCCGCTGATCGTAGTCGAATAGCGAAAGGCCACGCCGTTCTCGCCCAGCGATTGCGCGAGTTTGCTGGTGAACAACTGGCAATTGCCGGTCTCGTCCGCCGGCATCAGCAAACCGCCGGCGATCAGGCCGCGTGCGCTGGCGAGCGCGGGGTCGAAGACGATGCAGTCATCCGGGCTCATCAAGCGGTGCGGAACACCGGCTTGCGCCAACACTTTGGCGCCCAGTTGCGCGTTATCCACGCCGGCCTGATCGCGGAAAACCTGCAGATTGCCGACGGTGGTCTGCTCGTAATCGATGGCGAGTCGTTCGCGCAATGCCTTGAGCTGCGCATGGCTATAACGCGCGATGCGCCCCATGCGCGCTTTGTTGATCGCGTATCGCCGAGCGTCGCATTCGCCGAGAAAGCGCTTCAACCAGTTCCATTGACGCGCATCCAGGCGCGGCGTGAATTTCAGCGCCGTCTCGATCCCCAGCCAGGCCTGCATCGACCATTTGGCCGACTTCCAGCGCATCCCGGGTGCGGCCCAGGGCGTGGCGTAGGAAGGGCAGACGTGGCCGGCATTGGCGTAGCTGGTTTCCAGCGCCGGCGCCGGCTGGCGGTCCACTACTGTTACTTCATGCCCGGCTTCGCGCAGGTAGTAGGCCGTGGCGATGCCGGCGACACCGGCACCCAGAACCGCCACGCGCATCTACTTCGCCGCCCCCATCACGTAATCGGGGAACCAGGTCACCAGGATCGGGAACACGGTGATGATGCCGATGGCCACCACCAGGCAGGCAAAGAAGGGCAGGGACGCCTTGGCGATGTAGTTGGAGTCCTTGCCCGTCATGTTCTGTAGCACGAAAAGGTTGAAGCCCACCGGCGGGGTGACTTCCGCGATCTCGACCAGCAGCACGATGAAAATGCCGAACCAGATCTTGTCGAAGCCGGCCTTGGCGATCATCGGCAACACCACCGAGGAGGTGAGCACGATCATCGAAATGCCGTCCAGCGCCGTGCCCAGCACGATGTACACCAGCGAGAGCACGCCGATCAATGCGTAGGGCGAGAGGTGCAAGGTGGACACCCATTCCGCCAGGTGCGCGGGGATGCCGGTGAGCGCCATGGTTTGCGTGAGCACCGAGGCGCCGGCAAGAATGAACATGATCATGCAGGAGACGCGGGTGGAGCCCATCAGGCTGGCAAAAAAGTTTTCCCAGGTCAGGCTGCGGCTCCAGGCGGCGATCGCCAGCGAACCGAGTACCCCGTAGGCGGCGCATTCGGTGGCGGTGGCCCAGCCGGCGATCAGCACCCAGACGATGAAAATGATCAGCACCGTGCAGGGGATCAGGTTGCCAGACTTCTTCAGCTTGTCCTTGAACGACATCCAGGGGCCGGCCGGCGGCACCTGCTCCGGGTTGCGGATCGACCACCAGGCGATATAGCCGGAGAACAGGATCATCAGCAAAAAGCCCGGGATGAAGCCGGCGAGGAAAATGCGGATGATCGAGGCGTCCGCCGCCACCGCGTAGACCACCATGGTGATCGAAGGCGGGATCAGGATCCCCAGCGTGCCGGCGGTAGCCAGCGACCCTAGCACCATGTTTTCGTTATAGCCGCGCTTCACCAGTTCCGGCAGCGCCACCTTGGCAATCGTCGCGCAAGTGGCGGCAGAGGAGCCGGAGACCGAGCCGAAAATGCCGCAGCCCAGGATGGTGGTGTGCATCAGCCGCCCGGGCACGTTGTTCAGCCAGGGCGCCAAGCCTTCGAACATCTCCTCGGAAAGCTTGGTTCGAAATAATATTTCGCCCATCCAGATGAACAGTGGCAGGGCCGCCAGTTCCCAGGAAGCACTCGACCCCCAGAGGGCGGAAAAAATGTACTCGGCCTGGGCGTCCGCCCCTTTCTGGGTGAACCAGACCATGCCGATCCAGCCGACCATGGCAAGGGTCAGGGCAATCCACACCCCGCCGGTCAACAGCAGCAGCATCACGAACAACAGCAGTCCGCCTACCTCGACGACGTTCATACGTCCTCGCTGAAATCGCCGCGGGCGTGGCGTTCTTCGACCGCGCGGACGTAGGTGGGAATGCGGCCCATCAGCACCAGCACCAGCTCATCAATGAAGGCGACGAACAGGAGCGCCGAGCCGATCACCAGGCTCATTTGCGGTATCCACAGGGGAATCACCACCAGGCCGCCAGCCATCTCGTGGTACTGGTAGTTGTTGTAGACGAACACCGTGACGGCGTAGGTCATGTAGCCGACGAAGGCCGTGGCAATCGACAGCGACAGCACTTCGAAAGCGCGGCGCATTTTCGGGTTCAGGCTTTCCAGCAGCAGGCCGACGCGCACGAAGTCGCCGTGCTTGAAGGTATGGGCCAGGCCGAAAAAGGCGGCGCCCGCCGTCATCCAGGCGGCCACCTCGGTGGAGCCGCCGGTGCGAAAGCCCATCTCGCGCATCGCCGAGCCGATCACCATGATGGCAAAAATGGCGAAAACAAAAAACGCCGCGAGATAACCCGCGGCGTCGTAGATCCAGTCTAGCGTTTTACGCATTCGTCACATCTTGCGGTAGGCGTCGACCACCGCCTTGCCGTCCGGGCCGGCGCGCTTGAGCCAGTCGGCGAGCATGATGGCGCCGACCTGCTTCATGTCCGCCGACAGCTTGGGCGTGGGCTTGATGATCTTCATGCCGTTCTTGGTCATCTGGTCGGCATACCACTGGTTCTTGTCCTGCGACATTTTCCAGCCGCGGGTCTCGGCGGCGGCGGCGGCCTTGAGCACCGCCTCCTGGGTCGGCTTGTCGAGCGCGTCGAACGCCTTCTGGCTGACGATAATCGCGTTCTTCGGCAGCCAGGCCTGGGTGTCGTACCAGTTCTTCACGCTTTCGAAGGTCTTGGTGTCGAAGCCGGTGGACAATGACGACATGTACGAATCCACCACGCCGGTGGCCAGCGCCTGCGACAGTTCAGCCGCCTGGATGGTGACGGGGGTGGCGTTGACCAGCTCGGCGATCTTGTTGGTGGCCGGGCTGTAGGCACGCCATTTCAGGCCCTTCATGTCGACCACGCTGTTGATTTCACGCTTGGAGTAGATGCCTTGCGGCCCCCATGGCACCGTATAAAGGAGCTTCATGCCTTGCGAGCCGAGCAGCTTGTCCAGCGCCGGCTTTTGCGCCTTGTAGAGCTTCATCGACTCGCTGTAGCTGGCGGCCAGGAAGGGCACGCCGTCGAGTTCGTAGACCGCGTCTTCATTGGCGAAATTGGCCAGGAGGATTTCGCCGATCTGCACCTGGCCGCCGCGAATCGCGCGCTTGATGTCCGGCGCCTTGATCAGCGAGGCGTTGGCATGCAGGTTGATCTTCAGCTTGCCGCCGGTGGCCTTGGCGATGTCGTCGATGAACAACTGCACGTTTTCGGTGTGGAAGTTGGTCGTCGGGTAGGCGGTGGGCAGGTCCCAGGCAGTCTGGGCTTGCGCAACGCCGGCCACCGCAAATGCGGCGAAGGCTGCAGCGGCGAGCAGGGTGCGGTCAAAGCGCATGGCGGTCTCCAGTGATGCGGTTCATAAGAATAAGGTTAAGCTAGGATTGTGCCACGGCTCAAGCGGATTTGCGCCTGGTTTTCATCACGGCGTCAAAACTGGCAGGGCCGTGCTCAAACGGCTTCGAATTCGAGGACGCAGCCGATCTCTGCTTGCGCATCGACGGTGATGCCCTGCTTGCTGGTTTGATAGGCGATGCCGCCTTGCTTGAGCGCCGCGGCGCAACGCGCCAGCGAAGAAGTGCCGAAGGTCAGCTTGCGCATGCCCGGTGCGCCTGCAGTGAGAGTGAACTCGAAAGCCGGCAGGCGGATTACGCAGGCGCCCGCGCCGGCTTCGGCCACCTCGGCACCTTCCATCGCGCGCAGATAGATGGGCGCGGCGGCCAGCGGGTCGGCCACCTGGATTGCCAGGCGGGTCATCGCCTTGACCGCATTGGCGTGGCCCTGCCATTCCGGGCGCCACACCAGTTCGGGCGTGAGCTGCTGGCAGTAGTAGAACCAGGAGCCGGGCACCGTATCGGGCTCCAGGCGGGTGACGCGAAAGGCGACATCGGCGGTCTTGCCTTGCCCCAAGTCCAGCGGACGCGAAAAGTCGGACACCGGGCGCGGCGCCAGGCCACGGTCCTGCAACAGCAGGCGGACGCGGTCGGCGTCGTCGGCGCTGAGCACGGTGGCCATCAGGCCGGCGGGGCGCTGGACCAGTTCGGGGCGCTTTTCCGGCGGTTTTCCCAACGGGTAGCCGAGCAGTTCCAGGTAATCGTGCTGGAACACGATCACATGATTGAGCGAGCCCAGGGTGTGGTGGCCGCGCGGGGCGACGATGAAGCCTAGCGCCTCGAAAAAGGCGACGGCTTCGTCGGTGCGGTCGCGGGTGTTGATGACGATGTGGTCGATGCTGTTCATGCCGCGATACTATCGCGACTGTGCGATTTGAAGAATCTCCGGTGCGCCACGCTTTACAAATTTTTTACGCGCGACTCGCGATAGCGCGCGGGGCAGGGCGCTGATGGCCGCGCCGGCCCTGGGCGTGCTGATGCTGGAGACGCGCTTTCCGCGCGTGCCGGGCGATATCGGCAATCCCGCCAGCTTTGACTTTCCGGTGCGCTACCGCATCGTGCGTGGCGCTTCACCTGCACGGGTGGTGCGCGAGCGCGCGGCGGGTTTGCTGCAGCCTTTCATCGAGGCGGCGCGCGAGCTGGTGGAGGAGGGCTGCGGGGCGATCGGCACCAGTTGCGGCTTTTTGGCGCTGTTTCAGCGCGAGTTGCAGGCGGCGTTGCCGGTGCCGGTGGCCACCTCCAGCATGTTGCAGGTGGCTCCGTTACAGGCTGCGCTGCCGGCGGGCAAGCGGGTGGGCATCATCACCATCGCGGCGCAATCCCTGACGGCGGACCATTTGCGCGGTGCCGGCGCCGATCCGGCTACGCCGGTGATGGGCGTGCGCGAGGACGGTGAATTCGCGCGGGCGATCCTGGGCGACCTGCCGCAGATGGATACCGGCAAGCTGCGTGACGAGGTGCTGGAGGCCGGGGCGCGCTTGCAGGAAGCGCACCCGGAAGTGGCCGCCTTTGTGCTCGAGTGCACCAACATGCCGCCGTATGCGGATGCCTTGCGCTGCGCCAGCGGCCTGCCGGTCTACGACGTGCTGAGCCTGCTCAGGCAGTTGCCGCGATTGCGCGCCTGACTTCGCCGGTGAGCGTGCCGCCGGAGGCGAAGCTGCGCTCGGCGAATTCGATGTTGCCGGCTGCGTCGATCAGCAGCACGGTGGCGCTGCGGGTGCCGTACAGGGGAGCGACGATCATGCGCGGCGACAGCTCGCGCTCGCGCGCCAGGCCGACGCCGGTGTCGGGCAGTTGCGCGTCGGGCGCCGGCGCGCGTTCGGCCAGCGCGGCGAACAGGGTATCGGTCAATGCTTTGCCATCGCCAGCGGACTCAAGTGCGGCGGCCAGCGCTCCTTCCAGACCCACAGCCTTGGGCCACGGCGTGTCGAGCAGGGCGTTGGACAGGCCATGCACCCCGGGCTGGACTTCGCGGGGCGCGCCGGCGCGGTTGCCCACATACCAGAGCGAGTCCTGGTCGGCCACCAGCAGGTTGAAGCCGTTGTACATATATTGAATCGCGCCCAGGCTCGCGGCGTAGTCCGCCGGCCGGCCATGCTCGAGCAGGAAGTTCGACACCAGCTGGCCGCGCGTCGGCGCGCCGGCCTTGAATTCGGTGGGATCGCGATAATTCGTCAAGGCCGCAAAACGACCGCCGCCTGTTTTTCCGGCGGTAACACCCATCCAGGTGCCGCGGTCCTTCAGGTCACGCCCGGCGAACAGCTGCGGCGCGTCTTCCCAGAAGGCGGCGGGGGCAGTGGGTCGGCTATGGTGTTCGTCGCGGTTGGCGGCGACGACCAGGCGATAACGCGAATGGGCCTTCCAGGCGAAGGCGATCAGGCACATGGCGCGGCCTCAGGCGAGCGGGTCGTGGAAAATCTCGCTCTTGCGGGCGCCGCCTTCGAGCAGGAATTTTTCCATGCCGAAGCGCGCCACGCAGTCGGCCAGCGTGGCCTCGAACAGCAGGCGCTGGTGCACGCCTTCATAGATTTCCATCCAGGTGGCGCCGTCGCTGGTCTTTTTTTTCAGGCGGCCACGCACGCCGGTGAGGCGGTAGACGTCGGATTGCATGGCGATGGCCACGGGAATCAGGTCGGCCGCCTGCTCGGCCGCAATCTTGTAGTAGACGTAATAATCGGTGATGTCGCTCATGCGTCCTCGGGCGTTGGTGCGGGCGCAGTGACTGCGCCTCCCTGTTATTCGATTTTTGTTGGTTGATGCGGTCAGGCGGCGGCGGGTATGGTGTAAGGCAATTCGGCGAAATGCAGTTGCGGGCCGTCGGCGGCGCCGAGGTGGATTTGCGCCTGGGCATGGCTCTGGATCTGGATCACCGCCAGCACGTCGCTGCCGCCGCCGGGCGCCGGTGCGGCATTGGCGACCAGGCCGCTTTCCTGGCCGTTCATATCAGTGGCGAACAAGGCGTCGCCCGCCTTGGCCTCCGCTTCGACGTGGGCCAGGTAGGCACGGCGCTTCACCGCGCCGCGGTAATGGGCGCGTGCGACGATTTCCTGGCCGGGGTAGCAGCCTTTCTTGAAGTTGATCGCGCCGATGGCGTCCAGGTTGACCATTTGCGGGACGAATTGCTCTTGCGTCGCGGGCGTGATCCACACTTCGCCGGCGTGGATCATCAGGCGCTGCCAGTCGTCCGCCGTGCCCGGCACCAGCTCGGACTCGAGAGTCGCTGCCTTGGCGCTGACCGCGATGCTGCGCGCGACGCCATGCACCGGCGGCAGGCCGATGAGGGTGGCGTGGTCCTTGCGGGAGACGGACATCGGGGCAGGCATATCCGGCCCGACCAGCCCTTGTATATGGAAAGACGCCGAGACATCTTCGAGCACCACTTTGGCGCGCAGCACGAACATGCGCAAGCGCTTCACCAGCCCGGGCAGCAAGGCGCGCTCGGCCGCCAGGTAAAAACCATCGCCGCCGTCGCGCCAAACCAGAAAGGCGGCGTACAGGCGTCCTTTGGCGGAGCAGTAGCCGTTCCATTGCGCGCCATCGGCAGCCAGCGCCAGCATGTCGTTGGTGAACTGGCCGTGCAAAAAACTTTGCGCGTCCGCGCCGGTGGCGTGGATCAGGCCCCAGTCAGGCAGGGGTGCGACAAAGGGGGCGGAGGCGGATCGTTCGGTGTTTTTCATGGTCAATCCTGAGGCAAGTCATTATTATAGCGGCCTGCCCACGTCGGGATGGCCGCATTCCCAGTATGTTTAGAATTCTCAAATCTCTGATTCTGTTGGCTTTTTTAGGTGCGATCTGCGCCGGCGCGGGGCTCTGGTGGTACTCGCAGCGTCCCATCCCCATGGGGCCGGGCAGCGTCGACCTGAACATTCCCTCCGGCAGCTCGATGCGCGGTGCCGCGCGCATTGCCGCCTCCGTGGTTGCCGTGCAGCCTGAAATCCTGGTCGGCCTGGCCCGCATATCGGGGCGCGACACGCAAATCAAAGCCGGCAGCTACGAAATCGAGCCCGGTACCACGCCGATGGGCCTGATCGACCAGCTCACGCGCGGCGATGTCAGCCTGCAGGAAGTGCGGATTCCCGAAGGCTGGACCTTTCACCAGTTCCGCGCCGCGCTCGACGCCCACCCGGCCATCACCCATGCCTCGCAGGGGGTGAGCGACGAAGCGCTGCTGGCGCAGGTGGCCCAGGCCGAAGGCGGCGGCGGAGAGGCGGCCAATGGCGACAAGTTTCCCGAAGGCCTGTTTTTCCCCGACACCTATTTGTTCGCCAAGGGCGCCAAGGACACCGACATCCTGCGCCGCTCCTACCGCCTGATGAAAAAACGCATCGCTGGCGAATGGGAAAAGCGCGCTTCCGGCCTGCCTTACACCACCCCCTACCAGGCGCTGATTATGGCTTCCATCGTGGAAAAGGAAACCGGCCAGACCAAGGAGCGCCCGCTGATCGCCGGGGTGTTCATCAACCGCCTGAAAAAGGGCATGCTGCTGCAGACCGACCCGACCATCATCTATGGCATGGGCGTGAACTTCGACGGCAACCTGCGCAAGAAGGACTTGCTGGCCGACGGCCCCTACAACAGCTACACCCGCACTGGCCTGCCGCCGACGCCGATCGCCCTGCCGGGAGTCGCGGCCATCCAGGCCGCGCTGCACCCGGCCGATACCGAGGCCATCTATTTTGTCGCCAAGGGCAACGGCACCCACGAGTTTTCCTCCACCCTGGAAGCGCACAACCGGGCGGTCAATCGTTACCAAAAGAAGCAGGCGGGATAGATGCAAGCCGAGGTCGAAGTCGACGTTGAAAACGATTCGGTGGCCGTCGCACCAGCCGTGGCCCAGGCGATGACCGACGGCGCCAAGCCCCGGTTCATCACCTTCGAGGGCATCGACGGCGCCGGCAAATCCACCCACATAGAAGCGGTTGCCGCTTGGGTAAAAGCGCGCGGCGTGGAAGTGGTGGTGACCCGCGAACCCGGCGGCACGCCGATGGGCGAGTCCCTGCGCGAGCTGCTGCTGGCCGAAGCCATGCACCTGGAAACCGAGACCCTGCTGATGTTCGCCGCCCGCCGCGAGCATGTGGCGCAGGTGATCGCCCCGGCCCTGGCACGCGGCGCCTGGGTGATTTCCGACCGTTTCACTGACGCCACCTTTGCCTACCAGGGGGGCGGGCGCGGCGTGCCGCGCGAGAAGATCGAAGCCCTGGCCGACTGGGTGCATCCTGGCCTCACGCCCGACCTGACTCTGCTCTTCGACCTGCCGCGTGAAGTGGCTGCCGGCCGCATGGCCTCCAGCCGCGAGCTCGACCGCTTCGAGATCGAACTGACCGATTTCCACGAACGGGTGCGCGCCGAATACCTGCGCCTGGCTCAGGCCGAACCGGCGCGTTTTCGTGTCATCGACGCCAATCTGGCGCCGGAACTAATCTCGAAAGAACTTGAGAAAATAATCTCAAGTCTATGAAAGAATTAAAATATCGATGGCTGGAACCTGCTTGGGAGCAACTCCAGGCGCAGCGTGAACGTCTACCGCACGCGCTATTGATCTACGGCCCGCCGCATATCGGCAAGCGCGAACTGGCCGAGCATTTTGCGCAAAGCCTCCTGTGCGAAACCCCGGCCGGGGGCGGCCATCCCTGCGGTACCTGCAACGCCTGCCGCTGGTTTGGCGACGGCAATCACCCCGACTATCGCGCCGTGCTGCCGGAAATCCTGCAGCCGGCCGATGCTGAGGCGGGCGGCGAAACCGCTGAATCCGGCGAAGGTGCGACCGGTTCGAAGTCCAAGGCCCCGAGCAAGGAAATCAAGATCGAGCAAATCCGCTCCCTGGACACGTTTTTCGGCATCGGTACCCATCGTGGCGGTGCCAAGGTTGTGATGCTCTATCCAGCCGACGCACTGAACCAGGCTTCCGGCAACGCCTTGCTCAAGACGCTGGAAGAGCCTTCCGCCGGTACGGTATTCCTGCTGGTGAGCAGCCGGTTGGACCACCTGCTGCCCACCATCAAAAGCCGCACCGCCAAATTCGCCGTCGCCCCGCCGTCGCCCGCCCAGGCCCTGGCCTGGTTGCAGGAGCAGGGCGTGCGCGACCCGGAAATGGCCTTGGCCGAAGCCGGCGGCGCGCCGTTGGCCGCCTTGCGCAAGGGCGAAGACGAGAGTGCGGCTGAAATGCGGACGATGCTGATCGACGCGCTCACCAGCGCACGCGCCCTCGACCCGATCAGCACCGCCGAAAAGTGCGACAAGGCCGGCGCCGAATTGCTGACCCTGTGGCTCACCCAATGGGTGGCGGACCTGATTTTGCACAGGAACAGCGGCAAAGTGCGTTATTATCCTCAGCAGATCAAGTCGATAGAAAAGCTGGCGGCAGCGGCCGATTTGCCCGGGCTTTTTCGCCTGTACCGGAGCTTGTTGGCGGCACGGCGAATGGCCGGCCATCCGCTTAATGTCCGACTGGTTGCCGAAGACCTACTGATCGACTACGCCCGAGTAATCCACTCCTGAACATGGCCGACGACACCACCAAGACCGCGCAAGCAGGCGGCGCCCGCCCGAGCATGCTTTCCTTGAACATCAAGGAAAAGTCGGCGCTCTACGCCGCCTTCATGCCGCACCTGACCAATGGCGGCCTATTTATCCCGACCACCCGTGGCTACAAACTGGGCGACCAGGTCTACATGCTGCTCTCCCTGATGGACGATCCGGCCAAGCTGCCGGTGGCCGGCACCGTGGTCTGGGTAACGCCGGCCGGCGCCCACGGCAGCAAGCAGCAGGGAGTAGGGGTGCAGTTCTCCAGCGACGAAAGCGGCCAGTCCGCGCGCCGCAAGATCGAGAATATTCTCGGCAACGCCATCGCCTCGACCCGGCCCACGCATACGCTGTAAAGGGGCGTCGGCTGGTTTTTTGGCTGATTTTCGATGCTGAGTATCGACTTTATATATTTCATATAACAATATGATTTATATGAGACATATAAAATCGCCAATTGTAATAAATTACATGAGAAATGTATTTTAACCATTTGATATGTTTGTAGATTCACACTGCCACATCAATTTTCCGGATTTTGCTCCCCGGCTACCCGAGATTTTCGCCGCCATGGTGCAAAACAAGGTCAGCCATGCGCTTTGCGTCGGGGTCAATTTCGAGGATCTGGACAGTGTGCTGGCCCTGGCCGATAACCACCCCAATGTCTACGCCTCCGTCGGCGTCCACCCCGACCATGACGACGATGCCGAGCCCACGATCGAGCGCCTGACCGAACTGGCGCGCCATCCCAAGGTAGTGGCGATCGGCGAAACCGGGCTGGACTATGTCCGCCTGACCGGCGACCTGGAATGGCAGCGCGAACGTTTCCGCACCCACATCCGCACCGCCATCGCCACCGCCAAACCCCTGATCATCCATACCCGCTCCGCCGCCGAAGACACCTTGCGCATCATGCGCGAGGAGGGCGCCGAACGGGCCGGCGGGGTGATGCACTGCTTCACCGAAAGCCAGGCCGTGGCCGAGGCGGCGATGGAGCTGGGTTTCTACATTTCCTTCTCCGGCATCGTCACCTTCAAGAATGCCAAGGAACTGAAAGAGGTGGCGCGGATCGTACCTATGGACAAAATGCTGATCGAAACCGACTCGCCCTATCTCGCCCCGGTGCCGCACCGGGGCAAGGTCAACGAGCCCGCTTTCGTGGTGCACGTGGCCGAGGAGATCGCCCGCTTGAAAAACATTCCGCTGGAACAGGTGGCGCAGGCCACCACCGACAATTTCTTTCGCCTGTTTCAACCCGCCCCGGTGGCCGCGGCATGAGGCCGGCGGCCATCGGGCGCTCGGGCGGCGCGCTGCTTTTGAGTCTGGTACTCGGGCTGGCTTGTGCCGGGCCGGCGGGCGCGGCGGCCTATGACGATTTCATCCAGGCGGTGCAAAACAGCCGGCCCAAGGAAGTCATCGCGCTGCTCAAGCGCGGCATGGACCCCAATTCGGTCGACGCCAAGGGGCAGCCGGTGCTGCATATCGCGGCGCGTGAAAACAACCTGGAAGTGGTGCAGGCCCTGGTCGCCGGCGGCGCGGACATCGACCGCCGCAACCCATCGAAGGAAACGCCGATCATGCTGGCCAGCCTGGCCGGCGCGACCAAGATCGTCGACTTCCTGCTGTCGAAAGACGCCCAGATCAACCAGCCGGGGTGGACCGCGCTGCTTTACGCCGCCACCAACGGCCATAACGACATCATCAAGCTGCTGCTCGACAACAGCGCCTATATCGATTCCGCCGCCCCCAACGGCACCACGCCGCTGATGATGGCTGTGCGCGGCGGCTATGTCGACACCGTGCGCCTGTTGCTCGATGAAGGGGCCGATCCCACCCTGAAAAACGAGAACGGCGATACCGCCAGCAGCTGGGCGCTGAAGGGCAAGCAAACCGACATGGCCGCGCTGATCAGCGTTAAAATCAAGAGCCGCAAGTAGCCGCCGCTCCGGCGTGCCGCCTGACTGCCCGTCGTTGCTCCGGGATGACGGCGGCATTTGCAAGGGGGCTTCCATCCGCCCGGTTTTATGGAGCGCATAGCGCAGGCTTATCGACTCACCCCTTGAAAATATTGATTTAACAATCAATATTTGGGCATCATCAAATCAATCATGCGCCTGCCGCCATCCTCCGGCAGGCCTGAGCCCCAACAATGTCTACTCCGGAGAGTTCTCCATACACAGTCAGCGTAAGCGCTGACGGTCCGTTCATCCACTATCGTTCCCTTGCCTCGGCGCGCAATTCGGCCGAGATGGCGAGCCGCCTCAGCAGCGCGGTCACACTCGGACAGGCCCACCAGCTGAACCGCATCATGTTCGACTCGCGCGGCGCGCCTTTCCAGGCCGGCATCGCCGCGCAATACGAATACGCCTACAACCGCGCCTGGCAACTCGGCCTGACCCGCGACTGGCGTATCGCGATGGTGATAACGCCGGGTGACCGCTCCTATGACTTCATGGAAACGACATTCATCAACTCGGGTTATATCGCGCGCCTGTTCAACGACTACCAGCGCGCCGTCGAATGGTTGTGCGGCCAGGGAGCCGCCCCCGCAGAGACACGGGCAACTTAGGCCGGCAGGGCTGAGACCGCAGGACTGAGACCGGTCGGACCGAGAAGCAGGAAGTTTGTTAAAAAAAACCCGGAAGTGCTTGACAGCGCCCTGAACCTGCGAGCATCATTGCCCCCGAGATAAGTGAAACACTTACGATCATCCCGCAGGGGATGATGTTCTGGCTTCAGGCTGGCACCCGTAACCGTATAGCTTTGTCTCAACCCTGTTTGAGGTCGTACTTTTAGTGCGCATCGGTTGCTCCGTCAAGAGAGTTACCGTGCGCGCTTTTTTTTTGCCTGCGACCCGCGCACATCCAACATCGCGCAAACCCAACAGCGCGTCCTTAACGGGGGTTAAAGTTTTCCCCTTTGATCGTCGCGCGCCCGCTGCAGCCAGCGGACGGCGGCGGCGTACTCATCGAATTTCTGCATCTGCACGCCGGCGCGCCGGTGCAATTTGAGCAAGGCGTCGAACATCGCCGGCGGCGCGGCGGCGGTTTCGTCCGCGGGCACCAGCAGGGCCAGGCGCCAGAGCGGGTTGACGGCGTAGGGCAGCATGGCTTCCTGCGACAGGTCGTTGGCGGCGGAGCGCTGGTCGAACCGGCAGGCGCGCATGTCGAACAGGGCGCCGGTGTAATGCGCCTTCAGCATCACCTCAGCCAGTTCCTGCATGCGCCGCGACATCTCGTCGCGCGCCAGCGCCGGCCGGTAGATGCGGTAGATGCCGATGCGGTCTTCCACCGCGTCTTCCACCACGTAGTCGGGCTTGTCGCCGCTGTTGCGTAGCGAAGGGTCCTTCTGGCCCGGGCGTATACGCCGGCGCATTTCGCGCCACGCTGCTGCAACGCGTTGGTATGCTGAAGGAAGGGCGGGTTTGGGCAACATGGTCAGGGATGCAAATTCAATCGCTGGTATATGCCGCAGCGACAGTTGCATCGCGGGCGCATCGTCTCGTCCAGCCCATAATATCATCCGCACCTTTTAAATTAAATGCCTTCGGTATGCATTTGAAAAATATACCGTTGTCATTATCAAAAACATGCAGCCGGGGCGCCCGGCGCGGCGCGGTCGCGCCTGAAATCAGGCTTTCAATTGCGCGCCAGACCCCATAAACTTCGCCTGCAATCCGCAGACTTCCTTCGGCAGCTATCGTTACCGCCATGAACACCGTTACCCCCGTTCTTGCCCCGTTTCACCTCGCCTTTCCGGTCCACAGCATCGCCGCCGCGCGCGGGTTTTACGGCGAGCTGCTCGGCTGCCCCGAAGGCCGCAGCGCGCCCGACTGGGTCGATTTCAATTTCTACGGCCACCAGATCGTCGCCCACCTGGCGCCCGAGCAAGCCGGCCACGCCAGCACCAATGCGGTCGACGGCGACAACGTCCCGGTGCGCCATTTCGGCGTGGTGCTGTCGATGGGCGAATGGCAGAGCATCGCCGACAAGCTCGAAGGCGCCGGCATCGACTTCATCATCAAGCCGCACATCCGCTTCAAGGGCGAAGTCGGTGAGCAGGCCACGATGTTCTTCCTCGACCCCTCGGGCAACGCGATGGAGATCAAGGCCTTCGCCAACATGGCTTCGCTGTTCGCCAAATAAGCAGTTCCGCGCCGCAAGAAGGCGCGCGGCGCGCGGGGTTTATGATGTCGCGCCCATGCTTTACGTGAACTCACTGTTCACGAAACAGCGTTGATGCCAGGCCGTCCCGGAGAGGACAATGCCCGGCTCCCCTTTGCGCACCACAGGAGATTTATCTTGAGCACCCCGAACACCCCCGTAAAAGTCACCTGGACCGGCGGCCGCGAATACTGGACCAAGCGCGAGCCCGGCATCGACCTCTTCATGTGGCGCAAGTCGCCCAAGGGGAAAGCGTCCGAATTCCCGGTCTTTTTCGTCCACGGCTCCTCGATGGCCGCGCAGCCGACCTTCGACCTGACGGTGCCCGGCCGGCCGTTCTCCTCGGCGATGGACTGGTTCGTCGACAAGGGGTTCGACACCTGGTGCGTGGACTGCGAAGGCTACGGCCGCTCCAGCAAGCACCGCGACATCAATTTCGACATCACCAACGGCGCCGCCGACCTGGCCGCCGCCAGCGAATTCATCCTCAAGGAAACCGGGGCCAAGAAGCTGCTGGTATACGGCATTTCCTCCGGCGCGCTCAAGGGCGCGCTGTTCGCGCAAAACCATCCGGAGCGTGTCGAGCGCATCGCCCTGGACGCCTTTGTCTGGACCGGGGAGGGCAGCCACACCCTGGACAACCGCAAGAAGCGCCTGAACGAGTGGCTGAGCATGAACCGCCGCCCGATCGACCAGGCTTTCGTGCGCAGCATTTTCGAGCGCGACCATCCGGACACGGCGGACGCGGCAACGGTACAGGCCTTCGCCGACGCCATCCTGACGCTGGACGATTCCGTACCCACCGGCACCTATGTCGACATGTGCTCCAAGCTGCCGGTGGTGGACCCGAAAAAGCTCGAGATGGCCACGCTGATCATGCGCGGCGAGTTCGACGGTATCGCAAGCTACGACGACCTGGCGGCGTTCTTCAAGGAACTGCCGAACAACGACAAGCAGTTCACCGTGATGGCGGGCATCTCCCACGCCAGCTTCCAGCAGAAGAACTACATGATGTGCTATCACATCCTGCATTCCTTCTTCACCCAGCCGGCGCCGATCTATCGCGCCGACGGCCACTAGGGCGCATGATGTTCGCGCCTGATCGTTGCGAGAGACGCGCGCTGCTCGCGCCCCGTCGTCTCGCCGCTTCCCTGGCCCTGCCGCTGGCGGCGCTTGCCGCCGCGGCAAGTCTGCCTGCGCACGCCGCCGGCGCCTATCCCGATCATCCGATCACCCTGGTGGTGCCGTTTGCCCCGGGTGGCTACACCGACGTCGTCGCGCGCCTGCTGGCCGACAAGATGGGCGCGGGCCTGGGCCAGGCGGTGGTGGTGGACAATCGCCCGGGCGCCGGCTCTTCGATCGGCACCAAGTACCTGGCGCACGCGAAAAACGACGGCTACACCGTCGGCTTGGTATCGCTCTCCCTGGTGATCGCGCCCTACCTGTACCACCCGGCGCCGTTCGACCCGATGAAGGACTTCGCCCCGGTGGCCAAGCTGGCCGAGGCGCCCTCGGTGCTGGTGGTCAACCCGCAGTTTCCGCCGAAGAACGTGGCTGAGATGATCGCGCTGGCAAAGGCGCAGCCGAACACCATCGGCTATGCCTCTTCGGGCAACGGCAGCACCCAGCAACTGGTGGGCGCCTATTTCGCCTGGGCCACCGGCACCAAGCTCAGCCACGTGCCTTACAAAGGCAGCAACCAGTCTATCGTCGATGTGGTCGGCGGCGTGGTGCAGACCAGCTTCGTCGGCATTTCCAACGCCTTGCAACTGGTGCGCTCCGGCCGCCTGCGCGCGCTGGCGGTGACTTCGGCGCAGCGCGCGCCGGAGCTGCCCGAGGTGCCCACGCTGGTGGAGTCCGGCGTCAAGGGCGCGGTGATCACCGGCTGGCTGGGCATGGTGGCGCCCGCCGGCACACCGCCGGAAATCATCGCGCGCCTGCGCAGCGAATCAGCCAAGGCGCTGTCGGCGCCGAGCGCCAAGGGCGCCCTGACGACGGCCGGGGTTGATCTCAGCCTGCTGAACGAAACCGAGTTCGACAAGCTGCTGAAGGCGGAGTCCGAACGCTGGGGCAAGGTGATCCGCGAGACCGGCGCCAGGGTCGACTGAGCGACGCAGGGCAGGGCGCCGTTGCCCTGCGCCTCCGTTCCGCGGTACCGCCGTTCACCGCTCAGGCGATGCCGGCGTCCCAGTACGGCTGCTCGCCAAATTCCTCTTCGAGAAAGCGAATGAAGGTCTGCACCGCGTGCGAGATGGTCGGGTTCGGCAGGTAGGCGGCGTATACCACCTGCGCCGGCAGACGGTATTCCGGCAGCAGTTGCACCAGCCGCCCGTCGCGCAAATGGCTGCTCGCCGCCATCGTCGGCAGGGCGGCGATGCCAAGGTTCTGCAATACGCCTTCGAGCACGCCATCGGCATTGTTCGCGCGGTAATTGCCGCGCACCCGCACCGTCTGCGCGCCGCCCGGCCCCTCGAAACTCCATTCACCGCGGGTGTTGCGGCAATAGACCAGGCAGTTGTGCGCGGCCAGGTCCTGCGGCGCGCGCGGCGTGCCATGTTCTTCCAGGTAGGCCGGCGCGGCGCAGAGGATCCAGCGCAGCGGCGCCAGCTTGCGCGCCACCAGCGAGAGCAGGCGCGGCTCCTCGGCGGAGCGGATCACCACGTCGGCGCCGGTGGTGATCAGGTCGACGAACTTGTCGGTGAGGTTGATCTCGATCGACACCTCGGGATGGCGCTTGACGAAGCGGGCGATCGCCGGCACCAGGTGCAGGCGGCCGAAGCACAGGGCCGCGCTGATGCGCACCACGCCGCCGGGTGCCTCGCGAAACTGCTCCAGCTGGCTGCGGGCATTGTCGACATGGTCGATCAGCTCGCGGCAGCGCTGGTAGAACATTTCACCGGCGGCGGTCAGGCCGAGCTTGCGGGTGGTCCGGTGCAGGAGCTTGACGCCGAGCGACCGTTCGAGGTCGCCGATGTGCTTGCTGACCAGCGCCTTGGAGACATCGAGCTTTTCGGCGGCGGTGGAAAAGCTGCCGGCGTCGGTGACGGTGACGAAGGTAACGAATTCGTTGAGATTAAGCATGTGCAGCGTGGCGAATGAAAGCGGTTGCCGGGCCGGGTGAAATCAGCCCGGTGGTTATACACCGGTCCGGCCGTCCGGGTGAATCTTTTCCCCGAACAGTGGGCAGGTGGCTGCCATGGCCTTTCCGTGGGGACATGGATTGAACCAAATCCGCGCCAGCAGCGACTTACGCACGTAAGCAGCAAAACCCGCGCTATACCGCTGCGACAGGGCGAGCGGTCCACCGTCTTGACCGCGCGGATTTGCGGTGCTTGTCTCCAGGGAGAAAAACAATGCGTTCAACGCCGATTCCGGTTCGTCTGTTCCTGCTCGCCGCGGCACTGTTCGCCGGCGCCCCCGCGCTGGCGGGCACCATATTGAGCAGCAGCTCGACGCCGGCCACCGCGCAACTGCCGGCCAGCGGCGGCGTCACGGTGCAGCACAATTTCGACATCAAGTATTTCAACAACGAAACCTTCGGCTGCGGCGCGCGCCTCTCGTATTCGGACGGGGTTCCCGCCGAGACCATCACCATCAAGAAGCCGCTGGACAAGGTCAGCAAGTCGCGGCAATACAGCGCCACCGGCAGCTACAAGGCGACCCTCGAAGGCTTTGCCTTCGGCGGCATGGTCGCCTGTCTGGGCAGCCAGACCACCAGCGCGACGGTGCAGGGCAAGGTCGGTGGCGAAAGCCTGTTCCAGCCAGCCGCGCCCGGGGCTGGTTCCACGCTCAGCCTGGTCAAGGCGAAGCTGACTTCCCTGACCCTGGCGCAGACGAGCATCCCGCCGAGCAACAGCACCACCGTGGTCTACACGCTCGCCGCCGACAAGCCGATCGCCAATTGCGAAATGACGTATGAACTGCTCACCAACGCCAGCGGTACCGACACGATCAACATCTCCCTGATCAACCCGCTGGACATCGGGCTGATGACCCTGCCGGTGCAGGCCAAGAGTTTCAGCATGGGCACCCTGATGAACAACGGGCAGTACCGCACCGGTTCGTTGCGCCTGTTCATGCGCGCCAAGGATACGCCCACCAATACCTGCACCGGCGCGGTCCATGCGGACTTCGAGATCAAGGTGCCGGCCTCGCAGATCGTCCAGGTGATGCCGATGGTCACGCTGGATCTGACCAGCATCACCGGCGTCAAGCTGGCGCCGGACTGGTACGACTTCCTGCGCAAGCAGTACACCGTGGCGATCCTGGGCAAAGGCAGCCAGAAGTGCAGCTACCAGGTCGAATTCAAGAGCGGCGGTTTCAGCTACACCAGCAACGCGAACAACAGCGTGCTGCCGATGCAGCTTGACATGTTCAGCGCCGACCTGCCGGCCGGCAACTATACGGTGACGGTCAAGGGGGCGCCAGCCGACGCGTCGAACCCGCAGAACGTCCCCTGCGCCGGGCAGGCCAGCACCAGCGCCAAGGTTAGCGTGCCGCCGATGGCCATGGGCATCAGCAGCACCACGATGAAGGTGACCAAGACCAACAATGCGGTGCTCACGCAAGCCAATGTCAGCCTGCCGCTGACCGAGCTGAAAGCCATCGCCCTCGACGTCAAGTTCAGCAACAGCATCAACACCGACCACAATTCGCCGCAAAGCTGCGCCTACCAGGTGACGACGGCGTGGCCGCAGGGCGGCTCCACAGTGGCCTACTACATCGCGCAGGGCGCGGCGGACAACGGCGTGCCGGTGACTGATGCCGGCAACAACGGCATCTACAACAAGGGCCCCGGCGTCTACACCATCACCGTCGAAGGCACCTCGTCGATTCCGGGGAACACCAGCGCGATTGCCTGCGTCGGCTCGTTGCAGCACAAGGTCACGCTGACTTCGACGCTGGACCAGGTGATCCTGCAGCCGGATCTGCAGTTGATCAACAAATAACGGCGGCCATACAGCGGATGAAGATGTTTCGACACGCAGCCGGCGCCGCGACCAGGCAGGCCGCGTACGCCGGCGGCCGCATTTGGCGCGCGCGGGCGCACGACGATGTGGCCCCGGCCCTGTTTTGAGCTGCCTGCGCACCAACCCGGTATCAACCGGCCATACCATATACATCACTTTGTCAGCCGCGCGTGATATCGCCGGCAGGCGCCATCGTTTTCCTTGCGTGCCGCCGCTTTTGCCGGTATCTTTGCCGGCTCGATGCAAGGGGGAACGCTTGACGGGAATGCCGCAGGCGCTTGCATCCAGTACCTTTGAAAAACACTGCTTGAACCTGCCCGGCACACCAGGCGGGCTTGCGGCTCGCGTCCGCAGGCTTGACCGTATCCGGCATGTCGGGCGGACCGCAACCAGGGAAAGTGGCGTGAGGGGTTTGTTCTTCGCGTCCGTACCAAGCCAAGCTGTCCGTATGCACAACAGGGACCGACTCTCGTCAAACCGTCCGGGCCTCTTCCCGCCGCCGGGATATCTGCGTCTTCGCGCATTCATTCGCGTTTTGCTTGAACCCTTCGGGCAAAATATGCGACTTATTTCACATGAATGCGGCGTGCCGGCGAGGTTGGCGTGACTGATACAGCCAAGACTCCTACCGATCCGGCAGCGGCGCTCGAAGCCGAGCTTGCTGTGTTGTTGCGCAGGATGGCCGCCGGGGATGAACCGGCGCTCACCGTGCTCCATGCCAGGCTCAACCGCAGGATTTACGCGTTCGCCCTGCGGCGGCTTTCCGATCCGGACCTGGCAGAGGAGGTAGTGGTGGAAACCTTGTACGAAACCTGGCGTCACGCCGGGCGCTTCGAAGGGCGCTCCAAAGTCAGCACCTGGGTGCTGGGCATCGCCCACCACAAGGCGATGGACAAGCTGCGCGCCAACGGCACCCGCCAGTATGAAGACCTCGGCGAAGAGGCCGAGCAGATCGCCGATCCGGCGCCCGACACCTACACGCGCATCGCGCAGCGCCAGCAGGGCGAGCAGATCCGCGCCTGCATGGATACGCTGCCCGACGAGCAGCGCGAAGCCCTGCTGCTGGTGTTCTACGAAGACATGACGCTGGGCGAAGTCGCCGGCGTGCAGTCGTGCCCGGAAAACACCGTGAAGACGCGCCTGTTCCACGCCCGCCGCAAGATGCGCGAGTGCCTGGAACGGCAGACGCGCTAAGGCAACATCGTGACCGACACCTCTCCCGACGACCTGCGGCGTATCCGCGACCTGTTGCCCTGGTACGTCAACGGTACCCTGACGGCCGAGCAGCGCGCCGAAGTCGAGGCGACGCTGGCGCAATCGCAGGAACTGCGCGCCGAAGCAGAGTGGCTGGCCGCGGTGCGCGACCAGCTGAAGCAGAAGAACGACACCCAGGCCGACGGCCAGCGCGAGGCCGGCGCCGAACAGGCAGGCCTGCAAACCTTGCTCGGCCTGGTGCGGGCGGAAAAGAAAAAACGGCCGGCGCTCAATCCCGGCCGGGGCCACCCGGGATTCGGCGAGCGGCTGTCGCAGTGGCTGGGCGGCTGGATGCAGCCGGTGTTCATGGTGGCGGCCTGTCTGGTGGTGGTGCAGGCGGTGGTGATCGGCACGCTGCTGCATCGCACCGGCGACAACAGCATCACCCCGGCCGGGGCCGCCGCCAGCACGGCAGCGGGCCCGCTGCTGCAGGTGGTGTTCCACGAAACCGCCACCGAGGCGGCGCTGCGCGCGGCGTTGATCGGGGCGAGCGTGGAAATCGTCGCCGGGCCAGGGCAACTGGGCGTCTACACCGTGCGCACCGCGCCCGACCGCGCGGACGCCGCGATAGCGGTCCTGCGCCAGAATGCCGCCGTCGAAAGCGTGAGTCGCGTAACACCATGAAAATGGCGCAAGGGCGCTGGATGATGGCGCTGGCATTGACGGGCGTGCTGCTGCCCGGCGCCTCAAGGGCGCAATTTCTGGCGCCGCTGCCCGGCCTGACCGTGCCGAATTGCGCCAACACGGCGGCGGACCAGTCGCTCTACCAGCGCCAGCACAACCAATTGCTGCCGCTGTGCTCGACCTTGCGCCCGGGTGTGACGAAGGTGCCCGCACCCGCAGCGCTTACGCCGTTCGCGCCGATATTCGTCGCCCCTACAACGGCGCCGACCACGGCGCCGGCTGCCACCACTCCCGGCACCACGACCACCCCCGGCCTGATCGCCGGGCGCAGCGCCGCCCCGCCGCCGCCCGCCGGCACCAACGCTGCCGGCGCGCCGGTGAACAATGTGCCGACTTGCGTCACTTCGGTGGTCGAGCAGAATCGTTATGAAACGGCCACGGGCGTGCGGCCGCCGCTGTGCATGACCGACTCGGTTGCCGGTACGCCGCTGGCACCGACGACCGGCGTGACCACGCCCGCCGGCGTCAATGCAGCGGGCATGCCGGTCAACCCGGTGACGCCGGCGGCCGGCATTGCTTCCGCTGCTGGTGCTCCACCCCCGCCCGCCGCAGCCCCGACTTCGGGTGGCGGTGCGCCGTCTCCGGGCGCCGCGCCATCGGGAGCGCCTTCACCCGGGGGAGGCGGAGCAGGGGCGCCGCCCGATGCTGGCGCCGCACCCGCCGCCAACAACATCGCGCCGCAATCGGCGCCGGTGGTGGCGCCCGCCGCTCCGCCGCGACCCAGCCGCGAGCCGGACCAGTTGGTGGTGTACTGGCCTGATAGCGCGACCGTCGACCCGCTGCTGGCGCGCATCCAGCGCGAGTTCGGCTTGCGGCCGGCGCAGCAGACTCCCCTGGGCCGGCTCGGCGGCGTGGTGCTGCTGTTTCGCACCACCGGCGCCGCCGGCGCGCCGCCGCTCGACACCCTGCGCGCGCGCATGCGCGAGGCCTTGCCGCAGGTGGCGATCGACTTCAACATGCTCTATTACACCGACGCCGGTCCGCGCCAGTATTTCGGCGCGCACCTGATGCTGCCCGCCGGCGACGGCCCGGCAGTGCCGGTCGGGATCGTCGACACCGAGGTCGGGCAGATCGCCGCGCTCAAGGGCGTGCAGATCGTGCGCAAGAGTTTTCTCGCCGACGGCGACGTGCCGGCCGCCGACGGCCACGGTACCGCGGTGGCGAGCCTGATCGCCGGGCGCGACCCGGCGCACCAGTTCGCCGGTGTGGCGCCGGCAGCGCCGCTGCATGCCGCCGCCATCATGCGGCGCATTGGCGAAGGCGAGGGCACCAGCACGCTGCTGCTGGCGCAGGCGCTGGACTGGCTGTTGGGACAGCAGGTGAGGGTGATCAACCTCAGCCTGGGCGGGCCGGGCGACGCACTGATGGCGCGCCTGATCGACAAATTGACGCACCAGCCCGGGGTGATCGTGGTGGCGGCCGCCGGCAACGGCGGCCCGGATGCGCCGCCAAGTTACCCCGCTGCCTACCCCGGCGTACTGGCGGTGACGGCGACCAATGCCGCGGATCAGATCTACGGCCGCGCCAATCGCGGCAGCTATGTCAGCCTGGCCGCGCCGGGCGAAGACCTCTGGGTGCCCGACCAGGCCGAGGGTCATTACGTCAGCGGCACCTCATTTGCCGCCGCCCTGGTCTCCGGCCTGGCCGGGCGGGTGCTGGCGCGCGAACCGCGCTTGTCGGCCGACAGCCTGCTCAAGCATCTGTGCAACTCGGCCAAAGACCTGGGGGCGCAAGGCCCGGACCCGGTCTATGGCTGCGGGCTGTTGCAGGCGGCCGGCGCGCTCGACGCGAAAAATTTCGCGGATTTTTCGAAAAAGAATTGAACCGTTCGTAATCGAGCCGCGACTTAAGCCGGAGTCTGCTGCCGGCTGATCGTTTAAGGATTTGCCGGGGACAGGCTGCCTTGGGGGATTTGTGGGGAAATTACAGAAATCGTTTGCGTGGCCCAAGCCAATATTAATGTCGTTGTCATCAGATTGGCGCGGCAGGCGCAGTGTGGTATTTGCGCCCAATCTGCCTGCTTATCGGGCATCTGAATTGCTACTGCCAGCGGGTTCGCCGAAAATGCGTAAAAACCCGTAATGGATTTCACTCAATGAACAATAAGAAGAAACGACTCCGTTCGTTTCGCTGCGGGCCTTTGGCGCTGCTGGTTTTTGCGGGCACGGCCGGGGCGCAAAGCCAGCCGAACTCCAATGAAGCGATTGCCCAGGCCTTCGCCCAGGCGGGCGGCGCCACACCGCAGGTGGTGGCGCAGCCGGACGGCAGCACGCGGATCGAATGGCACGGCAATGCCACGGTTGACGTCTACGGCAACAAGATCAACTCCGCCGGCGGGACCACCACCTCGCCGCTGACCAGCGGCACTTTCGGCAGATCGGTCTTCCAGAGCGATTTGCGCGGCATCGGCCCGGGCGGCGACGTCAGCCAGTTCCAGCTGGGCATGACCTTCAGCAACGACCGCTCCGTGCTCAGCCAGACCTCGCACCAGATCAACAACCTGCAGTTGGGCCGTGCCGGGCCGAATTACCAGATCAGCGTCGGCGACGTCATGCCGAATTTTTCCACCCTGAGTTCGGCCCTGGGCGTGCGCGGCCTGATGGCTTCGCGCCAGTTCGGCAACACCGGGGTCTCCGGCTATACCGGCGTGGTCGCCGAAAGCTGGGAGGCGCTGGGGGAGCAGATCTACCGCAACCAGCTGGTGCGGGAAGTTTACGGCGTCAAGGTGGACCACGCGATCACGCCGGGCCTGAAGGTATTCGCCACCGGCCAGGAAGGATCGGACCGCAGCGACAGCATCACCGCCCCCGGCGTGATCGGCACCCTGCAGCCCGCGCGCGTGCGCGCCGGCAGCGGCGGCCTGACCTACCAGGACGGCCCCTGGCAACTTTCCACCGAAGCGGCGATGAGCGGCTACGAGCAGACCGGCCTGCCCGGGCGCCACGGCCATGCATTCGTCGCCGACGGCAGCTGGCGCGGCACCACCGTGACCCTGCGCAGCGGCTTTCACGACATCGACACCAACTTCGTCAGCCTCTCGACCGCCGCCCAGGCCGGCATCAAGGAAGGCTACGTCGGCGGCGACTGGACCGCGGCCAGCTGGCTCTCCCTGGGCAGCGACCTGCGCCGCACCAAGCTGGCCACCCTGGATTTCGCCGGCATCCCGTCGACCATCACCCGCACCGATTCCGGCAGCGCCCGCGCCACCGTCAATCTCGGCCCCAACTGGCCGGGCTGGACCGGCAACCTGCAGCAGGCCGAATCGCGCATCTTCGACGCGCTGGGCCAGCGCGCGCGCAACGAGCAATCGTCGGCCGGCGTCAACTACGCTTCGCCGACCTGGACGTCGGGCTTCAACTACGGGCTATCGAAGGTGCGCAGCGCCGGCGCCGCACTCTCCGACTCCGACACCGAGTCCTACCAGCTGATGCTGGGCCGCAGCTTCAGCAATGCCAATGCCAACGAGCCCGCCAGCTGGACCCTGAACCTGAACACCTCTGGCGGCATGCAGCGCCAGCACCTGCTGGCCGGCGGCGACACCGTCACCACCAACTACTCGGTCGGCATCAGCGGCCAGAACACCCGGTACGGCAGCCTGAACCTGATATTCACCGGCGGCGAAATCACCCAGCTCACCGGGCTGCCGGCGCTGCGCCAGCGCGGCGTGCAGCTCGAGGCCCTGCATCCCTTAAGCGCCCGGGCCGCCGTCAAAGTCTATTCGCGCGACATCCAGCGCAACATCGGCGATCCGCTGTCGGGTGCGACCGAGCGGGTCACCGGCATACAATTGAGCTATACCCTATAGATGAGCCCAACTATCCCAACCTGCTCCCCCGGCCGCCTGGCGCGCTTTTGCCTGAGCCGGCGCCTGCGCTTTTGCCTGCACAGGTGCCTGCAATGCTGCGCCTTGGCATGGATTTGCCTGTTGCCCGGCGCCCAGGCGCAGGGCGCCGCCGCGCCTCCGGCCTTCGAACTGGAGCAGGGTGCGCGCGGCGCGCTCAACACGCTCATCGTCGCCTACGCCGGCAACCAGCCCTTGCTGGCCGAGACGATGCTCGACGAGGCGATGATCGGCCGGCAGATCCTGGTCGACCAGATGCGCACCTCGCTGAACCAGCAGGCGCAGATCCAGGTGAGCCTGCGCGACGTCCGCTCGAGCATCGGCGACAACGTGGTGGCCGTCACCTTCAGCTGGGAAAAGCGCTTTTTGCAGATTCCGGCGATGACGCCGATGCTGCGCAGCGGGCGCGCCATCTTCATGTGGCAGCGCAGCGCCCAGGGCTGGCGTCTGGTCGGCATCAGCGGCGACAGTCCGTTTGCCCTTTGACCGGCACCGAACGGAGACCAACAATGAAAAACACGTGCGCGATACAAGCAAAAACAGCGGGCGAACAATGAACCTATCCATCTTCAAGGCCGGCGCGCTGGCGCTGCTGTTACTGGCGTCCCCTGCCTACGCCAACGGCGAAATCGAATTCATGTCCGGCGACGTCAGCGTGATGAACGCCAAGGGCGAGCTGCGCGTACCCGCGCGCGGCCAGCGGGTCGAGCCGGGCGACACGGTGATGACCGGGCGCGACGGCGAAGTCCACCTGGTGATGGACGACAACGGCCTAATCGCGCTGCGTCCCGGCACCCGCCTGAAAATCGAGGTCTACACCGCCGCCGGCACCGCCGACGACGGCGTGGTGCTGAACCTGTTCCGCGGCACCTTCCGCTCGGTGACCGGCTGGATCGGCAAGACCGCCCCGAGCAAGTATTCGATCCGCACGCCCTCGGCGACCATCGGCATTCGCGGCACCGACCACGAGCCGATGGTGATCGACGAAGGCCCGGACGCCGGCACCTACGACAAGGTGAACGAGGGCGGCTCCACGCTGACCACCGGCTTCGGCAAGGTCGACGTCGCCCCGCAGCAGGCCGGCTTCGCCCCGCGCGGCGCCCTGGTCGCGCCGCAGGTGCTGGCGGTGGTCCCGCCGCTGTTCAAGACCACGCCGAACGAGAATGTGATCGAGCGCAGCAAGGCCTCGCTGGCCAAGGGCATCGAAGAGCAACTGCTGAAAAAGCGCCGCGAAAACGAACGCGGTGGCGCCGGCCCGGCGCTGCCGCTGGCCGCGACCCAGGCCCCGGTCAAGCTCGGCGACGCCAACGACATGCGCAACGCCTCCCTGGCGCTGGACGAGCTGCTGGCGGCCTACGAGCAGGGCAACGTCGGCTACCTGCGCGCGCACCTCAACCCCGCGATGATCGGCCTGCAAAAATTGCTCGACGATGTGACCAAAGAAAACAACCTCTGCAAGCAGATGCGCGTCCTGCTGCTCGACAAGCAGGTACAGGCCAGCCCGGACCTGGCGGTGATCCAGACCAACTTCCAGAAACGCTGCCTGCAGTTGCCCAACATGACGCCGGTGTTCTTCAGCGGCCACACCACCTTCCTGATGCACCGCGAGCCGGGCGGCTGGACCATGGCGGCGGTTTCCGGCGTCAGCCCCTTCAACAGTGCGCTCACCAATGTGCTGGCGACCATGACTGTGGTCAACGGCGCCGTTTCCCCCGGCTTCGGCGGTCCTGCCGCCCCCGCCCCGCAGCCGTTCAGGATCACCGTGGTCGACCCGGACCGCGCCGGCATGAACTCGGTCACCGTGCAGATCAATACCACCCACCCGTTCATCAACGATTCGCTCACCGTGACCTTGCTGCCGGTGTCGCCGGGTTCGCCGCAATTCAGCGTCGCCACCGTCCTGTTCGCTAACCCGCCGTCGGGCCGCTGCATCGCCCCCTCGGCACCAGCGAACCAGCCGACCGCGCTGGAAGTCTGCCCGGGCACCAGCTATGTGGTGAACTACGTGGATACGACCACCCCCAACGGCGGGCAGGTCGTCAGCAGCCGCGGGGTCATCCCCTGATCCTGGCTCGGCCGCGGCGAGTGGCGCTGCAAGGCGCGGCGAAGCGCGGCTGGACAGGACCGCAAGGCGCTCTCGCGCGAATCGGAACAGGCTGCTCCCGGCCTGCGCCGATTCTTTGAACCCCGGCACCGCGATTGCCGACTTATTGGCAAGTCCTGCTTCGGCGGGCATATAGCCGGTACAAACTTTTTCGAGGTTCATCTTCATGCGCGTGTCCATCCTTGCACTTGCCGTCGCTGCCTTCTGCGGCGCTGCTCCCTTGATCGCCGGCGCCGCCGACAAGCCCGCCGCCGCCGGCCAGGCCATGGCCATCAAGCCGCAGCCCGGCATCGCCGTGCTGCCGCCGGGCCAGATCAGCGGCGTGAGCCTCACGCCCAACACGGTGAAAAGCTCGGAGCAGACCACCGCCACCATCGCCGGCAGCGGCCACTGCAAATTCACCGTCAACGGCAACAACGGCCTGATCCTCAACGAAGACGCCGACCTGCCGGCCAAGGTACCGATGTCCTTCATCGTCAACAGCAACGAAACCAGGGTGTTCACCGTCAAGGTCGACGGCGTGGCGGGCTGCAAGGGTTCCGTCACCACGCAGATCACCGTGGGCCAGCCGGTGCAAGGGCCTGGCACGGTCGATCCTTCCAAGCCGCTGATGTCCCCGGTGCAGCAGAACAGCATCACGGTAAAGCCGAACCCCTGAATGCGGACAGGCGCCCCGGCGCGGCGCCTGCACCGCGGCCCGTGCCGGCAAACGCCGGCAGGGCAGGGCGCGAAGAGGGCGGACGGGAACTATTTAATGCCGGTTTTGTGACTTAGTACCGCCGCCGGTCTGAACCCTTCGCACCAGTGCATGCGACAAAGAGGCATGATTACCTCTTCCTGCACCGATTCCGGGCTTTCACCCGACAGCACCACCTTGCCAGGCATGCTGGCCCTGCAGCAATACATCGAGTTCGTAATGCACCTGATCGCCGTCGAGCGCATCGCCCGCGGCCTGCGCATGGTCGAAGTGGTGCAGATAGCCAAAATGATCCAGGCCCTGCACGCAGGCTTTCAGGCGCGCTGGAAACTGCCCAGCCCGGCTTTGGAAACGCGGATGGTCGACTACCTGGTGGAACTGAGCGTCATTCGCCCGGCGTGTTATTGACCCGCCCTGAGCCGGGCCTCAGGCGGCGCGCAATTGGCCCCATGAAGACTCCGGAGCCTGCGGCAAATCGCAACCTGAGAAAACCATAGGTCTTTCGCAAAAATCGCGCGCCGCTTCGACCACATCCGTAGTCGAACCCGATAAAACCATAGGTTCTTCGCAAAAATCGATCGCCGGTTCGACCACGTTTGTAGTGGAATCCGACAAAACCCTATCTTTTTCAGCAAAACCAACAGCGGGCGCCGCCGCAACGCCGCCCCCATCCATCGCCTCGATCTCCGCAAAGCTCTTCACCAGCCCCGCCCTCTCCCGCCACGCGTACTCCCGCTCGTTCAGCACCTCCAGGCGCTCGTGCACCCGTTCCAGCGCCCGCAACGCCTTGTTCCGGTCCGGCGAGCGCAAATGCACCACCGGCCCGCCCTTGCGCAACACCGTCCTCACCTCCAGCGCCGCCCGCGTCTCCTCCTCCATCTCATCCGGCGCCGCCAACTCCCAGCCCTCTTTGAACATCTTCCCCGCCCGGAAAAACGCCGCCCGCTTGCGCTCCTTCATCAACGCCAACGCCGAACAACCCAACTCCGCCAGCAGGCTCTGCAACTCCATGCGAATGCGCTCCTGCACGGCGGGATTGCTCATCAGCGCATGCGCCTGCGCGGCCCGGCTTTTCTCCGAATAGCCCGCGCGCACGGCCGCGGCGCTGGCGTTCTGGTCTTTCAGGTATTCGAAGACGAAGCGCTCCTGGCGGAACGTCAATTGGGTGTCCATGGCTGCTCCAGTATTTGGGGGAACTAGAGACGAAGATACGTGGGTCGATGAACTAAGTGTGGTTGATTTGCGGAGGCGGGCAGGGTGGATAAAGCGTTGGGGAAACAAGGGGGTATGAAGCGATTTTCTAACCTTGTCTGGAAAAATAAGGAAATGGCTTGGGCTACATCCAGCGGATCGCTAGGCTATCCAAGGCCGGTTCGTTCTATACTTGAATAGCAACCCCATGGCTCTCCAAGTAGTTAAAGAACGCCGCCGTAGGATCGAGTGATCGCATCGGCCGCGCCCGAACAAGCCCCTTTCTTCCAGTAGCATGGCTCCTCGACGCCCCCAAGCTAAACCAGGCACTCAACGGCGTAAGGCAGTGACGTCCAGGTCCACTAGCGGCGTCGGATACGACTTTGAAGATCAGGTTGCGGCTTGGTTCTTCCTAAAAATGCTTCGAGACGTGCAAATGCCCGGCACCAAGCTGGCCGGCGGCACCGGCATATCGTTTCAGACGAAATCGCTGAAATGGAACCTGGACGACTTGCTGGTCAATGTCGGCTCTTCCCTTCAGGGACAGGGTAGGTTTGCGATCTCTTGCAAGAGCAACTCACAGGTAACCCGGAATGGCTTGCCACGGGACTTTGTGGCGTCAGCCTGGGCTGATAGAGCTCGCCAGGACATTACCTTGGATGCATCAAAAGATCAGCTAATGCTGGTCACTCGGGGACGCCACCCCGAGTTTCAAGCAACTTGGAGTGATATTAAAGCCTGGTGCGAATCCGAAATCCCGCTGCAGGCGATTTCCAACATCGAGGGATCGAGGAAGCACCAAAAAGTATTCCGGTCGGTTGCACCGCCGGCTGACCAAGCCCAGCCCAGTGAAGCGGACTTGGTTGCCATGGTTAGATTCATTCAGGTTATTCCTCTGGATTTCGATGTGGAGCCTTCCGAGGCACGCGCTGAAGCGATCGCCGCGTCCAGAGAGCTTCTTCGCAACGGCACCGTAAATGACGCGACGGAAACTTGGAATGAGCTTGTCAGCATCGCTCACGAGCAAAGAGTTAAAGCTGGCACTATCGGCGTCGAGACTATTTGGAGTCGACTAAAAGAAAAATTCACGCTTCTTGACCAGCCAAACTTTGCGGGAGATTTTCGGATTTTACGGGCTCTTTCTCAAGACAACGCAGTCGCGATCGAGACCACGCTAGGGGGAAGGTTTTCGCTCTTGAGGAGGCCGGAGAGGACTCGTCTCAATGTGCTCTTCCAGGAGCACGACCTGACCATCGTATTCGGTGATTCCGGGACCGGAAAATCGGCTCTAACTTCCTTAGCCCTACGTGCTGATTTTTTGGACGGCCGCGTTATTTGGTTGTCGGCCGAGGATTTCGAGAAGGCAGTTAGTGAAGGCGATCGACAAACTCTTGGATTGAGGAATCCGCTTGCGGACACCCTCAAGGCAGTTGGGCGAAATGGAAACACGCTCGTCATCGATTTTGCAGAGCGACTCACAGCCGCCGGCATTGCCAAGCTTACAACTCTGATCAACCAAATCTGCCAATCATCGCAATGGAAATGCGTGGTGATCATGCAACCCGACGGGCTAGAGGGAAGACCACACCGAGGCCTGACGGCGGAAATCAAAGTGGTGGCCTTCGAAGTCCAGACGTTACCTAACGCGGACATCCGCGCCGCTCTTAAATCAACTAAGTCGCTTGAATGGTTAGCCACGCAGGACGACACCTTCGAATCACTGAGGAACATTAAGTCCCTGTCGTGGCTGATACTTGCAGAGGATGCCTTCGATCAATCTGACGGAAATTCATTCAAGTCTCGGACCGCCGTCGCAGACCGAATATGGATCTTTTGGACCCAGAAGAAGCCGTCCTATGCGCGGCTTTTGATGCAGCTTGGGGCCCAGTTCGCCGATCAATTCAAATCGAGTTTGCCGATATCCGGCCTGGGAGCTGCGGAGACGGCAATTTTGGACGATGCCCCCAGCGCGCTTCCGGTTCGTGTAAATGCGAAGCATCAAGTCGAGTTCGAACACGATCTTGCGGCCGAGTGGTCCAGGTTTCAGCATTTGAAGCAAATCGCAGATCAGATAGATACCTGGTCCCCTCTGGCCGCAAACCCAGTTTGGGCTGGCGCCGTTCGCACGCTTGGCCAGTATTTCCTCCGAGAAACTGTCGAAGGTGGAACGCGATGGGACAAGGTGTTTAGCGCCCTTTCTGGCGGCTCAAAAAAGAATGAGGCGGCAGCCGACCTGTTGTTGGATGCCCTGTTTTTCGACCCCCAGTCGTTTCGGTACCTTGATGAGCGTATCGAGTTGCTACTTTCGAGCAACGGGCGACTGCTTAACCGGTTGTTGCGTCGCTTCAGGCATGTTGCGACAAGTGCAAGCATTTCGCTGCCCCAGATCGCGTCCGAGTTCGGTATATACCTGGAAAGTATGTACCGAAGCCCTATCTTTTCCCGGTGGGGTGGAATGCTAAGATTTTTGGAGGTAAATCGGATAAGGGTCGCAAAGCTGGTAGCCCCAGAGGTAAGCGAGCTCTGCTTGATTTGGCTAAATGCAACGGGCGGCGCAAGCTATCTTGGCGACGGCCTGCCGTACAGACTTGAGATGGCGAGATTGGCGCTCGATATCGGGCGTCAACTTCAAATCGAAATCGGAAAACATCGATACAGGCCGGATGAGGACGACAAGACCATCATAACGGCGGCCCTAGCTGCCTCAGAAGTGATTCCCGATGAAGCGGCGGCGTGGTCTTTGGAAATGGTCAATCGTCGGCCTTGGCACGAAGATGTCATGGCCGAAATTAACGCGCATCATCAGCGCCTGGCAGAAGAGCACCAGCGAAGATTGCGTGACGACCCGGTATTTCGAAAACGGATTGAGGAGCGACGATATTCGCCCATGATCGGAAGCAATCGCGAGAAATTGCCGCCCTGGCATCTCGGTCCGTATGGTTCGGTGGATAGAAAGTTCGCTGAAGCTTGCGAATCGGCCGCGCTATATCCGCTCATGCGGATTCGCCCTAAGGCTGCGTTAGAAGTGCTTCTAGCCACGCTGGTCGAAGGTTCCCCCGAAGAACCCGGGCGGCACCTGAGTCTGGACGATTATATTGGCCTAGAGTGGCACGATAGCACCTATCCCACGTCATATTGGAAAAGCGCATTCTTTGGATTCCTTGGAATAAATCCTAATATTGCTTTGCGAGGACTGATCGACCTCGTCAACTTTTGCACTGACAGATGGGGTAAAGCGGCCTTTCGAGAAATGGGGCGCATTCCGGGCATCGTTATCGACGGTTTACCAAACGTGTACTACGGCGGACGGAGCACGCTCAACTGGGTACATGAAAACTCGAATCACGTCGGTCAACTTTATTGTGGCTTGGCCGCGTTGGAGCGCCAGCTGTGCGCTTGGTCGGACGTCAATGTCGAGATTGCGCCGTATATTGCAACGATACTAAGTCGTTCGCGATCACTAGCTTTGATTGGTGTTCTACTGAACGTCGGAAAGTATAAGCCCGCGCTCTTCTCGGGTCCGTTGCTACCGCTATTAGGGCATGCAAAGCTCTATTTTTACGATGACTCGCGTGTCACAGAAGCGCTACCCTTTGCTTTCGACGCGCTCAATTGGAGCGCACAAGGAGATTTTGCGTTCAATGCAGCGCGAGATTGGATCAACGCCCCTTACAGACATCGTCGCCTGCGAGAGGTAGCTTCGGATCTAGCCGCCTCAGATGCCAAGGTGGCTGATTTTCTTCGCGCTTGCATTTCCGACTGGCCTAGGACGGACAGCGAAGGGGCGGCTCTTGAAATCGACATGCTTGGAGCCGAGCTTGACTCCCGAAATCTTCAGATAGAGGTGGCCGCGGACGGTACTAGCACCATCACACGCGTCCGATATCCTCTAGAGATTGTGCAGCGATACCAGGCGAAGAAAAACGCTACCGCCAGGGAAGAACACCTTCTTCAGGTGCCGTTTCAATGCTGCGAAGTGCTAAGGAAATCAGCTCGCCTTTCCAATGAATCTGTGAAATATCTAGCGCAACTCCTGAAAGATCAGTTTGACGGAGTCATCCTAGAGGACCATTTCAAAGCAACGCTTCGCGTGGTGAGCGCGGGTACATTGGTGTGCGTGTATGACGACTCCCATAACGAGGTGGCCCCCGCTCTGAGAGAGGCGCGGCAAATCCTGGATGAACAAGTCGCTGCAATCGCAGCAATTGGCGACAGCACGGGGCTTTCGAAAGAGGAACGAAGCCCGTTTTCCGACCGAATCGAAGTCATTACCCACGCCATCTACAAATTGTGGCGTTCTAGCTCAATTGGTGCCGAGCGAGACAAGTACGAAAAAGCCATCCTGGTCCTGATAAGCAGCGGCTTCGACAGTGCTCTGAATATGATTTTTTGGAAGGCACATCAAGAGAGAGAAGAGCTTCACAACAACTGGTGGCGGCTTCTGGAACTGGGGTATCTTTGGGTGGGACTTACAGCTCTGACCCGGCCTCCATATAGCGGTCTTCCAAAACGGTCGGTATGGTCGCATTGGCGGCGGCAATTCCGCGCCTTCAAGATTGATTGCATACAACCGAATTTGCAGAGAGTGTCCTTGCACCGGATTGCGGCTGCCGTTGAGCGACTCGAATCAAGAGCGTGGTCACGAGCCAAAACAAAAGACCCGGATGAATTCAAGTTTAGGGGCGACCGGAGTCGGCATTTTCATGGATTCAATTCGGATGTCCTTGAAGCCGTATTCAACTGGCTAATCGACAAGGATCACATTGCAGATGATTTGATCGAATCCGGGAAACCAGGCTGGAACGCTCTTTTTTTTCTCGACAGCTTACGGGCCTATTTCAACCAGGTCGAGCGTCGCGACGACGAAGAGGATGCGCGAACAACTTCGAAGTTCGGCTACTCCCTTCAGTGGGCGTCTGCTTTGTACGTCTTACGTTATCCCGTCGCCAAGGCAAGGACCATTTGGGAACCCATATTCGATCTGGGTCCAAAAGGTCACTATGCGATCGGAGCGTTTATCGACCAGTGGCATCTTATAAAAATCTCGGACTCTAACGCGGCCTCGTTCGAACAACACTGGCGCGCCATGATAGAACACACGCTGAATGAAACGCGATGGCATACCGGAAAGGGTTGGTACGATTGGGAGCAAACAATAAGGCGACTGATCGGCATCAGCGGACGAACGGCGCAGCCAGAAACAGAGCTCCGCCAAAACATGATCTGGGCTCTGAGAGATGCCTACCAGCGATGGGCGCAAGAACGTCTGCAGCGGGATGATACAAATCTCCATCATTTTTGCGCGTTCTTGGCTGCAAAATTGGCCGACAAGTTGCGGCCGCTGGCGATTAGCTGGGTGAGAACGGGAATTGAGAAACACGACCTCACGAAATACTGGAAGCCAAAAAAAGCCGGGGCTGCGCTGCTTGAGTGCATCGCCACCTTGCTCTCCCAGATTGAACGCGGAGAAGCGAGCATGGACGACAAACTACGGGCGGACGTCCTCTGGCTGTGCACACTCCTCGTATCCAAGGAAGTACCGTCCGCGATTGTCTTGCAGCAGAGGGTTCAGCGATACTTGATGGGGGCGAAACCCGCCCAGTAGAAAACACAGGGAAACAAGCCGAATAAGGCGGCCAAAGAGCCGCTGGCAAACTTCCAAGTTTCGCATCAATGGAGACAAGAATGTTGTTCACGAAAGCCCGAACCGTGCCGAATGGCGCGCGTTCCTTGCTGGCGGGTTGCCTGGCGATGTTCTTCGGGGGCCAGGCGCTGGCCGCCGACAGTTACCCGTCCAAATCTGTTCGCCTGATCGTTCCCTTTGCGCCGGGCGGCACCACGGACTTGATCGCGCGGGTGGTGGCGCAGAAGATGGCGGGGGTGTGGGGTCAGCCGATTGTGATCGATAACCGTGGCGGGGCGACTGGGCAGATCGGCACGGAGATGGTGGCGAACGCTGCGCCGGATGGTTATACGATTCTGATGAATTCGGCGGGGCTGGTGACCGATGCGAATTTTCGGAAGTTGCCTTACAACACGGCAAAGGCGTTCACGCCGATCACCAATGCGGCCAATACGCCGTATTTCCTGTTTGCGAATCCGGCTTTCCCGGTGAATTCGGTGAAGGAGCTGGTGGCCTTGGCGAAGGCGAAGCCGGACCAGGTTACGTTTGGGTCGTCCGGCATCGGCGGGGCGGTGCATCTTTCCGGCGAGATGTTCAACGCGCTGGCGGGCGTGCGGCTGATGCATGTGCCGTACAAGGGCACCGGCGCGGCGATTACCGCGCTGGTGGCCGGTGAGGTCAATCTGGTGTTTGTCGGGCTGCCCTCTGCCCAGCAATTCGTGAAGAATGGACGGCTGAAGATTATTGCGACGGCCGGCAGCAAGCGCTCTTCGTTCTATCCCGATATTCCGACCATTGCCGAAGCGGGCGTGCCGGGGTACGCGGCGGACAACTGGTTTGGTTTCTTCGGGCCGGCGGGGCTGCCTGCTGACGTGGAACAGAAGATCGCCGAGACGACAGTCAAGGCGCTGGCCACGGCCGAGGTGCAGGAACAGCTCAGGCAATTGGGTGCTGTGCCCGTCGGTAATTCCCCTGCGGAGTTCAAGGCGGACTTCCAGAGCGAGATCGTGCGCTGGGGGAGGGTGATCCACGAGCGGGGGATCAAGCAGGAGAAGTAGCGAGGGTGGGGGCTTCGTTACCGCGAAGCATTGGCAGGAAGCATGTTGGGACCGACCATCATGTTTGAAACAACTGGGGTCTGGACTCTTAACTCTCGCCGGCGATGGTCGGGGAACAGCGTCTCAAGAATCTGTCAAGCCGCCACAGATGGCTACCCTCAGGCAACATATTTTCCAGTTCGGACCTGAGTTCTTCCCGACAGTAGTAATAGGCCGCAACGAGCGCTAGAGCGAAGCCCAGGCATTGCGAGACGATCGAGATGGCTTGCAAGGGCATGCTTCCGCTCCAAGCGGACCAGGCGATACGGACCGCGAAAATGAGGATCGCTGCAATCACGCCGCCTGCGACGGCAAGCGATTTCACGATGAGCCAGAGGGCGAACTTGATGCTCTGGTCGACAAATTGGGGACGGGTGGCGCAGCCAAATAGCCCGCTCAGGACATAACCGAAGATTTGAGGAACGATCAATATCCCGGCTGTGCCAATTGCAATCATGCAATCCAACCTGATGTCGACCATCATTGTGAGGAGGCTGTTCAACCTTTTTCCGGCGTCCCCGTTGAAACTGCCGTTTGGCCCGATGATATCTTCGGACACTCCCCAAGCGCCGATGATCGACGTGGCGACGAGGGCGAGCGAGAAGGCGTAGAAAACGGTATGAACCGCCGTGGCGTGTTGCTTGCGCAGGTACCTGATGCTAGAAAGAGCGAAGAGCCCGCCGAGGATAATTCCGACGAAGGGGTTGGACAGGATTCCGTTCATAGCAAGCCGTGGTTATCAATTGGCCGGGTGGAAGAAGGGCACGAGTCTTCAAGAGCCAAGAATAACGTAGAAACCTTACTCACTATCTAATTTAACATAATATACATTATATTTTATTTAGGCTTGGGGCGGCGCAGGGGTTCTCAGAGAGAAAACCGTTGGTCCGGTACGCTTCCCAGGCGCTTCCCAAATACTTTGGCAAGAAACCCGCGACGCGGATTTATCAGGCATCATGCGCAAATCGATGCCTCTGGAATCAAGTTATGCCTGTTGATTTTTTGAGCCTTCGCGCGGCTCGTCAAAAATGGCGGGCTGCGGAGGCGATTTCGATGCGCGAGATTCATGCTTTGATAAACGGAGATGAGTCGGCACGTGAACGGCTCCTTGCGTCCCGCCGGGTTTCGGAGATCGCATTTGCCGAATTCATGAGGCTCGCCAAGCCGACTCCCGACCCCGAGCTGATGAACGGCCAGGCAAAGCGGCAACTGACGGCCTCTCAAATGCATGCGGAAGTCCGGCGGCGCCTGGACGAGCATCCTGTGTTGGGCAACTTCTCGTTCTCCTGGACGATCGCAGAGCCGAATGTGGCCGAAGACGGGACATTCTCGGTCACATCATGGACCGTAGACGTCAACGTCGGCGCATTGGATGCGTTTCGGGACGAGGTTTTGCGAATCGCACGGTCTGTCCAGGATGAATATGAACTGATCGCGTGACCGGCGGCTTCCGCGTGCCCGGTAGCGTTGGTTCGACGAGGTTTGATCGCGCTGGTCGGCGGTATTGTTCCCGGTGCCGTGTAATGGCCTGCAGAATCCTGTTTTATTCGGTCTATTCTTTTCGACTTGTTAAATACTCCTGCGGGAGGTTGCTTTTTTCGCTGTTCCGTAACAGTATCCGGCCTGTTCTTTTTTGCGCTTCCAACAAAAGCCCATTGCAGTTTCATAATAAAAGCCCGAACCAGCCCGGGCATGTTTAGTCGATCATTCGCGTATCGACCCGGGCCGCGCAGTCAATATACTCGCCACGCAATTCGCTGCTCGAACGAGCCAAAACATTTCCGGTCCATCTACGGTCCGGACAGGTTCACCTTAGCGGCGGTTGGCCGCAAAGCGGCACCATGACGCAGCGGCCTGCCGAAATTCTGCTGGTCGAGGACAATGAAGACGAGGTCTTCCTGACGCGGCGCGCGTTTCGCACGGTCAATCCGCTGATCAACCTGCACCATGTGGACAATGGCGAGAAGTGCCTGGCGTTTTTGCGCCGGCAGCCGCCTTATGAACAGGCGCCGGTGCCCGACCTGGTGCTGCTCGACATCAATATGCCGGTGATGAGCGGCCGCGAGGTGCTGCAGGCGATCAACGCGGACGATGCGCTGTGCCATCTGCCGGTGGTGGTGATGACCACATCGAACGAGGAAAACGAGATTTTCGAGATGTACCGGCTGCGCTGCAGTTCCTACGTTACCAAGCCGGTCAATTTCGAGCGCTTCGTGCAGGTAATCCGCCAGCTTTGCGACTACTGGCTGTCGCTGGCGAGCCTGCCGCGCAAGTAGCGGCCGGGCCCGGGCGGGCCGGCGTAATCGGGCCGGGGTTACGCGCCGGCGGCTTGCTGCAAGGCATGCCAGACCCGCGCCGGTGAAAACGGCAGGTCCAGGCGCCTGACGCCGCGCGTGCCCAGGGCGTCGCAGATCGCGTTCACCGCTGAGGGTATGGCGCCCGCCACCCCCGACTCCCCTGCCCCCTTGACCCCAAGCGGGTTGGTGGTGGCCGGCACCGCATGGTGCAGCACGGTCATCGGCGGCATGTCGGCGGCGCGCGGTAGCGGATAGTCCATGAAGGAGGCGGTGAGCAGCTGGCCGCTTTCGTCGTAGACGATTTCCTCGCCCAGCACCTGGCCCAGGCCCTGGGCGACGCCGCCGTGGATCTGCCCGGTGACGATGGTCTCGTGCATGATATTGCCGACATCGTCCACCGCGGTATAGGCGACCACGCGCACCACGCCGGTTTCCGGATCAACCTCGACTTCGCAAATATGGCAGCCGTTGGGAAAGGTCATGCTGGGAGAGACGAATTTGGAGCGGTTGTCCAGCCCGCCGGCCAGTTCGGGCGGCAGGTTGGGCAGCTTGCGCGCGGCGGCGGCCAGGGCCAGCAGGGAGATTTTCACGTCGGTGCCGGGCACGCGGAATTCGCCGGCGCCGAATTCGATGTCGGCGGCGCCGACTTCCAGCACCTGCTCGGCCAGGTGCTTGCCGCGGCGGATGGCCTCGTCGCAGGCCACGTACAAGGCGCTGCCAGCCATCATCATCGAGCGCGAGGCGACGCTGGGCATGCCCATGGTGGGGATCAGGTCGCTGTCGCCGGTGTGCAGGCGCACCCGGCTGACGTCGACGCCGAGATGGGCGGCGACCACCGGGGGGTAGGTGCTATGCGGCCCCTGCCCCATCGGCTGCGCGCCTACGTAGAGGTCTACGAAGCCGTCTTCGGAAAAGCGGATTTCTGCGGTCTCGTCCAGCATGCCGCCGGCGACTTCGAGAAAGCAGCCAATGCCGATGCCACGCAGCTTGCCGGCGGCTTCCGAGGCCCGGCGGCGGGCAGCGAAGCTGCTCCAGTCGGAGGCTTTCAGGGCCTTGTCGAGTATCGCCTCGAACTCGCCGCTATCGTACTTCTGGCCGTTGGCCGCGGCATAGGGCATGGCGCTGGGGGGCACCATGTTGCGGCGGCGGATTTCCACCCTGTCGAGCTTCAGTTTTGGCGCGGCCTCGTCGAGCAGACGCTCCACCATGTAGATCGCTTCCGGGCGCCCGGCACCGCGATAGGGGCCGAGCGGCGCGGCGTTGGTGAACATCACCTGCACATGCACGTGGATCTGCGGAATCGCGTAGACGCTGGAGAGGCAGTTCTTGGTGTTCTGGGTGGTGAAGGCGGCGACCACGCCGACACTGGCCGCGCCGATGCCATACCAGACTTTGGAGCGCAGCGCGGTGATCCTGCCGCTCTCGTCGAAAGCCATTTCGGCTTCGAGAATGCCATCGCGGCCATGGGTATCGCTCAAGAAACTTTCCAGCCGGCTGGCGCACCATTTCACCGGGCGCTTGACCGTTTTCGCCGCCAGCATCAGGGCCGGATATTCCGGATAGACCTGGGTTTTCATGCCGAAGCCGCCGCCGACGTCATAGGTCAGCACGCGGATCTGCTCCGGCGCCACCTTGAACACCTGCTCGGCCAGGCCCTTTTTCATCACCCCCACCCCCTGGCTGCAGACGGTCAGGGTGTGGTGGCTGCGCGCCTCGTCCCATACCGCCAGGGCCGCGCGCGGTTCCATGGTGCAGGGGGCAACGCGGGTGTCCAGCAGCTCGACGCGCTCGACATAGTGGGCGGCGGCAAAGGCGCGCTCGCAGGCGGCGGCGTCGCCGTCTTCCCAGTCATAGGAGACATTGCCTGGCGCGTGCGGGTAGATCTGCGGCGCGCCGGGCGCGCGGGCGGCGGCCACTGTAGGCGCGGCGGGCAACTCCTCGAAATCGACCACCACCAGTTCGGCGGCGTCCTGGGCGGCGTCTTCGGTCTCGGCCACCACCAGGGCCAGCGACTGGCCGACATGCACGATGCGCTCGCCCGGGAAGGCGGTGAACGGCACCGAGGCCATGGTGCTGCCGTTGCGTCCCTTGGGCGCGGGCGCCGGGTGGACACCGCCCATGCCGGCTTCTTCAGCATCCTTCCCCGTCAGCACCGCCAGCACGCCGGGATGGTTCAGCGCGGCGCTGGTATCGATGCCGCGCAAAATCGCATGGCCGACACTGGCGCGGACAAAGGCGCCATACACCTGGCCGGGCAGTGAAACGTCGTCGGTAAAGCGGCCGCGGCCGGTGATCAGGGGGCGGTCTTCACTGCGCAGGGTTTCATGCGAACTGCCAAAACGCTGAAGGGACGACATCGGGAATGCGGCTCCGCTGGAGTGGAAGATGGAAGACCCCGGAAAAAGCCAGGGAAAACCCGGCGCACCGGGACCCGGATTATTTCATGTCTGCGAAAAGCGGAAGTCCTTATCGGCGCCGTGCGGCGGTCAGGGTTTGGAAATCCACGGATTGCCCTTGATGTAAAAGCGCAGCAGGCGCCGCGCCCAATGGCGCGCGTAATCGACGCCGATGCGCGGGCGGCGGGCGATGGCAATGCGCGGCGGCTCGGGCAAGGCGGCGACGAACAGGTCATCGCTCAACAGGTCGTGGCCGTTCAGGCGCCGGTCGATACCCATCGCCTTGCACAGCAGGCCCGGGCCCTGGGTGCGGCCTTCGATGCCCTCAAGCGGCTCCAGCGCCCGCAGCAACACGGCGGAAGCCGTGCCCTCGCTTTCCGTCACCATGTTCACGCAGTTATGGATGCCGTAGATCAGGTAGACGTAGGCATGGCCGGGCGGGCCGAACATCACCTTGGTGCGCTCGGTGAGCCCGCGCGCCGAGTGCGCGGCGAGGTCGTGCGGGCCCAGATAGGCCTCGACCTCGACGATTCGCCCAACCTGGCGTTTTCCGTCCCGCACGTGGACCAGCACCTTGCCCAGCAATTCCTCCGCGACCACGATTGCCGGGCGGTCGTAGAACGACCTGGGCAGCGGTCCCAGTCGGGCTGGTGCCGAAATGGCCGGCTGGCTATTTTTGATTGCCAGGGTTTTCAAATTACTCTTTATTAATCATATGAATGATACGTTTTATTAAGGTACTTTATAGCATCGATGTCGCCTTGGCCGGCGACGATTTCACGCCGGATTACGATTATGCGCAGCCCAGATTGGCCCCGGCAAGCACGACTGAAGCATTTGGCGCCATGAGTTAACATGTGCTGATGGACCTACCCGTGCCTCCGCTTGTACCTGTGGGTGCCTCCATTTAGCCGGTACGTACGTAAATCGCTAAATGCCTTAACATTTGAGCAGATGAAAAAAGCGCTGCACTTCTCCCCTTTGGCCTGGTTTCCGCCGCTGCTGCTGGGCTGGCGGGACGTTGCCTTTGTGGCGGCGTATGTGCTGCTGGACTGGCTCAGTTTCGTTCACCCCCTGTACGGCCTGAACATCACGCCCTGGAACCCGGCGCCGGCGCTGGGCCTGATCTACTGGCTGCGCCACGGCAAGCGCGCCGCCCTGCCCTGGTTCATTTCCCTGTTGATCGGCGAAGCCCTGGTGCGCGGCTGGCCGGTGGACATCGCGCTCACCGTAACGCTGTCGTTCTGCCTGACCCTGGGCTACGGGCTGATCGGCGAGTTGCTGCACCGCCGCTTTGTCGACGGCAAGGCGCCAAACAACCGGCCCCAGCTGTTTGCCTGGCTGGTGATCGTGGCTCTCGGCACCCTGCTCAACGCCGTGGTCTATGTCTCGCAGCTATTCTTCACCGGCTCGATGCCGCACGACGCCTGGATGGAGGCGGTGGTGCGTTTCTGGATCGGCGACTGTGTCGGCATCGTCGTCACCATGCCGATCCTCTGGATGCTGGCCGAGCCGCGCGGCCGCGGCATCCTGCGCCGCCTGCTGCTGACATGGGAGACCCTGGGCTACATCGCGCTGGGCGTGGCGATGCTCTGGGCCACCTTCGGCTTCGGCATGGGCGCGGGCTTCCAGCAGTTCTACTTCCTGTTCCTGCCGATTGTCTGGGCCGCCGCGCGCCAGGGGCTGGCGGGCGCCGCCCTGGTCGCTTCCGCCCTGCAACTGGGTGTGATCATCGTGGTGCAGTGGCTCAACGTGGTGACGGTGGAGGTATACGAGTTGCAGATGCTCGGCGCCGTGCTGGCGCTGGTTGGCTTTTTCATCGGCGTGGTGGTCGACGAGCAGCGCCAGGCGGTGGAAGACCTGAAACACACCCTGCGCCTGGCCGCCGCCGGTGAAATGGCCTCCGCCCTGGCCCATGAGCTGAACCAGCCGATGACGGCGCTCACCGCCTATGGCGAAGTCTGCGAACACCTGCTCTCGCGCGGCGAGACCGGCGACAATTTGAAGGACGCGATCCGCCGCATGGTGGCCGAATCGGCCCGCGCCGCCGACGTGGTGCGCCGACTGCGTGACTTTTTCCGCACCGGCGCCACCCGCCTGGAGTCCCTCGAAGTCTCCGCCCTGCTCTCGGTGGCCACCGCACCATTCCTGCTGCGCGCCCGCGAGCAAGGGGTGGACCTGAAAATCGAACCCGCGCCGGAGGCGGTGGTGTTCATCGACCGCCTGCAGGTCGAGGTGGTGCTGCGCAACCTGCTGTCGAACGCCTTCGAGGCCGTCGCCAGCCGGGCGCCCGGAACGCGCAGTGTCACCCTGTCGACCACGCCCGAGACCGGCGGCCATATCCGCCTGTCGGTGGAAGACAGCGGCCCCGGCATTTCGCCGGCCGCCGCCGGCCACGTGTTCGAACCCTTCGTTTCCACCAAGTCCAGCGGCCTGGGCCTGGGCCTTGTCATCAGTCGTGCGATCATAGAGGCTCACGGCGGCAGCCTGTGGGCGGAAATCGGCGGCCGTGGCATATTCAGATTCACCTTACCCATGCAGGAGAAGAAACACGATGCAGTCACGTGAGCTGACCGTCTATTTGATCGATGATGACCCCTCGGTGCGCGACGCGCTGGGGCTGCTGCTGGGCGTGCGCGGCTACCGCACCGCGGTGTTCGCCGGCGGCGAGGATTTCGTCAAGGCCTGGCAGCCCGAGTGGGCCGGCTGCGTGCTGATCGACATCCGCATGCCGGGCATGGACGGGCTGGAACTGCAGCAAAAGCTGACCGACATGAACTGCCACCTGCCGGTGATCGTCATCACCGGCCACGGCAATGTCGAATCCGCGCGCCAGGCCTTCAAGGCGCGCGCGGTGGACTTCCTGGAAAAGCCGCTGGACCACGCGCGCCTGATCAGCGCCATCGACGAAGCGCTGAAGCGCGAATCGAGCGTGCGCGAAGACATCCAGCGCCGCGAGGCCGCCACCGTCCTGCTGCAAAACCTCACTGCCCGCGAGCGCGAGGTGATGGAACTGGTGGTCGCCGGCAGCCACAACCGCGAAATTGCCCAGGCCCTGGGAATCAGCGTGCGCACCGTCGAAGTCCACAAGTCGCGCCTGATGACCAAGCTCGGGGTGGACAACGTCGCCGACATGGTGCGCCTGTCGATGGCGCATCAGCCGGCGCCGATGATGCAGGAAGTCGCCACCACGCTGGCCGCCAGCCCGGCGCTCTAAGCCGGCGCCCGGCAACTCACGCTCCGGCGGCCTGGCCGCCGGTCTATGAAATCCTCATGCTGAAAAGCCACGGCCGCTACCCTTACAGCCCGATCAACGCCCGGCCGGACTTCTCCTGGCCAGGCGGTAAACGCCTGGCGGTGTACGCCGCCATCAACGTGGAGGTGTTTCCCTATGGCGAGGGGATGGGGCCGGAACTCAATCCGAAGCAGCCGGAACCCGACATTCCCAACTTTACCTGGCGCGACTGGGGCAACCGGGTCGGCATCTGGCGCTTGCTGGAGTTGTTCGACGAGTTCAAGCTGCCGGCGGCGGCGCTGATGAATTCCGAGGTCTACGAGCATTGCCCGCAGATCGCCGACGCCCTGCGCGCGCGCGGCGACGAGCTCATCGGCCATGGCCGGACCAACGCGGAACGCCAGGCCGGCATGAGCGAGGCGCAGGAGAAGGCGCTGATCGAGCAGGTGCGCGATGTCTTCGTAAAGCAGGAAGGCCGCGCGCCCGCCGGCTGGATGGGCCCCTGGGTCAACGAGACCTGGGTCACGCCCGACCTGCTGGCCGAGGCCGGCTACAGCTATGTGATGGACTGGGCGCACGACGACCAGCCGGTGTGGCTGGCGACGCGCTCGGGAAAAAAGCTGCTGGCGATTCCCTATGCGCGCCCGACCAACGACTTGCCCGTCATGCATGGCGGCAAGACGCCGCCCGCGCTATGGGCCGACATGATGATCGACCAGTTCGACGAAATGCTGCGCCTGTCGGAAAAGCGGCCGCTGATCTACAATTTTTCGCTGCACCCGTTTCTCAGCGGGCATCCCTTCCGCATGGTGCACCTGCGGCGCGTGGTGGCGCACATTGCAGCGCGCATGGAAAAGGTGTGGTGGACCACACCGGGGGCGATTGCCGCGCATTGCGCGCAGCTGCCGCCCGAGGTGATTGCGTAACCCGTTTACGCGGCGGCGCGCAGTTTCTTCGCCACTTCGCCGCGGTCCAGTTCGTCGTGGCGGGTGCCGGCGAAGCGCTCGTAATAGGATTGGCGGGCATCGAGGAACAACTGGCGCGTAACCCCGGCGACGATGCGCGGTGCGGTGTATTTCATGTTGCTGTTGGAGGCGGCTGACGGCCCCATCGACAGCGTGGCGCCGCGGGTGATGGTGAAAACCCGTTGCGCCCAGGGCGCGGCGCCCGGCGTTTTTTCCTGCAGATCGCAATAGCGGCCGAGATAGGGAAAGCCGGCCAGCCGGTCGTCGGCCAGTTCGGCCGGCGGCGAGTAGCGGTCGCCCCACAGCGCCATCCCGGGCAGCAGGCCGGCGAATTCGGGACGCACGCGCAAGTCGACCGAGATGCCGGTAGCGGCGATGATGAAGTCGAACTTCATCACCCCTTGCGGAGTTTGCACATCAACCCGGCCATCGGCCCTGGCGCCGACCTTTTGCCAGGGCGTGGACGGGTGCAGGTGAAATCCGGCCAGGCTGGTGGCGCGGCGAAAGGTCGGCTCCGGCGGCGGCTGGCTGATGTCGTAGAGCCGGTGCATATAGGCCCAGCGCTCGGCGTCCGACAGCTCGGGATAGTGGGCGAGAAATCCGGAAAACTCCATCCAGCGCCGCGGGTTTTGCGTCGGCATCTGCTCGCGGCGAAAGCACAGGTGGGCTTCCGCGGCGCCCTGCTCCAGCGCGGTGGCGGCGTTGTCGAAAGCGGAGGCGCCGGCGCCGAGCAGGCCGATCACCTTGCCTTTGAGGCGGTCGAAATCGATGGGGTCGTTGGTGTGCGCGTAAAGATGCGCGGGCAAGGCTTCGCGGATGAAGGCCGGCACGATGCGCGCGCCGCTGCCCTCCGCCCCGGAGCAGAACACCACCGTGCGGGCGTGCACGGTCTGGCGCTTGCCCTGGTGCAGCATGGTCAGCTTGAACAGCTTCGGCGACAGCGGCTCGACGGCGATCACCTCGGTGTCGTTTTGCACCGGCAGCTCCAGCAGCTTGCGGTACCAGCGCAAAAAGCCCATCCACACCGGGCGCGGAATGCGCGTGAGCTTGTCCCAGCCGGCGCGGCCGTGCTGGGCCTCGTACCAGGCGCGGAAGGTCAGGCTGCCGACGCCGAGGTCCGGGCCGGTCAGCTCTTTCGGCGTGCGCAGCATGTCCATGCGCGCGAAGCTCATCCACGGACCCTCGAAGCCTTCCGGGCCACGGTCGTAGACCATGACATTGGGCACGTGCTCGCGCTTCAGGCCGAAGGCCAGGGCGACGCCGAATTGCCCGCCGCCGATCAGCGCGCAATCCAGCACCGTGCCTTCGACGTCGGCGGCCAGGGGCTCGACCCATGATTTGGCGGGGTAGTCCAGGCACAGCAGGTCCTGCCGGATGCGCGCTTCCAGCGCCGGCAGGCCCTCGGCATCCGCCGGTGACGATGGAGAAATGGAGGCTTCACTCATGATGGAATTCTATGCGCTTTGTTCGACCGGATTCGGCGGCTGCCGCAGCGTGAGTTCGGTTTCGGTGTAGGCGTGAAAGCCCGGCATGATGCTGCCGAGTTGTTCGGAGAGCAGGCGGCTGGTGATGCCGCGCACCATGCGCGGTATCGAATGCTTGTGCGCCGATACAGAGGTCGAATGCGACCCCATGCTGACGTAGCCGCAGAAATTATAGGTATAGATGCGCGAGATCCAGGCCTCGCAATCGGCGCTTTTCGCCTTCAATTCATAGTGCGGGCCGAGGAAAGGGTATTGCCCCAGCACCGGGTGTTCCAGTTCCGGCGGCGGCGTATAGGCCTCGGCCCAGGTGAGCGCGCGGCGTGCGACGTTGGCCAGTTCAGGCCGTGCGGTGAGGTCGATGCCGATGCCGGTGGCGCAGATGATGTAGTCGAACTCGAAGCTCTCGGCCGGCGTGCGTACGTGGACCACGCCGCTGCCGCCCTTCTCCTCGTAGCGCACTTCATCCCAGGGCGCGGCGGCATGCACCCGGCAATTGCTGAAGGCGGTGGCGGTGTCGTACGAAAGTTGCGTCGGTGGCTGGTCGCGGCTGTCGAAAAAATGAGCGACCTCCCAGCGCAAGGCCGGCGGTAGCTCCGCGAAATGCTTGAGCAGGCCGGCGTATTCGAGTTGACGATGCGGGTTGATTTGCGGGATGTCGCGACGACGGTAGCAAATGTCCACCGACTTCGCGCCTGAGCGTAACACCGCGCCGGCGGTATCGAAGGCGGAGGCGCCATGACCGAGAATGCCGATGCGCTTGCCCGCCAGCGCGACCAGGTCGATCGGCACGTTGGAATGACTGCAGGCCGAGGCCGGCACGGCATCGGCAATGTGCTGCGGAATACGCCAGGTGCCGCAGCCCTCGAAGCCGGTGGCCAGAACTACCTGGCGGGCGAACACGGTCTCTTTGCCGGCGGCGGAGGCGAGCGGCACGGCGATCAGCCCGTCGCCCACCGGTTCCAGCGCGCCCACAGTGGTTTCATTGCGGATCGGCAGATCGACCACCTGCCGGAACCAGCGCAAATAGTCCATCCAGTCGGTACGCGGCACGCGTTCGATTTTCAGCCAGGCTTCGGCGCCGTAGCGCGCCTCGAACCAGGCGAACGCGGAAAGTGCAGGAATGCCGCCTTCCAGGCCGACGGAAAATTTCGGCGTGCGCAGGGTCTGCATGCGCGCGTAGGTCTCCCACGGCCCTTCCCAGCCGGCCGGGCTCTGGTCGATCAGCACCACATTGGTCACGCCGTCCCGTTTCAGTGCGAGGCCGGTGGCCAGCCCCGACTGGCCGGCGCCGACGATCAGCACGTCGTAAACCGGTTTCAGCGGCGTCTCGGGCGGCCGCACCCAGCCGCGGCTGGGATAGGCCATCAAGGCCAGTTCGGCGCGGGCGCGTTCGCTTAAAGCCTGCAGGCGGGCGGGAGCATCGGAAAGGGGCAGCATGGCGGGAAAACCCTACAACAAATGACTTTCCTGACCATGCACACACTGTGCCACCGCCCACGCTGGGCCGCGCAACGGGACGCTCTAGTAAAACGCGTCGTGTGAGGAAAAGGCGATGCGGCAAGCCCCGCTTGAACGATTGCTCCAGGCATGGTTGGTGCCACGCTGCACCACCGTGTCGCCGGCCTGCAGATGCACTTCTTCCGTATCCAGCACCAGCGTGATTTCGCCTTCCAGCACCAGGCAAAAGTCCAGGGTGCGGGTCTTTTGCATGTAGGGATGCGGTGCGTCGCTGCCGTAGGTCGAGGCAGCCGGCGAGCCCATCGCGGCGAAATAGGCCGCTACCTCGGCCTCCCCGACCTTGCCGTAAGACGCGTCCGGCGGAAAGGTGACGATGCGGCATACCGAGCCGCCCATGGGGGGTTCCAGCGTATGCGGCAGGTCCAGGGTTTCGCGTATGCCTTTCATCGGCGGTGGCGCGCCGTCTGCCACCCAGATGCGGGTGGAGGCAAAACCCGGCCGCGCCGGGTCGAGGCGTACGTCGGGCGAAGGCGCATCGGCCAGGGCGCGCGACTTGCCGTCCTCGCCATCGAAGCACACCAGGCGGCGCACCGGCTTGATTTCGTGTTTCATTGTTTGCCGCCCTATTTGTCGAACTTCGCGCCCATCATCACGAAAGCCATCAGGCTGGCCTCGTCGGGATTGGTCCAGCCATGCCAGTTGCCCAGTTGCACCACTACGTCGCCAGGGTTGAGTTCGTAGCGGCCATGGTCCAGCAGCAGGGTGCGTTTGCCTTCGAGCAGGATGCCGTAGTCCACCGTCTCGGATTTGTGCACCGGCGAGCTGAAGGCGTTTTGCCCGCCGCGGTCCCAGGTGCTGCCGTTGGCGCGCACGAAGGGCTTGCCTTCGGGCACGGCGGTCTTGTCCTGCGCGGGGTCGTAGTTCGCCGGCTTGCCGGTGGATTGCACCACGCGCAGGTGCCCGCCCTCCTCCGGCGGCTCGAAGGAAAACGGCAGGTTGCCGTCGTCGCGCTCGCCCGAGATTTGCGCCGGCGAGGTCTTGTAGACCCACAGGTCGGTCATGCCATTGCTCGGACTGACCGCGCCCGGATTGGCATTGGGCGCGGCGCTGTCGAACAGCACCTTCGAGCGGCCTTGGGCGTCGTTGCCGGTGACCACACGGCGGATCGGTTTGAGTTCCATGCCTGCCTTAATCGACGTGAATGTTTGCCGTCTTGATCACCTTGGTGGCGCGGGCGATGTCGGCGCGGGCGAAGGCGTCGAATTCGGCCACCGTGGAGCCTTCGGCGACGAAGCCGGAGGCCAGCACGCCCTCCTGGCCTTCCTTGGACTTGAGGTATTTGGCGACCTCGGCGTTGAGCTTGTCGATGATCGCCTTGGGCGTCTTGGCCGGCGCGTGCAGGCCGTTCCAGCCAACCACCTGGAACTCGGGGTAGCCGGACTCGGCAACCGTCGGCACCTCGGGCAACTGCGAATAGCGTTTCGGGCTGCTGACGGCAAGCGCGCGCAGCTTGCCGCCCTTGACCTGCGGCAAGCCGGCGGGGGCGACCGCGAACATGGCCTGCACCTGGCCGCCGATCAGGTCGGTGATGCCGGCCGCCGCGCCCTTGTACGGCACGTGGACGATGTCGATCTGGGCCATCTGCTTGAGCATCTCGCCGGCCAGGTGCGGCGGCGTGCCGTTGCCGGCGGAAGCGTAGTTGAGCTTGCCGGGCTGGGCCTTCGCGGCGTTGACAAAATCCTTCAGCGAGTGGTACGGCGAATCCGGGCGCACCACCAGGATGAAGGGGAAATCGGCCATCAGCGACACCGGCGTCAGGTCGCGCAAAAAGTCGTAGGGCAGCTTGGCGTTGAGCGCACTGTTGATGGTGAAGGAGCCGGTGGACAGCAACAGCGTGTAGCCGTCGGGCGGCGCCTTGGCAACCACGTCGGCGGCGACAATGCCGCCCGCGGCCGGACGCTGGTCGACCAGTATCTGCTGGCCCCAGACGCTGGTGAGATGGGCGCCGAGCAGGCGCGCCAGGGTGTCGGGGCCGGGACCGACGATGATGCGGATCGGCTTGTCGGGATATTGCTGCGCGGCGGCCGGCGCCGTTGCGACAAGGGCGGCGGCAGCGCAAATCAGGGTGGCTAGAAGGCGTTTCATATCTACCTCGTTTCCTTGAACGAATGCTGTTTGAAGTCTACTGGTCTGTGCTTTACACAATTTGCCGCGCTACCCGGCGGGCGCGCGGTCTCTGGCTTGGTCATGCTTTGTTGCTTACGGAGTATCGCCGATGGCGGCCGCCTGCGCTGGCGGCCGGCCAGGCCTATGCCACCGGCGCAAACGCCCTGCCCTGGCGCCCGCAATCGCGCGCCCGCCACAACTCGCCCGCGGCGGTGGTGACGTAGAGGCTGGTCAGGCCCGCGTCGCCGAAGGCGCAATTCATCGGCAGGTCGCCCGGCAGCGCATGGCTTTCCAGCACCGCGCCGCTGGGCGAAAACACATAGACCAGAGCGCCCGGCCCGGTCTTGGCCGAGCCGGCGACGGCGACGATATTGCCCGCGCTGTCGGTGCACATGCCCTCGATGCCGCGCTGCTCGCCGCGATAGTCGCGTCCGAAGGTATGCAGCAGGCGGTGTGGCCCCAACACGTCTTCGGCTTCGATCGGATACGCGCGCAGTTCGCGCAAGCCACCGGGGCTGTTGTCGGTCTGCGCGACGTACAGGGTGTTGTCGTCGGGCGCGAGCGCGAGCGCGCGCGGCTGGGTGGTGTCGAAGGTCATGCGCTTGATCTCCCACAGGCGGCGCTGCGGGTCGCGCTCCAGGCGCAGCACCGAGGCGTGCTCGAGATATGGCACGAACTGCGGCCCGAAGGAGCGCACGGTGCTGTGCGGGTCGGCAAACCAGATGCGCCCGCGGTTGTCGATCGTAAGCTTGGTCGGCTGGTTGTGGTAACGGCCGCCGATCCGGCTTTCGGTCTGCGCGGTCGAGCCGTTTTCCATGAAGCGCACCACGCGGCGCGAGCTTTCCTGGCAGCCATAAAGGGCACCGTCGGGCGAAAAGCCGATGCCGTTGGTCAGTACCGTGTACTTGCGGAAGTTGCTGGTCTCGCCGGTGGCCGGGTCGTAGCGCAGCATGTTGCCGCCGCCCATGCCCATCACCATCGAGGTGAACAGCATCGCGCGGCCGTCCCATGCCAGGCCGCCGGCGGCACCATCGACCTGGGCTACTTTTTCGAATTTCATTGTCATCTTCCTGTTTCCTTACCAGACCGCGACGCCGGGAACCTTCACGCGCGTCTTATACAGCGAGGTGTAGGTGGTGACATAGAAGTCCATCGCGTCCGGCCCGCCGAAAGCCATGTTGGTGCAATGCTCGGCAAAGCGGATGCGCCCGAGCAACTGGCCCGACTTGTCGATGATGTGGATACCGCCGGGGCCGGTGCAATAGACATTGCCCTCGGTGTCGACCTTCATGCCGTCGGCGATGCCGGGCTCCGGGCCGGTGAGCTTGTGGAACAGGCGGCCGGGGCCGACGCTGCCGTCGGCCCTGACGTCGTAGGAAGTGATCTCGCCCTTGCGGGTGCAATTCACATATAGCGTTTTTTCGTCCGGCGTGAAGGCCAGGCCATTCGGGTAGACCACGTCGGTGGTGACTACGCTGATGGTCTTGCCGTCCGGGGTGATGCGGAACACGCCCTGGAAATCGAGGTATTGCTGCAGGTCTTCGGCGGCCATCGCCGGGTTGTACAGCGCGCCGGGCGAGTCGGTGAAGTAGATCGAGCCGTCCGACTTCACCACGATGTCGTTTGGGCTGTTGATGCGCTTGCCTTCGTAGAGCGAGGCCAGGGTGGTGACGCTGCCGTCGTTTTCCACCCGCCAGACGCTGCGCGAGGCCCAGCCGGCGACGTTCAGGCGCCCTTCGCGGTCGAAAGTCAGGCCGTTGGCCTTTTCCGACGGGTGGATCAGCACTTCGGTGCCGGTACCGGGCGTGTAGCAGTAGATGGTGTCGCCGACAATGTCGACCCAGTAGAACTTGCCGTCGCGGCGGTTCCACACCGGGCCTTCGCCGAAGGTCATGCCGTGATAAATGCGGTCCAGCGGCGCCTCCTCCGAGAGCAGGCGATGCAGACCCTTGGTGTCCAGATCGATTTCCAGCATTGCGTTCGCACCCATGAAAGCCTGAATTAAACAGGCGCAATGTTACCAGAACCTGTCCGGACATTTGAGGGGCGCAGGATAATTTCGCCCATCAACGCCTGCCGGGCCGAAGCCCGGCTACATTGCGGATGATCAAACGACAAACGGGACAAAAATGCGCGCAGAGCTGGTCACCATTGCCACCCCCACCGTGCCGCTGGACGGCATCTACTATGAGCCGGAGGGCGGCGTGCGCAACGGCGCGGTGCTGCTGTTCCATGGCAACACGATGAATTTCTACACCGGCGCGCCGCGCTTTTTGCCGCCGGTGCTGACCGAGCTGGGCTTTGCCTGCTTCGCCTTCAATCGGCGTGGCCGCGACATCCTCTCCATCTTCAACAGCCGCGACATGGTCGGCGGCGCGCTGCAGACCGCCGCCGAAGGCATCGAGGACAATCGCCTGGCGGCGCAATGGCTGGCCGCCAAGGGGCACCCCGACCCGGTGGTGATCGGCCACAGCAACGGCGGCATGCTGGCGGTGCGCCACGTGGTCGACCACCAGCAAACCCGCGCGATGGTGCTGCTGTCGGCGCATCGCGGCGGCAAGACAGCTGTGGAAGACACCTCCAGCGCCGGCATGATGGCGGCCGACCGCGTCGAGGAGTTCACCAGGCAGGCGGAGCAGATGGTCGCCGAGGGACGCAGCAAGGAGCTGATGCTGATGCCCGGCTGGTGGTACGCGATCAGCGCCGAGAGCTACCTCGACCGAAAGCACAACACGCCCAACGTGGTGGAGCTGGCGCCGCGCATCAAGTGTCCGACGCTGTATGTGCGCGGCGACAAGGAGCCGATGGACCGCTACCCGGCCGAGGAATTCGCGGCCGCTTCCGGCGGGCCATGCAAGGTGGAAATCGTCGCCGACTGCGACCATTTCTATAACAACGTCGAGCCGGCGGTCCAGACCCTGGTGGCGGGCTGGCTCAAGACCACGCTCAAGCTCTGATGGCCCTTTTGTTTCTGGTGCGGCATGGGCAGGCCTCATTCGGGCAGGCTCACTACGACCAGCTTTCCGACCTGGGGCGGCAACAGGCGCGCTGGCTGGGCGAGTATTTCGCCGGCCGCGAACTGAAGTTCAAGCGCGTGCTCGCCGGCACCCTCGCCCGCCAGCAGGACACGGCGCGCGAACTGCTTACGGCGATGGGCGCGGCGGATGATCCGGTGATCCACCCCGGCCTGGACGAATACCACTCCGCGCCGATCTACCACGCCTATACCAATGGCGCCGACGCCCTCGCCCACCAGCAAAGCGACTACAACGGCTACTGGCGCACCTTCAAGGCGGCGATGCAGGCCTGGGCCGCGGGCACGCTTACCGGCGTGCCGGAGAGTTGGGAGGATTTCGGCGAGCGCACCCGCGCCGCATTGGCCGTGGCTTGCGAAGGCGCGGCGCGCGACGAGGCCGTGCTGGTGGTGAGCTCCGGTGGGGCGATTTGCCGCGCGCTGGCGACGGTGCTGGGTTGCTCGGGCGAGACGGCGATCGAGCTCAACCTGCAGATGCGCAATGCCGCTTTTTGCGAGTTGATCGTCGGTGGCGCCGGCTTTCGCCTGTTGAGCTTCAATGCGATCCCGCATCTGGATACGCCGGAGCGGCGCGCCGCCATCACGTACGCCTGAACACAAAGCTTGAACCGCGGCCTGAACCCAGGCCAAGCACAAAAACAAAGGGCGCCACTCCTCGCGGAGCGGCGCCCTCTTTTTACGGCGGCTGCTTAGTGCTTGACTGCCGTGTCGGTGGAAGCCGCCGGCGCCGGAACCGCGGCGGGGGTAGCGGTGACCACCGGTTCATCGGGCAGCGGCTGGGGATTGCGTTCCAGCGCCAGCTCGAGCACCTTGTCGATCCACTTCACCGGGATGATCTCCAGCTTGTTCTTGATGTTGTCGGGAATCTCGACCAGATCCTTGACGTTGTCTTCAGGGATCAACACGGTCTTGATGCCGCCGCGATGCGCCGCCAGCAGCTTTTCCTTCAAACCACCGATGGCCAGGACCTCGCCGCGCAGGGTGATTTCACCCGTCATGGCGACATCCGCGCGCACCGGAATGTTAGTCAACACCGAGACCAACGCCGTGGTGATGGCAATACCCGCGCTCGGACCGTCCTTCGGCGTGGCGCCTTCAGGCAAGTGGATGTGCAAGTCCATTTTCTCGTAGAAATCCTGCGAGATGCCCAGGTTGCGGGCCCGCTTGCGCACCACCGAACGAGCTGCCTCGATCGACTCCTTCATCACGTCGCCCAGCGTACCGGTACGGGTGATGTTGCCCTTGCCCGGCACGGCGACGGTTTCCACCGTCAGCAATTCGCCGCCGACCTCGGTCCAGGCCAGACCGGTTACCTGACCGACCTGGTTTTCCTTTTCCGCGATGCCGAAATTGAACTTGCGCACGCCCAGGAACTTGTCAAGATTCTTGGCGTTGACGGCAATCTTCGTCTCCGACTTTTTCAGCAACAGGGTCTTCACCACCTTGCGGCAGATCTTGGAGATTTCGCGTTCCAGCGAGCGCACCCCGGCTTCGCGCGTGAAATAACGCACGATGTCGCGGATCGCGCCTTCGGCTACGCTGATCTCGCCGTCCTTCAGACCATTGTTCTTGATCTGCTTAGGCAGCAGGTACTTTTGCGCGATGCTGACCTTTTCATCTTCGGTGTAGCCCGACAGGCGGATCACTTCCATCCGGTCCATCAGCGGCGCCGGAATGTTCATGGTGTTGGCCGTGGCGACAAACATCACGTCCGACAGGTCGTAGTCCACTTCGACGTAGTGGTCCTGGAACGTATGGTTCTGTTCCGGGTCCAGCACTTCGAGCAGGGCCGACGACGGGTCGCCGCGGAAGTCCATGCCCATTTTGTCGATTTCATCCAGCAGGAACAGCGGGTTCTTGACCGCAACCTTGGTCATGTTCTGCAGGATCTTGCCCGGCATGGAGCCGATATACGTCCTCCGGTGACCCCGGATCTCGGCTTCATCGCGCACGCCGCCCAAGGCCATGCGCACGAACTTACGGTTGGTCGCACGGGCGATGGACTGCCCGAGCGAGGTCTTGCCGACGCCCGGAGGGCCGACCAGGCACAGGATGGGCGCCTTCACTTTTTCGACGCGCTGTTGCACGGCAAGATACTCAAGGATGCGTTCCTTGACCTTCTCCAGGCCGTAGTGATCTTCATCCAGTACTTTATCAGCATTTGATAAGTCATTGTTTACCTTGGATTTCTTCTTCCAAGGTAAATTGCAAAGCGTATCGATATAGTTACGGATGACGGTGGCTTCGGCCGACATCGGGCTCATCAGCTTGAGCTTTTTGAACTCGCCTTCAGCCTTCTTGCGGCCTTCCTTGGACATGCCGGATTTCTTGATCCGCTTGTCCATTTCTTCCAGGTCGGCACCTTCTTCGCCTTCGCCCAATTCCTTCTGGATCGCCTTCACCTGCTCGTTCAGGTAGTACTCGCGCTGGCTCTTTTCCATCTGCCGTTTGACGCGGCCACGGATGCGCTTTTCCACTTGCAGGATGTCGAGTTCGCCTTCGAGCGCGCCAAGCAGATGCTCAAGACGTTTTTGGACGTCCAGCATTTCCAGGATTTCCTGCTTTTGCTCAAGCTTCAGCGGCAGGTGCGCGGCGATGGTATCGGCCAGGCGGCCCGGATCGTCGATACCGGCCAGGGAGGTCAAAATCTCCGGCGGAATCTTCTTGTTCAGCTTCACGTACTGGTCGAACTGCTGCACGATCGCGCGGCGCAGGGCCTCGATCTCGGGCACCGGCTCATAGTCGGCCGCCACCGCGGTGGCTTCGCAGGTGAAGTGGCTCTTGACGTCTTCGATTTTGGTGATTTCGGCGCGCTGCGAACCTTCCACCAGCACCTTGACGGTACCGTCGGGCAGTTTCAGCATCTGCAGGATATTGGCGGCGCAACCGACACCGTACATGTCGGAGGCGTCCGGCTCGTCCTTGGCTGCGGATTTCTGGGCGACCAGCATGATGCTTTTGCCGGCTTCCATCGCGGTTTCCAGCGCTTTGATCGAGCGCGGGCGGCCGACGAACAGCGGAATGACCATGTGCGGGAAAACAACAACGTCGCGCAGGGGCAGTAGCGGCAACTGCAAATGTTGGGATTGGGTTTCGATTTCGTCTGACATGGCCTCTATCCCTTCGGTGACAAAAACTTGGAAAGTACTGCTGTTGATGCATACATGTGGGCGCCGTGCAACAAATCCAGTGCCGCCAAACCCGGTGGACTTCCAGAAGTGAAAAACGCGCCGTAGGGCGCGCTTTTCAGTCTCCGGCTACTGCGCTGCCGCCACCTTCGGCGTATCCGAATAAATCAGGATTGGTCGGCCGTCCCCGGTAATCGTACTGTCATCAACCACTACCTTGCTTACGTTCTGCGCGCTGGGCAACTCATACATGGTATCCAGCAGCGCCTGTTCGATGATCGAGCGCAGGCCGCGCGCGCCGGTCTTGCGCTTGAGCGCCTTCTTGGCGATCGCATTCAGGGCCGCCGGGCGCAATTCCAGCTCCGCGCCTTCCATCTGGAACAGCTTCTGATACTGCTTGACCAGCGCGTTCTTCGGCGTGGTCAGGATTTCGATCAATGCGGCTTCGTCCAGCTCGTTCAAGGTCGCCACCACCGGCAGGCGGCCCACCAGTTCGGGAATCAGGCCGAACTTGATCAGGTCTTCCGGCTCAACGTCACGCAAGGTGTCGGAGAGGGTGCGGTCGGACAACAGCTTGACCTCGGCGCCAAAGCCGATGCCGCCCTTTTCCGAACGGTTGCGAATCAGTTTTTCCAGCCCGTCGAACGCGCCGCCGCAAATGAACAGGATGTTGGTGGTGTCCACCTGCACAAAGTCCTGGTTCGGATGTTTACGGCCGCCCTGGGGAGGAACTGAAGCGATGGTGCCTTCGATCAGCTTCAACAGCGCCTGCTGCACGCCTTCGCCGGACACGTCACGGGTGATCGAGGGGTTGTCGCTCTTGCGCGAAATCTTGTCGATTTCGTCAATATAAACAATGCCCTTTTGGGCTTTTTCGATCTCGTAATTGCAGTTTTGCAGCAACTTCTGGATGATGTTTTCCACGTCCTCGCCGACATAGCCGGCTTCGGTCAGGGTGGTCGCATCGGCAATCACGAAAGGCACGTTAAGCAGGCGCGCCAGGGTCTGGGCCAGCAGGGTCTTGCCGGAGCCGGTGGGACCGACCAGCAGAATGTTGCTCTTGGCCAGCTCGACTTCCTCGCCGCCCTTGCCCATGTGCTTTAAGCGCTTGTAGTGGTTGTAAACCGCCACCGACAGGATGCGCTTGGCCGTGGTCTGACCGATCACATAGGAATCAAGGATGTTGCAGATTTCCGCCGGCGTAGGCAGGTCGGACTTGACGGCGCGGCCGGGCTCGGCGCTGGCCGTCTCGTCGCGGATGATGTCGTTGCACAGCTCGATGCATTCGTCGCAAATGAAGACGGAAGGCCCGGCAATCAGTTTCCTGACCTCATGCTGGCTTTTGCCGCAAAAGGAGCAATACAAAAGTTTCTCGCCGCTGCCTTTTTTATCCGTCATCTCGATGCAATGATTAACTGTACTGACTCAGCCATAGCTTAGGCCATGTGGGCGGCCAAAAGCAAGCTTAACAGGGGGTTAAAAGGGGTGATGCTTCCCTTATTCACCCCGTTTTGACAAAACCTTGTCGATCAGGCCGTAGTCCTGCGCCTCGGGGGCGGACAGGAAATTGTCGCGATCGGTGTCTTTTTCGATGCGCTCGACCGGCTGGCCGGTGTGGAAGGACATCAGCTCGTTGAGCTTCTTTTTCATGCCCAGTACTTCCTTGGCGTGAATCGCGATGTCGGAGGCCTGGCCCTGGAAACCAGCGGAAGGCTGGTGGATCATCACGCGCGAATTCGGCAGGCAGAAGCGCTTGCCCTTCTGGCCCGCCGTCAGCAGGAAAGCGCCCATCGAGGCCGCCTGGCCCGTGCACAAGGTCGAGACTTCCGGTTTGATGAACTGCATGGTGTCGTAGATCGCCATGCCGGCCGTGACCGAGCCGCCGGGGGAATTGATGTAGACAGAAATGTCTTTTTCCGGATTTTCCGATTCCAGGAACAACAGCTGGGCGACGATCAGGTTGGCGCCCATGTCTTCCACAGGGCCGATGAGGAAGATCACCCGCTCTTTCAGCAGGCGCGAGTAGATGTCGTACGCCCGCTCGCCACGGCCGGACTGCTCGATCACCATCGGGATCAGGCCGAGAGACTGGGTATCGAGCGCACCGCGCCCGGTGTCGTGGAGGAATTCGCGGTAACGCTGGTATTCAATATGCGACGGCATGCTTTGTCCTGGTTCCTTGCCTGTTTAGCTGTTGCGTCCCATCAACTCGTCGAAGGGAACGGCCTTGTCGGTCACCTTGGCCTTGGAAAGCACGAAGCTGACGACGTTGTCTTCCAGGGCGAGGGCTTCGACGTCGGCCAGGCGCTGCTTGTCGCTGTAATACCAGCGCACCACCTCGGTCGGGTCCTCGTAGCTCTGGGCAAACTCGTCGACGATTGCTCGCACTTGTTCGGCCTTGGCTTCCAGGTGGTTAGATTTGACCATTTCGTTCAAAATCAAGCCCAGGGCGACGCGGCGCTTGGCCTGCTCGGTGAACAGGTCGGGCGGCAGCGGCATGTCTTGCTTGATGCCGCGCTGGGCCAGGTCGGCCTTGGCCTGCTCGGTGAGGCGCTCGATGTCCATTTCCACCAGGGCCTTGGGCACTTCGACCTGGGTGCTGGAGTACATCAGGTCCATCACCGCGGTCTTGACGCGGCTTTGCAGGCGCTTTTTCACTTCGCGCTCAAGGTTGCCCTTGACGTCTTCGCGCATCTTGGCGATGTCGCCGTCCATGATGCCCAGCGAGATGGCGAAATCGGCGTCCAGCGCCGGCAGCTTGCCCTCTTCCACCTTTTTCACCGTGATGGTGAACTGGGCGGTCTTGCCGGCGACTTCCTTGCCCTGGTAGTCGTCAGGGAATTTCAGATCGAAGGTCTTTTCGGCGCCGGGAGCCAAGCCCGTGGCGGCCGCATCGAACTCGGGCAGCATCTGGCCGCCGCCGAGCACGAAGTTGAAGTCGTTGGCCGAACCGCCCTGGAAGGCGACGCCGTCGATCTTGCCGACGAAGTCGATGGTGACGCGGTCGTCCTTCTGGCTGGCGCGCGTCACTTCCGCGTATTCGACGCGCTGCTTGCGCAAGATTTCCAGGGTCTTGTCGATCTCGGCATCGTCCACCGTGGCGACCGGCTTTTCGATCGACAGCGTGGACAGGTCGCCCGGCTTGACTTCGGGATACACCTCGAAGGTGGCGGTGAATTCGAACTTGTTGTCGTTGGCGGCGCCCTCGGCCTGCTTGGCCGGCTCGATGCGCGGGTAGCCCGCCACATTCAGCTTCTGCTCGGTGACGACGTCGGAGAAGGCCTTCTGGATGGCGTCGGAGAGCACCTCGGACTGCACCTGCGGCCCATAGCTCGAGGCCACCATCTTGATCGGCACCTTGCCGGGACGAAAGCCCGACATTTTCACGGTGCGCGAAAGCCGCTGCAGGCGTGAGGTGACTTCCTTCTCGATCGTGTCGGCCGGAATGGAGAGGTTGAAGCGACGCTCCAGCCCGTTCAGGGTTTCAATGGTGACTGCCATGGGGGAATTCTTGTAAGGAGTGAAAAGAGAGTCGTGCGAAAGGCGGGACTCGAACCCGCACGCCTTGCGGCGCTGGAACCTAAATCCAGTGCGTCTACCAGTTCCGCCACCTTCGCGTCGTTTGCAGCACCGAACCCAGCACTGAAAAACCGCGCCACGAATTATACCTTTTGCCACCCCGGACCGGGGCCGGAGGGGCGCAAATCGGGTGAAACACGTTTTTGCACTTTACAGGAGCATGGGGCTATTTCATAGTCGCGGTACAGGCAAGACCTCTAGAGCACTGTGCGACGCCCCTAACAACAGGAAATACGGAGACATGACCACCCGGACCAACGCCCCGAAGGAAGTTGCCTTGGGCGATGCCCCGCAGGAAACCCCCTTGGAGGGCACCCCGGCGCTCACCGCCTTTGTCGCGCAATTCGCCGGCGGCATGACCACGGCCAGGATCCCCGAGGAAGTGCAGCATCTCGGAAAAAAGGCCATTCTCGACGCGCTCGGCTGCGCGCTGGCCGGCTCGATTTCCGAACCTTCGCACGCGCTGGCCAAATATCTCAAGACCCTGCAGTGCACGGGCAGCGCGACGGTGCTGGGCTCTTCAATGAAACTGGCGCCGCGTTTCGCCGCGCTGGCCAACGGCACCGCGATCCACGCCGACGACTACGACGACACCATGCAGGCCGAGACCGGACGCTTTCAGGGGATTCACCCCACCGGCCCCACGCTTTCGGCGCTGCTCGCGGTGGGCGAGGCGCGGCGCATGCGCGGCGACGAATTGCTGCTGGCCTTCCAGGTGGGCGTGGAAGTGGGCTGCCGCCTGTTCGACGCCACCCACGTCAACCACATCCTGCATGGTTTCCACGCCACGGCCACCTGCGGCATGCTGGGCGCGGCCGTGGCGGTGGCCAAGGCTTACGGCAGCGACGAGGCGGCGATACGCACCACGCTGGGCATCGCGGCCAGCCAGGCCGGGGGGCTGACCGAGAATTTCGGCACCACCGTCAAACCTTTTCACGCCGGGCGCTCGGCCGAAATCGGCATCGTCGCGGCGGATTTACAGTTGGTGGGCTTCACCGCCTCGCCGATCATTCTGGAAGCCAAGCGCGGCTTTTTCCAGGCCCTGGGCGGCGGCTACGAGGCGCCACGCTTGCTCGATAAACTCGGCACGCCGTGGGCGTTCACCGACCGCGGCATCTGGCTCAAGCCCTGGCCCACGGGCAGCCTGGGGCACCCGGCAATGACGGTGATGCTCAAGCTCCTGCAGGAGCGCGACATCAAGGCGGACCAGGTCGAGAAAATCCTGGTGCGCACCAGCCAAAACATCCACCACACGCTGTTGCACCACCGCCCGAAGACCGAGCTGCAAGCCAAGTTCAGCCTGGAGTTCTGCCTGGCGGCGCTGGCCCTGGAACGCCAGTGCGGCCTGAACCAGTTCAACGACGCCTACGTGAACCGCCCCGAGGTGCAGGCGATGATCGCGCGCGTCGACTACCAGACCTTCAGTCCCGAGGAAGCCACCCGCGACAAGCACGTGATCGTCACCAGCTATGTCGAGATCACCATGAAGGACGGCAGCAGCATCGGCCGACGCCTGGACGCCGGCAAGGGCAACAAGGCCGATCCGATGAGCTATGCCGAGATCGAGGACAAGTTCCGCGAGTGCGCCACCTACCGCAAGTGGCCCAAAGACAAGACCGCCCGCGCGCTGGAACTTGTCGGCCGCCTCGAAACCCTAACGGACATCAACGAACTGACGGCGCAACTGCGCGAAGACTAAAACGCAGCCGCAAAGCGCCATTACCAGGCGCCGCGATACCCGAACAAGGAGACAAGATGCACAAGTATCGCATCGCGCACATGAGCTGCGCGCTGACCCTCGCCGCCGCGCTGGCGGGCCTGACCACGGCCGCACGCGCCGACGCGCCCTACCCGAACCGGCCGATCCGCCTGGTGCTGCCCTTCCCCGCGGGTGGCGGCACCGACAACCTGGCGCGCATCATGGGCCCGAAGATGCTTGCCCTCCTCGGTCAGCCGGTGGTGATCGACAACAAGCCCGGCGCCGCCGGCAACATCGCCACCGACAACGTCGCCAAGGCCGAAGCCGACGGCTACACCGTACTGATGGGCTTCAACACCGCGCTGACGATCAACCCGGCGCTGTACAAAAACCTTTCCTTCGACGTGCAGCGCGACCTGCGCCCCGTAACACTGCTGGCCGGCGCCCAATACATATTGGTGGTCAACAGTTCCGTGCCGGCCAAGTCGGTGAAGGAACTAGTGGCGCTGGCCAAGGCCAAGCCGGGTACGCTCAACTATTCGTCCAGCGGCCCGGGCGGCCCGCTGCACTTGGCCGCCGAATTATTCAAGTCGCGCACCGGCACCGACATCGTCCACGTACCCTACAAGGGCGGCGGCCCGGCTTCGGTGGCGCTGATCGGCGGCGACGTGCAGATGATGTTCGGCAGCGTGACGGCGGTGCTGCCCTTCGTGCGCGAGGGCAAGCTGCATGCGCTCGCCTCCTCCGGCTTGAAGCGCCTGGCGGTGGCCCCCGAGATTCCCACGCTCAACGAGTCGGGCTTTTCCGGTTTCAACGTGGTTTCGTGGTACGGCCTGCTGGTGCCGGCGAAAACGCCGGACACCGTGGTCGCCAGGCTCGGCGCCGCCGCGCAAAAGACGGTGCAAATGCCCGAAATACGCGAAGCCATGTCGCGCCAGGGCCTGGACGTTGCCACCGATACGCCGGCGCAGTTCGGCGCGCTGATCAAGGAAGAGAGCAAGACCTGGGCTGACCTGATCGCCAAGCTGAATATCAAGGCTGAGTAGAAGAAAGCCCCGTTTACGTCCAGGTGACGAAACCCGTCGCACATCACCAATTCAACAAGACACGCAATCCATGAAAACCTCCGCAAAAACCAAAGCCCCCGCTGCCGTCTCCGACGTCATGCTCAAATTGAGCAAGCACATCGCCGGCAGCCTCGCCAAGCCGGTGCCCAAGCTGGTCTCCGAGCGCGCCAAGCTGCACATGGTGGACATTTTCGCCGCCATGATTTCCGGCTCGCGCCTGGAGCCGGGCAAGCAGGCGCTGAAGTACGTGAAGGCGCTCGGCGGTAAGCCGGAGGCCGGGGTGGTCGGCTCGAAGATCGTCACCAGTGCGCAAAACGCCGCGCTGGCCAACGGCATGTGCGGCCACGCCGATGAGACCGACGACACCCACCCGCCCTCCCTCACCCACCCCGGCACCAGTTGCGTGCCGGCGGCGCTGGCCATCGGCGAGCGCAACCGCATGTCCGGAGAGGAGATGCTGCGCGCGGTAGTGACGGGTTACGATGTGTGCGCGCGCATGCTGCTCACCCTGCACCCGATGCCCTACCTGCGCTCCGGCCACCACGCCGGCGCCACCGGCCAGGTGTTCGGCGCGGCGGCCTCCGCCGGCGTGATGCTCAAGCTCTCGCCATTGCAGGTGCGCTACATGCTCAGCTACACCGGGCAGCAGACTGCGGGCCTGTACACCATGTTCCGCGACCCGGAACACATCGAGAAGGCCTACGCCATGGGCGGCATGCCGGCGCACAACGGCCTGCAGGCGGCCCTGATGGCTTCCAGCGGCTGGACCGGCGTGGAAGATATTTTCTCCGGCGAGCGCGATTTCTTTTACACCTTCCAGCCCGAAGAAATCGACCGCAACGACCTCGCGCGCGACCTCGGCAAGACCTACGAAATGATGCGCGCCTCGATCAAGCGCTGGCCGATCGGCGGGCCCATTCAGGGGCCGATGCACGTGATGAACGACCTGATCGCGCAGCACAATTTCAAGGCGGCCGATGTGGTGAAGGTGCTGGCCTATATGCCCGACAAGGAACTGGAGATCGTCAACAACCGCCCGATGCCCGACATCTCGGTGCAGCACCTGCTGGCGGTGATGATGCTCGACCGCAAGCTCACCTTCAAGTCGGCGCACGACTTCGAACGCATGAAAGACCCCAAGGTGCTGGCGATGCGCAAGAAGGTAGAGGCCATCGGCGACCCGAAACTCACCGACGTGCAACGCCGCTGGCGCTGCGTGATGGAAGTGCACCTGAAGGACGGCAGTGTGCTCAAGGGCCAGACCATGGCCGCCAAGGGCAGCTTCGAGAACCCTCTGAACCCGGCCGAGGAACAGGAAAAGGCGGTGGACCTGATCGCCCCGATCCTCGGCAAAAAGGGGTGCGCCGACCTGCTCGAAGCGCTGTGGAACATCGAGAAAATCCGCGACCTGCGCAGCCTGCGCAAGCTGTATGCGAAGTAGTTGCCTCTGATGGAAAGAGCGGCCGCCGTGAGGCGGCTGGCGTGGACTGCGGCCACCGCTCTCTCCGAGATACCCAAGAAAAACGTGACGAAAGTCACGTTTTTTGCATTTGTCTCAACATTAGGGCCGAATCTAGTTATCAATTGTTTACTTAATCCGGGCCCGAAAGCACTCATAAACAGCGACAATCGCGCCCAGCCTGGCAATGGCGCCAAGCCCCTGTATTTGCACAACAATACATGCTACAGACCTCATACGACCATCTGCTGGTTCTATTGTCACTTCTGGTTGCAAGCCTGGCGTCCTATACGACCCTGGACCTGACCAACCGGATCAACCGGCTGGCCAACCTGCGCTACCGCCAGTTCTGGCTGCTCGGCGGCGCCTTTGCGATGGGCATCGGCATCTGGGCCATGCACTTCATCGGTATGCTTGCGATGTCCCTGGGCATCCCCCTGGGTTACGACGCACTGATCACCGTCGCCTCCCTGCTGATCGCCATGGTCGTTTCCTATTTCGCGCTGTTCCTGGTGACCAGCGGCAGCCTGTCGGCGCGCAAGCTGGTCGGCGGCGGTGTCCTGATGGGCGCAGGCATCGCCTCGATGCACTACACCGGCATGTTCGCGCTGAAAATGTACCCGGCGATCGAGTACGACGCGGCCATGTTCGCGCTATCCATCCTGATCGCAGTCGGTGCCTCCATCGCAGCTCTCTGGATCGCCTTCACCCTGCGCAGCGAAAACCTCAGCCACCCGCTGCGCCGCCGCTTTGGCGCGGCACTCGTCATGGGCGTCGCCATCACCGGCATGCACTACACCGGCATGGGTGCCGCGCATTTCATCCCCGGCAGCGTCTGCCTGGCGGCCAACGGCATCAACCTCAACTGGCTGGCGGCGCTGATCCTGCTGGCAACGGTGGCGGTGTTGAGTCTGACCCTGGTGTTGTCGGTGCTGGACGCGCGCATGGAAATCAGCGAGAACCGCCACACCTCTTCGCTCAAGGCCGCCAACGCCGAGCTGCTGCGCCAGGCCACCCACGACGCGCTGACCGGCCTGCCCAACCGCGTGGTGCTCGACGAGCGTATCCAGCATGCGATCGACAGTTCGGAGCGCAGCCACCGGCGCTTCGCGGTGTATTTCATGGACCTGGACGGCTTCAAGGCGGTCAACGATTCGCTTGGCCATCGTATCGGCGACAACCTCCTGAAGGAACTGGCAAGCCGCCTGCGCAACAACCTGCGCAAGCAGGACCTGATAGCCCGCTTCGGCGGCGACGAATTCGTCATCCTGGTGGAAGACGTGGCCGATGCCGGCAACGCCGCCGCAGTCGCCGAGAAGCTGTTCGACAGCTTCACCGAGGAGTTCGACCTGCTCGAGTCCGGCATGTCGGTCTCCCCCTCGATCGGCATCGCGCTGTATCCGGAGAACGGCGAAACCATCGAAGTTCTGCTGAAGAATGCCGATGCCGCGATGTACCAGGCCAAGGCCGCGGGGCGCAACACCTACCGCTTTTTCGAGCCCACCATGAACATGTCGGCGCAGCGGACCATGCAGATCCAGCGCGGCCTGCATGCGGGCCTGCGACTGAACCAGTTTCATCTCGATTTCCAGCCCAAGTTCGATTGCAAGCACGGCCACCTGCTCGGGCTGGAGGCACTGATGCGCTGGAAGCATCCGGAACTGGGGCAGGTTTCTCCCTCCGAGTTCATCCCCATCGCCGAGCGCGCCGGGCAGATCAGCCGCCTCGGGCGCTGGGTGGTGGAAGAAACCTGCCGCCAGATCCGCGCGTGGGACGCTGAAGGCGCGGCGCCGGTCAAGGTTGCTGTCAACCTCTCGGTCAACCAGCTCAATTCCGCCGACTTGGCCGAGGAGATGGCCGCGATCCTGAAAAAGCACGACGTGTCGCCGGAACGTGTGATGTTCGAGATCACCGAAAGCGTCGCCATGCACGACACCGAGACCAATGTCGCGTCCATCGGCCGGCTGCAGGCGATGGGCTTCGACCTGTCGATCGACGATTTCGGCACCGGCTATTCGAGCCTGAGTTATTTGCAGAAATTCGCCGTCGGCCAGCTCAAGGTCGACCGCTCCTTTGTCCACGCGCTCGATCGCGGCGACGAGAAAAGCCTGGCCATCGTCTCGACCATCATTGGGCTGGCCCATTCGCTGAATATGGAAGTGGTCGCCGAAGGTGTCGAAACCAGGGAGCAACTGGCGCTGCTCGGCGAATTGAAGTGCGACCAGGTGCAGGGCTTCCTGCTCGGCCGGCCGGAAGCCGGCGCCGCCATTCTGGAACAGCTCCTGGCGCGGGGCCGCACGGCCGCCCCATAAGGCCGGCCGCCAAGGCCGGCGCAGGTGCGCTCAAAGGCGCGCGGGTCATGCCGCCGGGTATACACACGCCGCCCTGTTGCCATGGATAAGCGCCTGCGAAGCGCGCGCTTGGGTAAGATCACGCCCGACGCCGAAATCGGCAGGCCAAAACGCAAACAGCGCCGACCAGGCGTTTCAAAGGACTCTTACCATGTACAAGATCGACGTGCTGATCCAGGGCTTTCCCGGCAAATCCGTGTGCCACGGCGGGCTGGGCTGGAGCACGGTGGCCCTGCTGCGCGGCGAAGGCCGCGTCATCCTGATGGACACCGGCTCCTTCGGCATGCGCCGCCATCTCGGCGAGCAGCTGAAAAAACAAGGCGTAGCCGCCGGCGAGGTCACCGATGTGGTGCTGTCGCATGCGCACTATGACCACTCGGTGAACTTCACCCTGTTCCCCAACGCCCGCGTCTACATCGGCAAGGTCGAGCTGGACTGGGCGCAAAAGCAGCCGCCCGGCTTCAATCCCCTGCCCGAGCTCTACGTGCGCGAACTGGTCAACTACCCGAAGCTGACGCTGCTGGAAGACGGCCAGCAGGAGTTCGTCCCCGGCATGAGCGCGCACATCACCCCGGGCCACACGCCGGGCAGCCTGGTCTACAGCCTGAAGAACGGCGCCACCAACGTGGTGTTCACCGGCGACGCCGCAAAAAACCGCGCCGAGCTGCTGTCGATGTCGGCCGACATGACCTACGACGCCTCGATCAGCCTGAAATCCTTCGAGACTATCTGGGCTCTGTGGCGCGAAGTGCCGGGTTCTCTCTTGATTCCGGGTCACGACCTGTCGATGCTGATCGGCAAGGACGGCCGGCCCGAATACGTCGGCAAGCGCGGCGCAGCCATCCTAGGCTGGTTCGGCGAAACCATCGAAGAGACCACCGAGATCAACCTCTGCTGCGACCCGCCGCAGCGCGTCTTCTCCTCCCTCACCGCCTGATCGAATCCCCCGCATGGCCGCGCCTGCCCTCGACACACTGCAAATAGGCGCGACGCGCTACCGCTGGCTGGACTTGCGCACTGTGCTGGCGCCGGCGGTATTGGCGCGCCTGCCCTACTCCCTGCGCATCCTGATCGAGAACATCGCGCGGCGCGCGCCGGAGGCGCTGCCGCCCTTGCTCGAGCACGTGCAAGGCCGGGGCCCCGCCTGCGAAGTGCCGTTTTATCCAAACCGGATGATGCTGCACGACACCACCTGCCTGCCGGCGCTGGCCGACTTCGCCGGCCTGCGCGACGCGGTGGCGGAGCTCGGAGGTGACCCGTCCCGGCTCAATCCCACCATCCCGGTGGTGCTGACCATCGACCACTCGGTGATCGTCGAGCGCTATGCCAGCGAGGATGCGGTGCAGGTCAACCTGGACATCGACTTTCGCCGCAACTCCGAGCGCTACCGCTTCATCAAGTGGGCGCAGGGCAGCCTGCGCGAATTCCACGTGGTGCCGCCCGGCACCGGCATCATCCACCAGGTCAACATGGAGTCCCTGGCCCAGGTGGTGTGGGAAACGACGACCGAAGACGGCGAGCCCCTGCTGCACCCGGACGCCATGGTCGCCACCGACAGCCACACGCCGATGATCAATGCCCTGGGCGTGGTTGCCTGGGGTGTCGGCGGCCTGGAAGGCCAGGCGGCGATGCTGGGCGAGCCGGTGCCCATCATCTGCCCGGAAGTCATCGGCCTGCGCGTCACCGGCGCGCCGCGCCCCGGCGTCACCGCCACCGACCTGGCGCTGCACCTCACCGAACTCCTGCGCAAGCGCGGCGTGGTCGCCAAGTTCGTCGAGTTCTGCGGGCCGGGCCTGGACCACATCGACGTCGGCACCCGCGCCACGGTCGCCAACATGGCGCCCGAATACGGCGCCACCGTGGTCTATTTCCCCTTCGATGCGATCACGCTGGACTACCTCAGGCTCACCGGCCGCAACGAGGCGCACTGCGCCAAGGTCGAAGCCTATATGCGTGCGCAAGGCCTCTGGCGCGGCACGGAAGAGCCCAGCTACGCCGAGACCATAGACCTCGACCTCGCCAGCGTCGAGCCCTGCATGGCCGGCCCTTACCTGCCGCAGCAGCGCCGTCCCTTGAGCGCCGTGGCGCAAAGCTTTCACGATGAAGTGGTGATGAAGCACGCCCGCGAACCGCAAGCGCACTATGCCTCGCGGGCCTTTGGCGTGCCGCTGCCCCACGGCGCGCTGGTGCTGGCCGCCATCACCAGTTGCACCAATACCGCCAACCCCAGCCTGATGATCCAGGCCGGGCTACTGGCGCGCAATGCTGCCGCCCGCGGCCTGACGGTGCCGCCCTGGGTCAAGACCTCGCTTTCGCCCGGCTCGCGCGTGGTCGGCGATTACCTGACCGATGCCGGCCTGCTGCCAGGCCTGGAAGCACTCGGCTTTCACCTCACCGGCTACGGCTGCATGACCTGCATCGGCAGTTCCGGGCCGCTGCAGCCCGATGCGGATGCGCTAATCGACGCCGGCCTGCTCGGTGCCGGCGTGCTTTCGGGCAACCGCAATTTCGAAGGCCGGGTACATCCCAAGCTAGCCGGCGGTTTTCTCGCCTCGCCGCCGCTGGTTGTCGCCTATGCGATTGCCGGCACCATCATGGTCGATATTTCGCGCGACCCGCTGGGCCACGACCGCGAGGGCCGCGAAGTCTTTCTTGCCGACCTCTGGCCCAGCGACGCCGAAGTCGCCGCCACCCTCAAGGCCCACCTGCGCCCGGCCCAGTTCACCGAGCGCAACCGCACCCTGTGGCAGGGCACCGAGCATTGGCAGGCATTGTCGGCGCCGGCCAGCGAGCGTTATCGCTGGGAGCAGCGCTCGACCTACCTGCGCCGCCCGGCCTACACCGTCGGTGTCGCCGCCGAGGCGCCCGCCGCGCTCTCGATCACCGGCGCGCACCCCTTCCTGGTGATGGGCGACAACATCACCACCGACCACATTTCTCCCGCCGGCACAGTGCCTAAAGAAAGCCCGGCCGGCGCCTGGCTGCTGGAGCACGGCGAAGCGCCGGCCGACCTGAACCAGTATTCGACCCGGCGCAGCAATCACGAGGTGATGCTGCGCGGCGCCTTCACCACCCGCAACCTGAAGAACCTGCTGGCGCGGGGCGAACATCCCGTCAACGGTGCGCACGCCTACGGCGCCGATGGCCGGCAATTGCTTTCTGTCTATGAGGCCGCGCAAACCTACGCCGCCCAGCGCACGCCGCTGCTGGTGTTCGCCGGCATCAACTACGGCGCCGGCTCCAGCCGCGACTGGGCGGCCAAGGCGCAGGCCCTGCTCGGCGTGCGTGCCGTGGTGGCGCAGAGCTTCGAGCGCATTCACCGCAGCAACCTGATCGGCATGGGCGTGCTGCCATTGCTGTTCGACGCCGGCCAGAGTGCGGCGGACCTGGCGCTGACCGGACGCGAGCAGATCGACGTAGTGGGCCTGGAAGCGCTGGCCGTCGGTGCCAATCCGCTGATGCTGCGCATAACGCGCGAAGGCGGCGCACCGTTCGAAATGCCTGTGCGCCTTGAGGTCGATTCGGCGCAGGAACTGCTCTACCTGCGCCATGGCGGCATCCTGCCCTACGTGCTGCGCAAGACCCTGGCGCCGGCAATCTCCGGCAGCGCCCCGCACTGAATCGGGGCGAATCAGGCGGCAAATGCACGCCGATTCGGCGGCAAATCGGCCCGCCTGCGGTTTGACGCAGCACCCCTCTAGAGGGGATAATGCGGGGTTCCCGAGGAGCGCGCTGCGTGCCCGTGCTTCTCGTCAGGCGGTTGGCCGGATTCGTCGTATTCGTTGTCGTTAGTCGACGCCTTCCCGCCGCCTGGCCCAGGGTGCCGCAGCCTCAGCCGTGAATTCAGCCAATTCGCTGCCGTAATTCCAAGCTCATCATTAGGACCCTTACCGCCATGTTCCTCGAAGACTACCGCAAACACGTCGCTGAACGCGCCGCCATGGGCATTCCGCCCCTGCCGCTGTCGGCCCAGCAGACCGCCGACCTGATCGAACTCCTGAAGAACCCGCCCAAGGGCGAGGAGAAGTTCCTGGTCGAGCTGATGGTGCACCGTGTGCCGGCGGGCGTCGATGATCCCGCCAAGGTCAAGGCCTCCTACCTGGCCGCCGTGGCGCTGGGCAAGGAGAAGTGCCCGCTGATCACCCGTGAATACGCCACCGAGCTGCTCGGCACCATGCTGGGCGGCTACAACGTCGCCCCGCTGATCGAGCTGCTCGACGACGCCGTGGTCGGCAAGATCGCCGCCACCGCGCTGAAAAAGACCCTGCTGATTTTCGATGCCTTCCACGATGTGCAGGAAAAGGCCGAAATGGGCAACCAGAATGCCAAGGACGTGCTGCAGTCCTGGGCCGACGGCGAATGGTTCACCAGCCGCCCCGAAGTGCCCAAGAGCGTGACCGTGACCGTGTTCAAGGTCACCGGCGAGACCAACACCGACGATCTCTCCCCCGCTCCTGACGCCTGGAGCCGCCCGGACATCCCGCTGCACGCCCTGGCCTTCCTGAAAAACCCGCGCGCCGGCATCGAGCCGATGGAGCCGGGCAAGATCGGCCCGATCAAGTTCATCGAAAGCCTGAAGTCCAAGGGCCACCCCATCGCCTACGTCGGCGACGTGGTCGGCACCGGCTCCTCGCGCAAGTCCGGCACCAACTCCGTGCTCTGGCACACCGGTGAAGACATTCCCTTCGTGCCGAACAAGCGTTTCGGCGGCGTCTGCCTGGGCAGCAAGATCGCCCCGATCTTCTACAACACGATGGAAGACGCCGGCGCCCTGCCGATCGAACTCGACGTCGCGCAGATGAACATGGGCGACGTGGTCGAACTGCGCCCCTATGAAGGCGTGGCGCTGAAGGACGGCAAGGAAATCGCCAAATTCGAAATCCGCTCGCAAGTGCTGTTTGACGAAGTGCGCGCCGGCGGCCGCATTCCGCTGATCATCGGCCGCGGCCTCACCGCCAAGGCGCGCGAAGCGCTGGGCCTGAAGCCCGCCACCCTGTTCCGCCTGCCGCACGACCCGGCCGATACCGGCAAGGGCTATACCCTGGCGCAAAAGATCGTCGGCCGCGCCTGCGGCCTGCCCGAAGGCAAGGGCGTGCGTCCCGGCACCTACTGCGAACCGAAGATGTCCGCCGTCGGCTCGCAGGACACCACCGGCCCGATGACCCGCGACGAGCTGAAAGACCTGGCTTGCCTCGGCTTTTCCGCCGACCTGGTGATGCAATCCTTCTGCCACACCGCGCCGTATCCCAAGCCCGTCGATATCAAGACCCACCACGAGCTGCCGGCTTTCATGAGCAACCGCGGCGGCATCTCGCTGCGCCCGGGCGACGGCATCATCCACTCCTGGCTCAACCGCATGCTGGTGCCTGATGCTGTCGGCACCGGCGGTGACTCGCATACCCGCTTCCCGCTGGGCATTTCCTTCCCGGCGGGCTCGGGCCTGGTGGCTTTCGCCGCCGCCACCGGCGTGATGCCGCTTGACATGCCTGAGTCCGTGCTGGTGCGCTTCAAGGGCAAGATGCAGCCCGGCGTGACCCTGCGCGACCTGGTCAACGCGATCCCGCTGGCCGCGATCAAGAAGGGCCTGCTGACCGTTGCCAAGCAGGGCAAGAAGAACGTGTTCTCCGGCACCATCCTGGAAATCGAAGGCCTGCCCGACCTGAAGGTCGAACAGGCGTTCGAATTGTCCGACGCTTCCGCCGAGCGTTCCGCCGCTGGCTGCACCGTGCACCTGAACAAGGAACCGGTGATCGAGTACATCCAGAGCAACATCACGCTGCTGAAGTACCTGATCGCGCAGGGCTACAACGACGCGCGCTCCATCACCCGCCGCATCAAGGCGATGGAAGCCTGGCTGGCCAATCCGCAACTGCTGCAGGCCGACGCGGATGCCGAGTACGCCGAAGTGATCGAGATCGACATGAACGAGATCACCGAGCCGATCCTCGCCTGCCCGAACGACCCGGACGACGTCAAGACCCTGTCGGATGTCGCCGGCACCAAGATCGACGAAGTATTCATCGGTTCGTGCATGACCAACATCGGCCACTTCCGCGCCGCCTCCAAGCTGCTCGAAGGTAAGCGCGACATGCCGGTGAAGCTGTGGATGGCCCCGCCGACCATGATGGACAAGAAGATACTCACCGAGGAAGGCCACTACGGCACCTTGGGCGGCGCCGGGGCGCGGATGGAAATGCCCGGCTGCTCGCTGTGCATGGGCAACCAGGCGCAGGTGCGCGAAGGCGCCACCGTGCTCTCCACCTCCACCCGCAATTTCCCGAACCGCCTGGGCAAGAACTCCAACGTCTACCTGGGTTCGGCGGAACTGGCGGCGATCACCTCCAAGCTGGGCCGCATTCCGACCAAGGAAGAGTACATGCTTGATATGGGTGTGCTCAAGGCCAGCAGCGACCAGATCTACAAGTACATGAACTTCGACAAGATCGACGACTTCACCGATGCGGCCAAGACCGTGGCGGCGTAAATCGCCTGATCCGCCCGGCGGCTGTCCGCGCCGTACAAAACAGGCCCGCTTGCGCGGGCCTGTTTTTTTGCCGCATTTTTCGTCGCATGTGAGACGATAATGACCGGAGCCCGGAAACGCCGTGCGAGCGCCGTCGGCAACAGCCGGCGCAGGCAGGACGAACAATACCAACAGCCGCCACGCCCTTTCGATGCAAGCCCATTCAGGCACCCTGAAATACCGTTCCGACATCGACGGCCTGCGCGCCATCGCGGTCCTTGCTGTGGTGGGCTTTCACGCGTTTCCCGGCTGGGTCGGAGGCGGCTTCATCGGCGTCGATGTCTTTTTCGTCATCTCCGGCTTTTTGATCGGCGGCATCATCTGGAACCAGCTGGAACAGGGCAACTTCAACCTTGGGGCGTTTTATACCCGGCGCATCGCGCGCATCTTCCCGGCGCTGGCCGTGGTGCTCGTCGCCAGCCTGCTGTTCGGCCTGCTGGTGCTGCTGCCGATCGAATACATGGCCCTGGGCCGGCATGTCGCCGGCGGCGCCGCCTTCGTCTCCAATCTGCTGTCGTGGAGCGAGGCCGGCTACTTCGACCACGCGGCGCAGACCAAGCCCCTGCTGCACCTGTGGTCGCTGGGAATCGAAGAGCAGTTCTACGTGGTCTGGCCGCTGTTGATGCTCTGGCTATGGCGCGGGCGCCGGCCCTTTCTCGCCATTACCGGCGCGCTGGCGCTGGTCTCCTTTCTGATCAACATCGCCACCGTCGGCAGCCATGGCAACGCCGCCTTTTATTCGCCCCTTTCGCGCCTCTGGGAACTGGCGGCCGGCGCCATCCTCTCCTATCTGGCGACGCATGGGCCGGAGTTCAGCGCTCGCAGCCGCGAGTGGCGCTCCCCGGCGGGCCTGGGCCTGATCCTCGCCGGCGCCCTGCTACTGAAACAGGATTTTCTTTTTCCGGGCGGGTGGGCACTGCTGCCGGTGGCCGGCGCCTGGCTGGTGATTTCCGCCGGCCCCGGGGCGTGGCTCAACCGCCAGCTGCTGGGCCACCCGGCGCTGGTATGGGTCGGCCTGATCAGCTACCCCCTGTACCTCTGGCATTGGCCGACTCTTGCTTTCGCGCGCATCGTCAACGGCAGCACGCCGGGATGGGAAGTGCGTTCGGCCCTGGTGCTGCTCAGCTTCGTCCTGGCCTGGCTGACCTGTAAGCTGGTCGAACGCCCCCTGCGTTTCGAAGTGCTCGCCAAGGCCGGCACCCGCATCAGCCTTTGCGCCCTGCTGGCGACATGCGGCGGCGCCGGGTACGCCGTGTCATCAAGTTGGAACATGGCCGCCGCGCCGATCGACTTTGCCGACCACCTGAACGTCGGCCTGCTTGACCGCGCGCGCACCAGATACGCGGGCAATCCCGGGCGCGGCGCGGCAAAGTTCTCGCTCTCCCCTTGTCCCGACACTCTGGCGCACGCCGCATTCGCGCCGCACTTCTGCCTGAAGTCGGCGCAAGGCGCACCCACGGTTGCCCTGTTCGGCGACAGTCACGCCGACGACAAATACGTCGGCATCGCCGAGCAGGACCGCGCGCACGCCTGGCTGCTGGCCGCCAACAGTAGTTGCCCGCCGGTCAACGGCATCGATTTCGTCGGCGATGCCGCCGATTGCCGGCAACGCACCGAAGGCATCACCCGCTGGCTGATTGCGCGGCCCGAAATCAGAACTGTGGTCCTGTCGTTCTGGGGCAATTACACCCTGGAGCCCTATGCTGCCGATCATCGCGCCGCCGCGAAGGCCGGGCGCGGTGCGGGAAGGATCAGCGGTCCCGGCGACGCCACGCTGAGCCAGCAGGGACTCTTCCTGCTGGGGCTGGAGAATACGGTGGACCTTTTGCAGCGCAACGGCAAGTCCGTGGTGCTGCTGATCGATGTTCCCGAGTTGCCGTTTTTCCCGGCTGATTGCCTGCGGCGTTCCGGCGCCGATTCCTGCAAACTGAGCCGCCAGGAAGTGCTGGCGCGGCAGGCGCCTTTGCGCGCCATGATGAAGCAGATCCAGTTGAAGTATCCGCAAGCGCGCGTCTACGACTCGCTGGCGTTTTTTTGCGCCAAGGCGCAGTGCGAATTGCCGGATGACACCATGTCGTACTACAACGACTCGCATCACCTGAGCCCGTTCGGCAGCGACTACTACGCGACCGGGTTTCTCCACTGGCTGTATGGCGGAGAGCACGATTCGCGGCCTTAATCCTTGCCCAGGCCCTCGAGGGTGGCGCCGCTCTTGACCATGGCGTCGATCTCCGCTTCCTGCAAGCCCGCCTCGCGCAGGATTTCGCGCGAGTCCTGTCCCAGCTTGGGCGCCGGGCGCCATTCGCGGCGCACACCGGAACTCCACTTGTTGGGCAGGCGCATGTTGCGAATCTTGCCCTCGGTCGGATGCTCTTTCATTTCGAAAAAGCCGACGTCCGCCAGATGCGGGTCGGTGAGCAAGCCATCGAGGGTGTTGTACGGCATCGCCGGCACGTCGTGCTGATCGAAAATCTCCACCCACTCGGCCGTGGTTTTGGTCTTGAGCGCGCTGCCGCGCACCTCGAAATACGCCGAGACATTGGCGAAGCGCGCCTGCACGCTCTCGAAGCGCGGGTCGGCCTTCAACTCCGGCTTGCCGATGGCGTCGAAAAAGGCGAAGGCCTGTTCGTTGGTATTGGCCGAGATGCAGATGAAGCCGTCCTGGGTGGCGATCGGCTTGCCCATCGGATCGAGCAGGCGCGGGTCGCCGGTTTCGCCCAGCGGCGGCTCGAAGGTCTTGAGATACATATGCTCTTCGAGCACGAACTTGACCAGGTTCTCGAACATCGGGATTTCGATCGAGGCGCCCTCACCTGTCTTGGCGCGCTGGTACAGCGCCATCGAGATCATTTGCGTGGCGATCAGGCCCACCACCTTGTCGGCCACCACCATCGGCACGAAGCGCGGCTCGCCGGTGGCGCGGTGGTTCAGCGCCGCCATGCCGCCGGAGCCCTGGATGATGGTGTCGTAGGCCGGCTTGTCCTTGTAGCGGCCGTCCTGGCCGAAGCCGAACATGCCGACGTAGATGATGTCCGGCTTGACCTTGCATACGTCTTCGTACGACAGCTTCAGGCGCGCCATCGCCGCCGGGCGCACGTTCCACACCAGCACGTCGGCGGAGGCGATGAGTTTGAGCAGCGCCGCATGCGCTTCCGGCTTTTTCAGGTCCAGCACCAGCGAGCGCTTGTTGCGGTTCAGGTGCAGGAATTTCGCGCCCATGCCCGGGGTCACCGACTTGCCGTTCATCGAGCGGATCAGGTCGCCGCTCTTGGCCTCGACCTTGATCACGTCTGCGCCATGGTCGGCGAGGATCTGCGTGGCCAGCGGCCCCACCACCACCGAGGTGAGGTCGATGACGCGTACGCCCTCCAGCGGCCCGCCGCTCATTTCGCCTCCAGTTCAAGCTGTGCTTCGATGGCGCGTTCGCCCTTGGCATTGATCGCCCAGGCGGTGATCTGGTTCTCGCCGCTCATGCGTGCGTTGAGCGAAATCGGCTGGCCGACGAAAAGCGGCTTGAGGTTCTTGCTGTTGGAGGACTTGAGTGTGCGCCCGGTTTGCGAAGTCACCAGGTCCCACAGCATCAGCGTGGTCAGGCCGCCGTTGACCACCAGGTTAGGATAACCCTCGGTGCCCTGCGTATAGGGCAGGTCGTAATGAATGCGGTGCGCGTTGAAGGTGATGGCGGAATAGCGGAACAGCGTGGTCGGCGTCGGCTCGAAAATGCGTGTCCACTCGCCCTTCTCTTCATCCGGCTTCGCTGCCTCGGCCTTCGCTTCCGGTTTCGCGCCCTCCGCGGGCTGCTCGGCGCGGTAGACGATGTCCTGCTCCTCCACCACCGCCAGCCCGGCCGGCACGCTCATCTCATGGCGCACGGTAACGAACACCATTTCTCCCGAGCGCCCGGTCTTCGGCGTGATCGACTGGATACGCGAGACCCGCTTCACCTCGTCGCCAATGGTTAGCGGCAGATGGAACCAGGAGCGCCGCCCGGCGAACATGCGCCGTGGCAACGCCACCGGCGGCAGGAACTGCCCCTTGGCCGGGTGGCCGTCCGGTCCGAGGCCCGATTGCGGCGCGGTGGGCGTGAACAGCATCACGTACCAGTGCGCCGGCACCGTACCGCCGCGTTTGATCTCGGAGGCCTGCTGGTTCAGCAGGGCGGCCATGCGCCGCGAACCCGCCAGCGCCACTTGATCGTCCGACCGTTCTTCGCGCCCTATCCATTCCTGCAACATCTTGCACTCCAGAATCCAGGTTGGGCTCGCAGTGCTGCCCGGGAGGGTTGATCGTAGCACTCCGGGCACTGCGAAAAAAACACATTTCACGACTAGCTGCTATGTCGCCTGGACATAGCAGCATGCGCGCCTCACACCAGCGTCAGGTCAGTGACCTGCAGATGCTCCAGTTGCCACAGTTGTCCGCGCAGGCGCGCCGCCTGGCCGCCACCGATCACCGGCGTTGCCAGCTCGTCGAACTTGGCGTTGATCTCGCCGTCGGTGAGCGGTGCCTCCGGGTCGCCCTTGCGGCAGGGCGCGAAAAACTCCAGCTTGCGGCCATCCTTGAGCAGGATGGTCGCGCGCGCTGCGCGCTGCTGCGGAAAGGCGGCAGTGAGCTGCACGTCCGCCGCGATATGCGTGCGCTGCATCAGCGAGCGGATGCGCGCGTCCCCCAGGCGGTCCGCACCGAAAGCGTCGAGGCGCACCGAGCCATGCACCATCGCGTGCGCCAGCACATACGGCAGGCTGAACTTGGCCTCCTGCGCGGTGACCGGGTCGAGGTTGCCGGCCACGTCCAGCGCCGGCTGATAGGTCGCCACCCCAATGGTCTCGATGTCTTCCGGGCGAATACCGTGGCTCGCGCGCAAGGCCAGCACCGCGTCGATGGCGGCGAAGGTATGGCCGCAGCAGCCGTGATTTTTTTGCGTCACCCGGGTGATGTGATAGTCGCTGCCAATGCCGCGTGTAGCGGTCTCCCAGTTCGCCCCATCGGACAGCGCCGCGCCGAAGCCGGCATCCCCCTCCAGCATGTCCGCAACCCCGGTCACGCCCTCGGCCGCCGCCATCGCCGCCTGCACACCCATCATGGCGGCATGGCCCGCATGCAGCGGCTTGGTCATCGCGTCCGAGCGAAACGCCTGCTGCAGGCCGGAGGCGAAGGTGGTGACCGTCGCCAGCGCATGCAGCATCACCTGCGCATTGCCGGGCGCCAGCAGCGCCGCGCCGGCTGCCGCGCCGCCGAAGCAGCCGGCGGTGCCGGTGGTATGGAAATATTTGTAGTGCGAAGGCTGTACGGCGGCGCCGATGCGCGTGGAAATCTCGTAGCCGATGGTCACGGCATTGAGAAAGTCGCGCCCCGAAACCTTGCGGTCCTCGGCCAGCGCCAGCGCGGCGGCGATGGTCGGGCAGCCCGGGTGATAGGCCGCGTCCTTGTAGATGTCGTCGAACTCGGCGGTGTGCGAGGCGCTGCCGTTGATCCACGCGGCAGTCGCGGGAAAGGCCTTGGCGTTGAAGCCGGGCAGGCTGGAACTGCCGAAGCCCAGTTCGCGCGCATGCGCCTTCACCAGCAGCGTGCCGGGTTCCATGCGCGTGCCGGGGTAAAGCGCGGCAAACCAGTCGACCACCGCGCGCTTCGCGTGGTGGATCACCGCATCGGGCAAGGCGCGCTTCGCATCGCGCGCGCCGTATTCGGCCAGCTGGGTCAGGATTGTGCTCATGTTGTCTCCTTCATTTTCCCTTTTGGCGATTGCAGCACCAGGGCGTCCACCGCCAGCACGCCCTGCCCCTCCGCCATGATCATCAGGGGATTGACCTCAGCCTCGCGCACGCCCAACGCAGGCTTGAGCGCCAGTTGCGACAAGGCGCTGACGGCGCGCGCCAGCGCCTCCAGGTCGCCGCGCGGCTTGCCGCGCAAGCCGGTGAGCGCGGCAAAGGCCCGCACCTCGCCCACCATCTCCCGCGCGCCCTGCACATCGACCGGGCCTAAGCGAATGCTTCGGTCGCGCGCGACCTCGGCCCAGATACCGCCCGCCGCCAGCATGATGATAGGGCCGGCCTGTGGATCGACCCGGTAGCCGATCAATGCTTCGGCCAGCCCGGCGCGCATCGGCTGGATCAGCGCCTGATCCGCCGCCACGCCGGGCGCGCGTGCCGCCAGATTGGCGCGCAACTGCGCCAGCGCCGCGCGCAATTCTTCCGGCCCACCCACACCCAGCACCACGCCGCCGACCTCGGTCTTGTGCGAAATCTGCGCCGAACACACCTTGACCGCCACCGGATAGTCGAAGGGCAGCGCAGGCACCTTGCCGTCCAGCGAAGCCAGCACGAAGGGCGCGCGCGGCACGTCGAGCGCATCAAGGACTGCGTAAGCCTCAGCTTCGCTCACGGCCGCCGCTTCCGCAATTTCGGCAACCGGCGGCATCGCCAGCGGTACCCGCCGCCCATACATCGCCGCGATACTGTCGGCGCAGGACTCGGGGCTGCGAAAGCACGGCACCCCCGCCGCCGTCAGCGCCGCCAGCGCATCCGGCGCGTCCGGCACCAGGAAGGCCGCCAGGGGCCGCGCATGGTCCGCGCATTCGATGATGGGTTTCACCGCCAGTTGCGGACTGAAGCGCGCCGAGGAGCCCACTACCGCGAGCACCAGGTCGAACTCCGGTGCCGCGAGCATGGTCTCCAGCACCTTTTTCATCACCTCATAGCGCGTTCCGGCAAGCGTCAGGTCGAGCACCCGCCCAGGAACCACGTCGATACCGGCTGCCGTCAGCGTGGCCAGCGTCTGCGTTGAAGCCGGCGCCACGTCCACGCCGCGCATTCCCAGCTGGTCCACCGCCATTGCCGCGCCGCCGCCGGTGGTAGTGACCACGCCGACGCGCGGCCTGGCGACGCCACAGCGCAAGTCGACACGCCGCGCCAGCGGAAAACTTTCCAGCAGCGCGTCGAGCACACCGACGCGGGCGATGCCGCAGTCCTTGAGAAAGGCATCGGCGACATCGTCTTCGCCCGCCAGCGCGCCGGTATGCGTCGCCGTCATGTCGGCCGCCGCCTCCGAGCGCCCCAGCTTGAAGGCGATCACCGGCTTGCCGCGCTTCGCGGCCTCGATCGCAAAGGCACGCAACCGGCCACCGTGGCGCAGGCTTTCGAGAAACAGCAAATAGCCTTCGATCGCCGGGTCGTCCAGCGTCGCCGCGCAAATCTCGCCCAGGCTCAGGTCCGCCTCGCCGCCCACCGACACCAGCCCGGCGAAGCCGACACCGCGCTGCTTGCCCCGCGACACCAATGCGCCGATCATGCTGCCCGAATGCGAGGCGACGAACACCTTGCCGGGCGGTAGATCGCGCTCGGCAAACGCCGCATTGGCCGTAAGCAAAAAACCCGCGCCCGGATTGACGATACCCAGGCTGCTCGGCCCCACCAGGCGCATGCCCGACGCACGCGCCAGATCACCCAGCGCCGCCTCGCGCGCCGCGCCCGCAGCGCCGGTCTCGCCAAAACCGGCGGCCAGCACCGTGGCCGCCTTCACGCCAAGTGCGGCGCATTCGCGCAATACCGCCTCCACCGTATCGGTGCCGGTCAGCACGAATACATGCTCCGGCACCTCCGGCAAGGCCGACAGCGTAGCCCAGGCGCGCTCGCCCTGCACCGTCTCGCGGCGCGGGTTGACCGGGTAAACTCGGCCCTTGAAGCCGGCGGCGCGCAAAAATTTCAGCGGCCGGCCGCTGGTCTTGTCCGCGTCGTCGGAAGCGCCGATCAGCGCCACGCTGGCGGGCGCAAGCAGCACCCGCGCCAGCGCCGCGCCGCTCAGGATTGTTGTCGCTTGTTTCATGCCCCGTATTTTCGCTCATGCCGGGCCGTTACGCGGACGGGCTGTGACACAATACGCGCCCGCAAAACGCATTCACAAAATAACGCCCGCATGAGCGTCGGCCACTACGAGAATTTCCCGGTTGCTTCGATCATCCTGCCGCGCCGCTTGCGAGAGCCGATCGCCGCCATCTACCACTTCGCCCGCGGCGCCGACGACATCGCCGACGAAGGCGACGCCGGCGACGCCGAGCGCATCGCCGGCCTCGAAGCCTATCGCGCACAATTGCGCCTGGCCGCCGCCGGCGAGCCGCCCGCGCCACAGCCAGAAGCGATGATGTTCACCCGGCTCGGCGACGTCATCCGCCACTACAACTTGCCGGTGCAGTTGTTCGAAGACCTGCTCGACGCTTTCGCCCAGGACGTGGTGAAAAAGCGCTACGCTGATTTCCCCGAAGTGCTCGACTACTGTCGCCGCTCGGCGAACCCGGTCGGCCGCCTGTTGCTGCACCTCTACGGAAAGGCCGACGCCGAAAACCTGCGCCGCTCCGACTGCATCTGCTCCGCCCTGCAACTGATCAACTTCTGGCAGGACATCGCCGTCGATTGGCAAAAGGAACGCGTCTACCTGCCGCAGGACAGCCTCGTGCGTTTCGGCGCCAGCGAAGCCGACATCGCGCAATCCAAGCTCACGCCGCAGTTCCTCGCGATGATGAAGTTCGAAGTCGCCCGCGCCCGCGCCATGCTGCGGGACGGTGCGCCGCTGGTCCACGCCCTGCCCGGCCGCATGGGCATCGAGCTTCGCATGGTGGTGCAAGGCGGCCTGCGCATCCTGGAAAAAATCGAAGCCGTGCACTACGACATGTTCCGCCACCGTCCCATACTCAAAGCCTGGGACTGGGCCCTGATGGCCGGTCGCGCCATCACCATGTAGCCGCCCGGTACAATTCGCCCCATGACACCCGACGAGTATTGTTCCAAAACGAACGCAAGCGACAAGCGCTTGCTTGGAAAGGCCGGCCGCCGGCGCGGCCTCGCCTTTTGCTGACGAACAGCGACAATCCAATGACACCCGATGAGTATTGTCAGCAAAAGGCGGCCGCGAGCGGCTCCTCCTTCTACTACTCCTTCCTGTTCCTGCCTCCCGAACGCCGCCGCGCCATCACCGCGCTCTACGCCTATTGCCGCGAGGTCGACGACGTGGTCGACGAGACAGCCGACGAAAACGTCGCCCGCATCAAGCTGGCCTGGTGGCGCACCGAGCTGGCCAACATGTACGCCGGCAACCCGCAGCACCCGGTCACGCGAGCCCTCGCGCCGTTCATTGGCCCGTATAACCTCACCGAAGAGCGCCTGAACGAAATCCTCGACGGCATGGAAATGGACTTGCTGCAGACCCGCTACCTGGACTTCAAAGCCCTCGAACGTTACTGCTATCTGGTCGCTTCCGTGGTCGGCCTGTGCGCCTCCGAGATCTTTGGCCGCACCAGCGACGAGACCCTGGAATACGCGAAGAACCTCGGCATGGCCTTCCAGCTCACCAACATCATCCGCGATATCGGCGAAGACGCGCGCCGCGGCCGGGTCTACCTGCCGATCAGCGAGCTGCAGCAGTTCAACGTGCCGGTCGCCGGCATCCTCAACGCGCGCTACAGCGACGAGTTCACCGCGTTGATGCGCTTCCAGTACGAGCGCGCCCAGGCGTATTACGAAAAGGCCTTCGCCGCCCTGCCCAAGCAGGACCGGCGCACCCAGCGCCCCGGCCTGATCATGGCCGCGATCTACCGCACCCTGCTGGAAGAAATCGCCCGCGACGACTTCCAGGTGCTGCACCAGCGCGTCAGCCTCACCCCCATCCGCAAACTCTGGCTGGCGTGGAAGACCTGGGTCACCGCGTGAGCCCGGAAGTCAATTCAGGCCGCATCGCCGTGCTGGGCGGCGGCTGGGCCGGCCTGGCAGCGGCCGTCACGCTGGCCCGCGCCGGCCGCCCGGTAGATGTCTACGAAGCCGCGCGCACCCTCGGCGGCCGCGCGCGTCGCGTGGAGATCGACGGCATCGCGCTGGACAACGGCCAGCACATCCTGCTCGGCGCTTATCGCGACAGCCTGGCCATCATCCGCGCCGCCGGCGGCGACCCGGAAAAGCTGCTGCTACGCCTGCCGCTGGAACTCGCCTTCCCCGGCGCCTTTCGCCTGCGCGCGCCGCGCAGCCTGCCCGCGCCGCTGCACCTGCTGGTCGGCCTGATCGACGCCCAGGGCCTCTCATTCGCGGAAAAATTCGCCGCCATCCGCTTCATGGTCGGCATGCAGCTGAACGGCTTCAACATCGCCGACGACATCACCGTCGCCGAACTGATCCGCCGCCACGCGCAGCCGCCGCAAGTCGTGCGCTACCTGTGGGAGCCGCTGTGCATCGCCGCGCTGAACACGGCGATTGGCGATTCCTCGGCGCGGATTTTCCTGCGCGTGCTGCGCGACGCCTTCACCCAAGGCGCGCGCGACAGCGACCTGCTGATCCCGCGTGCCGACCTCGGCGCCCTGTTCCCCGACCTCGCCGCTGCCGCCGTAAGCAAGGCCGGCGGCAGGGTGCGCCTGGGAGAGTCGGTCGACAGCCTTGCCGCTGATGCAAGCGGCTGGCGGATCGGCAGCGGCACGGGGGCCGAGCACTATGCCGCAGTCGCCTGCGCCCTGCCCCCCTGGCGCGCCGCCGACTTGCTGCCGCCGCAATGCGCCCATGTGGCCGCGCAACTGCGCGCGCTGGCCCACGAACCCATCCTCACCTGCTACCTGCAATACCCCCCGCACACCCACCTGCCACGCCCGATGATCGGCCTGTCGCGCGAAATCAGCCAGTGGGCCTTCGACCGCGGCCAACTCGACGGCCCGGCCGGCCTGGTTGCGGTCGTTGTAAGCGCCGCCGGCCGCCTGCGCGGCATCGACGCCGCCGAACTGGCCGCCGCCATCCACGCCGAGCTGCGCGAAGTCGTCCCGGGCCTCGAAACGCCGCAATGGCATCGTGTGATCAGTGAAAAGCGCGCCACCTTCAAGGCGGCCCCCGGCCTGTCGCGCCCCGCCGCCGGCCTGTTGCTGCCGGGCCTGGCGCTGGCCGGCGACTTTGTCGATAGCGGCTACCCGGCCACCATCGAAGGTGCCGTGCGCAGCGGCATCGCCGCCGCGCGCGCTTTGCTTGGCGAGACGCGCGCAGCCTGAACTTCAGTCACGGCCGGGTCCACCTTTTCGCCGCAGTTGAACCGATAAATCGTCCGCGCGTTTACGTAAACGCGGCCGGCGATTTATCGCAGATCAGCCGCCCAAAAGCAGGTTTTTACTTTTGGGCGCCTACAGCGTATAGGCCAGCAGGTCGCCCTTCTGGGTCTGCACCAGGACCGCGTCCTTGTCCGGTATGCTGAATAGCTGCGGCGCGGTCATGATGGCGCCGCCGCCGGTGGCCTGGCGGCCGATGAAGCTGCCATCCTCGCGCGACAGCGCATGCAGGATGCCTTCGTAGTCGCCCACCACCACCGCGCGCCCCACCGACAACGGCCCGGAGACCTGGCGGTACAGCAGCTTTTCCTGCTTCCACAGGCTGGCGCCGGTTCCGCGCGCCAGCGCCACCACCGCCGACTTGTCGTCGGAGACGAACATGAAGCGCTCGTCCAGCGCAAGGCCGGCGGCGCTGGAAACGTCGCGCCCCCAGATCGGCTGGCCGTTGCTGCTCTCGAAGCAGGCGGCGCGGCCCTGATAAGCCACCGCGCACACCTCGCGCCCGGATACCACCGGGGTGCTTGAAATATCGGCGATGCGCTCCAGCTCGGTGGTGCCCTTGGAGAGGGCCACCGTCGCCTCCCAGCGCACCGAACCGTTGTTCAGGCCCAGGGCCACCAGCTTGCCGCCGGGGAAGCCGACATACACTTGCCCGGGCGCGGCGAGCATGCCGCCGATATTGCGCAACACCAGCGGCGGCGCGGTGCGCTGGTAGACCCACAGGCGCTTGCCGTCGACCGCGTTGAAGGCGAACACGCGGTTGTCGTCGCTGCGCACCAGCACCTCGCGATCGCCCACCAGCGGCGGCGCCAGCACCGTGCTGGAAACCTGGGTGCGCCAGCGCTCGCGGCCCTTCGTATCGACGGCGACGATCTCGCCCTTGAGCGTCGCCACCACCACCAGGTCGGCCGAAGCACCAACCCCGGCCGACAGGCCGTTGCGGTCGGCACGCACGCGCCAGCGCTGCTTGCCGTTGAGCACGTCGAAAGCGGACAGCGAGCCATCGGCGCCGGCGGCATACACCGTGTCGCCGACCACCGCCGGGGTGAACACGTAGGCGCCGGCATTGCCCACCGAAGCGCTCCACAGGCGGGTGAAGGTCAGGGTCGGCTTGATCGCCGTGAGCTCGACCGGCTTGTTGGTCGAACTGGCGGAAAACCAGTTGATCGGGTTGAAGCTGCTTTCGCTGATGGTGCTGCAGCCCGCCAAGGCAACCAGCAGCGCGCAGGCAAACCCCAGCCGCGGACGGAGGCGCAACATCATGAGCGCGCCTTGACGACAGGCGCGCTGCCGCCGGCCAGTTCCAGTTTCAGGGTCAGCACCTGGCGCAGGTTGTTCTTCTCGTCGGCCTTGAGGAACGCATCCTGCCAGGCGGCGCGGGCATCGGCGTTCTTGCCCTGGGCGAACAGGATGTCGCCCTTGCGGTCGAGGAACAGGGCGTCGAACGAAGCCGGGTGGGCGGCGTCCATCAGCTTGAGCGCGTCGTCGTACATTTTCTCGTCCAGCAGCATGCCGGCCAGGCGCACCCGCGCGACATTGCGCAGGTCGTCATCCTTACCGCTGTCGACCACCCACTGCAACTGCGCCTTGGCCGCCTTGTTGTCGCCGGCATCGAGCTGCACCTTGGCGTTCATCAGAGCGGCCAGGGGGGCGAAACTGGTGCGCGGAAAACGCTCCAGCAACTGGCCCGCCAGCTCGGCGCTCTTTGCCTTGTCGCGGGCGGCGGTGACGTTCTGCAGTTCATCATAGATGGCGAAGGCGGCGGCAGCCTGGCTGCGCTGGTAGTAGCGCCAGGCGTTGAAGCCGGCGAACACCAGCATGATGAGAATGAAGGCCGTCAGCACCAGGTTGCCGTAGCGGTTCCACCAGGCCTTGAGTTCGGCCAGTTGTTCCTGTTCTTCGAGATCCAATGCAGCCATGTTCAGCTTTCCGGTTGTTCCGTGATTTGTTCGGGGAGTTGTTCGGGGAATTGTTCGATGAGGCGCGCGGCCAGCGCCGCGGCCTTGACGCGTTCCTGCGGGGCATCGCCACGCAGGGGTTTGAGGGTGGCTTCCTGCGCGGCCAGCTCATCGTCGCCGATGATCACGGCGAATTCGGCGCCGCTGCCATCGGCCTTTTTCATCTGCGACTTGAAAGAGCCGCCGCCGCAATGCAGGATCACTTCAAGGCCGGTCGAACGCATTTGTTCGGCCAGGCCGAAGGCGTAACGCGCCGCTTCCGGCCGCGTGCCCTGGTGCACCACGTAGACGTCGCAGCGCGAAGCGCCGTTGACGGCGCCGCTTTGCTTGACCAGGTCGATCAGGCGCTCGACGCCGATCGCAAAGCCCACCGCCGGCTCGCTCTTGCCGCCGAACAGTTCGATCAGCCCGTCATAGCGCCCGCCGCCGCAGATGGTGCCCTGGGCGCCGAGCTGATCGGTGATCCACTCGAACACCGTCAGGTTGTAGTAGTCCAGGCCGCGCACCAGGCGCGGGTTGATGGTGTAGGCGATGCCGGCGTCGCGCAGGTAGGCCTGCAGCTCTTCGAAGTGGGCGCGCGATTCATCGCCCAGGTGCTGGTCCAGGCGCGGCGCCGCGTTGACCATCGCCTGCATCGCCGGGTTCTTGGTGTCGAGAATGCGCAGCGGGTTGCTGTGCAGGCGACGCTTGGCGTCTTCGTCCAGCAGATCCGCATGCGACTCGAAATAGGTGATCAGCGCATCGCGGTGCGCGGCGCGCTCGGCCGGGCTGCCCAGGGTGTTGATCTCCAGGCGCACATCGGTGAGGCCAAGATCGTCCCACAGGCGCTTCAACATCACGATCAGCTCGGCATCGACGTCCGGCCCGGCAAACCCCAGCGCCTCGACGTCGATCTGGTGGAACTGGCGATAACGGCCGCGCTGCGGACGCTCATGGCGAAACACCGGGCCCATCGAGAACACCCGCTGCGGGCCGTTGTACAACAGGCTGTGCTCGACCACCGCGCGCACGATGCCCGCGGTGAACTCCGGGCGCATGGTTAGCTCGTCGCCGTTGAGCCGGTCGGTGAAGGAAAACATTTCCTTCTCGACGATGTCGGTGACTTCGCCGATGCCGCGGCGAAACAGCGCGGTCTGTTCCAGCACCGGCGTGCGTACGTTACGGTAGCCATAGGAGGCCAGCCAGCCGTGCAGCTTCGCTTCCAGGGCCTGCAACAACCCTGCCTCTTCGGCGAAGAAGTCGTTCATGCCCTTCACCGCCTGTAGTTTGGCGGGCTTTTTTGCTTCCTGATTCATTGTCTGCTGCTTTATGCGGGCACCGCAGCGCCGTAATGGGTTTTCACGTAATCGTCGACGATCGTCTGGAACTCCTCGGCGATGCGCTCGCCCTTGAGGGTCTGGCTGTGCGCGCCGTCGACGTAGACCGGGGCCACCGGGGACTCGCCCGAGCCCGGCAGGCTGATGCCGATGTTGGCGTGCTTGGATTCTCCCGGGCCGTTGACCACGCAGCCCATCACCGCCACGTGCATTTCCTCAACGCCGGGGTATTGCGTTTTCCACACCGGCATCTGGCGGCGCAAGTAGGCCTGGATGTCGGAGGCCAGGGTCTGGAACACCGTGCTGGTGGTGCGTCCGCAACCCGGGCAGGCGATAACGAGGGGAGAAAAAGACCGGAAGCCCATGGTCTGCAGCAACTCCTGCGCCACCACCACTTCCTTGGTGCGGTCGCCGTTGGGCTCGGGGGTGAGCGAAATGCGGATGGTGTCGCCAATGCCCTGTTGCAGCAGCACGGCCAAGGCCGCACTCGATGCCACGATGCCCTTGCTGCCCATGCCGGCCTCGGTGAGACCCAGGTGCAGCGGGTAGTCGCATCGCTTGGCCAGTTCGGAATACACGGCAATCAGGTCCTGCACCCCGCTGACCTTGCAGGAGAGGATGATGCGGTTGCCGGGGAGGCCCAGTTCTTCGGCACGCTGCGCGCTGCCGATGGCCGAGACGATCAGCGCTTCGCGCAGCACCTCGTCGGCCTCCTTGGGCACGGCGAGTTTGGCGTTCTCGTCCATCATGCGCTTGGACAGGTCCTGGTCCAGGCTGCCCCAGTTGACGCCAATGCGCACTGGCTTGTCGTACTTGCACGCCACTTCGATCATCTGCGCGAAGTTGTCTTCGTGGCGCGAGCCCTTGCCGACGTTGCCGGGATTGATGCGGTACTTCGACAGCGCCTCGGCGCAACCGGGATAGGCGGTGAGCAGCTTGTGGCCGTTGAAATGGAAGTCGCCCACCAGCGGCACGTCCACGCCCATCTTGTCGAGCTGCTCGCGGATCGCCGGCACGGCGGCGGCGGCCTCGGCCGTGTTGACGGTGATACGCACCACTTCCGAGCCGGCGCGCGCCAGGTCTTTCACCTGGATGGCGGTGCCGATGGCGTCGGCGGTGTCGGTATTGGTCATCGACTGCACCATCACCGGGGCGCCACCGCCCACCAGCACGGAGTGGCTGCCGTAGCGGATTTCAGTCTGGCGGCTGTGGCGCCGGGGAGCGATGGCCATGGCGTTCGTCCTTACTTGAGTTGCATGCGCGCGACCGAGACCTTGATGTAGGGCTTCAGGTCGACTTCGCTGCCGCGATAAAAGAGTTTCACTGCCTTGGCATTGCCGATGACGAATTCGAACGGCGGCGTGCCGTCGACCCAGGCATCGCTGCCGGGCTGGTTGTTCTTCGAATAGACGATCTGGCCGCCGGCGGCGCGCACCTCGGTCCAGGCCTCTTCGCTGAACACCAGGTGGATCTTGCCGTGCCCGGCCTCTTCGCCCTTGGCCGGCACGCCGGGGGCAACTACCGCGGGCGGCATGGCCAGGGTGGGACTGGGCGCCAGTGCTACCGCGGGAGCCGCTGCGGCCACCGCCGGGCCGGCGCTTGCCGGCGCCACCGGTACGGCCGCGGGCGCGGCGGCATCCGGCGTCGGCGCGGGCGTGGTATTGGGACTGGTGACCGACGACGTGCTTGCCGGTGCCGGTTCGCTCAGGGAAGCCGGCGCCTGCCACTGGTACAGGGTGAACCCGCCCAGGCCGACCACCGCGACGATCATGCCGACGATCCAGGGCCAGGCGCTGCCGGAGGAACTGTTGCGCATCGGAAACGGCTTGGCGGTCGCCGTCAGGCTTTGCAACTGCACGGTGCTGGGACCGGCGTCGCGCGCGGCCGCGCGCTCCAGCGCTCCCACCAGGAAGTCGGCGTCCAGGCCGAGCAGGCGCGCGTAGCTGCGCAGGAAGCCGCGCACGAAGGTCAGGCCGGGCAGCGCGGCCAGGTTGTCGGCCTCCAGCGCTTCGATCTGGCGTGCGGCGAATTTCAGGCGCTGCGCGACATCGACCACCGCCAGGCCCTGCTGCTCGCGGGCGGCGCGCAGTTCCGCGCCGATCGAGATCTGCGGCTCCTCGGCCGGGCTGTCCACAGCCACCGCGGGTGGAGAACTCTCTGTCACTCGAACTGTCCTTGTTGCAGCCGCTGGTATTCGGGCGAATCGGGATAGCGGCGCCGCAATTGCGCCGCGTAGCTCGACTCGGAAGGCTGGTTGCCGGTCTTGCGTTCGATCCGCAGCGCCAGCCACAGCGAGCCGGCGGAAGGGTCGAAATTCTTGTTGACGCGCTCGACGTAGAAACGCGCCTTGTCGAACTCGTTGCGCTTGTAGTAGAGGTCGCCCAGGCGCATCATCACCGACGGATTTCCCGGCTCCAGGGCGAAGGCCTTGCGGTAGTACTCCTCGGCGGCGGCCGAGTCGCCGATTTTCTCCGCGCAGACGCCGGCGTTCATGTAGGGCTTGGCCGGCGTGGCGTACAGCGGATTTTTCAGCGCCGCCAGGAACTGCGGAATCGACTCCCGCTCGCGCCGGGTCTGGCACAGGAACCAGCCATAATTGTTCAGTGTGTCGGAGTCGTTGGGCGCGATTGACAGGGCCTTGCGGAAAGCCTCTTCAGCCGGGGTGTTCTGGCTCAGGTCCATCTGGATCAGGCCGAGGACGTTGTAGGCCTGGAAGTAATCGGGCCGCGACCTCAGCGCGATGGCCACTTCGTCCAGGGCAACCGCCATCTGGCCGCGCTGGAAGTAGCCGAACGCCAGTTCGGTATGCGCCTTGGCGCTTTCCAGCGGGTCGCCGAAGGCTCGGCCTTCCAGGCTCACCCCGCGCTCGCCGCGCGGGCCGTTGCCGGCGTTGTCCTTGGTGCTGCCGCCGGAACCCGCGCAGCCCGCCAGCAGCAGGCCGGCGCTCATGAGAACCAGAAGCGCGGCTCGCAACAGCGGCCTTGCGAAGATTGCGGCCTGAGATCCATGAAGCATCGGTATTTCTCCCTGTCTGTGTCGAGAGCCGCCTAAACGCCGGACGGCTCAGCCGCCTTGCGCTGCAGGCGGATCACTCGCTTGGTGCGGTCGGCCACTTCGCCGGCCAGTTGGCCGCAGGCCGCATCGATGTCGTCGCCGCGCGTCTTGCGCGTGGTGGTGACGATGCCGGCCTGCATCAGGATTTCCGCGAAAGCGCGGATGCGTGCCGGGTCGGAGCGCTGAAACTGCACCGGCACGTTGCCAACGGAAAACGGGTTGAACGGAATCAGGTTGAACTTGCACGGCACGTCACGCGTAAGGGCGATCAAATCACGCGCGTGCGCCGGGGTGTCGTTGACCCCGGAGAGCATGATGTATTCGAAGGTGATGAAATCGCGCGGTGCTTTTTCAAGATAGCGCAGGCAGGCGGCCATCAGTTCGCGCAACGGGTATTTGCGGTTCAGCGGCACCAGGGTGTCGCGCAGCGAATCGGTCGGCGCGTGCAGCGAGACGGCCAGCGCCACCGGGCAGGCGTCGCGCAGGCGGTCCATCATCGGCACCACGCCGGAGGTGGAGACGGTGACGCGGCGCCGCGACAGGCCGTAGGCGTTGTCGTCGAGCATCAGGTTGAGCGCGGCGACAGTGGCGTCGAAATTGAGCAGGGGCTCGCCCATGCCCATCATCACCACGTTGGTGACGGGGCGCAGGTGGCCTGCCATGGGATCAAATGCGGAGTCCATCCCCTCCGGGACGTAACGGGCGCCGCCGGACTGGCGCAGCAGTTTGTTGGCCAGGAACAACTGGCCGATGATCTCAGCCACCGTCAGGTTGCGCGAAAAGCCCTGCTTGCCGGTGGAGCAAAAGGCGCAGTCGACCGCACAGCCGGCCTGGGTGGAAATGCACAGGGTGCCGCGGTCGTCCTCGGGGATGAACACGGCCTCGACCGCATTGCCCACGCCGACATCGAGCAGCCACTTGCGGGTGCCGTCGGAGGCCACGTTGTCGCGGATCACCGGCGGCAGGACGATCTCGGCTTCGGCTTCCAGCTTGGCGCGCAGGCTCTTGGCCAGGTCGGTCATGGCGCCGAAATCGGCCACTTGCGACTGGTGCATCCACTTCATCACCTGGCGGGCGCGAAACGGCTTTTCGCCGCGCGCGCCGAACCATTCGGCCAGCCCGGGCCCGTCGTAGTCAAGCAGGTTGGAAGTCATGGCCGGGCGCCTTTAAGAAAACCGTGCAGACGTGCTTTAACGCGAATAGACGTTGAGCGCCGGGAAAAAGTAGGCGATCTCGTTTTTCGCGGTATCGGCGGCGTCGGAACCGTGCACTGCATTGGCGTCGATGCTGTCGGCGAAGTCGGCGCGGATGGTGCCCTTCTCGGCCTTTTTCGGGTCGGTGGCGCCCATCAGGTCGCGGTGCTTGAGGATGGCGTTCTCGCCTTCCAGGGCTTGCACGATCACCGGGCCGGAGATCATGAAGTCGACCAGGTCCTTGAAGAAGGGGCGTTCCTTGTGTACCGCGTAGAAGCCTTCGGCCTCGGCGCGCGAGAGGTGCATCATGCGGGCCGCGATGATTTTCAGCCCCGCATCCTCAAAACGTTGGTAGATCTTGCCGATGACGTTTTTTGCTACCGCATCGGGCTTGATGATCGAGAGGGTGCGCTCGATGGCCATTTTTGAAAAACTCCAAATAAATTAAGGTTTTGAGGTGTGAAACTTAACCTAGAATTATAGCAAAAATAGCGCAATCTGGCTGCTTTGATGGGCATTTTGCGCTTTGCTTGTGCAAAGTATTAATTCCGGACCGCCTGGTTGGCCAGGTTCGTCCCGGACTTGCCTCCTAAATGGGGCCGGAGGCAGCCAATTCCAGGCACAGCAGGCCCTTTTGCCTGGCCACGCAGGCGCCTTCGTGTTCCCAGCGCAAGCGGGTGTCGTTGCTGCTTTCGCGCAGGGCGCGCAGCAATGCCCCCAAGCGCGCCGCGGAGGGCTGGCGCAGGCCGGCGCGGTCGAGCCAGCGGCGCAGGGCGTTTTTCAGGCGGGTATCGTCGTGCTGCTTTAGCGTCTCCACAACCAGCACCGCCACCTCCAGCGTCTGCACCTCAGTGGCGGCGCCGGCAGCGGCTTGCGCCAGGTCGAGGTCGGCCAGGGCGTCGAGCAGTTGCGCGGCTTCGGCCTGGTGGCGAGCGGCGCGCGCCAGGGTCTGCGCCGGCGCCGGGAAACCGGCGCGCAGCAGCGGCGCGACCTGGTTGCGCAGGAAGTTGCGCTTCAGGCGGTCGTCCTGGTTGCTTTCGTCCTCGATCCACTGCAGGCCGCGTACCTGCGCATAATCGAGCAGATCGGTGCGCGGAAAGTCGAGCAGCGGGCGCTGCAGCCAGGTGGCGGCCCCTGGGCCCAGGGACTTGAGCGGTGGCATGCCGGCCAGGCCCTTCGGGCCGGCGCCGCGCAGCAATTGCAGGAGCACCGTCTCGGCCTGGTCGTCGGCGTGGTGCGCCAGCACGATGACGTCGGCTGACACGTCGGCAAAGGCGGCATGGCGCGCGCGCCTGGCTTCCTCTTCCAGGCTGGTGCGCGGCGCGCGGTTGACCACGACGTGCGCCACCTGCAGGGGCACGCGCAAGGCGGCACAAACAGCGGCGCAGTGGCGCTCCCAGGCGTCGGCATTCGGGCTCAGGCCATGGTGCACGTGCAGCGCGCGCAGCGCATGGCCTTCTTGTTTGCAGAGCGGCGCCAGTAGATCAAGCAGGACGGTTGAATCGAGGCCGCCGGAAAAGCCGGCGCAAAAAACCGGGGAACGCCCGAGTTGCGCGGCGGCGGTGCGCAGGCTCTCACGCACCGCCGCCTGGAGGGCGGGTGCGGCCGCGGCGGCTTTCTCAGGCAGCCTGTTCCTCAAACTTGCCGTACTGCATCAGGCGCTCGTAGCGCGTCTTCAGCAGCTTTTCGGTGGGCACATCGGCGAGATGGCGCAGCGCCTCGGCCAGGGCCTTTTTCAGGGTTTGCGCGGCGGCGGCGGGGTCGCGATGGGCGCCGCCCTGCGGCTCGGAGACAATCTTGTCGATCAGGCCGAGGGTCTTCAACCGGGGCGCGGTGATGCCGAGAATCTCGGCGGCTTCGGGCGCTTTCTCAGCGCTCTTCCAGAGGATGGAGGCACAGCCTTCGGGCGAGATCACCGAGTAGGTGGAATATTGCAGCATCAGCACAGTGTCGCCCATGGCGATGGCCAGGGCGCCGCCGGAGCCGCCCTCGCCGATCACGGTGGTGATGATCGGCACGGTCAGGCCGGCCATGGCGAACAAGTTGTGGCCGATCGCTTCGCTCTGGCCGCGCTCCTCGGCGCCGATGCCGGGATAGGCGCCGGGGGTGTCGACGAAAGTGAGCAACGGCAGCTTGAACTTCTCCGCGGTGTGCATCAGGCGCAGCGCCTTGCGATAGCCCTCGGGGCGCGGCATGCCGAAGTTGCGCAGGGTGCGCTCCTTCACGTCGCGGCCCTTCTGGTGGCCCAACACCATGCAGGCCTGGCCGTTGAAGCGCGCCAGGCCGCCGACGACGGAGGGGTCGTCGGCATAGCTGCGGTCACCATGCAGCTCGTGGAAGTCGGTGAACATCGCCTCGATGTAGTCCAGCGTGTAGGGCCGCTGCGGATGGCGCGCCACCTGGGAAATCTGCCAGGGTGTGAGCTTGGCGTAGATGTCCTTGGTGAGGCCCTGGACCTTTTTCTTCAGGCGGTCGATCTCCTCGGAGATGTCCACCGCCGAATCGTCCTGCACATAGCGCAGTTCTTCGATCTTGGCTTCAAGTTCGGCGATCGGCTGTTCGAAATCGAGAAAGGTAGTCTTCATGAATGTGTTCCAGCGTAATGCGGCTGCGCGGTTTGTCGTCGTATTTTACTTCATGAAAATCATCCGGCTCTGCCGGTGATTTCTCATGCGAATCAGGCCGCACAAAAGTAGGTTTGTACTTTTATGCGATCAATACGCAACCGGCAGCGGATCCAGCGCCCGCCACATATACCAGGTGCCGACCGAGCGCCACGGCGCCCAGTTCTCGCCGACCTCGCGCAGTTCGCTGCGGGTCAGTTTTTCGCCGGCGAAGTAATGCAGGCTGACCGCCTTCTGCAGGCCGATGTCGTCGGCGGGGAAGACGTTCGGGCGCATCAGGTTGAAGATCAGGAACATCTCGGCGGTCCAGCGACCGATGCCGCGGATGTCGGTGAGCGCGGTGATCACCGTCTCGTCGTCGAGCACCTGCCAGTCCTCGATGTTGACGCCGCCCTGCTTGAAGTGGGCCGCCAGATCGAGGATGTACTCCGCCTTGCGCTGCGACAGCCCGCAGGCCCGCAGCTTTTCCATCTTCATCCGCGCCACCTTCACCGGCGTGAACTCGGTGACGGAAGCGAACAACCGTCCCCACACCGCCTCGGCCGCCTTCACCGAGATCTGCTGGCCGACGATGGAACGCGCCAGCGTGAGGAAGGGGTCGCCGCGCGTCTGCAGGCAGTCGTCCTCGTACTTGGGAATCAGGCGGCGCAGCACGCGGTCGCAGCGCATCAAGTCGCTCTTCGCATCCTCCCAGTAGGCGGGCATGCAGGGGCTAGTGTCCTTTTTTACCATCACGCGGCGCGCCCGGCGGCCATCTCGTTCAACAGGTTCTGCAAAATCATCCGCACCTCTTGGCGACCCAATGCGCTGCCCGGTCCGGCGGCGGCGTGGCTGCCGGTCATCTGTACTTTCGAAGGCCCGCCATTATAAAGACGATTCGGCGCCGTGGCGCCCTACCTTGCGAATTTAATGACAATGCCATGGGCCTGTTTGCAACGCTCAATGCCGCAGGTGGTAATCCGTCACATGCAGGCCGCTGCGCAGGTTGTTGATTCGGATGGGGCGCGCTATAGTAGCGACGGAGGGGAACCACAAGGCAGCGTGCGCCGCGCCATGGGTGCGCAAACAGGCAGCGCCCGGGCATTGGTGTTATTCGAGGCCTACCGACAAGAATGATCTACGAATACGCCAGCGCCGAAAACCTCGGCGACCGCAAGGAACAGCAAGACCGCGTGGCGGTGGTAGCCCACCCGGCCAGTGAGAATTTCGTCCTCGCCGTACTCGCCGACGGCATGGGCGGCCACACCGGCGGCGCCCTCGCCTCGCAAGCGGTGATCGACGCCACCCTGCCGCTATTTGACACCTTCGTTCCCGGCAAGGACGTGCCGAAGAACTGCCTGCGCACCATGATCATGGCCGCGCATGAGAAAGTCGCCGCCGCCGGCCAGGGCTATCAGCGCGACCCGCGCTCCACCGCCGTGCTCGCCATGGCCGGCCCCGAGCGCCTGGTGTGGGCGCACTGCGGCGACAGCCGGCTTTACCTGTTTCGCGACGGCAAATTCGTCAAGCGTACCGACGACCATTCGCTGGTGGAGATTTTGTTCCAGCAGGGCAAGATCACCGAGGCCGAAATGCTCACCCACCCGGAGCGCAGCCGCCTGTTCTCCAGCCTGGGCGGGGACGAGCCGCCGACCATCGTCTTCGGCAGCCTGGAAGACCCCGAGGCGGGCGACACGGTGATGCTCGGCTCCGACGGCCTGTGGACCTACTTCGAGCCCTTCGAGATGGCGCAGCTGATCAGCTACCGCACATTGCCCGATGCCTGCGACCGCCTGATCGCCCTGGCGCGCAACCGGGCTTCCGGCAACGGCGACAATATTTCCATCGCGCTGATCCGCAAGCCGGCGCCGCAGGGCAAGCGCGGCCTGCTTGGCGCGCTGTTCGGCGGCAAGGCGCCGGCCCCGCCCTCGCCGCTGGAAGATGCGCGGCGTTATGTGCAGCATGTGATCACCCATATCGAAGGCTTCGATGGCGAGTTCCTTTCCGAGCAGGTGGAGGCATGCGCCGACGCCGAGGAAATGGTCAGCCTGATCGGCGGCTGCCAGACCGCCTTGGCCGGACGCATGGGCAAAGACAAATCCGAACTATTTGCCCGCCGGGCGTATGAACTGCTGGCTTAGCGCCGCTTGGGGAACCGCATCGTGGATCAGGATAAAAAAGAAAGCCCCGGGGCGCCAAGCAAAGGCGCGGAGCCTTCGTTCAGCCAGATCCAGAAGGCTGCCGAGCTCCTGAAGATCAAGCGCTTCGCCCAATCGGGCGCCGCCAGCGCCGCGCCGGCCGCCGAAGCGGCGCTGGCCGAAGCGCCCGCTCCCGCCGCGCAGCCGTCCGCCGCAACGGCAGCGCCTGCCCCTGCCGCTCCGGTTGCACCGGTTGCCGCCACGCCGGCCGCACCGGCTCCCGTTGCTTCGGCAGTCGCCGCACCGGCGCCCGCCGCTCCCGCAGCCGCACCTGTCGCAGCCGCACCTGCCGCGGTTGCCGCCAAGCCGGCGCCGGTGGCCGACAAGCCGACCATGTCGCACGGCCCTTCGATCGCCGAGCCGGTGTCGATGGCGCAGCCGGCGGCCGCACGTGCCGCCGCATCCGCGCCGCAACCCGCTGCCGCGCCGGCCGTAGGAGGCGCCTCGCGCAACACCGGCGGCACCGTGCCCCACCCCGAGGCGCAGGCCGCCGCGGCCGACGCCGAGCCCTCGCTGCCGGCGGACTACGCGGAGCTTAAGCGCCAGGCGCTGCTGAAAGCGCAGGCGCAGATGCCGCAGGAGTCGCGGCTGGCCCTGCCGGTGGGCACCAGCCTGCAGGAGTACAACATCGAGTGGACGCTGGGCATCGGCGGCTTCGGCATCACCTACCTGGCGCTGGACACCAACCTCGAAGCCGAAGTGGCGATCAAGGAATACTTCCCCAGCGACATGTGCGCCCGCGAGTCCAGCGGCAAGGTGCGCATCAAGACGCCGGACGAGGAAGAAGCCTTCAAGGAAGGCCTGGACAAGTTCCTCAAGGAATGCCGCGTCCTGGCCAACTTCAAGCACGCCAACGTGGTGCGCGTCTCGCGCTTCTTCCAGGCCAACAACACCGCCTACATGGTGATGGAGTACGAGTCCGGCGAGTCCTTCAAGGACTGGCTGGCGGCGCGCAAGACCATCGACGAGGCGCTGCTGCTGAAGATGATCATGCCCCTGCTCGACGGGCTCGACGTCGTGCACAAGGCGGGCTTCCTGCACCGCGACATCAAGCCGGCGAACATTTTCGTGCGCCAGGACGACAGCATGGTCCTGCTCGACTTCGGCGCCGCGCGCCATGCCGTCGGCACGCGCAGCCGCAGCCTCACCACCATCGTCACCCCCGGCTACGCCCCGTTCGAGCAGTACCACTCGCACGGCAAGCAGGGCCCGTGGACCGACCTCTACGCCTTCGGCGGCATGATGTACTGGGTGATCACCGGCTCCAAGCCGGTGGAGGCGCCCGCGCGCATCAAAAACGACGCCATGATTCCCGCCTCCAAGGCCGGCGCGGGCCGCTACAGCCCGGCGTTGCTGGCGGCCATTGACTGGGCCCTGGTGCCGGACGAAAACAAGCGCCCGCAGTCGGTCAGCGAGTTGAAGGCGGCGCTGACCGCCGCGACGCCGGTGGCGGTCCCCGTGCAGCAGGCGCTGCCGCCGGTGGCCCCGCAACCCCTGCCCAAGACCATGATCAAGGCGCCACCCAGGGCCGACGGCAAGACCGAAGACAGGACCGGCGACGCCAAAAAATGGTGGAAGCCCTGGGGCGCGAAGTAGCCGCCTTTGGTCCATCCACAACGCCCGCCTCAAGCGGGCGTTGTTACATAGATGCCCGCCTCAAGCAGGCGTCTTTACGTGGGACCCGCGTAGGCCTAAGTAGGCCCTATTGCAGGCCGAGGAAGCGCTGCGCGTTGCCACCAAGCATTTTCGCTTTGGCTTCCTCGCTGAAACCGGAACTGCGGATCAGCCTGCCGATCGACAACTCGCCTAGCGGGAACGGGTAGTCCGAGCCCAGCATCACCTGGCTCTCGCCCATCACTTCCACCAGCAGGCGCAGGCTGCGCGGGTCGAACACCGCCGAGTCCACCGAGAAGCGGTCGAGGTAGTGGCTGGGCGGATGCTTCGACACGCCGCGCGCGATGTCGCGGTTGTGCCAGGCATTTTCCAGGCGTCCGAGCAGGAAGGCGAAGCTGCCGCCGCCGTGGGCGAAGCACAGGCGCAGGTCTTTCGGCAGTTTGTCGAAGGCGCCGCCAAGGATCATCGCGACAATCGACAGTTGCGTTTCCGCCGGCATCGACACTGTCCACGCCATCATGTGCTTGGCGGTGCGCGCGCCGCCTATCATGTCCCAGGGGTGCGCCAACACCGCCGCGCCTTCGTGCGCGCAATGGGCGAGAAAACGCACCAGGCCCTCGTCGTCGAGGTCGCGGTCGCCGACGTGGTTGCCGATCTGCACGCCAAGGTGGCCGGCCTTCATCGCGCGCGTCAACTCCTGGCAGGCGAGGTCGATGTCCTGCAGCGGTACCTGCGCCAGGGCTTTGAGGCGGCCGCCGCTTTTCGCGCACATCTCAAGGGCCGCGTCGTTGAACAGGCGCGCGCATTCCATCGCTTCTTCCGGCTTGCGCATGTAGGCGAACAGCACCGGCGTCGAGCAGATCACCTGCATGTCGATGGCGTCACGGTCCATCTCTTCCAGGCGCTTGGCCACGTCCCAGCAGGCGGAGTAGACCGGACGGAATTCCTTCTGGCCGATCATCACCATGGCGCGGCCGTCGCCGAGGTGTTTCATCCACGGCCAGTCCGGCGTGCCGAATTTCTTTTCCAGGTCGGGCCAGGTTTCGGGGAAGAAGTGGGAGTGGATGTCGATGACCGTCATGGTCTTCTTTCCTTGATTCGAGGTGATATCGTGCGGCGAACGCCCGTGCTCTTGTCAGGCCACGCCTGACTTGTCTGGCACGCGGCTGCTCATCGTATAGACGGAGAAAATCCGGAACGGACCGGCTCGGAGTTCTTGAACAAACCTTCTTCCAAGGCCTGTTTTGCTCAGCAAAGGTATTGAACAGGCAGTAGCGGTTGACCTGAATGGTCTGGCCAGGTAGTTACAGGAAAGCGGCGAGCACTCCGGATTGGTATGACCCGAAAACGTGGTTACATCAAAGCCTTTGAGATGCTTATCTAGCGGTTCCTGTACACGGGTAGCGAAAGAGGGTTCAGGCGAAATCGATCGCCAAAGGCGTGTCGAACAACCAATAACCATTGTGCTTCCGGAAATTGATATAGTCGGCAAAATCCTTCGAAACACATCCGCTCAGAGAGTAGATATCCGAAACGCCATAGGCCTGCAGCCCATCCGGCTTGGATTCAATTCACTTATAAAGATAGCCAACCGGAATCATGGCTCTACCGGCGTCAGCCTTTACCCGGATGCACCGCCCCGCAAGCCTTGCAGGCGCGCGCATCCATGCTGGCGTAGAACGCTTCGAACAGCGGCGGCAGGTCGGTGACGATGCTTTTGAGTTGCACTTCGACGCGGTGCACCAGCTTGCCGCATTCCAGGCAGTACCACTCGAAGCCGTCTTTCACGCCTTCGGGGCGGGTGCGTTCGATGACGATGCACATGCTGCCTTCTTCCGGGCGCTGCGGCGAGTGGCGCAGGTGCGGCGGCAAGAGGAACATCGCTCCCTCCTTGAGTTCTACGTTGCCCGGCTTGCCTTGCTCGTCGATGATATTGAGCGAGGCGTTGCCCTTGAACTGGTAGAAGAACTCTTCATAGGGGTCGTCGTGGAAGTCGGTGCGCTTGTTCGGGCCGCCGACGACGGTGACGATGAAGTCGGTGTCGCGCCAGACCTGCTGGTTGCCCACCGGGGGCTTGAGCAGGTGCTGGTGTTCGGCGATCCACTGCGGGAAATTGATCGGGGGAAGCATGACCGGTCGATGTTATTTCGGCAGAGGTTTAGCGGGAGACTGCGGAGCAGCGAGCGGCTTATAGGCAACCGCCTTGATCTCAATGCGCAGGTGCGGATGCGGCAGCTGGTGTACCGCCACCGTGGTGCGCGCCGGGCCGTCGTAGTCGAAGAACTCGCCGTAGACCTCGTTGTAGCCGCCGAAGTCGCCCATGTCGACCAGGAAGCTGGTGACTTCGACGCAATCGGACAACTCCGCGCCGGCGCTCTTCAGCACATCGCGGATGTTCTCGATCACCGCGCGCGTCTGCTCGCGGATGTCCAACTGCATGGTGCCGGCGGCGTCCGCGCTGGCGCCGGCGAAGGTATTGTCGGGCCGGCGGGAACTGGTGCCGGAGACGAAAATAAAGTCACCGGCGCGCCGGTAGTGCGGGTATTTGCCGCGCGGCCTGGCGCGGCCGGCGATGACTTCGGAACTCACGTTAACGCTCCGCTTATTGTTCCGCTACGTGCTGCTTGAAAAAATCCAGGGTGCGCTGGCGTGCTTCCTTGGCCGAGTTGGCCTCGTAGGCGCCGCGCTGGTCGCAGTTGAAACCGTGGTCGGCCGGGTAGACGAACACTTGCGCGGTGGGGTGCTTGGCCTTGACCTTCTCCACGCCTTCCATCGGGATGTAGCTGTCCTTCTCGCCGAAGTGCATCATCACCGGCACCTTGGGCTGCTCGTTCACCACGTCAGGAATACCGCCGCCGTAGTAGGGCACGGCCGCGGCCAGGCCCTTGACGCGGGCTGAGCTATACCAGGCGAGCAGGCCGCCGAAGCAATAGCCGACGATGCCGACCTTGCCGGCCTTGCCCGCTTCATCGACGGTGGCCTGGATGTCCTGCAGCGCATCGTCGATCTTGGTGGCGGCCTTCAGGCCCACGCCCTGCTGCATTTCCGGCATGGTGTAGCCGATGTCCACGCCGGGCTTGACGCGGTCGAACACCGCCGGGGCCAGCGCCAGGTAGCCTTCGGAAGCGTAGAGGTCGGCGGTCTTGCGGATGTGGTCGTTGACGCCGAAGATTTCCTGGATCACCACGATGGCGCCCTTGGGCTTGCCCGAAGGCTCGGCCTTGTAGCAGGAAAATTTGTGGCCGTCGGCGGCTGTCAGCGTAATCGTGGTGCCCATTTTAATCTCCTGAAATCGGTTTGAAATGCGTGTCCGGAATGCGTGGGATGTTGTTGCGTCCACCGTGGTCTGCAACGCCCGGCCGAGTCGTATACGATGGTGGCTGACGCGATTGTAGCGCTCATTGCGCCCCGCCCGAAACGCCTCCTGGCCAGATTACCCATGATTAATCTTCACGACATCCGCTACATCCGCCTCGGCAGCCGCGACATCGAAGGCGCGACCCGCTACGCCACCTCCATCCTCGGCCTGCAGGTTGCCCAACAGGCCGGCAACCCGAAGCACGGCAAGTCGGTGTATTTCCGCAGCGACGCCCGCGACCACACCTTGGTGTATTTCGACGGCGACCCGCGCGACCACACCGTCGGCTTTTCCGTCGACAGCGTCGCCGAACTGGACTCCGCTGCCGCCAACCTCGACGCCGAACGCATCCCGTTTACGCGCGGCACGCAAGAGCAATGCGAAGCGCGCCGCGTCGAAGCCTTCATCAACTTCAGGGACCCCACCGGCAACGCCATCGACCTCTGCGTCTGGCCGCACCACTCCGGCACCCGCTACTTCCCGACCCGCGACGCCGGCATCACCGGCTTTTCCCACATCGGCCTGCGCACCACCGATGCGAAACGCGACGAACGTTTTTGGACAACCGTATTGTCGGCAAAGGTGTCCGATCGCATCGGCCCAGCTCCGCTCCTCCGTATTGACGAGGTACACCACAAGATCGCCCTCTTCCCCTCGACGTTTGCGGGAGTGCAGCACATCAACCACCAGGTGGCCGAGGTCGACGACATCATGCGCTCCTGGTACTTCCTCAAGGAAAAAGGTATCCGCATCGTCTTCGGCCCCGGACGCCATCCCACCTCCGGCGCGCGCTTTCTCTACTTCGAAGGCCCGGACGGCATGGTCTACGAATACTCCTGCGGCGTGCGCATGGTGACGGATCCGGAGGAGATGCCGAGGCAGTTTCCGTTTACGGCGGAGTCGTTTTGCATGTGGGGGGCTAAGCCGGATATTCCAGAGTTCAAGACCTGACAACGGTAAAAGACGGTTATTTGGCGCTGTCGCGGTCCGGCTCATGGACTTACTGAAATGCACTCTTGCAGCAATCCCGCGTAGTGAATTTCAAGTAGCTCGAGAACTGGCCTGCTTCCCGAGTAGTAAGCCGAATCTTCTGCTCGAAATGAGCGCTCTGATGCCAGTCGAGAATATTCTTCCAGTGAACCAACCCTGTTGACTGGATCATCCAGGACCTTCTGCAAAGACACTTCAAGCAAGCCAGCCTGGGCTTCCGCGCCGATAGATCTCAGCGCAGAGATTGTGGCCAGAGCGTCATCGGTCCCGCGATTGTGAAAATATTGCAAGTGCCCGCCATTGAGCACCTCCGCGTCGTAACAGTAGGCCAGCCAGAACGAATAGAACTCTTCCCGAGACTGCTCACCTGGATGCTTTGCGAGATACATAACGAGCGCCCAAACGCGCGCGCTTGATTCTTCCCGCAATTCCTCAGAAGTGATGGTCGCAACGGGTTCCATAAGTATCTGCTCTAGTTCATCTGCGGCAAAGGTTTCAAGCCACAGCGCCACCCATGCTTGTGTTTCGGCTGGCGAGTTCTCGCGAATCACGACACAGGATTCCACGACGGGTGCCAGTTGCCTAGCCATTGAGGAACTCCAGGATCATTTCGGTCACGATTGTGCAATCACGCAGTACTTTTATAGGCTACATCGCCTCTGTCTCCATAAAGAATATCCCAAATCACGGTAAACAACAGTGGTTTCAGCGCCGCGTGGTGCGCGGCACGCCGTCTTCGGACGGCCGGTTGCCGAAGAGGAGTTGGGCGGCGCGGCTGCGGAAGGGGATGGCGTCGGGGACGGGGAAGGTGGCGGCGGGTTGCGGCGCGGGGGCCGGGCGAGACGGGGCGATGCCCCAGGGATGCGGGGGCGTGGTTTCGGGCTCGGCTTCGATTTCGGCCTGGGGTTCGCTGGCGGGTGATTCGTCGGGCTCGGGCATGAGGGCTTCGAGCGCCTTGATTTCCATGGCGGTGTAGTGGTCGAGGCTTTTTTCGAGGGCGGCGATGGCGATGTGGCGGACGGGCTGGCGGACGCGGACGGTGCATTTGCCGTCGGAGCGCAGGTCGTAGCTGACGGTTAAGGCTGTGCGGGTGTCTTCGTCGAGGTCGCGCAGGGGTTTGGTGTTGCCTTCGGCGTCGAGGAGTTTGCCGGGGTCGAAGAAGGCGGCGTTGGCCTGGGCGCGCAGGAGCTTGATGGGGGTGATGCCGAAGGTGGCGAAGAGGTCGCGCAGGGCGATGACGATGTGGTGGCGCACGAGGGGGTTGTTCATCAGGGCGGCGGCCTGGGCGCCGCGGGTTTTAACGGAGTAGCCGGCGCGGACGGCGGCGGCGGTGGCGTTTTGGTCGAAGAGGTATTCGTTGACGAAGCGTTCCTGGCGGTCGGTGAGAGTGGCGGTCATGGTGCGTTCCTTGTGCGGTTGGATGGGTGCGTGATCGCTACCCTGAGATCAAAGATACGCATGTCGATGAACTAAGTGTGGTTGATTTTCGAGGCGGTTTGGCGCACAGTTGAATGGTCAAAAACCTCGAAAAATCATGAACATGGATTCCGAAGGCCTTGAAGTTGGCGCGACAAAATTACCGCAAGTGATGCTGCAGCTGGCGGAGGTGTTGCCCCAATTCGAGAGCGAGGCGCTGGAGTCGCAGTTGCAAAGCTTTGATGTTTTTCTGGAGATGATGGCGCCGGAGGGGCGGCCGAAGGTGGCGCGTTTGTTGGCGGAGGCGGCGGCGAAGTCCGACGTGCCGGAGCGACGAGCGCGCATAGCAGCAGCGGCGGATTCGGTGGCGCGCGGGGGGCGGGCAGCGGCGCCGTACAACCATGAAGAAGCCATGCGGGTTTATCGCGCGGAATTCAGGAAGCAGTTTCCGCAGGCGGATGTGCCGGAGCCGAAGCATCCGCGGGATGAGCGCGATGAGGAAGGCTGGGAGGTTGAAGAGGCGGCGAAGGTGGAGGCGGAGCCCCGGGTGAAGGTGCAGCCTGAGGTGAAGGTGGAGGTGGTGACGGAGGCGGAGCCCGGGGTGAAGGTGCAGCCTGAAGTGAAGGCGAAGATGAAGGCGGAGGTAACGGCGGGAGAGAACGAGGCCGCGGCGGCGGACACTCCCCTGCCCTGGTTCAAATATCATCCGGACCCGATTGCGACAGGCAGCGTGGTGAAGTCGGCGGCGGCGTGCGCCTGCTGCGGGCATGTGCGCGGCTATGCGTATGTGGGGCCGGTGTACAGCGAGGAGGAGTACGAGGCGATCTGCCCCTGGTGTATTGCGGACGGGCGGGCGAACGATCAGCTTGGGGCGAGCTTCAGCGATGAGGTGGGCGGCTATGGCGATTGGGAGGAGGTGCCGGAGCGCGTGAGCCTGGAGGTGACGCAGCGTACGCCGGGGTTTTGCAGTTGGCAGCAGGCGCGGTGGTGGACCCACTGCGGGGATGCGGGGGAGTTTCTTGGCGCGGCGGGGAAGGCGGAGTTGCTGGGGATGGGGGAGAAGGCGGTGGCGGCGATACGGGCGGCGGCGAACGTGGCCAATGACGAGGAGTGGGTGGAATTTTTTCGTGCGCTGGATCGCGATCACGGGCCGACGGCTTATTTGTTCCGGTGCCGCCAGTGCAAGGGGTTCGGGGGATATTGGGACTGCCACCAGGCAGGCGACGCAGCATAAAAAAACCCGGCTTGGCCGGGTTTTTTGTCTTGTGATGCGGGCTACTTTTTCAACTGGCTGGCGTAGGCCATGAAGTTGTCGAAGCCTTCTTCGCAGACGCGCGACCAGAGGATTTGTTCGTCGCGGAATTTCATGTAGTTGTCGTGGATCTTCCTGAAGTCGGGGCTCTTGGCGTTGAACTCGTCGTACATCTCGTTGGCGGCCTTGTAGCTGGCTTCCATGATGGGGCGCGAGAAGGCGCGCAACTGGGTGCCGGTGGCGACCAGGCGCTTCAAGGCTTGCGGGTTGCCGAAGTCGTACTTGGCGGTCATCCACTGGTTGGCTTCGGCGGCGGCGAAAGTCAGCACCTGCTGGAATTCCTTGGGCAGCGCGTTCCAGGGCTTCTGGTTGACCCAGAGGTTGAGCGTGGCGGAGCCTTCCCACCAACCGGGGTAGTAGTAGTACTTGGCGATTTTTTGCAGGCCGAGGCGCTCGTCGTCATACGGCGCGACCCATTCGGCGGAGTCGATCACGCCTTTTTCGAGCGCGGCGTAGAGGTCGCCGCCGCCGATTTGCTGCGGGATCACGCCGAGCTTGGAGAGCACCATGCCGCCCAAGCCGCCGATGCGCATTTTCAGGCCCTTGAGGTCGGCGACCGTCTTGATCTCTTTGCGGAACCAGCCGCCCATTTGCGCGCCGGTGTTGCCGACCGGAAAGGAGAGCACGCCGTATTTTTTGTAGAACTCGTTGAGCAGCTCGATGCCGCCGCCGAGGTAGAGCCAGGCGTTTTGCTGGCGGGTGTTCATGCCGAAGGGCACGGCGGTGCCGAAGCCGAAGGCGGGGTCCTTGCCGATGTAGAAGTAGCTGGCGCTGTGGCCGGCTTCGACCGTACCGTTTTGCACGGCGTCGAGCACTTGCAGGGCGGGGACGATTTCGCCGGGGCCGAAGACCTGGATCTGGAAGCGGTTGTTGGTGAGCTCGGCCACCGTCCTGGAGGCGCGCTCGACGGCGCCAATCAGCGTGTCGAGCGTCTTGGGGTAGCTCGAGGCGAGGCGCCATTTGACCGGCGCATTTTGCGCGAAGGCCGGGGCGCTGCCGGCGGCGAGGATGCCGGCGATGCCGCCGTGCTGGATGAATTGCCTGCGTTGCATGTTGTCCGTCTCCTTTTGTTTTTAGCCGGGCCTGGCCTTTGGGGGCCGGTGCCTGAATTTTCTATCGGCAAATATTCGGTGCGCTTGAGGCGTGCCTGCTGATGCGGTGTATTGCGCGCTAGACACCGACGTATTGGTGCAGCAATTCGGGTTGCGCGCGCAATTCTTCGGAACTGCCGGACCACACTACTCTACCCTTTTCGACAATGTGGTGCGCATCGGCCAGGCGCAGCAGGGGACCAATGTTTTTGTCGATCACCAGCACGGTCTGGCCGAGGCGTTTCAGCTCGGCCAGGCAGTCCCAGATTTCCTTGCGGATCAGCGGGGCCAGGCCTTCGGTGGCTTCATCGAGGATCAGCAGGCGCGGGTTGGTCATCAGGGCGCGGCCGATGGCGAGCATTTGCTGCTCGCCGCCGGAGAGGTTGGCACCGAGGTTGCGCTCGCGCTCCTTGAGGCGCGGGAACAGGGCGTAGACGCGTTCCAGGGTCCAGGGTGTGGGGTTGGCGCAGCGGTTGTTGGCGGTGGCCACCAGGTTTTCGCGCACCGAGAGATTGGGGAATACGTGGCGGCCTTCGGGCACCAGGCCCAGGCCCAGCTTGGCGACGCGATAGGCGGGCAGGCCGTGGATGTCGGCGCCGCGAAAGCGGATCGCGCCACTCTTCGGGCGCAGCAGACCCATCATGCTCTTGATGGTGGTGCTCTTGCCCATGCCGTTGCGCCCAAGCAAGGTGGTGAACTCGCCTTCGCGCAGGACGAAGCGCATGCCGAACAGCGCCTGGCTGGAGCCGTAGAAGGTTTCGATGTCGGCGACTTCGAGGAGGGTCTGGCGTGGAGTTTCGGTCACACCGATTCCTCCTGGTCGCCGAGGTAGGCTTCGCGCACTTCCGGGTTGTTGCGGATTTCCTCCGGCGTGCCGGTGGCGACCACGCGGCCGTAGACCAGCACGGAGACGCGGTCGGCCAGGGCGAAGACGGCGTCCATGTCGTGCTCGACCAGCACGACCCCGTATTTGCCTTTCAGGCCCTTGAGGAGCTGCACCATCTCTTCGGACTCGGCCTGGCTCATGCCGGCCATGGGCTCGTCGAGCAGCAGGAGTTTGGGATTGGTAGCGAGGGTCATCGCCAGTTCCAGTTGGCGGTGTTCGCCGTGGGCCATGGCGGCGGCGGGCACGTGCATGCGGTTGGCGAGGCCGACTTGCCGCAAGGCGGCTTCGGCGGGGGCGATCAGCGCGGCTTCTTTCAAGGCCGGTTTGAAAAACGAGAAGCTGTGGCCGGTGTGGGCCTGCACGGCGAGCATGACGTTTTGCAGGGCGCTGAAGTCGCGGAATATCTGGCTGATCTGGTAGGAGCGACCCAGGCCGAGGAGGGAGCGCGCGGGCACGCCCAGGCGCGAAATGTCGCGGCCGTCGAAATGGATGCTGCCTTCGTCGGGATGCAGTTCGCCGGCGAGTTGCGAGATCAGGGTGGTCTTGCCGGCGCCGTTGGGGCCAATGATGGCGTGGACTTCGCCGGGGGCGACGGTGAAGTCCACGCGGTCGGTGGCAGTCAAGCCGCCGAAGCGCTTGACCAGTTTTTCGATGGAAAGGAGTGCGTTCATGGCTGCGCCCTCCCCGCCTCTTTTTTCAACTCGCGCTCGACCAGGTAGCCGTAGAAGCCTTTGCGGAAACCCAGCACCATGGCGATGACGAATATGCCCATCAGCGCCAGCCAGTGCTTGTTTAGCACTTCTTCCACCTTGGGAAACCAGCCGGGGGTGAGGGAGGACAGGAACTCCTCGACCACCAGATAGACCACAGCGCCGACCACCGGGCCGAACAGAGTGCCCATGCCGCCGAGCACCGCCATCACGATCAGGTCGCCGGAGACCTGCCAGACCATGTAGGAGGGCGAGGCGAACTTGGTGAGGTTGGCGAGCAGGAAGCCTGCGATGACGCAGACCTGCGCGGAGATGATGTAGCCGACCAGCTTGTAGCGGAAGGTGGGAAAGCCGAGTGCCAGCATGCGCCGCTCGTTGGACTTGACGCCGCGCAACACCATGCCGAAGCGCGACTCCACCAGGCTGCCGAAAAGAAAAAACACGGCGGCGAGAAAGGCGAGGATGACGTAGTACAGCACCGTATTGCTGGCGAGGTCGAACAGGCCGAAGGTGCTGCGGTTGTCGATGGTGAGGCCGTCGTCGCCGCCGTAGGACTTCAGGCTGACGACGAAAAAGTAGCCCATTTGCGCGAAGGCCAGGGTGATCATGATGAAGGTCATGCCGGAGGTGCGCAGGACCACCACGCCGATCAGCGCGGCGAGCAAGATGCCGACGACGAGCGCTGCGACCAGGTGCAGCCAGCCGTTGGTGATGCCATGGAAGGAGAGGATGCCGACCGCGTAGGCGCCGACGCCGAGATATAGGGCGTGGCCGAAGCTGACCAGGCCGCCGTAGCCGAGGATGAAGTTCAGGCCCAGCGCGGCGAGGGCAAAAATCATGATGCGCGAGAACAGCGTGACGTAAAACGGCTGGTGCGCCAGCATGGCGTAGACCGGCAGCAACGCCAGGGCGCCCAGGAACAGGGCTGGGACGTAGAAACGGGGCGAGGTAAAGTTCACGGTGGGTTTCATTGCGTCAGCCGTGCTTCACCGGGAACAGGCCCTGCGGCTTGAAGGCGAGTACCACGGCCATCAGCAGGTAGATCAGCATCGAGGCGGTGGCCGGGCCGGCGGCTTGCGCCAGCGACTTTTCCACCATGGTGGTGAGCAGGATCGGCAGGAAGACGCGGCCGATGGTGTCAATCACGCCGACGATCAGCGCGGCGAAAAAAGCGCCGCGGATCGAGCCGATGCCGCCTGTCACGATCACCACCAGGGTGACGATCAGGATCGGCTCGCCCATACCCGGCTGCACCGAGAGGATGGGACCAGCCATCAGGCCGGCGACGCCCGCGAGGCCGGTGCCCAGGCCGAACAGCAGCGTGTTGAGCAGCTTGATGTTGATGCCGAGCGCGCCGACCATGGTGGCGTTCGACGCGCCGGCGCGGATCAGCATGCCGATGCGGGTTTTCTGGATCAGCAGGAACATGCCCAGCGCCACCAGCAAGCCGACGCCGATGATCATGAAGCGATAGGCCGGGTAGTCGATGCCCAGCAGGTTGATCGAGCCGGAAAGTTTTTCCGGCACTTCCATGTAATAGGAAGACGGGCCCCAGATGAAGCGCGCAACTTCGTTGAACACCAGGATCAGGCCGAAGGTGGCGAGCACCTGGTCGAGGTGGTCGCGCTCGTAGAGCGTAAACAGCACCAGGCGCTCGACCACGATACCCAGGATGATGGAACCGCCGATGCCGACGATGGCCGCGAGGATGAAGGAGCCCTGGATGCCGAAGATGGGGTTGTTGTAGGCCCAGGCGGCGAAATAGGCGCCCATCATGTAGAGCGAGCCGTGCGCCAGGTTGACGAAATTCATGATGCCGAACACCAGCGTGAGGCCGGCGGCGAGCAGGAACAGCAGCACGCCGTATTGCAGGCCGTTGAGCAGCTGGACGATCAGGAGTTCGATGGACATCGGCGACGAAACGTAAACGCTAAAACGAAGCGAAAATAAAAAATAGGATGGGCGCTGCGCCCATCCTATCCATGGTCAGTTGCCCGGGTGATTGAGGATCGCTGCCTTTACTTGATCGGGCATTTGTCGGCGTAGGAATCGCGCTGCGCGGTAATCGGCTGCGCGATGGTCTTGAGATTCACGCGGCCACGGGCGTCCTTGGCGACGACGAAGGCGTACATGTTCTGGATCGGAAAGCCATTGTTGTTGAAGGTGAAGGGACCGCGCACCGACTTGAAGTCTGCCTTGCGCACGGCGGCACGAAAGGCGGCCTTGTCGTTGACGTTGCCCTTGACCTTGGCGATGGCGCTATCGAGCAGCAGCGCGGCGTCGTACGACTGCGCGGCGTACTGCGAGGGAATGCGGTTGAATTTCTTCTCGAACTCGGCGACGAAGGTCTTGCTCGCGGGGTTGTCGAAGTCCGGGCCCCAGAAGGTGCCCGAGACCACGCCCAGCGCGGTTTCCTTCAGCGCTGGCAGGGTGGCGCCGTCGGCGGTGGACGTGGAGACCAGGGGGATCTTGCCCAGCAGGCCGGCCTGCTTGTATTGCTTGATGAAGTTCACGCCCATGCCGCCGGGGTAGAAGACGTAGACGGCGTCGGGCTTCTTGGCGGCGATTTGCGAAATCTCGGCGGAGTAGTCAGGCTGGTTCAGCGTGGTGTAGACCTCGTCGACCACCTCGCCCTTGAAAAAGCGCTTGAAGCCGGCGACGAAGTCCTTGCCCGCCTGGTAGTTCGGCGCCATGCCGTAGACGCGCTTGTAGCCCTGGTCGGTGGCGTACTTGCCCATCACCTCGGCCTGCATGTCGTTTTGCCAGGAGGTGAAAAAGAAGTTCTGGTTGCAGGCAGGGCCGGCCAGCGGCGCGGGGCCGGCGTTGGTGCCGACGAAGATGGCGCCGGACTCGGCCAGCGGCTTGGACATGGCCATCATCACGTTGGAGAAGGTGACGCCGGTGATGATCGGGGTCTTTTCCTTTTCGGCGAATTTCTGGATGATCTGCACGCCGAGGTCGGGCTTGAGCTGGTCGTCTTCCTTGATCACCTGCACCGGCACGCCGCCGAGCTTGCCGCCATTGCGCTCGACCACCATCATGAAGGCGTCATACTGGTCCTGGCCCAGCACGCCTTGCGTACCGGAAAGGGTCGCGACAAAGCCGATCTTGATCGGCGTTTGCGCGTGGGCGGTCGCGCTGGCGGTCGCCAGTATTGCTGCGCTGATGAATGCTGTGAGTTTCATGCTTGTCTCCCCTATGCTTGTTTTAGGCCAAAAATATATTTCCGGAAATCCCGTCCGGAAGGCCCCCGCGCCGGGGGGGTGCTTTTTTGCGTATTGTATCCGCCGAACATCCGTTGGCGCGGGTTTGCGTGGAAATTTGCCTTGAAAGATTTTGCCCTGCCGGGAGCAGGTTGCAGCGCGGCAGGGGATGAGCCGGATTCATCCCCCGCCGCGACTAATGCAGTAAAACGTCGATAGCCTAGGGCTTGATTGGGCACTTGTCCGAATAGGCATCGCGGTGCGCGGTCAGCGGCTGCGCGATGGTCTTGAGGCTAACGCGGCCCTTGGCGTCCTTGGCGACTTCGAAGGCGAAGATGTTCTCGATCGGGTAGCCGTTGTTGTTGAAGGTGAAGGGACCGCGCAGGGACTTGAAGTCGGCCTTGCGGATGGCGGCGCGGAAGGCATTCTTGTCGGCGATGTTGCCCTTGACCTGGGCGATGGCGCGGTCCAGCAGCAGCGCGGCGTCATACGACTGCGCGGCGTACTGCGAGGGGATGCGGTTGAATTTCTTCTCGAAGTCGGCGACGAACTTGACGCTCACCGGGTTGGTCGAGTCCGGGCCCCAGAAGGTGCCGGAGACCACGCCCAGTGCCGTCTCTTTGAGCGCCGGCAGGGTCGAGCCGTCGGCGGTGGAAGTCGAGAGCAGCGGAATCTTGCCCAAGAGGCCCGCCTGCTTGTATTGCTTGATGAAGTTCACGCCCATGCCGCCCGGGTAGAAGACGTAGATCGCGTCGGGCTTCTTGGCGGCGATTTGCGAAATCTCGGCCGAGTAATCGGGCTGGTTCAGCGTGGTGTAGACCTCGTCGACGATCTCGCCCTTGTAGTAGCGCTTGAACCCGGCGACCGCATCCTTGCCGGCCTGGTAATTCGGCGCCAGGGTGTAGACCTTCTTGTAGCCTTGGTCAGTGCCGTACTTGCCCATGCCCTCGGACTGCATGTCGTTTTGCCAGGAGGTGAAATAGAAGTTCGGGTTGCAGGCGGCGCCGGCCAGCGGCGCGGGACCGGCGTTGGAGACGATGGCGAAGACGCCGGCGTCGGCCAGGGGCTTGGACTGGGCCATCAACACGTTGCTGAAAGTAAACCCGGTAAATAGACTTACTTTCTCTCTCTCGATCAGCTTTTGCAGGATCTGCACGCCGACGTCGGGCTTCAACTGGTCGTCTTCTTTCAGGATTTGCACCGGCACGCCGCCCAGCTTGCCGCCGTTGGCCTCGACCACCATCATGAAGGCGTCGTACTGGTCCTGCCCGAGCGCGCCGGCGGGGCCGGAAAGCGTGGCGATGAAGCCGATTTTCAGGGGGGATTGCGCGTGCGCGGCGGTGGCAGCCAACAGGCTGGCGGCGCCGAGCAGGCAGGCGGACCATGCTTTGAGGTTCATTCTGGACTCCCTGAAATTTACTTTAAGCCTAAAGTATCTAAAGTATATAGCCGAAACAAAAAATTCCGCAACAGGCTTGTTGAAGTGCCTTTTGTTACGCGATCTTTGCCGCGAGCGGGCGCCCGTTCGGCCGCCCTGCCCCCTTCCTGCATGCGAGAACTATGCCGCTTAGGGAACGGCCGCGAATGCGTTGACCGACGTACGGGCTTGCACGTAGCGTGGCAGCGCTTCGAGCGCGGCGCGGCTGGCGGCGGGGGCGGCCTTTTTCAGCAGGCCGACACGCGCCGGGCTCACCGGACCGGTCGAAAGAGCGCTTAAGCCCGCCAGCAACTCATCGGCGGCCGCCAGGTCGTTACACACCAGCACCATGTCGCAGCCCGCTGTCAGCGCGGCCTGGGCGCGCTCGACCACGCCACCCGCCACCTTGGCGCCTTCCATCGAGAGGTCGTCGGAAAACACCATGCCGTCGAAGGCGTAGTCGTGGCGCAAGATTTCAGCAATCCAGCGGCGCGAAAAACCGGCGGGCTTGCTGTCGACTTTCGGGTAGATCACGTGGGCCGGCATGATGGAGGCGAGGCCGGCGGCGATCAGCGGCGGGTACGGCGCCATGTCGGTGGCTGCGATCCCGGCGTAGTCGCGTTCGTCCACCGGCACTTCGAGGTGCGAGTCGGCGCGCACGAAACCGTGGCCGGGGAAATGCTTGCCGCAGGTGGCGAGACCGCCCTCCTCCAGGCCGCGCTGCAGGGCCAGCGCCAGTTCGGCGATGGCGCGCGGGTCGCGGTGAAAGGCGCGGTCGCCGATCACCCCGGACTCGCCGTAGTCGACGTCCAGCACCGGAGTAAAGCTCAGGTTGACGCCGCAGGCGGTGAGTTCGGCGGCCAGCACGTAGCCGCATTCATGCGCCGCCTTGAGCGCCGCCTTCTGATCGCGGTCCCACAGCGTACCCAGCTTGCGCATTGCCGGAATGGCGGTAAACCCCGGGCGAAAACGCTGCACCCGCCCGCCTTCATGGTCCACAGCGATGATCAGTTCGGGGTTGCGCAGGGCGCGGATTTCCGCGCACAGGGCAGTGATCTGCGCCACCGACTCGAAATTGCGGGTGAACAGGATCACCCCGCCGATCTGCGGATGCAACAGACGGGCACAGTCTTCGTTACTGAGACGGGTCCCGTTGACGTCGGCGATCACCACACCCAGCGGCAGTTGTTGTGCGGCCATGCTATTCCTTTTCCAGTACCACGTAGGCGAGCGCGTAGTCGTGCTCGTCGGAGAGCGAAACATGCCAATGGGCGATGCCCTGCGCGCCCAGCAACGCGCCCAGCGCCGCGCCGAAATGCATCTGCGGCCGGCCGCTGGCATCGTTCAGGACCGCCAACTGATGCCAGGTGTTGGCTTCGCTCGAAGGCTGGCCGAAGGCCTTGAAGAATGCCTCCTTGGCGGCGAAGCGCTTGGCCACATAGGCGGCGCGCTGCGTACCCACGGGCGCAACGGCCTGCTCGGCCTCGGCAAGCACCTTGGCGCTAAAGCGATCGCCATGACGCTCGATGGCGCGGGCGATGCGCGCGATGGCGACGATGTCGGTGCCGATGCCGGCAATCATGCGCGACAGCGCCCTATGCCGCGTTGCGCGCGGCCACCATCAGCGCCTTCATGTCGCTGATGGTCTGGCGCCAGCCGCGGAACACCGCTTCGGCGACCAGGGCGTGGCCGATGTTCAACTCGCTGATGCCCGGCAGCGCGGCGATGCGCGCGGTGTTGCCGAAGTGCAGGCCATGACCGGCATTCACCATCAGGCCGAGGGCGCGGCCGCGGTCGACGCCGGCGACGATGCGCGCGAACTCGGCATCGATCAGCGTATCGCCGACCGCGTCGGCATAGTGGCCGGTGTGGATTTCGATCACCGGCGCACCGACTGCCTTGGCGGCGTCGATCTGCTTCGGGTCATGGGTGATGAAAAGCGAAACGCGGATGCCGGCTTCGGTCAGCATGCGCACTGCTTCGGTGACGCGGTCGATCCGCCCCGCCACTTCCAGCCCGCCCTCGGTGGTCAGTTCCTGGCGCCGCTCCGGCACCAGGCAGACGTCGTGGGGCTGCACCTTGACGGCGATCTCCAGCATCTCTTGCGTCAGGGCGCATTCGAGGTTCATCCGCGTCTTCAAGAGGCCGCGCAGTTCGAACACGTCGCGGTCCTGGATGTGGCGGCGGTCTTCGCGCAGATGCAGGGTGATCAGGTCGGCGCCGGCCTGCTCAGCCAGCAGGGCCGCCTTCACAGGGTCGGGATAAGCAGTGCCGCGCGCCTGGCGCAGGGTGGCGACGTGGTCGATGTTGACGCCGAGTTTGATGGCTTCGTTCATAGCTGCTGCAGTTCGGTGAATATCTGGCGCGTCGCCAGGGCGCGGCCGTTGAGTTGGTGGTTCAGCAGCAGGCGCATCAGGAGCTTGGCCTGCATCGCCGTCTGCGGCGTCGAATACACGCCGGTGTCGAGCTCCAGCAGGGTGCGCCCGCTGATCTCGAAGTCCGGATGCTCGCGCGCTTCCAGGCGCCGCGCGCCGCGCTCCGGGTGATAGACGTAGCGCCCTTCGGCGACGATGGCGATGCTGCTGTCCGCCTCGTGGGTGAGGTTGAGGGCATAGCCGATTTCGCGCAACAGCTCGCGCTCGAAGCCGCGCAGCACGCCGGCTTCCTCTCCTCCGCCACCCAGCGCCAGTAGCGCCGCTTCATAACAATCAAACAGGCGCTCGTGGGCGTCGTCGCGGGCCAGCAGCTTGAGCAGCAACTCGTTCAGGTAAAAACCGCAGAACAGCGCGTCGCCTGCCAGACCGGGTAGGCCGCCTATCCATTCCGCCTGGGTCAGCGAGCGCAGGTCGTTCTTGCCGGACCAGGAGAAGGCCACCGGCTGGAATTGCATCAGCGCCCCGCGCAGCGCCGAGCCCGGGCGCTTGGCGCCCTTGGCGACCATCGGCACGCGGCCGTGCTCGCGGGTGTAGGTCTCGACGATCAGGCTGGTTTCGCTGTAGGGATAGGTGTGCAGCACGTAGCCGCGCTGGTGCTCGTGGCGGCGCGCCGGGGCGCGGCTTTTCGCCGGCGGGCCGGCCATGCCGGCTGCTTCGAGGTTGTTGGCTTCGGCCAGATCCATGGGGCCAATACTAACGGAAATGCCCTGAAAAAGCCCCGCCGAAGCGCTTACTGGTAGCCCAGGCTGCGCAGCATGGCGGCGCTGTCGGCCCAGCCGCCTTTGACCTTGACCCAGAGCTCGAGATAGACCTTGCCGCCGAACATCTGCTCCATGTCCTGGCGCGCCTCGGTGCCGATGCGCTTCATCTTCTCGCCGCCGGCACCGACCAGGATCGCCTTGTGCCCGGGCCGGTCGACCAGAATGGTGGCGTAGATGCGCCGCAGGCTGCCTTCGAGCTCGAACTTGTCGATCATCACTTCGCTGCCGTAGGGAATCTCTTCCCCCGACAGGCGGAATACTTTTTCACGGATCAGCTCGGCGGCGAGAAAGCGCTCGGGCCGGTCGGTCAGCGTATCGGCCTCGTACATCGGCACCCCTTCGGGAAGGTGCTCGGCCAGGGCGGCAAGCAGCCCGTCCTCGTTCTTGCCGGTTTTCGCCGACACCGGCACGATGGCGGCGAACTGCGCGATCTTGCTGGCGCGCTCGGCCACGATCAGCAGGTTGTTCGGGTTTTTCGCCTGGTCCGACTTGTTGATCGCCAGCACCGCCGGGTGGCCCTGCGGCAAGAGCGCGATCACCGCTTCGTCCTCGGCACGCAGGCCATTGCCGTCGACCACCACCAGGGCGACATCGGCGGAAGCCAGGGCGTCGGTGACGGCGCGGTTCATCGCCTTGTTGAGGCCGCTGCGGTGCCTGGTCTGGAAACCAGGAGTGTCGAGGAATACGTATTGCGCATGCTCATCGGTGCGCACGCCGAGGATACGGTGGCGCGTGGTCTGCGCCTTGCGCGAGGTGATGGAAAGCTTGGCGCCGACCAGGCGATTGAGCAGGGTCGATTTGCCGACGTTGGGACGTCCGGCGATGGCAATGGTGCCGGTGCGCAGGGTCGGCAGGCTTGCGGGCTCTGGACCGTCGGACACTAGCGAGAGCCTCCCTTGGCAGGCAGCTTGATTGTCGATGCGGGGGCCGGCGCGGGCGCGGCGGGTTCCGCAGCCGCGTCGGCGGCAGGCGGCGCGGCTTCCTTGGCTTCCTTCGGCTCCTTGGCTTCGCGAGTGACCTCTTTCAGGCCTTCCTTGCCGGGCATGGTGTCCTTGCCCTGTTCCTTCGCGGCCTCTTTGGGCACTTCCTTCACGCCCTCTTTGACGGCTTCACGCTCGGCTTCGCGCGGCTGGTCTTTTACCAGTTCGAGACGGGCGCGGCGCCCCTCCTCGCGCGGCTCTTCCTCGCGGGCGGTTTCGCCCACCGCTTCCCGGTCCTTGGCTTCTTTGGCTTCTTTGGCTTCTTTGGCTTCTTTGGTTTCCTTGACTTCCTTGGCCTGCGCTTCGCGCGCTTCCTTGACGGCTTCGGGCACGGCGTCCTTGCGCGCACGCTTGGTCTTTTTCGGCGCTTCCTTGGGGGCCAGCTCCAGCGCCTTCTTGGCGGCGGCCTGTTCGGCGGCGCGGCGGCTGGCGCCGGCGCCGGTGACGCGGATCTCCAGCTTGGGGATCAGGCACTCGACTTCGAATTCCTGGTTGTGGGCCGCGCCGTGGGTGGCCACCACGTTGTAGGTGGGCAGCGCGATCTTGCGGCCCTGCAGGTATTCCTGCAACAGGGTCTTGGCGTCCTTGCCGAGGGTCTGCGGGTCCACCGTTTCCATGATCGGGTGGTACAGCTTGGCGATGGTGAGGCGCGCGCGATCGAAGCCGCCGTCGAGGAAAATCGCGCCGAACACCGCTTCCATGGTGTCGGCCAGGATCGACGGCCGCCGGAAGCCGCCGCTTTTCAGCTCGCCCTCGCCCAGGCGCAGGTATTGCGCCAGTTCGATGCGCTGCGCCACTTCATAAAGGGTCTGCTGCTTGACCAGGTTGGAGCGCAGGCGCGACAGGTCGCCTTCGTCGAGCTTGGTGTAACGCTCGAACAGCAGGTGCGCGATGGCGCAGTTGAGCACCGAATCGCCAAGAAACTCGAGCCGCTCGTTGTGCGGCGCGCTGTGGCTACGGTGCGTCAGCGCCTGCTGCAGGAGTTTTACGGCGCTGAACTTGTAGCCAAGCCGCGTTTCGAGTCCGGGCAAATCCATGCGCGGCGGGCTCCTTACCGGAGAGTCGAAAAATGCCGGAATCGGCAGAAAACAAATTTCAAAATACGACCACGGCCTTTCTGTTTCACCCGGCGCGCCGGTGCGCCGGGGATGATCGCGAGGGGCGCCGCCCCCCGCCGTTGTTGCATAAAACGGCGCTCTTACATGTTGTTGGTGTCGGCGGCAAACTCGATCAGGATGCTGACGTTGGCGAACAGCGGGATCTTCTTGTCGTAATGGAAGCCGATCACGATGTCGTTGCCTTCCTTGGTGATGTCCAGGTCTTTGCCGGAAATCACCGAGATGCTGTTGATGTCGGCATTGCGCTGGAATGCCTTCTGGATGTCGATCACCGTCTTGGCGCCGCTTTCCTTGGTCGCCTGCAGCGACTTCTTGATGGTGCCGTATTCCATATAGGCCGGGGTCACCTTCATGGCCAGGACCGCGACCAGCACGATGGCCGCGCAGATGAGCATAATGCCCAGGATGCTCACGCCACGCTGGCGCGGGAAATAAGTCTTCAACATGTTCAAGCCCCTTTTTTGTTCGCGCAACGCAATAAACAGGTAATTCAGTCGAAACCGCCGATTCGCGACAATTCCGGCCCGCCATTCCAACTCATCCAGATGCCGAATGCACGGCCAACGATGTTTTCGTCGGGCACAAACCCCCAGAAACGGCTGTCCAGGCTGTTGTCGCGGTTGTCGCCCATCATGAAATAATGACCCGGCGGCACCGTACACTCCACACCGGCAGTATTGTAGAGGCAATTTTCAAAGTTCGGGAAACGGACGATCGGGTTGATCAGCAAATCCCGTTCATCATCATTGAGCATCTTGTGCGGGCGGCCGTCGATGGTTTCGACGAATTGCTTGGAATAGGCGGCCCGCTCCTTGTGCAGGTAGTCGGCGGTGGCGACGGTCGGCACTTCCTGGCCATTAATCGTCAATCTCTTGTTTTTATACAGTATTTTATCGCCTGGTATGCCGATGACGCGCTTGATGTAGTCGTAGCTTGGGTCCACCGGATAGCGGAATACCATGACGTCGCCGCGCTTCGGGCTGCCGACGTCGATGATCTTCTTGTTGATCACCGGCAGGCGGATGCCGTAGCTGAATTTGTTGACCAGGATGAAATCGCCGATCAAAAGGGTTGGGATCATCGAACCGGACGGGATCTTGAAGGGCTCGACCACAAAGGAGCGCAGGCCGAAAACCACGGCGATCACCGGGAAAAAACTGGCCGGGAATTCCAGCCAGCCCGGGGCGCTGCGCATTTTCTGGTCCAGGCGATCGATTTCGGCGTCGCGGTCTTCCGGCTTGAAGTCGTCCGGATGGGCGGCGATGCGCGCGTCCAGCGCCCTGACCTCGGTGTCGAAAGCGGCCTGGCGGCGTTTCTTGAAATAGAGCAGATCGGCAAACCAGAAGATTCCGGTGAATACCGTCAGGATGAACAGGATCAGGGCAAAATTGAGCCCGAGGGTGTCGAGGGTGCCGCCTTCCATATCTTAACCAGCCCTTGAATGTCGGTTGACAGGCGCCGCCCGCAGGCGATCCGCGCCAGGTGTATGCATGCCCGGGCTCAACCATCCACCTGCAGGATGGCGAGGAAGGCTTCCTGGGGGATTTCCACCGTCCCCACCTGTTTCATGCGTTTCTTGCCGGCCTTCTGTTTCTCCAGCAGTTTCTTCTTGCGCGAGATGTCGCCGCCGTAGCATTTGGCGATCACGTTCTTGCGCAGCGCCTTGACGTTTTCGCGCGAGATGATGTTGGCGCCGATGGCTGCCTGGATGGCGACGTCGAACATCTGCCGCGGGATCAGCTCGCGCATTTTCGACACCAGCTCGCGGCCGCGGTACTGGCTGTTGGCGCGGTGCACGATGATCGACAGCGCGTCGACCTTTTCCTGGTTGATCAGCACGTCGACCTTGACCACATCCGACGCTCGGTATTCCTTGAACTCGTAATCCATCGAGGCGTAGCCGCGCGAGGCCGACTTCATCTTGTCGAAAAAGTCGAGGACGATTTCGTTCAGCGGCAGTTCATAGGTGAGCTGCACCTGGTGGCCGTGGTAGGCCATGTCGATCTGCTGGCCGCGCTTGGTGGTGCACAGGGTCATGATGGCACCGACGTATTCCTGCGGCAGGAATATCTTCACCGTCATGATCGGTTCGCGGATGGTCTCGATCTTGCCGGGGTCGGGCAGCTTGTCCGGGTTGTCGATGCGGATGGTTTCGCCGCCGCGCAGGGTGACTTCGTAGACCACCGAAGGCGCGGTGGTGATGAGGTCCATGTCGAACTCGCGCTCCAGGCGCTCCTGCACGATGTCCATGTGCAAGAGACCCAGGAAGCCGCAGCGAAAACCAAAGCCCAGCGCCTGCGAGACTTCGGGCTGGAATTGCAGCGAGGCGTCGTTGAGCTGGAGCTTTTCCAGGGATTCGCGCAGTTGCTCGTACTGGTTCGACTCCACCGGGAACAGGCCGGCGAACACTTGCGGCTGGATTTCCTTGAAGCCGGGCAAGGCGGCGTCGGCCGGGCGGTCGGCCAGGGTGACGGTGTCGCCGACCTTGGCTGCCTTGAGTTCCTTGATGCCGGAGATGACAAAGCCCACCTCGCCCGCCGACAAGCTGGTGCGCTGCAGCGACTTCGGGGTGAACACGCCGACCTGCTCGCACAGCACTTGCGCGCCGGTGGCCATCAGTCGAATGCGATCCTTGGGTTTGAGTGCCCCTTCGAATACGCGCACCAGCATGACCACGCCGACATAGTTGTCGAACCAGGAGTCGATGACCAGGGCCTTGAGCGGCGCGGCGCGGTCGCCCTTGGGCGGCGGCACGCGGACGATCATCGCTTCGATCACGTCGATCACGCCTTCGCCGGTCTTGGCGCTGCAACGCACGGCGTCCTGCGCGTCGATGCCGATCACGTCCTCAATCTCGGTGATGGCGTTTTCCGGATTGGCCGAGGGCAGGTCAATCTTGTTGAGTACCGGCACGACTTCGACGTTGAGATCAAGCGCGGTGTAGCAGTTGGCGACCGTCTGCGCTTCTACGCCCTGGGAGGCGTCGACCACCAGCAGCGCGCCTTCGCAGGCCGACAGGGAGCGGCTGACTTCATAGGAAAAGTCGACGTGGCCGGGGGTGTCGATCAGGTTCAGCTGGTAGAGCTGGCCGTCGCGCGCCTTGTATTCGAGGGCAGCGGTCTGTGCCTTGATGGTGATGCCCCGCTCTTTTTCCAGGTCCATGGAGTCGAGCACCTGGGCTTCCATCTCGCGGTCGGAGAGGCCGCCGCATAGCTGGATGATGCGGTCAGCCAGGGTCGACTTGCCGTGGTCGATGTGGGCGATGATGGAAAAATTGCGAATCTGCTGCATGGGCTTCAAGCGCGCCGCGCCCGATCTTTAAGGTTCTTGGGTGTCACACCGGCACCGGGCCGGCCGCCGGTAGTGTCCCGGCGAAAAAGAAACGAGGGCGCGTTACGGACGCGCCCTCATTTTCCATATCAATATCTTGCGATAAGCCCTTATTTTAACTCATTTTCGGGCTATCTCATTGCCAATGCGGCGGCTTATTTTCGATCCGGCCGAATGGTCACGTACTGGGCCGTTTCGCCGCGCCGCACCAGGACGGCGACGATCTTTTTCGGGTCCAGCTTGTTCACCAGGTCGTTGAACTGTTTGGCCGAGGTCACATCGGTGTTTTGCAGCTTGAGGACAAGGTCGCCCGGCCGCAGGTTGGCACGCGCCGCGCCGCCGTCGACCGCGTCCACCTGCACGCCGCCGTCGATGCCCAACTCCTTACGCTTGGCTTCGGAAATATCGCTGACCACCAGGCCGAGGATGTTGGGACCGGCTTCTTCCTTCTTCGGGGAGCCCTTGCCGTCACGATCGCCACGCTGCGCGACCGGCTTGTCCGGCTCCATCTCGCCCAGGGTCAGGTTGACCTCGCGGGTGGCGCCGTTGCGCCAGAACTGCACGACGACGCGCTGGCCGGGCTTGGTGTTGCCGACGATGCGCGGCAGGTCGGTGTGCTTTTCCACCGTCTTGCCGTCGAATTTCAGGATCACGTCGCCGTCCTTCAGGCCGGCCTTTTCGGCGGCGTAGCCGGGCAGCACTTTTTCGACCACAGCACCCTGGGGCTTGGGCAGGCCGAGGGATTCGGCAACCTCTTTGGTGACCGCGCCCGGCTGCACGCCGAGGAAACCGCGCGTTACTTTGCCGCTGGACTTGAGTTGCTCGCCGACGCGCATGGCTTCGTCGATGGGAATGGCGAAGGCGATGCCCTGGTAGCCGCCGGAGCGGCTGTAGATCATCGAGTTGATGCCGACAACTTCGCCGCGCATGTTGATCAGCGGGCCGCCGGAGTTACCGGGATTGATCGCCACGTCGGTCTGGATGAAGGGAACGTATTCGCCGGTGTCGCGGCCCTTGGCGCTGACGATGCCGGCGGTGACGGTGTTTTCCAGGTCGAAGGGCGAGCCGATGGCCATCACCCATTCGCCGACGCGCAGGCGCACGGAGTCGCCGATCACCACTGCCGGCAGGCCGGTGGCCTCGACCTTGATCAGGGCGACGTCGGTGCGCAGGTCAGCGCCGATCAGCTTGGCCTTGAATTCGCGCTTGTCTGTCATGCGCACATAGATGTCGTCGGCGCCGCGCACCACGTGCGCGTTGGTCATGATGTAGCCGTCAGGGGAAAGGATGAAGCCGGAGCCGACGCCGGAAGGCACTTCCTCGCCTTCGCTGCGGTCCGGCGCGGGACGCCGGGGCGCCTGCGGAGTACGATCTCCGCCGCCGCCGCCGCCGCCGCCGCCGCGGTTGGGCGGGCACATCCACGGAAACAGTTCGCACAGGGGGTTGTCTTCATCGGCGCCGCCCTGGCCGCCGCGCGGCGCGGCGCTGCGCGGATTGCCGCGCCCGGGCGCCACCACCTGGGTGGTGCGGATGTTGACCACGGCCGGGCCGACCTTGTCGACCAGGTCGGTGAAGTCGGGCAGGCCGCGGCTTTGCGCCTGTACTTGCGCATGGGCCGGCATGGCGGCAAACGGGCACAAGCCCAGGATAAAGGCGAACATTGCGGTTCGCAGCAAACGTTGCATGAAACTCACCCCTTGAAAACCGATTTTGCCGCGCCTGGCCGGCGCGCGACGATAAGCCTAGCGCGGCCGTGTTACCTCATCGTTGCGCCGCAGCCGCCGTACCTGGTTCATTGAATTTGACGCCGGTGGCGACCTTGGTCAGGCAGGCCGGCGGCGCTTCGCCCAGCACCGTCACCACGTGGGTACCGAGGCGCTTGCGATAGATGTTGACCGCGCCCTGCGATGATAACCCCTCCATCGGCTTCTCGCCTTCCTTGAAGGGTTCGAGGAACACCGAGATCGAGGCCAGGCCGTCGGAATAGACGATCTGCCCGACTTCGCCGACGCCGGCGCCCATGCCGCGCTTGATTTCGAGTTGTTTGCGGAAGCCCGGTACCGGCATGTCGACCTTCCAGCCGGCGTCGGTGAACTTGGCTTCGGTGATCGGCGGGGTGGCGGTGCGCCAGTCGCGGCCGCCGTCGCGCTTGGCCAGCAGCGGGTGGTAGTGCTCGGGCCCGCCGCCGATTTCCACCTGGGTGAAGGCGATCTGCTCGACGATGTCGCCCTTCTCGTTGAACGATTGCGCCTTCAGCAGCAGGCCGGTGGTCTTGTCGGCCCACAGCTTGCGCGCGTAGCGCAAGCCGTCCTTGGCTTCGAGCAGGATCACCTGGCAGTCGAGGCCGGCGACGCGCTGCTGGTCCCAGTTGCGCACGTTGTAGTACTCGGCGATGCTGGCCGCCGGGGCGGTGAGCAGCGCCGGGAAGCTGGTCTTGTTGCGACGCTTTTCGACCAAAATGGTTTTGGTGTCCGGCGAATAGGAGCGCACTTCTTCATTGGTGCGCACGATCACCACAGGGGCGCCGTCGAGCATCTCAAGGCGCTCGCGCTCGGCGCCGCCGTTATCGACCACGTGGGTGATGCGCGAGGTGAGCGGCTGGCCGCCCTGCTGCAGATAGACGAAGGTGCCCGAGTAGTTGAGCTTCTGGGCGGATTGCTGGATTTTCGCCAGCCATTGCACTGCATCGGCATCGGCGGCCAAAGCGGCCGCCGAATACACCGCGAGGAATGCTGCCAGCGCCAGGGTGCGGCGCCGTAATGCCCCTGCCCTACTTGCCACTGTCATGCGCCACGGTTTGTACGTAAAGTGCCGAACGTTGCGAGGCGTACTGCTGGTGCGCGGCGAGGTAGGCGCCGGGCAGGCTGATCTGGGCTGCCTGGCTTACCGGCGCGACTGGCGTCAGGCTGACTTGGGCAGCCATCGGGTTGACGCCGGACATCAGCGCTACCGGGTTGTTGCCACCGGCGCCAGCGCCGGCGCTAACCCACTGCTGCATCGCCACGCCCGCAACCACGGCAACCGCGGCCATCGAGGCGGCCAGCGAGGCCGGCTTGATCCAGCGCGAACGCTGCAATTCGGCCTGGCGCGCGGCAACCGCCTTGGCCGCGCGGGGCGCGAACACATGGGGCTCGGCTGCCAAGTTGGCTGCAAAGCGGGCGTTGAAGCCGCTGGTATGGCAGGACAACTCATCGCTGCGCAGGACGTCGCCGATGCAGTGGTAAAGGCTCCATTCCGCCTGCAATGCCTGGTCCGTACCAACCTGCGTCAGCAGTACGCTGCGCTGCGCAAGAAGGAGCTCGCCGTCCATGCAGGCGGAAAGGGATTCAAGCGGGGTATTGATGCCCGAATCAATGTTTTGCTGCTGAGTGATCATCACGTTCACCTTACCTGAAATGCCACATCCTGCCTATCCCGCTCGAACCCTGTTGTTGCCCCGACCAGACACATCAACCGCTTAACTTTCTTTAACCTTCGTACCGCCACTTCTGCCCTGCCGGCGCGGCCCCTACCAGCGCTGGTCCGCCGAGGTGCCCAACAGCGGGCGCAACTCTGCGGCAATTGCTTCGCGAGCCCGGAAAATCCGCGATCTTACGGTGCCGATCGGGCAGTTCATCACTTCGGAAATCTCGTCGTAGGAGAGGCCTTCGATCTCGCGCAGGCTGATCGCGGTGCGCAATTCCTCGGGTAATTTCGCCATCGCCGCGTTGACAGTGGTGGCAATTTCCTTCGACAGCAAAATCGATTCCGGGGTGTTGATGTCCCTTAGTGCATCCGCATCCTCAAAAGTTTCAGCTTCTTCGTTGTCTTTTTCAGTCGACGACGGAGGGCGGCGGCCCTGGGAAACCAGATAGTTTTTCGCCGTATTGACGCCGATGCGGTAAAGCCAGGTATAAAAGGCCGAATCGCCGCGGAATTGCGGCAACGCACGATAGGCCTTGATGAAGGCGTCCTGCGCCACATCCTCGGCCTCCGCGGGGTCGCGCACCAGTCGCGAAATCAGCCGCAACAGCTTGCGCTGGTACTTGGCGACGAGCAGTTCGAAAGCCTGCTTTTCACCTTGCTGCGCACGCGCAACCAACTGTTGATCGATATCTTTATCCGACAACCGCCTACCCTAACTTATGTTCTTATGACGACGGAATGCGGAAACGGCTGCGCTTGTCGACTTGAAGGGCAGCACCCGGCGCCTTTGCAAACTTTTGCAAAATGCCGCGCCCACCGCGGCTTGCATGTTGCTCAGCGTCATTACGACCACTGCACGCCTCCGGAGTTCAAATCCGCGCGCGGCGCGGCAAGCTTGAGCCAGACCCGCAACTGGCGCATTTCGTCCGGCGCGGCGGCGTCCGGCGCCAGCACCAGGATGAGGTCCCGTCCGGCGGCGTTGCGCGGTCTCAGGCGCAACACCAGCCAGCCGGCGGCGCCAAACAACCCCGCGACCGTCATCTCGGCCGGGTGAGCCCCAGGCATGGTGATCCACTCACAAAAACCTTCCCGCCGCAGGCGCAAGCTGCCTTGCGGCGTTTGCGCCCGCAGCACCAGCGCGACCAGCAAGGCGACACCAAGTAGCAGCGGCAGGCTAATTGCCCATACGCAGGCCAACGCCAGCCAGATGGCCACGCCCGATGTCAGCCCGGCCGCAGCCCATTTCAGGGCGGCAAAGCGGGGCGAAAACCGCAGGGCGATCAGTTGCATAGGCGCATCTTACCGTCACCGGTGCCGCACCGCCGTATCGGCCGGGGCGAGAACCCCGGCTTCACACCCGCTTGAACACCAGGGTGCTGTTGGTGCCGCCAAAGCCGAAGGAGTTGGACAGGGCGGCGTCGATCTTCAGGTCACGGGCGGTGTTGGCGCAGTAGTCCAGGTCGCATTGCGGGTCCTGGTTGAAAATGTTGATGGTCGGCGGCGACACCTGGTCTTGCATCGCCATCGCGGAGAAAACCGCCTCAATGCCACCGGCGGCGCCCAGCAGGTGGCCGGTCATCGACTTGGTCGAATTGACCACCAGCTTCTTGGCGTGATCGCCGAAGGCGCGCTTCAGCGCAATAGTCTCGGCCAGGTCGCCCAAGCCAGTAGAGGTGCCGTGGGCGTTGATGTACTGCACCTGATCCGGGCTGACGCCGGCGTTGCGCAGGGCGGCGACCATCGAGCGGCGCGCGCCGTCGCCGTCTTCCAGCGGCGCGGTCATGTGGTGCGCGTCGCCGGAGAGGCCGTAGCCGGCCAGCTCGCAATAAATTCTCGCGCCGCGCTTTTTGGCGAACTCGTACTCTTCCAGCACCACCACGCCGGCGCCCTCGCCAAGCACGAAGCCGTCGCGATCGATGTCCCAGGGGCGGCTGGCGGTGGCGGGGTCGTCGTTGCGCAGCGACAGGGCGCGCGCGGCGGCGAAACCGCCCATCGCCAGGCGGGTGATGGTGGCTTCGGCGCCGCCGGCGACCATGACGTCGCAATCGCCGTATTCGATCAGGCGCGCCGATTCGCCGATGCAGTGGTTGCCGGTGGCGCAAGCCGTGACGCAGGCGAGATTGGGCCCGCGCAGGCCGAACATCATCGACAGATGGCCGGAAATCAGGTTGATGATCGAGGCGGGAATGAAAAACGGCGAAATGCGCCTCGGTCCCCGCTCTGCCATCACAGTGTGCTGCGACTCGATCATCGGCAGGCCGCCGATGCCGGAGCCGATGTTGACGCCGATGTCGTTGCGGTTGGCGTCGGTGATCTCCAGGCCCGAGTCCTTCAGGGCCTGCACGCCGGCGGCAATGCCGTAGTGCATGAAGAGATCCATGTGCCGCGCTTCCTTGGCGGACATGTACTGCTCGAGGTCGAAGTTCTTCACTTCGCCGCCGATGTGGCAGGCGATCGCGAGATTCTCTTCCTCGGGGTCGAAGCGGGTGAGGCGGGCGACCCCGGACTTGCCCGCAAGGGCGTTGGTCCAGGCCTCCGTCACATTGTTGCCGATCGGACAAACGATCCCCAGGCCGGTGACCACTACTCTGCGCTTGGCGTTACCGAATGCCACGAACGGCTCCTTCTGCTCTTGATGTCTGAATGAACTGCGAAAAGCGTTGCGCTTACTTCTTGTGCGAGTTGATGTAGTCCACTGCTTGCTGCACGGTGGTGATCTTTTCGGCTTCCTCGTCCGGAATCTCGGTTTCGAACTCGTCTTCCAGCGCCATCACCAGCTCGACCGTATCGAGCGAATCCGCGCCCAGATCGTCTACAAACGAGGACTCGTTCTTGATCTCGGCCTCGTTGACGCCGAGTTGCTCGGCGACGATCTTCTTTACGCGTTGTTCGATGTTATCCATTTGCTTGGGACTCCTTCCCGATTGAAAAATTAAGGCGGCGCGATTTTAACAGCTTTGGCGCGAATTTCCCGCTCCATGCAACTAAAACCCGCAACGAAAAACCGCGGCGAATCCGCGGAACAAAATTACAAGCGCCATTACATGTACATGCCGCCGTTCACATGCAGGGTGGTGCCGGTGATGTAAGCAGCGGCTGGCGAGGCAAGAAACGCGACCGCGGCGGCGACGTCTTCGACCGCGCCCAGGCGCGCCAGCGGGATCTGCGCCAGCAGCGCGGCGTTCTGCGCTTCGGTCAGGCCACTGGTCATGTCGGTGGCGATGAAGCCGGGCGCCACGCAGTTGACGGTGATGTTGCGGCTGCCGATTTCGCGCGCCAGCGCGCGCGTCATGCCGGTCACGCCGGACTTGGCGGCGGCATAGTTGAGCTGCCCGGGGTTGCCGGAATGGCCGACCACCGATGTCACATTGATGATGCGCCCGCCCTTGGCCTTCATCATGTCGCGCAGCACCGCGCGCGACAGGCGGAACACGGCGGAGAGGTTGGTGGCGATCACCGCATCCCAATCCTCGTCCTTCATGCGCATGGCCAGCGTATCGCGGGTGATGCCGGCATTGTTTACCAGGATGCCGACGGCGCCCGCGCTCTTCTTGATCTCGTCGAGCAGCGGCTCGATGGCGGCGGCGTCATCGACGTTGAGCACCACGCCGCGGTTTTTGTCGCCGAATGCGGCCAGCGCCTGGGTAATGCCCGCGGCGCCTGCGGCACTGGTGGCGGTGCCGATGACGGTGGCGCCCTCTTTGGCCAATGCGGCGGCAATTCCTTTGCCGATGCCGCGCGAAGCGCCGGTGACCAGCGCGATTTGGTCCTTCAAATTCATTTGAGCGCCTCCAGGGTTTCCGCAAGCGATGCGGCATCGGTGACGGCGAAGGCCGCGATGCCGGGTGCGACACGCTTGATCAAGCCCTGCAAGACCTTGCCGGGGCCGATTTCCACCGCATGGGTCACGCCCTCAGCAGCCATTTTTTGCACGGTCTCGGCCCAGCGTACCGGGTTGGAGGCCTGTTGCGCCAGCACTTCGCGGATTTCCGCCGCGGTGCTGTGGCTCAAGACGTTGAAATTATGGATCACCGGGACTTTCGGCTCGCTGATTTCCACGCCGGCGAGCTTTTCGCGCAGGCGGTCGGCCGCGGGTTTGAGCAACGAGGAGTGAAACGGCGCGGACACCGGGAGCGGCAGCGCGCGCTTGGCGCCGGCTGCTTTGGCCCCGGCCATGGCGCGCTCCACCGCGCTCTTCGAGCCGGCAATCACAATCTGCGTCTGGTCGTTGAAGTTCACCGCTTCCACCACTTCGCCCTGCCCGGCTTCCTTGCAGACGGCACGCACGGCATCCGCCTCCAGGCCCATCACCACGGCCATGCCGCCGGTGCCCATCGGCACGGCTTCCTGCATCGCCTGGGCGCGAAAGCGCACCAGGGGCACGGCATCAGTGAACTTGAGCGCGCCGGCGGCGGCAAGCGCGGTGTATTCACCCAGCGAGTGCCCCGCCATCACGGCAGCGGCCGGGCCACCCGCCTCTTGCCAGGCGCGGTACATCGCATAGGCGGCGGTGAGCATCACCGGCTGGGTGTTGACGGTGGCCGACAGCAGCTCGGCGGGGCCGGTTTCGGTCAGTGCCCACAGGTCTTCACCGAGGGCATCGGAGGCCTGCCGAAAAGTCTCGCGCACGATGGCGGACTCGGCAAAGCCGGCCATCATGCCGACCTTTTGCGAGCCCTGCCCGGGAAATACGATAGCCAACTTCATCTTGCCTCCAGCTTTGTTCAATACATGGGGCCTGGCGGCCTACATCTCAACCAGCACCGCGCCCCACGTGAAACCGCCGCCCACGCCTTCGAGCATTACCTGATGCCCGGGCTTGACGCGGCCAGCGCGGATCGCGTGGTCCAGCGCCAGCGGAATCGAGGCGGCCGAGGTGTTGCCGTGACGGTCCACCGTGACGATCAGATGGTCCGTCGGCAGGCCGAGCTTTTTCGCGGTGGAATTGAGGATACGCACATTGGCCTGGTGCGGGATCAGCCAGTCGATCTTTTCCAGCGGCAGGTTTGCCTTGGCCGCGGTTTCGCGCGCCACTTCGTCGAGCACCTTGACTGCCAGCTTGAACACTGCCTGGCCATCCATGCGCAAGAAGGGGTCACCGCTGACCACGCCGCCGGCCACTTGGCCGGGCACGCAGAGGATGCCGGCCTGGCTGCCGTCGGCATGCAGGCTGGAGGCGCGGATGCCGGGTTTGTCCGACGCTTCCAGCACCACCGCGCCGGCGCCATCGCCGAACAGCACGCAGGTGCCGCGGTCGCGCCAGTCGAGAATGCGCGAGAACACTTCGGCGCCCACCACCAGCGCCTTTTTGTGCATGCCGGTCTTGATCATCGCATCTGCGGTGGCCAGGGCGTAGATGAAGCCGGTGCATACCGCCTGCACGTCGAAGGCGGCGCCACCCTTGATGCCCAGCTTGGCCTGCAGCAGGCAGGCGGTGCTGGGGAAAATGAAATCCGGCGTGGATGTGGCGACGATGATCAGGTCGATGTCGGCCGGCGCCAGCTTGGCGGCTGCGATCGCCATGCGCGAAGCTTCAAGCGCGAGGTCGCTGGTGGCGGTGCCGGCGGATGCCAGGTGGCGGGTGCGGATGCCGGTGCGCTCGACGATCCACTCGTCGGAGGTATCGACGCCGCGCGCCACCAGGGCCAGGTTGCTGACGGGGTCGCCCGGCAGGCAGCTGCCGGTGCCGGTGATGCGCGCGTGGATCATGGCGGAAATGGCGGGCGGCAGCTTAGGCGGCGGCGACCGCGGGGACGGAGTTTGCGGCGGCGGCCTGCGCGGCGAAGCGCGAGGCGATGTCTTCCTGCAGGCCGTTGTGCACGGCTTCGTAGGCGCGATTGAGCGCGCAGCCGTAGGAAAAAATATCGGCCGAGCCGTGGCTTTTCACCACCAGGCCGTTCAGGCCGAGCAGGCAGGCGCCGTTGAAGCGGCGCGGATCATAGCGGCGGCGAAAGCCGTTCACCGCCGGCATGGCGAAAAAGGCGGAAAGCTTGCGCACCCAGCTGCTGGTGAACTCTTCCTTCAGCGAGTTGGAGAACAATTGCGCCAGTCCCTCCGAGCTCTTCAGCGCTACATTGCCGACGAAGCCGTCGCACACCACTACTTCGGTAGTACCTTTGAAAATGTCGTTGCCCTCGACATTGCCGAAAAATTCGATCTCGCCGCGCTCGTGCGCCGCGCGCAGCAACTCGGCGGTCTCTTTCACCGTCTCGTTGCCCTTGATCTCTTCCTCGCCGATGTTCAGAAGGCCGACCGTGGGCTTGGCGCGGCGCTCCACCGAGGCCACCAGGGCCGAGCCCATCAGCGCGAACTGGTACAGGTGTTGCGCCTTGCAGTCGACGTTGGCGCCGAGGTCGAGCACGTAGGTGGAACCGCCCTTTTGATTGGGCAGCGGTGCGCAGATCGCCGGCCGGTCGATGCCCGGGAGGGTGCGCAGGATAAAGGTGGAGATCGCCATCCAGGCGCCGGTATTGCCGGCGGAAATGGCAGCGTCTGCCTTGCCCTCTTTCACCCAAGTGACGGCGGCATGCATCGACGAGTCGCGCTTGCGGCGCAGGGCCTGCGCCGGCGCGTCGTCCATGGTGACGACTTCGGCGGCGGCGTGCACGCGAACACGCGCGCCCCAGGTGCCCGGGTCGCGTTTGCTGCGTTTCAATTCGGCGCTGATCGGCGCTTCCTGCCCGACCAGGACCACTTCCGCGTCGGCGTGGCGTTCGAGAAACTCGAGAGCCGCCGGCACCGTTACGCGGGGGCCATGGTCCCCGCCCATCACGTCTATGGCGATAGTTACGGTCATCCGCGGCCGCTAATAACGAACACCCGCGAAAACCCGGGCAAGAAACCGGTGACGGGAAGCATGAACTTCAGACCGTCGCGGCGGAGCTTATTCGCCCTTGGTCTTGACGATTTTCTTGCCGCGGTAGTAACCGGTCGGGCTGATGTGGTGGCGCAGGTGCGCTTCACCCGTGGTCGGCTCGATCGCCAGCGACGGGGCGGTCAGAAAGTCGTGGGCACGGTGCATACCGCGCTTGGACGGGGACTTTTTGTTTTGCTGAACAGCCATGATGCTCTCCTGATAAATCTTGAAAAAAACTGATGCGATTACTCGACTACGATCAAATCCAACTGCAAATTCCTACAGCGCTGGTCAACCGCGCTTCAACTTTTCCAGGGCGGCGAAGGGCGAGGCCCTGTCGCCCGCCTCGGTCGCACCCACTGGTTCGCAGGCTTCGTGCATCGGCGCGTACGGAATTGCCAGCAGCAATTCGTCCTCGCACAACGCAATGAGATCGAAACGATCCGACCCCATCACCGCATCCCAAACCTCGTCTTCATCCAGCCCGGCCGCATCGGCCTGCGCCTCGGAGTGCTCCAGCTCAAAGCCTGCACGCGGCTGCAGCGCCAGATCCAGCCCCTGCAGGCAGCGTTGGCAGGCCACCGTGATGCGCCCGCTCAGGCGCACTTCCAGCCCGATCTTGCCCCGCGGTGAACGCAAGCCGGCCACCCGCGCCTCGAAAGGCTGCAAAGGCGTCACCGCCAATTCGGCCAGGCGCGGCAACTCCGCACTTTCCAGCCGGCCTTCAAGAACGCTGCCGCTTTCCGCAAAATGAAACGCGTCTATCGTCCATCCAGCGCGATTTGCCGCACCTGCATTCGCCACAGCTATTATTCCTGGTACCCGCATTCCCGCCGCACCCTTGTTTTAGCCACAAGACGCCGCGGGAAAAAACAAACGCCCCTTGTTGTTAAAGCGGGGCGTTACAGCAGAGCATTATAGCCCAAATAGTCTTTAATCGTCAAAAACTTAGGTGCGCTCATGCACAAAAACCACCTGCCGCTGCCAGCCGGCAGCAGCAGGGGCGGCCGCCTGGGCTAAAATTCGCGCTTCTTGCGGCCAACCGCGCCGAAAATCCGGAATTTGCCCTTGTCACGCCAGTTGATTCTCGCTTCCACCTCGCAATACCGCAAGGAATTGCTCGGGCGCCTGCGCCTGCCTTTCCAGGCCCACGCGCCGCAAACCGACGAAACCCCCTTGCCCGGCGAGGCGCCCGGCGAACTGGCCTTGCGCCTGGCGGCCGCCAAGGCGCGCGCGGTGGCCAGCCGCTTTGCCGCCGCACCCGGCGCGCTGGTGATCGGCTCGGACCAGGTGGCGCACTGCGAGGGCGTGATCATGGGCAAGCCCGGCAACTACGAAAATGCCGTGCAACAGTTGCGCGCGATGCGCGGCAAGACGACGATTTTCGACACCGCGCTGTGCCTGCTCGATGCCGCCTCCGGCCGCCAGCAGTTGCGCCTGGTGCCCACTCGCGTCACCCTGCGCATGCTCGACGACGCCGAAATCGACGCCTATTTGCGCGCCGAGGAACCCTATGACTGCGCCGGTTCGGCGAAGTCGGAGGGCTTGGGGGTAGCGCTGATGCAAAGCATGGAAGGCGAGGACCCGAATGCGCTCATCGGCCTGCCGCTGATCGCGCTGTGCGACATGCTGCGCGCCGAAGGCGTGCGCATTCCGGCCGTGCCATGAGCGGCACGCTCTACCTGGTGCCCGCCACCCTGGGCGACCTGAAAACCGCGCAGGACGCGGATCTGCTGCAGGCCAGCCTGCCGCCGGCCGTGCGCGCACGCATCGCCGCGCTCACGGTCTATGCCGTGGAAGACGCCAAGACCTCGCGCGCTTTTCTAAAGGCATGCGGCACCGCCCTGCCGCTGCAAAGCATCGAGATGGTGGAAATCGGCCACACACCGGAAGACGCGCGTCTGAAACCGCTGATCGACAAGCTTGTGGCGGGCATTGACGTCGGCGTGCTGTCGGAGGCAGGCTGCCCCGGCATTGCCGACCCCGGCAGCCAGCTGGCGCGGATGGCGCACGCGGCAGGCGCACCGGTAGTGCCGCTGGTCGGCCCTTCGTCGATTCTGCTGGCGCTGATGGCTTCCGGCCTGGAAGGCCAGCGCTTCGCCTTTCATGGCTATTTGCCGGTGAAGTCGCCGGCGCGCGAGGAGGCGATCCGCGAGTTGGAGGGACGCTCGAAGCGCCAGCGCGAAACCGAAATCGTGATCGAGACGCCGTATCGCAACGGCGCGTTGCACCAAGCGCTGATCGCCCAGCTCAAGCCCGACACCTGGCTGTGCGTCGCGGTCGACCTGACCTTGCCGACGGAACGCGTGCTGACGCGGCGCGTCGCGGCCTGGCGCCAGGCCAAGGCGAGCGACCTGGCACCGGACAAACATCCGGCGGTATTCCTTTTTCTTGCCGCCTGACGTTCAGGCTCAGGCGAAAACGTTCAGCTCGACGTCGACCTTGCCGAGGCGGCGGTGCAGGCGCGGCTTGCCTTCCCCGTCGAGAAAACCGCGCGCCAGTTCGATCATTTCGTCCTGCCCGGAAGAGACGGCTTCAGCCAGCACCACCTTGGCGTAGAGGTCATTGACAGCAAACTCCTCCACGTCGAAGCCCTGCCCATAGTGCTTGTGATAAGCCCGACGCAAGGCCGACAGCATGGTGATCTCGTGGGAGGAAAGCCGCACTCGGCCGGAGCGGCGTTCGGGCCGCGCCGACATCGTACGCAGTCTGCCGGTGTGATTCGGCACGGCGGGCGTTTCCACCCCAGGCATCGTGGCAGGGTCGGTGTTTCTCATCGCTTCGAGCATGCGCCGCTGGCCGGTTTCCATCAGCGCCTTGCGCTCGGCGTGCATTAGCAGCGCCAGATTGTTCAGTTCACGGTTCTTTTCGCCCGCCTGGCAGGCCCGCTCCAGCACCTGGAAGGCGTAGAAGTCGTCGACGATAAATTCAGCTGTATCGAATTGCTCGCGGAATTGCTCCACGTACAGGCCACGCAAGCGGTCGATGCGCGCGGCTGAATCGGAAACTACGCCCATTTGATTTCGTGCCTTGCTTTTTTATGCCGACGGCATTTGCCATTGGCATAAAAAATTCTACTCCGCGGGGGCGCAATATCAAGGAAAAAAGTCACACTTTTGGCGCTGGGTGGGCCTGGCGTGGGCCAACTCATTCCTGGGATGGTGGCTGCAAAATTGCCGCTGGATCCCGTTTTCAGGCCAGGTAGGACTGACGGGCGGCGTCTATGCCGGCGCCGCGCTGGAACTTGTGGCCTTCGGCGGCCAGCACCGTGTCGAGCGCCGCCAGGGTGGTGAGCACGCAGTCTTTGCGGGCGTTGTAGCCCATGGTGCCGATGCGCCAGATCTTGCCGTGCAGCGGCCCGAAGGAAGTGCCGATCTCGATGTTGAAGTCGTTCAGCATGCCCATCCGCGCGCGGTCGCCGTTGACGCCTTCGGGGATGTAGACGCCGGTGACGTTGGGCATCTTGTGCTTCAGGTCGCCGAACAGCTTCAGGCCCATGGCCGACAAGCCCGCCACCAAGGCGCGGGAGGCGTCCGCATGGCGCTTGAACACCGCCGCGTGGCCTTCCTTGACGAAAATGCGCGCGCACTCACGAGCGCCGTAGAGCATGGTGGTGGCTTCGGTGTGGTGGTTGAGCGCGCTGTCGCTCCAGTAGTCGATGACCATCGCCAGGTCGAAGTAGTTGGTGCCTATCATCTTGCCTTCGCCCGGCACGTAGCCGTTGGGGCGTACGCCTTCTTCGATGTGGCGGCGGCGGTAGATGCGGCGGGCGAAGGCATCGCTCAAGGTGACGGGGGCGGCGCCGGAAGGGCCGGCCAGGCACTTCTGCAGGCCGGCGGTGATGCAGTCGATCTCCCAGGCGTCGGCTTTCAGCGGGGTGCCTGCTATCGAGGCGGTGGCATCGACCTGCAGCAGCGCGCCGTGACGGTGGCAGATCTTGCCGATCTCCTCCAGCGGCTGGCACATGGTGGTGGAGGTGTCGCCCTGGCAGATGGCGACCAGCCTGGGCGAGAAGGCCTTGACCTCTGTCTCGATCCGCTCGGGAGTGAACACCGTGCCCCACTCCACCTCGATCACTTTCACCTCGGCGCCGGCGCGGCGCGCGATTTCGGAAAACAGCTGGCCGAAGCGCCCAAAGGAGCACACCAGCACGCGGTCGCCGGGCTCGACGGCCGACACCAGCGCGGTCTCGATGCCGGCGCGCGCGGTGCCGTCGACGATGAAGGTCCAGTCGTTCCTGGTCTCGAACACCTGGCGGTACAGCGCCATGGTCTCGCGCATCATCAGGCGGAACTGCGGGTCGAACTGCCCCAGCAGTTGCGCCGACATGGCGCGCAGCACGCGCGGGTCCGCGTTGATCGGCCCCGGGCCCATCAAGAGGCGCGGCAGCGGGTTCAGATCGTCGAGGGCGCTGGACGGATCGTCGAGGGAAGACAGGGGCGGCAGGACGAGGCTCATTACGGAAAGCGCTGGTTGGTTTGTATACAACAATAGGAAAGGAAGTATACAGAAATGCCTGTCGCGCTGACCGGGCGCCACCGTAGAATCCGGGTCCATGCGCCTAGCCCTCGTCGGGTTTGCCCTCGGCACCGCCCTGCTACAAATCCAGCCGACCCTGCCGTCCGAGAACGCGACCGTGGCCATCGGCGCGGCGGGCGCGTTGCTGTTGCTGGGCACCACCCGCCTGCCGTGGCCGCGCTGGCGCGACGCCGCTTTTGCGATGAGCGCAATCCTTCTCGGCCTGGCCTGGGCCGCCCTGCTGGCCAACACGCGCCTGGCCGACAGCCTGCCGGATGCGCTGGAAGGCCGCGACATCGTGCTCACGGGCACCATCGCCTCCCTGCCCCAGCCTTTCGATCGCGGCGTACGTTTCGAGTTCGAGACCGAGGGCGCCACCACTGGCGGTGCGCGGGTGCCGCAGCACATCCAGCTGACCTGGTACAGCAGCTATGCCGGCGCGCCGGAGCGGCCGGTGCCGGTGGTGCATCCCGGCGAGCGCTGGAATCTGACGGCACGCCTGCGCAAGCCGCATGGCAATGCCAACCCGCATGGCTTCGACTACGAGGCCTGGCTGCTGGAACGCGGCATCCGCGCCACCGGCTACATCCGCATCGGGCGCGACAATGCCGCGCCGGCATTGCAGGCCGCATTCGCCTGGTCGGTGGAAAGCGTGGTGGACCGGATGCGCGAACACATCCGCGAACGCTTGCAAAAAGCGCTGGGCGAGGCGCCCTACGGCGGGGTGATCATCGCCCTGGCGATCGGCGACCAGCGCGCGATCGACAACGACGACTGGCAGATCTTCACCCGCACCGGGGTGAATCACTTGATGAGCATCTCGGGCCTGCACGTGACCATGGTGGCCAGCCTCGCCGCCTGGGCGGTGTTCGCGCTGTGGCGTTATTCCGTTCGCCATACGCCGCGCCTGCTGCTGATGTTACCCGCACCGCAGGCGGCCGCGCTGGGCGGTTTTCTCGCCGCCTTCAGCTACTGCATGCTGGCGGGCTTTCAGATTCCGGCGCAGCGCACGCTCTACATGCTGGGGGTGGCAGCGTGGGCGATCTGGCGCGGCTGGTTCGGCTCGGCCACGCGCGTGCTGGCGCTGGCCCTGGGCGTGGTGGCCCTGCTCGACCCGTGGGCGGCGCTGGCGCCGGGATTCTGGCTGTCGTTCGGCGCGGTGGCCCTGCTGCTGCTCACCGGGCAGTCGCAGGGCTTGCGCGCGCACTGGCTGCGCACCGCGTTCGTCGCGCAGGCGGCGATCACGGTCGGCCTGATCCCGCTGACGCTGGTGCTGTTCCAGCAGGTGTCGATCGTCGGCCCGCTGGCCAACGCGGTGGCGATTCCGCTGGTCAGCCTGGTGATTACGCCGCTGGCGCTGGCGGCGGCGGTGCTGCCCTTCGACGCCGTGGCGCACCTGGCGCATGCGCTGCAAAGCGTGCTGATGATTTACCTCGAGTGGCTGGGCGGCTTTGACTGGGCGGTGTGGCAGCATTCGGCGCCGCCCTGGCCCCTGGCCGCGCTGGCGGCCGTCGGGGGCTTGTGGATGTTCGTGCCGTGGTGGTGGTCGTGGCGCCTGCTCGGCGCGGTGTGGATGCTGCCGCTGTTTCTTTATGCGCCACCGCAGCCGGGACCGGGCGAGGTGGAAGTGACGGTGCTCGATGTGGGCCAGGGGCTGGCGGTGGTGGCGCACACGACCCATCACACCTTGTTGTTTGACACCGGCCCGGCCTATTCGCCGGAGACCGACGGCGGTAACCGCGTGGTGCTGCCGTTCATGCGCGGCGAAGGCATCGCGCGCCTGGACGGCATGGTGGTGAGCCACGACGACAGCGACCATAGCGGCGGTGCACTCTCGGTGCTGGGCGGCGTGCCGGTGGACTGGCTGGCCTCGCCGCTGGCGGAAAAGAATACCGTGCGCCAGGCCGCCGGCGCCCGCGCGCGCGCCTGCCAGGCGGGCCAGGCCTGGGACTGGGACGGCGTGCATTTCGAGTTCCTGCATCCGGCGGCGGCGGACTACGCGAAGTTTGCCGATATGCCCGACAACGCGCAAAGCTGCGTGCTGAAAATCACCGCGCAAGGCCATAGCATGCTGCTGCCGGCGGACATCGAGCGCGACATCGAGGCACGCTTGGCAGCGACCCAATCGCAGGCGCTGCAAAGCGAGGTGCTGGTGGCGCCGCACCATGGCAGCCAGACTTCCTCGTCGGCGCGCTTTATCGCGGCGGTGGCGCCAAGGCTGGTGATCTTCCCGGTCGGCTATCGCAACCGCTTTCGCCATCCCGCGGCGGAGGTGGTACAGCGCTATGCCGGGACCGGCGCGCAGATGCTGCGCACCGATGAGAGCGGCGCGATCCGCATACGTATAGGGGCGAACGGCGCGCATGCCGAGACCTTCCGGCAGATGCACCCGCGTTACTGGCACGGCCGCTAAAAAAGAAAACGGGCCCCGCAGGCGCCCGTTGGCTTCGAAAGACCGGCTTCAGGCCGCCTTGGCAACCGCGGTAAAGTCCATCTCGATAGCGCCGATGGCCAGATCGATGATAGGCGCGTCCTGCACCAGGCT
>JAQGMJ010000082.1 GCA_028292405.1 Betaproteobacteria bacterium
GCACGCGTTGCCGCAACAGACGCTGCCGCAACAGGCGCAGTTGCAGCAGCGGCCGGTCGCGCCGGCGCGGCCGCGCGCGGCGAGGCGGATGCCGCACGCGCGCCGCCCCCCTCGTCCGGACGGAAAGCCAGCATGCGCAGCAGCGTCATGGTAAAGCCGGTGACTTCGTCCGGCGCCTGCGGCAGGTCGTTCTTGCCGTGGATGGCGATCTGGTAATGCAGTTGCACCGCCTCGGGCGAAAACATGCCCGCCAGGCGCAGAATGTCTTCGCGTTCCGGCGCATCATCGGCAATCGCCGCTGGCGAAGCCTGGGCGACGGCGATGCGCGAGAGCAGCGCCGCCAGTTCGGTAAGCGCGCCGCCGAAAGACAAGCTGCGGCCGAGCATTTCGTCGGCCACCGCCAGCAGCGTCGGCGCATCGCCCGCCACCAGCGCATCGAGGATGCGGATCAGGTAGCTCATGTCGATGGCGCCGAGCATGCCCCTGATTGCCTGTTCGGTAACCTCGCCGGCGCTATAGGCGATCGCCTGGTCGGTGAGCGAGAGCGCGTCGCGCATGCTGCCGGAGGCGGCGGCGGCGATCAGCCGCAGGCCCTGGCGCTCGGCCTCGATGTTCTCCGCCTTCAGCACTTCTTCCAGGTGACCGACAATCTGCGGCTGCGGCATCTGCTTCAGGTTGAACTGCAGGCAGCGCGACAGCACCGTCACCGGGATTTTCTGCGGGTCGGTGGTGGCGAGAATGAACTTGACGTGCTCCGGCGGCTCCTCCAGCGTCTTCAGCATGGCGTTGAAGGCGTGGTTGGTGAGCATGTGCACTTCGTCGATCATCAGCACCTTGTAGCGCGTCGAATCGAGCTTGTAGGGGGCCGACTCCAATATCTGCGTCATCTCGTCGACGCTGCGGTTGGAGGCCGCGTCCATCTCGATGTAGTCGATGAAGCGGCCCGCGTCGATCGCCACGCAGGCGGAACAGACGCCGCAGGGGGTCGCGCTGACGCCAACTTCGCAATTGAGCGCCTTGGCCAGGATGCGCGCGATGGTGGTCTTGCCGACGCCGCGGGTGCCGGTGAACAAGTAGGCGTGGTGCAGGCGCTGGACGGTGAGCGCGTGGGTCAGCGCCTTGACCACATGCTCCTGCCCTACCAGGGTCGCGAAGGACTTGGGGCGGTACTTGCGCGCGAGGACGACGTAGGACATGGAGAAGGCGTCAGTACGAATTATCTGGCTTACAACGGTTCACACGGGAATATCCTTGTGACCTCGCCTAAGCCGGTGCGGTAAACATACGACTTTGAACCGTCCGCTTTGAACTCTCGTTGGCCAGCTAATTCTGAATTGGGTGGCGAGCCGGGACCCCGGCACTTGAGGTGATTGGTTATGGCTGCTTCGTTCCCGACCTGACCAGGTTCCCAAGCCTTAATGCGGGGGGGCCCGCCGGGATCAATTGTACCCGTTCCGCCTATCGCATATACCGGCCGATGACGGAAATTAAAGGGCCTGCGCGGGGACCGCCCAAGCCGCCTACGGCGCGAGGCGGCTGATGCGCCAGCCCGCCGCCTCGCGGCTGTAGACCAGGCGGTCGTGCAGGCGGCTCCTGCGGCCCTGCCAGAACTCCACACGCTGCGGCACCAGGCGGTAGCCGCCCCAGTGCGGCGGCGGCGGCGGTTCCTTGCCCAGGCGCTGTTCGGCCTCGGTGAATTTTTGCTCCAGCCAGGCGCGGCCGGGAATCTCCTCGCTTTGCGGCGAGGCCCAGGCGCCGAGGCGGCTTTGCAGTGGGCGGCTGGCGAAATAGGCTTCGGTCTCCGCATCCGTCGCCTTTTCCACCCGGCCTTCGATGCGCAGCTCGCGCTCCAGCTCGACCCAGTGGAACAGCAACGCCGCGCGCGGATTAGCCGCCAGCTCGCGCCCCTTGCGGCTTTCATAGTTGGTGAAAAACACCAGGCCGCGCGCGTCCGCCCCCTTCAGCAGGACGATGCGCGAGGACGGCTGGCCGTCGGCGCCGACGGTGGCCAGCGACATCGCGGTGGGCTCCGGGCAGCGCGCGGCGATGGCTTCGGCGAGCCATTTGTCGAATTGCGCTTGCGGATCGGCGGCGACGTCGGCCTCGGTGAGCGATGCCAGCGCGTAATCCTTGCGCAATTCGGCGAGATTGACGGCAGTAGTCACGGGATGTTTTGCGGGGGAAATTGCCAGCGGGTTACTGGCTAAAAAATCGTTGCGCCTATTCTAGCAAGAGCGCCGCGCCGCGCAGACACCGCGATGCACCACGAGATAGACCCGCGACGGCTAGCGTTCTCGCGCCGCAATTTGCGGCAGTGACACAAGACCTAGTATCCCCTCTATGAGCGGCCACTATTCCCAGTGACACGCGTTTGGCCGCGAGCGAAACGCGAATGCCGTTTCTCAGAGGGAAACCGGGTGTGATTTTTTTGTTTTCTCCTCTGAAAAACCGTTGACAAGCGCAAAGAGAGTGTGCATTCTTCGCGCTGTCACTCTATACACCGCATATTTTCAGAGTGGCAAGAGACGCAAAATCGCGTGCGGGCGGGGAGTGCGGAACATAAATTCCGCAGACCATCCGCCCACCCAGCGCCGGTTTTGCGGCTCTTGGCAAGTTGTTCAACGTTGTCGCTTTTTCGTTTCACCAACTGTTGTTTTTCAACGTAACCAGGAGGTAATACCATGGCCACCGCCAAGAAAGCAGCAAAGAAGCCCGCCGCCAAGAAAGTCGCGGCGAAGAAGCCCGTCGCCGCCAAGAAAGTAGCCGCCAAGAAGCCGGCTGCGAAGAAGGTTGCCGTCAAGAAGCCGGCAGCAAAGAAGGCCGCCGCCCCGAAGAAGAAGGTCGCTCGCAAGCCGAACGCCGCCTTCATGAAGCCCGTGACCCCGTCCGCCGCCCTGGCCGCCGTGATCGGCGACAAGCCGGCGCCGCGCACCGAGATCACCTCGAAGATCTGGGCGTACATCAAGAAGAACGCGCTGCAAGACAAGGTCAACAAGCGCAACATCAACGCCGACGACAAGCTGAAGGTCGTGTTCGGTGGCAAGAAGACCGTGTCGATGTTCGAAATGACCAAGCTGGTCAGCGCGCATCTGAAGTAAGCATTACCGGCTTCACGGCCATGAAAAAGCCCGCGCATTGCGCGGGCTTTTTTTCGCCCGGGTTTTCGTCCGGGGGCCGGCGGATCAATAGGCCAGCGACTCGTTGCCGGGCGCATGCTGGCGGCGCTGCAGCGCGCGCAGCAGGCGCAGGTAGCGCGCCAGCAGCCCGCGGCCGATGCGCGAGGCGTAGCCGGAATGACGCACCGCCTTTTGCTCGATGCGCACCCGCGCGTCGCCCAGCGCCGACAGCAGCACATGGGAATCTGCATTCACCGTCAGCGACTGGCCGGGACCGATCACGCGGTCGTTCAGGTCGCCCTCGCGGGTGAGCCATACGGCCCCGCAGATGCCGGTGATCACGCTGCGGGCGGCTGCGCCCAGCTCCATGGTCTGGCCTTTGGTCAGGGAGAGTTCGGCGGTATTGAAAGTGGCTTGCATGGCAGTTTCCTTTCGTATAAGTTTTGCTCATGCGGCGCGTTGGGCCCGGCCTGCTCTGCTGCTTGGCTTGGTGGCGCTCCGGTCATCAGGATTCTCCTCTTCGCGCCGCAGCGCCACAAACGACATTTAGACAGGATTCGTATGCACAAAACTCATGCGAAGACAAATTATCCGGCGCGTCCGCGCTTGCCCTCGCTCGACACCCTCAAGGTGTTCGAGGCAGCGGCGCGGCACCTGAGCTTCACCCGGGCAGCCGCCGAACTGGCGGTGACGCAATCGGCGGTCAGCCGGCAGATCAAGACCCTGGAAGAGGCGCTGGCCATCGCGCTGTTCACCCGCTATAACCGTCGCCTGGAACTGACCGAAGCGGGCTTGCGCCTGTCGCGCAGCGCCGGCCGCGCGCTGGCCGACCTCGAAGCGGCAATAATGGAAGTGAGCGCCGCCGGCTCGCAGGTTCTCACCGTCACCACCCCGGTATCCTTCGCCTCCCTCTGGCTGGTGCCGCGCCTGGCGGCGTTTCGCGCACGCCACCCGAATATCGACGTGCGGGTGGCGGCCAACGACGGCATCATTTCGCTGGAGCGCGAGCGCGTCGATTGCGCCATCCGCTTTTGCGAGCCCGACCAGGCGCCCGCCGGCGCCCTGCTGCTGATGGGCGAGCAGGCCTTTCCCGTCGCCAGCCCGAAGCTGCTGAAAGATCGCGCACGCCCGCTCGCCACCCCGGCCGACCTGAAGCACCATGTGTTGCTGCGCTGGGACGACCCGCACCGCCGCCTGCCCTGGGTCGAGTGGTCGATCTGGCTTTCCGCCTGGAAGCTGGAAAATTTCGTGCCGGCGGGCTGGGTCACCTTCTCGCATTACGACCAGCTGATCCAGGCCGCCGTCGAGGGCGAAGGCGTGGCCATTGGCCGCCAGGCGCTGGTGGCCCGCTTACTGCGGCAAAAAAAGCTGGTGATCCCCTTTGGCGAGCGCTTGGCGGCGGCACGCCAATACTTTGTCGTGCTGTCGCGCGCCAGCCGCGCGCGCCCCGAGCTGCATGCCTTCGTGGAGTGGGTCCAGGAAGAAGCGGCGCGCGAAAACGAGGCGGGAGCGAGCGCCGCGTAAAATAGAAGACATCAGCTAACGCACCCCCCGGCATCGCCCGATATCGGGCGGTCCTATTCCAGGCTAAGCCATGTCCGCCCTGCCAGACTCGATTGCCGCCACCCAGACACTGCTCGCCGGCGCCGACTACGTCGCCAGCCGCAGCCTGGCCACCACCGTCTACCTGGCGCTGACCATGCAACGCCCGCTGTTTCTCGAAGGCGAGGCGGGTGTGGGCAAGACCGAGATCGCCAAGGTGCTGTCGCAGGCGCTGGGGCGCCCGCTGGTGCGCCTGCAGTGCTACGAGGGTCTGGACCTCGCAAGTGCCGCCTATGAATGGAATTACCCGCGCCAGATGCTGCAGATCCGCCTGGCCGAAGCGGCCGGCACGGCCGATGCCGGCGCCCTGGCCAAGACCATTTTCGACGAGCAGTTCCTGCTCAAGCGACCGCTGCTGCAGGCGCTCGAGACTTCGCCCACCGGCGCCCCGGTGCTGCTGATCGACGAGCTGGACCGCGCCGACGAGCCCTTCGAAGCTTTCCTGCTCGAAGTGCTGGCCGATTTCCAGATCACCATCCCTGAACTCGGCGTGATCAAGGCGACCGAGCCGCCTATCGTCATCATCACCTCCAACCGCACCCGCGAGATTCACGATGCGGTGAAGCGCCGCTGCCTCTACTTCTGGGTCGATTACCCGGACGCGCAGCGCGAACTGGAGATCGTCGCCCGCAAGGTGCCGCAGGCGAATGCCGCTTTATCGCGCCAGGTGGTCGAGTTCGTCCAGCGCCTGCGCACCCGCGATCTGTACAAGCAGCCCGGCGTGGCCGAGACCATCGACTGGACCCGCGCCCTGACCGCGCTGGACAAGCTGGCATTGGACCCCGAGACGATTAACGATACCCTCGGCACCCTGCTCAAGTACCAGGACGACATCGCGAAAATCCAGGGCTCGGAGGCAGCGGCGATCTTGGCCGAAGTCAACGCCCGCGCCACCGCTTAAAACGCGCCGCCCGCGAAACCCCGCGCCGTGCCGATCGAATCCGTCCTCCAGGTCCCCGCCGAAGCGGTGCCCGGCGGCAAGCTTGCCGAGAACGTCGTTCACTTCGCCCGCGTGCTGCGCGCCGCCGGCATGCAGGTGGGCCCGGCCAAGGTGATCGACGCGCTGCAGGCGCTGCAGATAGCCGGCATCGAAAGCCGCGCCGACTGGCACGCGGTGCTGGGGGCGATCTTTGTGCAAAGGCACGAAGACAGCGACATGTTCGACCAGGCCTTCGAGTTTTTTTGGCGCGACCCGGCGCTGCTCGAACGCATGATGCAATTGCTGCTGCCCAAAGTATTCGGCCGCGCCGGCAATGCGGACGAGGAGAAGGCGAACCGCCGCCTCGCCGATGCCCTGACGCCGCCGCACGCCCCCAAGCACGACCGCGCGAAAGAGGAACAGGAAATCGAGGTCGAGGCCGAGTTCACCTTCTCGGCGCAGGAAAAGCTGCAGCAGGTCGACTTCGAGAAAATGAGCACCGCCGAATGGCGGCAGGCAAAGGAAATGATCGCCCGCCTGCGCCTGCCGCTGCCGCAAATCCGTACCAGGCGCCGCAGTCCGCACGCGCACGGCGAGTTCATCGACCCGCGCGCCACCGCGCGCGCCTCGCTGCGCACCGGCGGCGAACTGCTGCGCCTGAAGCGCACCCGGCGCAGCAAGCGCACACCGCCGCTGGTGGTGCTGTGCGACATCTCCGGCTCGATGCACCGCTACACCCGCATGCTGCTGCACTTCGTCCATGCCCTGGCGCGCAACCAGGGTGCGCGGCGGGTGCCGGTGCATACGCTGCTGTTCGGCACGCGTCTCACCAACGTGTCGCGCCACCTGCGCGAGCGCGATGTCGATGTAGCGGTGGAACGGGTGCGTGGCGCGGTGGCGGACTGGGCCGGCGGCACCCGCATCGGCGCCAGTCTTTCGGAATTCAATTTGCGCTGGTCGCGCCGCCTGCTCGGGCAGAATGCCGCGGTGCTGCTGATCACCGATGGCCTGGACCGCGACAAGGTAGACGAACTGCGCGAGGCAATGGCGCGCTTAAAGCGCTCGGCGCACCAGTTGATCTGGCTCAACCCGCTGTTGCGTTACGACCAGTTCGAAGCCAAGCCGGCCGGCATCCGCGCCATGCTGCCTTATGTAGATGCGCACCTGCCGGTGCACAATCTCGAAGCGCTAAGCGACGTCGCCGCTGCGCTCGCGAAAGCGCAGTGGCTCAAGGCCGGCTAGCGGCGCAGTCCCACGCTCAGGCGTAGGCCAACTCGGCGCGCTGGATCAGCGCCGCCGGCACGCCGGCCTGCGCCTGCGCCAGTTCATCGCGGCCGATCCAGGCGCTGTCGCCGACTTCCATGCCCAGCAGTTCCATCACCTGCATCGCCATTTCGCGGCAGGCGTTGTGCAACTGGGTCGGCAGGATCGGCAGTTCATCCTGCAGCAGCAGCTTGGAGCAGGACAGCGCGTATACCGGCGCCAGGATGCGCGAGCGATAGCGCCCGAGCATGCCGTTGACCGAGCGCTGCGCCGAGGCTTCGGCAAAGCGATTGGTCGGCCATTGCGAAGGCAGCGCGTAGGCGTTGGGAAAACGCTCCAGGTCGCGCATCAGGGTGCGGATGTCTTCGTGCGAATCACGAAACGGCAAAATCACCAGGTCGGCCATGGCCGCCAGTTGCTCGTCCATCTCCGGCCGGTTGCCGCCGCCGTCGATGATGCCGACCCAGTCCGGCGCGCTGGCCAGCTTGGCGGCGCAGCGCTCGAGGTCTTGCGGCTCGCGGGCGTCGTAAGGCAGATAGGTGCGATTGAACTTGGAAAGCTTGTCGCGATAGGTATCGGTGAGAATGGCCACCGCGCGGCGGTTGAACAGGCCGAAGCCGTGGCCCAGCATGTGCGAAAGCGTGGTCTTGCCGGTGCCGCCCTTGTTGCCGATGACGCTGATGACCTGGCCCATGATGCCCCTCGTGAAGTGATGTGATATTTGAGGGTATTTTGCTCCGCGGCGGCACCGGCCAGGCCGTGAATAAGGGGCTGAAAAGCCCCTATTCCCGCCCTAGTTTGCCTTGCCCGCGACGGGTGGCAGCGGCGCAAAGCCTTGTGCGGCCAGCAGCTTTTGCCCCTCGCCCGACAACACGAAATCCGCCAGCCCGGCGGTAGGCGAAGCCGCGCCGCGCATCACCACCATGCCGTAGGTGGCTGTGACCGAGAGATCGTCCGGCAGCGCTACGTTGACCAGCCCGGGCACTTCGCGCTGCGCCTGGACGGCATTGGTGCAGTAGGTGACGAAAACGTCCACCGCGCGCTCTTCCATGAACTTGCCGTAGGCGCTGCGGACTTTCGGCGTCCGCGCGGAATTCGGGCCGCCGACCAGTTGCATCGCCTTCTTGCTCAAGGTCTCGTAGGCGCGGGGTTTGAGCTTCCCGGCCCGCTCGAACATCGCCCAAGTGTAGTCGCCCGAAGGATCGGCCTTGGGCGTGGAGCTGCCCAGGCGCACGGCGGGGTCGAGCAGCTTGTCCAGCACGTTGGCGCCCGTCAGGCCGACCCCGGGCTGGGCCAGCACGCACAGGCGGTTGCCGGTGAAGACGCGCATCGGTCCCGACAGGCCCTTGTCGGCCAGGGTCTGCGGGTGGCCGGTGTCGGCGGAGGTGAACAGGTCGGCACGCTCGCCTTTTTCCAGGCGCTCCCGCAGCAGGCCGGATGCGCCGAACTCGAAATCGATGCGCACGCCGTATTTCGCCTGGTAGGCGCGCGCCAGTTCCATCCATGCCGCTTTCAGGCTGCCGGCGGAGTAGACCTTGAGGATCAAGGGCACGCCCCCGGCCGGAGCGGCAAAAGGCGCAGCCTGCGCCAGCGCGCCGGGCGGCAGCCCGAGAAGTGCGGGAAGAAGAAATGCATGTCCGAGTTTAAACATAAAGCCTTATGGTTTTGCGTTCGGGAAAAACAACTGCTGGCCGCCGATCTTGTAGCCCGCGATCACCTGCTGTCCCTCTGGCGACACCAGCCAGTCGATGAAGGCCTGCCCCAGGTCCACTTTCACATGCGGGTGCCTGGCCGGGTTGACCAGCATCACGCCGTACTGGTTGAACAATTTGGTATCGCCTTCGACCACGATCTGCAGGTTGCCGCGGTTCTTGAAGGAGAGCCAGGTGCCGCGGTCGGCCAGGATGTAGGCATCCATCGAGGCGGCGGTGTTGAGCGCCGGGCCCATGCCGGAGCCGGTGTCGCGGTACCACGGCCCCCTGACCGCGTCGAGGTTGACGCCGGCGTCTTTCCAATAGCGCAGTTCGGCGGCATGGGTGCCGCTGCGGTCGCCGCTCGAGACGAAGGGCGCCTTGGCGGCGGCGACTTTTTTCAGGCCTTCGAGAATGTCCTTCCCCTGCGCCTTGGCCGGATCGCTCTTCGGCCCGACCAGGATGAAGTCGTTGTACATCACGTCTTGCCGCTTGGTGGCAAAACCCTCGGCGAGAAATTTTTCTTCCGCCGGCCGGTCATGGACGAACTCGACGTCGGCATCGCCGCGCCGCCCCATGTCCAGCGCCTGGCCGGTGCCCACCGCGACCACGCGCACCTTCACGCCAGACTTTTTTTCATAGATCGGCAACAGATAGCCGAACAGGCCGCTCTGCTCGGTGGAGGTGGTGGAGGCCACGGTGATGAATTTTTCTTGCGCCTGCGCCGACAGGCCGCAGGCGGTGCAGGCCGCCAGCAGCGCGGCGCCGGCGATGAATACGCGACGATTGAGGTTCATGCGATTTCTCCTTCCAGGTAGGCATGGCCGCCGCCGGAACGGGGCTGGGCAAAAAATTCGTTCACCGGGGTGTGTTCGGCCACCCGGCCTGCGTCGAGAAACACCACGCTGTCGGCAAAGCGCCGCGCCAGGCCGCGATGGTGGGTGGTCATGACAATCGAGGTGCCGCCGGCGGCGATCTCGAGGATGACCGCCTCCACAGCGCGCATGGCGGCGGGGTCCAGGCTGGCGGTGGGCTCATCGAGCAGCAGCACATCCGGCTCCAGCGCCCAGGCGCGCGCCAGCGCGACGCGCTGCTGCTCGCCGCCGGAAAGCACGCGGCCGGGGCGCTGCGCCAGATGCGCGAGGTCCACGCGCGCAAGCGCCGCCAGCGCGCGCTCGCGCAGGCGCGCTGCCGGCTCGGCGCGTTGCGCGGGCGAGAGCTGCAGGCCATAGATCACGTTGTCAAGCGCCGAGCGGCGCAGCAGCACCGGCTTCTGGAACACCATCGCCAGGCGCGGCGCGCGGCCATCGATGCCGGTCCACTGCACTTCGCCGCTACTCGGCATGAGCAGGCCATGCATCAGGCGCAACAGCACGCTCTTGCCCGCGCCGTTGGCGCCGAGGATGGCGGTGCGCCCCGCATCCAGCGCCAGCGTGACCCCGTCGATGGCGCGGTGGCCGCGGCCCTCGAACACCAGGTCGCGCAACTGGAGCATGGGTTCAGCCATGGCGCCGCACCGCCCATTCACGCACGCCATAAGCCGCCGCATTGAGCAGCAGCACGATCAGCACCAGGATCACCCCCAGCCCCACGGCCAGCGGCAGATCGCCCTTGCTGGTCTCCAGCGCGATGGTGGTTGTCATGACGCGCGTCACGCCGTCGATATTGCCGCCGACGATCATCACCGCGCCGACTTCGGCCATCGCCCGCCCCAAGCCCGCCAGCACTACGGTGAGCAGCGAAAAACGCGTATCCCACAACAGCGTCAGCGCCGCCTGCCAGGCGCGCGCGCCGAGCGAGCGCAACTGCTCTTCATATTCGCGCCAGGCGTCTTCGATCACCTGCCGGGTCAGCGCCGCAATCAAGGGCGTGATCAGCACGAATTGCGCGATCACCATCGCCTGCGGGGTGAACAGCAGGCCTGCCGCGCCCAGCGGCCCGGCGCGCGAGAGCATCAGGTAGACCACCAGGCCGACCACCACCGGCGGCAGCCCCATGGCGGCATTGAGCAGCACGATCAGCACCCGGCGGCCGGGAAAGCGCCCCACCGCCACCGCCGCGCCGATCAGCCCGCCGGCAATCGAGGCGAACGTCACCGAGGCCAGGCTGACGGCCAGCGACAGGCCGATGATCGCATACAGCCTGGGGTCCAGCGAAAACGCCAGACGTGCTGCATCGGCCAGGCTTGCGGCTATCCAGTTCATGGGGATCGGGTTGAAGCCGGCAACACAGGCGCGGCGGAAATCTTATTTTCTCGGGACCACGCCAGGGGCGGCGCGCGGCGCACCGCTTGTTCGAGTGCCGCTATGGTATCGCCGTACCCGGGAAAACCAATATGCGTTTCGCAGCATACGTTGAGCCTGCAAGCACAGTAAATAACAGGCCCAAACCGCAAGCCGCGTTTCCACGTGTTCACCAACCTGATAAAACCTGAGGAAACACTGAACAAGTCCCGAAAACGAGGGGAGGGGAAGCTAGCCTCTCTCTAATATTGGGGGTTGTTAAGGGGGCGCAGCCCACTTAATCAGTAATTCCCTGATAAAAAATCGGGATTTTCAACTACAAACGTAGTGCGCCGTGAGATACGTTCCACCACGCTTGTGTTACCCCGACGCTGGCGCCGCGCGCGGACCACTCGGTAGGTCGTTGCGGATGTCAAGAAAGCCGCCCGGCGAAAGGCCACGCCGAACGCAGACAAGGCGTGAACAGAAGCGCGGCTGCTGGTTTCCAAGATACGCGAATATCTGGAACCGTCAAGTGGGCAAAAAATAACTGCTCAGCACTCGATCAGGCTGCCTGCGGCGAGGTCGATCAGGCCGGCGCGGATTTCGCGGCCGGCGTGGATCGCCGCCAGCGCTTCCTTGTAGCCGGCGATCTGCGCGCGGTAGGCCGGCAGTTCCTCGTCGGTGACGCGCGCCTTGTAGTCGAGTACCCAGAGCGCCCCGGCGAATTCGACCACGCGGTCGGCGCGCTTCACCTCGCCGCCGGCGATGATTTCCAGCTCGTTGACGGCGCGCACGAATTGCGCAGGATCGAAAAAGCGCGCCAGCGCCGGCAGGGCCAGGGCCTGGCGCGCGCTGCGCAGGAGTTGCGCGGCCAGATGCAGCGAAGTGCCGGCGCGGGCGGCGACTTCGGCCACTTCGGGCGCCTTTCTGCCGAGGTCGGTTTCATCGAGCACGGCCTGCAGCACGGCGTGCAGCTGGATGCCGGCGAGCATGGCTTCGCTGGGCGGGGCGCGGCGGGTGCCGATGGGCGGCAGGTCGTAGACCGCGGTGAGCAGATCATCGCCGCCTTCATTGACCGGCGCGGCGGCGATGCCCATGGAAGGCGCCTGCGCTTCGGGCAGGCTGCCCCAGGCCAGGGGTGCGCCAAGCGCGAGTTCGGGCGCCGGGCTTTCGCGCAGGTGGTTCAGCGCGCGGCTGATGCGCTGGTAGGCGCTATCGTCTTTCGCATTGCGGTTTTCGATGCCGCTGACCACCAGCAATTGCTTGGCGCGGGTCATGGCGACGTAGAGCACGTTGAGTTCTTCGATGGCATCCGCCGCTTCTTCCTCGGCCACCAGCGGCTCGCGCGCGGCGCCGATGGCGCCGCCGGTGATCAGCGAGAAATGCTCGGGGGCGTCGGCCTCCGGCGGCCAGGCGATCAGCGCGCTGGCGTGGCCGCGCGCGCTGCCGGCGTTGGCATCGGCGAGAAACACTACCGGCGCCTCCAGGCCCTTGGAGCCGTGCACGGTCATCAGGCGCACCGCTTCATGGGCGGCGGTGGGCGCTTCGTCCGGCGACTCGTTGAGGTCGCCACGGCGGGCGCTGCGCAGGTCGTCGAGAAAGCGCGGCAGGCTGGGAAAGCGGCCGGCTTCGAGCTGCAGCGCCAGGGCGATGAAGGCCTCGAGGTTGGACTGCGCACGCTCGCGCAAATGCGCGGGCATCGCTGCCGCGTAGCGCGGCAGCACCTCGGCCTCATGGTAAATGCGGTCGAGCAGATCGTGCACCGGCAGGTAGCCGGCGACCTCGCGCCAGCCGGCGATCAGGCGGCGCGCGCGCGCCAGCGGCGGCGGCAATTGTTCCGCCGCCAGCAGGCGCGGCCACCAGTGGGTGCCGGGCTCGCCCATGCCGGCCAGCGTGATCAGGTCCGCGTCGGCGGCGCCGAACAGCGGTGATTTGAGCGCATGGGCCAGCGCCAGGTCGTCGGCCGGGGTGACGAGGAATTCGATCAGCGCCGAGAGGTCGCGCGCCTCGATGGTTTCGAGCAGGCCGCCCTGGCGCGCGGTGACAAAGGGAATGCCGGCGGCGCGCAGCGCGGCTTCGATGGCCGGCAAGGCGCCGCGCTTGCGCGAGAGGATCATGATGTCGCCGTAGTACGCGGGACGCTCGGCGCTGCCTTCGCGCAGCAGGGTACGGCCGACCAGTTGCGCGATGCGCGTGGCGATCAATTGCGCTTCGTTCTCCCGGCGCAGGCGCATGTCGGCGGCTTCGAGGCGCGCTTCGATCAGCGGGTTGCGTAGCAGGGTGCGCGGCGCCGGCGGGTTTGCGTCGCGCGCACCTCCGGCGGCGAGCGGCCAGAGCTCGACGCGGCCGGGCAGGTCTTGCAGCACCGTGCCCTGGTTCTGGAACCGCGTGTAAGTGGGCTCATTGCCGAACAGCGCATTGACCGCATCGACGATTTTCGGCGCGTTGCGCCGCGTGGTGTTGAGCGGCAGGTGCACCGCCTGCCATTCCTTCACCAGCCAGCGCCCCGCCGCTTCGAAAATGCGCGCGTCGGCGCGGCGAAAGCGGTAGATCGATTGCTTGGGGTCGCCCACCAGCAGCACCGAGGGCCGCGCGCTGTCGCTGCCGTAGGCGGCGAGCCAGCCCTTGAGCGCGGCCCATTGCATCGGGTTGGTGTCCTGGAACTCGTCGAGCAGCAGGTGGCGCACGCGCGCATCCAGCCGTGCGTGCAAATAGGCGGCATGTTCTTCACCGGTGAGCAGACGCGTGGCCAGCCATTCGGCGTCGGTGAAGTCGATGGCGCGGCGGTCGCTTTTGACTTGCGCGAATTCGCGCAGCAGGGCGACGCCGCAGGTGAAGGCGGCGGCGTTGATGGCGCCGATGCGCGCGTCCTGCAAGGCAGCTTCGACGGCGAGCACGGCGTCGGACAAGCGCAGGTGCAGATCAAGGAATTCCTGTTCGGCGGCAGCGCCGCCCATTTCCTTGGCCTGCGCCATCGAAGCCTTGCGGCTGCGCGGGGTACCGGCCTTGGTCAGCAGCACGGCCTTGAAGCAGAGGTACCGGTCGGCGTGGCTTGCATCGGGCGTCAGCGCATGCGAAGTCCAGCGCTGCGCGTGTTCGCTGTCGGTCTTGGTGCTGCGGCGGCCCAGCAGGCTGCCATAACGATTGCAGGGTTCGATATGGATTTCGATAAAGGCGGCGACCGGGTCGCGGCCCTCCTCGATCTCCAGCATGCGTTGCAGGCGCTCGGCGGCGTCGCGCGCCGGGTCTTCGTCCTGCGCGGTATAGGCCCACCATTCGGCGCGGCGGGCGGCGAAGTCGAACAGCAGGCCGCGCGTGCCGGACAGGCCAAGTGCGCTCAACAGGGTCTCGAAGGCGAAGTGCAGGCGCGCGGCTTCCTCGCCACTCCCGGCCGGCTCGCGGGCCAGGCGCATGGCCAGGCGCTGCCAGGCTTCGCCCATCAGTTGCCCGGGGGCGTCGGTGAGCGCGGCGCCATGCGGGTTGACGGTATCGGCGCCGCCGGCGTTTGGGGCCGCCAGCGGCGCGAGCTCGATCAGGCGCAGGAACCAGCCGTGGAAGGTGTCGACGGCGATGCCGGGTTCGGCTCCGAGCACTGCTTCGTAGAGGCCGCGGGCGCGCGGCAGCACGGCGCGGGCGTCTTGCGCGTCAAGGCCGCGCTCCTTGAGGAATTTCAGCGCCTCGTCGTCGGGCGCGAGGGCCAGCAGGCTCAGCCATTGGTCCAGGCGTTCGCGCATTTCCTGCGCGGCCTTGCGGGTGAAGGTGAGCGCCAGGATCGAGGAAGGCGGCGCGCCGGCCAGCAGCAGTCGCAGCATGCGCGAGACCAGCAGCCAGGTCTTGCCGCTGCCGGCGCAGGCTTCGACCACGGCCGAGCCTTGCGGGTCGAGGGCGGCCCAAAGGGGGTTCATGCCGGCTCCCTCACGCCGTCCCGGCCCAGATGTCGCGCCGGCAAAGCCCGCGCATTTCGCAATAGTTGCAGGCGGCTTCGATGCCGTTGGCCGGCATGCCGGCGCCGCCGCGCAAGTCGCCGAAGAGTTGCGCGATGCGCCGCCACTCGTCTTCCGGCAAATGGTTCGGATTGGCCGGTACGGTGCGCACCGCCTCGCCGTCGACGCTGACGAAGCTGGCGCTGCACTCGCCCTGTTCCGCCTGCGACAGGGCGTAGACGGCGAGCTGCACGTCTTCGCCGGCTTCCTTCACTTTGGCGCGCAAGGCGTCGACCGACTGGGTCTTGTAGTCCAGCACTTCGATGCGCCGCACTTCTTTCCCCGCGCTTTCGGTGTCGATGCGGTCCAGCCGCCCGTGGATGACCACGCCGTCCGCCTGGCCGTCTTCCTCATTCCCGTCAAGGCCGACCACAATCTCGCCGCGCTTTTCACCGGCGCTATAGTTCCAGCCCTCCGCCTCGCGCTCGAGCTGCCACTCGATATAACTTTCGGCCATGCCTTCCCAGCGCAGCTTCCAGCCGAGACTCAGGTAGTTGAATTCCAGCGGCGCGGCGAACTCTTCCTCGGCCAGCGCGCGCAGGGTGTCGCGCAGGCGCTCGCGGTCCACACCGGTGATGCGGGGGAATTTTTGGTGAAAGCGCTGCAGCAGGCGGTGCACCCATTCGCCGTAGTCGCGCTTTTCGAATTCCTCGCGCACCTGGTCCTGCTCGTTGAGCTTGAGCAGGTGGCGGGCAAAAAATTGGTACGGGCAGACGATCAGGCTCGAATACGCGGAGACGCTGACCCGCGCGGGCAGCAATTGCGGGGCGGCGGGCGCGGGAGCGATGGCGGGCTGCGCCACGCCGGCTTGGGCGTTGCGCGGGCTGTCGACGATCAGGCCGGCCAGGCCGGCGGCGCGATAGAGCGCGTCGATACGGCTGAGAAAGGGCGAAAGCGGATTGGGGTCGCCCGCCTCCGAGGCGCGCCAGGTGGCGGCGGCCACCGGCGCGGCGGCCAGCACCAGGGCCAGCTCGTCGCGCAGTTCGCGGGTGGCGTCTTCACGCGTGCCGAGACCCAGTTCGGCGCGCAGGCGCGGCGTCAGCAGCGGCCCTTGCGCGGCTTCGCCCGGCAGGTGGCCGGCATCGGCGCCGACCAGCAGCACGGCGTCGAACTCGCGCAGCACGGCGGCCTGTAGCGTTGTGAGGACCACGGGGCTATCGATGGCGGCATCGCGGAAGGTGGCGGTTTCCAGCTCGGCGGCGAGCCACGCGCGCCATTCGGTGACGGCGTAACGTGGAGCGTCGGGCGCCTCCAGTGCGGCGCCCAGGCTTTCGAGCAGATCGAGCACGGCCTTGCCGGCGGCGTCGTCTTGCAGGGCGCCGGCGGCGTCCAGTTCCGCCAGGGTGCTGGTGAGCAGCGCGCACCATTCGGCGAGGGTGGCGCTGCGGCGGGTCCAGGGGCGGCCGGCGGCGTCCATGCGTTCGAGCAGGTTCGCCGCGAGGTCGCGCGCCTCATCGTCCGGGCGGCGCGAACGGGCGTAGAGGGCCTTGCGCATGACAGGGAGGCCGGCCAGGACATTGTGTTCGCGGATCGCCGCTTCCAGGCAGGCAACCGCGCGCTCGCGCATGGCGCCGGGCAGCGAGGCGAAGACGTGCGGCGATTTCAGCCAGTCGAGCACATCGCGCTGGTGAAAGCCGCCGGTGGCCGCCTCCACCCAGCGCATGGCGCAGGTGGCGGCGGAGGTGGTGGAGAGCTTCCAGCCCGATTCGTCTGCCAGCAACACCTGGCGGCGCTCCAGCAGCGCGCGCATGCGCCGGGCGGTGAGGCGGTCGAAGGCGACGATGGCGATGCGGCGCTTGCCTGCGGCCAGCCATTGCAGAACCTGCGCGGCGGCAAGCGTTGCTTCCTGCTCCAGCGAGTGGGCGGCGCGCACGGTGATGCGCGAAGTTTCGAATTGCTCGCGGGTCAGTGACTGTGCGCGTGCGGCCAAGGCAGCGCCTTTGGGTTCCCAGGCGGCGAGCAGCGGCGCCAGGCTTTGCGGAGCGATCAGGCGCAGCGGCATATGCGCAGCGAGAGCCGAAGCAAAAGCCAGTTCGGGCGCGGGCAGCGCCCCTTCAATACAGGAGGTGAGCCAGACGATGCCGGTAGGAGCGCCGGGGGCGTGCGCGGCGACCGCATGTTGCCAGGCCTGCTGGCGCATGCGCCGCGCCAGGCCGGGGTCGAGGGCGGCACCGGGACGCGGCTTGGCATAGGCGCGCCAGACTTCGAGCACCAATTGCGCCTCGGCGCCGGCAACACGGGCGGCGGCGGCGCGATAGTGCGACTCGATGGCGCGGGCCAGGCGCGGTTCGTCGCCCGCCGCGTGCAGGTGCAGGCTGAGTTCGTCGGCCAGCGCCAGCAGCGCCCGCACGGTTTCCCAGGGCGGGTCGCCGCCGTACCAGCCGCGCGCCTTCAGCAGACGGTAGAGGCCGGCGGTGCGGGCGGCGCGCGATTCGACGGAAGCTTGCAGAGGCGCGCGCGCCAGCCAGCTTTCCAGGGTTTCCAGGCGCGGCGGCAAGAAGACGGCGAGGCCGCCGCGCGCCGCCGCGCGCGCCAGCGCCGCACGCATGGCCGGGCCGGCGTTGAGAGTGGGCAATAGGACCAGCCCGGCGCTGAAGTCCCCAGGCACCGCGCCGGCGCGCGGCGCGAGGACGTCGAGCGACGCGTCAGCCGCGGCGTCGGCAAAACCGGGGCCGGGCGGCAGGCACTGACAGGGAAAATCCGGGGGAAGGCTCACGAAAATAGGCTGCGGCGGGGCTTGAAACGGTGAATTTCCGCCTTTATATGCGGCAAACGAGGTTAGACGCGGTTCCGCAAATCGGGGCCGCGCCAAACGTCCGGCGGTGGTTTTTGCTAGCATAGCCTACCTGCGCAATTCCGCTGACCCGCAACTCATACAAAGACCGGAGTTTTCATGAGCGACAACATTTCCCACGTGACCGACGCTTCTTTCGACAGCGATGTGCTGAAGTCGGAAGCCCCCGTGCTGGTTGACTATTGGGCGGAGTGGTGCGGCCCGTGCAAGCAAATCGCCCCGGTGCTCGAAGAACTCGCCGTCACCTACAACGGCAAGCTGAAAGTGGCGAAGATGGATGTGGATGCGAACCAGGAAATCCCGGCCAAGCACAACATCCGCGGCATTCCGACGCTGATGCTGTTCAAGGGCGGCCAGGTCGTGGCCACCAAGGTGGGCGCGATGAACAAGTCGCAGCTCACGGCTTTCCTCGACAGCCACCTGTAATTTGCCGGGGCAGCGGCGCCTGCGCGCGCCGTTGCTCCGCTGTAATTCTTGTTGTATTTACGCCACGCAGCACTATGGCTGATTGACAGGGACCCGCAGCCGGCTTACCCTGCACTTCATTCCCAGCCGCACGCGCCTTGAGAAAGGCCCTAGCCGGCGCGCATTACCCCCCTTGGTACCCCCCTTTCGTCCCATAGCATTTCTTGCAGCACCCCCTTTAAGCATTCGCACATTTCAGTTTCACTGGCCTTAAGCCCCCACATCTTTTTGCCCTTCCCCTGACACTGTTCAGACCCGCTTTCGCCTGAGCAGCGGTCCTCCGCGCATCCCTCGCGCCCCTTATCCGCCCCATCCATGCACTTTTCCGAACTCAAAAACTTCAACATCGCCCAACTCGTCGAGATGGGCGTTGAACTGGAAATCGACAACGCCAACCGCATGCGCAAGCACGAGCTGATGTTCGCCGTGCTCAAGGGCAAAGCCAAGCGCGGCGAAGCGATTTTCGGCGACGGCGTGCTGGAAGTGCTGCCGGACGGCTTTGGCTTCCTGCGATCGCCCGATACTTCGTACCTCGCGGGTACCGACGACATCTACATCAGCCCGTCGCAGATTCGCCGCTTCAATCTGCATACCGGCGACACCATCGAAGGCGAGATCCGCACCCCGAAGGACGGCGAGCGCTACTTCGCCCTGGTCAAGGTCGACAAGGTCAACGGCGACCTGCCGGAAAACACCAAGAACAAGATCCTGTTCGAAAACCTGACCCCGCTGTTTCCGGACAAGCAGATGCGCCTGGAGCGCGACATCAAGGCCGAGGAAAACATCACCGGCCGGATCATCGACATCGTTGCCCCCATCGGCAAGGGTCAGCGCGGCCTGCTGGTGGCTTCGCCGAAAAGCGGCAAGACCGTGATGCTGCAGCACATTGCGCACGCCATCACCTCGAACCATCCGGACGTCGAGATGATCGTGCTCTTGATCGACGAGCGCCCGGAAGAAGTGACCGACATGCAGCGCACGGTGCGCGGCGAAGTGGTGGCCTCCACTTTCGACGAGCCGGCCGTGCGCCACGTGCAGGTGGCCGACATGGTGATCGAAAAGGCCAAGCGCCTGGTCGAGCACAAGAAGGACGTGGTGATCCTGCTCGATTCCATCACCCGCCTGGCGCGCGCCTACAACACGGTGCAGCCGGCCTCCGGCAAGATTTTGACCGGCGGTGTGGACGCTGCCGCGCTGCAAAAGCCCAAGCGCTTTTTCGGTGCCGCGCGCAACGTCGAAGAAGGCGGCTCGCTGACCATCCTCGCCACCGCGCTGATCGACACTGGCAGCCGGATGGACGACGTGATCTACGAAGAGTTCAAGGGCACCGGCAACATGGAAATCCACCTGGATCGCCGGATGGCCGAGAAGCGCGTGTACCCCTCGATCATGATCAACAAGTCCGGCACCCGCCGCGAGGAACTGCTGATCGAGCCTTCGGTGCTGCAAAAGGTGTGGATCCTGCGCAAGTTCCTCTACAACATGGACGAAATCGAAGCGATGGAATTCATGATGGACAAGATGCGCGCGACCAAGAACAACGCGGAATTCTTCGACTCGATGAAAAAGGGCTAGAACCTTCAGTCAAAAGTACACCCCTACTTTTGACTGGCTTGTTCGGCACCAAATCACCGGCAAAGCCGGATGATTTGGTGGGGAACGGCAACGAAACATCGAAAAGCCTCGACGATGCCGGGGCTTTTTTCGCGCTGCGCGCCGCCGCTTCCTTCGCTGGGGAAGCGGGGCCAGCGTGAGCTTGACAAGCGAAGGCCGCATCCCAATCTCATAGCTTTCCCCAATCACGTCTTCAAGACGCGTGAAAGGTTGTTATGGGCGCACGTCCGCTATTCGTTGATGATGAACCTGCAGTGCTGCAGGCGGCCGCGGCGGCCGGAGACGCCGAGTCACTCCTGGCCGACGCTTCCATGCTCGATGCGCCGCTGCTCGATGCCTATTCGCAGACCGTGACCGGCGTGGTCGGGCGCGTGAAGGAGGCCGTGGTGTTCATCGAGGTGCGCGGCAAGCCCGGGCGCCACGGCCGGCCCAGCGGCGGCACCGGCTCGGGCTTTTTGTTCACGCCCGACGGCTACATCCTGACCAACAGCCACGTGATCCACGGCGCGCTGGAGGTGCACGTGACCCTGGCCGACGGCACCCAGGCGCGCGCCGACATCATCGGCGAAGACCCGGACACCGATCTCGCGGTGATCCGCATCGGCGCCACCGGCGCCTTGCCCCATATCGAATTCGGCGACTCCGGCAAGCTCAAGGTCGGGCAGATCGCGGTGGCCATCGGCAACCCGCTGGGGTTTTCGCACACGGTGACGGCGGGCGTGGTCTCCGCGCTGGGCCGCTCGCTGCGCGCCAACTCCGGGCGCCTGATCCACAACGTGATCCAGACCGACGCCGCGCTCAACCCGGGCAATTCCGGCGGCCCACTGCTCGACAGCAACGGCCGCGCAGTGGGGGTGAACACCGCCATCATCCCCGGCGCGCAGGCGATCTGTTTTGCCACCGGCATCGACTCGGCCAAGTGGGTGATCATGCAACTGTTCACCCACGGCCGGGTGCGGCGCGGTTTCATCGGCGTGTCGGGGGCCACGGTGCCGCTGCCGCGCAAGGTGGTGCGCTTTTTCGAGCTGAAGATCGCTTCAGGGGTGCGCGTGTTGGAAGCGCAGCGCGGCGCGCCGGCGCATCAGTCGGGGGTGCAGGCGAGCGACATCATCGTCGGCATCGACGGCGTCGATGTGGCCGACGTGGACGAGTTGCAGCGCGTGCTCGACGGCAGCCGCATCGGCAAGACCGGGGTGATCCGCGTGCTGCGCGGCAACCAGAAGCTGCACCTGCCGATCACGCCGCTGGAGTCGCCGGCCTGACGGCCGGCCGAGGCTGTGGCCCGCGGCGTAAAGGGCCTCAGGCGGCCAGCGCCTCGGCTGGCTGCCCGCGCAGCTCGGCGTATTCACCCAGGGCCAGCTCGATCGGCTCGCGGGTGTCAAGGTAGCGCGCCTCGCCACGCAGGTAGTTGAGCCACATCAGGCGGAACGCCGCTTCCATGTCGGCGACGAAGCCGTCGTAGTCCATCAGGAAACTGCCTTCGATGCACGGGCGGATGCTGGCGCGATACTGCGCCAGCCGTTCCGGCGAATTCGCCAGGTCGACCGCGATGTCGATGTACTCCTGCTCGCTGGTGGCGATGGTCTCGGGAATCTCCAGCGCTTCCAGACAGCCGGAGGTGGAAGCCTCGAAGGCCTGGACGCCGGCCATGCAGACGATCGGCAGACCCATCCACAGCGAATGCAGCGTGGTGGTGCCGCCGGATAGCGGCGAGGTGTCCAGCGCCACGTCGACAATGCCGCCCATTTCCAGGAAGCCGGTGAGCGACAGGCGCGGCAGGATGCAAATGCGCTCCAGCGGCAGCCCCGCCGCTTCCAGCCGCCCGCGCTGTTGCGCGATCGCCTCTTCCTGGGTCTGCTCGGAACCGATGACGATGAGGATCGATTCCGGCACCCGCGCCAGAATCTGGCGCCAGGTGCGGAGCATTTCGTCGGTGACCTTTTTGAGGTTGTTCAGCGAGGCGAAGGTGACCCGCCCTTTGCTGAGCACCGGCGGCTCCAGCGTCAGCGGCACCTGCGGCGGCTGATAGACGCCGGCGCGTTTCAGGCGGAACAGTTGCTCGCTGTGGCCGTGCTCGGAAACGCCGGGCGGATCCATTTTGTCGTCGGTCAGCCGGTAGTCCATCGCGCGCATGCCGGTGGTGTACATGAAGCCCAGATAAGTGAGCTGCACCGGCGCTGCGCGGCGCGCGAACACCATCAGGCGGTTGCCCAGGGTATGGCCGGACAAGTCGATCAGGATGTCGATCTTCTGCCGGCGGATCAGCGCGCAGGCGTCGTCATCCGACAGGGCGGCGATGTCGAACCATTGGTCCACGGTGGGGCGAATGCGCTCGGTTACCGCATCGACGGCGCCGGAGGAGAACACCGAGACATGCACCTGGCCGCGGTCATGGCGGCCGAAGATCGGCTCGACGAAATAGGCGACGGAGTGGTTGCGCAAGTCCGCCGAGACATAGCCGATGCGCAGCTTGCGCCCGGGGGTACGGTCGATCGCCAGCGGCCGGGCGGCGGCGCTGAGCGGGTCGGCGAAGCGCTCGGCCCAGTCGCGGAAATAAGCGAGCGTGATGGCGGGGTCGCGCCCGTAGGTGGCGTGCAGGTAGGCGCGCAGCGGGTAGAGCTTGGGATTGGTCGGCTCCAGCGCCACCGCATGGTCGATCAGTTCCAGCGCGTCGGCATGGTTGCCCATCATCTCCTGCGCCAGGGCACAGCCGAAGACTGCCTCGGCGCGGCTGGGCTCCATCTGCAGGACGAAGGCGAAGGTCTCCAGCGCCTCCTTCAGCTTGAACATGTCGAGGAAGGAAAAACCCATTTGCGACCAGGCGTCGAGCCGGGCCGAGTCCAGCGCCACGCACTGGGTGAAGGCGATGATGGATTCGGCGAACTGGTTGTTGCGCCGGCGCAGGCGCCCGAGCATGGACCAATGCTCGGCGTTGCCAGGGTGTTTGGCGACCAGCTTTTCCTGCTTGGCGATTCTGGCTTCGATCTGGCTCATTGCCGCAACCATGCGGATTGGCCGCAAGGCCCTTTACGAAAGGATTGCGCGAAGCTTAAAAGCCGGCCCTGCTTCGCCAAGCACGGAATAAGGCCGGAAAAGCGAACCACTTCCCCAGCGCCTAGCAGGCTCGCCGAGACCTGCACGGAGGTGCAGGCACCAGCCGATGCTGCGGCGCATCAGTTGCGATTCCTAATAATATTCATATTTATCAAATACTTACACGATAAAATTGGAATCTCCAAAGACTGTTACACAGATTCACAAAAAGCCCGCAAAAAAGACTTGCCAAAGAGAATACGATTGATAATAATTATCAACAACGCAGCTTTTTGCAGCCACCCAAACTCCCTTCCGGTCCCCAGCCATGTACGTTTGCATTTGCGCCGCCGTTACCGAACGCCAGATTCGCACTTGTGCGCAGAACGGGGCTGCCACCCTGCAGGATCTGCGTGAAAAGCTGTGCGTTGCCGGCAACTGCGGCAAGTGTGCGCGCCACGCCAAGACCATCCTGCGCGAAGTGCATGCTGTAGCAGCGCCCGCCAGCACGCTGGACTCAGCCACCGCCTGATTTTTCAGGCCCCGGGACTCACCGGGGCCGTGGCGGACACGCGCCGCCGCCGTTTCTTTTCCCACCTCTCCCCCCGCTTTCTCCTCTTCTCGCCGCCTCGCCACGTAGCTGCATTGATTTCGCGCGAGCTGCATGTGATAGATTTTGCCAGCGCGCAGCCCTGCGGGCATCGGCTCCCATCACATAGCAAACAATGCTCGGCAAACTGTTTGGCACTCTCATCAGGCGCGACGCGGCGCAATCCGCGCCCGCCGACTCCGGCCCCTCGCTCAAGCTGCTGGCCCAGATCAAGGACCACCTGCAGGGCCAGGGCACAATAATGTCGAACCTGCTGATGCAGAACATCCTGGCCCAGCCCGAGCATCATGATCCGAAGCGCCTGGAGCGCCATGGCTGGAAAGCGTATTCGCAAAACGACGAAGACGGCATCCTGCAGGAGATCTTCCGGCGCATCGGCGCGCCGCATAAGAGCTTTGTCGAGTTCGGCTGCGGCGATTGCATGGAAAACAATACGGCCTACCTGCTCTCGCAAGGCTGGCGCGGGCTATGGCTGGACGCGGACGACCACAACGCCAACAACGCGCGCAACGGCTTTGGCCACTTGATGGCGCACGGCCTGCTGCAATTTACGCAGGCCATGGTGTCGGCGGAAAACATCGACAGCCTGATCGCGGCGGCAAACCTGGGCCCGGAGATCGACCTGTTGTCGATCGACATCGACGGCAACGACCAATACGTGTGGCAAGCGATCCACTGCACCAGCGCCCGCGTGGTGGCGATCGAATACAACGCCAAATTCCACCCGCCCCACCCTTACACCGTCAGCTACGACCCGGCCCTCCACTGGGATGAGACCGACCGCGTGGGCAGCTCGCTGGCGGTGTTCGCCGGGGTCGGTGCATCGCTGGGCTATCAGCTGGTCGGCTGCAACCTCACCGGCTCGAATGCATTTTTCGTGCGCCGCGACCTGGCGGCCGACCTGTTCGCCGCGCCGGCCACCGCCGAGCACCTGTATCAGCCGGCGCGCTACTTCCTCACGCCGTACTTTTCCAGCGGCCACAAGGTCAATCACCTGACGGTGGTGGAAAGCGCCGCGCGCTGTGCGGGCTTGCCGCCGCCCTGAAGCAGGCCGCCGCGCTAGGGCTTGATGCGCGGGGCCAGGCGCCCGAGCATGGCCCCGAGTTGCGCGGCGTCGGCGGCCACGCCGTAGACATAGTGATCCGGACGCACCAGCGCGGCAAAGCATTCGTGGCGCGCGAACCACGCGGCCAGCACGCATTCGGTCTCGGTGAACGCGGGCGCACCCAGGTGCAATATCCGCGTGCCGGCGGGAAGCGCCCCCGCCGGGAACGCCAGGGCCGCGCGGTCGCGCAGCACCAGGCGCCAGCCGGTGCCGGCGAGTTCATCCATCCTGCGCGGCGCGCCGTCGTGCAGGATCCAGGGCTGCGGAAACAAGGTGCCGTTGGCCGCATGCGCCCGCGCATCGATCAGCCCGTGCGCCAGCGCCGGCTGCACTTCCTGGCGCGGCGTCGCGCGCACCACGCCGCCGCACTCCGACAATAGCCTTGCGTCACGTTCGCGCGCCCGCGCCACATCGCGCTCGCCGATCAATTGCCCGACGTGCTTGATGCGCGTGGTCAGCGCGGTGACGTGCCCCTTGCGTTCGGCACCGTAGCTATCGAGTAGCGCCTCCGGCGCGTCGCCGCGCAGCACGGCCTCCAGCTTCCACGCCAGGTTGGCAACATCGCGCACGCCCTGGCACATGCCCTGGCCGAGAAACGGCGGCTGCTGGTGCGCGGCGTCGCCGGCGACAAACACGCGGCCGGCGCGCCACTGATCGGCCACCAGGGCGTGAAATCGGTAGCTGGCCTGGCGCCACAGCACCGCGTCTTCCGGCGTGATCCAGCGCGACAGCAGGCGCCAGGTGCCTTCGGGCGTCGCCAGTTCCTTCGGGTCTTCACCGGGGTTGATCGAAATCTCCCAGCGCCGGTGATTGCCCGGGCCGATGATGAAACTGCTGGGCCGCGCCGGCTCGCAATACTGCACGCTTTCGCGCGGCAGCTTGGCCAGGCCCTGCGGATTGACCTGTACATCGACCACCAGCCAGGGTTCGTCGAAGCCGAGGTCTTCGAGGCGCAGGCCGGCGAGTTCGCGCACCGTGCTGGAAGCGCCGTCGCAGGCGATGACGTAGCGCGCGCGCACGCTGCGCTCGCTGCCGCGGGTTATGCCATCGTCGCCGCGCAGTTGCAGGGTGGCGCCGGTGTCGTCCTGCGCAAGACCGGTCACTGCGGTGCCCAGTTCCACCTTCACCGTCGGCAGGCCCTGCGCATGCTGGCGCAAAATCGCCTCCACCGGCGGCTGGGTAAATACCAGCGAAGGGTGATAGCCCAGCGGGTACGGCGGCGCCACGGTGGACATGCGGCGGATCAACTGCCCTTGCACGCCGTAATAGCAGGAGTCGGTGAAGGGTTCGATGTGCGGCAGGATTTTTTGCACCACGCCGAGCTGCTGGAACACCCGCATGATCTCGTGGTCCAGCGCGACGGCGCGCGGCTTGTCGTAGACCTCGCGCGCGCGGTCGCACACGTAGGTGGAAAGCCCGAGACCGCCGAGCAGCCCGGCCGCCACCGCGCCGGAGGGGCCGAAGCCGACGACGGCAACGTCGTAGATCTTGCCCTGCTCAGTCACGGCACGGCGATGCGAACAGCGAATGCCTCACTACCACCTCAGCCGACCAGCCCGTCGGCGAAATGAATCTCGCGCTGCGCCTGCTTCAGCGCGGCCGAAGGCGGCGCTGAAATGCCCCAGTGGTCGACGCGTCCTGGCGGCCATTTCCAGTCCTCCGGGGTGCCAGTGACATAGCTGTCGTCGACCTGCTCGACTTCCGCGGTGTACTCGATCACGAAGCCGCCGGGGCCGACGAAATAATTGAACGCGTTGTCGCCCGGGCCGTGGCGCCCCGGGCCCCACTGGATGGCGTAGCCGGCATCTTTCAGGCGGCCGCCGCCGCGCATCACCGATTCGAGGTCCGGCATGAAAAACGCGATGTGGTTCAGGCAGTCGTTGTCGGCATCGGCCAGCGCGAGACTATGGTGGTCGCCGCGCGGCTTGGTGGGAATGCGCAGGAAAGCCATGATGCGCGTGCGGTCCGACAGCTTGAAACCCAGCGCTTCGTAAAAGGCCTGGGCTGCGGGCGTGTCATGGCTGTTCATCACGGCATGCGCCAGGCGGATCGGATGGTCCTTTTCCGTCTGCGTATCGGCATGCAGCGCGTCACCATGAATGAAGCGAAAAATGCGGCCCTGTGGATCGCGCACGATCACCGCCGTGCCGCCGCCCGGCTCGGCAACCGGTGCCGCACGCGACAGCACTTCGCCGCCTGCCGCTTGTGCCTTGTCGGCAATCGCATCCAGCGCCGCTGCGGATGGCGCGCGAAACGTCACCATGCGCATTTCCGCCTTGGCGCTGGGCAACAGCGCCAGCAGGTACTGGTCCGCCCCGGTGCCGCGCAAATACACCGCGCCGCCGGCGCGCGCGGCGACCTTGAGCTTCCATATCTCGGTATAAAACTGCTCGGCCGCCGCCACGTCCGGCACGCCGATTTCCACGCTGCGCAGGCTGCTGATCAAATCTGTCTCCATCGCCACCGTCCTGCTGAATTAGGTTGAAGCCACAAGCATAGCGCCAAATTATATACATAAAAAATCATGATTCAACGCAATATGTATATTTCTTGCACCTCCAAAAATTATATGTAGAATCGCCGCATGCCCAAGCTTGCCCTCGCCGTCAGCGGCTCCGAAACCCTGGCCACCAGTCTGTACGACCGGATCCGCGCCGAGGTATTGGCCGGCAAGCTGGAGCCGGCGCGCAAGCTGCAGATCGAGTTTCTCTGCGAACGCTACAGCGCCGGGCAGACACCGGTGCGCGAGGCGCTGAACCGCCTCACCAGCGACGGACTGGTGGAGCGCCGCGAGCAGCGTGGCTTCGCCGTCGCCCCGGTGAGCATTGCCGATCTGAAAGAAATCACCAAGACGCGCTGCTGGCTCGAAGAAGTGGCGCTGCGCGAGTCTCTCGCCAACCGCTCGGCGGTGTGGGAAGAAGCCCTGGTACTGGCCCATCACCGCCTGATGAAAATGCCGCGCTCCAGTTCCAGCGCGGGCTATGAAGAAAACCCGGCATGGGAAGCTCTGCACAAGGCGTTTCACAATGCGCTGATCGGCGCCTGCCAGTCGCGCTGGCTGATCGCCTTTTGCGAACAGCTGGCGGACCAGCTTTACCGCTACCGCCAGCTCGCCGTGCACCGCACCTACCCGAACCGCCACGAGCGCGTCGAGCACCAGGCGATCGTCGATGCAGTGCTGGCCGACGATGCCGACCAGGCGGTGAAGCTACTCAACAAACATTATCAGGAGACCGCCGACATCATATTGGCGGACGCGCGCCTGTTCGTCGAACCGGCCAACTAAGCGCGAAGAATACGCAGCACAAATGAAAAGGGATGAGCGCCATTCGCGGCGCGAACCCGAAGATCAAGGAGACAACACCATGAGCCTTACCTCACGCATTCTGCCGCTACTCACCCTGGCCGCCGCGCTCGCCTGCACGGCAAACGCGCAAGCCCAGGCCTGGCCCAACAAGCCGGTGCGCATCATTCTCTCGCAGGCCCCCGGCACCTCGCCCGACATCGCCGCGCGCCTGATCACCGACCGCCTCGGCCGCCTGTGGGGCCAGGGCGTGGTGATCGACAACCGCGCCGGCGGGCAAAACGTCATCGGCGCCGTCGCCGCCGCCCACGCCGCGCCGGACGGCTACACCTTTTTCTTCGCCACCACCGCGGCCATCGTCACCAACCCGCTAACCTTCAAGACGCTGCCCTACGACCCGCCGAAGGATTTCGAATCGGTGGCGATGATCGCCAAGTCGCCGATGGTGGTCGCCGTCAGCTCCTCCGTGCCGGCAAAGAATCTCCAGGAACTGGTTGCGCTTGCCAAGGCCAAGCCCGGCACCATTTCCACCGCTCATGAAGGCCCGCGCACCTTCAGCGGCATGATGAGCGAGGCGCTGAACCACGCCACCGGCATGAAGACCCTGCTGGTGCCCTATAACGGCGCCACCGCCGCGATCCAGGACACCGTCGGCGGCCGCACGCAAGTCGTGCTGCTCTCTTCCGCCTCGGTCGTGCCCTTCATCAAGCGCGGCGACCTGCGGCCCATCGCCGTCACCGCCAGCAAGCGCGTGGTCGGCTTCGAGGACGTGCCCACCCTGGCCGAAACCTACCCGGGCTTCGAGTACGTAGGCTGGTTCGCCCTGCTGGCGCCGGCCGGCACGCCCAAGGACATCGTCGCCCGCGTCAACCGCGACGTGGGCACCGTGATGGCCGATCCCACCCTCGCACCCAAGCTGCGCGACCTCGGGTTGATCATCGACACAGGCGACCCCGCCTACCTGGACGGCTTTCTTTCCGCCGAACGCGTCCGCTGGAGCAAGCTGATCAAGGAAATCGGCCTGCAGCCGGAATAAGTTCGCGGCAAAAGCACAGCAATGCATTAGCGGCACCAGCCGGCGCAAAGCCCGTCCGGCAACTATAAAAAAAATCGGCGTGACTCTTTCGGAGGAGGGAACCATGGTTGCCATGCAACGGCGTGACTTCGTCAAGCGCGTAGGCTTGGGAGCGCTTGCCTTTACGGTAGGCGGCACGGAGGTGATGCTGACGCCCAGCCAGGCGTACGCGCAAGGCGTGCCCTACAAGGTGCTGACGGCGGAAGAGGCGAAGACGCTGAACGCCGTGTGCGAAACCCTGCTGCCCGGCGCGCAGCGCGCCGGCGTCACCCACTTCGTCGACCACCAGCTCGCGGTGCCGGCGGACCAGTCCTTCCTGATGGCGCGGGTGGCCAACGTACAGCCCCCGTTCATCAACATCTACCGCGGCGGCCTCGGCGCGATCAACCGCTCCGCCCAGGCGATGCACGGCAAGCGCTTCGAGGAACTCGACGCCAAGACGCAATACACCTTCATCGACGCCATGCGCCAGAACAAGATCGAAGGCTGGGCCGGGCCGCCCGGCCCTTTCATTTACTTCCTGATGCGCCACGACGCGGTCGACGTGGTCTACGGCACCGTCGAAGGCATCGAAAGCCTGGGCACGCCCTACATGGCGCACATCGCGCCGCCGACAAGGTGGGAAGCATGAGCGCGGACAAAGTTGATCTGCTGATCGTCGGCGCCGGCGCCTCCGGCTCCTTGTACGCGGCCGTGCTGGCCAAGGCCGGCAAGAAAGTGCTAATCCTCGAGCAGGGGCCGGACTGGAAACACGCCGACATGGTGAGCAACGAAATCTGGGGCCGGCGCTTAAAGGGAGGCGCCCCGGTGACGCTCGAAGGTAAGGACAAAATGGGCTACGGCTACAACTCGGGCTACGGCTCGGGCGGTTCCGCCGCGCATTACTTCGCCATGTTCCCGCGCATGCTGCCTTCCGACTTCAACATGAAAAGCGCGCACGGCCGCGGCCTCGACTGGCCGATGAGCTACGCCGAACTCGCGCCCTACTACGACCGCGTGGCCCAGGATATCGGCATCTCCGGCGATGCAAAAGCCGAAGAACGCTGGCGCCCGCCCGGCCAGGCCTACCCGATGCCGCCGCTGCCGACCTTTCGCCATGGCGACGTCTGGCTCAAGGGCTTCGACGCGCTCGGCATCAAGACCGCGCGCGCCACAGTCGGCATCAACAGCCGCGAATTCAAGGGCCGCCCCGCCTGCGTCTACGACGGCTGGTGCAATGCAGGCTGCCCTACCGGCGCGCTAGCCAATCCGCAAAGCACTTACCTGAAGGAAGCACGCGAAGCCGGCGCGGTGCTGAAAAACGGCTGCACCGTCACCCGCGTACTGACCAATGCCAAAGGCGATCGCGTCACCGGCGTCGAGTACTACGACGAGAAAAAGCAAAAGCAGGTGCAAGAGGCCAGCGTGGTGCTGATCGCCGCCTTCGTCTCGCAAGCGCCGCGCCTCCTGCTCAACTCGGCCAACGACAAACACCCCAACGGCCTGTCAAACAAGAACGGCCTGGTCGGCCGCTACCTGATGGCGCACACCGGCTCGACCATCTGGGGCATGTTCGACGAGCCCGACGTGCAGAACTACATGGGCACGCTCGCGCCGATGCACTGGTCCTACGACCGCTACGCCAAGACCTCGCGCAAGAACGCCTTCGGCAGCACCCTCTGGCATTGCAGCCCGGCGATCAAGCCGAACGACATCGGCGGCATCGCCAACGCGCGCAACGACCTGTTCGGCCAGCCGCTGGCCGACTTCATCAAGAAGGCTTCCAAGCAACTCGCGCGACTCCAGGCCTTTTGCGAAGAGCTGCCGGACGCCGACAACCGTGTCGACCTCGACACCAGCCGCAAGGACGAATTCGGCCTGCCGATGGCGCGCATGACCCACACCTACGATGCGGATGCGATGGGCCTGTGGCAGGCCGGCGTGGACGAGGGCCTGGAAATCGCCAAGGCCGCCGGTGCCAAGGACTATTGGGCGATTCGCGGCGCGCCGACCATCCACATGGCCGGCGGCACCGCAATGGGCAAGAGCGCGGCGGACTCGGTGTGCGACGGCTATGGCCGCACCCATGAGATCGGCAACTTGTTTTTGTCCGGCGCTTCGGTGTTTCCCACCGAGGGCGCGGTCAACCCGACTTACACCATCTACGCGGTATCGCTACGCGGCGCGGAGCATATGGTGAAGAACTGGGCAAGTATCGCTGCGTAAAGCGAGGTAGTGCGCCTGGAGGGCCGCACTACCTCGGCTGTCATTCCCGCGAAGGCGGGAATCCAGCCCGTCATTCAAGATATCCGCCATATGGAATAGTGACTGGATTCCCGCCTTCGGGGGATGACACCGAAGAGCGCGCCTCAAGCGCGCTCTTCGCTCTCACATATCGACCGCATCAAAGCGCTCTTCCCTTTTACATGTCGAGCGCTAAACGCGCTCTTCTCTTTCACATGTCGAGCGCTAAACGCGCTCTTCGCTTTCACATGTCGGGCGCTAAACGCGCTCTTCGCTTTCACATGTCGAGCGCTAAACGCGCTCGACGTGCGCCTCCGTCGGCTCTTCCAGCACCTTCACGTCCGGGCTCATGCGCGGCATTTGCACACGCCCGAAGATGGTGGCAAACGCCGTCTCTGCGGCGTCCCGTCCGGTAGCAATGCGCACGAAGTCGGTCAACGGGCACAGCTGGGTGGCATCGAACAATATCCAGCGCCCGCCCAGGTAAGCCTCGAACACCGCGTGAAAATCCGGCGGCGGCTCGGCGTACCAGGTGTAGCCGGTGACAAAGCGCGCGGGAATGTTGAGCGCGCGGCAAAAGGTGATGCCGAGGTGGGCGAAGTCGCGGCACACGCCGGCGCGATTCACCAGCACGTCGCGCGCGGTGGTGGTCGGCCCCGAAGTGCCGATCTGGTAGACGATGTTGTCGCGGATCCACTGGCAGATCGCCTCGACCCGTTGATAACCCTTGGGCAATTCGCCGAAGGTGCGCCCGGCCACCTGCAATACGGAGTCGGACTCGCAATAGCGGCTGGACCAGATGAAGGGAATCGCCTCGACCGGCAATTCCTCGATGGTCATTTCCTTTTCATCGCCGGTAGGCGCGGGGTAGTCCACCGCCACCGTCGCGCTGTAGCGTACCTTGAGTTCCCCTTTTGGGGCATGCGTTTTCGCCAGCCGGTTCAGGCCCGACGGGTGATGGCCGTAAGCCAGCTGCACCTTGGGCGTGATGTCGAGTTGTTCGGCAATCAGGCGCTGCCAAGGGTGCTGCGCTACCTGGATGTTGAAGACGTAGTCTGCATCTTCCTCGGCCACGTAGTCGAGTTCGCAATCGATTTGAAGTTTTTTCATGGGGAGGCGGTTATCGGTTTTGAAAGACAAGGTGCAACACGTCTCCTTGTAGTGACAGGAGAATAACGTTCCCGCCTCCCGCCGCCTGAGAGCCCCGCGCCGATAGCGTTGTCGGCGCTGGCCTACGCCCGCTTTTTGTGCACGCCTACTTTTTCTGCCGCCATGCCATGGCAGCACGCGCGCGCTTGTGCAGTGCCATTTGACGCAGCAAGGCGAATTGGTTTAACCTGAAGATGTTAACGGTAACACGATGGCGCGAATGCATTTGCATCAAATGCAAACGATGACCGTTGGGCCGCTGACCGCGTTTGCACGCCGACGCCGATTTATAAAAACCACAGGAGACAAAGCATGAGTTTTTCACGCCGTGAATTCACTCTGGGCGGCGCTGCGCTTGCGGGCGCCGCCGGCCTTCCGAAGGTGGCCCTGGCACAAAGCGAGCCGATACGCATCGGCTGGCTGGCGGCGATGACCGGCCCCTCCTCCGCGCCCGCCATCGGCTTCGACCGCGGCGTGCAATTCGCGGCGGCGCAGATCAACGCGGCCGGCGGCGTCAAGGGCCGCAAGATAGAGATCATCACCCGCGACACCCAGGGCGACCCGACCAAGGCAGTGAACGCGACCCAGGAAATGATCAGCCAGCTCAAGGTGCACGCCATCTGGGGCCCGACCAACTCCGGCGAGTCCCTGGCCGTCACGCCGATCATGGCGCGCGCCAAGATGCCGAACATCCACCCCTGCGTGGTCGACAGCCTGATCGACACCGCCAAGTTCCCCAACGCCTTTCGCCTCGCCCCTTCCAACGGCCAGTGGGACGACGCGGTGCGCGGCTACTGCCTGAAGATTCTCAAGGTGAAAAAGATCGCGGTAATCGGCGACACCACCGGCTACGGCGTCTCCGCCGTCGGCGCCTCCGTCGCGGCCTTCCAGAAGGACGGCGCCGAAGTCGTCTACAAGGCCAACATCGACGCCACCCAGCCCGACATGACGCCCGACCTGCTGCGCGCCAAAAACGCCGGCGCCGAGGTGATCGTGGTATGGAGCGTAACCACCGGCATGGAGGCGCGCATGTTCAACACCCGCGCCAAGATGGGCTGGGACGTGGCCTTCGTCGGCCACCCTTCGCTTTCCTCCGGCGAGATCGGCAAGCTGATCGACAAGCCGGCCAACTGGGACAAGGTCTACGCCGTCGGCTACAAGAGCGCGAGCTACGATGGCGTCGGCAAGCTGCCGGCGAAAAGCCAGGAACTGATCGACCGCCTGACCAAGGCCAAGGTGGAATTGGGCGACACCCTGTTCTGGTGGGTCGCCGGCGGCTACGACGCCATCGCGCTGATCGCCAAGGCCGTGGAAGTGAGCGGTGGCACCGGCAGCGAAGGCATCACAAAATATTGGAACAGCCTGAACAAATACCCCGGCTATTTCGGCAACTACACCTTCAACGACAAGCAGCACAACGGCTACCCTACCGAGGAAGTGGTGATGTCGGCGGCCTCGTCGGTGAAAAACGGCACCTTCGCGCTCGCTCCGGGCTACAAAGCCTAAGGCCCGGCAAGATAGTGTTTGCTTCGATCCTCGCCTCCGGGCTGGCGGTGGGCGCGGTGTACGCACTCATCGGCATCACCTATAACACCATGTTCGCCACCTCGCGGGTGATGAGCTTCACCGCGGGGCAGCTGGGCATGCTGGGCGGGGTGTTCGGCTCGCTGTTCATGCTGCGTTGGGGCATGCCGCTGATCGTCGCCCTGCCGCTGGTGCTGATTGCCTGCGCGGCTGTCGGCGTGGTCACCGAGTTCGTCGCGGTGCGCCCGGTGCTCAAGAGCCTGGACCAGCATCTCTACGTGCTCTCCACCCTCGCGCTGGCATTGATGATCCAGCAAGTGGCGGCGATCAAGTGGAGCACCGAGCCGCAGCCCTTCCCGCGCCTGTTCGGCCTGGGCTCGGGCGCGTTCGACGAGAAGTTCTGGCTGCCGGTACTGGCTCTCGCCGTCACTGTCGGCGGCCTCGAATATCTCTACCGCAAGACCCTGGTCGGCCACGCCTTTCTCGCGGTGGCAGAAGACAACTTCGCCGCCCGCGCCCTCGGCCTGCCGGAGCGCGGCCTGCGTGTCGCCAGCTATGCGCTGGCCGGCGCCATCGGCGGCCTCGCCGGTTTCTCCGGCGGCGAATTGCTGCTGGCGTTTTTCGCCAACGGCGCGCTGCTCAACTTCTACGGCTTCGTGCCGATCGCCCTCGGAGGCCTGGGCAACAATCGCGGCGCGCTGATCGGCGGCCTGGCGCTGGGCCTGTTCCAGCAGGCGGCCAACTTCATCGTCGGCGGCATTTTTTCCTCGGTGGCGGTATTCGCGCTGTTCATCATCGTGCTGCTGGCCGCACCGCAAGGCCTGTTCGGCCACGCCGGCGCGCGGAGGGTGTAGCGTGAGCACGGAAATGCGCAGCGAAACCCTGCCCGCCCAAGCTGGCGCACGCGCCACGCGCGGCCATGCATCCTGGCATGCGCTGCTGCCCTTCGCGGTGCTGCTGATCCTTTCGCTGCTGCTGCCGCTCACCGGCAACGACTACTGGGCGCTGATCGCCACCCGCGCCGCCATCTACTGGATACTGGTCGCCGGCCTGAACCTGATCGTCGGCTACGCCGGGCAACTCGCCATCGGCTATGTCGCCCTGTTGACACTCGGCGCTTACACCACGGCGGTGCTCACCGGCGGCAAGCTGATGGCGCCGATGCCGGTGTGGGGCGCGCTGGCTGCCGCCGGCGCCGTCGGCGCCCTGTTCGGCGTGATCGTGGGCCTGCCCGCCCTGCGCCTGCGCACCTTTTATTTCGCCATGACCACCCTGGGCTTCGCCACCATCGTGACGCAGATCGCGCTGGCCTGGCAAAGCGTCACCGGCGGCGGCGTCGGCCTGCCCGGGCCGGACATGCCCGCGCCCTTCAACAGCGCCTGGGGCTTTTACTACCTGTGCCTGGGCTTCGCCGTGTTCTGCACCCTGATCACCGCCAACGTCGCGCGCAGCCGCTATGGCCGCGCGCTGATCGCCCTGCGCGACGCCGAAGTGGCGGCCGAAGCCGTGGGCATTTCCAAGCCAGGCCTGCTGGTAAAGGTGTTCATGCTCGCCGGCACCCTGGCCGCGATTGCCGGCGGCCTGTTCGCCAGCCTGCAGACCTACATCACGCCGGACGCTTTCACCTTCGATCTATCGCTGCTGTTTTTCATTTCCATCCTGATCGGCGGGCGCGGCTCCATCCTCGGCCCCTTGCTCGGCACCATCCTGCTGACCATCCTGCCGGAAATCGCCGCGCCCCTCGCCGCCTGGGCGACGTTTTTATATGCCGTGCTCCTGCTGGCGATCGTGCTGCTGATGCCCGGCGGCATCGCCGCCCTGCTCGACTGGCGCAACCGCAAGCCGCTGGAAAGCGGCCGCGCCATCACGCCGCGCCCGGCCGCATTGGCCGAGCTCTACGGCCAGACGCTGCAAGCGCGCGCACTGAAGGTGCAGGGCGCGGCGCTGGCCTTCGGCGGCCTGCGCGCGCTCGACGGTGTCGATCTCGAAGTGGCGCCGGGCCAGGTGCACGGGCTGATCGGCCCCAACGGCAGCGGCAAGACCACCATGCTCAACGTCATCTCCGGCTACTACCAGCCGCAGGCTGGTGGCGTCTTGCTCGGCGACTCGCCCCTGCCGGGCAACGCGCCGACCAAGCGCGCGCTGCACGGCATCGCCCGCACCTTCCAGACCCCGCGCCTGGTAGGCGAAGCCTCCGTGCTGCAAAACGTCATGATGGGTGGCACCGTGGCCGGCCGCGCCAGCTTCATCGAAGCCATGTTCTGCCTGCCGCGCCAGTTGCGCGACGAGCGCGAAATGGCGCAGCGCGCGCGCGTCGCCCTGCGTGTGGTCGGCCTCGAAGAACTCGCGGACGTTCGCGCCGACCGTCTGCAGCACAGCGAATTGCGCTTCATGGAAATCGCCCGTGCGCTGATGTTGAAACCCTGCCTGCTGCTGCTCGACGAGCCCGCAGCAGGCTTGTCCACCGAAGAGATATTGCGCTTGGGCGCCCTGATCAAGGCGGTAAGCGCGCAAGGCACCGGCGTGCTGCTGGTGGAGCACCACGCCGACCTGATTTTCGACATCTGCGATCACGTCACCGTGCTCAACCTGGGCCGCGTGCTGGCCCACGGCACGCCGGCCGAGATACGCGTACACCAGGAGGTGGTCAGTGCCTACCTCGGTGCCTGAAGCCCTGCTCGAACTGCGCGGCATCGCCTCCGGCTACGGCAAGATCGCCGTGCTGCACGGCGTCGATCTGCATATCGCCGCTGGCGAAGTGGTGACCCTGCTGGGGCCGAACGGCGCCGGCAAATCGACGCTGCTGCGCGCCATCTCCGGCCTGCTGCCGCTTTCCGCCGGCACCGTGCGTTTCAACGGCCGCGACCTCACCGGCGCCAGCCCGCGCCAGGCCGTGCAAGCCGGGCTGGTGCATGTGATCGAAGGCCACCGCGTGTTCACGCAAATGAGCGTCGAAGACAATCTGCAACTCGCCGGCTACGGCCTGCCCCGTCACGAAAGAGCGCAGAGAATCGAAGAAGCGCTGACGTATTTCCCCGAAATCGCCGCCAAGCGACACGACCGCGGCGGCTCGCTTTCCGGCGGCCAGCAGCAGATGCTGGTGGTAGCGCAAGGCCTGGTGCAGCGCCCGCGCCTGCTGATGCTCGACGAGCCCTCCGCCGGCCTCTCGCCGGTGCTGGTGGACCGCGTGCTCGGCGTGGTGGCGAAACTCAAGGCCAACGGCACCGCCGTGCTGCTGGTGGAACAACTGATCGAAAAGGCGCTGGCCGCCGCCGACCGCGTCTACGCCCTGGCGCAAGGGCGCGTAGTGCTGGAAGCGCAGACTAGCGAAGCGAACCTGCCGCGGCGCCTCGAAGAGGCCTACTTCGGCCACGGCGCGGCGAGCGCCTTGCACGCATAATCCCGGTTGTTCGTTCACGCGCGGCGCTGCCCGCGCGTTTCGCATTTGTTCAAGGAGCAGAGTTCATGTGGCAAGCCGCGACCCGCTACCCAGATCCAGCCATCGAAGTGCTTGATCCGTCCTTCGCCCAATACCGCATTTTCAGCGCCGCCGTCGAACGCCTGGCCACCGGCTTTCGCTGGTGTGAAGGCCCGGTGTGGGTGGGCGACGGCCGCTACCTGCTGTGGAGCGATATTCCGAACGACCGCATCATGAAGTGGGAGGAAGAGACCGGCGCGGTCAGCGAATTTCGCAAGCCCTCCGGCTTCGCCAACGGCAACACCCGCGACCGCCAGGGGCGCCTCGTCACCTGCGAGCACGGCGGGCGCCGCGTGGTGCGCACCGATTACGACGGCGGTATCACCGTGCTGGCCGACAGCTACAAGGGCAAGCCGCTGAACTCGCCCAACGACGTGGTGGTGAAGTCCGACGGCTCGGTGTGGTTCACCGACCCGCCCTTCGGCATTCTCGGCAACTACGAGGGCCACAAGGCGACGCCGGAGTCGCCGCAGAACGTCTACCGCATCGATCCGGTGAGCGGAGCTCTGTCGGTAGTGGCCGAAGTGCGCGGCCCTAACGGCCTGGCATTTTCGCCGGATGAGAAGACGCTGTACCTGGTCGAATCGCGCGCCGCGCCGAACCGTCTGATCCTCGCCTACGACGTCGAGGGCGGCAAGACACTTACGAACCAGCGCGTCTTCATCGACGCCGGCCCCGGCACGCCGGACGGCTTTCGCCTCGACATCGACGGCAACCTGTGGTGCGGCTGGGGCATGGGCAGCGACGAGCTCGACGGCGTGGTGATCTACAACCCCGCGGGAAAACTGATCGGGCGCATCCGCCTGCCGGAGCGCTGTGCCAACCTGTGCTTCGGCGGGCGCAAGCGCGGCCGCCTGTTCATGGCGGCGAGCCAGTCGATCTACGCGCTGTACGTCAATACGCAGGGCGCGCCGGGCGGCTGAAACGCACATGCAAATCAACCACACTTAGCGATCGGGTTCCTGTATGTTTGGAACATGGTGCGCAATTGCGTGCCCCGCCGGAGCGAAATTGAAGAGTGGAACTCACGCCCGGCCGCTCTTTGTCAAACCGGAAATCGTGCCGCGGGTGCCGGCATCACGTTTGTAGTAAGCCGCCGCGTTTTTTTGTTTTTCCACCGTGATTTACCGTGGTCTCGCAAAAAGCAGCGCGCGAAAAGCAAAAAAATCTCGGGTTTTATAAGGTTCTAGCACGAACACGGCGCCCTGGATCAGGGTGCGACTACAAACGTGTTGGCCTAGCCGAGCGCCAGCGCACCTTGCGCCGGGTCCGCTGTCGCAACTTCGCAATGCACTGCATCGCCAATCGTAAGCGCGCCGCCGGCCAGTACGCGTGCAGTGACGCCGCCATGACCACGCAGGGCGTTGTAGCCGCCGGGGCCAAGCACTTCTTCCATGCGCGAGCAGGGTTCGCAAGGGCCGGTGATTTCGAGCAGCACGGCCGCGCCGATGCGCAACTGCAGAGGCTGGTCCTTGAACAGGCTGCGCGCAGCGAGCAGGTTCAGACCTGAGACGACGAGGTTGCGGCGCAGGAGCGCGGCATCGAGTTCACCGCGCCCGATGAGCGCGGCGATCACCCGCAGGTGCTCGGCCTGGATCAGGGTGACCTGGCGCTTGCCGCCGCCGGCGCTGGTGGCGCTGCGATCACCTTCGAGCCCGCGCTGCGCAATGGCGATGGCGCTCCCCGCCGCTAGCGCAGCGACCCGGTGCGCCGGGCGCAGCAGGATGCTTTCGATGCGCCCGGGGCGGGGAAACTGGAGAGTAAGCTGGCGCAGATCCATGGCCCGATTGTCGCGCAAAGCGCGGCGCCGAAACAAAAAGCCCCGCCGGAGCGGGGCTTAGGCAAAACGCCAGCGGGTTCAGTCGATAGCCCTGAACACGCGGATGTCGTAGGGGCTGCCGCTGATCGAGGCGAACTTGCCGCGATAGGTCTTGACCGCGTCGGCACTGTTGTGGGTGTCGAGCGACTTGCGGTCCTTCCACGCTTCGACCAGGGTCAGGTGGTTGGGGCGGCTGCCCTGCTGCCAAAGGTCGAAGCTGATCGCGCCGGGCTCGGCGCGGGCGGCTTCGGCCAGGGTCTTGTTGAGGTCGATGCCGAGGTCCTTGCTGGTCGGGACGATGTCGACGTGGGTCACCACGTAGACGGCGGACTTGGCCGCGGCCTTCAGCGGCTGGGCGGCCAGCGCCATGTGCGGGCGCTCGTCGTAGGGGGCGCGCAGCATCGGCTCGAGGCCATCGCGGAAGGCGCGGGTGCCGGCGGCGCCGACGTGCGCGACCTGCGCGTCCTTGTCTTTCCAGGCTTCGAGCACGGTGAAGAAGTTGGGCTCGCCGACGCGCTGCAGGGCGATAAAGGCGGTGTTGCCGCTTTCCTTGCGCGCGGACTTGGCGAACGCGGCGAGCATCGAGCGCGTCTTGGCGGCGGCGGCCGGCGCGGTCTCGATGTAGCTGACGACGTACATCGGGCCGTCGTAGGCAGGTGCGGGGGCGGCAGCGGGCGCGGGGGTCTGGGCGAAAGCGGGCTGGGCAAACATCAGCGGCAACATAGCCGCGGCCAGCCAGTGGCGCAAGGCGAATTTCATGCGGGTCTCCTCGAATATTGTTGGATTAAAGCAATTTGGACAACCCGGCGATTGTACGCATCTCGCCGCGCCGGCGTGCCCCGGCGCCAAGAAATTTTAAGTCCGCTTTTCGCCGGGAACGGCGCCTGCGACACCACCCGCAGCCTGCGTGCAAGTGCTTGAATTTGCATGAATGCGTGACACAAAAAGCGTATTGCAAATGCGAACGATTTTTACTTATGTCTTTGATTTTATTGATAAAAATTTGATCTTTACGAACAGCCATGGTATCTTCCGCACATTCCCCAAAACTCCAAAGGCCAGCCATGAAGGGCGACAAGCAAGTCATCGTATTCCTCAACAAGGCGCTGAAAAACGAACTGACCGCCATCAACCAGTACTTCCTGCATGCGCGGATGTTCCGCAACTGGGGCCTGGTGAAGCTGGGCGAGTATGAGTACAAGGAGTCGATCGACGAGATGAAGCACGCCGATCGCCTGATCGAGCGCATCCTGTTTCTCGATGGCCTGCCGAACCTGCAGGACCTGGGCAAGTTGCACATCGGCGAGGACATCAAGGATTCGCTGGAGTGCGACCTCAAGCTGGAGATGGAAGCGCACCCGCTGCTGAAGGAGGCGATTGCCCATTGCGAGAAGGTGGCCGACTACATCTCGCGCGAGCTGTTCGAGGACATCCTGGAGTCGGAAGAAGAGCATATCGATTTCCTCGAGACCCAGTTGAAGCTGCTCGACAGCATCGGCCTGCAGAACTTCCAGCAGTCCTGGACTGGTATCGGCGGCGCCTGAGCCGTAACGTAAACATCGGGCGCTAACGCTGCCCGCATTAAAGCGCGGCCGACGTTATACCGCGCCAAAAGGGCGCGGCCCGGGTTGATGCCAAAAAAAAGCGCGGCCCTGAGGCCGCGCTTTTCATTGGTTGCAGGCGGCTATTGCGCCGGCGCGGGATCGGACACGAAGCCGATTTTCGCCAGGCCGGCATTGCTCGCATCAGCCATGATTTCGGCCACCACGTGATACTGCGTGGCCTTGTCGGCATGCATGTGCAGTTCCGGCGCGGGGTTGCGCTTGCCCTCGACGGCAAAGCGCTGCTGCGCCACCGTGCGGGTCACCGGCTCACCGTTCCAGAAATACTGGCCTTGCGCGTTGATCGCGAACTGGATGTTGTCGGGCTTGGTGAGGTTGGGCTGCGAGCTCACCTTGGGCAAATCGATTTTCACCGAGTTGGTCAGGAGCGGCGCGGTGACGATGAAGATCACCAGCAGCACCAGCATGACGTCGATCAGCGGCACCATGTTGATCTCCGCCATCGGCGCGCCTTCGCCGCCGCGGTTGAATCCGCCGAAGGCCATTTACGCGACTCCCGGTTGCTGGGTCATCGGCATCACCTTGGCGGCGCGCAGGGTCAGGCTCTTGTCGGCGCCGGAAAAATGCGAGCCGGTGGTGAGGAAGGCGAACAGGTCGTGCGCATAGGCGTCGAGCTGCGACAGCACCATGCGGTTGGAGCGGGTGAAGGCGTTATAGGCCAGCACCGCGGGGATGGCGACAGCCAGGCCGGCGGCGGTCATGATCAGCGCCTCGCCGACCGGGCCGGCCACCTTGTCGAGCGTGCCCTGGCCGCTCATGCCGATGGCCACCAGCGCGTGGTACACGCCCCAGACGGTACCGAAGAGGCCGACGAAAGGCGCAGTCGAGCCAACCGAGGCCAGGATGGAAAGGCCGGACTCGAGCTTGGCGGTGTCCTCGTCGATCACCCGGCGCATTGAGCGGGTGAGGAAGTCGGCAGCGCTGCCGGTGTCGCCCAGCTTGTTGCCGCCGTGGCGCGCGTGGTGGCGCGCGGCGACGATGCCGTGATAGGCGAGGTGGGCGAAGGGCTCGTCGGGGTGGTCGTTTTCCAGGCGGGTGGCCACCGTGTCAAGCGAAGGGGCGTCCCAGAAGGACTCGAGGAATTTGGCGCTGCGCCGCTTCATCGCGATGATCTGCAGCGACTTGGTGATGATCAGGTACCAGGTGGCCACCGACATGACCAGCATGGCCGCGATGATCAGTTTGCCGACGGTATCGGTTTGCGAGAAAAAGTGCGCGATGCCGGGCGCTTCGGCTTGATTTATGGGATTCATTGGATTGGACTCAGTTGGACAGGTTAAAGCTTAGCGGCACTTTGACCCATATCGGAACCGGTTGGCCGTTCTCCGTATAGGGCTTGATCAGGGCATCCATCATCGCGGTTCGCGCGGCCTGATCGAGGCGTGCATAACCACTTGATTTGAGGAGCTCGGTTTTTTCCACTTTTCCGCTCGTGTTGACCAGCACACGCAGCAGCACCACGCCGTTCTCGTTCAAACGCCGCGAGATGACGGGATACACCAATTCCGGCTGGCGTACCCACTCGACCCCGGTCACGGTCTTTGGCTGGGCAGGAGCAGGCGGCGCCGGCGGTGCCGGCGGGGCGGGCGGCGCGGCTTCGACCGGCGGCTGCGGCTTGGGCGGCTCGGGCGTCTGCTCGACCACCATCGGCGAAGGCGTGGGCGAGGTGGTGGTGATTACTTGCTTTGGCACAGGTGGGCGCTTGTGCACGATTTCGACCTGCTTGGGCTGCTCTTTCGGCGGCTCCGGCGTGGGCGGCGCCGGCGGCGTGATGAACTCGACCATCACCGGCTTGGAAAGGCCGAGCATCTCGCGCGCCGGCTTATACGTCAGCAGCAAGGCCACCACCGCCACATGCAGCGCGACGACGACGATCAGGCCGACCAGGCGCGAACCGTCGCCTTTCTGCCGGTAACCGTCGAAGGACGACATCGCCCGCACTGACTTGAACGAGGGCGCCGCCTTGGAGACAGCCGGCTTGGCGTTCCCGGCGAGCAAGGGGACAGCCAATGTCATGACGGTGGCAAGCATCAAGGATCGAAAACGCAGAAGCGCAGAAGGTGAAAAGACAAAAGCAAAAGGCCACCAACAAACGATTAAATCGGGGCGCCCGGTTGCGAATTAATGATAACTATTATCGTTACCAGCAAGGCCCATGTCAAGCGATGATGTCCAAATCCCCTCTTGGCAACAGATCTGTTAACTACGGCAGGCATTCACAAACGGATGCGAAATCATTGCAATAGAAATCATTCTCATTTATATTCCGCCCCTTGCAATTGCCGCACCCGATGTACGTAACGATGTACGTAGTCAAGTCAGCCAGCCACGCCGCGCAACCGGACAGCCAGCGAAAAACCAAAACAGCCTCCGGGGGAATCCCAATGTCAGCACGTCAACGTTTCAACCTCAAACCTCTGAGCGCGGCCGTATTGGCCGCCGTCGCCGCGCTTGCCGCGCCGCAGGCCGCGCAGGCGCAGGCCGCCGCGCCCGCCACGCCGACCGACCAGGCCCTGCCCCAGGTAAACGTCGGCACCACCCGCGACGACTCGCTCAAGCCCGAAGCCGCAACCGTCCTCAAGGGCCAGCCGCAGGCGCTGCGCGACATCCCGCAAACGGTCAACGTGATCAACCGCGCGCTGATGGATTCCCAGGGCGCCACCTCGCTTACCGACGCCCTGCGCAACGTGCCCGGCATCACCATCGGCGCGGCCGAAGGCGGCACCATCGGCAACAACATCAACCTGCGCGGCTTTTCCGCGCGCACCGACATTTTCGTCGACGGCGTGCGCGACCGCGGCCAGTATTTCCGCGACCTGTTTTCGCTGGATTCCGTCGAAGTGCTCAAGGGCCCTTCCTCCATGCTGTTCGGCCGCGGCTCCACGGGCGGGGTGATCAACCAGGTCGCCAAGGTGCCGTCGCTGCAGTCGTTCAACGAAATCACCGCGACGGCCGGCACCAACTCCTCCTACCGCGTCACCGGCGACTTCAACAAGGCGCTGTCCGACACCTCCGCCGGCCGCGTCGCCGTCATGTACCAGGACGTGCCCTCCACCCGCAACGTGATGGAGAACAAGGACTTCGGCATCGCCCCCTCGCTTACCACCGGCATCGGCACGCCGACTGAAGTGACGCTCTCGGCCCTGCTGATCCATAACAAGGACATGCCCGACTACGGCATACCGCCGATCAACGGCAAGATTGCCCAGGTCAACGAAAAGAATTACTACGGCATCAATTCCGACCGTACCGTGCAGGACGTGATCGAGCTTTCCGCCAAGGTGAAGCAGAAGCTCAACGACAAGTGGACCCTGCGCAACACCACCAGCTTCAACCGCTACAACATCGACGTCATCGCCACCGGCCCCAACAGCGTGGGCACCGTCGCCGGCGGCGTCTACACCGCCTTTCCGAATGTCGCCTTCGTCAGCGGCAACGGCAACGGCAACCCCACCAACCTGCCGCTGTCGTCGCTTGCCGTCTCGCTCGGGGCGCATGACCGCAAGATCGAGGACCAGTCGATCTTCAACACTCTGGAACTGTCGGGCGAGATCGGCCCCGAGGGCTTCAAGCATGCGCTGCTGATGGGCCTGGAAGTCGGCCGCGACAGCTACACCAACGCGGCCTCGACGCGCGTGCTGCCGGTGGTCTCGCTGACCGACCCGACCAACATCCTCGCCAACGGCACGCCGTCGGCGACCGCGCCCAACACCGCCAATGCCAGCGCCGTCACCATCGCGCCCTATATCAACGACACCATCACCCTGAACAAGTGGGTCAAGCTGGTGGGCGGGCTGCGCTTCGACACCTTCAAGGCAAGCATCAACAATACGGTCACCGTGCCCTCGACAGCCAGCCAGACCAACCACTTCACCAGCGTGCGCACCGGCGTGATTTTCCAGCCGACCGAGGCGCAGTCCTACTACGCTTCCTACGGCACTTCGTTCAACCCTTCGCTGGAATCGCTGACGGTGACCTCCGGCCAGCAGAACCTGGCGCCGGAAACCAACAAGTCCTTCGAGGTCGGCGGCAAGTGGGACCCGTTCAACGGCAACCTGTCGATCAACACCGCCGTGTTCCAGGTGGAAAAGAGCAATGCGCGCTCGCAGGTGTCCACCGGGGTCTACACCCTGACCGGCGACATCCGCGTGCGCGGCGCCGAGCTGGGCGTCGCCGGCCGCATCACCAAGAACTGGCAGGTGTACGCCAACTACGCGCTGCTAAACGCGAAGATCATCAATGCCTCGGCGCTCGACGGCACCCAGGGCAAGGTGCCGGCCAACGTGCCGCGCCACTCGGCATCGCTCTGGAGCACCTACAAGATCACGCCGAAGTACGAGATCGGCGGCGGCGCCACCTACATGTCGAACCGCTACGCCAGCAATACCGACGTGGTCTCGGTGGGCAACTTCGTGCGCTTCGACGCGATGGCGGCTTATCACTACAGCAAGTCGCTGGACTTCCGCCTCAACCTGCTCAACATCGCCAACCGTGACGACAATTACGACCTGGTGATCGCCTCCGATGGCGGGCGCGCGGCGCCGACCATGTCGCGTACCCTGCTGGCGACCGTCGCCTACCGCTTCTAACCCTCCTCACCCCGCCAGGCTGCCCGAAAGGCTACCCATGCTGACCCGTATCCCGAAAGTCCTGAACGCCGAGCAGTTGCAATACATGCGCGAGCGGCTGGCGGGCGCCCGGGAGGCGTGGGTGGACGGCCGCGCCACCGCCGGGCACCAGGGCGCGCAGGTGAAGCACAACCTGCAGATCGCCGAGGGTTCGGAGGTCGGCGCCGAACTCGGCCAGGGCGTGCTCGCGGCGCTGGAGCGCCAGCCGCTGTTCATCAGCGCGGCGCTGCCGCACCGCATCTACCCACCGATGTTCAACCGCTATGAAGGTCAGGCCGGAATGCACTTCGGCAACCATGTCGACGGCTCGGTGCGGCTGATCCCCGGTTCCGGGGAGCAGATCCGCACCGACCTCTCGGCCACCCTGTTCATCTCGTCGCCGGAAGACTACGACGGCGGCGAGCTGATCGTCCAGGACGCTTACGGCGAGCAGCGCGTCAAGCTGCCGGCCGGCGACATGGTGCTTTACCCCGCCACCAGCCTGCATCGCGTCACCCCGGTGACGCGCGGCGCGCGGGTGGCCTCCTTTTTCTGGATCCAGAGCATGGTGCGCGACGACGGCCAGCGCGCCCTGCTGTTCGACCTCGACATGTCGGTGGTGCGCCTGACGCAGGACGCGCCCGGGCACGACGCCCTGGTGTCGCTCACCGGCTGTTATCACAACCTGCTGCGGATGTGGGCCGACGTCTGAGCCCAGGTTGTGGGCGCACTTGATTTCTTGCGGAAAAGCGCCATTTCAGGCTATAATCGAAGACTTTTCTTCATCCACCCGCCCGCGAAACTTCGGACCCCCACGCGCTACGCACGTGCCCCTAGAGACCGCGGCAACCAAGAGGCCCGCCATGAAAGCTGAAATTCATCCCGATTACAAGGAAGTCCAGGTCACCTGTTCGTCCTGCGCCACCCAGTTCGCCACCCGCTCGACCATCGGCAAGCCGCTGTCGATCGAAGTCTGCTCGAACTGCCATCCCTTCTACACCGGCAAGCAGCGTATCGTCGACACCGCCGGCCGGGTGGAGAAGTTCCGCCAGAAATACGCGACCAAGAAGGCAGCCTGAGTTTTACGCCGCGCTTGAGCAAAAAGGCAGCTTCGGCTGCCTTTTTTGTTGCCGCGTGTTGCCGATCCCCCGGTACCCGATCCTCCCCGGTAGAATCCGGCCCCATGCATTCGCCCGCCATGCCCCTCTGTCGATGCCGCTCCCCGCGCCCGCGCAGCGGAGGTAAAGACGCGGCAGCCCTGGCGCGCGAGGCGCGCGCATGATGCCGCCCAGCCCCGCTGCCGCCGCGCCGCTGCGCCTGACGCACCGGCGCGTGCCGGTGCCCCTGCCCAGCCCGTGGTTCTGGGGCTTCATCATCCTCTATGCCCTGGTCGGCCTGGTCGGCCACGACCCGTGGAAAAACGACGACGCCACCGGCTTCGGCATTGCCTGGACCATGGCCAACGGCGGCGTGCGCGACTGGCTGGTGCCGAACATCGCCGGCCAGTTCGTCGCCGAAGAAGGCCCGCTGGCCTTCTGGGTGGCGGCGCTGTCGATCAAGCTGTTCGGCGCCCTGCTCACGCCGTTCGACGCGGCGCGCCTGTCGGCGGCCCTGTGGAGCCTGGGCGCGGTGTTTTGCGTGCACCTGGCCGGTCGCCAGCTATGGGGCCAGGCGGCGCGGCCGGCGGCGCTGTGCCTGGTTGCCTGCCTGGGCTTGCTGGTGCGCACCCACGAGATTTCGGCCGAGCCGGCGCTGCTGTTCGCCTATGCCTATACGCTGTGGGTAATGGTGCGCTGGCGCGACGCGCCGCTGGCGCTGGCCACCGGGCTTTCGCTGGGCGTCGGCCTGGCGCTGGCCTGGCTGGCGCGCGGGCCGCACGCTGCGCTGCCGCTGGCCCTCGCCGTGGTCGCCGCGCCGCTGGCGATGCCGCAATGGCGCAATCCGCGCGGGGTGCTGGCGGCAATCATCGCCCTGGCCGCTGCCGCCGTCATCTGGGCCTGGTGGCCCAAGCTGGCGGGCGCATCGGCGCCGGAATTCCGCGCCGCCTATTTCGCCTGGGCACAGCGCCAGTTCGGCTGGCCGGACTGGAACGACTGGCGCTATTACGCCAAGACCCTGGCCTGGTTCGCCTTTCCGGCCTGGCCGGTGGCCCTGTGGTGGCTGCTGCGCCGCCCGCCGGCCTTCCTGGGCGAGAAGCCCTCCAAGCATCTGCATCCAGCGCCCCTGCTGTTTGCCGGCGCCGCGCTGGTCTCGCTGGCCTGGTCGCGCGAGGCTTCCGAGAGCGTGCTGCTGCCTTTGCTGCCGCCGCTGGCGCTGATCGCCGCGCCGGCGGTGTCGCAACTGCGCCGCGGCGCGGCTTCGATGCTCGACTGGTTCGGCCGCATGACCTTCACCCTGGCGGCAGCCGGCATCTGGCTGGGCTATGTCGCCTTGCAGACCGGCTGGCCGCCGAAGATCGCCAACAACTTCATCAAGCTGGCGCCCGGCTTCAAGGCCAGCTTCGAGCCCGTGCCCTTCGCCGTTGCGCTGTGCGCGACCCTGCTGTGGCTGGTGGCGATGGCGCGCAGCGAGCGCACCGTGCTGCGCGGGATCGCGCACTGGTGCTACGGCATCACCTTCGGCTGGTTGCTGGTGATGACCCTGCTGCTGCCGTGGATCGACTATGCCAAGACCTATCGCCTGGTGGCGCTGAACCTGCGCGTGGCGATGGTGACCGACACCGGCTCGCTGGCCGGCATGGACATGTGCGTGGCGACCCGCGAACTGGGACCGGCGCAGCGCGCCTCGTTCAGCTATTTCGGCAACCTGCAGTTCGGCAGCGAGCGGCGTTGCCGCTGGCTGATCGTCCAGGGCACGCACAACAACACGCCGCCGGTGCCGCGCGGCTGGAACCTGGTGTGGGAGGGCAACCGCCCGGGCGACCGGGACGAGCGCTTCCGCCTTTACAAGCACCTGCGCCCGGTTGACCCAAACGCCAATCTGGCCATTGAGGCGCCGGCGCCGGAAACAACCGAAACGGCCGGCGGCGCGTAAGTCCCTGCTGCAGGTCTTTTCTTCCCCGTCCCCGCGACGGCGGCCCTTACCTTCCGTAACACCGCATGTTCAAACGTACCGCCAAAGACATTTTCCGCCTCGGCTGGCCGGTGCTGGTCGCGCAGATCGCCACCATGGCCAACGGGGTGATCGACACCGTGATGGCCGGCCATTTCTCGGCCCACGCGCTGGCTACCGTGGGCCTGGGCACCTCGATCTATCTTTCGATTTTCGTCACCGCCATGGGGGTGATGCTGGCGCTCACGCCCATCCTCTCGCAGCACTACGGCGCGCGCGACGACGCGGCGATCACCCACGACGTGCGCCAGGGCATCTGGCTGGCGCTGCTGCTGACGCTGCTGGCCGAACTGCTGCTGCTGTTTCCCGACATGCTTTTCAGCATCGCGAAAATGGACCCGGCCATCGAGGTCGACGTGCGCAGCTATTTGCGCACCCTGATGTGGGTGGCGCCGGCGATGATGGCCTTTCGCGTTTTCTACGCCTGGGCTTCGTCGATTTCGCAACCGCGCGCGGTGATGGCGATCCAGGTGCTGGGGCTGGTGATCAAGGCGCCGCTGAACGTGGTGTTCATGTACGGCAAGCTGGGCCTGCCGGCGATGGGCGGCCTGGGCTGCGCCTGGGCGCTGGTGTGCGAGGGCTGGCTGATGCTGGCCGCGGCCATCTGGTGGGTCTGCGTCAAGCCCGGCTTCGGGCGCTACAAGGTATTTGAGAAATTCGAGGGAATCGATTGGCGTACGCTTAAGCGCATGTTCAAGCTGGGGCTGCCAATCGGCGTTTCCTTCCTGATCGACGTCACCTCCTACACTTTCATGGCGCTGTTCATCGCGCGCCTGGGGCCGAGCTTCTCGGCGGGGCACCAGATCGCCGCCAACCTGGGTGCGCTGTGCTACATGGTGCCGCTGGCGATTTCCACCGCCACCAGCGTGCTGGTGGGCCAGGCGATCGGCGCCGGGCAGTTGCAGCGGGCGCGCGTTTCGGGGTGGACCGGTATCGCCATCGGCGCGGGCGCGGCGCTGTGCGTGGCTACCATCATCGGCATCGCCCACGGCGGCATTGCCATGCTGTATACCCAGGACCCGGTGGTGATCGCAGCGGCGGCGCCCTTGCTGGTGTTCGTCGGCCTGTTCCACTTTTTCGACGCCATCAATTCGGTGGCGGCGCAGGCGGCGCGCGGCTACAAGAAAGTGCTGGTGCCGATGCTCGGGTTCGGCCTGGCGCTCTGGATAGTCGGCCTGGGCGGCGGCTACTGGCTGGCGTTTTCGCCGGTGATCGGCGCGCCCAAGGGGGCATTGGGCTTCTGGATGGGCGCGGTGGTCGGCATGGCGCTGGCAGCGGCCATCGGCGTGCTGTATTTCCGCCACGTGGCCAACAGCGCGATTCGTGGCATGGGGAGCACGGGCGGCGCCGGCGGCACCGCGCCGCTTACAGCTTGATGAAGTGCTCGCGGTAGTACTTCAGCTCTTCGATCGACTCGTAGATGTCGGCCAGCGCTTCGTGCTTGCCGTGCTTGACCAGGCCTTTGGCGATTTCCGGCTTCCAGCGCTTGACCAGTTCCTTGAGGGTGCTGACGTCGAGGTTGCGGTAGTGGAAATAGTTTTCCAGCTCCGGCATGTAGTGGGCCATGAAGCGCCGGTCCTGGCAGATCGAGTTGCCGCACATCGGCGAGCCGCTTTTGGGCACGTGCAGCTTGAGGAAGTCGATCATGCGCATTTCCACCGCGCGCTCTTCCAGGGTTGAGGCCTTGACCTTGTCGATCAGGCCGGACTTGGCGTGGGTGGACTTGTTCCAGTTGTCCATGCCGTCGAGCACGGCATCAGACTGGTGCACCACAAGCGTCTCCGCCTCGGCCACGATGTTGAGATTGGAGTCGGTGATCACCAGCGCCACTTCGATGATGCGGTCGTTCTCGGGCGAGAGACCGGTCATTTCCATGTCGACCCAGATCAGGTTGTTTTGATCTTGCGGCATTGAAAGTCTTCAGTTGGAGGATAATTGCGCCATTGGATTGTCGCACATCGGCCCCACCTGAACGAGATGCAGATTTTTACCCTGATCTTCCTGATCGGCGTTGTCGCCAGCGTCGGCCTCGAACTGTGGCTGGCGCGCCGCCATGTCAGCCACGTTGCCGCCAATCGCGGCGCGGTGCCGGCCGAGTTCGCCGCCTCGCTCACGCTGCCGGCGCACCAGCGCGCTGCCGACTACACCATGGCGCGGACCCGCTTCGGGATGGTGACGACGCTGATCGACGCGGTGGTGTTGCTGGCCTTCACCTTGGGCGGCGGGCTGGACCTGATTGCCGGGCAGCTTGCAATCCTCGTACCCGGGGGTTATTACCTGCGCGAACTGCTGCTGGTGGGCGGCTTTACCCTGATCACCTCGGCAATCGGCCTGCCCTTCGCCTGGTACCGCACCTTCGGCATCGAGACCGATTTCGGCTTCAACCAGATGACGCGGAAGCTTTTCATCACCGACATGCTCAAGTCGACCCTGCTGGGTGTGGTGCTTGGCACCCCGCTGCTGCTGGCGATCCTCTGGTTCATCCAGACCGCCGGCGCCTGGTGGTGGGTGATCGCCTGGGCCAGCGTCTGCGCCTTCATGCTGTTCGTGCAGTTGATCGCCCCTACGGTGATCATGCCGCTGTTCAACAAATTCCTGCCGCTGGAAGACGGGCCGCTGAAACAGACCATCCAGAAGCTGCTGGAGCGCTGCGGCTTTACCGCCGGCGGCCTGTTCGTGATGGACGGCTCCAAGCGTTCGCGCCACAGCAACGCTTTTTTCTCCGGCTTCGGCGCGGCCAAGCGCATCGTGCTGTTCGACACGCTGATCGAAAAGCTCGGCCAGGAAGAAATCGAGGCGGTGCTGGCGCACGAGCTGGGGCACTTCAAGCGCAAGCACATTTTCAAGGGCATGCTGACGATGTTCGGCATGAGCCTGCTGTTCTTCGCGCTGCTCGGCTACCTGATGGACCAGGCCTGGTTTTACCAGGGGCTGGGTCTCATCTACCCTTCGCACGCCAGCCCGGCAATGGCGCTGCTCTTGCTGATGCTGGTGCTGCCGGTGTTCACCTTCGTGCTGCATCCCATCCTCTCCTACTCTTCGCGCAAGCGCGAGTTCGAGGCCGATGCCTATGCCGCCGAGCAGACTTCGGCAGCGGCGCTGATCCGGGCGCTCACCCGTATCTACGACGACAACGCCGCCACGGTGACGCCGGACCCGCTGCATTCGGCGTTTCACGATTCGCACCCGCCGGCCTTCATCCGCATCGGCCGGCTGAAGTCCATCACTGCCGCCGCATGAGGGAATGCCCATGAGCGACCTCGCCAGTGATTTAGTTGCGCGCCACTGCGCCGCCTGCCACGGCGGCACCGCCCTGCCCGAAGCCACGGTGAAGAACATGCTCACCGAGATCAAGGCCTGGGAACTGATCGACGGTAAGCTGGTAAAAACCTTCGCCTTTAAAAACTATTACGAAACCATGGCCTTTGTAAACGCCTTGGCCTGGGTTTCGCACAAGGAAGATCACCACCCCGACCTCATGGTTTCCTACAATAAATGCCGGGTCGACTACTCGACCCATGATGCGAACGGCATCACCGAAAACGACTTCATCTGCGCGGCGAAGGCCGACGCGTTGCTCAAATTCTGATGCTCGGCACCGTCGTCGCGGTATTCGGCCGCCGCTACGATGTACGCACCGACGACGGCGAAAACCTGGATTGCGTGGCGCGCGGCAAGAAGCACGACGCCGCCTGCGGCGACCGCGTCGAGGTCCAGTCCACCGGTCCGCGCCAGGCGGTGATCGAAAAGGTGCTGCCGCGCACCACTTACCTGGAACGCGCCGACGCCTTCAAGCGCAAGGCGATTGCCGCCAATGCCGACCAGGTGCTGGTGCTGGTGGCGGCCGACCCCTGGTTCAGCGACGAGTTCGTCATCCGCATCCTGCTGCTGACCCAGGCCGCCGACATTCCGGCGCTGATTGCGCTGAACAAGATCGACCTGCCCGGCGCCGCCGAGGCACGTGCGCGTCTGAAGGTGTTCGAGAGCGCGGGGCACGAAGTGGTGGAGATCAGTGCCAAAGGTACCCACCCGGTCGGCTGCAGTGCCTTGGCGCCCAAACTCGCGGGACGCTGCACCGTGCTGGTGGGCCAATCGGGCATGGGCAAGTCGAGCTTGGTCAACGCGCTGGCGCCGGACGCGAAGGCGCGCATGGGCGAGCTCTCCGTGGCGCTGGGCACCGGCAAGCACACCACCACCTTTTCGCGCTTGTACCGCATCGACGCCGACACCACGCTGATCGATTGCCCCGGGATGCAGGAAGTGGGCATCCACAACCTGACCTTCAAGCAACTGCAGCAGGGCTTCAACGAGTTCGCGCCCTACCTCGGCCGTTGCCGTTTTTCCAATTGCCGCCACGACCGCGAGCCGGAATGCGCACTGCGCGCGGCGGTTGAGGCCGGCCGCATCGACAAGCGGCGCTTTGATTTGTTTTGCACGCTCCGTAGCGAGATCGCCGCCTGATCGCTGCTGCGAATTTCCTGCCATGAAGCGCCTGTATCGCGCCGCCAACCTGATCGAAGCCACGCAGCTGAAAAGCATGCTGGAAGGCATGAACATCGATTGCTTCCTGCGCAACGAGAACATGATCCGCGTGGCCGGCGAAGTGCCGTTCGACCAGTGCTGGCCGGAAGTATGGATTCGCGAAGAGCGCGATACGACGCTGGCCCTGCAGGTGCTCGATGTTTTCAAGCATCCGCTACGCAATCGCGGCCCGGCCTGGAGTTGCCCGAAGTGCAACGAGTGGCTGGAGGGGCAATTCAGCGCCTGCTGGAACTGCGGTACCGAGAAAGCGCCGTAGCCGGCTCTAGACCATCGTCGCCACGGCCAGCAGCAACAGCAGCAGTAGCCACAGCACCAGCGCGCGCCAGGCCAGGCCTACCGTGCTGTTGAGCGAGGCCGCATCGGCTTCGTCGCCGACGCCGATTTCGATCCGCTCGTCGATTTCCGGCCCGATGGCAGTAACGCCTTCGCGCAGCGGCTTGCCGAGCTTGACACCGATGGCGCCGGCGCCGGCGGCCAGCACGATGCCGATTTCCGGGTCGCGCCAGCGCGAAGCCTGGTTGCGCCAGCAATACACCGCGTCCTCGAAATTGCCGACGATGGCAAAACCGACCGCCGTCAGGCGCACCGGCAGCCAGTCGATCCAGTAAAACGCCGCGTTGGCGAACTTGCCGAAGCCGCCGTGTTCCGCACCCGTTTTGTTGCCCCAGCGGTTGCGCAGCATCAGCGCCATGCGGTAGAGCACCGCGCCCGCCGGGCCCGGCAGAAAGGCAAACCAGAACAGCACGCCGAACACGTAGTGGTGGGCGGCGACGAACGCTTCTTCGATGGCCACACGCGCCAGCTCGGTGGTGTTGAGGTCGTCGGCCGGGCGGCCGCGCCAGGCACTGGTCAGCAGGCGCGCGCGCGGCAGGTCGCCTTCGTTGAGCGCGCGGTGGATGTCGGTGAAATGGTGGCTGAACTGGCGAAAGCCCATGGTGAGGTAGAGCACCGCCACATTCCACGCCCAGGCGAGGATGCCGCTGACCTGGTACAGCAGGTAGTAGATCACCACCGAGATCAGCAGCAGCGGCAGCACGGTGAGCAGCCAGGCGGCGGCGCCGTGGTGGTGCGCGCCCGCGTTCAGATTGTGCTCGATGAAATCGAGGCTGCCGGCCATGGGACGGCTCAGCGCCGCGCGATCGTTCAGCGGGCGGATCTGTTCGAGAATCAGGGCGGCGATCAGGGCGAGGACGGTCATGGTTCGGGTCCGGCGGCATGCGTACCCGCGGACCGCAGCGAAGATAACACACGCGGCAAGGCGCCGATTGCCGCCTCGCCTACAATGCCTGCAGACGCCGGGAGGGCCGCATGGAGATCACCTCGCCTTACGGGTACGGCAGCATCGTGCCGCTGGAAAAGCATTACAAGGTGCTGCTGCCCAACCTGCCCGCGGCGGGCGGCGGTGCCGTGCCTTCTTTCGCCGGCAAGATGAATGCAATGACCATTTCGTCGGCCGAATTCGCCGTTGCCGGGCGCGACTACCCCGTCGTGTTCATCCGCCTGGAGAGCGGCGCCTATGCGCCCCTGGTGGTGCTGGGCTTGAGCGACGGACGTAACTTGTATGTCGTCGATGGCCATTGGATAGCCGACAGCTATGTGCCGGCATTCGCGCGGCGCTACCCGTTCTGCCTGTCGCAGGTGCTGCTGGACGGCGTGGCGCAGGCCGACAAGCTGGTATGCATCGACCAGGCGTATGTCGATGCCGCCGGGGTCGCGCTGTTCGCCGCCGACGGTACACCTACGGCGCGCTGGAGCGAACGCCAGCGCCTGCTGGCTGAGTACGAGGGCGACATCGAGGCAACGGCGCAGATGTGCGCCGGGCTGGACAAGCTGGGCCTGTTCGAGCCTTTTACTTTCCAGGTGACCAACGGCCTGCGCACGCAGTTCAAGATGGACGGGATTTTTCGCATCGACGAGGCCCGGTTCATCGCGCTGAAAGCGGCCAGCCACAAGGCGCTGACGGAGAAGGGCTGGGCGGCGCGCATCTATGCGCATCTGTTCTCACTGGCCAATTTCGCGCGCCTGCACCAGCGCGCGCAGGATGTGGCGGCAGCCGAAGCCGCGGCAAAAAAGCGGGCGGCGCGCAAATAGGCCGCGCTCGCGCAGGTAACCCACATGTAGCGCTGACAAGCCGCGCTTAGGCGCGCAGGAAGTGATAGAGGTTGCGCAGCATCGCCGCGGTGGCGCCCCAGATGAAATGCTGCTCGTAGGGCATGGCGTAGAAGTGCCGCTCCACGCCGTTTTTCCAGGGACGGCTGCGCTTTTCGTGGTTGGCCGGGTCGAGTAAAAACGACAGCGGCACCTCGAACAGTTCCGCCACTTCATCGCTGGAGGCCACCAATTCGAAAGGTGGATGCACCAGCGCCACCACCGGTGTGATTTCGAAGCGGGTGCCGGTGCGGTAATGCGGCAGCGTGCCGATCACCTCGACGCGTTCCGGGTTCAGGCCGATTTCTTCCTGCGCTTCGCGCAGGGCGGTGGCCGCCACGTCGGCGTCCTCCGGCTCGGCGCGGCCGCCGGGAAAGCTGATCTGCCCGGCGTGGTCTTTCAGGGTCGCGGTGCGCTGGGTCAGCAGGAGCTTAAGTTCGTCTTCCCGCACGACGATGGGCACCAGCACCGAGGCCGGACGGTATTCGTTTTCCGCGATGCCGATGTCGCCGAACTGGTGGTCGCCCAGCATTTCACGGTTCCACTCGCGGATTTCACGAAAGCGCTGGCGCAGCGACTCCGGCGTCAGCTGCGTCACCGGGGTCAAGCCGGCGTTGTAAAGCGTGGGGTCGATTTTCTCGATCGCGCGCGCTTCGTCGCTGGAGATCGAGAAACGTTGCTGGATGGGCGGTGGCGTAAGCGGGGGCAAGGGCATGAGGCGGGAGCATAGATCAAAACAAAACGGGGCGCATGATATGCGCCCCGTTTGACTGTGCCGTGAAGCTTAAGTTTATTGCTTCTTTTCGGCAGCGGCCTGGCTTTGCGCCTGGGCCTGGCGCGAGGCCAGCTTTTCCTTGATACGCGCCGACTTGCCCGAACGCTCGCGCAGGTAGTAAAGCTTGGCGCGGCGCACATCGCCGCGGCGCTTGACTTCGATCGAGGCGATCAGCGGGGAATACAACTGGAAGGTACGCTCGACGCCTTCGCCAGAAGAAACCTTGCGGACGATGAAGGAGGAGCCGATGCTGCGGTTGCGGCGGGCGATGACCACGCCTTCGAAGGCCTGGACGCGCTTGCGTTCGCCTTCAACCACGTTGACGTTGACCACCACGGTGTCGCCGGGGGCGAAGGTCGGAATGGTTTTGTTGAGACGGGCGATTTCCGCCTTCTCGAGTTCAGCGATGATGTTGCTCATGGGTATTACCTTTCACTATGGGCCCGCGTTAATCGCGGGACTGGACGGTAGAGCAGGAGCTTTTCAAGAAAACACCTGATGCCGCCATTTGTACGCGGGACTATTTCCCCGCCGCTTGTGCCCCGGCTTCTGCTTTCGCCTCCGCCAGGACTTTCTCTTCTTCCTTGCTTATACCGCGCTTGACCCAGGCCTCATAGAGGTCAGGGCGCCGCGCCATCGTACGCTTGATCGCCTCTTTCAGGCGCCAGCGCGCAATTTTCTTGTGATCGCCGGACAACAGCACTTCCGGCACCCGCACTCCCTCGTATTGCTCGGGACGGGTGTAATGCGGGCAGTCCAGAAGACCTTCCGCAAACGATTCCTCCAGCGCCGACGCATCATCGTTCAACACGCCCGGCAACTGGCGCACAAGGGCATCGATCAGCACCATCGCGGGGAGTTCGCCGCCGGAGAGCACGTAATCTCCGATGGACACTTCGCGATCAACTTGCCGTGCAAGCACGCGCTCATCGATACCTTCGTAACGGCCGCACAACACTACAACGCCACGGCCGCCCTGCATCTCGTCACGCAGGGCCATCACCCCGTCGTGGTCCAGCTGTTTGCCCTGCGGTGACATGTAGATCACCATTGGGCTTAAACCCGTCGCGACTTGCGCATCTTTCGCTGCGCTGATCGCCGCCTCCAGCGGCTTGGGAATCATCAGCATTCCCGGGCCGCCGCCGTAGGGCCTGTCGTCCACCGTGCGGTACGCGTTCTCTGCGTAGTCACGCGGGTTCCAGGCCTGCAGGTGCCACAAACCATCCTGATGCGCGCGGCCGGTTATGCCCTGCAAGGTCACCGCCCCGAACATCGGCGGAAACAGCGTTACAACATCGAACTGCACGCGCATTTCCGTCTTCCTTCGAACCGGGTCAGTAATCGCGACCCCAGTCCACTTTGATTACTTTGCCTGCGACATCAACCTGGTCCACATACTGCGCGACGAAGGGAATCAGGATTTCGCCCCGCTTGCCGTCCTCGCCAGCTGCGGTCATGACCCGCAGCACTTCATGCGGCCCCAGGTCCATCAGGTCCGCCACCTCGCCCAACACCTCGTCCTCGCGGTTTTTCACCAGAAGGCCGATCAGGTCGGACCAGTAATACCCCTCTTCTTCGCGGCTCGCGGGAAACAGCGCGCGCGACACCGCAATGCGCTTGCTCTTGAGGGCGAAGGCCGCATCGCGGTCTTCCACCCCCGGCAGCTTGGCGATCAGCGTGCCGCTATGCTCATCGACCTGCTCCGGCTTGACCAACTGCCAATCCGGCTTCGCTTCCGTACCGCGGTCCAGCCACCACTCGTCAAAACCGGCCAAGCCTGCGCCGTCCGTCGAATAGCTGTAAAGCTTGATCCAGCCCTTAAGCCCGTAAGGCTCCTTGACGTTGGCCATCTCGACCAGGTCCGGCGGTACGGCACCGGGCTTGGCCGCGGGGCTCATGTCAGGCCGGGACAGCGGCGGTCTTGGCTGCTTTGGCAAACTGCTTGAGCAGGCGTTCGACGGAGGGCGAAACCTGCGCGCCGACACCGCGCCAGTAGTCGACGCGGGCCAGGTCGATGCGGAAGGGCTCTTCGCCGCCGGCCGCGATCGGGTTGTAGAAGCCGACGCGCTCGACAAAGCGACCGTCGCGGCGGGCACGGGAATCGGCCGCCACGATGTTGTAGAAGGGACGGCCTTTGGCGCCGCCGCGGTTCATGCGAATGGTAACCATGAATTTATCCTGTGGATTTGCGTGGCGGTTAGGCGTGGTCGCCCAGAACCGAAACCTTGATGTTGGCAACCACATCGGTGTGCAATTGCACGGCGATGTCGACGTCGCCGACGGTCTTGATCATGCCGTTGGGCATGCGGATTTGCGACTTCTCGACCACGAAGCCCTGCTTGGCGAGCGCTTCGGCGATGTTGAAGTTGGTGACCGAGCCGAACAGGCGGCCATCGACGCCGGCCTTTTCGGTGATCTGCACCATCATGCCGTCGAGCTTGGTGGCCGTGGCTTGCGCTTCGACCAGCTGGACAGCGGCGGCCTTTTCCAGGTCGGCGCGCTTGGCTTCGAACTCGGCCTTGTTGGCTTCGGTGGCGCGCTTGGCCTTGCGCTTGGGGATGAGGAAGTTGCGGCCGAAACCGTCCTTCACCTTGACGATGTCGCCCAGGTTGCCGAGGTTGGCGACTTTTTCCAGAAGAATTACTTGCATGTTTTTCTCTCCCCTGCGCTTAACGGATGTTGGTGTGCAGGTCGGTGTACGGAACCAACGCGAGATAGCGGGCGCGCTTGATCGACTCGGTCAACTGGCGCTGATAGCCGGCTTTGGTGCCGGTGACGCGCGCGGGCATGATCTTGCCGTTTTCCTGGATGAAATCTTTCAGCAGCTCGACGTCTTTGTAGTCGATGTACTCGACCTTGCCGACGGTGAAGCGGCAGAACTTCTTGCGCTTGAACAGGCCCTTGTTGGGGTTTTCCTTGCGCACAAATTTGGGTTTGCCGAAGCGTCCGGTAGCCATGATTTAACCTACTTTCAGATGAATTCGAATTCGTTGATATGCAACACCAGATGTACCTTGCTCTTGCCGCGATGAGCGAGAAAGCCTGTGACCTTGATCCGCGCGCCGAGCTGGGCCTGAACCATGCGCTGGGCAACCTGCCCTGCCGCCACCGCCGCCACCTCGCACTTTACGGTGCGGGTCTTGCCGGCTTCTTCCTGCGGCGATTCGTGGTCCAGCTTCAGTTCGACTATCGGGATGCCCGCCGGGGTGTAGCGCAATGTTTCCAGCGCGCTTACCACTCCGGTCAGTTCAACCCGGTTGTGCGGGTTCAAGCTGACTTTCTTCTATCGCTTACTCGACCTTGGCGGCTTCGGCGGGCTTGGGCGCCGCCGCAGGAGCTTCGGCAGGCTTCGCTTCCACCGGGGCCGGGCCCGCGGTCAGGTTGCGCGACTTCTCTTCCTTCATCATCGGCGAAGGGGTGGTGTATGCCTTCTTCATGCGCACGACCAGGTGGCGCAGCACCGCGTCGTTGAACTTGAAGCCGTGCTCGAGTTCGTCCAAAAGCTTCTGGTCGGTCTCGATGTTCATCAGCACGTAATGGGCCTTGAAGATCTTGTTGATCGGGTAGGCCAACTGGCGGCGGCCCCAATCTTCAATGCGATGGATCTTGCCGCCGGCGGCCAGCACGGTGGCGCGGTAGCGTTCGATCATCGCCGGGACCTGCTCGCTCTGGTCCGGATGGACGATAAAAACGATTTCGTAATGACGCATAAAAACTCCTTGTGGACTGGCACTCAAGGACACACCTATTAATGGACATCATTAACCAGACGGTCGTTCGAGACAGCCAGGCCGCCCGGCGCAGGAGCCGAAAAAGCTCCTGAAAAAACGCGGTGCGGCAAGTGTTCGCGGCTATCGGGCGGGCGCCTCGGTGATCAGAGGCAACGCCCACGCAAAAAACGCGAAGCCTTGGATTATAGCTGGCTTTTGGCCATCAAATCAAGCCTTTATCCCTTTTCGCGAAGCCGCGAAGGGCACCAAGCGAAAAATAGGCAACTAATTGCACATACCCGCTTGAAAACCCTGTTCGCGGCCCCAGTTACCGCGCGGAACACGTAATCCCCTATCTGCAGTGGAGTTATTTTCATGACCGAAGAAGTCAAGCCGCAGGACACCGCCCCGGAAGGCGCCGCCGCTCCGGAAACCGCCCCGCCCTCGCCTGAAGAACACATCGCCAAGCTGGAGGCGGACCTGGCCTTGGCCAAGGAAGAATTCCTGCGCGCCAAGGCGGAAACCGAGAACACCCGGCGCCGCGCCCAGACCGATATCAGCAACGCGCATAAGTACGCCACTGAAAACTTTGCCGAAAGCCTGCTGGCGGTCAAAGACAGCCTGGAGGCCGCGCTGCAAGACCAGAGCGCCGCCATCGACACCCTGAAAAGCGGGGTGGAGTTGACCTTGAAGCAACTCAATAACGCCTTCGAAAAGGGCCGCGTGGTCGAACTCAATCCGCTGGACCAGAAGTTCGATCCCAACAAACACCAGGCCATTTCCGCAGTCGAGGCCGATGGCGAACCCAATCGCGTTCTGACCGTGCTGCAAAAAGGTTACCTGATCAACGACCGTGTGTTGCGCCCGGCTTTGGTCACGGTATCGAAGGCAAAAGGCGCCTGATTGGAATAGAAATCGCGGAATCGTTCAAATCCCCTTGAAACAAGGGGGTTAAACAGCATATTGAGAACAATCAATTATTTCCCGCTTCAAGGAGAACAAAACATGGCAAAAATCATCGGTATCGACCTCGGTACCACCAATTCCTGCGTTGCGATCATGGAAGGCGACACCCCCAAGGTGATCGAGAATTCCGAAGGCGCGCGCACCACCCCATCGATCATCGCCTATATGGATGACGACGAAATCGTCGTCGGCGCGCCGGCCAAGCGCCAGGCCGTGACCAACCCGAAGAACACGCTCTACGCCGTCAAGCGCCTGATCGGCCGCCGTTTCGCCGA
>JAQGMJ010000069.1 GCA_028292405.1 Betaproteobacteria bacterium
GCTTCGTCGAGAAGCTTGCGGGTGATGAGCCGGCGTTCGGTCCACCAGTCGTCGCCGCTGACCAGGGCCTCGGCGCTGTCGGGCGCGGTCATCATCGTGGCGGCGGCTTCCTGCGTCTTGCCGGCGCGCCGCAAGATCTGGATGCGCGCGAAGAGATAGGTCGGATCGCCGCGCATCGTCTTGGGCACGGCTTCCATCAGCTTGTCGGAAGCTTCTTCGTTGGCGACGGCGTTGCGGGCTTTTGCCAACGCGACATAATCGGGCGAGACGAACGCGGCCGCGCGCAGCGAGGCGGGATACTTCTCCTTGTAGAACAGACGATCGGAGCGGAACTTGTGATCCTGCACGGTCAGCAGATCGCCGAAGTCTTTCTTCAGCGCCGTTTCCGTCCAGGCGCCGATGTCCTCGTTGCGCCAGACCTGCGCCACCAGCACTGCGGCTTCCTTGGTGTGCTTGTCGGCGATGAGCAGGCGTGCCTTGGCGAGCCGGCCGGAGGCCGAGACCGGCGTGTGGCGGGCAAAATAGGCGCGCGCCTGGGCCAGGTTCTTGTCGCCGTAAAGCGCATCTTCGGCGCGGCCACGCATGAAGCTGTCGGATGGCCATTGCGGATGCTGATCGGCGAAGGCGATCAGTCTGGTAAAGCCGGCCGGCCTCGGCTGCAGGCGCATCGCCGCCCATTCCAGCGCCGTGCGGGCCAGAGGGTCGCTGGCATTTTTCGCCGCCGCATCGCCGCGCACGAAGTCGTTCTTGCGATAGGCATCGAGCGCCTCGCGGATGGCGGCGGCGTCGGGATGGGGCGGAAACACCACTTCGGCGGGTTTCACCAGATCGGGTTTGGGCACGTCGGTCGCCGTGTCGGCGCCGGGCAGGGGTGACGCCGCTTCCGGGGCATAGGCCAGTTCGGGGCCCTGTTTGCGCGCCGGGTGCGGAAAAATCGCATTAGCCAGCGCTTCCAGGGCCGATTTCGGCTGCTCAGGCGGAAACGGCGCGATTGTGCTGGGATTCAGGGCTGCCTTGATGGCAGGCGTCAGCACAATCGGCTGGGAGACCGACTGAGAATCCGATTGCGAAGCCGATTGATTCGCGGCGGTGGCGTGATTGTCCTGCCGCCCCGGGACGCCCGCGCCTGTCGGCAGCAGGAAAATCGCACCAGCGGCGCCGATTCCAAATAGCGATTGAACGAGGGGAAGGCGCAAGGGCGATTTTCCGGTTGCGACGGGTCCGCACGGCAAAAGTGCCGCTTCCGTCTTTAAGGAATGCTTAACCAAGCGTCGTGTGATGCAAATAAGCTGCGGTTTTACGGGCGGAGCGCTTCAAATCAGCCGCTGGGTACGCAAAACAGGGTCTTTCCACGTCTTGGGCAAAGAGCTATCAAGTTGTACTTAGGTTCGCTGCTAATTGCGGCGTCCGTGCGGCAGGGGTCGCCGCGGGAGAACAAGAGGATTTTCGGCATGACCAAGGCCGCCGGACTCAAGGGCTGGATGACCGCACTCGTGACGCCGTTCCGCGACGGCAAGGTCGACGAGGCCGGCTTCCGCAAACTGGTCGACTGGCAGATTGCCGAGGGCATCAATGGCCTGGTGCCCGTCGGCACTACCGGCGAAAGCCCGACCCTGTCCCATGCCGAGCATCACCGCGTCGTCGAGATCTGCGTTGCCGAAGCCAAGGGCCGTGTTCCGGTCATTGCCGGCGCCGGCTCCAACAACACGGTTGAGGCCGTGGAACTGGCCCGCCATGCGGAAAAGGCCGGGGCCAGCGCCGTGCTCGTCGTCACGCCCTATTACAACAAGCCCAATCAGGAGGGCATGTATCGGCATTTTAAGGCGATCAATGACGCCATCGGCATTCCGATCATCATGTACAATATTCCGCCGCGTTCGGTGATCGACCTGTCGGTCGAGACGATGCAGCGGCTGTTCGAACTCAAGAACATTGCCGGCGTGAAGGATGCGACGGGCAATGTCGGACGCATTTCCATGCAGCGTTCGGCCATGGGGCCGGATTTCGTGCAGTTTTCCGGCGACGACATCACGGCGCTGTCGTGCCTCGCCGCCGGCGCCCATGGCTGCATTTCGGTCGTCTCCAACATCGCGCCGAAGGCCTGTTCGCAATTGCAGGAAGCCTGGGATCGCGGCGACGCCCGTCAGGCGCTGGCGATCCAGGACCGGCTGACGCCGCTGCATCTGGCGACATTCCTTGAGGCAGGCGTTTGCGGCGCCAAGCACGGTCTGTCGGTGCTTGGCCGCATGCTCGAAGACGTGCGCCTGCCGCTGGTGCCGATGGTCGATGCCAACAAGGCGAAACTGCGGGCCGCCATGGTTCACGCCGGCCTGGTCGAGGCGGCCGGAGCCCGCGCGGCGGAATAGTCCGCGAGAAGCCAGTACAAAGCCAAGTACAAGACCATGTATCAGCCGGAGCATTTCAAAGTCGGCGAGGCCGAGGCCGTGCGCGCCTTTATCCGCGCGCATCCGCTCGGCATGCTGATCACCAGCGGCGCACGCGGCCTGAGCGCCAATCCGCTGCCGTTTCTGCTCGATTCGAGTGAGAAAGGCGATGTTTTGCGAGTTCATATGGCGCGCGCCAACGATCAATGGAGGGATATTGGCAGTGGCGCACCGGTCATGGTACTATTTCAGGGTGCCGATCACTATATTTCACCTGGATGGTATGCGACCAAGGCGGAGACCGGGCAGGTGGTGCCGACCTGGAACTATCTGGTCGCCGAAGTGCATGGCGTTGCAAAGGTGATGGACGATCCGGCGTGGATC
>JAQGMJ010000028.1 GCA_028292405.1 Betaproteobacteria bacterium
CGCCCTTCGGCGTCGGCTTTTACGCCGCCTGCGCGATCGGCCGGGTGGCGCCGGACCAGGCGATCTGGCGGGTCTGGCCGCACCTGGGCGCCCTGTTCGTCGCGCTGATCATCGTCGCCCTGATTCCCTGGATTTCGACCGGCTTCCTGTAGCCGGCTGCCGCTCGCGCGTGCAGCCGGCGGCTAGACCGCCGCCAGCTGCGCGGCGAACTTGGGATAGGTCTCGCCGATTTCCTCGCGCACCTGGCCGCGGATCAGCGCCAGCGCCGCCGCATCTGGCGCCGGCGTGGCCGGCACCTGCGCCGGGCAATCGAAGTCGAAACCGGTGTTGTCGCGTACCTCTTCCACCGTGTGCCCGGGGTGCACGCTGCGCAGCACGAAGCGCTTGCGCGCGCGATCGAAGTCGAACAGGCACAGGCTGGTGATCAGCGCGTGCGGGCCGCCGGGCCGGTAGATGCCGTCGTCGCGCGGCCCCGGAGCGGAGACGAAATCGACTTTCGGTACGAACACGCGCCGCGTATGTTCCTCGCGAAACAGGATCACCCGCGGTACCAGGTAGTACAAATACGCGGAGCCGAAGCTGCCGGGCCAGCGCACCTCCATTTGCGGGTAGCTGCCGACGCCCACCAGGTTGATGTTGGCAGCACCGTCGATCTGCCCGCCGCCGAGAAAAAACGCATCGATGCGCCCCTGCGCGGCGAGATCGAACAACTCCACCCCGCCATTGGTAAAGGCGTTGTGGCGCCGGGAGCCGAGCACGCTGACGCGGGTGGCGCCTTCGGACACGGCGCGGGTGTAAAGGGCGGCGGCGCCGGGAATCGGCGAGGAAGCGCCCACTGCCACGTGGCGGCTGCCGGCCAGGAGGCCGGCGATGCTGTGGATCAGGACTTCGGTCGGGCCGGCGGCGCGCGCCGCGACTTCCGCAACCGCGCTCATGCGGCCAGCCTCGCGCCCGGCCCCTGCAAGGCGGCCTCGAGCATGCGCGCGAAGCCGGCGGGGGTGCGCGCCTCGGTGATGTAACGGCTCATCCAGGCCGCATCGGCCGGGTAGGCGTCGCCGAAACCCAGCGGCCAGGCGCCGCGCGGGGCGTGCGCCACCGCGTTCACGTACAGGGCGGGGATCACGCTGCCGCTGCGCGCTTCGTCTTCCAGCAGGTTGTCGTCGGTGATGTGCTCGGCGGTGACGATGGTGCTGCGCGCGGCGTGCGCCAGCAGCATCAGTTCGCGCTGGCGGCCGATGAAGACATTGCCGTGGCGGTCGGCCAGGGGTACGTGGAACAGCGCCACGTCGGGCACGATGGCCGGCAGCACGACGATGCGATCTCCCGACTCGAACGGGTTGTCAATGACTTTCCAGTCCGGCCGGTTGGCCAGCACGTCGGTTTCGAGGATGCCGCGCAGGGGCATGAAGGGCAGGCCTTTTTGTGCGGCCTGCAGGCCGGCGTAGATCGCCGGGCAGGTCGCGTCCTTGAGCTTGATCGATCCGCTTTTCACGGCGCGGGAGAAACACGGCGCCAGGCCGAATTCGCCCAGGGTGATGGCTGAGGTTTCCAGAGTGGCGACACAACCGGCGCCGATCAGCATGTCCGTCTCCAGGCCCGAGACAGGAACCGTCACCAGGTGCAGGTTTTTCACCCCGCGGCGGATCAGCGCCAGGGCGGCGGCCATTGCCACCCCGCTCTCGTCCTTGGCGATCACCAGTTTGGCGCCATCAGGCACCATTGCGGCCAGTTCAGCAACGCCGACGACGCTCATTCGTCTCTCTCGCAAAAAATGCCGTGCAGCAAAAAACACCGGGCTACATTGCCTGGCGCAACGCAGCATATGCCATCAGGATTGGACACCGGCGACTGGCCCGCCAGGCGGGTCAGTTTGGTGCATCGCGGCGCAATCTGGCACCAGATTGAAAAAGGGCCTATAATCTATGGCTTGTTTCGGCAAGAACATTCGCGAGTCTTTAAGTTTTCCGCGGAAGTTCGCGAATGTTTTTTCCGGACATAGAAATTTATCCTAATTCAATCTTTTCGCAAAGGAAGAAAGATGAAGAAGTCCCTGATCATCGCCGCCCTGTTGGCCGCCTCTTTGGCAGCTTGCAGCAAAGAAGAACCCAAGCCTGCTGACGCTCCGGCTCCCGCCGCCGCGCCCGCTCCGGCTCCTACCCCGGCTCCGACTCCGGCTCCGGCTGACGCTTCCGGCGGTGCTTCTGCCATGGCTCCGGCTCCGGCTGCTGCTGACGCTTCCTCCGGCGGTGCCTCCACCACCGCTCCGGCTGCTGCTCCGGCCGCTGCTTCGACCGACGCTGGCACGACCGGCGGCGCGATGGCTCCGGCAAAGAAGTAATCAGCAACACGTAGTAAGAAAAAGCCGGGCAGTTCGCCCGGCTTTTTTTCGCCCTTTTTTTACCTGGCACGGGTTGGTCCTTGCCGGCGCGGTGTGCTTCAGTCCAGCGAACGCCAGTCGAAGCCCGCTTCCTGTTCGGCGATGCCGATCCAGTCCGCGGCGCAATTGAGCGCCTCCGCCAGCGCGGCGCGCGCCAGGTCTGGGGTGTTGTTCTGCTGGCTCAGGTGGGCGGCCACCACGTGGCGCAGGCCGGGATGGGCGACACGGGCCAGCAAGGCCGCCGCCTGGGCGTTTTCCAGGTGGCCGTAGCGTCCCCCCACCCGTGCCTTCAGGCTGGCCGGGTAGGCGCCGCTGCGCAGCATCTCGCCGTCGTGGTTGCATTCGAGCACCAGGGCCTCGCAGCCGGCCAGCATGGCCTCGACGTGGGGTGTGGAGGCGCCCAGGTCTGTCAGCACGCCGAGGCGGCGCTCGCCGTCGGAGAGCACGAACTGCGCGGGTTCGCGCGCGTCATGCGGCACCGGGAAGGGATGCACCTCGATGCCGCCGATGGAAAATGGCTCGTGGTGATCTATCAGGTGCACCGGGAAGTCGAGTTCGCTCTTGTAAGGCCCGACCCCGCCCAGGTTGGAGGCGACAAAGGTGCCGTAGGTCATCCACACCGGCACGCCGTGCTTGCGCGCGACCCGCGCGACGCCGCCGATGTGGTCGCCGTGCTCGTGGGTCACCAGGATGCCGGAGAGACCCGCGGGCTCGATCCCCAGGCGCTGCAGCCGGCGCTCGCATTCGCGCAGGCCGAAGCCGCAATCGATCATTACCCGCGTGACGGTGCCGCCTTCGATGACTTCGGCGACGAGGGCATTGCCTTCGCTGCCCGAACCGAGCGACGCGAAACGAAAACCGGCCAAGACTTTTAGGCGCGGTGGCGGGAAGGCGGCAGCGCCGCGCCCCCGCCCTGCGGCATCACTTCAGGTCTTCCTGCAGCAGCGACAGGATGCGCCGCGAGGTCTGGCTTTCTTCCGGCGAGCCGCCCTTGGACAGCACCGCCACCCGGGTGGCCGGGTCGGCATCGCTGACCTTGATCTGGTACTGCTCGGTGGACACGGACTTGTCCTTGTTGAACCAGCTGCCCATCCTGCCGAAAAAGCCTTCGGACTCCTTTTTCGTCGCGGTGGCGTCGGGGTCGGCGTAGCGGACGAAGAACAGGCCCTTGGAGCGGTCGCGGTCTTCGACGGTAAAGCCGACGCGGTCCAGCGCCAGCCCGACGCGGCGCCAGGCGCGGTCGAAACTGTCGTTGACCAGCAGCATGCTGTACTGGCCCTCCTTGGTCAGGGTGGCGTTCTGCGGCGTCTTGGTCTCCGCATTGGCGGCGGTGAGCCTCTTGGCCTGGGCTTCGTCGCTGCCCAGGCGCACCATCAGGCGGCGCAGGAATTCGGCTTCCAGTTCCGGGTCGGCGGGACGCGGTTGCCAGATGGTCTGGTCGCGCGCCTCGTTGGGGTAGATTTCGACCAGGCCGCGATGGCTGATGTAGACCTCGGTCTGGCCCAGGGCATTGACTTCCAGGCGCGTGCGGAACTTGTCGCGCTCCGGAGTCGAGCTGAAGTTGTCGAACACGCTGCCGATGATCCGGCCGACATAGCCGGTGCTGAGCTTGCTGCGCTTCTCGGCCCAGTCGGTTTCCATCACGCCGATCTCGGGGCGGTCGAGGGTGATGACAAAGCCGCCTTCTTGCCAGAACTGCTTGATCGTGTCCCAGTACTGGTCCGGCTTGCCGCCGACCACCAGCCAGCGCTGCGAGCCGCCGCGCTCGATACGCATGCTCTTGTCGCCCACCGGCGGCATCACCGTGGTGGAGGTTTCCTGCGGCTGCGGCCGGCTTTGCACCTCTGAGGCGGACTCGGCGCGCTTGGTCAAGCCGTCGCCGGGCACCGCGTAGCGGCCATCGCCCCTCGGCTTGGTCAGGTCGGGCGGCACTTCCAGCGTCGGCACGTCGGCGGTGGCCCGTGCTTCGCTCTTGTAATCGACCTTGTCGGTCTTCATGAGGTCGCGCGTCCAGGAACAGCCGGCGAGCAAGAACGCGGGCGCCAGCAAGGCGCCCAAAAGCAATCGGTGCAGCATATTCAAACCTCGTTGATTCAAAGCAGGTCCGCGCTACGCATGGCTTCTTCAAGCGCGGCGTAGTGCTGCTCGGACAGCGGGAGCATCGGCAGGCGCATGGTCGCGCCGGCCTTGCCCATGCGCGCCAGCACCCATTTGACCGGGATGGGGTTGGCTTCAAGAAACAGCCGCTGGTGCAGCGGCAGCAGCTTGTTGTTCAGTTCGCGGGCGCGCGCCACGTCGCCCTTGAGGCCGGCGGCGATCATTTCGTGCATCAGGCGCGGGGCAACGTTGGCGGTAACGGAAATGGTGCCGTGCCCGCCTAGGAGGGTAAAGGCCAGCGCGGTGCCGTCGCAGCCGGAGAGGAGGGCAAATTCCTGCCTGCCGGCCACGGCCAGCGCGCGCATCAGCGCCGAGCCGCGCTCGATGTTGTCGGTGGCGTCTTTCAGGCCGACGATGCCCGGCACTTCGGCCAGGCGCATCACGGTCTCGTTGCTCATGTCGGCGACGGTGCGGCCGGGCACGTTGTACAGGATCATCGGCAGCTCGACCGCCTCGGCCTGCGCGCGGAAGTGGCGGTACAGGCCCTCTTGCGTCGGCTTGTTGTAGTACGGCACTACCGACAGGCAGCCATCGACGCCCACCGATTTGGCGTAGTGCATCAACTCGATGGCTTCCTTGGTCGAGTTCGCGCCGGTGCCGGCGATCACCGGAACGCGCTTGGCGACGTGATCGACCGTGGTCTTGATCAGCAGGCAGTGCTCTTCGTGGTCGACCGTCGGCGATTCGCCGGTGGTGCCGACGATGACGATACCGTCGGTGCCCTCGGCCACGTGCCAGTCGAGCAAGCGTTTCAAGCCGGGCAGATCCAGTGCGCCATCCTGCAACATCGGGGTCACGATCGCCACGCAACTGCCTTGAAGGAATGCCATGCTTTTCCTCTAGCCCAGCCTTGGATGAATAATCATTCATTTTACCCCAGACCGGAGGTTTTCCGCTCTAGGGCATGGTTAAAAAACGTAACAGCATCAAACCCCTTGCCCGGGCGCCAGCAGCAGGCCGGCGGGCGCAACCGGGGGCCGCACGGCGGCGATACGCTGGACCATGGCCGGTTTGGGAATTTCGGTGTAGCCGTCCTCATAGGCCACCACCCGCAACTGCGCTGCCCGCGCCAGGGCCAGCAACTCCCCGGGAGCCAGCAGGAAGTCGGGATTGGCGGGCCGGCCGTAGGACTCGTTGCCCAGGGCGAAAGTTTCATAGATCAGCACCCCGCCGGGCGCCAGAGCAGCGGCGATCAGCGGCAATAGCGGGCGGAACAGGTAATTTGTAACAACGACGCCGTCGAACATGCCGTCCGTATAGGGCCAGGCGCCGCCTTCGAGGTCGGCATGGCGCACGGTGATTGCGGCGTTGCCGGTGAGACCGAGCAGGGCTTCGGCATCGCGGTCCACCGCTTCGACCTGGTAGCCGCGGCCGGCCAGGTGGCGCGCATGCCGGCCGCTGCCGCAAGCCAGGTCGAGCACCCGCCCGCCCGGGCGGATCAGCGGGGCGAAGCGTTCCACCCAGGGCGAAACGGCGGTCAGGCCGGCGTGCGTGCCGGCGCCGGGAACAGCGCTCATCGCGGATCGATCCAGGAAGGTTGAAAGAGGCGGGAAAAAGACCAGGCCGCATTCTAGCCTCCGCATGCAGCGTCGGCGCCTAGAAGCGCGAGCCGGGCTGCGCCAGAAAAGCCTCTTCCTCGGGCGTGGAAGCGCGGCCAAGGATGCGGTTGCGATGGGGAAAGCGGCCAAAGCGGCGAATCACCTCGTGGTGCTTGCGCGCCCATTCGAGCAGGTCGTCACGCTCCGGCCCGGCGGGCAGCGCGGCGAACAGGCGCACGGACTCTTCCTGCGCCGCCGCGTCCTCGGCGTGCTCGTAGGGCAGGTAGACAAAACCGCGCATCGCCGCCGGCAACGGCGCGTCCCAGCCGCGCGTCACCATCAGGCGCGCCGCCGCCAGGGCTTGCGGATCGCCGGCGAAGGAAGCAGGCTGGCCGCGAAACATGTTGCGCGGCAACTGGTCCAGTAAAATAATCAGCGCCAACAAGCTCTCCGGCGCCGCTTCCCAATGCCGCAATTCTCCAGACAGGGCGCGGCGATGCAGGCCAAGAAAGCGTTCGCGCACCTGCGCATCGAAAGCCGGTTTTTTGACGAACCAGGCCTTTCGCGATTGCCCATACCCGACCGAGCCGGGGGCGCCGAACCAGAAGTCCAGCAGTGCGCGCGCTTCGTTTGGGGTTTCGCTCATCGCCACTCATTACAATGTCGCCTGACGAATATTTTATGCCAGGCCGAGACGCCCATGCCCTCCCCCTTGTTCGACCTCACCGGCAAGACCGCGCTGATCACCGGCTCGACCAGGGGCATCGGCCGCGCCATTGCGGAACACCTGGCGCGCGCCGGCGCGAAGGTGGTGATTTCCAGCCGCAAGGCCGAGGCCTGCGAGGCGGTCAGGGCCGAGTTCGAGGCGCTGGGTCTGGCCAGCATCGCGATCCCCTGCAACGTCGCGCAAAAGGCCGATCTGGAGCAACTGGTGGCGCGCACCATGGCCGCCTACGGGCGGATCGACATCCTGGTGTGCAATGCCGCCACCAACCCGGCGTACGGCCCTACCGCCGGCGTATCGGACGAGGCCTTCGACAAGATCATGGCGACCAACATCAAGGGCAACTGGCAGCTGTGCAACATGGTAATCCCGCAGATGGCGCAGCGCGGCGATGGCGCGGTGATCATCGTCTCCTCGATCGCCGCGCTCAAGGGCAACGGCATGATCGGCCTCTATGGCGTGTCGAAGGCGGCCGATGCCGCGCTGGCGCGCAACCTGGCGGTCGAATGGGGACCGCGCAACGTGCGGGTCAACGCCATCGCCCCCGGCCTGGTGAAGACCGACTTCGCCCGTGCGCTCTGGGAAGACGATGCGCTGCGCGGCGCCCGCGAGGCGCAGACCCCGCTGCGCCGCCTGGGCGAGCCCGACGATATCGCAGGGGTGGCGCTGCTGCTGGCCTCGCGTGCCGGCGCCTTCATCACCGGGCAGATGATCGTCGCCGACGGCGGCATTACCATCACCTAGACGGCAAAATCGGCCGGCCATCCAATCCGGAAGACGCCGCGGCAGCGTATAAGCTTCGGGCTCTCCGGAACAGCGGGCGGCCGGATTCCGTTGGCATAGCCGAGGTTTCCGCGCCAGAACCCGGAATATTGATTAAACTGGCGGACAAAGCCAATACGTGCAGTCGTGGCCGGCGTGCTTCCAAAATGCGGACCCCACGCCGGGCCCACGGATAGCGCCGCAAAGAGTCAGCCCGATTACGCCGCCAACAACCGTCAACGTGAAACTCCGCCGCTGCTCTGCCTTGAGCCTGGGCCTCTGCGCCGGTGCGTACGCGCTCGGCGCCGGCGCGGCGGACGGCTCCGCGCCTTCCTCCTGGTGGGACGCCGTGCTGGTCGCGGTGGTGGCGGTGGTGGCGATCATCGCGCTGGCCACCCTGCTGGCGCGCTCGCGCGCCAAGGTGCGGGTGCTGGAGATCGCGCAGCGCCACGGCCCGCTCACCAGCACCAGCCCGGACATGCTCACCGGCGGCCTGCCGGAGCTCACCGAAGCCTGGTCCGGCGTGCTGCGCGAGATCACCCTGTCGGGCCACGACATGTTCTGGGAGAGCGATGGCCGCCACCGCTATACGCAGATCTACGTGCGCGACACCGCCTTCGGCCGCAACGACTTCGAGTGGATGAAGGGCAAGACGCCGTGGGAGCTGCCGTCGATCGGCGTCTCGGCCGGCGACTGGAACCGCCTGCAGGGCGAGATGGATGCACACCGCGCCTTTCACGATTTCGTCGTCGGCCGCGTCGATACGCGCGGGCGCCTGCGCTACGGCGCCATCAGCGGCGTGCCGGTGGCCGATGACGACGGCGTGTTCTCCGGCTATCGCGGCGCTTCGCGCGATGTCACCCTGGTGCGCCAAGCGCAGGTGCAGCTGGAGATCAAGGACGCGGTGACGCGCATCCTCGCTTCCCACGGCCGCCTGTCGGAAGCGATGCCCGGCATCCTCGAGTCAATTTGCAAACCCCTGGGATGGCTCTACGGCGCGCGCTGGATGCGCGACCCCAGGGACGGCGCGCTGGTTTGTGGTGAAATATGGGCCGCGCCGGTGGCGCAGCCGCTGGCCGACGATTCGCGCGCGCGGCGCCTGCCGTGCATCCGCGAAGACCTGTTGGGCACCGCCTTTCACACCCAGGCGATTTCCTGGATGACCGACGCGCCGCGCGACCCGCATTTCGTGCGCGCCACCGCCGCGGCCGAGTCCAACCTGCACGCCGCCTTCGCCTTTCCGGTGCTGGTGCAGGGCGACGTGGTCTGCCTGCTCGAACTGTTCGGCCCGCACGTGCAGCAGATGGACGACTTCATCGACTCCATCGCGCAGTCGGTGGGCAGCCAGATTTCGCTGTTCTGGCTGCGCCGCGAGGCCGAGGCGCGCCTCACCTACGCCGCCACCCACGATGCGCTCACCGGGCTACGCAACCGCCTGGCGTTCAACGCCGAGCTGGAAAAGGCGGTGGCCCGCGCGCGCCGCAACGAGTGGCGCGCGGCGCTGCTGTTCATCGACCTCGACGGCTTCAAGCTGGTCAACGACACCATGGGCCACGCCGCCGGCGATACATTGCTGATCGGTACCGCCAAGCGCCTGAAGGCGACTGTGCGCGCATCCGACACGGTGGCCCGTCTCGGCGGCGACGAGTTCGTCGTGCTCCTCGAACAAGCCGGCAGCGACGGCGACATCGCCGATGTCGCGCACAAGCTGGCGCGCGTGCTCAACATGCCCTACACCGAGTTCAACGAGACTTCGCCGGTGGCCGCTTCCATCGGCATCGCGATTTTCCCGGTCGATGCCGGCGAGCCGCTGGAGTTGCTGGCGCGCGCCGACAGCGCGATGTACAAGGCGAAGGAATCGACCGGCAGCCGGGTGGTGTTCTACCGCCCGCCGGCCAACGAGCGCGCGGCCTACAACCGCGCCGCCGAGGCGCGCGCCGCGCTCGAAGAGAGCGAAGACGACGATATCGGCGGGGAAACCTCGGGGCCGAGCACCGGGGTTTAAGCCTTGCGGTGAGCCCGGCGGTGAGCCTGCGGCGTTGCGCCGGCACAGGAATAGCGCCGGTTTTACCGCTCTATTCGGCGCCTCGCCGCCGACGCCTGCCGCTACCATTTGCGTGCCCCTACGGGTTTAACGCAGCGGCCCGCCCCATGCGGCTTCTCCCTACTGCCTTCAGAAGAACATCATGACCATCGCCAAACGTCTGCAATTGCTGATCGCCTTGTCGATCATCAGCATCATCGCGCTCAGCGCTTATGCCTTGAGCCAGCTTAAAACGACCGGTGAACGCGGCCAATACGTGGTCGAAAACACTCTGCCGAGCTACGAGATTCTTTATGTGGTCGCCTCCAACGCGCGGCTGCTGGGCACGCTCACCTACAAGCACATGGCCTTCAAGGAAGCCGCCGACTACGCGCAGATCGAGTCGGAAATGGCCGAGACCCGCAAGCGCCTGCAAACGGCGCTGGACAAGTACGGCAAGGAATTGGTGACCAACGAAGAGGACAAGCGCCTGTTCGACAACGACGCGCAGGCGGTGCAGGCTTATGTGGCCGTGCTCGACAAATGCATCGAACTCTCGCGCGCCGGCAAGAAGGACGAGGCGCGCGACTATCTCAACACCAACCGCGCGCTGGCCGGCAAGGTGGCCGCTGGCGTCGACGCCAGCATCAAGTTCAACCACGAAGTCGGCAGCGACTTCTCCAAGGCCAGCGCGGCGCTGTACCAGCGCAGCATCCTGATACTCTCCCTCGGCGGCGCGCTGGCCATCGCCGCCGCCATCGTGCTGGGCATCGCCACTTTCCGCGCCGTCGTCGGCTCGCTTAACGGCATGCGCAACGCGGTCGACAACATTTCCGGCACCCTCAATTTCACCCTGCGCTCGCCTGTGCTGCGCAACGACGAGGTTGGCGCCACCGCCACCGCGTTCAACCGCCTGGTGGAAAAAATGCAGTCCAGCCTGGCCACCCTCCACGAGAAATCCGGCCACGTCAACGGCGCCGCCGCCGGCCTGGCAAGCGCCGCCAACCAGGTGTCGACCAGCTCCTCCTACCAGAGCGACGCTGCCTCGAGCATGGCCGCTTCGGTCGAGGAAATGACTGTCAGCATCAACCAGGTCGCCACCCGCGCCTCCGAGACCAACGACCTGGTCGAGGCCGCCGGCCGCGCCGCCAGTCACGGCGAGAAGGTGATCGGCGACGCGGTCGACGAAATCCACGCGATTGCCCGGACCATCGGCCAGACCTCGCGCGACATCGCCGAGCTGGAGCAGAACAGCAACCAGATCAACGCCGTCGTCACGGTGATCCGCGAAGTGGCGGACCAGACCAACCTGCTGGCGCTGAACGCCGCGATCGAAGCGGCGCGCGCCGGCGAGCAGGGCCGCGGCTTCGCGGTGGTGGCCGACGAAGTGCGCAAGCTAGCCGAGCGCACTGCCACCTCGACCCGGGAAATCGCGCAAAGCATCGCCGCCATGCAGGTGAGCGCGCAAAACAGCGTCAAGGCGATGGCCGAGGTCTCGCACCACGTCGAGAAGGGCGTGGCCCACGCCCAGGCCGCCAGCCAGGCCATCACCCAGATCGGCCAGAGCACCCGCGACTCGGTCAAGTCGGTGGTCGAGATCAACGACACCATCCGCGAGCAGAGCACGGCGATGACCAGCATCGCCCAGCAGGTGGAAAAGATCGCGCAGATGACCGAGGAGAACAGCGCCGCCGCCGGCACCACCGCTGGTACCGCGCGCGAGCTCGACACGATCGCCGGCAACATGCAGCAGGTGGTCGCCGAGTTCAAGATCGCCTGAGCGGCGCACCACCACGGGCGCACGCCGTCACGGCGCGCGCCTTGTTGAAAACCAAACGGCCGCCCAGCGGCCGTTTTTTATTGCTTCATGCCTGTGGCCCTACTTCCTGGCCATGCGTCCCGCTTCAATCGGAGTGAATGCCCGCCTTCTTGATGAAGGGAATCCAGCGGTCGAAGTCCGCGTTCACCCGCGCCTGGAAGGTCGCGGTGTCCAGCGGCTTGCTCATGCCGGCCTCCGACAGCTTGGAGGCGACATCGGGCGAATTGGCCACGGAGAGAATCGCCTTTTCCAGTTGCGCCTTCACCGCCGGCGGCGTGCCGGCGGGCACGAAAAGACCGTACCAGTTGGTCATCTGCAGCTTGGGCACGCCGGCCTCGACGTTGTCGGGCACATCCGGCAGCTTGGGCGAGCGCTTGGTGTCGAAGATCACCAGCGCCTTGACCCGCTTGTCCTTCACATAGGGCACCAGCACCGGCACGTCGGCGTTGAGGAAGTCGATGGTGCCGGCCATCAGGTCGGTGAGCGCCGGGCCCGCGCCGCGGTAAGGCACGTGGATGAAATGCGTGTCGTAGGCGGCATTGAGCATCTCCACGCCGATGTGCATGGTCGAGCCGATGCCCGACGAACCATAGCTGTATTTCTGTCCCGCCTTACCTTTGGCGACCAGTTCGGCCATGTCCTTCACTTCAAGGTTGTTGCGCGCCACCAGCAAGGTCTGCACCTCGCCCACCATCACCACCGGCGACAGCTCCTTGCGCGCGTCATAGGGAATGTTGGTGACGGTGCCGGCCGCCATCACGAAGCTGGACGAGGCCAGCAGCAGGGTCAGCCCGTCGGCCGGCGACTTGGCGACGAAGTTGCCGCCGATGGTGCCGCCGACGCCGCCGCGGTTGTCGATGATCACCGTCTTGCCGAGAGCCGTGGAAAGGCCGGGCTGCAGCACGCGCCCGACCATGTCGACCGGACCGCCTGCGGCAAAGGGCACGACGATTTTCACCGTGTCGGCGGCAAGCGCGGCCAGCGGCGCGGCAACGACTGCGGCGGCCAGCAGGCATTTTTTCCAGGTGTTCATTTTTGTCTCCAAAGCATTCAGGTTCCCGCCCGAAACCCGGCAGGGCGGCGAAGCGTACGCCAGGCGGTGCGCCAGAGTCAACCGCGCGCGCCGGAAATTCAGAGTTTCTATTTTGCGCACGCCTGGGGCGACGTTCCAGTTTTCCACCGCATAAGGCGGCGAGCCGGGAAACAGACGCGCTTTACCCGCTCATTTCCGCGCTTTGCCGGCGGCCGGTGCGCGCTATTCTGCAAGAGTCCACTGCACCCGGCAGTCCGGGCTTGCCGCAACCATCTTCCTACAATCATGACAATCGCCAAACGCCTCCAGCTTCTCATCGTCCTTTCCCTCCTGAGCATCGCCGCCCTCGGCACCTTTGCGCTGTCGCAACTCAAGTCGGTCAACCAGCGCGGCGCCTATGTCACCGAAAACACCCTGCCCAGCTATGAAACCCTGCATGCGATGGCGATCGACTCGCGCATCATCGGTGTGCAGACCTACAAGCACATGATGTTCGACGACGCCGCCGACATGGCGCGGGTCGAAAAGGAAATCAGTGCGGCGCGCGCGCGCCTCGCCGCCAACGCCGACAAGTACGCCAAGGAACTGGCCACCGACGAGCGCGACCGCAAGCTGATCGGCAACATCAAGCAGGCGATCGACGCCTACATGACGGTGGCCGAGAAGTGCTGGGAGCTGTCGCGCGCCGGCAAGAAGGCGGAAGCGCGCAACCACCTCGACCAGAACCGCGCCGTTGTCGCCAAGCTGGCCGCCGCCATCGAGGAAGACATCAAGTTCAACCACGAGGTCGGCGTCGACTTCACCAAGACCAGCGACGCGCTCTACCAGACCAGCTTCCGATGGGTGCTGTTCGGCGGCATCGCCGCCGCGCTCGCCTCGGCACTGATCGGCTACTTCACCTATCGCGCCGTCGTCGGCTCGCTTAACGGCATGCGCGACGCGGTGAACAACATCTCCAGTAACCTTGACTTCACCCTGCGCTCGCCGGTGCTGCGCCGTGACGAAGTCGGCAACACCGCCGAAGCCTTCAACCGCCTGGTGCAAAAGATCCAGGGCAGCCTGGTTTCCATCCACGAAAAATCCGGCCACGTCGGCGGCGCCGCTTCCGGCCTCGCCAGTGCCGCCGGCCAGGTGTCGACCAGTTCCTCCTACCAGAGCGATGCCGCCTCCAGCATGGCCGCCTCGGTCGAGGAAATGACCGTCAGCATCAACCACGTCGCCAGCCGCGCCGCCGATACCAACGACCTGGTGGAGGCCGCCGGTCGTGCCGCCAGCGACGGCGAAAAGGTGATCGGCGAAGCGGTTGCCGAAATCCACGCCATCGCCCGGACCATCGAGCAGACCTCGCGCGACATCGCCGACCTGGAAAAGAACAGCACGCAAATCAATGCCGTCGTCACGGTAATCCGCGAAGTGGCCGACCAGACCAACCTGCTGGCGCTCAACGCAGCCATCGAAGCGGCGCGCGCCGGTGAACAGGGCCGCGGCTTCGCGGTGGTGGCCGACGAAGTGCGCAAGCTCGCCGAGCGCACTTCCGCCTCGACGCTTGAGATCAGCGCCTCCATCGCCACCATGCAGGCCAGCGCGCAAAACAGCGTCAAGGCGATTGCCGATGTCAGCCACCACGTGAAAAAGGGCGTGACCCACGCCCAGGCCGCCAGCCAGGCGATCACCGAGATCGGCCAGAGCACCCGCGATTCGGTGAAGGCCGTGGCGGAGATCAACGACACCATCCGCGAGCAGAGCACGGCGATGACCAGCATTGCCCAGCAGGTGGAAAAGATCGCCCAGATGACCGAAGAAAACAGTGCCGCCGCCGGCACCACCGCCGGCACCGCGCGCGAACTCGACGACATCGCCGGCAAGATGCAGCAGGTGGTGGGCGAGTTCAAGATCGCCTGAGCCCGCGGCGCCACGACAAAACGGCCGCTACACGCGGCCGTTTTTATTGCACCGGGTTGACCTGCCTCTCAGGCTTGGTAGCGCGCGGCCGCATGTTCCTGCGGGAAATTGGGCAGCATCGCCTTGCGCGCGTTGTCGTAGGCATCCCACTGCGCGGCATCGGGCAGCGAAGGCAGGGTGATGGTTTCGCGGCGGTCGAAGCCGACCAGCGCGGCATCGACCATCTCGCCGACTTCCATCACGCCGGTCAGCGAATTGACGTCGCGGCCGGAGCGTTCCCAGATTTCGGTGCGGGTGGCGGCAGGCAACACTGCTTGCGCGTAGATGCCGCGCGCGCCAAGTTCCAGATTGAGACCCTGGGTCAGCGTTACGACAAACGACTTGGTCGCCGCGTAGGGGCCGAGCGGCATCTCCGGCGCCAGGGCCAGCACCGAGGCGATGTTGATGATCTCGCCCTTGCCCTGGGCCAGGAAGCGCGGCACCACCGCGCCGGTCAGGCGGGTAAGCGCCGTCACGTTGAGGCTGATCAGACTGCTCCAGGCTTCCAGGTCGGGCGCGGCATAGCTGCCGTGCGCCGCCATGCCGGCGTTGTTTACCAGGAGGCCGATGCGTTCGTCGCCGCGCAGGCGCGCTTCCACCGTCGCCAGGTCTTCGGACCTGGTCAGGTCGGCCTGCAGGATGTCGACAGTAACGCCGGTGTCGGCGCGCAGGCGCTCGGCCAGCGCTTCCATGCGTTTCTGGTCGCGGGCGACCAGTATCAGGTTGTAGCCGCGGCGCGCCAGGCGGTCGGCGTAAGTGGCGCCGATGCCGGTGGAGGCGCCGGTGATGAGAGCGGTGGTTTTCACGGAATTGAGGGTCTTGGTCATGATGGTTCTCCTTGCAAGTTATTGAATTAAAAGACCGAAGTAGTCATGGGTGGAATCGCGAATTAATCATTACATATATCATGATTGCAATGATGATAGCCGTACTGTAAAATGTCAAGCACTAAGTCTCGCAAGGGAGAAAGCCGTGAAAATCAGCCGCGAACAAGTCGCCAAAAACCGGGAGACCATCCTCAAGGAAGCTTCGCGCCTGTTTCGCGAGCGGGGCTTCGATGGCGTCACGGTCGCTGAAGTGATGACGGCAGCCGGCCTCACCCACGGCGCCTTCTACGGCTATTTCGACTCGAAGGAAGACCTGATCGCCCAGGCCGCCAACCATGTGCTGACACCGAAGGACGGCGTGCGCGGCGCGGACCGTGTCGGCATGGCGATATATGCGGATAACTACCTGAGCGCCGCGCATCGCGACGAGCTCGGCGATGCCTGCCTGTTTTCCAGCCTGGGGACCGAGGCGGTGCGCGGTTCGGGCGACCTGCGCCATGCGCTGACCGAATCGCTGCGCGGGCAGATCGATAGCTTCAGCAGCAGCGCCCCCGGCAAGACGGCGGAAGAAAAGCGCCGTGCCGCCATCGGAAGCTGGTCGGCGATGATAGGCGCGGTGATCCTCGCGCGCATCGCCGACGATCCGGCGCTGTCCGACGAGGTGCTGCGTGAGACGCGGGCGTGGATCGGGGCCTGAGGCCCCGGCGCGCTCAGGCGATGGCAGCCTGCGGCGCCATTTCGCGCAGGCATTGCACCTGCCAGGCGAACTCCGGCGCGAACGAGTCCGGGTCGCTGATCGCGTAGCCGCCATAGGCATAAACCGTGGCATAGGCGGCGTAGCTGGCCGCTTCCAGCGCGCGGCCGGCCAATGCGTTGGCGACGCTGTAGGTGGCCGACACCGCCGCATGCGCGGTGCCGTCGATTGAGCCGGAGCCGCGATGGCCACGTGCCACCGCCGCGCCCTCCTCCACTGCCCGCGCCAGCGCGGCTTCGTCGGCATCGCCGGCGACGTAGGCGGCCAGCACGTCAAGGCAGGCGGTGGCGCGCGGATCTTCCAGCAGGTGGCGCACGCGCCGGGCGCAGGCCAGGCCGAAGGCGAGGCGCAGGGCGCGGTTTTCGGTGCGCGCCAGGCCGGCTTGTTCCGCCAGCTGGTTCAGGGCATGGTTCATGGAGTGATCTCCTTTTGTTGTCGGCACTGAAGTGGAATTATCACATTTCGCGCCACGCTCCTTGCGACGCGCGGACTAATTCGGCATCGTGATCCGCCGGCCGAGGTACTGCGAACCTTCCTTCGAAAGATGGCGCGGGTCGTGGTATAGCGCGACGCCGTCGCGCGTCGAATAGCAGAACTCGCGGTCGCAAAAAATATCCAGGGGGTCGACCACGGCGATGGCGGGATATTTTTTCAGCAAGGGATCGAACAGGCGCTTGTACTCGTCGAGATAGCCTTCCTGTATGGCGCGTGCGGACTTGCAAATCGCGCCCGGCGCGATGGCCGGCGCGCAATCGCCGGACCCGTAGCCGAGCTCCGGCGTCTGCTGGACCACGATGATGCGCTTGTGCGCGGCGGCGAGATATTGGACCGTGCGCTCGAAGGCAACCGCGAACACTTCCGGGTTGCTCGCCGAGCGCGGCTGGTCGCGCAGGGTCAGGCGCCATTCCGGCTCGCGCGGCGCAGGCTCGAACTGGCGGCCGTTGAGATACAGGTGCCAGTTGGCGGCGAGGATCACGGTCTTGATGCGCTCGTCTTCCGCAATCTTGCGCAGGTAGAGGTTGCCCAGGCGCGCGCAGTTGCTGCCGTCTTCGCCGACGCGGCTGCTTTCGATGCCCAGGAGCGGCGGGCAGCCACCGTTGCCGACGTGAAACAGGACCTGGCGTCGCTCTTTGTAGTAGTCGCGCAGGCCGAAATACAGGGCGTTGGCGAAGCTGTCGCCGACCAGGGCGACGGTGGGCGCGGTCTCGCCGGCTTCGAGCATGCAAAAATCGCTGTCGATCGACAGGCTGGCGCAGGCCGGAGAGCGCCGCGTGCCGACGAAGTCCAGGTTCGCCTGGTCGAAAACACGGTTCATGCTGAAGTGGGTGGCGGCGGCGGCGGCGCACAGGAGTCCCATCATCAGCGCCAGCGGCAGGATGAAGGCGCGCGGCCTGGCGCCGCCGCGGCGCACCGGGGTTTCGATCACCCGGTAGGTATGCCAGGCCAGCACTGTGGCGATCGCCACCGCCAGTACGCGGATCTCCGGCAAGGCCTGGCCGTGGTCCATATGATTGGCGAACACCAGCAGGGGCCAGTGCCAGAGGTAAAGCGGATAGCTGATCAGCCCGAGCCACACCAGCGGCGCGGCCGCCAGCAGGCGGCGGTTGCACCAGGCAGCGGGGCCGGCGGCGATCACCATCACGCTGCCCGTCACCGGCAGCAGCGCGGCCCAGCCGGGAAAGGCGGTGGCGGCGTCGAAACTGGCAATCGACAGCACGATGATCGCCAGGCCGGCAATCGAGAGCAGGTTGCGGCCGCGCGGCGGCGCATCGGCAGGGGCATGCAGTTGTGCATAGGCCAGCATGCCGCCGGCCGCCAGTTCCCAGAAGCGGGTCAGAGGCGAGTAGAACGCCGCCACCCGGTCGCTGCCGGTGAGTTGGACGCACAGGGCCAGCGACAGCAGGCCGATCACCCCGAGCAGCGCCGGCAGGTTCCAGCGCCGCCGCCAGGGCCAGCCCAGCAGCAGGGGCCAGACGATGTAGAACTGCTCCTCGATGGCCAGCGACCAGAGATGCAGCAAGGGCTTGGACTCGGCCAGGGCGTCGAAGTAGCCGGCCTCGTTCCACAGCGCGAAATTGGAAACGAAGGCCGCGCCCGCCGCCACATGCTTGCTCAGTTGCCGGTATTCGTCGCTACTGAGGATGAACAGGCCGCCGATGAAGGTTGCCAACAGCACCGCCAGCAGCGCGGGGAAAATGCGCCGCACCCGGCGCGCATAAAAACCGGCATAGGAAAAGCTGCCGTCGGCTAAGCCGGCAAAGATCACGCTGCTGATGAGAAAGCCGGAGATGACGAAAAAAATGTCGACGCCGACAAAGCCGCCGGTGACCACCCCGGGAAAGGCGTGAAAGGCGACCACGGCGATCACCGCCAGGGCGCGCAGGCCGTCGATGTCCGGCCGGTAGATCAGGTGGCCGGCTGCGTCATCGCGGGATGACGCCAGAGGCACCGGGATGGTAATGGAGTTGATGGACAGGGAAATCTCTTTTCCGGATGCTTTCGGTTCCGCCTTCCGGAAGCCGTCGCGCGATTACCCTCGTCAGGCGCGGCCATGCCGCCAGCGCCAACCACGAGGTGCGCCGCCGGCACGGCCCGGGAGGCGCCATCCCGGACCTCTCCTTCCAGGAATCCGCGATGATGCCTCAAAACGGCGGCACCGGCAGGCCGCCGCCGTCCAGCGGCGCTTATTTGCCTCCCAGCGCGAGTTTCAGCGGCACCGCCTTGCCCGGCTCGGCCGAGACCTTCTCCGGCGCGCCGGCGGTGGCGCGCGAAGCATCGACGCCATTTTCGGCGAGCGCGGCGACAATCGCCTGGGCGCGCTGGGTGCCGAGCTGGGTCAGCGCGTCCGCGGCCAGGGGCTGGTTTTCGTCCAGGCGCTGGCGCAGCTTGCGGTAGAAATCGCCGGCATCGGCTACCTGCGGCTCGCCGGAGGCCAGGCGGGCGGCGCGCTGCAGCAGCGAGATCTTGCCCTTGGGTTCGTCGCCGGCCTTGGCCGAAGCGGCGTTGGCGGCAGCGCCGCTGCCGGCCTTGTTGGCGTCCGGCTCGGCGCTTTCGGCGGGCGGTGCGGGCGCGGCAGGGATGCCGCCGGCCTTTTCAGCCTCCGCCTTGGCCTTATCGAAATCAGCCTTGCCGAAGCGCTCGGTGTAAAGGTCGCGCAGGGCACTGCGCACATGGCGGTCCTGCAAATCGAGCGGGCCGGGCTCTTCGCCGGCGGCGAGCGTAATGCTGGCGCGCTTGGCGATTTCGTCGCGCACCAGGCGCGCCTTGATGGCGGCGCCGTCGGCGGCCTCGCTGTATTGCGCGGGGGCGGTGAGCTTGAGCTGGGCGCGCTTGGCCAGCACTTGCGCGACCTGCTTGATCTTCTCGCGCTCCGGCGGCAAGAGCTTGGCGCTGCCGGGGTCGAATTCGATGGCCTCCAGTTTTTCGCCGCCGCTGATGCCGAGCAATGAGCCGAGGGCGCGGAAGGGTGCCGTGACCAGCTTGGTCAGTACATTGCCGATGGCCTTCCAGACCACGGCGCCGTAGCTGAACTGCGGGTCGTTCATGTCGCCGGAGACCGGCAGGCCGAGATCGATGCGGCCGTCACTGTCTTTCAGGATGGCGATGGCCAGTTCGAGGGGCAGCTTCAGCGCATCGGGGCTGTCGACGCGTTCGCCCAGTTTCAGCTGGTCGATGACGATCTGGTTGTCGCCTTCGAGCTTGCTGTCGCGCACCTTGTATTTGAGGTCGAGCGAAATCTTGCCCTCGGCGATCTTGTAGCCGGCGAACTTCATCGTATAGGGCGAGGCCGATACCATGTCGACGTTTTTGAACACGACATTGACATCGGTGTTGTCGCGCGGCGCGAAAGGATTCAACCCGCCACGGACGCGGGCAAGGCCGAATTCATCGACCTGGCCGTCGAGCTCGATCTGGCTGCGGGTATTGCGGCTCGACGACAGGCCGGTGATCACGCCGGACAGCTCATGGATCTTCGCGCCGAACTGCGGACGCAGCGAGAGGTCGGTGAAGTCGAGCTTGCCTTTGTCGAAGCGGATGCGGCGGATGCCGATGGGGAAGGGATCGTCGTCGCCCTTTGCGGCGGGCCTGGCCGTTGCCGGCGCCGGTTTGGCGGCGACCGGCGCCGGCGGCGCGGTGGCCACCACAGTCGCGCCGCTGGTGGCGGCCTTCACCAGCAGGCGCGCGGCATTGAAGCTGCGGTCGTTTTCGATCAGCAGCTTGGCGTTGGGTTCGAGCACGCGCAACTCCGGGATCTCCAGGCGGTTCGGGCTGATCGACACCAGCATTTTTTCCGCGCCCACGCTTTTCCACGAAGCGAACAAATCGCCGTCATCCTCGTTCAGCAGCAGGCCGGCGATTTCGAAGCCGCCGGTATAGCGCAGCATCGCGGCCTTCGGGCCGCTGCCGCCCACCGCGACGCGGCCGGCAGCGTTGACACTGCCGCGCGCCAGCTTGAGATGGATGAATTTGGCCAGCATCGGCTGCGCGATGGCCAGCGCCAGTTGCTTCACCTTCACGTCGGCGTCGACCGCGCCGCTGGCCGGCACCGCGCTGCCTTGTGCGGAGAAATCACCGCCTTCCTTGAGCTTGAAGCCGGCATTGAATTTGACCGCCTGCTTGAGATCGCTGGAGGCATTTTCGAGCTTCAGGCTGATCTCCTGCGCATGCAGGTGGATACCGCTACCCTGGTCTTCGATGTCGGCGGCGAGCTTGCCCAGTTCGACGGTCTTGACCACCGCGCTCCAGGGTTGCGCCGGCACGCCGGGCGCGGCGCTGACGGCCACCGCCTTTTCGCCGCCGCCGGCCTTGGGCAGCGCGGCCATCAGGTTGAGCTGGCCCTTTGCATCGCGCAGCACCTTGACTTCGCCGCCGTCGATGAAAAGGCGCCCGAGCACGGCGCGGTGCGCGGCAAGATCGACTTCGCCGTCGGCGAAGCCGAGCCGCGCCACCTTCACCAATGATTGCGCGCCGCTGGTAATCGCAAGATTGTCCAGCGAGAATTGGGCGTTGCTGATCTTCACCTGCGGCGCGGCGTCGGCCTGCTCCGCATCAACCGCCAGATGCAGTTGCAGCTTGCCGGCCTCCACTTTCACCGGCGGGGTGACGGTTTCGTCGATGGCACTCACGGCCACGTCTTCGAAGGCTACCTGCTTGACGCCGAGCTTCCAGCGGCTGACGGTGACTTGCGCGCCGGCGCTCACCGGATGCGCGGGGCTCTCGGCCATCAGGTTGGCGACATCGAGTTGCCCCTTGGCATCGCGCTTGACAGCGAACTTGCCGCCGCCGGCAGTTACCGACTCCACCGTGGCGACACGGCGCGCCAGGTCGGCGTTGATGCCGCTGACGTTCAAGCGCGTGAGCGTCGCGAATGAGTCCTTTGCGCCTTCATGGGCAACGGCGAAATCGGTGAGCGCGAGCTTGGCGCCGTTCAGGCTGGCCTCGAATTTTCCGCCGCTGTAGGCGAAGCGGTAAGGCAGGTTTACCGAGAGTTTGCCGGCGGCCAGGGTGATCTTGGCGTAACTCTTGAGGTAGACCGCGAACTCGGGCAGGGACGCGCCCTCCACCGAGAGTTCGCCGCTGCCGTGGATCGGATTGACCGAGGCTTCGCCCTTCCACAAAATCTTGCCGCCGCGCGCGGAATTGGCGCTGAAGGTATAGGGACCGGTGCGGTCCGGCAAAGTGCTGAAGTTGTCCAGCGCGAACTCGATCGGCGTCAGCGCGTTGCTGTAGCCGGCCTGCTCGTCCTTCATTTCCACCTTGCCCTGGTCGACGGCGAAATGGTCGACTACCAGGCGCGGCAGGCCGGAGGAAGGCTCTTCCGGATTTTTCTTTTTGTCGATGGTCGCCAGCAGTTCGGCGATGTTGAACCTGCCGTCCTTGGCGATGGCCAGGCTGGCGCTGGGGGCGACGATGTGGATTTCGCCGAAGCTCCAGGCGCGGCGCGGCAATGAAATCCAGTCGAGGTCCACCGTGAGGGAGCCGACGCCGAACAACGGCGCGCCGCTGGTTTCGGACAAGCGGATGTCGTGCGCTTCCAGGCGCAGGGTGAAGGGGTTGAACTTGACCTCGCCGATCTCGCCCTTGCGCTCCAGTTGGTCCTGCACGACCTTCGGCACCTGGCTGCGGATCACATAGGGCACCAGGGCAAATCCGGCCAGCGTATATAGCGCCAGGAAACCGGCGCCCCCCGCCGCCCAGCGTTTCCATCGGAATTTCATCGTCCCACCTTTTGCAAACGGTCTCTCCCCGCAGGCTGGAGTATGCACCCGGACAGTTGTGGCGCAAAGCGATGGCGCGATTTTGCGCGCGGCAGATGAAGAATGCGTGATTTGACGCGAGTTTGCGTGACGTGCGGCGAGATGTCGCCTGGGTGAAACACTTATGCTGCCCATGGTTGCGCCAGGGGCCGGTTCTCCGCCAACATGCGCCATTCTTCAGCGCGGCACTGTATGCGCGCGACGAAGTCCCATGACAAGAGGAGACCACAATGAGAAACACCGTATGCACCGCCGCCACGCTGGCGCTGGCATTGACATTGGCACACGGCGGCACCGCCGGCGCCGCCGAGATCAAGGTGATGTCGTCCACCGGCGTATCGACCGTGATGAAGGACCTCGGCCCGGCCTATGAAAAGAGCAGCGGCAACAAGCTCGACATCAGCTACGACACCTCGGCCATCATCATGGAGCGGGTGAAAAAGGGCGAGACGGCGGACCTGATCATCCTCACCGGGCCGCAGATCGAGGCGCTGGCCAAGCAGGGCAAGGTCGTGGCGGGCAGCCGCGCCGACCTGGCGCGCTCGGGTATCGGCGTGGCGGTGCGCACGGGCGCGCCGAAGCCGGACATCAGCTCGGTGGAGGCATTCAAGAAGACCCTGCTCAACGCGAAGTCGGTGACTTACACCACCACCGGCGCCAGCGGCGTGTATTTCGCCTCGGTGATTGAAAAGCTGGGCATTGCGCCGGAAGTGCAGGCGAAGGCGAAGACCCAGGCCGGCGGCCACGTGGCGGAACTGGTGGCGACCGGCGACGCGGAACTCGGCGTGCAGATGGAAAGCGAGTTGCGCGGCACGCCGGGCGCGGACTATCTCGGCCCGCTGCCGGGCGAACTGCAGCTGTACACGGTGTTTTCGGCCGGGTTGTTCGAGGGCACGAAACAGGCGGAGGCAGCGAAGAGCCTGGTGCATTTTCTCACCAGCCCGGAGTCCGGGCGCGCTTTTGCCAAAGGCGGGATGGAGCCGGCAGGCGGGCGCTAGCCGTTGGTTGACCCCCGGCCATCCCGAGGCTGACCGCGCCAGCCCGTCCCGGCCCCGCTAGCGCAGGGGAATCGGCTCGCCGGCCTTTTCGGCGGCTTCGCGATCGCGGCGCTCCGCCTGGGTCAGGCAGCGGTAGACGGTGACGCGGCGGCCGGTGCTTTCGAGGTCGCTCTTGTTGAAGACCCCGCTCTTGCCGTAGGCGGCGCAGGTGTTGCTGCCTTTTTCCAGCATCGCTTCGGCGCTGAATTTCTCGGTGTCGTATTCGATCACCACGTTTGCACTGTTTTCCTGGCGGATGCGGTAGCCGCGGTCGAAATAATTCGATGCCGTGGACATGGCGGAACAGCCGGCCAGCTGCAGGGCGAGGCAAAGCGCGAGTACGGTGCGGGTCATGGGCGAAAGATTGCCGTAAGAGACGTGAGGATGCGAAGTGTAGCGCCTGCGCGGCTTCAAAGCAGGAGCAGGTCGACGGCGGGCGGGTTGAGCAGGCGCATCGGCAGGCCGATTTCGCCGACCCCGCTGGTGGTGAAGACATCGGGGCGGCCCAGGAGATCGTCGCTCCATTGCGCTGCCGTCAGCAGGCCGCGGTCGAACGGGCCCTTGACCGGGATGACGTAGCGATAGACGAAGGGCAGGCGGATCTGCCCGCCGTGGGTGTGGCCGGCGAGCAGCAGGCGCGAGAGATTGCGCGGCACCTGGTAGGCAAGGTCCGGGTTGTGGGTGAGCAGCACCAGGGGCGCGGCGCCCTTGTAGGCCTGTGCGGCGCGAAAGTCGGCGTTGCCGGTCCACAGGTCGCCGATGCCGGCGATCTTGACGCGGCCGCAGTCGACGACACGGTCTTCCACCCCTTGCACGCCGGCGCGGGTGAGCGCCTCCCGCACCATGGCGGTGGGCACGTCGCCACCGTGAGGCGGTGCCACCTCGTGGCTGTCATGGTTGCCGAGGACGGCGTAGACCGGGCCGTGGATGTTTTTCAGGGTGGCCAACAGCGTGTCCAGCGGCGCGTCCGGCGCGTAAAGAAAGTCGCCGGCAATCACCGTGCAGTCGGGCTTGAGCGCATTGATGTGTTCGGCCAGGCGGGCGACGAAGGCGGCGTTGTTGTAGGCGCCCAGGTGCAGGTCGGAGATCAGGGCGACGCGGGTGCCGGTATGCAGGGCCGTTCGGGTTTCGCGCTCGATGATCCATTGCGGTTCGACGAAGCGCATCCAGACGAACAACAGTCCCAGCGCGACGCGTACGGCAAAGCGGCTGTGCTGGCGATGCCGGCGCCAGCGCCAGAGGGCCCAGGCGAGGTAGAGCCAGACCAGGTGGGAACCATAGAAGATTCCGTGGACTATCAGGTGTTCGGAATAATCGGCCATGGAAAGAAAAACCCGGGCGCTCTGGGCCAGGGGCTGGGGGCCGGATGGCGCCGCAGCAGCGCCATCCGCGCGAGACAAGGAGGGTTGCCTCTGCCCCCAGCCACCAGCCCGGAGCGTCCGGGCGGGGCTGTCGAATCTTTGCAGCTTAGCGGCTTTGCAGCCGAGTGTCCCAGGGTGCCCCGGGGGGCCTCCTTTGGATTAGCCGCCCGTCAGGGCGAGCACCAGCACGACCAGGCCGGATAGCACTGCCGCGGCGATGCCGACGGCGGCGGCCAGGCCGATGGTCTGGAACATGTCGCCTGCCAGGTCCATCTGTTCCTGAATCTTGATTTCGGTGTTCATGCAATCCTCCTGAAGTCCGTTGCTGTCATTTAAGCGCCCCGGTATGACAATGGTATCCACATAAAACGGCCTTGTGGAGGCCAAATATGGCAAAAACATGACTTTTTTCACCCCGGCTTGCATGGGATGCGGCTTCGGTTATAGTCCGGGCGCATCCGTTGCAATGCGTCTCGCAATGCAGCATTTCCCACCAACGGTGAAAAAAATGGCAAAAAGAATAGCCCTGATCGAAGACGACGCCGCCATCCGCGCCAATTATGCGGATGCGATCAAAAAGCACGGCTACGAGGTAGCCACCTATGCCAGCCGCCCGGAGGCTTCCAGCGCCTTCAAGGTGCGGTTGCCGGAACTGGCGATCATCGACATCGGCCTGGGCCAGGAGCCGGAAGGCGGCTTTACGCTTTGCCGCGAGTTGCGCGCGCTTTCGGCCACCCTGCCGATCATTTTCCTGACGGCACGCGACAGCGACTTCGACATCGTCTCCGGCCTGCGCCTGGGCGCCGACGACTACCTGACCAAGGACGTGTCGCTGCCGCACCTGTTGGCGCGTATCGCCGCGCTGTTTCGCCGCGCCGAACTGGCGGCGACGCCGGCGGCGGCCGAGGAGATCATCGAGCGCGGGCAGTTGAAGCTGGACATGAAGCGTTTTCTCGCCACCTGGAACGACAAAATAGTCGACCTGACGCTGACCGAGTTCTGGATGGTGCACGCGCTGGCGAAATTTCCCGGCCACGTGAAAAACCGCGACCAGTTGATGGGCGACGCGAAAATCGTGGTCGATGACGGCACCATCACTTCGCACGTCAAGCGCATCCGCAAGAAGTTCGTGGTGGTGGACGATGCCTTCGACTCCATCGACACCGTCTACGGCATGGGTTATCGCTGGCGCGAGGGCGACGGACAGCGGTAGCAAAAAAGGGTAGACGCCTGCATGTTCAGTTTCGGCCTGCGCGCCAAGTTGTTTGTCGCGGTGTTGCCCGTGTTCGCGATCCCGGTCGTGGGCCTGGGGTATGTACGCGAGATGGAGGCGCTGCTAAAGCAGCAGCAGGAGCAGAACCTGATCACCGCGGCGCGCACCATCGCCACCGCGCTGCACGACCGCCCTTCCCTGCTGCGCCTGCGGCCGCAGGACCCGGCGCTGAAAAAAGACCGGCAGGAAGCGATCAACGCTTTCGGCGGCGAAGGCGCGGCGGCCGGCGGCGCAACGGCGGTGGCGCAAAACGGCGTTGCCAGCGGCGGGGCGGCGGTGGCGGGCGATGCGAGCGTCGCCTCTGATGGCGCGGCAACCGACGCGCCGGTGGTGGTCTCGCCGATCACCCGGCCGGTGCAGGTGCCGATGACGGTGCTGGCGCCGGATCCGCCCCCGGCCACCGACGAGGTGAGCCGCATTATCTCCGGCCTGAACCGCGCCAAGAGCCGCATCTGGGTGCTGGACAAGAAGCACCAGCTGCTGGCGCTGGCCGGCAGCCTGAAGGCCGCGCCCGATACCGACAAGACCGTGGACACCAAGCCGGCACCGCCTTCGTTCTGGGAGCGCGCCGAGAACCTGCTGCTGCGCCCGCTGTATTCACGCCTGCTGACCCTGCCGACGGAGGACTTCGACGACGCCCTGCCGGAAGATGCCATCACCAACGGCGCGGAGGTGGAAAGCGCGCTCTCCGGCATTCCGGCGACGCGGCGCCGCGCCACGCTGGACAATCGCGCGGTGATTTTGTCGGCGGCGCATCCGATCTGGGCCGACGACGACGTGGTGGCGGCGGTGGTAGTGGAAGAGACCACCAACGCGGTGCAGTCCTTCACCACGCGGGCGCTGGAAAAACTGATCACCGGCACCCTGCTGACCTTCCTGCTGGCTTCGGTGACAGTGCTGGCTTTCGCCTCGCGCATCGCCGGGCGCATCAGCCGCCTGCGCAACGAGGCGGAAGCGGCGATCGACGCCAACGGCCGGGTGCGCAAGATCGTCGCCGGCTCGCGCGCGCGCGACGAGATCGGCGACCTGTCACGCAGCTATTCGCAATTGCTGGAGCGCCTGGCGCAGTATCACGATTACCTGGAGCAGCTCGGCTCGCGCCTGTCGCACGAGTTCCGTACGCCGATCGCGGTGGTGCGCTCTTCGCTGGAGAATTTGCAGATGCAGGGGCTGCCGGAAGAGTCGGCGGTGTATGTGCAGCGCGCCGAGCAAGGCATCTCGCGGCTCTCGGCGATGCTCTCGCGCATGAGCGAGGCGCGGCGCATCGAGGCGGCGCTGCGCGAGGGCGAGCGGGTGGACTACGATCCGCGAGAGGTGGTGCAGGGGTCGGTGGAGGGCTATCGCGCCGCTTACCCGGGCAGCGTCTTCCGTACCGCCCCGGATGCGGGCGAGATGCGTATTTCCGGCTCGCCCGAGCTGCTGGCCCAGGGGCTGGACAAGCTGGTGGCCAACGCGGTGAGCTTCACGGCCGAGGGCTCGCCGATCGGTATCGCCCTGCGGCAGGAGGATGCCTTTGCGGTGATCGAAGTGGAAAACACCGGGCCGCTGCTGCCACAGGCGCATAGCGCGCGCCTGTTCGATTCGATGGTGAGCTTGCGCGACTCGCAGGCCGGCGCCGAGCCGCACCTGGGGCTGGGGCTGTTCATCGTGCGCCTGGTGGCGGAGTTCCACAACGGCAGCGCGGATGCACGCAACCGGCCCGACGGCACCGGGGTGATCATGCGCCTGAGGTTACCGCTGAAGCTCGGGGCGGCCTGATCCGCCAGGAACCGCGGCCGGCTATTCCAGCCGCACGTGGTATTGGAAGCGGTCGGCGCGCCCGGTGGCGCGGCGGTATTCGACCGGGCGCTTTTCGAAGGTAAAGGCGGTGCGCTCCAGGCGGATCACCGCGCTGCCGGCCTTCACCCGCAGCAGGCGCGTCTCCTGCGCCTTGACGATGTCGGCGCGCAGGTATTCGTCGGCGGAAACGATGTAGATGCCGAAGTCGTCGCGCAGCGCGTCGTACAGGGGATAGGCGCGAAAGTCGGTGTTTGCTATGCGCGCCCAGACCGCGGGCTGGAAATACGAGTCGACCAGCAGGAAGGGCTCGCCATCGTGGATGCGCAGGCGCCGCACGTGCCCGACGTCGGTGCCACGCTCGACACCCAGAGCTGCCGCGATGCGCGCGTCTGCCTTGCGCGAGCCGGTGCGCAGCACTTCGTTCTGCGGCGACAGGCGCGGCTCGTCGCCGATGCCCTCGTAGCGAAAGTAGCGCTCCAGGCTGTTGAACGACGGGCCGAGCACGAAGGTGCCGCGGCCTGCCTGCGGATACAGCAGGCCGTGCTTGACCAGCTCGCTCACCGCCGCGCGCAGGGTGCCGCGACTCGCGCCGAATTCCTTTTCCAGTTGCTTCTCGGGCGGGATCTGGTCGCCCGGGCGCCAGGCGCCGCTGCGGATGCGCTTTTCCAGCACTGCGGCGACGTCGCGGTACAGCGGCGCGCTGGTGCGCACGAATCCTTTTTGTAGCTCTCCCAACGCGCTGCTCCGGTAAATCCTGAATAGGTGAATCGTAGTCGAAAGCGGCGCGCTTAAAGACAGATAGCTGCTTCAGGCATCCATGATGGTGCAGCGCCAGTGCACCCGTTTTTCCTCGATCGGATAGCCGCCGGTGGCCGAGTGGATGGTGCAGCGGTTGTCCCACACCACCAGGTCGCCCTTTTGCCACTTATGCCGGTAGTCCGCCTGCGGTGCCACCAGGTGGCCGGTCAACTCCTCGATCAGCGCGTCGCTTTCGGCTTCAGGCAGATCGGCGATTTTCTGGATGTGGAAGGGATTGAAGTACAGCGACTTGCGGCCGGTCTCGGGGTGCACGCGCACCAGCGCATAGCGCGTCGGCGGCCGTGCCTGGTCTTCCGGCTCCAGCAGATCGACGCCGATGCGTTTGCGGCCACCGTAGACATAATTCGCATCTAGCCCGGCGATGCGCTGCTTCAGCGCATCGGGCAAGGCGTCGTAGGCCATGTACATATTGGAGAACAGCGTGTCGCCGCCGTAGGAGGGAATCTCCAGGCCGTAGAGCTGGGTCGCTTTGCAGGGCTCGTCGTCCCACGGGCCGTCGGTATGCCAGCTGACGCCGCGGTTGTAGACCGAGTCGTTCTTGGTGCCATCGGCCTTTTTGGTGCCCACGCCCATCACGGTGAGCTCCGGGTATTCCTGGTGACGCGACTTGCGCACGCGGTGCGGCTTGACGCGGCCGAAACGCCGGCCGAAGTCGAGGAACTGCCCGATCTCCAGGTGCTGCCCCCTCACCACCAGCACGGAGTGGGCCAGCCAGGCCTGGTAGAGCCTGTCCCATTCCTGCGCGCTCATGCCGCACACATCGACCTCGGTGGCGATGACGCCCACGCCGGGCGCCGGCTGTTCCAGCTTCATGTTCGATTCTCCTGTGATCGGTTTGTTCGTACTCCGGGCCGCACCGCTACTGCGGCTCGATGCCCGCCTTCTGGATGATCGGCGTCCACAGGCCGACCTGGTCGGCCACTTCCTTGCGCAGCGCCTCCGGCGTGGCAAGTTTTGGATCGAACACCAGGGTTTCCATCTTCGCCAGCGAGGAGGCGGTGCCCGGGTCCCTGGTCGCCGCCTGCAGCGCGGTGGAAAGGCGATCCACCACCGGCTTGGGCGTGCCGGCGGGCGCATACAAGCCGAACCAGGCGGTGACGTTGACCTCGCCCATGCCGACCTCGGCGGAGGTCGGCACGTTGGGCAGGCTGTCGAGACGCTTCGCCGAGGTGACGAAATAGGCTTTCACCGTGCCGGCCTGGATGGTCTGGATCAAGGTACCGGCGGTAACGTCGCAAAACAGGTCGATGCGCCCACCGGCGACGTCGAGCATCGCCGGGGCGGAGCCCTTGTACTGCACCATCGTCGCCTTCAGGCCGGTGGCTTTTTCGAACAGCAGGGCGCAGAGGTGGGTGGCGCTGCCGGAGCCGGAAGAGGCGAAGGTGATCTTGTCGCCGCGCTCTTTCACATAGGCCTGCAACTCTTTCGCGTTGTTCGCCGGCACGTTCTTGCCGCCGACCAGCACCATCGGCGTCTCAGCAAACAGGCCGATCGGCTCGAAGCTTCTGACCGGGTCGAACTGTGGATTCTTGTACAGCGCCGGTGAAGTCACCAGGCCGACGTGATGCGACAGCAGGGTATATCCGTCCGGCGCCGCCTGGGCAACATAGCGCGAGCCCAGCACTCCGCCGGAGCCGGCGACGTTTTGCACGATCACCTGCTGGCCGAGGTTCTTGCGCAAGGCGTCGGCGAGGATGCGCGTCACCACGTCGCTGCCGCCGCCGGCCGCATAGGGCGTGACCACGGTGACCACCTTCTTGCGCGGATAGTCGTCCTGCGCGATGGCCAGTCCGCCAATAACCGCGAGGGCCAAGCCCAGCGCCGATGCTAGCTTTTTCATCGATTGTCTCCGTCCACTTTTTATTTACTGCGTCGCCGATGTTAGTCGCCTGTCATCCAAATGTCTATACGTTTGAATATTTTGCACGGCAACAATCGCCGGCCGGAGAACCGGCACCGCCCTACTCCAGCGTGATGTTGAGCGTGCGCAGGGTCTGCTCCCAGCGCGCGGCGTCCTGACTGACGAAGGTGGCGAACTGCCCCGGCGCCAGCGGCATCGGCGACAGGCCCTGCTGGCGGAACTGCGGGTCGGTGTCGGGATTGGAGACGGCCTTGATCACCTCCGCGTTCAGCCTGTCGACAATCGGCCTGGGCGTGCCGGCGGGGGCGAACATGGCGAACCACCCGAGCTGCGACATCGCCGGCAGCCCGGTTTCCTTCAGCGTCGGCACCTCCGGCAACAGGGGAAAGCGCGCCTCGGAAGTCACCGCCATCGCCTTCAGCTTGCCGCCGCGCACCTGCGGCAGCGCGGTGTTGGCGGCGTCGAGAAAGATCTGCACCTGGCCGGAGAGCAGGTCGAGCAGGCCGGGCGCGGCGCCGCGGTAATGCACCGGCACGATTTTGATGCCGGCGGCGGCGGCGAAGCGTTCGGTGAGCAAATGGGTGACGCCGCCCGGCCCAAGGGAGACGGCGTTGAGCTTGCCGGGATTCTTTTTCGCGTAGTCGATCAACTCGACAATGTTCGCGGCAGGCACGTTCGGATTCATCGTCAACACGTAGGGGTAGCTGCCGATGCCGGCCACCGGCACGAAGTCCGCGACCTTGTAGCTCGGCGCTTTGGTGATCAGCACGTTGACCGGCATCACGTTGCCCGACACCAGCAGGGTGTAGCCGTCGGGCGTGGCGCGCGCGGCGGCGCCGGTGCCTATCATGGTGTTGCCGCCACTCTGATTTTCGACGAATACGGACTGGTTAAGCGCGATGGTGAGTTTGGCCGCCACCAGGCGCCCCATCTGGTCGGCGCCGCCACCGGGGGGATAGGGGACGATGATGCGAATCGGCTTGGCCGGCCAGCTTTGCGCGCCGGCGCAGGTGACGAACAGGCAAAGCACGCAGGCGGCGAGGCATCGGTAAAAGCGCATGCGGTTTGTCTCCGGTGGTCGGCTCGCGCGGGTTGGCACATTTATCAGGCACGTTTATCAGGCATGCTTATCAGCCAAGTTAGATGCGTATGCTGTCGCGGCGAGGCCGGTGTCGATAATATCCTGCCCCGTTTGCAGATATAAAAAATCGGCGCGATTAGCACGCCGTAATGCCGCGTCGAGCGCCCTGCCCCATTCCCGAACCCACGACTGGAAAGAGCGCCTGTGACCCTCCGCCCCCTGATCCACCTTGCCGCCTGCTGCGGCCTCGCCCTGCTGTGCGGCGCGCCCGCGCTGGCGCAATCGAACTACCCGAGCCGGCCGATTCATTTCATCGTGCCCTTCCCGCCCGGCGGCGGCGCCGAGTCCACCGCGCGCATCATCGCCATCAAGCTTTCCGAGTCGGTGAACCAGCCGGTAGTGGTGGAAACCCGTGCCGGCGCCGGCGGCAACATCGGCACCGAGACGGTGGTCAACGCCGCGCCGGACGGCTATACCATCCTGCTCAACACCAACGGCAGCGCGGCCCAGCCGCACTTGCAAAAACTGAGCTGGGACCCGATCCGCGACCTGGCGCCGATCAGCCTGGTGGCCACCTATTCGCTGGTGATCGCCGCCCATCCCTCGACGCCGGGCAAGACGCTGGCGGAGATGGTCGCCTACGCGAAGGCCAACCCGGGCAAGCTTACCTACGGTTCCTCCGGCACTGGCGGGCCGCTGCACCTGGGGGCGGAAATGTTCAAGAAGGCGGCGGGGGTCGACATCCTGCACGTGCCTTACAAGGGCAACGCGCCGGCGACCCTGGCCATTCTCAGCGGCGAGGTCAACCTGACCTTCGACAGCCTGGTCGGCCCGCTGCCGAACATTCGCGCCGGCAAGCTGCGCGCGCTGGCCACCACCGGCACCAAGCGCGCGACCATGCTGCCGGAAGTGCCCACGGTGATCGAGACCGGCATCGCCAATTTCTCCTACGAATCGTGGAACGGCATTTCCGCGCCGGCGGCGACGCCGAAGGAAATCGTGCAGCGCCTGAATGCCGAAGTCGTGCGCATCGTCGCCATGCCGGAAGTGCGCAGGCAGCTTGGCGGCCTGGGCTACGAGCCGGTGAGCACGACCACGGCGCAGTTCGCCGAACGCATCGCCGCTGAATACCAGCGCTATGGCCGGGTGATCAAGGAACTGAATCTGAAACCGGATCAGTGAGCTGTCGCACGGCGTGCCGGCGCATGCTTCTTCCCGGCCGGCACCGGAACGCCGGCCATGCCCGACATTTGCTTCGCTGCCTCGCGCATCAGCTCTGCCACTACCCGATGCGCCAGCGAAGTGGCGACGCGCTTGTGGCTGCTCAGCGTGACCACGCGCGGCAACACCGGTTCGACGATGCGCGCGGCCTGCAGGCGCCGCGCCGCGAGTGCCTCGGCAATCGCGAAGGGCCCGAGGATGGTGTGGCCACCGCCGCCCATCACCAGTTCGCGCTGCAGGAAAACCGAATCGGCTTCCGTCGCCACCTGCAGGGCGAAACCCTGCTTGCGGCCGATGTCGTCCAGCGTATCGCGCCAGGCGCTGGGGCGGCAGGGCAGGATCAGCGGCAGGCCGCGCAGGGCGGCGAAGCGCACGCTGGCGGCGCGCGTGACCGTATCGCCAATCGGGCCGACCAGGTAGGTGTCGGCGCGCACCAGCACCTCGTCTATATCGCGCAATTCGCGCTCGTAGCGGTAGCCGACGGCGAGATCTACCTTGCCGCCGTCCAGCCATTCATCGAGCTGGCCGCCCTGGCCTTCGCGCACCGACAAGCGCACCAGCGGGTAACGCTCGCGCAATTGCGCCGCCACCGAAGTGACCAGCGGATGCAGCACCGAGGGAATCAGCGCGGCGCGTACTTCGCCGATCGGCACGCCGGAGCCGGTGCGGATGTCGCTCTCCAGCTGGTCGGTCTCGGCCAGCCAGTTGCGCACCCGCGGCAACACCCAGATGCCCAGGTCGGTAAGCGCGACGCCGCGGCCGTGGCGGGCGAACAGGCGGCCGCCGCACAGCGCCTCCAGTTCGCCCAGCTGGCGGCTGATGTGCGGCTGCGCGGCGTTGCGCGCCTGCGCCACCCGGGTGATGCTGCCGGCGTCGGCCAGTTCGACAAACAGGCGCCAGGCGGCGGGACGCATCGCTTCCATGTTGTCCTCCGGATAATTTATTGAATAACAAAACAAGTATACCTGCCCTGCCTTTCCCCTCATTTACGGCATGCCTGCGCGCGCCTATACTGCCCTCCTCCCTCGCGCCCGTTTTTATCCGCTTTTTACTTTTCCGGCGCACCGCACCCAGTGAAGAATCGCCCATGACGCCCCAAGCCCGAACCCGTATCGCCGCCGACATCGGCGGCACTTTCACCGACGTCGCCGCCTTCGACGAAAAGCGCGGCGTGCTGATGCTCGGCAAGACGCTCACCACCCATCACCGCCTGATCAGCGGCATTCTCGACGGCATGCGCAAGGCCGGCGTGACCATCGAAGAGGCCAACCTCTTCCTGCATGGCTCGACCATCGCCATCAACACCATGCTGGAGCGCACGGGCGCCAAGGCCGCGCTGATCACCACCCGCGGCTTTCGCGACATCTACGAGATCGGCCGCATCAATCGCCCGGACTCCTTCAACCTGCGCCACCGCAAGCATGCCCCGCTGATCGAGCGTGACCTGCGCTTCGAGGTGACCGAGCGCCTCAAAGCCGATGGCTCGGTGTACCAGGAACTGGAGATGGGCGAGGTGGAGGCGATCGCGGCGGAACTGGAACGCCTGAAGATAGAAGCGGTGGCCGTGCTGTTCCTGCACTCCTATCGCAACCCGGCGCACGAGCACAAGGTGCGCGATTACCTGCGCAAGCGGCTGCCGGGCGTGTTCATTTCCGCCTCCTGCGACCTGGTGCAGGAATACCGCGAATACGAGCGCACCTCCACCGTGGTGGCCAATGCCTACATCGGCCCGCGCGTCGACAACTATCTCGGCGAGATCGAGCAGGAGATGAAGAGCGGAAAATTCGGCGGCAAGTTCCTGGTGGTGCAATCCACCGGCGGCTTGTACGCGCTAAACGAGGCGCGGCAGGACTGCGTGCGCATGATGGAGTCCGGCCCCGCCGCCGGGGTCATCGGCACCCAGGCGCTGTGTCACGTGCTGGGAATTGACAACGCGATTGCCTTCGACATGGGCGGCACCACCGCCAAGGCCGGCGTGGTGCGCGAAGGCACGGCGCTGGTGACCGGCAGCGTGATGATCGGCGGCTACCTCACCGGCCTGCCGCTGCTTACCCCCATGATCGACATCCATGAAGTCGGCACCGGCGGCGGCAGCATCGCCTCGGTGAGCGTCTCCGGCGCGCTGCGCGTCGGCCCGCAGAGCGCGGGCGCCTCACCGGGGCCTGTGTGCTACGGCCTGGGCGGCGCCGAGCCTACCGTAACCGATGCCAACCTGGTGCTCGGGCGCCTCGACCCCAAGCGTTTCCTCGGCGGCGAAATGCTGCTGGACAAGGCGGCGGCCACCGCCGCGCTGAAGGAAAAGATCGCCGACCCGCTCGGCCTCTCTGTCACCGACGCCGCGCTGGGCATCCTGCGCATCGCCTCGGCGTCGATGTCGCATGCGGTCAAGGGCGTGACCACCGATCGCGGCCTCGACCCGGGCGCATTTCCCACCCTGTTCGCCTATGGCGGCGCCGGGCCGCTGCATGCCTCGATGGTGGCGCGCGAGCTGCGTATCCCACAGGTGATCGTGCCGCGCGCGCCAGGCCACTTCTCGGCTTTCGGCATGCTGCTCTCCGACTTCCGCCGCGACCTGGTGCGTTCGCAATTCATCGGCCTGAACGCGGTGGAGATGGGCCAGCTGGAAACCTGGTTCGCCGAACTCGAACAGCAGGGCCTGGCGGCGCTGACCGACGCCGACCTCGGCACCCGCAAGATCGTCATCGGCCGCGCGCTCGACATGCGCTACGTCGGCCAGGAGCACGCGGTGACGGTGGACATGCCGCTCTCGGCATTCAAACGCGGCGACAAGAAGGCGCTGAAGCGCGCCTTCGATACCTTGCACGAAGAACGCTACGGCCGCGGTTCGCCCAACGAGCAGGCCGAGATCGTCAGCATCCGCAGCACGGTGACCGGCGTGATGAAAAAGCCAAAACTGGAAAAGATCGCCAAAGGGACGGCCAAGCCGCGCAAGGAAGCGCTCACCGGCACGCGCAAGGTGTACTTCGAAGGCAAGGGCTGGGCGCAGGCCGCGGTGTACCAGCGCGACGCCCTGCTCGCCGGCAACGTGATCGCCGGGCCGGCGTTGATCGAGGAGCACGCCACCACCACCGTGCTTCAACCGGGCGACACGCTGAAGGTCGAGCCTTACGGCAACCTGCAGATCGCCATCGCCAAGAAATAAGCGTCAAGGAAATCAATCATGGCTACCCACCCAGTGAAGAAGTCCGCCGCACCCGCCAAAGCAGCCAAGCCGAAAAGCGCGGCGCTGCGCAAACCTGCTACCGCGCGACCGAGTCGCGCCACAGACACGAAGAAGAAAGCGCGCCCCAAGGTAGACCCCGTTGCAGTCGAGCTGGTTCGCAATTCGCTCGTCGCGGCCACGGAGGAAATGAAGTCGGTGCTGATGCGCACCTCCTACAACATGATCATCTACGAGGCGCTGGACTTCACCGTCGGCCTGTTCGACGCCCAGGGCCAGACCATGTCGATCGGCCTGGGCCTGCCGATGTTCATTCGCGGCATGAGCGATGTGGTGAAAGCCAAGCTCGAGCACTGGGGGGAGAAGGACATCCACCCCGGCGACATCCTGCTGACCAACGACTCCTACCTCACCGGCGCGCACCTGAACCACCTGACGTTTTCGATGCCGGTGTTCCACAAAGGGAAGATCGTCGCCTTCTCCACCTGCATGGCGCACTGGCAGGATATCGGCGGCATCCTCAACGGCTTCACCACCGACATCTATTCCGAAGGCCTGCAGATTCCGCTGGTGAAATACCATGTGCGCGGCAAGCTCAACACCGAGTTGCGCGACCTGATTTTGATGAACGTGCGCCGGCCGGACCGGGCCGAGGGCGACCTCGAAGCCCAGCTCTCGGCCTGCCGCATGGGTGTCAAGCACGTGGAAGAGCTGATGACGCGCCACGGCGCCGAGACGGTGACGGCGGCGATGGACGAGATCATGAACCACAGCGAGGCCGAAGCACGCGCCAAGGTGCGGCTGATCCCCGACGGCGTGTATGAAGCCGAATCGTGGATGGACGACGACGCCATCGACATCGGCGAGCCGGTGCCGATCCGCGTCAAGGTGACGGTCAAGGGCGACGAGATGACCGTGGACCTTTCCTCGATGAGCCCGCAGGTGAAAGGCTTTTTCAACTCCTGCGCCGGCGTTGCCTGCGCGCAGGTGGCGTTCAAGTGCCTGACTCTGCCGCGCGACAACCCGATCAACGACGGCAACTTTCGCCCGCTGAAAGTGATCATCCCGCAGGGTACGGTGGTCAGCGCGACGCGCCCGGCGCCGATGCGCGTGTGGATGACCTACCCGATGACGGTGGTGGACACGATCTTCAAGGCGCTGGCGCCGGCGATCCCCGATCTCGTCATCGCCGGCCACCACGCCGACCTGCTCACCGCCAACGTCAACGGCATCCACCCCGCCGATGGCAAGCTGTTCATGTATCTCGGCGGCCTGATCGGCGGCGGCTGGGGCGCGAAGTCGGATGAAGATGGGGTGAACGTCACCGTCTGCATGAACGACGGCGACACCCACAATGGCCCTTCCGAGCAGGTGGAAAACAAGTTCCCTTTGCTGGTGAAGCACTACACCATGCGCACGGATTCCGGCGGTGCCGGGCAATTCCGCGGCGGCCTGGGCGCCGAGACCGAGCTGCTGGCGCTGTCGCGCGTCAACTTCCTCACCCGTAGCGACCGCGTGGTCAATACGCCGTGGGGCCTGAACGGCGGCCAGTCAGCGATGGGCAACCAGATCGGCCTGCGCAAGAAGGACGGCACGCGCAGCTTTTTCCCCAACGGCAAGGTGAACCTGCGGCTGGACACCGGCGAGTCCTATATCCTGCGCTCGGGCGGCGGCGGCGGTTTCGGCGAAGTAAAAAAGCGCAAGCGTGAATCGGTATTGCGCGACTTGCGCCTGGGCTACATTTCGCGCCAGGCGGCCGAGCGCGACTACGGCATTATCCTCAGCGCCGCCGAACTGGCTGCCTTGCCGGCGCAGGGTGCCGAAGGCTGAAGCGGCAATGAAGGCGCAAGGCACTGAAGCACGCCGCGCCGGCCGCGCGAAACCGCAGGCTGTGCCCGGCCCGGCCGAGACGGACCTCTCGGTGCTCGCCTTGCAATTGCTCGGCCGCTGGCAGCGCGTGTGCAACGGCCACGTCGCGTTCGCCAATGCCTGCGCCTGCGTGTTCGGCGCGGCGGTCGAGCTGAACGATTTCGATGACTTGATCCTCGACTATCTGCGCAACAAGTTTCCGGGCCGAGCCGAAGTGGCCGCCTACATCGACGCGGCCTCCGTGCCGGCGCCGGGCGCGCCCCCCAGCCTGAAGGGGTTGTTGCGCAAGGTGGCGGCCGCGCCTGCCGAAGTACCGCAGGCCCAGGCCGGCCCGCTGCTGCGCGCCCTGGAGGCCAGCATCGCCTCGATCGAGGAACAGCACGCGAAGTAATGCAAGTATGATTGCCGGCAAAATCGATCCGACCATAGACCCACCAGACAGGGGACGCACCTTGAGACAAATCCCGAAACTCGTAGCCGCCGCCGCGTTGGCCGCATTGACCGCAGCCCCGACGGCTGCCCTGGCGCAAGCCTATCCCGCCCGCCCGGTGCGGGTGATCGTGCCCTACCCGCCCGGCGGCACCGTCGATGCGGTGGCACGCGTGGTGGCGCAGCAGCTCTCCGAGCAGATGGGCCAGTCCTTCGTCATCGACAACCGCGCCGGGGCCAATGGCGCCATCGGCAGCGACGTGATCGCCAAGGCGGCGCCGGATGGCTACAACCTGCTGATCCAGGCCTCCACCTTCGTCGCCAACCCGCTGCTGCAAAAGGACCTGCCCTACGACCTGAAGCGTGACTTCACACCGATTTCCAATATCGGCTCGGTGCCGCTGATCGTCACCGCCTTCCCCGGCCTGCCGGTGAAGGACCTGCACGACTTCATCACCCAGGTGCGCGATACGCCGGACCGCTATTCCTTCGCCGCGCCGCCGGTGGGCGCCGCCGCCTATCTCGCCGAACAGGCGATCAAGTCGCAGGCGAAGATCCAGATCCAGTTGATTCCTTACAAGGGCACCACGCCGGCGCTGACCGACGTGATGGGCGGGCACGTAAGCGCGGTGATCGACGCGCTGCCTTCCTCCTACCCGCTGGTGAAAGGCGGCAAGCTGAAGGCGCTGGCCGTCACCAGCCCGAGCCGCCTCTCCTTCCTGCCCAATGTGCCGACGGTGGCCGAGTCCGGCCTGCCGGGCTTCGACATGGTGTCTTGGTACGGCATGTGGGGCCCGGCGAACATGCCGAAGGACCTGGCGGCACGCCTGGCCACCGAAGTGGGCAAAGGGGTACGCTCGAAGCTGGCGACCGAGCGCCTGGCCGACCAGGGCTTCGACGCCGTCGGTTCCTCGCCGGATGGCTTTCGCGTCTTCATCGACCAGGAATCGGCGAAGTACGCGCGCATCATCAAGGATGCAAACATCAAGGTCGAATAGCACGCCATGCATTCTGTCTTGCGCCCGCTATTGCTCGCGGCCCTGGCGTTGCCGCTTGCGCTTTCCGTGGCCCTCGCGCAGGACTACCCGGCCAAACCGATCCGCCTGATCATCCCGTTCCAGCCGGGCGGCGGCAGCGACACCCTGGCGCGCCTGCTGGGCGAGAAGCTGACTGTGAAATGGAAGCAGCCGGTGATCGTCGAGAACCATGCCGGCGCCGGCGGCAACCTCGGCGCCGAGATCGTCGCCAAGGCCGCGCCGGACGGCTACACCCTGCTGATTTCCTCGCCCGGGCCAGTGGTGATCAACAAGAACCTGTACGACAAGCTCTCCTTCGATCCGGACGGCTTCGAGCCGGTCGCCATCATCGCCGCCAACTACGGGGTGCTTGCTGTCAATCCCAAGACGGGCCTGGAAAGCGTGGCGCAGCTGATCGCCTACGCGAAGGCGAATCCGAACAAGCTCAACTACGCTTCCGCCGGCAGCGGCACCACGCCGCACCTGGCAGGCGAGTTGTTCAAGTCGCTGGCCGGCATCAACCTCACGCATGTGCCCTACAAGGGCGCGGGCCCGGCCTTCACGGGCCTCTTGGGCGGCGAGGTGGACATGATGTTCGTCGACGTCTTCATCGCCCTGCCGCATGTGCGCACCGGACGGCTGCGCGCGCTGGCGCTGGGCGGAGGTGCGCGCAACCCGCTGCTGCCGAACGTGCCGGTGATGGCGGAGACGGTGCCGGGCTTCGACTACCAGGTGTGGCAGGGTATGGTGGCGCCGGCCGGCACGCCGGCGGCGATCCGCGGCCGTATCGCCGCCGCGGTGGCCGAAGCGGTGAAGCAGCCGGACATGAGCAAGCGCCTCGCTGACGTCGGCCTCGAATCGGTCGGCGGCACGCCCGCGGAAATGGCGCAAGTAATGCGCGCGGACCGCGAGCGCTGGGGCCGGGTGATTCGCGCCACCGGCGCGAAGGCGGACTAGGCCCTCAGTCCACCACCGGCGGGCGGCGCTTGCCCACCTGCGTCGCCTGCTCGAAGGCGTAGCCGAGTTGCAGCACCGCCAGGTCGGCAAATGAGCGGCCGACGATCTGGATGCCGACCGGCAGGCCCTCGTCGGTGAAGCCCGCGGGCACCGAGATCGCCGGGTGGCCGGTGATGGTGATGTAGTAGCAGGACTTCATCCACGACAGGTAGTCGCCGAGCTTTTCGCCGTTGATCTCGTCGACGTATTCCTGCTCGATCGGGAAGGGCAGCACCTGGTTGACCGGGATCACCAGGTAGTCGTAGGTCTCGAAGAACTTCGATACGCGGTCGAGGATTTTTGTGCGCTCGGCGTCCGCGCGGGCGATGTCCACCGCCGAGAGCTTGCGCGCGGCTTCGATGTTCCAGATCACCGTGGCCTTGAGCTTGTCGCGGTGGTTGTCGAGATAGGCGCCGTTGTTGATCTCGAACAGGTGGGCGCGCAGGGTGAGAAAGACTTCATGGGCGCCGGAGAAATCGGGCGCGGCATCTTCAAGCACGCAGCCGAGATCGGTGAATACCCTGGCCTGCGCAGCGATGATTTTCTCCACCCGCTTGTCCACCGGCACCTGGCCGCCGAAGCCCGGGGAGAACGCGATGCGCGTGCCCTTGAAGTCGCGCTTGAGCGGCGCGCGGAACTGCTCGCCGGTGCCCTGCACGGCGATCGGCACGCGCGGGTCGAACCCGGCTTGCGCGGAGAGCAGCAGCGCGGTGTCCTCCACCGTGCGGCCCATCGGGCCGTGGACCGAGAGGGTGCCCCACAGGTGTTTCGACGGGTAGCTGGGCACGCGGCCGGGCGAGGGGCGCAGGCCGACCACGTTGCAGAAGTTGGCGGGGTTGCGCAGCGAGGCGCCCAGGTCGCTGCCGTCGGCCAGGGCCACCATGCCGGTGGCCAGGGCCACGCCGGCGCCACCGGAGGAGCCGCCGCAGGTCTTGGTGAGATCGTAGGGATTGCGGGTGGCGCCGAAGACGGCGTTGAAGGTCTGCGAGCCGGCGCCGAATTCCGGCGTGTTGCTCTTGCCCACGGCAATCGCCCCGGCATTCCAGGCGCGCTCGACCAGCAGGTGGCTGCGATCGGGCACGTTGTCCTTGAAGATCGGCGAGCCCAGGGTGGTGCGCATGCCCTTGGTCATGAACAGGTCTTTGTGCGCGATCGGCAGGCCATGCAGGGGACCGAGCGGCTCACCCTTCGCCTGCTTCGCGTCGGCGGCGCGCGCCTGCGCCAGCGCTTGCTCGGCGTGCAGGGTGACGATGGCGTTGACCTTGGGGTTGACGCGCTCGATCTGCGCCAGGTGCGCCTGCATCACCTCGGTGGCCGACACTTCCTTGCGGCGGATGCGCGCGGCCAGATCGGTGGCGGACGAAAAATTCAGTTCCTGACTCACAGGGTCTCCCGGTTGTGGCGCCGCCCGGCAATGTGCCCGAGCGGCCTTGTTCTTAAGGCGCGATGATAACAAGAGCGGCGCCGCTTGATTATTCGCCGTCCGCCCATATCATCAGACATCATGGAAACCACGGCCTCCCGCCTGCATGTTGCCTGCCCTGCCTGCGGCGCGACCAATCGCGTGCCGGCGGAGCGCATGACCGAGCATCCCGTCTGCGGCAAGTGCAAGCAGGCGCTGTTCCAGGGCAAGCCGGTGGAGTTGAACGAGGGGAACTTCAGCGCGCAATTGGTGGCGAGCGACATTCCGCTGGTGGTCGATTTCTGGGCGCCCTGGTGTGGCCCCTGCCGCTCGATGGCGCCGCATTTCGAGCGTGCCGCCTCGCTGCTGGAGCCGCAGGTGCGTTTGGCCAAGCTCAACACCGAGGAAGCGCAGGCGACCGCCGCACGCCTGGGGATACGCTCGATTCCGACCCTGATCGTATTCCGCAACGGCCGCGAGGTGGCGCGGCAATCCGGCGCGATGGACGCCAATTCCCTGGTGCAGTGGGTGCGCGAGCAGGTTTAGCTTGCGGCGGCATAAAAAATGATGGGCATCGCGGCGAAGCGATGCCCGTTTTTGCTGCCGCCGGCTTGCGCCGGCTTCAGCATTCAGAGTTTTTTCGACTTCATCGTGCGATAGTCACGCCATGAACGGTATGCGCAATCCATCGCCACGATAAAGCCCACGATCACCAGTACGATCATTTGTCTTGCCCGTTCCATCAAAGTCCGGTTGCAACACCTGGCCGGCATACTTTGGGCAGTCTGCCCGGCCGAGGGTTCCCTGAATGCACGCATCCGTCAAGCGGTCTGCGGCCTCCATAAATCCTGCTACGGCAAGCCCGGCACAAACTTTAGGCCCGTGGGCAAATATTATTTGCGCGGCGCCGAACCGTTCGGGCGAAATGCGGGATATTCCGGCCGTTTTTCCCGTCTTGCGCGGTCAAAGGCCCCGGTTCAGGCGAAATAGTCCTTAGGCGCCACGCCCAGGCTCTTTTTGAACATCGCGGTAAAGGCGCTGGCGCTCTCATAACCGAGGGATTCGGCGATGCGGCCGATGGGCGCGCGCTGCGCCAGTTGTTCCAATGCGACGACAAGCCGGGCCTGCTGTCGCCAGGCGGCGAAGCTCATGCCGGTTTCGCGCAGGAACAGGCGCGCAAGGTTGCGCTCGCTGGCGCCTACGGCACTGCCGAAATCTGCCAGGCCACGGGTGTCGGCCGGATTGGACAGGAGCATTTCGCATACCTTAAAGACCCGGGCGTCGGCGGCGCGCGGGAGGTGCAGGGGCAGCATGTCGGCAGCCGCCATTTCGTCGAGGATCAGCGCCATCACACGCCCGCCGGGGCCGGCCTCTTCGTAGTACATCGGCAGCTCGACCGCGCGCAGGATCAGCTCGCGCAGCAGCGGGGTGACGTTGATCACGCAGCAGCGCGGCGGCAGGCGCTCGCACTCGCGCTTGCGCACGTAGAGGGTGCGCATCGCCACGTTGCCGGACATGCGCGTGGTGTGCAGCGTGGCCGGCGGCACCCATACGGCGCGCTGCGGCGGCACCACCCAGGCGCCGTGCTCGGTATGCACGCTCATCACGCCGGCCACGGCGTAGAGCAACTGGCCGCGCGTATGGGTGTCTTCCGGGATCACGTGGCCGGCGGGAAAGTCCTTGGCCATGGCGCCGACCGCGCGCGGCACGCGCATGTAGTCGGCGGCGCGAGTGGATTTGGCGGTGTCGGTCACAGAGGGAGGCGCTGGCGGTCTGGCGATGAACGAAGCCATTTTACCGCGCGACCGCCGCCCCTCCTTTCAAACCTCTCGCAAAGACGTTTACGCATGCACGGCATTACCGCGGCGAGCGCATAAAAACCGCCGGCGACGAATCGCCGTTGCTAGACTTGCGGCTGATTTTCTACCGTAGGAAAGCCATGCAGATCGTCGATGCCCAGGTACATGTATGGGGCCCCGAAACCGCCGAGCGGCCGTGGGCGCCGGGCCGCCACCCGCATCGCGCCCAGCCGCTGGAGGCTGACGAGTTGCTGCGCGAGATGGACCGCGCCGGTGTCGCCCGTGCGATCCTGGTGCCGCCTTCCTGGGACGCCGACCGCAACGACTACGTGCTGGCCGCCGCGCGCCGCCACCCCGACCGCTTCGGCGCCATCGGCCGCTTCAACCCGGAGGCGCCCGGCGCGCGCGGGCAGGTGGAGCGCTGGCTGGACGAGCCCGGCATGCTGGGCATGCGCACCACCTTCACCCTGGCGCAAAAGCCCGCGCTGGTCGAGGGCCGGATCGACTGGCTGTGGCAGCAGGCGGAGGCCGCGCAGGTGCCGATGATGGCGCTCATCAGCCACGCGATGGTGCCGCTGATCGACGAGATCGCCGCGCGCCACCCGCGTCTGAAACTCTCGCTGTGCCATCTGGCGCTGCCGACCGACGTGCGCGACCATGCCGCCTTCGCCGAGTTCGACAAGCTGCTGACGCTGGCGCAGCGCCCCAACGTCAGCGTGATGGCAAGCTGCCTGCCGGCCTACACCAGCGAGCCCTACCCCTTCACCCATCTGCACCCCTACATCCGCCAGGTGGTCGAGGCCTTCGGCCCGCGGCGCGTGTTCTGGGGCACCGATCTCGCACGCCTGCCTTGCCCCTACGGCGAGGCAGTAAGGCTATTCACCGAGGCGCTGCCCTGGCTTGGTGAAGACGACAAGGCGCAGATCATGGGCCGCGCCTTATGCGACTGGCTGGACTGGCCGCTGGCCTAGCGCCATGGGAGTGGCTGGAGCAGCCGCTTGCCTCACCGTGTGCGAGCGGCCGAACCGGCCGCTGGTCTGGCCTTGTGCGAGTGGCTGACCGGTAGCCTGCCAAGCCTTGTACGAATGACCGCGTTGGGCACCGGCCTGCCTTGCCGCCTGGCCCGACCGGCTGGCGCCTTTGAATCAGGCGCCGGCCACCGCGCCGCTCTCCAGCAAGGCGGCGATCTCCGCGCCGCTGTAGCCGTACTCCTCCAGCACTTCGCGCGAATGCTGGCCCAGCAGCGGCGCCGCGCGCTTGAGCGCCGGGCCGTCGTGGTCGAACAGGATGGGGTTGCGCGACTGGCGGAACTTGCCGATTTTCGGGTGATCGACTTCCTGCACCAGTTCGCGCGCCTTCGCCTGCGGGTTGTCGAACACCTTGGCGTAGTCGTTAACCCGCGAGCAGGGCACGCCGGCGTTGTTCAGCAGTTCTTCGAGGTCATCAGCATCCCGCTTGACGATCTCGTCCGCGACCAGGCCGGTGATCGCGTCTTCATGGATCTTGCGCGAGGAATAGGTGGCGAAGCGCGGATCGTCCAGGTGCTGCGGAATGCCCAGCGCGGTCAGCAGCTTTTTCAGCAGCTCGTTGTTCGAGGCGCCAGTGGCGAGGTACTTGTCGTCGCGGGTGCGGAAGATGGTGTAAGGCGCCGTGAGGCGGTGCATGCGGCCGATCGGCTGCGGCACCGTGCCCATGTTGAGCACCTCGGCGGTCTCGAACATCGAAGCGGTGATCGAGGCTTCCACCAGCGAGACGTCGGCCACCCTGCCTTCGCCGTGGCGCGCCGCGCCCAAGAGCGAAGTCAGCACGGCATAGGTGGCGAACATCGCGCCGAACATGTCCGCCGTCTGCAGGCCGGGGCGCATCGGAATCTCGCCGGCTTCGCCATTCACCGACAGCACGCCGGAGGCGGCTTCGACGATCAGGTTGACCGCCGCGCGCTGGCGGTAGGGACCGGTCTGGCCATAGCCGGAAACCGAGATGTAGCAGATCTTCGGGTTGACCTTTTTTATCTCGTCCGGACCCAGGCCCAGCTTGTCAAGCACGCCGGGGCGGTAGTTCTCCAGCCAGACGTCGGCTTTGGCCGCCAGTTTGAGAAGCAACTCGCGCGCGCCGGGCTTTTTCAGGTCCACCGCAATGCTTCGCTTGTTGCGGTTGATGGTGGCGAACACCAGGCTTTCACCCTCCACCAGGGGCGGCGAGGCGCGCATCATGTCGCCGCCCTTGGGCGGCTCCACCTTGATTACTTCCGCGCCCATGTCGGCCAGCAGCATGCCGCTCAAGGGCCCCGCGATGAAATTGCCGAGTTCAAGGACCCGGATGCCTGCCAGCGGCTGCGTCATTTCTGCTTCTTCTCTCGTCGATTGCCTATTGCAGCTTCAGGCCCATGGCCTTGGTGACTTTCTGGTTCAGCGCCGCCTCATCCTCGGTCGCCTTGTTCAGCTCGGCGGGGGTGCTGCCGACCGGCTCCAGGCCCTGCTCGTCGAACAGCTTGCGCAAACCCGGGTCTTTCAGCGCCTTGACCACTTCGGCCTGCAGGCGGGTGATGTACTCCGGCGGCGTGCCGGCCGGCGCCCACAGGCCGTACCAGCCGAGGTACTTGTAGCCGGGCACGCCGGCTTCGGCAACGGTGGGCACGTCAGGCAGCTTGTGCCAGCGCTTGTCGGAACTGATACCCAGCACGCGCATGCGCCCCGAGGTGATGAAGGGCAGGGCCGAAGGCGCGGCGGGAAAGCCGGCCTCGATCTGCCCCGACACCAGGTCGGTCAGCGCCGCTGGCACGCCGGTGTAGTGCACCGGCGACATCTTTATCCCGGCCATCTGGTCGAACAATTCGGCGGCGACGTGCATCACGCTGCCCAGGCCCGCTGTGCCGAAGTTGAGCTTGCCGGGGTTGGCCTTGCCGTAGGCGATCAGTTCTTTTACCGTCTTGGCCGGTACGTTGGGATTCACCGCGAATACATAGCCGACGTTGCGCGCGATCAGGCTCACCGGCACCAGGTCGCGGTTCAGCTCATACGGCACGTTCTTGAAAAAGTAGTGGTAGCTGGCGATGGCGCCGGTCTGCAGCAGCAGGGTGTAGCCATCGGGCGCGGACTTGGCGACGATGTCGGTGCCGAGCATGCCGCCGGCGCCGCCGCGGTTGTCGAATATCACGCCCTGGCCGATGCTCTGGCCCATGCGCTCTCCCAAGGTGCGGCCGACCACGTCCGGCCCGGCGCCGGCGCCGTAGGGCACCACCACGCGGATCGGCTTGGCCGGGTAGTTCTTGTCGGCGACCGCATTGCGCTGTGCCCAGGCGGGCGCTGCCAGCACGGCGCTCAGCGCCAGGGCGCCGAGCGCCGGCAGCAGGGGTTTGATGGCGAAGAAATGTCTCATTTGAATTGGCTCTGAAATCTGCGAACTGTACGGCGAACCGCGCTGGAAACCGCGTGCAAATCACGTGCAAACCGCGCCGGCGCGGGCTACCCGGCCGACCTTGATCGGCCGCGCAAGTATCCCGATTTGGGCCCTGCCCGGCAATCTTTGGTTCCTGCATGCAGTGAATTGCTAAAATCATACTCCTCTAAAGGACTTGCGCGGCTACAATGGCGCGAGCCAAAATCCCGTAAAACAGCTGTTGAGGCCGCCCCAGGTTGCCCGCCCTTACTGAAAGATATTTCCCGATGATTTCCAACGATCTGCGCGCCAAATACGGCGACGCCGCCTGCAACCTGGGCACCAAGGTGCAGGGCGAGTTTTTCGCCACCCGCTTAGCCGAGCGCGACGCGCTGGACCAGCACTTCACCAAGCAGTGGCTGGACTTCGCCATCACCGGCCTGGCCGCGCGCCCGGCGCTGGACATCCGCACCCGCATGCTGGTGCTGATCGGCCAGTATGTAATGGCGAAAAGCCAGCAACTGGTGGATGACACGGTGCGCGCCGCGCTGGCCGCCAAGGTGGCGCCGCGCGAGATTCTCGAAATCATTTTGCAATGCGCGGTTTACGGCGGCCACACCACGGTAGACCCGGCGATCCGCACTTTTTACGCCATTGCCAAGGAACTGAATCTGCTGGATGAATTGAAGGCCTCGCAGTTGCCGCTGGACGGCACCGACAGCACGCGCAAGTACGACGACGAACTCAAGACCTGGCACCAGGACGACATCAACGACCCGCGCTTCAAGGGGCTGATGGCGTTGCACGGCTGGCACGCGGTGGGCCGCGGTCTCTCCCTGCGCCCCCAGCATCACCTGAACATCCTCGAATGGCTGACCAAGATAGATCCGCACTTCGCCGGCCTGTGGGTGAAGTTCTGCTACGGCGGCATGTACTCGCGCTTCATCGTGGATGACAAGACCCGTCTGCTGTGCATGGTGGGCGACTGCCTGGCGGTGGGCGAAGCAACGCAGGCGCGCGGCCACATGCGCGGCTCGATGCGCAACGGCGCCAAGGCCACTGAAGTGATGGAAGTCATTCTGCAGACCGCCGCTAATTTCGGCATGCCGCCGATGCTGCATGCCCTCGAAGTGTTCGTGCAGGTGATGGCCGCCGAAGGCCGCCTGGCCGAGATCGGCAACCCGGCAATGAAAGTGGAAAGCTACGCGAAGTAATTCGCGGCCAGGCAACGTGTAACGAGGAATGAATAAATGAGCAAACGAGTAGACGGCCTGGTGGCGATTGTCACCGCCGGCGGGCAGGGCCTGGGCGAAGCCATCGCCAAGACCCTGGCGGCCGAAGGCGCCAAGGTGGTAGTGGCCGACCGCAATGTCGAGGAAGGCAATCGCGTGGTCGCCGAGATTACCGCTACCGGCAATACCGCGGTGATGCTCGAGGTGGACGCAACCAACGCCGCTTCGGTGCAAAAGATGGTCGATGCGGCGGTAGCGAAATTCGGCCCCGTCGACATTCTGGTCAATGGCGCCGGCGGCTTTACCAAGTTCACGCCGATCGCCGAGACGACCGAGGAAGACTGGGACCATGTGATCAACCTCAACCTGAAAAGCGCCTTTCTCTGCAGCCGCGCCGTGGCCAAGGGGATGATGGAAAAAAAGAGCGGGCGCATCATCAACATCACTTCGGGCGCCGGCATCATGCCCAACCCGTTCGCGCCGACGTATGTTCCTTACGCCGCCGGCAAGGCCGGGATGATCGGCTTTACCAAGGCGCTGGCCAGCGAACTCGGGCCGCACAAGGTGACGGTCAACGCCGTCGCGCCCGGCACAGCGCTGACGCCGCGGGTGCGCAAGGTGCGCGACGCCGCCAGCATCGAGAAGATCGCCAGCCAGAACCCACTGCGCGCGATCATCGAGCCACAGGACTGCGCCGATGCGGTGCTGTTCCTCGCCTCCAAGGAAGCGCGGATGATCACCGGTGAAGTGCTCAAGGTCAATGCCGGCAACCTGATGTAGGCCGGTCGCGCTGCCCGGGAGGGCGGCGCGACCACGTTTGTTGTAAACCCTATTAAACCTGAGATTTTTCGCGAATCTCGCGAGGCCGCACCGGCCGAAACCATACAAAACCTGAGGTTTTTCGGGAAATCCGGCAGACGCCGCGCGACCACGGTTGTGTTGGATGGCGCAACCTAGGCGAACTTTATTCAGGCACTGGCCACGTGCATCGGCGGCATCAGCACACGGTCGCGCGATGCCGCGCCGCGCTGCGGGCACCACAACTGTTGTAAGTCTCAGCAAACTCCCGCCCGCCGTTCCATATGCCGGAAAAGCGCGGCGCCGGGGATGTTGAATTGCACGCATGTCCTGGTCACTAACATACGCTGGTTCGCCGCTTATGTGTGGGCGATTTGCATCCGGTTTACGCCGTAGCCAGCAGCGGCAACAGGCTGCGGGACGCTTTGCATCAGCGCCTGCATTTTCAATTTGGCGCCCTGATCATCGCGGCTGGCGCACGAAGGCATCATCGAGTTGCGCCAGGCCGGCGTTGCCCGCCACCAATGGCGAGGCCAGTGCGAATTCGACGCTGAACTTGGCCTCCAGGCCGGTCTGCGGCAAATGGTTGCGCATGATGTTGGCGTTACCACCGGCAAGGACCTGGGCGCCACCAACATCCAGGGCCCGCTGGCCATGGCGCGCGCCAAGCCCGGCAGCCGGAACTTTTGATCGCCGGGCGCCGCAGCATCAATCACCTGGCGGGCGAATTGTTCGACCAGCGCGCCGGCATCAGCATGACGCACGTGCCGCACAAAGGCGGCGCGCCGGCGGTGGCGGACCTGTTGGGCGGAAAGGTGCAGGTGTTCTTTGCTTCGGTGCCGAACATGCTGCCGCACATCAAGGCGGACCGGGTCAAGCTGCTGGCCGCCACATCAAAAGAGCGTTCGCCGCAATTCCCGCATACGCCGACGGTGGCGGAGTCTGGCGTGGCGGTTGGCGGCTGGTCCAGCGCAATTATCGCCCAGGCGCCGTGGCCGGCACCGGGCCTGACCTACAATAGCGCCATCGCACTTCACGGAACCGGCCGGATGGTCAGAATGGTCAGCCCCAAGAAAACCAAGAATCCAGTGCCCGCCCAATCGGCCATCGGCCAGCTTGCCAAGTCCCTGCCCACCATGGTGGCGGGGCAGTTGCTGCAGGCCATCCTCGAGGGCCGCCTGGCGCCGGGCACGCGCCTGACCGAGATCGAGCTGGCGGCCGAACATGCGGTGAGCCGCGCCACCATTCGCGAGGCGCTGACGCAACTTGAGCGCCAGCGCTTTGTCGAGCGGGTGCCGCGTTACGGCGCGCGGGTGGCGGCGGTTTCCAACGACGAGGTGCTGGAGATTTACCAGTTGCGCGCGGTGGTGTTCGGCCTGGCCTGCCGCCTGGCATGCCAGCACGCCACGGCCGCCGAACTGGGCGCATTCGAGGCGGCGGTGCGCGAGATGGAGGCGCTTTCCGTCAAAGCTTCGACCACCGCCAAGAGCTATATGGAACGCTCGATCGCCGCGCAGCAGATGATCATCGGCCTGTCGCACAGCCGGCGCGTCGGCGAGATGTACGAGCAACTCACCAGCCTGACCCTGTGGCTGGCGATGATCCGCCAGACCGGCCTGGGCTTTGCCACGCCGAAGCGCCGCAAGGACTCGGCGGCGGACTGGCGGCGCATGGCCGACGCCATGGCAGCGCACGACGCGCCTGCCAGCGAGGCCGCCGCCAGCGCGCTGATGACGGCCTCGGGCCAGTATGTCTGGGAACAGTTGAAGAGGACCGCCAGGCGCGCCTGACCGCTTCCGGTTGAGATTGCCGTGCCGCCATGGCGCTGCCATGTTGCGGTGCGAAAAGCACGATTGTCGACAATCGACATAACTGCGGTTAAAGTACTGTTTCAGCCACATTGCGGCCCGGCCTTTGGCGCCGGCGCGCGCACAGCCATCGAAAGACCCCCATGAGCGGAAAGACCCTGTTCGAGAAAATCTGGGACTCACACATGATCGCCGAGCGCGAAGGCGGCGAGGCCCTGCTGTATGTGGACCGCAACCTTTTGCACGAGGGCCCGTTCTACGCCTTCGATGCGCTCAAGCGCGAAGGCCGCCAGGTGCACCGGCCCTTGCAGACCATCGCCTTCTCGGACCATTACGTGCCGACCACCGCGCGCGCGATGGGCTCGGCCGGCATCAAGGACGGCGAGGCGCGGGTGATGGTGGAGCAGCTGGCGCGCAACTCGCGCGCCACCGGCATCGTGCACTTCGGCCTGCAGGACGAGGAGCAGGGCATCATGCACGTCGCCGGGGCGGAGCTGGGCTTGTGCGAGCCGGGCATGCTGATGGGCGGTGCCGACTCGCATACCTCGACCAACGGTGCCTTCGGCCTGTTCGGCTTCGGCGTCGGCGCCTCGCAGGTGAAGCACATCCTGGCGACGCAGACGCTGTGGTTCTCCAAGCCGAAGAACATGCGCGTGACGGTGGACGGCACCCTCGGCCCGCTGGTGTCGGGCAAGGACCTGATCCTGGCGATCATCGCGCAAATCGGCATCGACGGCGGCATCGGCCATGTGATCGAGTATGCCGGTTCGGCGATCCGCGCGCTGTCGATGGAAGGGCGCATGACGGTGTGCAACATGACGATCGAGGCCGGGGCGCGCTCCGGCATGATCTGCCCGGACCAGACCACCTACGACTACCTGGGCAATACGCGGTACGGGCCGAAGGGCGACGACTGGAAGGCGGCGCTGGCCTACTGGAAGACGCTGCCCACGGATGCCGATGCGCGGTTCGACCGCGAGGTGCGCCTGGACGGCAATGCGCTGGAGCCGATGGTCACGTGGGGCACGAACCAGGACGAAGCTATCGGCATTTCCGGCCGGGTGCCGGAGCCGGCCTCGTTCGCCGACCCGGCGCGGCGCGAGCGCGCGGCGGAGGCCCAGGCGTATATGCAAATCAAGCCGGGCACGGCGATGCGCGATATCGCGGTGGACCGGGTGTTCATCGGCTCGTGCACCAATGCGCGCATCGAGGACCTGCGGATCGCCGCGAAACTGGCGCAGGGGCAAAAGGCGCGGGTGCCGACCATCGTGGTGCCGGGTTCGATGACGGTGAAGCGCGCGGCGGAGAGCGAGGGCCTGCACGAGATATTCCTCGCCGCCGGCTTCGAGTGGCGCGACGCCGGCTGCTCGATGTGCACCGGTTCCAATGGAGACAAGGTGCCTTCGGGCGAACGCTGCGCTTCCACCTCCAACCGCAATTTCGAGGGCCGCCAGGGGCGCGGCTCGATGACCCACCTGGTGAGCCCGGCTTCAGCCGTGGCCGCCGCCGTCACCGGCCGCCTGGCCGATGCAAGGGAGATCGCATGAGCGCCGTTGCCGCTTTCACCACCTTTACGGCGGTAGCCGCGCCGGTGTTCCAGGCGAATGTGGATACGGACAAGCTGATTCCGCACAAGTTTTTGCGCAAGCCCTTGTCCGCCGGTTATCGCAACTTTCTGTTTTACGACCAGCGCTTTGCCGAGGACGGCAGCGAGAAGGATTTCATCCTCAATCGCGCGCCGTTCGACAAGGCCGGCATCCTGCTTTCGGGGCGCAACTTCGGCTGCGGCTCGACCCGCGAAGGGGCGATCTATGCGCTGCAGGACTTCGGCATCCGCTGCGTGATCGCGCCTTCCTTTGGCGATATTTTCTACGCTAATTGTTTGCAGAATGGTTTGTTGCCGGTGGTGATTGGCGATGCGCAAGCCGAGAAGCTCAATGCGCATCTCGAAGCCCATCCCGGCGCGCAAGTGTCGGTCGATCTCGCCGCGCAAACGGTGACGCTACCCTACGGCGAGACGTTGCGCTTCGAGATCGACGCGCAGCGCAAGGAACAGTTGCTCAAGGGGCTGGACGACATCGGCATCACGCAACAATATTCGACACAGATCGACCAGTTCGAAGCCGCGCACAAGAAGCGCCAGCCCTGGCTGTTTCGGGCGCAGCCGGAATTGACGGATACGCGGGCGACGCTGAAGGAGGGGGTGAGCTGATGCGGGCAAGGCATTTCGCTCAAGCGCTGGCGCTTGCCGCCGGACTGACATGCGGTGTGATGTGCGGCCTGGCTGGAGCGGCTGACACATTTCCCTCGCACCCGATCCGCTTCGTGGTGCCGGCGCCGGCGGGCGGCGCGCCGGACGAGATCGCGCGCATCGTCGGCCAGCGCCTGGGCGACCGGCTGAAGACACAGGTGGTGGTTGACAATCGCGGCGGCGGCAACGGGGTGATCGGCTCGGAGATCGCGAAGAATGCGCCGCCGGACGGTTACACCATCGTGCTGGGCTACGCGGGGCCTTTCGGCATCAACCCCGGCTATTACCCGAACCTTACCTATGACCCGGTGAAGGACTTCGCGCCCATCACCATGCTGGCGACCAGCCAGAACATATTGGTGGTGCACCCGAGCTTTCCGGCGCGCTCGGTGAAGGAGATGATCGCGATGGCCAAGGCGAAGCCGGGGCAGATCAACTATGCGTCGGGAGGCACTGGGCAATCATCGCACTTGTCGATGGAACTGCTGATGCATATGGCGGGGATCAAGATGGTCCACATTCCGTACAAGGGGGCGGGGCCGGCGCTGGCCGATACGCTGGGCGGGCAGGTGCCGCTGCATTTCGTGGCGGTGGCGCCGGCGATTCCGCTGATCGCGGCCAAGCGCCTGATCCCGCTGGGGGTAACGGGGAGCAAGCGCATCCCTACCCTGCCGAATGTGCCGACGATTGCGGAGGCGGGATTGCCGGGCTATGAAGTGCTGACCTGGTATGCGATGTTCGCGCCGGCGGGCGTGCCCAGGCCGGTGCTGACGCGCCTGCAGGAGGAGACCATCGCGGTGATGAAAAGCCCGGAGCTGGCCAACGTCTACCGCGAGCGCGGGCTGGAGCCGGGCGGCGAGTCGCCCGATGAGCTGGAGAAATACCTGCAGTCGGAAATCACGCGCTGGAAGGCGCTGATCAAGGCCGCGAACATCAAGACCGAATAGATAGCCCGCGCAAACGCGCTAGAGACTATGGGAGACAAAGTGATGAGTTCGATTCGATACCGGCGCTGCGCCATGCTGCTGGCGGCATGCGGCCTCGCTCTTGGCCAGGCCGCATGGGGCCAAGCTTTTCCGAACCGGCCGATACGCATCGTCGTCGCCTCCACCGCCGGCGGCGCGGCGGACATCATCTCGCGCCTGATGGCGCCGGACATGGCCACTACCCTGGGCCAGCAGGTGATCGTCGACAACCGGCCGGGGGCGGGCAACATTATCGGCAGCGAAGTGGTGGCGAAGGCGCCGGCTGACGGCTACACCTTGTTGATGGCGATCAACAACCACGTGATCAACGCCACGGTGTACAAGAATCTCTCCTACGACCCGATCAAGGACTTCACCGGGGTGACGCTGGTGGCGACCACGCCGCACATGCTGGTGGTGCATCCTTCCGTGGGCGTGAAGACGGTGGATGAGTTGATCAAGAAGGCAAAGGCGGAGCCCGGCAAACTCAACTACGGCTCGGCGGGCAACGGCACCGCGGCGCAGTTCGCGGCCGAGGAGTTCAACATGCTGGCGAACGTGCGCATCACCCACGTGCCCTACAAGGGCGTGACGCCTGCGGTGACGGACCTGGTGGCGGGCATGGTGCAGGTGATGTTTCCCGCGCCTATCACGGTGATGCCGCATCTGAAGTCCGGGCGCCTGGTGGGCCTGGCGGTGACCACCACCAAGCGGGTGAAGCTGCTGCCGGAGTTGCCGACCTTGCAGGAGGCGGGGCTGCAGGGCTACGAGTTCAGTTCCTGGTATGGCCTGCTGGCGCCGCGCGACACGCCGCCGTCAGTGGTGGCCATGCTGCACAAGGCGGCGACGCATGCGATGGCGACCAAGGCGGTGACCGGGCGCCTGGTGGACGATGCCACCGAGCCGGTGGGCAATACGCCGGAACAGTTCAACCGTTTCCTCGGCGAGGAATTCGACCGCTACTCCAAGCTGGTAAAGGCGATGAACCTGAAGGTGGAGTAGTGCTGGCCCACTGCGGCCATGCCGCGGTGGAGTTGCTAGCCCGCCGCGACCTTGCCGCGGCGGAGTGACACTACCGGCTACGGCCGTCCAGCAATGCGCCGAATTGCGCCTCGCTTCCGGCGCTTAGCCGGGGATACCGGCCCCTAAAGAAGTCCAGACTACCAACGCGCCATAGTGCGCGCTGCTCCGGAGGCATCGCCTCCGCGCAGGACTATATCCGTCTGCCCGCTCCCGATGAGCCTCCCGTTATGGAGAGCGCTCGCGCACGTCCCTTACTCTTGGAGAAGCACATGGATATCAGTAGCACCACCGCCACTTCGTCGCTCTGGGGTACCCCGCAGGTGAACGGCAACGGCGCCGTCGACAGCAGCAACAGCACGGCCGACGCCCCGCCCGCGCCGCCGCCCGCCGGCCACCACCATCACGGTGGCGGCGGCATGATGAAAGACGTCATGCAAACCCTGAAGGACCTCGGTCTGGACAGCAGCACCAGCACCGATGCCTCAGGCACCGACACCTCTGCCGCCAGCACCACCGGCACGGACGCCACCGGCAGCACCGACACCAGCGGCACTGCCAGCACGGACGTGAAAGCGGCGATGGGCCAGTTTATGCACGACCTGTTCCAGGCGATGCAGGGCAGCAAGGGCCAATCGTCGGATGGCGGTGACAGCAGTGCCAGCAGCAACAGCGTGGGGCCGACGCCTGCGCCGGCTTATGGCGGCATCGAGAACGCGCTGCAAAGCGTGATCGGCGGCCTGAACGGCGGCGCGTCTTCCGGCAGTTCGACCTCGGGCGATTCGTCTTCCAGCAATGGCTCGAACAGCGACGCTCTCTCCAAGTTGCAAGCGGACTTCAAGAACCTGCTCAGCGCCCTGGGGGACAAGGGCTCTTCAGGCAGTGGCGACACCAACTCGGCTACCGCCGCCAGCGGCGGCACGGTGGACCTGCAGAAGTTTCTCACCACGCTGGAACAGAAAGCACAAAGCCACGCTGGAAGCAATTTCTCGGCGGTGGGCAACAGCATCAGCACCCAGGCTTGAAGCCGGGTAGCGGGGGCGCAACGCCCCCGCTTGCGCGCTACGCCAGCAGGCGATAGCCGACTGCTGTTTCGGTCAGCAGGTGCTTGGGCTGGGCCGGATCGTCTTCCAGCTTTTGCCTGAGATGCCCCATGAATATGCGCAGGTAGTGGCTGTCCTCGGCATGCGAAGGGCCCCACACCTCGCGCAACAACTGGCGGTGCGTCAGCACCCGGCCGGCGTTGGCGATCAGGTGGCCGAGCAAGCGGTATTCGGTGGGCGTGAGATGAACGGCCTCGCCGTTGCGGGTGACGGTGCGCAGCGCCAGGTCGACGGTCACATTGCCGAAATGAAATTGCGGCTCGCGCATTTCGCCCGCGCTGCGGCGCCGGCGCAGGGCCACGCGCACGCGCGCCATCAGCTCGCCGACGCCGAAGGGCTTGGTCAGGTAGTCGTCCGCGCCGGCGTCGAGCGCAGCGATCTTGTCGGTTTCTTCCGCGCGGGCGGAGAGCACGATCACCGGCACCTGCGACCAGGTACGCAAGTCACGGATGAAGTCGATGCCGTCGCCATCAGGCAGGCCCAGGTCGAGCACGACCAGGTCGGGATGGCGGGTGCCGGCCTCGACCAGGCCCTGCTTCAAAGTGCCGGTCTCGTGCACGCGCCAGCCTTCCGCCTCGAGGGAGGTGCGGACGAAGCGGCGGATCTGCTGCTCGTCCTCGACGACGACCGCGATCTGGGTGGGCTCGCTCATAGATGGGATGCCTTGGGGGATTCAGGCATTCTCGTCGATTTCCGGCAGCACCGGCGGTGTGCCCAGCGGCAGGCTGAAGCAGAAGCGCGCGCCGGTGGTGTATGAAGTGTCGACCCAGATGCGGCCGTGATGCGCCTGGACGATGGCGCGGCAGATCGCCAGGCCGAGGCCGATGCCGGGGGTGGCGGACTCGCGCTCGCCGCGGGTGAACTTTTCGAAAATGGCTTCTTCCTGGCCGGGCGGCACGCCGGGACCGGCGTCGCTGACGCTGACCACCGCTTCCGCGCCGACGACGCGCGCGGCGATGATGATCTCCGGCGCCTGCGGCGCGTACTTGGCGGCATTCTCCAGCAGGTTGCCGAGTACGCGCTCGATCAGCACGGCGTCAAAGCGCAGCAGCGGCAATTCGCGCGGCAGGTCGGTGCGCACCACGTGCTTGACTAGCGCGGCGCGGCTCGCCTGCAAGGCGCTGCCGACCACTTCCTCGACCGGCTGCCATTGCAGGTTGAGGCGTATCTCGCCGCTCTGGATGCGCGCCATGTCGAGCAGGTTGGCGACCAGGGCGTTCATCCGCCGCGCTTCGGCGCGCATTGCTTCGGCGATCTCAAGTTGCTCGGCGTCAAGCGGCGGCTGGGTCAGCGCCAGGGTATCGGCCAGGCCGTAGAGCGCGGCCAGCGGGGTGCGCAGATCGTGCGACATGGCCGACAGCAGCGAATTGCGCAGGCGCTCGGATTCGATTTTTACCGTCGCGCCTTGCGCGACTTCGACGTAGTGCACGCGCTCAAGCGCAAGCGCCACCAGGGCGGCAAAGGTGTCGAGCTGGCGGCGCTGCTCGGGGATCATCAGAATGCGCCGGCTCGCCGGCTTGAGTGCCAGCACGCCGCGGGTGCGCATCGCCGCCTTCAGCGGCAGGTAGAGGTAGGCGCTGCCCGGCAGGGTGCCGGTGGTAAGGCCCGCGGGCTGAGCGCGGTCGAACGCCCATTGCGCGGTGGCGGCGTCCAGGCCCACTCCTTCTTCCTGTTGCGGCAGATGCAATTGCTCGTCCATGCCCAGCACGTAGAGCGCGACATCGGCGCGGAATTCGCGGGCCAGGGCGGCGCGCCCGAGTTCCACCACTTGCCCGGCCTCCAGCGCAGAGGAGAGGTCGCGCGCCAGCTCGAACAGGGCGCGCGAGCGCTGCTCGCGGTGCGCGGCGACCCGCGCCTGGAACTTGAGGCCGGCGGTGAGCTGGCCGGTGATCAGGCCGACGGCCAGCATCACCGCGAAAGTGAGCAGGTACTGCACGTCGGTAATGGCCAGCGAGTAGCGTGGCGGCACAAAACAAAAGTCAAAGGCGGCGACGCTGGCGAAAGCCGCCAGCACCGCCGGGCCGCGGCCGAAGCGCAAGGCCACCAGCACCACCGCCAGCAGGAACAGCATGACGATGTTGGCAAGGTCGAAATACGGCAGCAGCGGCGTGGCGATCAGCGCGGTGAGGACGCAGGCGGCCACTGCCCAGGCGTAGCCGCGCCACGCGTCGCCGCCGCCCTCGCCATCCTCTTCGGCGGCAATTGCAGGCGCGCCTTGCGCCCGTGCCTCGCCGCGCGCGATCTCGATCAGGTCCACATCCGGCGCGCGCGCCGCGATGCGCGCGCCCTGGCGCTGCGACCACGGCCAGGCCGCGCCGGCGCCGCGGCCGACCACCAGGGTGGAAAGATTGCGCGCGCGGGCATAGTCCACCAGGGTGGCGGCGACGTCGTTGCCGGGCAGCACGGCGGTGACGGCGCCGAGTTCCTGCGCCAGGCGCACGGTGGCGAGAATATGCTCGCGCGCGGCCGGCGCCAGGCGCTGCAGCGCCGGTGTTTCGACATAGACCGCGTGCCAGGAAACATTGAGTTGCTGCGCCAGGCGCGAGGCGGCGCGCACCAGGCGCTCGCCTTCCTCGCCGGGGCCGATGCAGCAGAGCAGCGCGCCTTCGGTTTTCCAGACGCGGTCGATGGCGTTTTCGACGCGATAGGCCTGCACGTCGCCCTCGACCCGGTCGGCGGTGCGGCGCAGGGCCAGTTCGCGCAGGGCCATCAGGTTGCCCTTGCGGAAAAAATTCTTCGCGGCGTGTTCGGCCTGCGCCGGCAGGTACACTTTTCCCAACTTGAGACGGGTCAACAGCTCATCGGCGGGAATGTCGACCAGCAACACCTCATCCGCGGCATCGAAAAAAGTGTCGGGCAAGGTTTCGGCCACGCGCACGCCGGTGATGCCGCCGACCACATCGTTCAGGCTTTCGAGGTGCTGCACATTCAGCGTGGAATAGACGTCGATGCCGGCGTCCAGCAATTCGGCCACGTCCTGCCAGCGCTTGGGGTGGCGCGCGCCGGGCGCGTTGGTGTGGGCCAGTTCGTCCACCAGGATCAGCGGCGGGCGTCGCTTCAAGGCGCCGTCGAGGTCGAACTCCTGCAGGCTGCGGCCGCGATAGTCGATTTGCGCGGGCGGGAGGATTTCCAGGTCTTGCAGCAGGGCCGCGGTCTCGCTGCGGCCGTGGGTCTCGATCACGCCGATGAGCACACCCTCGCCTTCGGCGTGGCGCTTTTGCGCGGCGGCGAGCATGGCGTAGGTCTTGCCGACGCCGGCGGAGGAACCGAAGTAGATGCGCAGGTGGCCGCGCCCGGCATGCGCCTCGCCGCGCCGCAGGCGTTCGAGCAAGGCGTCCGGATCGGGACGCTGGGCGTGACGCTCAATCAGGGCCGGCATGCGCCATTATTTCACGTCCCACTCAATGCCCGTCGTGGTCGAACAGGCAGGGCATTTTCACCGGGTGGGCGGTGCAGCGGGCGGGGGTCGCCGTGGAAGCCACGGTGGAGGAAGCCGGTTGCGCCGGTTCGGGCTGCAACACGGTAGCGCGCAGGAGCGCGCCGACCAGCAGGCCACCGACGAAAGCAATTATCCGCTTGCTCATATCCACCTCCACATCCACAGGCAATACGCCCTGCCGTTACGAAGACCCCACTATAGGAAATAGCGCGTCAAATTGGCATCAAGAGCGGCAGGCCGAGCGTAAAGATTCCGTAAAGGGCGATGCAAAGGCTTTCGGCCGTCTATTTTTAATAAGAATTATTCGCATTGACAGACGCGCAGTTTATGGTAATAATTCTCATTACCGGGCAACCGCGCAACGGCCTCCCAAGGCCAGGGACAGATGATGCAGACGATGAGCGCCAAGCATGCAGGGCAGAAGACTCCCTCCGTTTCGACGGTGCACGCCGACCATTCCACCAGCCCAGCGGTGAGCCTGACGACGGAACAGCTGTTTGCCGGCGCGCGCGAAATCGCACTGTTGCACAACGGCCGGCAATACCGGCTGCGCATCACCCAGCAGGGCAAGCTGCTGCTGACTGCCTGAGTTTAAAGACCCGCCCTTAGTGCGGCGGCACCAGCAGGGCGGCAAGCGCCCTGCCGTCGGCAATTTTTTCCAGCTCCCACACGGCCGCGCAGAGTTCGGCCGAACGCGTGGCGCCCAGCACGGGCGCCAGCAGTTCCCGGCATTTGTCTTCCAGCTCGTCGCGGGTCATCGGATTGGGCGGCGTGCCGCGTACGGCGCGCGTGTGTTCCCTCAAAGTGCTGCCGTCTTCCAGCGTGACCGTGACGATGCCCTGGCGCACCGGCATGGCGCGCGAGAGTTCGTCGTCCCCCACCAGGGTCATGCGTTCGCGTACGGCGAGCACCGCCGGATCCTGCATGCGCGGGCGGTCGTGGGCGGAGGCGAAGCTCATGCGGCCATCGACCAGCAGCGTTGATAGCAGATGCTGCAGGCAGATCTCCGGCATCTCGCGGTTATCGACGATGGTGTAGGACTCGTGCGGGATGCGCACCTCGATCGCCTGCACCTGCTCCGCCTTCAGTTGATGGGTACGCACCAGCAGGTCCAGCGCGTCCAGCGGCGCCTGGATCGGCGAGCCGACCGTCCAGCGCTTGATGCTGGTGTCGAGGATTTCGTAGCGGGTGCCGAGTTCGCGGCCGAGTGCGCCGCGATCCGGCGCGGCGCCGTAGGCATCGTAAAAGCAGCGCTCGCCGGAGAACACGTCTTCCACCCCGGTGAAGCCGGCGTGCACCATCACCGCTGCCGTCATGCCGTTGCGCGCGGCCATGCCGCCGAAGTCGAAGGCTTTTTCGATGTGGTCGCGGTCGCGCATCCAGCACGACACGCCGGAGGCCTGCTGCGCGGCGTAGGACATGAGGTAGCGCGCTTGCACGGCATCGACGCCGGCGAGCGCGCCGGCAGCGGCGGCGGCGCCGAAGTTGGGGCCGAAGGTGTGGGTGGAGTGGCCGGCGGCGCGAAAGGGGTAGGGGTCGAGCGAGAGCGTGAGGCGGCAGCAGATGTCGTACCCCAGCGTGAGGGCGCGCAGCATCGCGCTGCCGCTGGCACCGTAGAGTTCAGTGGCGGCAAGCACCGCGGGGACGATGCCGCAGCCGGGGTGGGTGAGCGAGGCGGCGTGCGAATCGTCGGTCTCATCCGCATGGCTGAACATGCCGTTGGCCAGCGCGGCGTTGATCGCGGTGCTCTTGAGGCGCGTGCCGGCGATGGTGGCTTGCGGCGCGGACTGGCCTTGCGCCTCGATGAAGGCGATGGCTTTTTGCCCGGCCAGGAGCTGCGAGCCGGAGACAATCGCGGCGAGCGTGTCGAGCAATTGGAACCTGGCTTTTTCGAGTACGGCTTCGGGCAGCGGCAGGCGCAGCGCCTGCGCGATGTAGGCGGAGAGCGCCGGCATCGGCGATTCAGTGGTGGCGGTGCTCGTGGATTTGGTATTGCTCATTGATGTTCCTAGTCGGCCTTGACCTTGGCGCGGCGAATCACTTCGGCCCAGCGTTTGGCGTCGGCATTCAACAGGTCTTCGGCTTCTTTCGCCCCGCCGCTGGAAGGCTCCATGTCGTAGCCGGCGAGCTGCTGGCGCATGGCATCGGAGGCGACCGCCTTTTGCGCGGCGGCCTGCAATTTTCGCAGCGCCTCGGGAGGGGTTTTGGCGGGCGCGAAAAAGCCGTACCAGCCGGAGACGGCGTAGTCGCGCACGCCGGCTTCGGCCAGCGTGGGGACGTTGGGCAAGGCTTGCGCGCGCGTCGCGGTGGAGACAGCGATCGGGCGGATGCGCTTGGCTTCGATCATCGGCTTCAACTCTGAGACGGAGCCGAACATCATTTCGACTTCGCCGCCGATCAGCGCGGTCATCGCCGGACCGGCGCCCTTGTACGGCACGTGCACCAGGTCCACGCCGGCATCGGTCTTGAACAGTTCGGCGGCGAGGTGGATGGCCGAGCCGGAACCGGCGGAGGCGTAGTTGTACTTGCCGGGGCTGGCCTTGGCGAGGGTGATGAATTCGCCGATGGTTTTCGCGGGGAAGTCGCTCTTCACCGCGACGATGTAAGCCGAGCGGCCGATCAACCCGACAGCGGCGAACTGGCCGGTGCTGATGCCCGATTTGGGATAGAGCGCGGGCGCGGAGGCCAGCGCGATATTGCCCAGCAACAAGGTGTAGCCGTCGGCCGGCGCGTTGGCGGCGCCGAGGATGCCGACGGTGCCGCCGGAGCCGGGCCGGTTGTCGATCACCACCGCCTGGCCGAGCGCATTGCCGAATTCGCCGGCCGCCAGGCGGGCGATGCCGTCGACCGCGCCGCCGGTGGCGAAGGGGACGATCAGGCGCAAGGGATGATCGGGGAAGTCGGCGTGGGCACGGCCGGAGAGCAGCGCGGCCAGCATCAGGGCGGCCGCAGGCAAGGCGGCGAGGCGCGGCGAACGCGTACGCCGCGCGGCAGCAAGCATATTCAAGACTTTGTCTCCTGTGTTGTTGTCCCCGGACTTTACGCTGCCGGGCGGGGCATCGCCGTTACTACACAGGATTAGCCATTCATGGCCCGGCGGCCCTCAGCCGGCGCCACCCGCCTTGGCCTGCGCGGCTTCGCGCAGGCGCCGCATCAATTCGGCGCCGTGGTCGGAGATGTGGCGCTTGAGCACCGCCTGGGCGGCGGGCGCGTCGTGGCGGCCGCAGGCCGCGACCATCTCGCGGTGTTCTTCCAGCACGTCGGCCCACTCCTGCAGGTTCTTCTCGATCTGTTCCTTGCGGGAGCCGAAGGCGGGATTTTCCTCACCGCCTGAAGTAGCGATACGCACCCGCAGATGGCGCGCGAACAACTGGTGCAGGTTTTCAATCGTCGCCAGCAGGCGCGGCCGGTTCGCCGGCGCATACAGCCGACGGTGGAATTCCCAGTTGAGGTCGCCCCAGCGCGATTCGAATTCCTTTTGCAGGTCCGGCGTTTTTGAAGAGCGCATTTCCGCCGCGGCCTGATCCACAATTTCCATCGCGGCCAGCGCATCTTTCGGACCGAACCTGGCCGCGGCCAGTTCGATGGCCAGCGACTCCAGCGAAAAGCGCATTTCGAGAATCTCCTCGAAATCGTCCGCCGACAGCATGGTGACGACCACGCCGCGCCGCGGCTGGGTTTCCACCAGGCCCTCGCCTTCCAGCTTGAGCAAGGCTTCACGCACCGGGACGCGGCTAACGCCGAATTTTTTCGCCAACTCTTCCTGGCGCAATATCGAACCGCCCGCAAGCGCGCCGTTGAGGATAGCCTGCCGCAATACGCGGGTGACCGACTCCACGGCGGTGGGCGGCGCCTGGCGCGGGAATTCAGAAAGAAAGCTGTCTAGATCCATGATGTTCTTGCGGCTGTTTTGCGCATTTTAACTTGACGTGGCGTCGCTGATCATATTTAATATATTGCAGAATGTATCCGGTATACAATTTTGAAATGACAAATTTCAAGCAATACACTGATGGTAAGCCAATGAATTCAAAGCATTCTACGGTGGCAGTGGTACAGGCAGCACCGGAGCCGGACAAGCAGGCTGCCATCGAGCGCATCGGGCAACTGTCGCACGAGGCTGCTGCCAAGGGCGCGCAACTGCTGATGTTTCCGGAAGCTTTTATCGGCGGTTATCCACGCGGCTCGGGCTTCGGCACCGTAGTCGGCCAGCGCACAGATGAGGGGCGGGAAGAATTCCGCCGCTACTTCGAGGCAGCGATCGACCTGCCCGGGCCGGAGTGCGCGGCCCTGGGTGAGATCGCGGCGCGCGAAAAGCTTTATCTGGTGGTGGGCGTGATCGAGCGCGATGGCGGCACCCTGTATTGCACCGTGGTGTTTTTCGCGCCCGACGGCGCCTACATGGGCAAGCACCGCAAGCTGATGCCCACCGGGGCGGAACGCCTGATCTGGGGCTTCGGCGATGGCTCGACCATGCCGGTGTTCGACACGCCGATCGGCAAGCTCGGCGCGGTGATCTGCTGGGAAAACTACATGCCGCTGATGCGCGCCGCGCATTACGCCAAGGGTATCCAGATCTACTGCGCCCCCACCGCGGACGGCCGCGACACCTGGCTGCCGACGATGCGCCATGTGGCGATGGAGGGCCGCTGCTTCGTGCTCTCGTGCAACCAGTTTGCGCGCCGCAGCCATTACCCCGAGGCCTTCGGCCCGCTCGCCCCCGGCGAGGAAGACACCATCGTCTCGCGCGGCGGCAGCTGCATCATCGACCCGATGGGCAAGGTGCTGGCGGGCCCCGAGTTCGACGGTGAAAAGATTCTCTACGCCGACATCGACATCGGCAGCATCGCCGGCGGCAAATACGATTTCGACGCCACCGGCCACTACGCCCGACCGGACGTGTTCCGCCTGCTGGTCAACCAGTCGGCCGCGCCGGCGGTGGTGTTCTCCGATCAAAGCACATTCGAAAGCATCTCAAAGTGACGAACCCAAGCAAGACTTATCGCATTGCCGTGATCGCCGGCGACGGCATCGGCAAGGAAGTGGTGCCGCAGGGCCTGCGCGTGCTGGACGCGGCGGCGGCGAAACACGGCTTCAAGCTGGCTTACGAAGAGTTTCCCTGGAGCTGCGAGTATTACCAGAAGCACGGCGAGATGATGCCGGCCGACGGCCTGGCGCGGCTGCGCGCCTTCGACGCGATCTTTCTCGGCGCGGTCGGCTTTCCCGGCGTGCCGGACCATGTTTCGCTGGGCGGGCTTCTGCTGCCGATCCGACGCGGCTTCCAGCAATACGCCAATGTGCGGCCGGTGCGCCTGATGCCCGGCGTGAAGGCGCCGCTGGCCGGGCGAGGCGTCGGCGAGATCGATTTCATCGTGGTGCGCGAGAACACCGAGGGCGAGTACTCCTCGATCGGCGGCATGATGAACGAGGGCACCGATGAGGAGGCCTGCGTGCAGATGTCGACTTTCACCCGCAAGGGGGTGGACCGCATCCTGCGCTATGCCTACGAACTGGCGGCGAAGCGCCCGGCGCACCACGTCACGGCCGCTACCAAGTCGAACGGCATCGCCATCACCATGCCCTACTGGGACAAGCGGGTGCAGGCGATGGCCGCGCAATACCCGACGGTGCGCACCGACAGCTATCACATCGACATCCTCGCCGCGCACTTCGTGCTCAACCCGCAGCGCTTCGACGTGGTGGTGGCCTCCAATCTGTTCGGCGACATCCTCTCCGACCTCGGGCCGGCCTGCACCGGCACCATCGGCATCGCGCCTTCGGGCAACCTGAATCCGGAACGCGAATATCCTTCGATGTTCGAGCCGGTGCACGGCTCGGCGCCGGACATTTACGGGCGCGGCATCGCCAACCCGATCGGCCAGATCTGGTCCGGCGCTATGATGCTGGAGCATCTAGGTGAGACCGCCGCGGCGCAGGACATCGTCGGCGCGATCGAGGCGGTGCTGCAGGAAGGGCCGCGCACGGCGGACCTGGGCGGCAGCGCCTCGACGGCGGAAGCGGGCCGGGCCATCGCGAAGGCAGTAGCGGCACAAGATAACAAGAGGAGAGCAGCGGCATGAAGATACTGGTATTGGGCGCCGGCGGCATCGGCGGGCTGGTGGGCGGCAGGCTGGCGCAGCATGGCGCCGACGTGACCTTTCTGGTGCGCGAAAAGCGCCAGGCGCAATTGCAGGCCGATGGATTGCGCATCGAAAGCCCGCAAGGTGATGCGCAGGTGAAGGTGAAGACCCTGCTGAAATCGCAGGTGGACGCAGACTACGATCTGGTGATGCTCACCGCCAAGGCGTATGACCTGGAAGATGCCATCGACACACTGCGCCCTGCCCTGGCGGGCAAGGCCGCTATCCTGCCGCTGCTCAACGGCATCGCGCATATCGACATGCTGAACAAGGAATTCGGCGCGGCCCGCGTGCTCGGCGGCACCGCGCGCATGCAGGTGACGCTCACCCCCGAAGGCGTGGTGCGGCAGCTGAACGACTGGCAGACCATCACCTTCGGCGAGCAGGACGGCAGCGAGTCGGCGCGCCTGCAGGCCTTCAAGGCGCTGCTGGCGAAGACCGGCATCGAGGCCAAGCTTTCGACCAACATCATGCGCGAGCTCTGGCTCAAGCTGGTGCATCTGGCCACCGTGGCCAGCGCCACTTGCGCGATGCGCGCCAACATCGGCGAGATCGCGCGCACGCCCGCGGGCACCGGCATGCTGCTGCGCCTGCTGGAGATCAACGCGGAAATCGCCGCCCAGGCCGGCCACCGGCCTGACGAGAAATTCCTCCAGACCTACCGCGAGCTATTCGCCACGCTGGATGCGAAATACGAGGCTTCGATGCTGCGCGACCTGGAAAAGGGCGGGCGCATCGAGTCGGAGCAGGTGATTGGCTACATGCTGGAACGCTGCCGCGCCGCCGGCCTGCCCGACGAGATGCACCTGATGGCCTATACGCACGTCAAGGCTTATGAACAGCGCAGGGACGCCGGGCGGCTGCCGGGCCAACAGGCCGGAAAATAAAAACAACGTGGATGGATGGAGACTTAACCGCGATCTCAAAGGAAAGACCATGCATCCACGTGTTGCCTCCATGCCGACAACCAGCCGCAGCGGGCTGGTGTTACGTTTCTCCACGCTGATCGTCGGCAGCGCGCTTGCGCTGGGCGCCTTCCACGCGCGCGCGCAGGCTTATCCGGCCCAGCCGATACACTTCATCGTGCCCTATACCGCCGGCGGCGGGGTGGACGCGATCGCCCGCACCATCGGCCAGCGCCTGTCGGTGCGCCTGGGCCAGCCGGTGGTGATCGACAACCACGGCGGCGCGGCGGGCAACATCGGCAGCGAGCTGGCGGCGCGCGCCGCGCCGGACGGCTACACCATCATGATGGGCGCCGCCGCGCTGGCGATCAACGTCACGCTGTATCCCAAGCTCACCTTCGACCCGGTGAAGGACTTCGCGCCGATCACCCTGCTGGCGCGCACGCCGAACATACTCGCGCTCTATCCGCAGGTGCAGGCCAAGTCGGTGAAGGAATTGATCGCGCTGGCTAAAAGCAAACCGGGCGCACTCAACTACGCCTCGGCCGGCAGCGGCACCACGCCGCACCTGGCGGGCGCGCTGTTTTGCCAGATGGCCGGCCTGAAGATGGTGCACGTGCCGTACAAGGGCTCGGGCCCGGCGGTGACGGGCCTGCTGGCGGGCGAGGTTGACCTGATGCTTTCCCCCGCGCTCACGGTGCTGCCGTATATCAAGGCGAACCGCCTGCGCGCGCTGGCGACCACCGGTGCCAAGCGCTCGGCGGCGTTCCCCGAATTGCCGACGGTGGCCGAGGCCGGCTTGCCGGGCTTCGAGGCTTCGCAGTGGTACGCGGTGCTGGCGCCCGCGCGCACGCCCAAACCGATCATCGAGCGCCTGAATGCCGAACTGGTGAAGGTGGTGCAATCGCCCGAGGTGCAGGCGCAGTTGCAGAACGAAGGCTCGGAGGCGGTGGGCAGCACGCCGGAAGAGCTGGGCCAGACCATGAAATCCGAAGTCACCAAATGGGCGGCGGCCATTCCCAAAGACGCCAAGGTCAACTAAATTCCGCGACAGGTCCCCACATGAGCATCGACGTCAACTTTGAACGTATCAAGCAGAGCATCACCAAGTGCGCCGAAGGCGTGCGCGACGGCCGCAAGGAGCCGATCCGCAAGCCGCGCGTCAAGCTTTCCATCGTCAAGGACCTGCAGGGTGAAGTAACCGCCGGCAAGTTTGTCTACCGCACCGACGCCGCGCTGGATGCGGGCGGCTTTGCCGAACATCCGCGGCCGATGGACCTGCTGCTGGGCGGCCTGGCAAGCTGTCAGCAGATGTGGTGCCTGCGCTGGGCCGCGCTGGAAGGCATCGCACTGACGGAGTTGGCGATCGAGACCGAGTCGGTATTTTCCTGGCGCGGCGAATACCTGGGCGAGATCGACTCCGGCATGCAGGAGCTGCATGTGTTCATCACCGTGGCAGGCGACGGCATGACGGCGCAAAAGGTCTGCGAGATGGCCGACACGGTAGCAATGCGTTGCCCGGTCTATGCCACCTTGCGCCACGCGGCGGTGGTCAAGGAAGTGCTCAAAGTGAGCGAGGCGCTGACCGTTGAGCGCGAATGGCAACCAGGCAACGACACCGCGCGCGTCATTAGCGGCGTCTGAGGAAAAGCGCATGGCAGACGCTGCAAGCGCCGGCACGGCGACTCCTCGGCCCTTGCGGGTATTTTGCGCCGGTGCCGCGCGCTCCGCCCTCGGCCAGTTGCCGCAGGCCTTCGAAAAGCGCTCGGGCATCGCCATCGAGTTCACCCTCGGCCCGGTCGGCGGGCTGGTGGAGAAACTTCGCGCCGGCGAGAAGGCCGATGTCGTGGTCCTGGGCCTGTTGCCGCTGGAAAAGCTCGCCGCCGAAGGCATGATGGTGGCCGGCACGATCAGGATCATCGGTGGCGTGGGCTTCGCGATCGCCCAGCGGCGCGGCGCGGCGCCGCTCGACGTCTCGACCGCCGACGCGCTGCGCAACGCCTTGCTGGCTGCGAAGAGCTTTGCCTATGGCGACCCGAGGACGGGCGACTCCAGCGGTGTGCACCTGGCCGGCGTGCTGGACCGCCTGGGTATCGCCGAGGCAATGCGCGACAAGGCCGTGCTCGAGCCCCTCGGGCTTGCGGTGGCTGAAGCGGTGGCAGCCGGGCGCGCGGAAATCGGCGCCTTGCAGACCAGCATCATCCTGGCGCGCGACGACCTGCAACTTGCCGGCAGCCTGCCAGTAGAGTTCCAGCACACCACGATTTATGCAATGGCGCTGGCGCGGGACGCCCGCGCGGCGGCGACGGAATTCCTGGCTTGCCTGCAAAGCCCGGCAGCGCGGGCGCAGTTCCACGCAGCCGGCTTCGCGCCGGTCTGAGCCGCTTCACCGCGCGTTTACCCGCGCGGCTATAGCCCGCGCAACTGCTGGCGCGCGCTGTCGGCGCCCCGCCCGGTGGGCGCGAGTTCCAGGTATTTTTCGTAGGCACGCTTCGCTTCGGCCTTCTTGTCCAGCTTGACGTAGACGTCGCCGAGGTTGAGATAGGCCACGGCGCGTTTCGGGTCGAGGACAATGGTCTTTTCGAACCATTGCGCGGCCAGCGGGTAGTGCTCCAGCCGGTAGTGCGCGTAGCCGAGATTGTTGACGGCAAGCGCGAAGTTGGGGTCGGCCTTCACGGCGGCTTCGAACTCGGCTTGCGCTTCGGCGTATTGCTTTTCGCGGAATAGCGCGGTGCCGCGGTCGTTGTGGGCGGAGGCGCTCATACTGCCGGCCGCGGGCAGCGGCGGCGCGGGCGGGACAGGCGGTGCGGCAGGTGCATTGCCGGCCTGCAGGCTAGCAAGCTCGGCGCGCAGCTTGGCATTGCGCTCGGCCTTGGCTGCGATGTCGCCCTTGAACTTGGCAATCTGGTCGGCGAGCCTGGCGGCTTCGTCGTCGAGCTGGGTGGATTCGCCGTTGAGGTATTCGCTGGCGTGGCCGGTTTCGAAAATCATGTCGCCACCCTCGCTGCCGACCAGGTTGCCGAAGGCCGGGGTCTGGCGCGACAGCGTGGAGACGATGGGTGAGACGTGGGCGGCGAGTTCGGAAGCGGTGATGATGCCGTCGCCATTGAGGTCGGCCTTGCCTTCCAGGCCCTGCAGCAAGGTCCAGGTGAAAATCGAATGGCCGTTGGGGCCGTTGTCGGCGACCTGCTCATCCGCCCCACCTGCGGTGAACATTTGCCTGGCGCCGCGCTTTGCCAACTCCCGCGCATAGACGTTGCCGTCGGCGCGGCCGCCGCCACGAGTGAGTGCCAGGCCGGAGTAGCAGGAGTCCATGACGAACAGCAGGTGCTTGGCGGGAATCGCCTCGGCGATGTCCTGCAACTGGGTCATGGAGATGGCTTGGGTAAAGTTGTCCGCGGCGGCGTCCACCGGGATGATGTAGCCGAGGTCGCGGCCCGAGGGCAGGCGGCGGGTGGCGCCGTGGCCGGCGAAGAAAACAAAAACCCTGTCCTCGCGTTTCACCCTGCGCGCGTCGGCCAGCGTGTTGCCAAGCGCGGCCATGATGTTTTCGCGCGTGGCCTGCTTGTTGGTCAGCAGGGTGACGTTGGGCTCCTTGAAGCCGTACTTTTGCACCAGCACGTCCTTGATCGAACCGGCGTCGTGGGTGGCGTAGCGCAGCTTGGGCCAGGCGTTGTAGTCGTCGATGCCGATGATGACGGCGTAGCTCTCGCGGTACAGCGGCTCGCTGGCCGGTGCCGGCACGGCGGCATTGTCGACCACCAGTTCCGTGCCGTTCCACGAGGCGAACTTGTAGCCCTTGGCGATCAGGTTGTCGAGCACCTGCGGCAAGGCTTCGACCGAGCGCGCATGAATGTCGTGGAACAGGATGATGCCGCGCCCCTCCTTCTCCACCTGGGCGATGACGCGCTTGGCGACGGAGTCGGAGACCGGGTCTTCCCAGTCCAGCGAGTCGATGTTCCACATCACCGAGCGCAGCTTGCGGTCGGCCAGTTCGGTGAGCACCAGCGGATTGCGCGCACCGTAGGGGGCGCGGAACATGGCGGTGCGGCCCGCGCCTTCGGGCACGGCGGCGGCGATGAGTTGCTGGGTGCTGTCGATTTCTTCAGTCAGGCGCTTGTCGTCGAGCTTGGGCAGGAAGGCGTGGGAGTAGCTGTGGTTGGCAATGGCATGGCCGGCGGCGAGAATGCGCTTTTCCACCGCTGCGTTTTGCGCGATCAGGGTGACCTTGCCATCCTTGGCCGTGCCGAGGTTCTTGCCGATCTGGAAAAACAGCGCCTTGATCTTGTAGCGCGCGAGGATGGCGAGCAACTGGTCGGTATAGCGCGGGTGCGGACCGTCGTCGAAGGTGAGCAGCAGGGTCTTGGGCGGCAGGTTGCGGCCGCTGAGTTCGTTGGCGCGCGCTTCGGCTTCCTTTTGCGGTGTCTTGGAGGCGCCGCGGGTGTCGTTGGGCAGGTCTTCCTGCAGGGTTTTGAGGATGGCGTCGGCAGAATACTTGTCGCGCACCGAGTCGACGTAGGCGTCCCAGTTGCCGCGCTTGGCGGCGATGCCGCGCGCGGGCTCTTCGGCCATCGCGCTGGTGAGTTCGCGGGCGTAGCGTGCCTGGATGCGCGGGAACTCGGCTTGCAGGCGCGAAAGGCGCGGCGGGATTTGCGCGGGGTTGAGCGCGGCGGCCCAGTCTTCGAGGGTTTCGCGCAAGGTCAGGCGGTCGAGATCGAAAAGATCACCGCGCTCGACGTAATCGAAAAAGGCGTTGAGGGCCGCAGTATCGTTGCGGCGTGTGGCGTCGGCCAGCGCCTGCGACAACGCGGCGCTCTTGTCCTGCAGGCCGTGAAACAGAAACTGCCCGGCGACGGTGCGGGCCTGCTCGTCGCCGCCGCTCGCCTCGTGCAGGGCGAGGATGCGGCGCTGGGTTTCCACCATGTCGCGCGCACCGCTGACCAGGGCTTGCGCCGATGCAGCGCCGCCGGCGATCAACAACAATACAAAACAACAGGCTTTCAGATACCGCATGAACTCTCCGGCGTAAGGCGCGCGCCGAAGTTTACTTCAGCGGGCCGAAGGCCGGCGGCGGCACGCGGCGGCGGCTGGCCGCCTCATAGGCGGAGGCCACCTTGAGGATGATGTCTTCCCTGCCCGGCTCGGCGCGGAACACCAGTGAGAAGGGCAGGCCGGGCGCGGGGAGGGTGGTGGCGACGTCCGAATGCGCGTTGACGTAGCTCTTGCGGTCTTCGCTCAGCTTGAACACGGGGTCGTAGGCGGTGGTGATGTAGCCGGCGGGGATCAGCACTTCGGTCAGGCCGGCGTTGGGACCGTAGAAGGTCTCCGGGCTCATGTTGCCGAAAATGCCCGGCTGGTGGGCGCCGCCGATCAGCGCAGGCGGAAACGGGGTGTGCAGGCGCACCAGGGCATCGAGCTTGTTTTCGTGGAGCACCATCATGTCGACGCGGCGCAGGAGTTCGCGCAGCATGATGCGCTCGTTCACGCCCTGGCGGCCATCCAGCGGATTGCGTGGGTCGGTGGTCTCTTCCCAGTTCTTGAAGGCGGCGCGCTGGTCGTCGCCCCAGAATTTTGAGCGGGCGTTAAGCGCGGCGAAGTCGGTGAGGGTTTCGGTGTGGCCGCGTTCCTTCCAGTCGGCGGCGCGCCGCTTCAGGTATTGCGGGATGTGAAAGCGGAAGGTGGTAGCAAGCTTTTGTTCCTGGATGATGCCGATATCGAAATTCACCGGCGGCTCGATGCGACCGTCGGCGAGCTCGACCAGGTAGTCGATCGGCGCCATCTTGCCGCTGCCGAACACGCAGCCAGGTTCGAACTCGGTGGGGATGATGGCCGCGGCAAACTCCTTGAACAGGGGTTCGCCCTTCGCGTCGAGACGGAACAGCACGTCGGGCATGAACACCGGCAGCAGGCGCGCCAGGGCGCGGCGGAAATCGACCTGCATCAGTTCGACATCGGCGTCGCGCTGCCAATGGCGGTGCGAAGATTCGACCAGGGTGGCGCCAAGTTTTGCGCCGAGGATTTCCTTGATCTCGCGCGCGGCGGCGGTGACGATGGGCTGCTCCGACTTGTGGCCGGGCGGCACCGCCATCGACTCGCGCACGATGCCGATGCGCATGCCCTTGAGCGTGGCGGAAGGAGACGCGGCATGCGCCGCGTAGCCTTCAGGCAGCACGGAGGAGCGCGGCACGGTGGTATAGACATCGCGCGGATCGTAGTAGCCGTTTTCCGCGTCCTTCAGCGCATCCAATACCTTGGCGCAATCGGCGATGGCGCGGCAGTGGATGCCGGTGCGGTCGCAATAGATGTCGGCGCCGATGGCGCCACCGTCGAAGCCGATCATCGCCTTGTGCGGCAGGAGCAGCGCCACCGCATTGTGATTCGACGGGCCGCGGCAGGAGGCGCGGGTTTCTTCGCCCAGGCTGGCCATCACCATGTTGGTGCTGACCGAGAGCGCCGAGCCGGAGCTGGAGCCGAGCGAGGCGGCGCGCGTGGTGTCGTAGGGGTTGGAGGGATTGCCGGCCCAGGTGCTGCGCTGATAGCCCAGCGTCGAAGGCAGTACCCGTTCGGGCAGGTTGCGCCCGCCGGGGTCGCCGGCACGGCCGTTGTACTCGGTGTTGACGGCCTTGGCGAAAATGATCGCGCCCTTTATGCGCAACTGGTCTACCAGGATGTGGTCACGCGCGGGAAAATCCATGTCGTAAGCCGCGTCGCCGCCGCCGGTGGAGCGCATGTCCTTGGTATCGAAGGGGTCCTTGAAGGAGAAGACGACGCCATACATCGGCATCTTTTCCAGATCAGGATTGCGGCCGTATTGCGCATCGAGTTCGGCGGCGCGTTCCAGCGCGTCGGGCTGTTGGCGAAAGGCTTCGCAGGCGGGCGGCGCACCCTTGGGCAGGGAGCCAAGTGAAGGGTGGCGGTCGAAGTCTCCCTTGCAGGTAACGGAGCGCTCGCCGCGAATGTTCAGCGTACCGAGCGCGTTGACTTGGCCCGCGTTGGGAATGCCGGCGATCATGCCGGACTGCTGGTGTACGGCGGGATCAGAGGCAGTCGCCTCCATGCGGCCGAATTCGAGTGACGGGCCTTGGTACTGGCCGAGCTGCGGCAGGAAGTCGGCGGCCTTGATGGTGGCGGTCGGGAACCGCAGCGGCTGCTTGCCGCGCACTACGCCTGGCGCCGGCGGCACGGCCGCGCCATCCTCGGTGATGAGCATGCTGGCGACACCGTTATAGGCGCGCACGCGGGCGATGTAGCGTTCCACTACCTGCACCAGCGTGATCTGCCCGGCCTTGATGGCCGCGTGCAGCTCGGCGATGGTGGCTTCTTCGAGTTGGAAGGGTTGGTCTTTCGGCTTGCTGAAGTCGCTCATGGAGGCCCTGGTCCGGCCAGGCTTGTTTGATCGGGGAAGCAAGAGCCTACCGCAGACCCGTGGAACCATCCCGGCGCGCCGCGGAATACCCGCTATAAGACCGCTCCGTTCGCTTGCAGGCAACGTCCGTGCGCCATCATGGCCCTCAGTGCGCCCGGCACTCGCTGAACGACCATCCTTTGGCCCGCTTCGTGCTTCCCTGGAGTGCTTCCTTTGGCCCGCTGCTCGGCCTTCGCTTTCGCGTCGCATCTTCCGGAAGGACTGTCACATGCACCAGCAAAATCGCCGCAACTTCCTCAAAGCCAGCGGCGCCGCCGCACTGGCCAGCGCCCTGCCCTTCGACTCCGCCCTGGCGGCCGGGGAGCCCCTGGTAGTCGGCTTTATCTATCCCGGCCCCGGCAATGACTATGGCTGGAACCAGGGTCATTCGCAAGCTGCTGCCAGGATCAAGAAGATGCCGGGCGTCAAGGTGCTGGAAGAGGAAAACGTGCCCGAAACCCAACAGGTGCAGCAGACCATGGAGGGCATGATCCGGCAGGACGGCGTCAAGCTGATTTTCGCCACTTCCTACGGCTATCTCGATCCGCACGTGCTGAAGATGGCGGAGAAATATCCCAAGGTGCGTTTCGTCTGGGCCGGGGTCTGGGGTCCCGGCAAGCGGCCGCCGAATGTGGGCAGCGTCTGGGGTTTCATCGACCAGCTCGGCTACCTGGGTGGCGTGGTGGCGGCGCAAATGAGCAAGACCAAGAAGCTCGGCTGGGTCGCCGCCAAGCCGGTGCCGCAGGTGCTGATCGACATCAACGCCTTCACCCTGGGCGCGCGCTCGGTCGATCCCGCGATCACCACGCGCCTGATCTTCACCGGCGACTGGTGGCTGCCGGTCAAGGAGGCGGAGTCGGCCAACGCCCTGATGGATCAGGGCTGCGACGTGGTGGCTTGCGACAGCCAGTCGCCGCGCGTGGTGGTGGAAACCTCCGAAAAACGGGGCGTAATGACCCTGGGCTACCACGTGAATCAGGCGGACCTGGCGCCCAAGGGCTACCTCACCGGCATGGAATGGGACTGGGCCACGCCCTACGCCCTGCACATCAAGGCGATGCAGCAGAACAAGCCGATGGTCAACGTGATGCGCGGCGGCCTGAAGGAGGGCTTCGTCAAGGCCTCGCCCTTCGGTGTATCCGTCACCTCGGCGGTGAAGACCAAGGCAAACGAAATCAAGGCGCGCATGCTGGCGGGCAAGTACCCGATCTTCAAGGGCACGATCAAGGACAACAAGGGCAATGTCACCATTCCCGCGGGCGAGGTGCACGAGCAGCCCGACCCGGTGCTCGATGGCATGAACTACCTGGTCGATGGCGTTCAGGGCTCGATCTGACGCGCATAATTGCGACCGCCTTTGATCGAGGAGCGTCGATGAGCGAGCATCAATGCGCGCCTGGCTGCGGCCATCCCTCGCATGGGGAAGCCGCGCGGGCGCAAGAGGAACTGGCGCAAGCGCGGCGCGACCTCGGGGGTGAATTTCCGGCCTCCGCTTCCGCGCGCGTGACAGGGGTGCCGGTCACGCCGGGCACGATCCCCGGTGTTGGCATGGCGCGCCACCATTTTGTGCCCGCCACCGACAAGACGGTGCACTGGGGCCATTTCAGTGCGGCACTTGCGCCTCTGGTCGAAGTGCAATCCGGCGACTTCGTCACCGTCGAGACCCTGACTCACCAGGCACCCGACGACACCGAGCGCATGGTGCGCGGCGACCCCGGCGCCGAGAGCGTGTTCCGCTGGGACGCAAAGCAGAAAAACGTCGACCGGCGCGGCGCCGGCGCGATGGACAGCCCGGTGGGCGCCGGCGGCGGGCTGGGCGCGCACGTCTGCACCGGGCCCGTCGCCGTCAAAGGTGCGCAACCCGGCGACGTGCTCGAAGTGCGCATCATCGACGTGCACCTGCGCCCCTGCGGCAATCCGCAATATGCCGGCAAGGCCTTCGGCAGCAACGCGGCGGGCTGGTGGGGCTTTCACTACGGCGACACGGTGGAAGAGCCGAAAAAGCGCGAAGTGATCACGATTTTCGAGCTCGACACCAGCGGCGAGCGCAACTGGGCGCGCGCGGTATACAACTTCCGCTGGACGCCGCAGACCGACCCCTTTGGCGTGGTGCATTCGATCATGGACTATCCCGGCGTGCCGGTCGATCACTCGACCATCACCAAGAACTACGATGTGCTGAAGGGCTACCGCATTCCGATCCGCCCACACTTCGGCGTGATGGGCGTCGCGCCGGCCACCAGCGAGCTGGTCAACACCAATCCGCCCAGCTTCACCGGCGGCAACATCGACAACTGGCGCATCCGCAAGGGCGCGACCATGTATTACCCGGTGGCGGCGGCGGGCGCGCTGTTCTCCGTCGGCGACCCGCATGCCTCGCAAGGCGATTCGGAATTGTGCGGCACCGCCATCGAGTGCTCGCTGACCGGCACTTTCCAGCTGATCCTGCACAAGCAGGGCAGCCTCGCCGGCACCGCGCTCGAAGGGCTGACGTATCCGCTGCTGAAGACAGCGGATGAGTGGATCGTGCACGGCTTCAGCTATGGCGACTATCTGACCGAACTCGGCCCCGATGCGCAAAGCGCGATTTTCGAGAAGTCATCGATGGACCGCGCCATGCGCGCCGCCTATCGCAACATGCGCCATTTCCTGATGACGACCCAGGGCCTCTCCGAGGACGAGGCTATCGCGCTGATGTCCATCGCGGTGGATTTCGGCGTCACCCAGGTGGTGGACGGCAACTGGGGGATCCACGCCATCGTCAAGAAGAGCCTGTTTCCTGCGGACCGCGAATAGGCAGTACCTCGATCTGAAAGCGGCGCGCCGATGCTACAAAATTAAATGCTGCGGAATCGCAATCAGGCCTTGCGAGCGCGACCTTTCCGGCCTTGATGCTGCATGCGGTTCTGCAATGATGGCTCGTCCGAGTTAAACATCCGATTCCGCGATTCAGGCATTCGTCATCTCCTCGAATTGAGCGCATATCTTCCTCAGCAATGACAATCGGTTATTACATAACTACACCGGAGGCGTCCAATAGCGCCCGCGGCGATGCGAATCGGCGCATCGCCTTGGCGGAATCCATTTTTGATAGATAATTCGTCCGCCCAACAAGCTTTTACCCCAGCCGCGGCAGGAAAAAGGGACCATATCGATGGGAATAGGAGCACAGTCCCCAGCCTGGCGTCGGCTTTTGTTACGCACGTTCGGCTCGACGTATTTCCGGCGCAAAGTATGCTTCGAAGGTGGCGCATTTGAGGCCTACCTGTCGCCGGGAAGCAGCCTCAAATTTCTGCGCCTATCCGGTGCGCGCGTCGACCAAGTGCATCAGCGCTTCATTTCCAGCTGGATAAAGCCAGATTCGGTAGTCTGGGATATCGGCATGAATGTCGGTATGTTCGCCTTTCCAGCTGCGGTGCGGGCGGCGCAAGGCCATGTCTATGGATTCGAAGCCGACGTCGAACTGGCAGCCAACCTGCTGCGCAGTCAGCGCCTGCCACTCAACCGATCGCTGCATTTGTCGGTTTTTTGCATCGCCCTTTCAGACGCGGATAGCACCGCGAACTTTGAAATCTCCCGATACAGCCGCGCCATGAACAAGCTGCAGGGCGTCGGCGAATGGCATCAATCGGCTGTAGCTGTGAAGGAATTGCGGTCAGTCGCTACCATGCGCATCGATACCCTGGCGCAATCCCTGCCTCCTCCGGATGTCATCAAGATCGATGTGGAAGGAGCTGAAGCAAGGGTTCTCGAAGGCGGCGCGGCAACCATCGCGCGCCATCGACCGATAATGTTGGTCGAAGGACCTAGAGAACTCTGGGAGCAGATCGGTGCGTTTTTCAGCCGCCTTGACTACGTCATGCTTGACGGCGCGGCGGAACAACCTGTCCCTTTGCAAACACCGGTTTGGGATACCGTGGCAGTGCCCCGGGAAAAACATCGACCATAAAAATTCCCGGAGACCTGGCCTCCGAGCATCGTTCACGCCGCTTCGACTTGGCTGTAGGGTGCCCGAATCCGCCTTGGTGGATCCCTTGCGGAGCGATCTAGATTTCCTGCTTGCCGGCCTCGATGGCAGCGACGCGGCCGATTTAGCGATCAGCCGGATTCCAAAGACCCTGACTATCGCAATAACCCGCGCCTCGAAACGCCGCTATTTCAAAATATTTCGCGCCGCCGCCTCGATCTTGGCGGCGGATAGGCGCGATTCGTCTTCCAGCACCTGCGCATAGCCCACCGGAATGCGCGGCGCGCCTAGGCGCGCGACCTTGCAGCCGACATGCTCGGCGACGCTCGCCGCCACTTCGGCGCCGAAGCCCGCCACCTGCACGGCTTCATGCACCACCAGCACCTTGCGCGTTTTGACGGCGGAAGCAAACACGGTCTCGCGATCCCACGGCCAGAGGGTGCGCAGGTCGATCACCTCGGCGGCAATGCCTGCCTTGCCGAGGCTGGCAGCCGCCTGCACCGCCAGACTGACGCCTCGCGACCAGGTGACGATGGTCAGGTCGCCGCCCTGGGTCAACACGTTTGCGCGGCCCAGCGGCACTTCGCTGCCAACCGTCACTTCGCCGGTCAAGCCCCAGAGTTCCTTGTGTTCCATGTAAATCACCGGGTCGCCGGAATCCAGCGCGCTTTTCAGCAGGCCGTAGTTGTCTGCCGGCGTGCCGGGCACGGCAACCACCAGGCCAGGCATGTGCGCGAACCAGGCTTCGAGCGACTGCGAGTGCTGCGCGGCGGAGGCGCTCCAGATGCCGATGGGCATGCGCGCCACCAGCGGCACCCGGCCCTGGCCGCCGAACATGTAGCGATTCTTCGCGGCCTGGTTGACGATCTCGTCCATCGCGCACAGGGCGAAGTCGATCACGCGCATTTCCACCACCGGCTTCAAACCGGCGAGCGCCATGCCGACGGCGGCGCCCATGATGTTGGCCTCCGAGATCGGCGTGTCGATGATGCGGTCCGGAAACTCCTGCGGCAGGCCGCGATACTGGCCGAACACGCCGCCGCGGCCCAGGTCTTCGCCGAGCGCGACGATGCGCGCATCGGCGCGCATTTTTTCGCGCAGCGCGAGGCAGGCGGCCTCGGCGTAGGTCATTTGTTGCGTGTGCATGGCCGTCTTGCGCTCGGGCGCGTTCATCGCCAGGCTCCCGTCACCGTGTTCATGATGTCTTCGTAAGCCGCTGAGGCCTGTGGCCAGGGCGCGGCATCGGCCGTAGCCAGGGCCGCAGCGATTTCCTGCCCGGCTTCGCCGTCGATCGCGTCAACTGCGGCGGCCGGCACGCCACGTTCCAGCAGCTTGGCGCGCGCCAGCAGCAGTGGATCGGATTGCTTGGCTGTTTCAACTTCCCTGGCGTCGCGATAGCTGCCCGGGTCCACCGATACATGGCCCTTGAAGCGGTAGGTGACCGCATGCAAAAAGCGCGGGCCGCCGCCGGCACGCACTTGAGCAGCCAGGCGGGCGGCGGCGGCATCGACCGCTTCGACGTCGTTGCCGTCGACCTTCTCCGAGGCAATCGCCAGCGCCTTGGCACGCGCGGAGACGCCCTTGCCCGCCGTCATCGGGCCGGTCGGGGTGGTGGCGGAAATGCGGTTGTCCTCGCAGACAAACAGCACCGGCAACTGGTACACCTGGGCCCAGTTCAGGCCCTCGAGAAAAGGGCCGCGGTTGGCGGCGCCATCGCCAAAAAAGCAGGCGACGATGTTCGGCTGCTTGCGCAGTTTCAGCGCATGGGCGGCGCCGGTGGCGATCGGAATGCCTGCCGCCACCACGCCGTTGGCGCCCAGCATGCCGACCGAGAAATCGGCGATGTGCATGGAGCCGCCCTTGCCGTGGTTATAGCCGGTGGCGCGGCCGAACAGCTCGCACATCATCCGCGCCGGGTCGGCGCCCTTGGCCAGCGTATGGCCGTGGCCGCGGTGGGTGGAAGTCAGCAGGTCTTTGCGAACCAGATTGGCGCAGACGCCGACAGCCACCGCCTCCTGGCCGGTGGAAAGATGCAGCGGGCCGCGCACCTTGGCCGGGGTAGCGTTCTCGGCCAGGCCCCAGGCGGCGACGCCACCCTGGCTGGCCGTTTCGGCGGCATCCTCGAATGCGCGGATCCGGCGCATCACGCGGTAAAGGTCGAGCAGGCGTTGCTGGGGCACGGGTAGCACCACGAGTGGGCAAAGCGTAAAAGTTTAGCAGCTTGTGCCGCGCGGCAGATGCCTTTGGCGGCCCGGTCGATGTTGCAGCGCGAGGAATAGGGGCTTTTCCCGCTCCATTTCGAAGCCAGCCGCATACGCCCCCGCCGCTACCATGCATGCTCTGGAAATGTGTCGCCACGGCGCGGAGCCGTGCGCGATTGCGGGGCGCTCCTGCCACATACCCTGGCAATTCCATCATTCAAGAACAAGCACATGCAAGCACGCGCGTCGATCGATCAGTTGAAAGTGGGGGTCTATATCCATCTCGACCTGGGATGGATGGACCATCCTTTCGGCTTCAGCAGCTTCAAGATCAAATCCGTGGAGCAGATCGGCACTCTGCGCCAGCTCGGGCTGACCTCGGTGCGCATCGATCCGGACAAAAGCGATGCCGCGATAGACCCGATCCGGCCGCAGGCGCCTGCCGCGATCCACCTCGCCGCCACGGCCACCCCGTCCCCCCCGGCCCATCCGGAGCCGCCTTCGCTTTCCCCGGCCTTGCAGGCCAAGCATGAGCGCCAGAAAAAGCTGGCCGAAAAGCGCGAAGCCATCGCGCGTGTCGAACGCCGCTACCAGAAAACCGCCGAAGGATTGCGCAGACTGCAGAACTCCCTGCAAAAATCGCCCGCGCAAAGCATGGTCGAAGTCGCCGCGCTGGCCCATTCGCTGTCGAGCGACCTGCTGGCGCAACCGGAAATCGCCCTGTTCGCCATGCACTCGCAATCGCCCAACCAGGAACCGCATGCGCATGCGCTAAACGTGGCGCTCTTGAGCCTGGTGATCGCCCGCGAAATGCAGATCGCCGGGGACGAAGGCGCGCTGCTGGTACAAGGCGCGTTCTATCACGACCTCGGCCTGCGCGAAGTGCCCTCGCGCATTTTGATGAAGACCGAAGCCCTTTCTTCCTCCGAGCGCGCGGCGCGCGAGGAGCATGTCGAATCCGGCGTGCGGTTCGCGCGCGATTTGCAGCTGCCGCTGCCGGTGATCGAGATCATCGCCCACCATCATGTGCTGATGGACGGCTCGGGCTATCCCGCAGGCATGCAGCCGGCCAGCCTCTCCTCGCTGGCGCGCATCGTCGCGCTGGTGAACCAGTACGACAACCTGTGCAACAACGCCATCCTGGCCCGCTCGCTCACGCCGCACGAGGCGCTTTCGCTGCTGTTCAAGCAGCAACGCCAGAAGTTCGATGAAAAGGCGCTGCAGATCCTGATCCGCTGCCTCGGCGTCTATCCGCCGGGCACGCTGGTGCAGCTATCCAACGATACGGTCTGCGTGGTGTCATCGGTCAACACCGCACGCCCGCTGCGGCCGACCGTGGTGGCGTATGACGCCAAAACACCGCGCGAGGCCCCGATGGTGGTCGACCTGCTGGAAGAGAAGGACATCAACATCCGCGCCGCCCTGCGGCGCTCGCAGGTACCGGCCAACGTGCTTGACTACCTCACCGGGCGCGGGCGCGTCACCTATTTCTACGAGCGCGCGGAAGCCTGAGCGCGCATGTCCATGACCGTGCCTTCGGCAGACCTGCTATCGAACCACGCCAGCGAAGCGCTGCTGGCGGTGGACCCGGTCACGCTGAAAGTCGTGCGGGCCAACGCGACCGCCGCCGGATGGCTGGGGTACGAGGACGGATTGCATGGCAGGGCGGTCACCGACATCGACGTCTCCCTGGCCGGCGCCGTGTTCTGGAACGAAGCCTGCGCCGGCGTGCGCGAGAATCTGGACCGCGTCGAGACGCAATACAGGCGCGGCGACGGCAGCCTGGTCGATGTCGTGCAAAGCGTATTCGCGGTCCAGGAAGACGGGAGCGATTACTTCGTGGTCCGCGCTTCCGGGGCGAAACGCCCCTCCCTGTCGGATCAGGCCGCGGCGGACTACGCCACCCAGCTTCGCACCATCCTGGAGGCCACCGCCGAAGGCATCATGGTGCTCGACACCGCCCAGGAGGTGGTCAGCATCAATCATCGCCTGGCGGCGCTCTGGTCCCTGCCGGGCGAGGCCATCGCCGGCGGCGACAGCGCGCAGATATTGACCCTGATGGGCGCGCAATTGCCGGTAGCGGCGGACGCACCCTCCTGCCTGCATGCCCTGCTCTCCGGCGCCTACCGGCAGATGAGCCAGGTCATCACCCTGCGCAACGGCCGCACGCTGGAGAAGCGCGCGCAGCCGCACCTGGTCGATGGCCGCAGCCTGGGGACCATCCTGACCTTCATCGACGTCACCGACCGGGTGCACGCGGAACTCAGCCTGAAGTCCGACCGCGATTATCTGGTCGACCTGGTGTCGCGGCAGATCGCCGACCTGCGCCGGGCGCGCGATGAGGCGGAGCAGGCCAATCTGGCGAAGAGCAAATTCCTGGCGACCATCTCGCACGAACTGCGCACGCCGATGCACGCCATCCTGAGCTTTTCCGGCTTCGGCGAGCGTGGCTATGCCAGCAGCCCGCCGGAACAGATACGGCGCTATTTCTCGCGTATCAGCCAGGCAGGCGGCCAGTTGCTGGGGCTGATCGACGACTTGCTGGATCTGTCCAAATCGCGCGCCGGCAGGCTTTCCGTGGCGCGGGAAATGCAGGACATCCGCCCGGTGATCGACAAGGTCGTGCAGGAGATGTCGGCGCTTGCCGATGGCAAGCAGCTCGGCCTGGGATGGCGCTTCGAGCACGAGCCGTCGATGGCCGCGATCGACGCCATCCGGCTGGGCCAGGTGGTGAGAAACCTGCTGTCCAACGCCATCAAGTTCACGCCGTCCGGCGGCGCGGTCGAGCTGCGCCTGTCGCGCGAGACGGACGGGGCCGGCCAGCCCTGGCACCGGCTGGACGTCGGCGACAACGGCTCCGGCATCCCGGAGGATGAACTGGAACTGATTTTCGAGCAATTCGAACAAGGCAAGGGGGCTGGCCTGGTTTCCGGCGGCACCGGCCTGGGCCTGGCGATCGCGCGGGAGCTGGCGCGCGCCCACGGCGGCGACATTTCGGCCGCGAACAATCCGGGAGGCGGCGCCATCTTCACCCTCTTGTTGCCGGCGCAAGCGGCCGCCGGGGAGCGGCCGGGCGCGCGCGATCTGCTGATCCGGGCATAACGCCTTTTACCGGCACGACCGTGCTTTTTGACGCCACGGCGCAACGCCGCGAGTCCCCGTTCCAGGGCGGGCCCGGCAATCCGGAGGCACCGGCAATCCAGCTGGAAATAACAACAGCAAGATGTGGTAACCTCTTGAGAGAGAAGCGTTGTGTCTACCGGAGGGGAAGTATCGGTTGCAGCGCAAGCAAGGCCCCAGGGAGAGATACGGATGGCCCAAGAAGATTCCGGCAAAGAGGGGACGTTCGACGCAGACGATCTGTCGAACGCCAAGACCATTGTCGTCCCGCGCGACCCGATGGCGCAGACCGGCACGCACACGATGGTCGACCAGAGCGCGCCCAAGCATCGCGGCGTGCTCGCCACCGATTTCACCGGCCCTTCCTATTCCGAACTGAAGCGCCGCGCCCAGGGCCAGCAGGACAGCCGGGTGGCGCTGCCGATCGGCTTCCAACTCCACGAATACACCATCGAGCGCATCCTCGGCATCGGCGGTTTCGGCATTTCCTACCTGGCGCATGACACCAACCTGAACGCCAAGGTGGCGATCAAGGAATACCTGCCCGGCGAAATGGCGGTGCGCGACGACCAAGCGCCCACCGTGATGCCCAAGGCGTCCGACTACGAAGAAGACTACCGCAACGGCCTCGAGCGCTTCCTGATGGAATGCCGCACCCTGGCCACCTTCCGCCATCCGAACATCGTGCGGGTGTCGCGCTTTTTCGAGGCGCACAACACTGCCTACATGGTGATGGAGTTCGAGTACGGCGAATCGCTCGCCTCCTGGCTGAAAAAGCGCCAGGACAGCGGCGAAGGCCCGCCGGACGAGACCGGCATGCTGCGCATGTTCGAGCCGCTGATGCAGGGGCTGGAGGTGGTGCACAAGGGCGGCTTCATGCACCGCGACATCAAGCCGGCGAACATCTACGTGCGCGACGTCGACGGCAGCCTGGTGCTGCTGGACTTCGGCGCCGCGCGCCAGGCTTCGGCCGGCGGCTCCAAGGGCCTGACATCGATCGTCACGCCGGGCTACGCGCCGTTCGAGCAATATCACTCGCATGGCCGCCAGGGGCCCTGGTCGGACATCTACGCCCTAGGCGGGGTGCTGTACTGGATGGTCTGCGGCAAAAAACCGATCGAGGCGGCCGCGCGCCTGCAGAGCGACCCGCAGGAGCCGGCCAGCGAAGTGGCCAAGGGAAAGTACAGCGTCCGTTTTTTGCAGGCGATCGACTGGGCGCTGGCCCCGGACGACCAGAAGCGCCCGCAATCGATCCAGGAATTCCTGCCGGTGCTGGTGGGCGACGTCGATTTCAAGACGATCAATCGCGGCTATACCGGCAGGCCCGCCAAGGGGGGTCGCGGCTGGGTCAAATGGGCCGTCGGCGGCGCCGTTGCCGCGGTATTGCTGGTGGCCGTGGGTGTCGGCCTGGCGCTCAAGCTGGGCGGCGCCGGCGGCGCCGGCGGCGCGGTGATCCAGATGGGCATCGTCCCGGGCACCAGCGGCGCCACCGAGGAAATCCAGATCAAGGCTTCGCTGGCCAAGTTCTCCGACTACCTGAAGAAGGCCACCGGGCGCGACGTCAACATTACCGTCACCGACAGCTTTGCTCTCAACGGCAAGGAACCGAAGTTCGACATGATCCTCGGGCCGACCTACGACATCGGCCTGGCCGCGCGCGACAAGAAGTACGCGGTGATCGGCAAGTTCCGCGACGTGGCGGCGCTGTTCGTCACCCGTTTCGACGCGCCGATCGACAGCATGGACGACATGAAGGAAAAGCGCATGGGCCTGCAGACCCGCAACGGCATGACCGGGCCGATGGCCGCGCGCGTGCTCACCGCCGGCGGCCTGGTGCTGGACAAGGCGTTCTCCAAGTTCGAGGAGTTCAGCACCACCCACGAAGACGACGTCGCCGAGGCCCTGGTGCAGAACAAGGTCGACGTGGTGGCGCTTTCCCCCGGCGGTTACGAGGAAGCCGAAAAGCGCTATCCGGACAAGCTGAAACTGGTGACCACCAGCGACCCGATGCCGGGCTTCGCCATCGCCGTGCGCAGCGACCTGAACCAGGACGAGTCGCTGAAAATCGCCCAGGGGCTTTACCGCATCGACGACAACGAGGAAGGCAAGGCCGCGCTGAAGGCGATCAACCTCGGCTCGGCCGCCGGCAGCCTGGACATCAAACAGGCCACTTCGCGCGAGTACATCCGCGCCGCCGAGAGCATCGAAGAGGCGCGCAAACTGTATCCGCCGAAGAAATAATTCCGCGCAATACGCATTTTTCGAATCAGCGCCGGCTTCAGGCCGGCGCGTTTTTTTGATCCTCTCATCATGTTCCATTTCCGCCGCCTGACCGGGGCGCTGCTCCTGGCCGCAGCCGGTCTGGCCCATGCCCAGGGCGAGCCGATCGATGTGTTGACCCGCACGGTCAGATATGTGGACGAGTACCGGGTCAACCTGGACGGCACCTTCGAGGAAATCGTCACCTCGGAAGTCAAGATGCTCAAACCCGAGGGCGTGGAGCGCGCCTCGCAGGCCGCGATCGGCTACAACCGGAGCATCCAGCGGGCACGGGTGACGGCTGCCTACACCCGCAAGGCGGACGGCCGGCGCATCGATGCGCCGCCGGGCAATATCCTTCTCGACGTCGGCACCGGCGCGAGCCGCGACCCGGCCCAGGGCAACGACTACACCCAGCTTGCCGTGGCGTTCCCGCAGGTTGAAGTCGGCGACACCACGGTGCTGGAGTATAGCCTCGCCACTGTCGAAGCCTTGTTCCCGGGACATTTCTCGATCGCCTCGACAGTCAGCCGCGATATCGCCTTTGACACGCTGGTCTTCCGCGTCGATGCGCCCGCCGCCCTGTGGGCGCAGGCCGAGGCTGTCGGCATGCGCGAGACGGCGAATGCCGAAAAGGATGGCCGCCGGGTGCGCGAATGGACCTACAGCAACCCGCGGCCGCTGCGCAGCCGCCGCGGCCCGGGCGCGATCTACGATCCGCGGCGCGAGACGGCCTTTTATTTTTCCACCCTGCGCGGCTATGGCGATATCGCGGCAGCCTACGGCGTGCGCGCCAGCCCGAAGGCCGCGGTGACACCGCGCATACGGAAACTGGCCGACGAAATCGCCGCCGGCAAAGGAAAACCCGGCGACCCGCGCGAGCAGGCGCGCGCGCTGTACGACTGGACCGCGCGCAACATCGAATACTCCGGCAATTGCATCGGCCTGGGCGCGGTGGTGCCGCACGATACGGACTACATCCTCGACATCAAGACCGGCGACTGCAAGGACCACTCGACCCTGCTGCAGGCCCTGCTGGCGGCGCGCGGCATCAAGGCCACGCAGGCGCTGGTCAATGCCGACAACGGCTACCAGTTGCCGGCGGTGCCGGTGGTGTCGATGGTCAACCACGTGATCAACTACCTGCCCGACTTCAACCTGTTCATCGATTCGACCAGCGCCGACAGCCCCTTCGGCATGCTGCCCTTTGCCGACCAGGACAAGGTGGCGCTGCTGGTGGACGGCTACAAGGAAGGGATGAAGACGCCGGCCGCCCCGCCCGGCAGCAACGAACAGGCGATGAAGACGCTGGTGTCGGTGGCGGGCGACGGCACCATGAGCGGCACGGTAGAGGTGAACCTGCGCGGCACCTACGCCGCCACCATCCGCACGCAAATCCGCAACATGTCGCAGGACGCCAAGGAGGGCTTCGTGCGCAATATGTTCCGCAGCGGCGGGCGCCTGGGCAGCGGCGCGCTGAAAGCGGATGACCCGCAGGAGCGCCTGCCGGCCTATCACTATGCTTCGGATTTCGAGGTCCTGGGGCTTTTGCCCCTGCCTGCGGCCGGCGCTTTCACCATTTATCCCCTGATGGTCAATCCCTCGTCGGTCAGCACCTTTGTCGGCGACAACGCGCAGGAACCCGACCCGGCCAACCAGGCCACCTGCAACGGCGGACGTTCCAGCGAAGAGTATGTCTTCACGCTGCCGAAATCGGTGCAGGTGCAGTCCCTGCCGCCGAACGTCAATCTCACCGAGGGCGCCGTTTCCTACACCGCCAGCTACGCGCTGAAGGACAATGTGCTGAGCGTCAAGCGCATCATCGATGACCGTACCCCCGGCAGCGTCTGCAGCCCGGCCGTGCTGGCGGGCAAGCATGCGCTGGCGGCGAAGGTAGCGGCCGACCTTCAGGGCCTTGTCGTTTACAAATAGCAGCAGCTTAAAAGCGCATACATGCATTCCAATTTCTTTCTGGATATGCAGCGGCCCTGCGCATAAAGTAGAAGCCTTGGGGAGGAGACAGGATGAACACCAGCGCAACGGCCGCGATGCCGACCAATGAGACCGGCCGAGACATCGGGGGAGACGCACAGCGGGTCTTCGATGTCGTCGCCGGCGGCGGCGTGGCCATCATCTACCTCGACGTCGCCTACGCCGTTCTGGGCCGCAGCGAAGAGTCGGTACGGCGCATCTACGGCGCGAAAAACCGCAGTTTTTCCAAGCCGACCGGCATCGTCGGCAGCCTGGAGATCCACGACGCGCTGCACATCATGGGCGAACGGGAAAAGGCCGTTGTACGCGCGGTCACGGTGAAGCACGACCTGCCGCTGGCGGTGGTGGCGCCGTTCCGGCGCGAGCACCCGTTCTTGCACGACATGAATCCCTTCGTCCTCGACAACGCGGTCAAGGGCGACACGCTCAATCTGCTGCTCAACGCCGGCAAGCTGCGCAACCGCATCGGCAGGCTATGCTACGAGCACATGCTGCCGATGGTCGGCTCCTCGGCCAACATGTCGCTCTCAGGCAGCCGCTACCGCGTGGAAGACATCGAACCGGAACTGACCGGCATTGCCGACATCGTCATCGACTACGGCCAGTCGCGCTACCACAACCCCGAGGGCCGCTCGAGCACGATGATTGACTTCCGCGATTTCAGCATCGTGCGCAAGGGGGTGTGCTTTGACACCATTGCCGAGGTCATGCGCGAGGAATTTTCCATCACGCTGAAGGAGAAGCAGGCATGAGGCGCGCGCCCGTACGCCGGCGTTGGGCCGCTCTATTCCTCGCCTTTCTTTGTGGCGGCGCCTTTGCCCAGGCGTATCCGGCCCACCCGGTGAAACTGATCGTGCCCTTTCCCGCCGGCACCTCGACCGATTTCGCCGGCAGGGAGGTGGCGCAATTGCTCACCAAGGCGACCGGGCAGTCGTTCTACATCGAGAACCGTCCAGGCGCGCAGGGCACCATAGGCGCGGCCGTCGCGGCGCGCGCGCCGCGCGACGGCTATACGCTGTTCTTCGGCAACAACACCACGCAAGCGGCGGCAGCGGCGCTATTCAAGGAACTGCAATACGACCCGGTCAAGGATTTCGAGCCGATCGGCCGGGTCGGCGCGGCTGTCCAGCTTCTCACCGTGCGCGCGGATTTGCCGGTGCAGACCGTCGAGCAACTATTCGACTACGGCAGGAAGAACGCCGGCAAATTGCGCTGGGGCTACGCGAATTCGGCCAATCAGATTGCCGGCAGCGCCGTGGTTCGCGCCGGCAGCCTGGAAGCCATTGGCGTGCCCTACAAGGGTGTGCCTGAAATCACCACGGACCTGATCGGCGGGGTGCTTGATTTCACGGTCGCCGACCTGACCAACATGATGCCGATGGTCAAGGCGGGCAAACTGCGTGCCCTCGCGGTCACCTCCGAAAATACCCTCGCCGACCTGCCTGGCGTACCGACGCTGGCCCAAAGCACCAAGGGATTCACCCTGGTTGCCTGGTTCGGCCTGTTCGCTCCGGCAGGCACGCCGGCGGCGATTACGGCGAAGCTTTCGCAACAATTGCGCGCGGGCTTGTCCGATCCGGGCCTGGAATCGCGCATGAAAAACGCCGGGCTGATCGTCTATCCCGGCAACGCGGAGGAATTCCGCGCCTTCATCGGCGGCGAGCGCGTGAAATGGACGGGACTGATCAAAGCGACCGGCATCACGCCGCAGTAATCGGACGCGGCGGCGCCCGCCCGTCAAGGCGCCACCGATGCGGACTGCTCCGACTTCATGTTGGTGAGCAAAGCATCATCGAATATCGCCACGGCGCGGGTCCAGCCGGCGGAGGCGCCGCGAATCTTGTGCGGAAAGCAGGAGATGATGAAGCCGTCCGGCGGCAACTGGTCGAGAGCGTGCAGCTTTTCCAGGTGGCAGTAGCCAATATCGCGCCCGGCCTTGTGGCCCTCCCAGATCAGCGAAGCATCGTGGCTTTGGGCGTATTTCTCGGCGGTGTAGACGAAGGGCGCGTCCCAGCTCCAGGCATCGGTGCCGGTCAGGCGCACGCCGCGCTCCAGCAGGTACATGGTGGCCTCGTAGCCCATGCCGCAGCCGGCACTGACAAAGTCGTCGTGGCCGTAGCGATCGCCGGCGCGGGTGTTGACCACCACGATTTCCAGCGGCTTGAGCGTATGGTTGATGCGCTTGAGTTCGGCCTCGACGTCCGCCGCCGTGACCACATAGCCGTCGGCAAAGTGGCGAAAGTCCAGCTTGACGCCGGGCTGGAAGCACCAGTTGAGATCGACTTCATCGATGGTGATGGAACGCTCGCCCTTGTTCATGGTCGGATGAAAGTGGTAAGGCGCGTCCAGATGGGTGCCGTTGTGGGTGGAGAGCGAGATCTGCTCCACCGCCCAGACGGCCGAGTCCGGCAGGTCGGACTGCTTCAGGCCGGGGAAAAAGGGCGCCATCTGGGGGAACGAGTTCTCATGGTTGAAATACTCGATGCGCGGCTTGAACGCGGGCGGGTCGGAGACGACGTCGTTCTCAAGATAAATCGATAGGTCAACGAGCTTGCGCGGCATGAATGTCTCCTTTGTTGAATGCTTGTCCGACACGCCGGCCGCCGAGGCGGCGCGGCCAGGAATGATGGCTCGAATATACCGGCTGCGCCGCCATTTCCATGCGGACGAATATGCCTGCGTACTGCACCTAGTATATTGCGATGACACGCTACGCGCATCCCGTAGCCGGCGCGGGAGCAAAAATTACCTTAAGCCATTGATTTAAATATACTTAAAATCTTTTAGCCGCTTGAATCAAGGAAGACCATTGGAGTGCACAAACTAGACTTTTACATCGCGTTACGGATTGTTATGGAGATTTAACCTTAAAAAATGTGAATATCCGCCATCCTTCGGTTTTGGCGTGTCGTTTGCGCTTCATTGAATTACAGCCTGTTTCTCGCGGTTTTGGCGAAAGGACGGTCGAACCTTTCCGCAAGATCGCGCGAGTGATAATAAACTGCGTATAAACTGCTCCTCCTCGCAGCCATCCCGAGAAAGAAAAAGATGACCGAGCTCAAGCCCAGTCTTTCGCGAGCCGCCTTCCCGTCCCGTCTGCCCGTTTTCAGCTCAACCCGGATCGCGGCGCGCGGCGCCGGCATGCTGCGGCTGCTGATCATCATCATCGGCATTGTGGTCCTGCTCGGCGTCGGCTATTACTACTATCAGTCGCGCTCGGAGCCGACGGCCAGCGCCGACGGTGCCAAGAGTGCGGATGGCGCCAAGGACGGCGCCAAAGAGGGTGGCAAGGGCGGCGGTAAAGGCGGCAAGGGCGGCCGCGCCGGCGCGGGCGGACCAACGCCGGTTTCCGCCATCACCGTCACCAAGGAAACCCTGGACATTCGCCTGACGGCGCTGGGTACAGTCACCCCGCGCAACAACGTCACCGTGCGTACCCGGGTCGATGGTCCTCTGCTCAGCGTGAAATTCAAGGAAGGCCAGCTAGTCAAGACCGGCGACCTGTTGGCGGAAATCGATCCCCTGCCCCTGCAGGCGGCGCTGACCCAGGCAGCCGGCAACCTGGCGCGCGACCAGGCGTTGCTGCAGAACGCGCAGATCGACCTTGAGCGCTACCAGGGCCTGATGTCCACCGACTCCATCCCCAAGCAGCAGCTTGATACCCAGGCAGCCACCGTTCGCCAATACCAGGGCATCGTCGCCACCGACCGCGGCGCGGTCGAGGCCGCGCGCCTGCAACTGAGCTACACCAGGATTTTTGCGCCACTGGCCGGCAAGGTCGGCCTGCGGATGGTCGACCCGGGCAACATGGTGCACGCCAGCGATTCCAACGGCCTGGTCAGCATCACCCAGCTCGACCCGATCACGGTGATAGCGGCGATTCCCGAGATCGCGGTGCAGCAGTTGCTCAAGCGCATCAACCAGGGCACCGATGTACCGGTGGAAGCCTGGGACTCGGCGATGAAGGGCATGCTCGCCTCCGGCAAGCTGCTTTCCACCGACAACCAGATCGACACCGCCACCGGCACCTTGAAACTGAAAGCCGAATTCGGCAATTCCAGCGGCGTGCTGTTTCCCAACCAGTTCGTCAACGTGCGCGTACTGGTGGGCCAGGACGTCGACGCCACGGTGATCCGCCAGTCCGCCGTGCAGCGCGGCGCGCAGCAGGGCACCTATGTTTACCTGGTCAATCCCGACTCCACGGTGTCGGTGCGCCAGATCAAGCTGGGCACGGTCGATGGCGACCGCATCAGCGTGATTTCCGGCCTCAACCCGGGCGACCGCGTGGTTTCCGACGGCGCCGACAAGCTGCGCGAAGGCGCCAAAGTGGAAGTGATCGACCGCAGCGCCGCGGCCAATGCCAACGCTCCTCCCGCGGCCGACGGCGATGGCAAGGGCAGCCACAAGGGCCGGCGCGGCAAAGGCGGAGACGGCAGCGGCAAGGGCGCAGATGGCGGCACCGATGGCGGCGCCAAGAGCGGCGGCAGCGGCAACACCGCGCCCGCCGGCGGCCCCAGCAGCGGCGCAAACAGCAACAATAACAGCGGCGGCAACAGCGGCGCTACTTCCACCGGTTCCGGCGCGTAAGCCGCGAAAGAAGAGCGCAGGATGAATCCGTCGCGAATATTTATCGAGCGGCCGGTCGCCACCAGCCTGTTGATGCTGGCGATTCTGCTGGCGGGCATCATTGCCTACCACTTGCTGCCGCAATCGGCGTTGCCGGAGGTCGATTACCCGACCATCCAGGTGACCACGCTCTACCCCGGCGCCAGCCCGGAGGTGATGACCTCTTCCATCACCGCGCCGCTGGAGCGCCAGTTCGGCCAGATGGCGGGGCTGGACCAGATGTATTCGCAGAGTTCCGGCGGCGCCTCCGTCATCACCTTGCGCTTCAACCTGAATCTCTCGCTGGACGTGGCCGAGCAGGAAGTGCAGGCGGCAATCAATGCCGCCGCCAACCTGCTGCCCACCGACATTCCTTCGCCGCCGGTCTACAGCAAGGTCAACCCGGCGGATGCGCCGATTCTCACCGTCGCCCTCACCTCCGACTCGCTGGCACTCACCAAGGTGCAGGACCTGGCCGACACGCGCATCGCGCAAAAGATTTCGCAGCTCTCCGGCGTCGGCCTGGTGACACTCTCCGGCGGCCAGCGGCCCGCCGTGCGCATCCGCGCCAACCCGAAACAGCTGGCCTACCTCGGCCTGTCGCTGGACGACCTGCGCACCGCGGTGACCAACGGCAACACCAACCAGGCCAAGGGCAGCTTCGACGGCCCCTCCCGCGCTTCCACCATCGATGCGAACGACCAGCTGAAATCGGCGGAGGAATACAAGAACCTGATCATCGCCTACAAGAACGGCAGCCCGGTGCGCATCTCCGACATCGCCGACGTGGTCGACGACGCCGAGAACGTGCGCCTGGCGGCCTGGGCGGCGAGCGACGGCCAGCAAGCGCCCGGCGTGGTGCTGAACATCCAGCGCCAGCCCGGCGCCAACGTGATCCAGGTGGTGGACCGCATCAAGGCCCTACTGCCGCAGTTGCAAAGCTCGCTGCCGGCCGCCGTGCAGGTGCGCGTGCTGACCGACCGCACCACCACCATCCGCGCCTCGGTGGACGACGTCGAGATCGAACTGCTGATCTCCATCGCCCTGGTGGTGATGGTGATCTTCTTGTTCCTGCGGAGCATCCCGGCCACCATCATCCCCAGCTTCGCCGTGCCCCTCTCCCTGGTCGGCACCTTCGGCATCATGTACCTGGCCGGGTTCTCGATCAACAACCTGACCCTGATGTCGCTGACCATTGCCACCGGCTTCGTGGTGGACGACGCCATCGTGATGATCGAAAACATCTCGCGGCATATCGAAGCCGGGATGAAACCGATGCAGGCCGCGCTGCTGGGCTCGAAGGAAATCGGCTTCACCATCATCTCGCTGACGTTTTCGCTGATCGCCGTGCTGATCCCGCTGCTGTTCATGGGCGACGTGGTCGGGCGCCTGTTCCGCGAGTTCGCCATCACCCTTGCTGTTTCGATCCTGATTTCGGCGGTGGTGTCTCTGACCCTCACCCCCATGCTGTGCGCGCGCATGCTGAAGCACCACCGGCCGGAAGACGAGAAAAAGCACGGCATCGGCCACTGGTGGGCGACGACCTTCGACCGTGGTGTTCAGAAGTACGGCGTGGCGCTGAACTGGGTGCTGGACCGCCAGGCACTGACGCTGCTGGTCGCGCTGGGCACGGTGGCGTTGACGGTGCTGCTCTACATCCTGGTGCCGAAAGGCTTCTTTCCTGAACAGGACACCGGCATCCTGCAAGGCATCACCGAGGCGCCGCAAAGCTCTTCCTTTCCCGCGGTGGCCGAGCGCCAGCAGGCGCTGGCCAATGCGCTGCTGGCCGACCCGGCGGTCGAGAGCCTCTCCTCCTTCATCGGCGTCGATGGGGTGAATCCCACGCTCAACAGCGGGCGCATGCTGATCAACCTCAAACCGAAGGGCACGCGCGGCAACATCGACGACGTGATGAAGCGCCTGGAAGACCGCGCCGCCGAAATTCCCGGCATGGCGCTCTACCTGCAGCCCTCGCAGGACCTGACCATCGACGACCGTGTCGGCCGCACCCAGTACCAGTTCACTTTGCAAGACCCGGACATCAAGAACCTCGGCATCTGGGTGCCGCGCCTGGTCGCGAAGCTGCAGACCCTGCCGCAACTGATGGACGTGGCCAGCGACTACCAGGACCAGGGCCTGGTGGCCTATGTGCAGATCGACCGCGACGCCGCCGCGCGCCTGGGCGTGACCACCGCCACCATCGACAATGCGCTGTACAACGCCTTCGGCCAGCGCCTGATCTCGACCATCTTCACCCAGTCCAGCCAGTACCGCGTGGTACTGGAGGCCGACACCAAGATGGGTGATGGCCTGCAGGCGATCGCCTCGCTTTACGTGCCGGCCAGCGGCGGCGGCGGCGGCGGCGGCACGCCGGGCTCGAGCGGCGGCACCGCCGGCTCGGCTGCCACCACGACTACCAGCACCACCGCCGTGGCAGCGCCGACCTCGGCCAACACTTCTTCCGCCCTGAGCGCGGCGGTGGCCAGCAACGGCAACCAGGTGCCGCTGTCGGCAGTGGCGCAAATCGTCGAGCGGCGGGGCTTGCTGGCGATCAACCACCTCGAGCAGTTTCCCGCCTCCACCCTTTACTTCAACCTCAAGCCCGGCGTCTCGCTGGGCGAAGCGGTGAAGGCGATCGAGGCGGCGGAGCAGGAAATCGGCTTGCCGCTTTCCACCGTCACCGCCTTCCAGGGCGCGGCCCTGGCGTTCCGCGCCGCGCTCTCGAACGAACTGTTCCTGATCCTGGCGGCGATCATCACCATGTACATCGTGCTGGGCGTGCTGTACGAAAGCTTCATCCACCCGGTGACGATTCTCTCCACCCTGCCCTCGGCCGGCATCGGCGCGCTGCTGGCGCTGATCGTCTCGGGTAACGAACTCGGCGTGGTCTCCATCATCGGCATCATTCTCCTGATCGGCATCGTCAAGAAAAACGCCATCATGATGATCGACTTTGCGCTGGAGGCGCAGCGCGAGCGTGGCCTGGAGCCGCGCGCGGCGATCCACGAGGCCAGCCTGCTGCGCTTCCGCCCCATCCTGATGACCACCATGTGCGCCCTGCTCGGCGCCCTGCCGCTGATGCTGGGCACCGGCGTCGGCTCCGAGCTGCGTCACCCGCTGGGCATCACCATGGTCGGCGGCCTGATGGTCAGCCAGGTGCTGACCCTGTTCACCACGCCGGTGATCTACCTCTGGTTCGACGGCCTGGCGCGGCGCTACGGCAAGGCCGAAGGCCCGGTGCGCGACGACGAGCTGGACGACCTGGCCGGGGAAGAAACGTGAAGGGGTCAACGTGAGCTTCAGCGACATCTTCATCCGCCGCCCCATCGCCACCACCCTGCTGACGGCGGGCGTGGCGCTGGCGGGGGTGATCGGCTTCACCCTGCTGCCGGTGTCGCCATTGCCGCAAGTGGATTTCCCCACCGTTTCGGTGCAGGCCAGCCTGCCCGGCGCCAGCCCCGAGACCATGGCGGCGACGGTGGCCACGCCGCTGGAACGCTCGCTGGGCAAGATCGCCGGGGTCACCGAGATGACCTCGTCGTCTTCGCTCGGCTCGGCGCGCGTCACCCTGCAGTTCGATTTGTCGCGCGACATCGACGGCGCCGCGCGCGACGTGCAGGCCGCGATCAACGCGGCGCGCGTGCTGCTGCCCACCAGCCTGCCGTCGAATCCGACCTACCGCAAGGTCAACCCGGCCGACGCGCCGATCATGATCATCGCGCTCACTTCCGAAGTGATGTCGCGCGGGCAGATGTACGACGCCGCCGCCACCGTGCTGGCGCAGACGCTGTCGCAGGTCGACGGCGTCGGCCAGGTGGTGGTGTCGGGAAGTGCCTTGCCGGCGGTGCGCGTCGAAGTGAACATGCCGCGGATGAACCAGATGGGCCTGGCCTTCGAGACCGTGCGCAACGCCATCGCCAACAGCAACGCCAACCGGCCCAAGGGCGCGATCGAGACCGAAACCCGGCGCTGGCAGATCCAGGCCAACGACCAGGCGCAGACCGCCGCCGAGTTCGCCCCCCTGATCGTCGGCTACAAGAACGGCGGGGCGATCCGCCTCTCCGACATCGCCCAGGTGGTCGACTCGGTGCAGGACCTGCGCAACGACGGCTCGGTCAATGGCAAGCCAGCGGTAATGCTGATCGTCACCCGCCAGCCGGGCGCCAACATCCTCGAGACGGTCGACCGCATCAAGGCCTTGCTGCCGCAACTGGCGCAAACCATTCCCCGCACCATCGACCTGCAGGTGGCGATGGAGCGCACCACCACCATCCGCGCCTCCCTGCACGAGGTGGAGCGCGCGCTGCTGATTTCCATCGCCCTGGTGATCATGGTGGTGTTCCTGTTCCTGCGCAGCGGCCGCGCCACCTTCATTCCGGCCGTCGCCGTGCCGGTGTCGCTGTGCGGCACCTTCGCGGTGATGTACTTGGCGGGCTTTTCGCTGAACAACCTGTCGCTGATGGCGCTCACGGTGGCCACCGGCTTCGTGGTGGACGACGCCATCGTGGTGCTGGAAAACATCTCGCGTCACATCGAAGAAGGCATGAAGCCGATGCGCGCGGCCATCATCGGCGCGCGCGAGGTCGGCTTCACGGTGGTGTCGATGAGCGTTTCGCTGATCGCCGTGTTCGTGCCCATCCTCGCCATGGGCGGCATCGTCGGGCGCCTGTTCCGCGAATTCGCCGTCACGCTGTCGGCCGCCATCCTGGTCTCGCTGGTGATTTCGCTCACCACCACGCCGATGATGTGCGCCCGGCTGCCGGCACGCAAGAAAGAAGGGCAAGGCGGCAAGCCGCCCGGGCGCTTCGCCCGCTGGAGCGAGGCCGCGCTCGGCGGCATGCACCGGGGCTATGCCCGCACCCTGCGCTTCGCGCTCGACTACAGCGTGATCACCTTGCTAATCTTGGCCGGCACCATCGCGCTCAACGTTTACCTGTTCACCATCGTGCCCAAGGGATTTTTCCCGACCCAGGATACCGGGATGATGACGGGAGGCGTGCAGGCGGACCAGTCCACCTCGTTCCAGTCGATGCAGCTCAAGCTCAAGGCTTTCATCGAGATCGTCAAGGCCGACCCGGCGGTTTCCACCGTCGCCGGCTTCACCGGCGGCGGGCAGCGCAACTCGGCCTTTCTCTACGTCGTGCTCAAGCCGCTGAAGGAGCGCAACTACATGTCGTCGATGGACGTGGTGGCGCGCATGCGGCCGAAGCTCTCCAAGGTACCCGGCGCCGCGTTGTTCCTGCAGCCGGTGCAGGACATCCGCATCGGCGGGCGCTCTTCCAACGCCACCTACCAGTTCACCCTGCAGGGCGACGACCTCAACGAGTTGCGCGACTGGGAGCCCAAGGTGCGCGCGGCCCTGTCGCGCTTGCCCGAGCTCACCGACGTCAATACCGACGCCGCCGACAAGGGCCTGCAGTCGAGCGTGGTTTTCAATCGCGACGCGGCTTCCCGCCTCGGCCTGAACCCCAGTTCGATCGACGCCGTGCTAAACGACGCCTTCGGCCAGCGGCAGGTGTCGACCATCTACGCGCCGCTGAACCAGTACCGCGTGGTGATGGAAGCCGCCCCCGAGTTCTGGCAAAGCCCCAACACGCTGAACCAGGTGTACATTCCCGCGCCCGGCAGCAGCAGCGGCGTGGTGCCCCTGTCGACAGTCGCCACCTTCACTTCTACCAACACCTCGCTGGGGGTCAATCACCAGGGGCAGTTCGCCGCCTCCACCGTTTCCTTCAACCTGGCGCCCAAGGTCAGCCTGGGCGAGGCCTCGGCCGCAATCAACGACGCGATGGCGCGCGCCGGCGTGCCCAACTCGGTGCGCGGCACCTTTCAGGGCAGCGCCAAGGCGTTCCAGGATTCGCTCTCCTCGCAGCCGATGCTGATCCTGGCGGCGCTGATCACCATCTACATCGTGCTGGGCGTGCTCTACGAGAGCACCGTGCATCCGATCACCATCATCTCCACCCTGCCCTCGGCCGGCGTCGGCGCCGTGCTGGCGCTGATTCTCACCGGCACCGAGTTCAACATCATCGGCTTGATCGGCGTGATATTGCTGATCGGCATCGTCAAGAAAAACGCCATCATGATGATCGACGTGGCGATCACCGCCGAGCGCGAGCGCGGCCTGGACCCGCGCGAGGCGATCTACGAAGCCTGCCTGCTGCGCCTGCGTCCGATCATGATGACCACCCTGGCCGCGCTGCTGGGCGCCCTGCCCCTGGCCTTGGGCAGCGGCGACGGCGCCGAGCTGCGCCGGCCGCTGGGCATTTCCATCGTCGGCGGGCTGATTCTTTCGCAACTCCTGACCCTTTACACCACTCCGGTGGTCTACCTGGCGCTGGACCGGGCGCGCCTGCGCATGAGTGGCTGGTATGGCCACCTGCGCGGCAGGCCCGTGGGATCAACAATATGAAACCCAGACCGATGATCCATTTTTCGCGCAGGCAACTGGCATGCGCCGCGACCCTGGCCGCGCTCGCGCTTTCCGCCTGCACCGTCGGCCCGGCCTACAAGCGCCCGGACGTAGCGGCGCCAGCCAGCTTCAAGGAAGTGAACAACTTCGACGGCAGCGCCTGGAAGACCGCCACCCCCGGCGACCAGTTGCCGCGCGGCCCCTGGTGGGAGCGCTTCCAGGACGAGGACCTCAACGCGCTGGCCGCGAAGGTCGAAACCGACAACCAGAGCCTGAGGAGCTACGCGGCGCGCTACAACCAGGCCGCCGCCCTGATCCGCCAGGCGCGGGCCGCCTATTTCCCCACCCTGAATCTCAACGCCGGCACCACCCGCTCACGCAATGGTACAGCCGGCATCACACAGGCAGCGCCGACGACCAGCGATTCGGTTTCCGCATCCATCTCCTCCTGGGAACTCGACCTCTGGGGCCGCATCCGCAGCACCGTGGACGCCAACGAACTGTCGGCGCAGGCAAGCATCGCCGACCTGGAAAACATCAAGCTTTCCCTGCAGGCGCAACTCGTCACCAGCTACCTGTCGCTGCGCATCACCGACGAAGAGGCGAACCTGCTCAAGCGCACGGTAGACGATTATCAAAAGGCGCTTGACCTCACCACCAACCGCTACAAGGCCGGCATCGCCGCCAAGCTCGACGTTTCCGAAGCCGAGGCGCAATTGAAGGCCGCGCAGGCGCAATACCTGGACATCGGCATCGCGCGTGCGCAGTTCGAGCACGCCGTGGCGGTGCTGATCGGCAAGGCGCCGGCCGATTTCGCCATCGCCCCCAAGTCCCTGGTGCTGAAGATGCCGGACATTCCTCTGACCGCGCCTTCCGCCCTGCTGGAACGCCGGCCAGACGTGGCGGCGGCCGAACGCCGCATCGCCTCGGCCAATGCCCAGGTGGGCGCGGCGCAAGCAGCGCTGTTCCCCGAGTTGACCCTGGCGGCCACCGTCGGCTACCGCGCCAACAAGTGGGCAAATATTCTTTCGGTGCCGAACCGCTTCTGGTCGGTCGGCCCGCAGTTGGCCCTGACCCTTTTCGACGGCGGCCTGCGCCGCGGCCAGATCGCCCAGGCCGAAGCAATCTACGACCAGAATGTCGCAGACTATCGCCAGACCGTGCTCACCGCCTTCCAGGACGTCGAAGACCAGCTGGTGGCCCTGCGCGTACTGGAGCAGGAAGCAGTGGTGCAGGCCGATGCCGTACGTGCCTCCAACGAGTCCCTGATGCACACCGTCGAGCAATACAAGGGCGGCACCCTGGGCTACCTCAACGTGATCACCGCGCAGACCACCGCCTACACCAACCGCCGCACCGAGCTCGACATCCTGAACCGGCGCTATACCGCGGCGGTTGCCCTGATCAAGGCGCTGGGCGGCGGCTTTGCACAAAACGAGATGACCGCGCCCGAGCTGCCGCCATCGCGCGGCATCGAGTTGCGCCGCGCCGACTTCCTGTCGCGCAAGAGCACGGACGGCAGCACGCCGGCCAAATAAGCCGTCACCACCGCCCGGCGTCCGGGCGGTGCGTCAGGCTCAAGCCTGGTTGAAATGCCCGCCGAGTTCCTCGTCGAACTTCCCGTCGATCAGGATGAACGCCACCCGGCAGGCCGCCTTCGAACGGTTGACCCAGGCATGGTTGGTGCCGCACTGAATCACGATGTCGCCGGCCTTCAGGTGCACGTCCACGTCGTCCAGCAACATGTCGATTTCGCCTTCGAGGATGAGCGCGTAGTCTATCGTCTCGGTGCGGTGCATCAGCGGATGGCGCCCGCCGCGGCCGAAGGTCGACGCCTTCTCGTTGCCCAGCGCGGCGAAAGCCTTGCGCGCGGCGGCGACGTCCATGGTGCCCGCGACATCGCTCTCGGGCGGAAAATTATTGATGCGCAGCACCGTGCCGTTTTTCGTCGGCATCTGCCGGCGCGCGCCCTCGGTGGTCTCGCCATGCTGGGCGCGCACCACCACCGGCATGCCGTCGGTGCGCCAGATGTCGGTGGAATTCCATTCCGGGTTGCTCGGGTTGCTGTGCACGAAGGTCGCGGGTGCGTCCGAAACAACAATAGCCTTGCCTTCGGCGTCATGTCCGGTGATGACGCGGCGAATCGGTCTTGCCATGGGTATCTCCTTTTAGAGCAGGGTGGGACGTCCGCCGAGCGGACAAAACAGGGAAAGCAATCAGGCTCCCGCGCTCCTGCGCGGCGGCCAGCGGGACAAAACCAGCCCCTCGATCAGGTTGAAAGCCAGTGTCAGGCAAAACGCCAGCAGCCCGACCACGGCGAGCAGCCCGAACACCTGCGACGAATTGAAGTTGCGCTGCCCGGTGACCATCAACAGGCCGATGCCGGGTAAACCGGTGAACATCTCCACCAGCAGGGTCACCACAATCGCCAGCGAGACCGCCACGCGCACACCGAGCAAAAAAGCCGGCAGGGTGGCGGGGATCACGATCTTGATCATGCGTACAGTCCAGGGCATGCGCATGCTGCGGCCGACGTCGAGCTGTAATTCTCGGATGGCGGCGACCCCGGCGACGGTGTTGAGCAGGATCGGCCAGGCCGTCGTATAGGCGATCACGCCGATCTGCATGCCCGGCGAAAAGCCCAGCATCAGGATGGCGATCGGCACCACCACCGGCGGCGGCAGGGCGCGCAGGTACTCCAGCAGCATGCCGGTCCAGCGCCGCAGGCCCGGCAGCACGCCGATCAGCAGCCCCAGCGTAAATCCCAGCGCGCACGCGGCCAGCAAGCCCGCGGCGAAGTTCTGCAAGGTCGCCAGCACCGCGGGGCCCAGCAAGCCGTCGGCGGTGAGGCCGCGGATCGCGGTCCACCAATTGGAAGGCGGCGGAAAACTCGGCGACTCGTCGGGCGCCACGCATTGCCAGACCAGCAGCACCGCCGCCAGCGGCAGCAGCCCTACCGGCGGAGGCAGCAATTGCGCCAGACGCTTGAATTTCATCACGCCCTGCCCTGGATGGAAAGCCGGCGGAATTCACCCGGCAACAGCAGGCGGGCAATGCCGCGCAGGCCGGCATCCAGGAGGATGCCCAGCGCGCCCATGATCAGCACATAGCCGAACATCCGGTCCGGATGCATCGCCTGCTGCTCGCGCACCACCGCGTAACCGAGCCCAACCGGGTTGCCGATCATCTCGGCGGCGACAGCCATGATCAGGCTGAGAGTAAGCGCTAGCCGCGCACCAATGAGAATGGCCGGCGCGGCGGCGGGCAGCAGAATAGTGGTGATGGTCGATAGCGCGGAAAGCCGCAGGGTCCGCGCCACGTCGGTCAGGCGCTCGGAAACCGCCATTACCCCGCCCATCGAGTTGACCAGCGCCGGCCAGATCACCGGCGCCACGATCACCAACAACTCCATCTGGATCGAAAAGCCGAACAGCAGCAAGGCCACCGGCACGAATGCGATGCCGGGCAAAGGCCGCAGCATCTCCACGCTCGCCAGCGTGTAACGCCGCGTCTTCGGCGACAGGCCCAGCACCACGCCGATGGCCGTGCCGGCGCCGCAGGCGATCGCCCAGCCGAGCAGCGCCGCCATCAGCGTGTGGCCGATTTCCTCCCACATCTCCGCCCCACCCGCCATGCCGGCCAGGCCGCGCGCAATTACCGAGGGCGCCGGTACATATTCATACTGCACCAGGCCGCTGCTGACCAGCCCCTGCCACAGGCCGAAAAACACCAGCAGCCCGCCGACACCCGCGAAAAGGTCGCGGTACTTCATCCATGCCCCCCGGTAGCGCGGATTGCCGCATGCATATCGTGGCGCAGGGCGACAAAGCGCGGCAGCTCGCGGGTCGCCACCTGGTCGCGCGGAAAGGGCAGGTCGACATCGAAGCTCAGGGTGATGGATCCGGGCGAACCACTCAGCAAGGCCACCCGGTCGCCGAGGTACACCGCTTCCTCGATGTCATGTGTGATGAAGACGACGCTGACGCCGGTGGCCTGGCGCAAATGCAGCAACTCGTCCTGCTGGGTTGCCTTGGTCATCGCGTCGAGCGCGCCGAAGGGCTCGTCCATCAGCAGTACCGCCGGGCGCATGGCCACCGCCCGCGCGATCTGCACGCGCTGCTGCATGCCGCCGGAGAGTTGCCACGGATAATCGTTGGCGTTGCGCTCCAGGCCGACCAGACGCAATGCTTCAGTCACGCGGGCCGCCAGCGCCTCGCCCCTGAGTTCGCGCTCCACGCCCAGCGCGACATTGCGCGCCACGCTGCGCCATTGCAGCAGCGCATTGCCGTAGTCCTGGAACACGATGGCCACGCCATCCTGCGGGCCATCCATCGCCTGCCCGCGAAAGCGCACCGTGCCGCCGGTGGGCGTGGCCAGGCCGGCGAGTATGCGCAGCAGCGAAGTCTTGCCGGTGCCGGAGGCGCCGACGATGGTGAGGATTTCCCCAGCGCCGAGCGAAAAGCCTACGTTCGAGAGTATCCGGCGCGGACCATCGGCCGCCGGCAATACCAGCTCCACCCCCTGCAGATCGAAGACCGCCTCAGCCATGGCGATAGCGCGGGCGCTATTTGACTTCGACGACCAGCTTGGCGGGATCGACGTCGCGCTGCAGCTGGCCGACCTCGCGCATCGCCTTGATCCACGGCAGCAATTGCGCCGGGTCGAGATGCGCCTCGTAATTCGGGATCGGCAGCTTTTCCACCACCGCCGGCGGCAGGTTGGTGTATTTGGCGATGATGGCACGCGAGGGACCGGGGTTCGCGACGATGAAGGCCTGGGCCTCGGTCAGCGATTCCACCCATTGCTTGAGCACGGCGGGGTGGCTGCGCGCCCACGCGCCCTGGGCGATCCACAAGGTGGTGCGCGAGGGATCGGCCACCGCCATGGTCAGGCTGCCCAGGCTGACGTTGCCTGCCGCCAGCATCTGCCCGAGAAAGGGCTGGGTGGCTTCGACCGCATCGACGCGGCCCGCCTTCAACTGGTCGGCCATGTTGGGAAACGGCACTTCCACCGCGCGTATCGCGCCCGGCTCGACGCCGCTCTTTTTCAGCCAGTGCAGGGCGGCCAGGTGCAGGATGGCGCCCAATGTCGGCGTGGCGATGGTCTTGCCCTTGAGTTGCGCCACGCTGGTGATGCCGGAATCCTTGCGCACCACCAGGCCGTTGCCGGTCTGGTCGGAAACTTCCAGCACGCCGCCGGCCACGCCCACCACGTCCAAGCCGCTGCCGGCCGACTTGATCAGGTCCGGCGGTGTTGCCGGCGCGATGTCGATTTGCTTGCCGACGGTGGCCGGCAGCAGAGAAATATTCTGCACCGCGGTAAAGGTGACATTGAGGCCGTGCTTGTCGAAAATGCCCTGGTCCTTGGCCACCCAGGCGATGGTCCAGGTGGCGGCGGGGATGTAGGCCACCCGCAGGGCAACCGGCGCAACAGTCTGCGCCACCGCATCCGCCGTCAGGGCGCCCACGCCCGCACCCAGGAGCATCGCCGCCAAAAAGGCACTCGTCCGGCGCCCGAACAGGTTAGCTCTCATCTATATGTCTCCGGATGTGGGTTTTATGGTTCCGCCAGGGCGCCAAGAATAGCCGCAAACGCCAAACCGCCACAGTCGCGATTGGCAACTCAGCGAATAAGCGGCCATGCGGCGGCCCCGGCCCGGCGATTCACCGTGCCGGAAGCTCCCGCCGGCGTCAGTTCATTTGCCGCAAAAGTCGCTTCTGGCCCAGGCGCGCGGAATGCGCGGCCCGCCGATGCCGGGCCGGCCATCGGCGATGCGCTTGAGCAGGTCGTGCACCTCGGTGGTGAACAGCGCCAGCGACTTCGGGCTGAGCGCGCCGCGGTGCCCGCCGATGTCGTCGAGGTCGACGATTTTCGCGTTCGGCATGTTCTGCGCAGCTTCCAGCACGCCGCCTTCGCGCGCGGGATGGAGCTGATCGTAGCAATTGGGGAACAGGATCACCCGTGCGCGCACCGAGCGCGCGGCGGCGGCCAGATCACCGTTGAAGCCCGGCGTGCGGCCGATGTCGTGCTCCTGGATCGCCCAGGAGCGGTAGATCCAGTCGCGCGCCTGCACCGATTCGCCGAGGCGCTTGGCATCTTCGGTGAGCGCGGCATGCACCTGCTCCTTGTTGGCGAAGCCCTCCTCGAATCCCGATGCGGAAGAGCCCACCACGCTCTGGATCTGCAGCCCGACGCCTATCCCCGAGCGCGGCGGATCGTCATTCGGATACGCGCCGTCTTTCCATTTCGGATCGACCATGATCACCTGGCGGATCGCCTCCCAGATGTAATTGCCCTGGCGATTGGCGCGCGCCATCGGCACGGTCGGAAATGCCGCATCCATGAAGGTGGGATAGCTAACGATCCACTGCATGGTCTCGATGCCGCCCATCGAAATGCCGCCGACGGCGACGATATGCTTGATCCCTAGACATTCGGTCAGCATGCGTTGCTCGGCATTGACCATGTCGCGGATGTTGAAACGCGGGAACGACATGTTGAGCCCGGAGCGGGTCGGCGAAGTCGTCGCGTTGGGGTCCACCGAGGCCACGCCCAGGGTATCGGGCTGGATCACGAAGTAGCGATTGGTATCGAAGGCCTTGCCCGGCCCGGCCCAGGCCGACTGGCTGCCGCGATTGCCCTGCAGGCCGTGCAGGGAGAGCATGGCGTTGCTCTTGTCCGCATTCAGTGTGCCGAAGGCGAGGTAGGTCATCTTCACGTTGCGGATGACGCCGCCGCTCTCAAGCTTGAGGTCACCCAGCTGGCAGCTTTGTACGGCAGGCGCCGGCGTTTGCGACTGCGCCAGCGCAAGGCCGGGCGCGAGAACCAGCGCCGCCAGGAAACAAAAGCTGCGCAAGCGCGCGCAGCGATTCGCGGTGGAATGCATGTTTGTCCCTCGTCGTTTTTGTGCCGTTGATTCTAGCGCAGCCCGCAATGCACCAATCGCTGTCCCAGCGGTGAAAATGCTTATAGTCTGCCCAGCCATTCTTTACGCCCTTGCATTGAACGACTAATATCGTCCTACACCAGCACCACGAATCCGATTGCAGCAATGAGCCAACCCATCCATGTCTACGCCGGCACCGCTGGCCACTCCGCCTGGTTCAGCGAGGACGACGGCCTCACCTGGGTGCACCCGAACAGCCATTCCGGCATGTATCTCGAGGCGCGGGTCTGGACCTTCTCCAGCCACCCTGCGCGGCCGGGCGTGCTCTATGCCGGCAGCGACATGGGCGTGTTCCGCTGGGACGAAGCGCCCGCGCGCTGGACCCTGCTGGCCTCGCCGATGCAGGACGTCTGGGCCCTGGCCCAAGACCCGGCCAATCCCGACATCATCATCGCCGGCACCCGCCCGGCCGCCTTTTACCGCAGCGAAGACAGCGGCCTGAACTGGGCGAAGATGCATGCGCCGGACGCGCGGCAGTTCTCCGACATCAACATGGGGCCGACGCGGGTGACGCAGATCCTGTTCGACCCGCAGGACAGCAACACCGTCTGGGCCAGCGTGGAAATCGGCGGCATTTTCCACAGCAGCGATGGCGGCCGGCATTGGACGCTGAAGGAAAAAGGGCTGGTCTCGATCGACGTGCACGGCATCGCCGTGATCCCGAAGCCGGACGGCACGCGCGTCCTCTACGCCACCACCAACCGCGGCCTGCATCAGAGCGACGACAACGGCGAAAGCTGGCAATTCCGCGAGCTCGATTCGCCCTGGCAATACACCCGCGGCATCGCGCCGCGCGCCGACAACCCGGCGATCATTTTTCTCACGAACGGCAACGGCCCGCCGGGCAACGACGGCCGCCTGTGGCGCAGCCGCGATTACGGCGCCCACTTCGAGCGGGTGCAACTGCCCGGCGACCTGAACAGCACGCCGTGGTGCGTGGCCACGCATCCAGCCGACCCGCTGCGCCTGTTCGTCTGCACCAATCTCGGCCAAGTGTTTCGCTCCACCGATGGCGGCGACACCTGGACGCGGCTGCCGCATGAATTCGGCGAACTGCGCGCGCTGTGCTGGCGGCCGCTGCCTGAGGGAACGCGGCAGGCGCCGCATTCGATGACCCGGCCGGTGGTCAAGGCGACAGGCGGGTAAGGCGCGCGGGTCGCGCCGCTTGGCTGTCGCCTCAGCTGGCGCCTAAATCAGCGCCTCAGTTGGCGTGGATGTTGAATTCCTTGATCACGCGCGACCAGGTGGCAATTTCGCTTTTGATCGTGGCCGCATGTTCTTCCGGCGTGGTGCCGGCAGGTTCCATCCCGAGGTCACGCATGCGCGCCTGGATCTCCGGCATCTTGAGTATGTGGTTGACCTCGGCCGAGAGCTTGTCGATCACCGGCTTGGGCGTGCCCGCGGTGGTCAGCAGGCCGTACCAGCCCACGACCTTGAAGCCGGGATAGGTCTCGGCCACCGTCGGAATCTCCGGAGCAGCGGCAAAGCGTGTGGCGCTGCTGACGGCCAGTGCCTTCAGCTTGCCGGTCTTCACGTGCGGCAGCGCCGCGGGCGCGACCGCGAAGGAAACTTGCACCTCGCCCGCCAGCAGGTCTTTCATCATGTCCGGCACGGTCTTGTAGGGCACGTGGACCAGGTTGATGCCGGCGGCGCGGTTCAGCAATTCAGCGGCCAGGTGCGGCGGCGTACCGCTGCCCGGCGTTGTGTAATTGAGTTTGCCGGAATTGGCCTTCGCCAGTTGCACCAGCTCCGGCAAGGTGTTGGCCTTGACGTTGCCGTTGATCACCAGGAAAAACGGCACCGTCGCCAGGTAGCTTACCGGCGCCAGGTCGCGCACCAGGTTGTAAGGCTTGACGGAGGCAAACAGGGTCTCGTTGATCGGGTCCGTCGCGGTGCCCAGCAGGATGGTGTAGCCATCGGACGGCGCCTTGGCGACACTGTCGGCCGCCACCAGGCCGCTGGCCGCCGGGCGCAGGTCGACCACCACCGGCTGCTTCCAGTCGTCGGTGATTTTTTCGCCCAGCATGCGCGCCAGGATGTCCGGGCTGGGGCCGACGATGAAGCGGATCGGCCGGTTCGGATAGTCCTGCGCGTGAACGGCGCATGTCAGCAGCGCACCGCAAAGCGCCGCCGCGTACTTGAGGAATTTGCCGCCGGGCCGCCCTGTATTTCGCATGTCGTTACCCCCGAATCCCAGATGTCGCCAGTGTAGCGATTGCCGGACTACTCCGGCTTGACGTTCGCGGCCTTGATGACGCGCGCCCACTTCACCGATTCCGCCTTCATGAAGGCGGCGAATTCCTCCGGCGTGCTGCCCACCGGATCGGTGGCCTGGGCGATCAGCTTCTCGCGCAACTCGGGGATCTGCAGCACCTTGGTGATTTCGCGCTGCAGGCGCTGCGCGATCTCGTGCGGCGTGCCGGCCGGCAGCAGCATGCCGTAGGCGTTGACCACTTCGTAGCCCGGCAGCGCCTCGCTGGCCGCCGGGATGTCCGGCAGGAACGACAGGCGCTTTTGCCCGGTGGAAGCCAGAGCGCGCAAGCGCCCGCTCTTGACGTGCTGCAGGCCGATGGCCACCGCGTCGAAATCGAACTGCACCTGTCCGCCCATCAAGTCGTTCAGGCAAGGCGCGCTGCCCTTGTAGGGAATGTGGACCGTCTTGATGCCCGCTTGCAGGTTCAGCAACTCGCCCGCCAGATGCGGCAGGCCGCCGGTGGCCGAGGAGCAGAAATTCGCCTTGCCCGGATTGGCCTTGGCATAGGCGATCAACTCACCCACGGTCTTGGGCGCGAAGCCGGGATAGGAATAGAGCAAGAACGCCACCGAAGCCACCTGCGTCAGCGGCATCAAATCCTTTTCCATGTTGAACGTCAGGTTCGTCATGAAGATCGGGTTGATGCTGATGTTGCCGGTAGTGCCGAAAAATATGGTGTAGCCGTCCGGCGCCGACTTGGCGACGATATCGGTGCCCAGCGCGCCGGCGGCGCCTGGCTTGTTGTCGATGATCACCGGCTGGCCGAGAGCGCGGCCCAGTTCGGGCGCCATCAGGCGCGCCACGATGTCGATGCCGCCGCCCGGCGGAAAGCCGATCACCACGCGTATCGGCCGTGAGGGATAAGCCTGCGCGGCGGCGCCGAGGCTCCAGCACGCGAGCACAAAGAAAAATGCCAACCTGGCAACAAGGCGCACGATTGTCTCCCGCGAAAACCGCTTGCAATAGAATCCCATATTGTAAGATAAGCCGCTACACCATCCCTGGCATCGCACGGGCATGCCGCCGATAAGTCCGGCCTGCGGATATCCGGCCTACAATTCTTTGCACCATCTACTGCAGATTACGCCCATGTCCATGCAACGCCCGCCCCGCGTAGGTTTGATGGTGCCCATCAACAACACCACCTTCGAGCCCGAGTTGCTGAAGTGGCTGCCTGCCGGCGCCACCTGCATGACCCTGCGCATCCCGCGCGGCCGCGGCCTGCTGACGCCGGAAACCCTCCCCGCCTACATGGAAAGCGCCCTTGAGTTGGCGAAACAGTTCGCCGATTCGGACGTCGACATCGTCGCCTACGGCTGCACCGCCGCCGGCTTCATTTCCGGCCCGGCCGGCGATGCCGCACTGTCCGAGAAACTCAGGCAGGTAACGCAAAAGCCGGTGGTAACCACCGCCCGCTCGATGGTGATTTCGCTGCAGGAAGCCGGCGTGAGCAACATCGGCCTGATCACCCCCTACATGGACTTGGTGAACCAGCAGCTCAAGGCCTTCCTGGCCGACGGCGGCATCCACACCCAACGCTTCGACAGCTTTTACGCAGAGACGGTGGACAAGCTCGGCGCCATTCAGGCACACGACGTGGCGGACCTGGCGCGGCGCACCATGGGGGAGGATTGCGACGCCATGTACATCGCCTGCGCCCAGTTGCCGACCTTCGACATTCTCGAGGGCCTGCGCACCGAGTTTCAGCGGCCCGTGCTCTCTTCCATCCTCAGCACCGCCCGCGAAGCAATGAAAGCCCTGGAACCACAGCCGGCCTGAGCGTCAGTCGGCCGCCCGGGAGCTGCGCTTGAGCGTGGTGCCCTCGATGCGCGTGAACATGCCGCCGGAGCCGAGCATGATGCCGTTGCCCCAGAACACCGCGAACAGGCCGAACGCCGAGCCGACCACGCCGAACAGCAGTGGGCACAGCACCCGCGTCAGGTGATTGACGGTCATGCGCAGGCCAAGCGCCTCGCCGGAGCGCCCCTCGGAAGAATTGCTGAAGGTCATCATCATGGTGATCGGCTGGCTGCAGCCCATGCCCATGCCGAAGGTGAACGACAGCAAGCCGAGGAGCCACGGGTTGGCGCAAAAGGGCACCAGGAAAAAGCTGACGGCGCCGACATAAAACGCCGTAGTGAGAATTCTTTCTTCCGAATAACGCTGCAGCGCCATCGGCATGATCGCCCGCACCACAAAGGCCGCCACGCTGAACATCGCCAATATCATGCCGATGGCCGAGGCCGAGAGCTTGATGTCGTGGCAATAGATCGGCAGGTAGAACTGGAACACGTCGATGCCCGTCACCACCAGGCTGCTGATGGCCAGCACGCGCCACAGGCCGGGCACGCCCAGGGCGCCGCGCAAACCGCCGCCGTGCGCGGCCGCCTTTGGTTCCCCCGCCGGCAACCGGTGGCCCGCGACCAGCAACAAGCCCACCGGAACCAGCGCGATCACCGCCAGGTAAAGGCAGGCCGCGCCAAAGCCGGCATGGTCGATCGAAAACCCGGCGGCCAGCGGCCCGAGAAAGCCGGCCAGCGCCAGCATCAGGCTGAAGGTGTTGAAATTCTTCGAGCGCTCGCCTTCCGTGCTGAGCACACCCACCAGGTTCTGCAGGGTGACGGTGTAGAAGGTGAAGGACAATCCCACCAGCCCCGCCGCGGCGAACAGCGCCGGTATGCCGCGAAACAGGAAGGGCAGTGCCATCCCCAGCACCCCGCAGATGCCGCCGAACAGCAGCAGCCAGCGCGCCCCAAAACGGTCCGCCCAGCGACCCACCGGCCAGGAGAGGAACATCGGGAAAACCGAAAACGTCGCCGCCAGAGCGCCGACTTCGACCGGCTGCGCCCCGAGCTGCAAGGCGAACAGCGCGAAAATCACCCGGCCAGCGCGCACCAGCGCCATATTCAGGAGCGCCAGGGCAAAGGTAAGATTCAGGAGCAAGGTGAACGCGGGCGATGAGCACCGCCCCCGGTTAACGATAGACTTGGAGCCGCATTATCCCCCAATTCTCCGCTCGCAAGCAGGGCCTGGCCTGAACATCTCTCAATGATCCGGCGGGAATCGGTTGCAACCGATTCTTTCCTGCTTGACACCGCCGCAACCGCCTGATGTACGATAGCGGCAACCAACGCCAAAGCGCCCATGAACCGATCCGAACTGGTCAGCACCCTCGCCTCCCATTTTCCTGAACTGGGATCAAGCGACGTCGACGCCGCCGTCAAGACGATCGTCGAGGCCATCGGCAATACATTGAGCCGCGGCGAGCGCGTCGAGATCCGTGGTTTCGGCAGCTTCAACGTCACCTATCATCCGGAACGCGCCAGCCGCAATCCGAAGACCGGCGCGCCGGTGACAGTGCCTTCCAAGGCCTCGCCCAAATTCAAGCCCGGCCAGTTGCTGCGCGACCGGGTCGACAAGACCCGCCTGGAATCGGCAAATCGGGAGCACGGCACGGCTCCCTCGGCACGCTGAAGGTCACCCTTAAGGTCACCCGTTAGACCCGACGCTCAAACCTCCATCGCAGCGCGTCCTGTCCACGCCGCCGCGACGTCGCCCGTTTGCCCTGAAGCCTAGCCGACGGCGCGCGCCGGCCTGTCCGCGCCATGCGCGCCTGAACCAATGCGTTCCGTCGCCTCCTGCGCGGCACTCATCACGGCCTGCGCCAGCCGGGGAAACTCCGCCTTTGTCACCTTGGCGTGGTGAAACACCAGGCCCATGCTGCCCAGCACGTCCCCCGCGCCGTTGAACAAGGGTGCGGCGATGCCGACGATGCCCGGCGAGAACTCGCCCCGCGTGATGCAATGCCCGGCCTCGCGCACCTGCGCCAGGTATTTGCGAAAGCCCTCCCAATCCGAACCCATGCCGGCGGCGGCAATACTCTTGCGATGCTTGGCATACAACGTGCGCTGCTGATGCGCCGCCAGGTAGGGCAGCATCACCTTGGAAGCGGCGCCGACGAACAGCGGGCGGCGCTGGCCGCGCGCGAACATCTCCTCCGGCGCGTCGCGGTGGCGAAAGTCGCGCACGCACATCACCGTGTCAGAAAACAGGATGCACAGCATCGCGCTCTGCCGGGTCCTCGTCGCCAGCTTGACCATCGGCGGCCCGCCGCCCGTATACACCGGGTCGCTGGCGCGCACGTTGCGGTCGAGCTCGATGATCCGCGGCCCCAGCATGTAGGCGCCCTGCGCCACCGGCGTCAGCAGGCCGGCGTCCTGCAGCACCTTCACGTACCGGTAGCAGGTCGAACGCGAAGCGCCGGACCAGCGGATCAGGTCGTCGGTGCTCCACACCGGCACCGCCGGCGTGAACACGTCGAGCAGGCTGAGCATTTTTTCCAGGCTGTTCAAAGGTGCCGCCTTGCGTTTTTTTGTTGTTCGATGCGCTGCATGGATACGTTCACGCGCAGGCGCTACATAAGCCTGCCGCGCTATCAAAAAATCCCACATTGATGGATATCGCGAGGCGTTGATGCTAACATGCGCGCCTGTTCAAAAGGCCATGCCGCCCGAGGAAACCGCCGATGTCCACCACCCGCACCAGGCTCGCCGCGGCCGCCCTCGCCCTGTGCGCCGGCGCCTCCGCGTTCGCGCAAACTGCCTGGCCCGACAAGCCGGTGAAAATCATCGTGCCCTTCGCCGCCGGCTCCTTTACCGACCTGGCCGCGCGCTCGCTGGCGGTGGAACTCGGCCAGCAACTGAACCAGCAATTCATCGTCGACAATCGCGGCGGCGCCGGCAGCACGCTGGGCGCCAACGCCGTGGCCAAGTCGGCCGCCGACGGCTACACCCTGCTGCTGAGCGACAACTCCTTCGTCATTGCCGCCGCCCTCTACCCCAAGCTGCCCTACGATGCGCTGAAGGACTTCACCCAGGTCTCCCTGCTGGCCGAATCACCTTCGCTACTCACCGCGCGCAGCGAGCTGCCGGCGAAAAACCTGAAGGCGCTGATCGATCTCGCCAAGTCCAAGCCGGGCGAACTCACCTTCGGCTCCGGCGGCCAGGGCTCTTCCGCCCATCTGGCGATGGAACTCTTCACCGGCACCGCCGGCATCAAGATGACCCACGTGCCTTACAAGGGCATCGCCGCCGCCATCTCCGAAGTGCTGGCCAACCGCATCGACGTGGCGATTGCCAGCCTCGCCAGCGGCATGGCCTTCGTGCAAAGCGGTCGCATCCTGGGCCTGGCGGTTACGGGCCGCGAGCGCAGCCCGCTGCTGCCGAACGTGCCCACCTTCACCGAAGCCGGCCTGCCATCGTTCAAGACCGACTACTGGTTCGGCGTCGCCGCGCCCGCCGGCGTGCCCGCGCCGGTGCTGGCTAAACTGCACCAGGAAATCGTCGTCGCCAGCGAAAAACCGCGGCTGAAAAACACATTCATGGGCCAGGGGGCGCGCGCCGTCACCAACACCCCGGCCGAAATGCAACGCCGCGTCGAGGAAGAGATCAGCGTCTGGAAGAGCGTGATCGCCAGGAGCGGCATCAAGGTAGAGGGTCTATGAGTCACCGTGAAGAAGCCCCGCAGGCGTGGCATGCGCCGGCACTGTCGTGCGACAGCCATTTCCATGTCTTCGGCCCGGCCGACAAGTACCCTTCCGGCGCCGACCTGCGCTACAAGCCGCCCTACGCGCCGCTGGAAGATTATCTGAAGCTGGCCCACGGCATGGGCTTTTCCCGCTTCGTCTTCGTCCAGCCAAGCGCCTATGGCCGCGACAACAGCTGCATGCTCGACGCGATGAAGGCGACGGACCCGGCCACCCGCCGCGGCATTGTCGACATCGACGAAAACATTGCCGATGCCGAGTTCGCCAAGCTCAACGACCTCGGCGTGCGCGGCGTGCGCATCAACGTCTCGCCGATCCACAAGGAGTCGCCCGGCTTCGCCGACGCCATGCTGCCGCGCATCCGCAAGATGGACGCCCGCTGCAGCGAGATCGGCTGGCACCTCGACTTCCTGGGTCCCGGCTGGCTCACCAGCGCGCTGATGCCGACGATGAAACAGATGAAGTGCGAATTTTCCGTCGCCCACATGGGCATGTACCTGGCGAAAGACGGCGTACAGCAGCCCGGCTTCCAGGCCCTGCTCGACATGCTGCGCCACGGCGACGGCCGCTGCTGGGTCAAGTTCACCGGCACCTACCGCATGGCGGAGGCGCCGAAGTTCGAAGGCGCGGCTGATCTCGCGCGTGCGATCGTCGATGCCGCGCCGGACCGCATCATCTGGGGCAGCGACTACCCGCACCTCTCCTTCGCCGACAAGGTCAGCTCGGTGGAACTGTTCAACCTGCTCGGTGAGTGGGTGCCCGACGACGCCACCCGCCACAAGATCCTGGTCGACAACCCGCAAAAGCTGTTCGGTTTCCAGGGCTGAGAAGAGCGCGGCACTCCGGGCGGTGTTCACGATAAGTGAACACGCCTTGCAGGGGCGGGACTGTCGCCCGTTCCCGCCTCCACGTATATTCTTCCCCTGAAAACTCTGAAGTCGGGGGTTGTTAAGGGGGCGTAGCCCACTTAATCAATATCCTCTGGTATTCCAAGGAGAAGACATAAAAAATGGATGACTCTCAGCTCGACGTCATTGTCATCGGCGGCGGCAATGCGGCTCTGTGCGCGGCGCTGATGGCGCGCGAAGCCGGCGCCAGCGTGCTACTGCTGGAAGCGGCGCCGGAAGAATGGCGCGGCGGCAACTCGCAGCACACGCGCAACCTGCGCGCCATGCACGACGCCCCGGAAGACGTGCTCACCGAAGCCTACCCGGAAGAAGAATTCTGGCAAGACCTGCTGAAGGTCACCGGCGGCATCACCAACGAACACCTGGCGCGCCTGGCGATCCGCGAGTCCTCGCGTTGCCGCCCGTGGATGCACAAGCACGGCGTGCACTTCCAGCCTTCGCTCTCCGGCACCCTGCATTTGAGCAGCACCAACGCGTTCTTCATGGGCGGCGGCCGCGCCCTGGTCAACGCCTACTTTCGCAGCGCGCAGGAACTCGGCGTCAAGGTGCGCTACAACGCGCCGGTCGACACCATCGAGGTGGAAAACGGCCGCTTTGTCGCCGTGCGCGTCGGCAACGAACGCATTGCCGCCAAGGCTTGCGTGGTCGCCTCCGGCGGCTTCGAGTCCGACATCGCCTGGCAGCGCGAAGCCTGGGGGCAGAACGAGCGCGGCGAATGGCCGGCCGACAACTTCCTGATCCGCGGTACCCGCTACAACCTCGGCCTGCCGCTGAAATCCCTGATGAAGGCCGGCGCCGACACCATCGGCGACCCCACCCAGGCCCACTGCGTCGCCATCGACGCCCGCGCCCCGCTATACGACGGAGGCATCTGTACCCGTGTCGATTGCGTCTCACTGGGCATCATGGTCAACCGCGAGGCCGAACGCTTCTACGACGAGGGCGAAGACTTCTGGCCCAAGCGCTACGCCCTCTGGGGCCGCCTGGTCGCGCTGCAGCCGGGGCAGATCGGCTATTGCATCATCGACGCCAAGGCCGTCGGCCGCTTCATGCCGCCGGTGTTCCCCGGCATCAAGACCAACACGCTGGAAGAGCTGGCGCGCGAGATGGGCCTGGACGAGCAGAAGTTCATGGCCACGGTCAACGCCTTCAACGCCGCCTGCAAGGTCGGCACCTTCGATCACCAAGTCCAGGACGACTGCCATACCGAAGGCATCACCCCGCCGAAAACCCACTGGGCCCGGCCGATCGACACCGCGCCCTTCTTCGGCTACGCCCTGCGCCCCGGCATCACCTTCACGTATTTGGGTTTAAAAATTAACGACCACGCCGCCGTGCATTTCAACGGCCAGCCCAGCCCGAACCTATTTGCCGCCGGCGAAGTAATGGCCGGCAACGTGCTCGGCAAGGGCTACACCGCCGGCGTCGGCATGACCATCGGCACCGCCTTCGGGCGCATCGCCGGCACCCGCGCCGCCGCCTCCACCGGACACATCCACGAGGCCATCCATGCAGCAGCTTGAAGCCCTCACCCGCGAAGCCCAGGGCCTGGCGATGGGCCGCGGCCCGCTCACCGGCGACGAAGCCGAAGTCGCGCGCCAGATGCAGATCTGCAACGCCTGCCGTTATTGCGAAGGCTATTGCGCCGTATTCCCGGCGATGGCCCGGCGCCTGGAATTCGGCAAGACCGATATCCACTACCTGGCCAACCTGTGCCACAACTGCGGCGACTGCCTGCACGCCTGCCAATATGGCCCGGACCACGAGTTCAAGGTCAACGTGCCGCAAGCCATGGCCCAGGTGCGCCTGCATACCTACACCGAGTTCGCCTGGCCGCGTGCCTTCGGCGGCCTGTACCAGCGCAACGGCCTCGCGGTCGCGCTCGCCACCGCCGCAGGCCTGGCGCTGTTCCTCATCCTCTCGATGGTGATGGCCGGCACGCAAATGGGCCAGCCTCTGGCCGGCAACTTCTACGCCATCTTTCCGCACAACGTGCTGGCGTGGATGTTCGGCATCGTCTTCGCCTACGCCGCGCTGGCGCTGGGCATCGGCGTCTCGCGCTTCTGGCGCGAAGAGTCACCGGGCGCAGCCACCGGCGAAGCAACGGCGGAGGCCGTCCACAACGCCCTGACGCTGAAGTATCTAGACGGCGGCCACGGCAAGGGCTGCAACGAAGAAAGCGACGCCTTTACGCTCGCCCGCCGGCGCTTTCACCACTTCACCTTCTACGGCTTCATGCTGTGCTTCGCCGCCACCAGCGTCGCCACGCTCTACCACTACCTGTTCCACTGGGAAGCGCCGTACGCATTCACCAGCCTGCCGGTGATCCTCGGCAGCCTCGGCGGCCTGGGCCTCTTGATCGGCCCGGCCGGCCTGCTCTGGCTCAACCTGAACCGCCACCCGCGTCACGGCGACGCCGCGCAAAAGCCGATGGACCGCGGCTTCATTGCCCTGCTGCTGGCCACCAGCCTCACCGGCTTCGCCCTGCTGCTCTGGCGCGACAGCGGCGCGATGGGCCTGCTGCTGGCAGTGCACCTCGGCATCGTGATGGCGCTGTTCCTGACCATGCCCTACGGCAAGTTCGCCCACGGGATTTTCCGTAGCGCCGCCCTGCTCAAGTGGTCGATCGAGCGGCGCCAGCCGAGTCGCCTGCGCTTGGGCGCGGATTGAACGAAAAAAGCGGCAAGGGCAGGAAACGAAAAAGGCCGCGCCAATAGGCGCGGCCTTTTTCTTTATGGCGCGCTGATGATCGCGCCGCTCTTTTGCAACTGGTCCAGTTCCTCGTCCGACAGCCCCAGCTCACGCTGCAACACTTCGCGCGTGTCCTGCGCATAATCCGGCCCCGAACGCACGATCTTGCCCGGCGTGTCCGACAGTTTGGGCACGATGCCATGCTGCGTGGTGTGGCCGAGGGTCGGGTGCGGCACCTGCACCAGCATCTCGCGCGCCTTGTAGTGCGGGTCTTCGTAAATGTCGGCAATGGTGTTGACGCGCGACACCGGCACCTCCGCCTCCACCAGCACTCGCACGATCTCATCCGCCGGCAGGGTACGCGTCCACTCCCCCACTACGCCGTTGCACTCGTCGAGATTGGTGCCGCGCGCACGGATCGAATTGAAGCGCGGGTCCTGCAGCAACTCGGGCTGGCCCATCACGTCGATCAGGCGCCGGAAGGTCGGGTCGCTGTTGGCGGCGATCAGCACATAAGCACCATCCAGCGTCGGGTACAAGCTGTTCGGCGCCATCGTCGGCAGGTTCGGACCGACGCGCATCGGCACATAGCCCAGCTTCTCGTAGGCCGAGACATACGCCTCCATTTGCGAAAACGCCGTCTCGTAGAGAGCGACATCCACCACCTGCCCCTTGCCGGTTTTTTCGCGCGCCAGCAGCGCCATCGAGGTGCCGAAAGCCGCATAGGTCGCCGTCAGGTAATCCGTCGTCGCCAGCGCCACCCGCGCCGGCGGCCTATCCGGGTCGCCGGTCATGTGGCGCACGCCCGCCACCGCCTCGCAGATTGCGCCATAGCCAGGCCGCAGCGCATAAGGCCCGGTCTGCCCATAGCCGCTGATGCGCACCATCACCAGGCCCGGATTGGTTTTCGACAGTTCCTCATAGCCCAGCCCCAGGCGCTCCATCACCCCGGGGCGAAAATTCTCCACCAGTACGTCAGCCTTGTCGGCCAGGGCACGCACCAGCTTCTTGCCCTCCGCCGTCTTCAGGTCGATCGCCACCGCCTGCTTGTTGCGCAAAAGCGTGGCCGCGTACAGCGACGTGTCGCCGACATGCTTGCCCATGCTGCGCATCGAGTCGCCACCCGGCGGCTCGATCTTGATCACGGTGGCGCCGAAGTCGGCCAGCAGGCGCGCGCAAGCAGGCCCCGCGATGGTCGAGCACAGCTCCAGCACCAGGCTGCCTTTGAGCGGGCCGAAGGCTTCGGCGGGAATCGGATTGGGGCTCATTGTCGTTTGTCTCTCAGTTGCTGCTTGTTACCGCTTTGCCAGGCCCATTTCCTGCAACAGGGTGCGCATCTGCACGTACTCTTCCTCGTAGAACTTCTGCGCTTCCGCATGGCCGAGAAAGTGAGGCTTGCTCTGGTTGTGTTCCAGTTGCCTTTTCCAGTCCTCGGTATTGGAAATCTGCTTGTAGGCATTTTCCCAGAACGCAATCTGCGCCGCGGTCATGCCCTTCGGCCCGACCACGCCCAGCGAAGACTGGAACACCGAATCGATGCCAGCCTCCTTCCACGTCGGCACATTCGCCAGGGTGCCGCCCAGGCGCTCGCCCGAGCTCACCGCCAGCAGCTTGATGCGCCCGGCCTGCAACAGGTTGATCACGTTGGGCGTGGTCGCCGCCACCACGTCGACATTGCCGCCGATCAGCGCGGTAAGCGACTCGCCGGAAGAACGAAATGCCACCACGGTAAGCTTTGTGATGTCCACCCCCGCCGCCTTCAGCGGCTTGGCGATCGCCACATGGATGTGGTTGCCGACACTCGCGGCCACCGCGATCGACAGGCTCTCGGGCTTTTTCTTGAACTGCGCCACCAGTTCCTGGATGGTCTTGTAGGGCGAGTCCGGGCGCACGGCGACGACAATGGTCTCGTCCATCAGCACGCAGATCGGCGTGAAGTCGCGGTGCGGCAGCACGTCGAGATTGCCGCCGATGTAGTTGGACAAATAGCCGTGGGTGTTGATCGACAGCGTATGCGGGTCGCCCTCGCGCTGCTGCAGGGTACTGAATGCGATCTTTCCGTTCCCGCCCGGCTTGTCGACGACAATGAAGGACTGCCCGAGCAACTTGGTCTCGTCGAAGCCCTGTTTCATCAGGCGCCCGACCTGGTCGAGCGCGCCGCCCGGGCCGGCGGGAACAATGAACTCCACCGTCTTGGTCGGTTTCCACGCCTGGGCATACGCGGCGATGCCAGGGCAAAGCAACAAGGCCGTGATCCAGACAGACATCGCGCGTGCGAGTCGGCGTTTGCTGAATTTCATTTTGTCTCCTAGATTGGCGCCGTGTCGGCTTGCCGCATTCTGTCCCTGTTTATCGCTGGCGCTTCAGGTCGGCGCACGTGCGCTCTTCTTGATTTTTTTGGTACTCGCCGCCTCCAGCAACTGCTCGGCGGCGATCCCGTTTTCGGCGATGCGCCGCGCCGCCACTTCTTCCGCGCCATCCGGGTCGCCGGCCTTGATCGCCGCCAGCGTCGCCTTCCAAAGCCTGAGCGAGCGCTTGCGCCGCTCCACTGCCTGCAGCCCGAGGCGCGAATACCGAAAGGTTTGCAGCGACAACGAGGTGAGGATGTCGCGCAGGCGCTCGTTGCCGCAGGCCGCCGCCGAATACAGGCTCAGGCGGAATACGGTCTGCGCATACTCATCGCCACCGCGCTCGCTTTGCGCCAGCGCCTCCAGCCGCGCGGTGGCGGCCTCCAGCGCAGCCACGTAAGCCGGCTCGCGCTGCTCGGCCAGCAGGCGCGCCACCAGGCGAAACAGGTTGGCGCGAATCTGGAAAATGTCACGCACCTCGCGCGCTGACAGCACGCTCACCTGCGCGCCACGCCGCGCATGCAAATGCACCAGACCCTCGCGCTGCAGAATCTGGAAGGCGTCGCGGATCGGCCCGCGCGAGACGCTGAACTCATCCGCATAATCCTGCTCGCGCAGCCAGGCACCGGACGGCAATTCATCGGAGAGAATACGGTCGCCGATTTTCGAGGCGATCTGCTCGGTGAGCGTCCACGTCACCGGCAACGGCGCAGCCAGCCAGCGGAACGCGGCCAGGTGGTCCGCGCCCTTGCCGAAACCGAGCACATTCAGCGGCAGCGGGTAGCCGGCGGAAGCGGCGCCGGCCGCGTTACTCGATGGTGCCGACGGACTGGCCTTCTTCAACCATGTCTCCTTCTTCGACGCTGATGGTCTTCACCGTGCCCGCATGCGGCGCGGCCACCGGGATTTCCATTTTCATCGACTCGATGATGACGACGGTGTCGCCCTCGGCAACCGCGGTGCCGGGGGCGGCAATGATTTTCCAGACCCGGCCGGTCACTTCGGTCGGCAGCTTGGTGGCCATGCAATCTCCTCTGTAACGAGTTAGGGACGAACGCCCGCGCGCAGCTTGGGACCAAGTTGGGTCTTCAGGCGGCCCTGGAAGGCTTCGATGAACTGGCACAAATACGGCCGGGTCTCGCGCGGGTCGATGATGTCTTCCACCGCGAACGCCTCGGCGGTACGGAAGGGGGACGACAGCGCCTTCAATTCAGCTTCGAGTTCGGCCTCGCGCGCCTTCGGGTCGGGCGCGGATTCGATCTCGCGGCGATATGCTGCCTTCACCCCCCCCTCCACCGGCAGCGAGCCCCAGTGCGCCGAAGGCCAGGCAATCTTGAAATTGAGGCCCGCGCGGTCGATCACGTTGCCGCCGGCCACGCCATAGCACTTGCGCACCAGCACGGTAAACACCGGCACGGTGATCTGCCCCAGCAGGTAGCGGCTTTGCAGGCCGAAGCGCATGATGGCCGCGGCCTCCGACTCCGGGCCGACCAGCAGGCCCGGCACGTCGACCAGGAAGATCAGCGGGATGTTGAAGGCATCGCACAGTTCGGTGAAGTGCGCCTGCTTGCGCGCCGCTTTCACGTCGATGATGCCGCCGAACATCGGGTTGTTGGCAATGATGCCGACCGGATAGCCGTCCATGCGTGCCAGCGTGACAACCACAGCGCGGCCGAAGGTGGCCTGTATCTCGAAGCCCGAGCCCAGGTCGACGATCATGCCGATCAGCTTGCGCACGTCGTAGGCCTGGCGGTCGTTGCGCGGGATGATGGACAGCAGCGCATCTTCGCAGCGGTCCACCGCGTCGCCGGTCTTCACCGTCGGCGCCATCTCCCAGGCGCTTTGCGGCATGAAGGAAAGAAAGCGGCGGATCTGCTTCAGGCAGTCTTCTTCATCCGCCGCCACGTTGTCGATGGTGCCGGCGGTGTCGGCCGAGACCTTGGCGCCGCCCAGCTCTTCCTTGTTGAGCTTGGTGCCGAATGCACGCTCGACCACCGGCGGGCCGGCGGCAAAAATCTGGCTGGTGCCGCGTACCATCACGGTCCAGTGCGCCAGCAGTGCGCGCCCGGCGGGACCGCCTGCCACCGTACCCATCACGGCGCTCACCACCGGCACCACGCCGAGCAATTGCACCGACCGCTCGAAGCCGTCCATGCCGAAGCCCGGCACCACGGTGTAGCCCTTGCGCTTGACCGTGTTGACGGAGCCGCCCGTGCCATCGATCAGGTTGATCAGCGGAATGCGGTATTCGAAGGCCAAGTCTTCGATGAACCCGCCCTGCCCGCCCTTACGACGATCACTGCCAAAGCCGGTGCCGGCGCGAATGGTGTAGTCCTCGCCGCCGACGGCGACGGGCCGGCCGTCGATCTTGCCAATGCCCATCACATAGGGCGCCGGCTCGAAGGCCGTAAGTTCACCATCTTTGTAGGTAGCGCGGCCGGCGAGCTTGCCGACTTCACGAAAAGTCTTGGGATCAAGCAGCTTGCCGATGCGCTCGCGCACCGTCAGCTTGCCCGCCGCATGCTGCTTTTCGATCGCCGCCGGGCCGCCACAGGCTTCCGCCATTTCGTGGCGCCGGCGGATCTCGTCCACCTCTTTTTGCCAGCTCATTTCTTTGTCTCTCTGCCCAATGCGCCTTTGGTGGACAAAGTATCGGCAGCGCCGTCAGCCCTGTCAATAGTAAATTGTTAACAATCCGGATGCGAAAACCTTGCCGTCGGCGCAACTGCAAATCAACCACACTTGGTTGAACGATTGGCGTATCTTTGATTCCATCCGGCGAGATTCGCGACCGGTTGCTCTTTAACAATCAGCGCAAATCGTTTGGATGCCACGGCGCATGCGGCGGCTTGCCTGCCGGGCTCGCAGTGCCCTGTTCACCACACGTGTAGTGACCAGCATTGCGGAGCAGGTGCCGTGAAAATTGAAAATCCACCGTGATTTACCGTGGTTTTGCAGCTGCCGACCACGAATGTAGTAGCCAACGTCGATAAATCTTCGCGATTTTTATCAGGTTTTATCAGGTGCGGGAAGTCGCCCAGTAAAACCCGGCCCGCTACCTGGAGAACTTCACCGCGCAGCGAATCCCGGCGGGAATCTTGTTGCCGGGGTTCGGCAACTCCAGGCGCACCCCGAAGGTGCCGCTGGCGGCGTCGATGACGCGGTCCACCACCGTCACCTTGGCCTTGTAGCCGCCGGTGAACAGCGGGTCGAGGCGGATGTCGCCGGTGGCGCCGACGCGCACCGAGCCGAACAGCTCTACCGGCACCACCACTTCGATGTTGAGCGGGTCGATTTGCGCGATCTTGAAAATCTTTTCCTGCGAGATGTGTTCGCCGGGCGAGAGGTAGCGCTCGACCACCACGCCGGTGAGCGGGCTGTTGATGGTGCGCTGGTTCAGCACCTCCTGCTGCTGCTTGACTTCCAGCGCGGCGATGTGGGTCTGGGTTTCCAGCTCGTCCTTTTCGCTGGCGGGGATCAGGTTTTTCTTGTATAGGTCCTCGTTGCGCTTGACCTTGCGCTCGCCGTAATCCTGCTGCGCGCGCCGCAGGTTCAGGGTGGCGCCTTCGACCGTGGAGTTCAGGCGCGCCAGCGGCTGGCCCTGGCGCACCTCGGAGCCGCGCGCGGCGAAAATCTGCGCGATCACGCCTTCCACCGGGCTGCCGACGTTGGCGACCATATGCGGCTCGACCAGGCACTCCATCTCGTCGCCGAGCTTCTTGCCCTTGTTGCCTGAGCCCGTGCCACCGCGCATGCCTGGCAGGTCGGCGGCCAGCGCAGGCGCGGCCAGCGCAAGCATCAGGGAACAAGCAAAAAACCGGGTCATGCGCACGATGCAACTCCTTGAAGCGGGACTACTCCGGGTCTATTCCGGCCGTCCCGAAAACGATAGTGTAGTACTCAGCTGCCGGTCCGACTTGAGCAACTGCCGGCGCACCACCGACTGCCCGCGCTCGGTACGCCACTGGGCGTAGCGAATCCACGCGGCCGGCGCGCGATGCGCATAGGGAAGACCCGAGCGGCTCCAGGCCATCAGCAGCCGCTCCACCGGCCCGCCCTTGACGCTGAGCAGGATAGCGTCTTCCAGCGACAGCAAGGCTTCGGCACTGCCGGGGTCGCCCTGGCGCGCCGCGCGGCCGGCCAGCTGGCGGTCGATGCGCCCGGCCTCGTGGCGCTCGGTGAGGATGACGTGCAGGCCGCCCTTTTCCTCCACGCCCTCGCCCAGCGCGATGTCGGTGCCGCGACCAGCCATGTTGGTGGCGATGGTCACACGGCCGGCCTCGCCGGCATGCGCCACCACTTCGGCCTCGGTCTCGTCCTGCTTGGCGCTGAGCAGCACGTGCGGCAGGCCGCGCGCGGTCAGCGCGGCGCTGGCCACTTCGGCCGCCGCGACCGAACGGGTGCCGATCAACACCGGCGCACCGATCGCGTTTAACGTTTCCACCCGCGCCACCAGCGCCGCCCATTTTTGATCGTCGGTGGCGAATACCCGGTCCGGGTGGTTGATGCGCCGAGGCTTGCGGTGTGTCGGCACCGTCACCACCGGCAGGTCGTAGACCGAGCCCATTTCTGCTTTCACCTCCTGCGCGGTGCCGGTCATGCCGGAGAGATGCAGGTAGCGGCGAAAAAAACGCTGGTAGCTGATCTTCGCCAGGGTCTCGCGCACCTCGGTAACTTCGACATCCTCCTTCACCTCGATGATCTGGTGCAGGCCCTGGCCCCAGGAACGGTCGGCCATCACGCGGCCGGTGAATTCGTCGATCACCTGGATCTTGCCGTCGCGCACCAGGTAGTGCTCATCGCGGTGAAACAAGTGGATCGCGGTCAGCGCGCGCAGTACCACCTCCTCGCGGCGGATCGGCACCGCCCACAGGCCGCCCATGCGCTCGCTGAGGTCGATCAGGCGCTGGCGCCCGGCCTCGGTGATGACGACGCGGCGGTCGCCCTTGTGCACTCGATAGTGCTCGGTCTCGATCAGTTCGATGGCGAGTTCATAGGCCTTGCGTGCGGTAATCTCGTCGCCTTCCGAGCCGGCGTTGGCGGAGATGATCAGCGGCGTGCGCGCCTCGTCGACCAGCACGCTGTCGGCCTCGTCGACGATCGCATAGTGCAGCCCGCGCAGCAGCAGCCGCCGGGTACGCGAAGCCGGGCCGGCCAGCGCTTCCACCTTCAGTTGCAATTCGCTGGCGGTGGCGCCGAGGATGATGCGGTCGCGCAAATAGTCGAACACCACGGTCTTGTTCGAACAGTAGACGATGTCGGCCATGTAGGCGACCTGGCGGTCCGCATGTTCCATCTCCGCCGTCACCGCGGACACCGTCAGGCCCAGGGCCTCGTAGACCGGGCGCATCAACTCGGCGTCGCGCGCCACCAGGTAGTCGTTGACGGTGATGACGTGCACTGGGCGGCCCGCCAGCGCGGCGGTGGCGGCGGCCAGCGTCGCGGTGAGCGTCTTGCCTTCGCCGGTCTGCATCTCGGCGATCATGCCTTGCAGCATCACCCAGGCGCCGACCACCTGCACGTCGAAATGGCGCTTGCCGAGCGTCAGTTGCGAAGCGCGGCGGATCAGCGCGAAGCTGCGCGCCACATGCGCGATTTCCAAACCTTGCGAGCGCAGGCGGCGGCCGATCTCGCGCGCCGGCTCGCGCAGTTGTTCCAGTTCAAGACTGTCGAACTCCGGGCCGCAGGCGGCGGTGGGAGCGACGATCTTGAACGCCTCGCGGGTTGACGACTTCAGCTTGCGCCGGGTCCAGCCATACAGTGCGCGGCCGCCGCGCTCGATCAAACTCGGCTCGTGCAAGTCTTCGTGCTGCGGATAGACAGCGTCGGGCGCCAGGCGCATGGCGACCGAATCAGACATTGAATTTCCGCATGAACTCGCGCCGTCCCGCGCGGTACCACTGCGCCGCCAGCGGCTCGGCGGGATGCTCGAAGCGCACATAGACGCGCCCGCCCAGATGTTTGAAATGGGTGCCCGGCGGCAACGCAAGATCGAGAATGAACAGCCGCTCGATGGCCCGGTTGTCGCCCGGACGACTCGGGTCCAGGCCGATCTTGCCGCCGCCCTGCAACGACAGGGCCATGCTCGGCAACTCATCGGTGGCCGCCGGCACTTCGCGGGTGATGTGCGCCTGCACCACGTCCTCGACGCGCTCGGCGGCGCGGATCGCTATGCGCGTGGTCTGCTCGCGCACCAGCGATTCGGCCGCCTGCGAGACCACCACCCGCACCGAGTCCACCGATTGCAGCACATAGGCGATGAGGTCGCCGCGCTGGACATAGGCTCCGGGCAGGTCGCTCGGCTTTTCGACAATGAAGGTGCCTTCGCCGGGGCTCAGTATCTGCAAACTGGCCAAGCGCTTGTCGGCAAGATCGAGCGCAGCGCGCGCCTGCGCCAATTGCTCCTGCACGATGGACGCCTGCATGCGGTTACTCGCCAGGGCGGCGCTATAGCGCGCCTCCATCTCGTCGACCTGCGCGACGGCAGCGGCGCGGCGCGCCAGTAGTTCCGGGTCCTCCAGGCGCAGCAGCACGTCGCCGCGATGCACCGGCTGGTTCGGCTTGGCCACCAGTTCGGCCACGGTGCCGGCCACCGGCGCGCGCACCTGGGCGCTGGGCGGCACCCAGATCACCCCTTCACTGGGCGTGTAGGAAGGAACCGGCAGCAGGAAAATCGCGATCAGGGCGCTGACCACCAGGCCGGCGGTGACGCTGACGGCGCGCACCCGCTGCGCGCGCAGACCGGCGCCGCTCACCAACTCCATCACCTTGCGCCCCAGCGGCATCACCAGCATGGAATAGAGCGACCACAGCGCCAGCAGGATGCCGATGATGTAGAACTGGCTGGAGACCATCAGCACGATGGTGACCATGACGAACATCCGGTAGGCAAACGAGGCCGGCGCGTAGAACAGGAACCAGCCCCGCTCGCCCGGCGCCAGGTGAGGCGCCTCCAGCCCGCGCACGCCGAACAGGTGGCGCTTCACCAGGTAGCCGACGTAGTCATTGGCGCGTTGCGCGAAGTTGGGAATCTCCAGCCAGTCGGACAGGATGTAGTAGCCATCGTAGCGCAGCAGCGGGTTGCCGTTGAACACCAGCGTGGAGACGCCGGCGATCAGGATCACGTTGTAGGCCACCGCGCGCGCCACCCCCGGCTCCATGTAGACCCAGCAGAACAGCGCGAGGGCGGCGACGAACAGCTCCACCATCATGCCGGCGGCGCCGACCAGGGCGCGCCAGCGCCGGTCCGGCATCGCCGAGGCGGCGGAGGCGTCCACATAGGGAATCGGCATCAGCAAGAGCAGCATCAGCCCCATCTCATGCACCTCGCCGCCGCGCGCCTTCACCGTGACGGCGTGGCCCAGCTCGTGCAGCATTTTCACCGCCGGGAAGGTGAGCCACATCAGGAACAGGTTGCCGGCGGAGAAGATGCGGTCGAAGGCACCGCTGGAAAGTTCGCGCCAGTGCATGCTCGCCAGCAACAGCGCGCCACCCACCACCAGCAGCCAGATGAGGGCACCGGCCCAGCTGAATACCGGCCGCAGCCAGGGCATGGCGCGGTTCAGCACGCGGTCCGGGTCGAGCAGCGGAAAGCGCAAGGCGGTGGGGTTGCCGAAATACTGCTTCCAGCGCATCTTCTGGTGGCGCTCGCGGCGCTCGCCCATTTCCTGCAGGTCGGGGGCGACGTCGCTTTGCAGCAGGTCGGCGCGATGCAGGTCGCCCAGCAGCTTGATCACCTCGTCCTGCGGCGGCACGTCGCCGCCCAGGCGCAGGTAGGCCATGTCCCAGATTTCCTGCACCGTGCGCTTGCCGTCCATCAGGCCGATGATGATGTTGGCCACCGCGGTGAAGCGGTGATAGCGGCCGCTGGAATTGTCCTGCAGCACGTACCAGATCTCGCCGCGGTACACATGGCGATGCACCTGCGCATGCGCGCGCAGGCGCGGCTTGAGCGTGGCGACGCGGTACCAGGCGCTGCTGTAGAGGGTCAGGCTCATGAAACGTCGGCCCGGTTGGTGATCGGCGTCAGAACCACGACCAGGTGGCCACGCGCACCCAGTTGACCAGGCGGTGGGTCCAGATCCAGATCAACCGGCGCTCGCCGATCTCCACCTTGCCCACGCCTTCCATGCCGGGGCGCAGATTCGGCGCCAGGCGGTCGAGCGCGGCCTCGACGCGGAAAAAGCTGTGCCCCTCGCGTGAACTGGTCACCGGCGTTACCAGGGTGACGGTGAAGGGAAAGGTCTCGCCAGGCAGCGAAGCGAGCACCAGCTTGCCGTGCTGGCCGACGCGCACACCGTCGATCTCAGCTTCTTCCACCTCGAGAATCACGCGGTAGGCGTTGAGCGGCGAGATTTCGAACAGGGTCTGGCCGCGGCGCACCGCGCTGCCCAGCGACTGGCTGAAGTCGCCGCTCACCACAATGCCGGTGAACGGCGCGGTGACGCTGGAGCGTTCCACCTGGTAGGCGCGCAGGTCCATCTCGGCGCGCGCCTGCTGCGCCTGCGCCTGGTTGATGCCGGCGGCAGCGCGGTCGTGCTGGGCCAGGGACTCTTCGGCCTGGCGCGCGTACTGCTCGTTCAGGCTCGCCGACTTCAGGTATTCGAGCTTGATGTCGCGGGTGTCGAAGGTGGCCAGCACGGTGCCGGCGGCGACGATGTCGCCGGCGCGGTGCGGCGCGGTGTCGAGGTAGCCGTCATAGGGCGCCACCAGCACGCGGCGCACCGCGCCCTCGAGCTTGGCATCGGAGCCGACGCGGTAGGTGCCTTCGCCGACGATCGAGATCAGCAGCATAGCCGCGATCATCAGCAGCACGAACTTGCGGGTGAAGTGGCGCTCGCCCAGCACCCGGCCCATCTCGACGCGCCACTGGTCCTTCAGGCGCAGCGCCAGCGGACGCTCCTCGGCGCGCTTGGTCACCAGGATGCGGCTGCACAGGGCGACGATGCCCTGGCACAGCTCGATTTCCCCTTGTTCGAAGGGCAGCACGCCGGCGCGCTCGAAGGTGAGCGCGCCCAGCACCTTGCCGTCGCTACCGCTGCCTGCCTCGACCATGAAGGGCGCGGTGAGCAGGCTGCCGCTGCCGTGCTGGCGCGCCAGCGCGGCGTGGTCGCGCGTCACCAGGGCGCCGGACTCGGCCTGCGGCAGGCACAGCGTGGTGTTCTGGTCGATCGCCTCGTCCATCGCCGAGCCGATGGCGGCGATCAGGTTCATCCGCTCGCCGAAGTCGGCGCTGTGCGACACGGCGATGACTTCACTGCGCTCGTTCTTGCGGATGCCGATGCTGACGCGGTCGCAGTTGAAGCGGGTCGCCAGATCGGTGGCGATCGCATGCGCGGCGTCGGCGGAGCGTTCTTCATTGAGCGTGGCGGCCACCGCGTTGAGGGTGGTCATCAGGCGCTCGCGCGCCAGTGCGCCGTCGCCGCCCTCTTCCGCCCGCAAGCGCGCCTCGACCTGCCCCAGGCCCCAGCGCAGCGCCTGGATCACCGGCTCGGCGCGCTGCGCGGTCAGTTCGAGCGCCGCCAGGCCGTACATATGGCCGTCGATGATCAGCGGGTGGGCCACCGCCAGCCAGCCGTCGGCTTCCGCTACCGCCACGGCGCGGTCTTCCACCGCCTGGTCGGCAGCTTCGGTCAGCGCGGTACCGGGCGCGGCCCCGGCGGGCCAGAGCGCGGCGGGCGCGAAAGGCCCGGTGTCCGGCGGGCCCAGCACCAGTACGCCGCAGCGCACGCCGGGCAGCATCGCACATTGCAGGGCCAGCCAGGCAGCGGTGAACTCGGCCTGGCCGGAAGCGGACGACAGCGCGCTCCACAGGCCGCTGCCGCTTCGTGCCGGCACGCCCTGGTGGGCTTGGTCGCTTGCGTTGACAGTCACGTTGAATCCCGGGCAGCGCCGCTGAAGCGGCGCGAGCTCAGACCTTGAGCTCGCCGAAGCGGCTCTCGTATTCCGTCAGGCCCTTGTTCAGCAACAGCAGCAGGCGCTTGGCGGCATAGGGGTTGAGCACGATGCGGTCGGACAAAATCACCCGCACGTCGCCCTGCCCCGCCTGCCAGGTCTGGTTGGAACCGAACAGGAGCGTGATTTCCTCGCGCGTGCCCAGCACGTTGCTGACATTGGCGTACGAGGTGCGCATGGACGTGTCGTCCCAAATCACCCGCGGTTGCCTTGCTTCGGGCGGCGCGGCCGGCGCCTCCCCGGTGTTCTGGGGGGCGGTGGCCTGCGCGGTGTTTCTCGCCATTACTGCTTCTCCTGGATTGCTGAACTTCGATTATCTGCCTTTTGCCGTTGCCCAGTTGATGCGGGCGCGGGTTTTCGGCTGGGCCACTTCGGTGACGGCCGGCATTGCCGCTTCGCTGACGCCTTGCGCCTCGGCCTCGTCCTGCGCCCACTGCATCGGCGCTTGCGGCGCGGCGGCCTGTGTTTCGGCCTGGCCCAGATCGAAGGCGACACGCTTGCTGCGCTTGTTCGCCGGGTTTTTCTGGGGCGCGTTGCGCCAGGCACCGGCCGCGGCATCGAAGCTCCACAGCGCACCGGCCTTTTCGCCGGCGCCCGCCACTGCCAGACCGGCCAGGGCAACCGCCGCCGCATCGACCGCGACCGATCCGCGCTTGACCGCGGGCTTGGTCTCCGCAGGCGCCTGGGTTGTCTTCACCGGGGCACGCATCAGCGCCGGGGCAGCCAGGGCCGCGTCCGGAGCCACATCAGCCTGCGGCACATGCTTGCCGCGGGCGGTGGCCGCCGGCTTCTTTTTCGGGTCCTGTTGCTGCTGCTGGCCGTCGGGCTGGGCCGGCTGGTTCGCGTCCGGCGCGGCCTGCTGGCCGTCGGCGGGCTGGCCATCCTGACCATCCTTGCCGTCTTTGCCGTCGGCCTGCTTCGGATCGACAGGGGCTTCTTCGCTGCTATGGCTGCCGCTGTCGGAAGCCACCGTGCTGGAAGAAGAGTCCTGCGACTGCGAACCGTCGCCGCCCTGGTCGTCCGCGGAGACGAAGCTGATCACCGGGACGGAAAGGCCCGAGACCACCGGCGTCGCCAGGAACATCGCATCCTGCGACGACGAAATCAGGTCAGGAGCGTTGCCCCCGGCGCCGAAGCGGTTGAGCGAAGTCACCACCCCGCCCGCGTCGAAGGTCAGGGCGGCGTAGTTGCCGATCAGCACGTCCTTGCTGAGGTTGCCGTACAGCAGGTTGCTGCCGAAGCCGCCCATTTCGATGTTGTGGCCGGAACCTGCTTCCAGAATGTCGTTGCCGCCGGTGAACAGGTCGATGGTCTGGACGAAGCGGACGCGGTCGTCGGTCAGCTGCACTTCGCCGCTGTCGCCCAGCAGCACGCTGTTGCCGGTGCCGGTGATCAGGTGATCGGCGCCCATGCCGCCGATCAGCACGTCGTTGCCGTCGCCGGTGGAAATGTGATCATCGCCGCCGATGTTGGTGGCGATCGCGAGCACCTCGCTGATGTGGCCGAGGGCGTCGAAACCGATGGCGCCGTTGTCGCCGAACATCACGCTGTTGCTGACGGAAGTGCCGCCCCTGATGGTGTCGCCGCCGACCCCGCCGAGGATGAAGCTGTCGCCGTTGCCCACGCCGATGACGTCGCTGCCGCCGTCGCCCGGGTTGGTCGAGACAATGCCCTGCAGCACGCCCTGGCTGCTCGACGCAATCTGCCCGTCGTCGCCGATCACCACGTGGGTGCCGTTGCCGGCGGTGACGCTGTCGCCGCCCCGCCCGGCGAGGACGAACTTCTGGCCGTTGCCGGATTTGATGGTATCGGCGCCGCCGCTGGCGTCGCTGGTGTCGGTCGTCTGCTCGAAGGTGCCAACGCCGCCGACGATGCCGGCGCTGTTGAGCGTCATCGTACCGTTGTCGCCAAAGATGTAATCGCTGCCGTTGCCGGTAGTGATGTCGTCGGTGCCGTAGCCGCCGATGATCGCGTGGTTGCCGTCGCCGGTCTTGATGGTGTCGTTGCCGCCCAGGCCCTGGTCGTAGCCGGTGGACTTGATGCTCGGGTCGAGGTCGACCACGCCGTTGTCGCCCAGGATGTAGGCGTTGCCGTTGCCCAGAGTGATGGTGTCGGCGCCGACGCCGCCGATGGCCACCGCGTTGCCGTTGCCGCCGATGATTTCGTCGTTGCCGCCGGTGGCGCCCGTGGTGTCGGTGGTGGTGATGGTGGCGTTGCCGGCTAGGTCGTAGATCGCCGTGCCGTTGTCGCCGACGAAGATGCTGAAGACGCTGTTGCCGTTGCCGAAGTGGATGACGTCGGCGCCGAAGCCGCCGAAGGCGATCATGGTGCCGTTGCCCAGGGTGATGTGGTCGACGTCGCCGAGATCGAGGTTGGTGCTGATGTTGGTCGGGATGCTGCCGTCGGCGTTGAACTGCACGGTGCCGTTGTCGCCCAGGACCACGCTGGTGCCGCCCACCGAGGTGTCGCCCAGGTTGATCGTATCTTTTCCGACGCCGCCGATGGCGATGGTGGTGCCGCTGACAGTGGAGATGTTGTCGTCGCCGCCGGTGGCCGCCGTGGTGTCGCTGGTGGTAACGTTGGTCACCACGCCCAAGGCGCTGAAGGTGGCAAAGCCGTTGTCGCCCACCAGGATGCTGTTGGTGCCGATGGCGCCGTGGATGATGTCGCCGCCGTAGCCGCCGAAGGCCACCATGTTGCCGTTGCCGACGTTGATGGTATCGACGTCGCCGAGGTCCAAATTGGTGGCGACGTGGGACAGGAAGGTGCCGGCCGGGTTGAGGTCGACCACGCCGTTGTCGCCGAGGACCACGCTGGTGCCGCCGGCGGCGGTGTTGCCCAGGGTGATGGTGTCGCGGCCGACGCCGCCGATGGCGATGACGGTACCGTCGGTGGTGGTGATGTGATCGTCGCCGCCGGTGGCCGCCGTGGTGTCGGTGGTCTTGACCTGGGTCACCAGGCCGAGCGTATTGAAGGTCGCGCTGCCGTTGTCACCGACCAGGATGCTATTGGTGCCGGTGCCGCCGTTGATAGTGTCGCCACCGAAGCCGCCGAAGACCACCATGTTGCCGTTGCCGACGGTGATGGTATCGACGTCGCCGAGGTTGACGGCGAGGTCGGTGGTGACGAAGGACAGCAGGGTGCCGCCGGCGTTGAAGTCGATGGTGCCGTTGTCGCCCAGCACCACGCTGACATCGTTGCCGCCGGCGGTGTTGCCGATGCTGATGGTGTCGCGGCCGACACCGCCGATGGCAATCGCGGTGCCGCCGGTGGTGGTGATCTGGTCGTCGCCGCCGGTGGCCGCCGTGGTGTCCGTGGTCTTGACTTCGGTGACGATGCCCGAAGTGTTGAACGTCGCGCTGCCGTTGTCGCCGACCAGGATGCTGTTGGTGCCCGAGCCGACGGTGATGCTGTCGCCGCCGAAGCTGCCGAACACCACCATGTTGCCGTTGCCGGCGGTGATGGTGTCGACGTCGCCGAGGTTGACGGCGAGGTCGGTGGTGACGAAGGACAACAAAGTGCCGACGGTATTGAAGTCCACCGTGCCGTTGTCGCCCAGCACCACGCTGACGTCGCTGCCGCCGGCGGTGCTGCCGATGCCGATGGCGTCGCGGCCGACGCCGCCGATGGCGACCGTGGTGCCGCCGGTATTGCTAATCGTGTCGTTGCCGCCGGTGGCGGCCGTGGTATCGGTGGTCTTGACCTCGGTGACGACGCCGGCCGTGTTGAAGGTGGCGGTGCCGTTGTCGCCCACCAGGATGCTGTTGGTGCCGGCGCCCGCGGTGATGCCGTCGGCGCCGAAGCCGCCGAACACCACCATGTTGCCGTCGCCGACGCCGATGGTGTCGTTGCCGCCGAACAGGTCAAGGTAGGTGCTGACCGAGACCAGCTTGGTGCCGTCCGAGCTGAAATTGGCCTCGCCGTTGTCGCCCAGTACCACGCTGACGCCTGTCGCCCCCGCGTTGCCGACGGTGATGGAATCCTTGCCAACGCCGCCGATGGCGATGTTGTTGCCGTTGTCGGCGATGATGGTGTCGTCGCCGCCGGTGCTGGAGCTGCTGTCGGTGGTCTTCACCTGGGTGGCCACGCCCAGCGCGGAGTACTGGGTAAAGGCGTTGTCGCCCACCAGCACGCTGTTGCCGATGCCGGCGTTGAGGAAGTCGGCGCCGAAGCCGCCCACCAGCACGCTGCTGCCGGTGCCGACCGTGATGTGGTCGACGCCGCCGAAGCTGGTGAAGGTGCTGACTGCCTGGGCCAGGTAGGTGCCGGTGATGTCCAGCGTCACCGTGCCGTTGTCGCCGAACATGATGTTGGTGCCGACGCCGGCCGTGATGGTGTCGCTGCCGTCGCCGCCGAAGACGATGTCGCCGCCGTTGCCGAGGTGGATGGTGTTGGAGGCGCTGGTGGCTTCATGCAGCGAAACCGCCGTCTGCACCTGGGCGGTGCTGGTCAGCAGTTTCACGCCGGCCGCCTGGGTCACCGTGCCGAAGCTGCCGAAGACGATGTTCTTGCCGTCGCCCGCGGTAATGGTGTTGGTGCCGGCGATCAGGGCGTCGTGGGTGGCGGCGAAATCGCCCGCGCCCGCGAGGCTGACGATGCTCAGCAGCCCGTCCGCCGAGCGGCTCAGGCGGCGGGTCAGGTCGATGTTCAGGCCCGAGTTGCCGAGGATGATGTTGTTGCCATCGGTGGAAGTGATGGTGTTGTTGCCGCCACCACCGGCGATGACGTCGCCGCCATTGAGGCTACCGTAGATGGTGTCGTTACCCGCGCCGCCGTAGATCACCACCGAGTTGGGATCGAGGCGTGCGTCGATGGTGTTGTTGCCCAGGTTGGAGAAGGGGTGGCCGTGCTCGCTGAGGTGCAACGGGTCTTCGCTGTAGTAGGAACCGTCCTGGCTGGTCGAACCGAACAGCACCAGCGGCGCGTTGGCGCCGCCGCCGCCGGTGGCGATCAGCGTGTTGTTGCCGCCGCCGCCCTGGATCACGGTGATCGAGCCCGGGGTGGTGTTGCTGATGGTGAAGGTGTCGTCGCCGCTGCCCAGCAGCACGTCGACCACCTGCACGTTGTGGTAGGTGATGCCGGCTTCGTAGCTGGTGGTGCCGAAGACCAGCGGATTGCGCACCATGCCCAGGCCGGCGATCACGCCGAAATCTCCCGCGATGATGGCTGTGCCGGAGATGCCGTAGTTGGCCGCGATGCCAGAGTAGTCGAGCGGATTGGCCGCCGACAGGGTGCCGGTCTGCACAGCGCCGGAGCCATCGTTGAAGATGTTCAGCGTGTCGGTGGAGGTGCTCGAGTCCTGCTGCGGCGTCAGGGCCGGCAGCGCCGCATCGGTCTCGGTCGGCAGCTTGACGCCCTGCTTGAGCGAACGGTCGCGGTCGGGCATCTGGTCGCCCTGGATCTGCAGCGGGCCCTGGATGGTGGACACCAGGTGCTGCGAGACCTGGAACAGCGCGGTCGGCTGGTTGCCGGCCGGTTGCACGGCGCCCTGGGCGATCGACACCTTGACGAAGAACGGCATGTTCCAGTTGGTGTTGTCGAAGGTGATGGTGGTGACGCCGTTCACCGTGCTCAAGCGATGATCGTTCGTCGGGTCGTTGGCACTCTCGGTCATCGCGCCGGAATTGAGCAGCGTGATCACCACCGGCGCCGTAGGCGCCTTGGTCAGCGAGATCGAGTAGATGTACGGATTGGTCGGCGACAGTATCGCCCCCGGGTTCACCGGGGTGACGATCAGCGCGCCGATGCGCGAGTCGATGGCGACGGTCTGTACCTTTTGCGCGTCGGTGGCATGCGCGAACACGCCGGTCGGGCTGGAGGAGCTTTCCGTCAGCGTGATGGCGGCGGCCAGCTGGTTTTGCACCAGCGGCTGCACCACGCCGGTGACCTTCACCGTGATAGGCTGGTCCCAGTTGTTGTGGTCGAAGGTCAGGGTATAGGCGTGGGTGACCGGGTCCTGGCTGAAGCGGCCGCCCAAGGTCGGGTCGGCGGGATTGGCGGAGCCGGAAGTATCGACCGACAGGCTTTCGTACAGCGCGTCGCCGGCGGCCTGGCTCAGCATAACGGTCACGATTTCGTTCGAGGCCACATCCGGAATGCGCGACAGCGCCACCGCGAAGGTGCCGGGGTTGCCGCCCGCATAAGTCTTGACGGTACCGTCGGCGCCGGTCAGCAGCAGTTGCGGCTTGTTGGCGTCGATCAGCGTGACGTCGACGTTCGGCAGCACGATGTGGTTGAAATGGGCATTGGCCGATTGCAGCGCGGAGCTGATCTCGATCACCTTGTTGCCCACCTGCGCGGTATCGGCATCCGCCTTCACGTAGATGGTGGTGACGCGGGCCCAGGCGTTGCCGGTGGTGCCGGGAACGGTCGGGTCGTAGGTCAGCACCAGGGACTGTGAGTAGTGCACGCCGTCGGTGGAAACCTCGATGCCCTTGCCGCCCAGCTGCGCGGAGACCTGCGCCACCAGGGCGGCGGAGATCGACATATAGACCAGGCTGCTCGAGTCGGTCGGCGCCACCAGTGCCATTTGCACGGTATAGGTGGAGACATCGGTGCCGACAGCCCCGCCCTTGACCACGCTGGTGGTGCCGGTGGGCTGGTTGATCACCACCGGGCTGGTGGCCGAGCCGGCCACCGACAGCGGCACGCCGTCGGCGAAGATGCCGTTGTAGGCCGGGTCGGAACTGCTCACGCTATGGTTGATGAAGGCGCTGGTGCCGTCGGCATTGAGCGCGACCACCTGGCCGGTGACGTCGCCGGCGACGTCGAAGGTGTCGTTGCCGGCGCCGCCGATCAGGGTGGTGACCAACGTCGGGTCGGTGGACTCGACGTAAAAGTGGTCGTCGCCGCCGAGGCCGTCGATTTCCAGCTTCTGGATGTTGGTGTAGGAGATATTGAGGCCGGCGCCGAACACGCCCTTGTCGGTGATGACGAAGTTGTCGTCCTCGTCCGTGCCGATGATCACCACGGTGTTGGTGCCGCTGCCGCCGACGATGGAAACCGGGGCATTTATGTTGTACTCGATGTGGGTGTTGCCCGAGCCGCCGGTGATGGTGGTGCTCTGCGTCGAGCTGGCGCCGCTATCGAGCACAAAGGCGCGCACCACGAAGGTGTCGTCGCCCGCGTTCGGGCCGACACCGCCATACAGCTTGAGCGCGGCGCCGTTGCTGTAGACCACGAAGTTGTCGGTGCCCAGGCCGCCGTAGACGGTGGTGGCGTAGCTGACGCCGCGCGACAGGTAGCCGTCCAGCGGCAGGCCGGTGTCGGGGTCGGTGCCCAGCTTGACCTTGACGGTGTCGATGTCGTCGCCCAGCGCAACGGTGCCGATGGGAGCGGCGGCCTTGCGGTCGCTGCCGAACATCTGGCCGACCTGGATGTAGTCGGTGCCCAGGCCGCCGTCGATGGTGGTGATGGCGCTGTTGTCGTCGAGGTAGAAATTGTCGGTGCCGGCGATGCCGTTGATCTGCAGGCGGCCGCTGATGGTGCTGTCGTAGTTGATGCGCTGGACCGAGGCCTGGTAGGTGGCCGAACCGTCCTGCGCGGGCGGGCCGGAGATCATCGAGGCCACGAAGTTGGCGCGCAGCAGGAAGGTTTCGTTGCTGGTGGTGCCGTTGATGGTCAGGTTGTTCGGGCCCAGGCCCAGGTCGCCGGTGTCGTGGACGTTGATCAGGTAGCCGGAGGCGTTGGCGTCCGTATTGATGATGTAGTTGTCGTTGGCGCCCTGGCCGTCGAGGTCGATGGTGTCGGTCACCGCCGCGCCGCCGTTGAGCACGTTGCCGTGGTCGTCGTAGCGAACGTGCGTGCTGATGACGCCGTCGCTGCCGGACATCGAAGGCAGCTGATCGAGGGTCATCGTGTCGTGGCCGCCGGTCAGGCCGGGCTGGTTGCCCAGCACGCGGGTCCAGCCGGTAATCGCGTCCGGGCTCAGGGTGATGGTGTCGGCCGCGGTGCCGCCGGTGATCAGGTTGGCGGCAGACTTGAGGCTGCCGTTGATGCTGATGGTGGTGGAAACGTTGTCCTGCACGCCGCGGTCGTCGGTGTCGGACTCGACGGTAATCGAGTCGCGCGCTTCAAGCTTGCTGCCGGAGGCCGTGTTGATGTTGTTGCCGGCGAGAATGGTAACGGCGCCTGCCAGGGCGGTGACGATCGCCGCCCCGTCCATGGTGAAGTCGGCGCCGCTGCCGCCCTGCTCGCGCACCGACAAACGGATGCTGCCGGCGTTGCTGTTGATGGTGCCCACGTCCAGCGTGCCGTTGGCTTCGGCCAGGGCGATGGCGCCCTCGGCCTGCGCGTTCACCTTGCCGGCGGCGAACACCTGCGAGTCGATCAGGAACTGGTTGGCCATCGTGCCGATAGAGCCGTTGGCGGCCGACAGGTTGATGGTGTTGCCGATCAGTTGGACCGGCGCGCCGCCGTTGGCGTTGAGGATGGAGCCGCCGACGGTGGTCAGCGTCAGGTTGCCCTTGCGCGAATTGGCCAGGGCCACGCGCATGTCGAGGTTGACGTTGCCGCGCTGGTTCTCGGTGATGAAGATGTCGTGCTCGGCATTCGCCGTCAGGGCGCCATTGCTGCCCGAGTAGTTGGACTCGATGCGGATCGGCGCGGACGCCGTGCCGATCATCCCGGTGGTCGAACTCAGGTTGACGTTGTGGCCGTAGATGTTGGCGCCATCGCCGGGCAAGCCGTCGGTGATCGAGGAATCGGCCACCAGGCTGACGTCGCCGGTGGCCGAAGTCAGCGTGCCCACGGCGATGTTGTCGATGCCGGAGGCGTGCAGGGTGATGCCGCCGTTGGCCGATACGTTGACGACGCCGGTGGCGACGTCGATGTCCAGCGGGTTGGAGGAGGTGCCGACCGTGCCGCCGGCGAACAGGTTGACGTCGCCCGAGGTGCTGGAGACATTGGCGAACGGCGCCAGCGCGTCGTTGTACGCATTGATGATGTTGGCCGAAGCGGTGATGGTCACCCCTTCCTTGCCGGCGACCGAGCCGGCCGAGACCGTGCCGTGATTCTGGGTGATGATCACCTGGTTGGCGTCGGAGACAACGCGCAGCGCGTTGAGCTGGTTGCTCGACAGCGCCTCCAGGTCGACCAGGCCGTTGCCTTCGATGTCGAGCGTGCTGGCGCTGCCCAGCGACATGCGGAAAGCCGCGCCGTTCTGGCCCTGCACGCCCAGTTGCGAGGAAATCACCACTTCGCTCTGGGCGGAAATCGCGCCCAGGTTGCTGGTGCCGTTGTCGAACACCGACGCGCCGGTGGAGGTGGTCTTCAGGTTCACCGCGCTGCCGGAGCCGATGTGGCCGATGGTCATGGTATCGGCGGACGACAAGCCGACCGAGCCCAGCGCACTGGCGTTGATCACGCCGGTGGTGTCGATGCGCACGTTGTGCGACAGCTGCAGGGTGATGCTGTTGGCGACCTGGTCGTTTTCCACCATCAGGCCGGCGGTGGCGTTGGCCACGCGCAGCGCGGTGGCGCTGGAGAACGCGTTGGCCGTCACTTTTTGCCACAACCCGGTGTTGGCGTAGTTGGTGGTGGTGAGGTCCACCGTGGAGGCGGGGCCGACGTATTTGTACAGCCCGTAGGAATGCGGCTGCTGCGACAGCACGTACTGGTTGGCCGTCAGGCTGGCCAGGGTCGTGCTCGAGCTGTAGTAGGAAGGCGTGATCGCCTGCCACAGGCTGGTGTTGGTGAAATCGGCGGTCGCGATGTCGAGCGAGGCGGCATTCGGACCCTTGTAGATATAGACGGTGTGGTCGGCGCCGATCACGTCGGAGGCGCCGGCGGAGGACAGCAGCGCCTTCTGCGCGTCAGTCAGGTTGGAAATGCCGCCCACCAGCGACAGGGTGACCGTCGGCGCGACGTTGCCGACGGTGCTTGCGGCGCCGCCTGCGTTGAGGGTGATTGCCGTACCCATCACGTTGGTCAGGTTGCTGATCGCCGGGGCGGTCTGGCCGCCGCCGCCCGACAGGGCGTTGTGCGGGTAGATGAAGCTGTTGACCACCGAGGCCGAGACCGGGTACTTCAGGCCGTCGGCGGAGAACGTGCGCGCGTTCTTCAGCTGGGTGACCTGCGAGTCGCTGTACTGGTAGGAATAGCCCGAGTTGAAGGTGGAGGAGCCGAAGGTGGAGGCGATGGTCGCCAGCGCGTTGGCCTGTGCTTTTTGCACATCGGTCGACTGCGCCGTGATCGTCGGCAAGGCCTGGGTCAGGCTCGCGCTCTGCGTGTACGGGCGGGTGCCGACGTCGAACTTGCCGCTGACCTGCGCGGCATTGAAGTGCACGATCGAGGGCGCCAGCGTGGTGTCGAGCGCCTGCAGGCTGGCCTGGGTGTAGAGCGTGGCCTGCTGCACCGAGCTGGCCAGCTCGATGGTGGTGGCGTTGACCACGATCACATAGTAAGGCGTGTCGTTGCCCAGCGTGGAGTTGCCCTGCACGCCGGAGAGGAACACCTGGGTGCCGTTGACCCAGCCGGCGGTGCTGGCGACGTGGATCTGGTCGTTCACCGTCACCGAGCCGGTGCGCACGGCCGTGTCCGTCACCGTGACGGTGAAGGTCTTGGCGGACGGATTGGTCCCCATGCCGGTGAACGTCACCACTACGGGGACCGCGGCCAGCGCGTTGTCCACGCTGGTGGCGAAGCCGACCTGGCCGCCGTTGACCACGGCGTAGTAGGTGCCGTTCTGCAGGCTGGCGCCGCTGCCGTAATTGGCGCCGCTGATCACCACCTTCTGGCCGGTGGTCAGGGTGCCGGAGTTCGGCAAGGCCAGGCTGTTGAGGGTGACGCTAGTGCCGTTTTCGGCGGCGCCGCTGGCCGTGGTGGTCAACGCCGAGGTCAGCGTGGCGCCGCGGTAGTTGATCCAGTAATCGTAATAGGCCTGGGTCTGCTGCATCTCGTCGGTGAGGATTTCATTCACCGTGCCGACCAGTGAGCCGGTGCCGTTGAGGTTGTCCGACAGCGTCGTGATGGTGGTGCCGGCCAGCGGGGTGAAGCCCTGCGGAATGGCGTCGAGGATCGAGCCGCTGACGGTGGCGAGCGTAACGCTGCCGGTGAGCGACTGCACCGAGGCTTGCGCCGCCGTCCAGGCGTCCGGCGCGATCAGATCGAGGTCGCCGATGGTCTCGGTAACGTTGATGTTGCCCGTGGAGATGGCGGCGAAACCGCCCGTGCCCAGCGTGTTGCTGTTGACGCGCACGGCCTGTGAGCCGGTGCCGATGGTGCCGCCGGCGCCGGCGGCGCTCAACTGCACGCGGTTGCCTTCGATCAGCGAGCTGCCGTTGGCGGCGACGATGCCCTGGGCGGCCGTGATGGTGACGTTGCCCGCCAATGCGTCGATGGTGCCGACCACGATCCTGCTGGTGGCGTTGTCCGGCGAAACCACGGCCAGGTTGATGTCGCCGCTGTGCGCGGTGATGTTGACCGTGCCGGCGGTGCCCTGCAGCGCCATGCTGACGGCACCGGCGGAGTTGACGTTCACCGGCAGGCTGGCGCTGCTGGTGGCGCCGGCTTCGAAGATGGCCGCGCCAGTGGCCATAGTCACCGTCGGCGTGTGGCCGAAGAAGCCCGCGGTGGTGGTGATGTTCAGCGAGCCGCCTTGGGCGATGTCGATCTCGCCCTTGAGGATGACGTTGGAGACGCTGTTGATCGTCAGCCCCGGGTTGGTGGCGCTCGGCAGGAAGGTGATGGCGACCGGGTAATCCGCCTTCAGGGTCTGGGTGTAGTAGTCCTCGTAGCCGTTGACGTCGGTGGTGATGACCGTGGTGGTCTTTTTCTGCAGCCAGCCGCCGCCGCTGGTGTAGGGGCCGTCGACCTTCTCGGAGGCGTTCAGGTAGCTGCTCGCGTGGGTGGCGGCGGCAACCGTCACCGCGCTATCCAGACTCCAGGTGGAGGTGTCGGAGTAGTTGGCTCCCGGCAGGTAGACCTTGGCGGTGTCGCCGATGTACAGGTAGACGTTGTTGGCGTTGCTGATCGTCGTCACGTTCTTCGTCAGCAGGGTCGCCGTCTCGCGCGCCTCGGTGTAGGAGATCGTGTAATTGAGCGCTCCGCCGGTGTAGGCCCCTGCAATCGCGTTGAAGACCGGCGCCGCCGTCGCGCCACTGCCGCCGACGTAGACGATGCCTTGCGACTGCAGCAGCGGATGCTGGTCGACGTTCTGCACCACCGGGCCCTGGTGGTCCCAGTCGTTCGAGGTCAGCAGGCCGCCGAAGTCGAAGCTGTCGCCGAAGAGGTTGGTGTGGACGCTGGTGAAAATGGTCTTGGTGGTGACCGTCTTCGCCTGGCCTTCCACCCAGATGTATTCCTGGCCGAGCGTCGGCTGGTAGGAGATCGGATCGGTGATCGCGTAGGTATGCGTGCCGGTCTGGTTGTAGACGACGGCCGTGGTGGTCTGGTGGGTGGTCGCGTTGGTGGTCGTACTGCCCACACCCTGGTAATCCGTCTCGATCACCTGCGGGGTGCCGCTGGCGGTGCTGTAGGTGTACTTGACGCGCTTCAGGTTGGAGGTGTCGATGATGTCGATCACGCCGACACGGTTCTTCGTTGTGTCGACATTGTTGACCACCAGCGAGTACTTCGAATTGTTGGTGATCGCCACCGAAGCGTAGCCGTTGGCCACCACCAGGTTGCCGGTGCCCACCGAGAGAATCTGCCCGGCCAGGGTGATGCTGCCGCCCGCCGGGGCAAGAGGATCCAGCACGATCTGCTGGGTGGTAGCGTCGAAGTGGCCGCCGATCGGGATCGGCGTCGAGCCGAAGCTGATGCCGGAAATCGCATTGCCCTTGGCATCTTCCAGCAAGGTGTTGCCGGAAGGGTTGAAGGACGAGTCGATGGTCAGGTTCAGCGACTGCGCGCCGCTTTGCACGCGGCCATTGATGTCGAGGTAGTTCGCGGTGATCTCGATGGCGCCCTGGGCGAAGATCGAACCGCCCCCGACCGGCGTGACCGAATCGCCGTAAACCGTGGTGGGCAATTGCAGCGTCGGGAAAAGAATGTGCAGGATGTTGTTGTTGTAGGCGTTGGCGGCGCTGCCCATGGAATTGGCGAAGCCGCTGTACCACGTCGTCGGGTCTCCGCCGGTATGGAACCAGCCCTGCACGTTCAGGTTGAACTGGCCGGCGCTGTTGATGTTGATGGTGGCGCCGTCGAGCTGGCCGGAGACGTTGACGTTGCCCAGCAGGTTCAGGACGTTGATCGCGCCCGACGGGTTGTCGATCGAGCCGACCAGGTAGACGTCCTGCGGCAGGTGGCTGGCGGCGGCGGAAAGGCCGGTACCCGGCAGCGGCGTGGCGTCCCAGTTCAGGCTGACTTGGGCGATGGTGACCTGGTTGTCCGAGGTGGAGGCGACGGCGGAGCCGGCCGAGACCGAGTTCACATACACGCTGCCCGGCTGGAACACGGTGTACTGGCCGTTCACGGTGGCGACCACGCGGCTGTCCTGGATGGCGGCGTCGTTGACGATCAGCTGGAACGGTGAATCGTTCCAGATGGTGACTTGCGCGCCGGAGCGCGGCGACAACTGGTGGCCGGCGCCGACCATCGAACTGTAAGAAGCGGCCGGCGCGTCGCTGGTGATGAAGATCGAGCCCGGTGCGGCGTAGATGTTCGGCATGTTGATCGCCAGCACATCGACGGTCTGCTGTGCCTGCACCACGCCGCTGGAGTTGACCGAGCCCAGGCCGAGGTCGGTGAGCTGGGTTTCCAGGGCGGACAGCTGCACCTGGTAGCGCGCGACGGCGGCCGTGTCGGTGGAGTGGTTGTTGATCCAGTCCTGCAGCTGCTTGATCTGCTGGTATATCAGGTTGCCCTGGTTCTCATAGCTGATCACCGGCATGTCTACGCTGGTCGGCTTGAGCACGTAGTACTTGCCGGGCAGGGCCGTGGCGAGGGCGTCGCTGAAGTTGCTGGCCACGGAGGTCGGCTGGTCTTCGATCGCGGTGTCGCGCTGCCACAGCGAGCCGTCACTGAAATTGGCGGTCTTCAGGTTGATCAGCTGCGAACCGTTGGCGCTGACAAACTTGTAGTAGTTGCCGCTGACCATGTCGTGCACCACGGCGCCGACCTGGGTGTCGAACTGGATGGCCGAGGTGCTGAAGGCCGCCAGTTCGTACTGGATCGAGGTGGTGTCGATGGTGAAGCCAAGCTGCCCGAGGCGCGCTTCGATCGCCTGCACCTGCGCCGCCGTCAGGGCGGTGGGGCTGCCATCGGTCGGCAGGGAAAAGCCTAGTCCGGTGACAAGCGAGGCCGGCAGCACCTGCACGTTCGACTGGTTGGCATAGCCGGCGATCACCTTGACGGCGCTACCGATGTTGACCGCATTGGTCGAAGGCGTGGACGAATGGTTCGGCACATCGACGCCGTACGGCACCAGTGACAGCGACAGCACCGAGCCGCCGGAGCGGGCGAAATTCAGGCCGCTTTGCGCCTGCAGGTAGACGTTGCCCAGCGCGCCCACCGTGGTGGTGCCGTTGAGGTTGATGGTGTTGAATTCGTTGGTGTGCGCCCCGGTGATCGGAATGTCGATCGACGGGTACAGCGACACCGACAGCACCTGCGCGTTGGCGATCGCGTTCAGGTTGTCCGGCACGCCCTGCACGTCCAGGCCGGCGCGCACGTAGACCGTGTTGCCCTTGATGGTGGCGTTGTTCAGGGTGATGGTGTTGTTGTTGGTGACGCTCGAGGTCGACTCGGCGGTGGCGATGCCGCCTAGGCCGGAGGCGATCATCAGGTCGGTCGAGGCCACGGTGGTGGCATTGCCCTGGGCGGTGATGTACAGGTTGCCCGACTGGTTGACGACGGAAGAGCCGTCGATGTTCACCTTGGAGACCTGGTTGGTGGTGATGTCGTCCATGCCGACGTTCACCTGCAGCAGGCTCACCGAATTGACCTGGATCTCGTCCGCCGCGGAAATGGTGTTAACCGAGGAGATGGTCAGCGTGGCCGGGCTGGCAAAGTTGCCCGCGGCCGTCAGGCTGGCGCCGTTGGTGATGTTCACCTGGGAACCGAACGGGTTGCTGGAGGTGCCGATCTTGGTCTGGCTCAATTCGATGCCCAGGCCCAGCGCGCTGCCGGAACCGGTGCGCAGGTTGATGCCGCCGGCCTTGTTGATCGCCGTCTTGACCAGCGAATTGCTTGCGCCGACGTTGATGTTGTTGGCCAGCACCGTCGCATTGTTGATGTTGATGTTGGCGGCGGAACTGTAGGTGTTGACGATCGCCGCGCCCGAACCGGTGGCCGCGCCGATCGAGTAGGCGTCGGCGCTGGCGTCGACGTCCTGGGTGTGGATCGACTGGATGTTGACGCCGCCGCCGATCACGGTCGCCCCGCCGGTGACGTTGGCCACCGTGGCCTGGGTGGTGGTGACGGTGGTGACCGCACCGCCGGCGACCACCAGGCCGCCGCCCGCCGCGACCGTGCTGCCGCGCAGCGTGTCGTCGCCGATGGCCTGGATCTGTACCGACTGGCCGGCGATCATGGTGCCGCTGCCGTCGACCGTGGCCACCACGTCGCCGCCGGCGTTGCCGCTGCCCAGCAGGGTGTTGGCAACCATCGCACCGACCGCGACGGCGCCGAAGGCGCCGCCGTCGGACTCGGCCTTGGCGTTGTTGGTCGCGCCCGAAACTACCGAGACGATGCCGCTGGCGGCCGCAACGTGGGCGCCGCTGCGGATGGTGGCGATGGTACGGCTGGCGATGTTGGCCGTGGCGACGTTGGTGGCGCTGCCGACCAGCGAGGCGGAAACGCCGACGGTACGGGTGTGGGTCAGGTCGGCGGTGGAGATCGCCTGGACGGTGATGTTGCTGTCCGAATCGACCGCGGCCTGGGCGATCTCGGCGGTGATCAGGCTGTGGATCTGGTTGTCGGCGATGCCCACGCCGATCGCCGCGCCCAGGCTGATGGCCACCGAGGTGACGTCGAGGTCGGCGGTGGCGGCAGCGTTGTCCTGCGCCTTGATGTTGATGTCGCCTTCGGCGGAAACCGCGGTCGCGCCGGTGATGCCGGCGTGCACGGTATCGGCGATGTTGTTGTGGATGGCGACGCCGCCGCCGGAGGCGCCTTCGATGCCGCCGGAAATAGAGGCGGCGACGGCGGTGATCGAGTCGATCTTGGCAAAGCCGTTGTTGCTGCCGCCGGAGAGGTCGCCGTTGGCGTTCAGTGTCAGCTTGCCGCCGACCACCATGGTGTTCGATACGCCGCCGGTGATGTTGGCCTCGACGTCGTTGTTCATCGTGTTGTTGACGGTGGTGGCCGCCACCGACAGCGCGACGGCGCCGACCGACAATGCACCGGCCACCGCGGTGGCGCGCACCACCTCGCTCTGGTCGAGCGCGTGGATGGTGAGGTCGCCCATCACCATCACGCTGGAGTTGCTGACGTAGCTCTGGGTCTGGGTGGCGAACAGGTTGGTGGTGCCGACACCGGCGCCGGCCGCGCCGCCGCCGATGCCGATGGCAATCGCCACCGCGCCGGCCACCGCGTCGACCGTGAGCTTCTCGGTGGACTTGGCGTCGATCGTCAGGTTGCCGGTGACGCCGACGTGCGAATTGCTGATGTAGGCCAGCGCATTGTTCTGGTACTGCGACTTGCCGGTGCCGTTGGTATCGCTCGTCAGCGTGGCGTTGGGGTCGGTGGCGGAGGAATGGCTGGTATCGGAACTCGAGTTGGCGTCGGTCCCGGTCTTGATCTTCGAGTCGCTCACGCCGAACACGTTGTAGGCCGTCACCGCGCCAATGGCCGCGGAAGCCGCGCCGAGACCGACGGCAACCGAACCCGCGCCCGCGCCGACCGCGGAAGTCACGGTGGAGGCGTTGACGGCGCTGATGTTCATGTTCGCCGAACTGACCGGGGTCCAGGCGGTGGTGTCGTTGTACGCCAGGCCGGAGAGGCCGCCGAAGACTTGGCTGATGGTGGTGTCGGCGCCGATGTACCGGTAGACGTTGCCGCTGACCATGTCCAGCACGCGCTTGCCCGCGGTAAGCGCGGTGTCGCCGGTGTCGCTGCCCGAGATGTAGTCGTAGTACAGGTTGGCGTTCACCGTGCTGGAGGAGATGAAGGCCGACACCTGGTTGTTGACTTCATTGGTGCCGTTGGCGCCCGCGCCGGAAATCGCCAGGCCGGCAAAGCCGACGCCGACGGCCAGCGCCGCGGCCACCGTGGTGCCGGTGATGTTGGCGTTCTCGTTGGCCTTGATGTCCACCTGCCCGGCGATGTTCACCGAAGGCGCGTTGCTGATGAAGGCGCTGACGGTGTCGGTGATGACGTTTTCCGACAGGGCCACGCCGATCGCCACGCTGGCGCCGCCCAGGCCCACGGCCACGGAAAGCGAAACCGCATCGACATTGGTCAGGATCGTGGCCGTATCGCTGGCGGCGATCGACAGGCTGCCGGCGGTTACCGCGACCGCCGAATCGATATACGCCTCGATCGGCACCGAGATGATGTTCTGCGCTTCGGCGCCCGCGCCGGCCAGGCCGACGCCGACGGTACCCGCCACGGTGATGGCCATCGAACCGGCGCCGACGCCGGCGGTGATGGTCTCGCTGCCGGTGGCCGAGATGTTCAGGGCGCCGCCCGCGTGGACGGTACCTCTGGAGATATAGGCCAGCACCGAGCCCGGCGCCACGCCGGAACCGCCGCCGCCGATGTCATTGCGGGCGATTGAGGAGCCGATCGCCGCGGCTACCGCGCCGGCGCCGGCAAAGGCGCCCGCGCCGGACACGCCCACCACGGTCGCGTGAATGGCGGTGATGGCATTGGCGTTGATGTTGATCGCACCGCCGCTGGTGATGGTGCCGGTGTGGGTGGTGTCGTAGGCGATGTCGGCCACCGTGGTGCTGCCGATGTCGTTATGCGCCTCGGCGCCGCCGCCGGCCACCGCGAAGCCGGCGCCGCCGGCGCCCGCCACCGCCACCGAGGCAGCGGTGGAACTGGCCGTGATGGTGCCGCCGGAAACCGCGCTGATGTTGATCGCGCCGGAGCCGGTGGTGGTGAGCGAGTTGATGTTGTAGATGTCGGCGTGGACCGCATCGTCGATGGTGTTTTCGGCCAGGCTGACGCCGATCGATACCGCGACGCCGCTGCCGCCGGCGAACGCCGCCGCCAGCGCGGCGGAGACCACCGTGGTGGAGATGGTCGCCGTATCGCTGGCGAGAACCGAGACCGAGCCGGCGGTGATCGACGGGGTGCCGATCACCGATGCGTCGTCGGCTATCTCGGCGCCGATGCTTATCTTCACGACGTTGAGCGCGGAGGAACCCGCGCCCGCGGCGCCCAGGCCGCCGCCGCCCGCACCGGCCACGCCGACAGCCGCCGCGACCACGGTCGAGGTAATGGTTTCGGTGCCGGTCGCGCTTACATTAAGGCCGCCCGTCACGCCGATGGCGGAGTCCAGCACGTAGGCCTTGACCTCGCTCGGATGGGTGGCGGCGGCGATGGTGCCGGTAGCCGGATTGATGCCGTAGCCGATGACGTTGCGCGCCAGCGCCGCGCCGATCGACACCGCGCCGCCCGCGCCCGAACCCACGCCCACGGAGACCGAAATACCGGCCACCACCGCGTCGATCGTCGCACCGGCGTTGGCGCTCACATTGAGCGCGCCGGCGCTGCTGCCCACCCGCGAGCTCGCCACATAGGCGTCGGTGGCGTTGTTGATGACGTTGCGCGATTCCGCGCCGCCGCCGGACAAGGCGATGCCACCGCCGGCGCCGGCCGCGACCGACACCGAAGCGGCGATCGAGTCGGCCGTGATGCCGCCGGTTTGCAGTGCGAAGACGTTGATGTTGCCGACCGCCGAGACCGAGTTGGTGTGGGTGCCGAAGTCGTTGCTGCCGTTGATGTAGGCCTGGCTGGTGTCGGTGATGGTGTTGACGGCCTCGCTGATGCCGATGGCCACCGCCACGTTGCCCGTGCCGCCCGCCGCCACCGCCACCGAGCCGCCGATGACGATCGCCTTGATGGTGGCATTTTCGTTGGCCGTCAGGTTGATCGCGCCGGCCGAGGACACCTTGGAATTGTCGATGTAGGCAAGGTCTTTGTTGGTGATCTCGTTGACCGCCACCGACACGCCGACCGAAGCCGCGGCCCCGCCGCCGCCGAAGGCGCCGCCGAAGGAAAGCGCGCCGGAACCGGCGATGATGTGGGCCTCGTCATCCGCCTCGACGCTGATCGCGCCGCCGGTGGTGCTGACGTTGCTGCTGTTCTCGATGCTCGCGGTCACCGAATCGGTGATGGTGTTGCCCGAGCCGGCGCCCGCGCCGGCGCCGCCCGAAGCCCCCGCGGCCACGCCCACGGCCACGCCGATGGTCAGCGCCTCGATGTCCGCCTCGGAGGTGGCGAGGATGTTCACGCCGTTGGCCGAGGTCACGGTCGAGCCGTTGATCGAGGCCAGCGTGGTATCGGTGACTTCGTTGACCGCCACGGAGACACCCGCGGCCAGGCCGGTGCCGCCGGAACCCATGCTTATGCCGATGCCGACGCCGCCGGACAGGGCCCACAGCTCGGCGTCGTCGTCGGCCTTCAGGTGCACGCCGGTGCCGCCCTGCGCGGATGTCTTGGTGGCGTTGACGTTGGCGCTGTTGCTGATGACGGCGGTGGTCTTGTTGTGCGCGCGGTTGATCGATACCGAGCCGCCGATGGCCAGCGCGAAGCTGGTGCCGACCGCCGCCGAACCGGCCACGGTGATGTTGTTGACCGCGCCGGCGTAGGTGGAGTCGACGTCGATGCTGCCGGCTGTCACATTGCCGGCGGCGTTCTTGATCGAGGCCGTGACGTCGTTGGTCGAGGTGCTGGCGGGCGCGTTGGGGTCGCCGCCGAGGTAGTTGTACGAGATCGACACACCGATCGCGCCCGCGGCGGAAGCCTTGCCGACGCCGGCGATGGCGATCGCGCCCGCCAGGGAATTGATGGTCGAGTGGTCGCTGGCGTCGATCTTCAGGTGGCCGCCGGCGCTGATGCTCTGCGCGCTGCCGATGTTCTGCACCGAGGCGGTGACGGCGTTCTTGATCCAGTTCAGGGTCACCGAGCCGGCGCCGGCGAAATCGCCGGAGGTGCCGGCGCCGCTGACGGCCATGGCGGCGATCTGCACGTCGAGGCCCGGCGGCAGGTCGTTGGGCTTGGCGAAGGTGGCGATAACGGACAGGTCGCCGGAAGTATTGACAGTGGAGGCGTCGATGATCGCGCTGACGGTGTCGGAGACATCGTTCACCGCGAAGGCCAGGCCGACGGCGACCGGGCCGCTCACCGAGATGGCGACGTTGCCGGCCAGGGTGGCGATGGATGCCATGTCATAGGCGCTGACCGAGACGCTACCGGAGGCCTGGACGTTGGAGCCGTTTTCGATGCGTGCGTCGACCGTGTCGGCAATGAAGTTCACCGCCACCGAGCCGGAGAGCGCGAACTTGCTGGTGCTGCCCGCGCCGCCGACGACGATGTTGACGTCTTTCGCCCGCTCGTTGGCGGTGACGGAGACCGTACCGCTGGCGCCCGTGGTGGTGACGTTGGCGTTGCTGATGTACGAGGCAACCGTATTCTTGATGTCGTTGACGCCGACCGACAGCGCGCCCGCGCCGCCGTTGAGACCGACGGCGATGGCGCCGGTGCCGGAATAGATCGCGGACGTGTCGGCCGCCTGCACCTGCACCGGGCCGGCCGCGCTGATGCCCTGCCCCGTGGTGCTGTTGGAGATATGGGCATCGACGCCCATGCGCACGAAGTTGAGCGAAATCGCCCCGGCGCCGCCGAAGGTCTTGCCGCCGCCGCCGGCGGCCGTGATGCTGGTGATCTGCGCGCCCGCGCCCTGCGGCAGCGCGGCGGAGATGCCGGCGATGGATACCTGGCTGGTGACGGCGGTGAAGGTCACCCCCGTGCCGATGTTGGCCGAACCCAGCGCTACGACACCCGGATTGGTGGCAACCGCGTTGTTGTAGTTCGCGGCCAGCGAGTAATAGACCTTGGACGAATCGGGCCCGGTGGTCTTGACCACATAGTAGGTCTGGCCGTCGGTCAGCCCGGCGATCGCGCTGCCGGTACCGGCGTGATAAATCACGGCGCTGCCGGTGGCGAGCTTGGGGTCGCTGGCGCTGGCGAAGGCGATAGTGTTGGCGCCGGAGACCTTGGGCGTGACCGAGCTGACCGTCACGGCGCTCTTGACCACCGAGAAGCTCTGCTGCGAGGCATTGCCCAGCGAGGTGTGCGCGCCGAAAACCACCTGCGCGTTGCTGGTGTTGTCGAACAGGGAGACGGTATTGCCGTTGACCACAGTCACCGTATAGGTGTGCCCGTTGGTCAGGCCGGCGATGTCGGTGTTGCCGCCGTCGTCGTAGACGACCTTCTGGCCGGTGGTCAGGTTGTGCGCGGCGCCGAAGGAAATGGTGCCCTGATTGCCGTTGGCGGCGACGGCGCTGCTGCCCAGACTGGGGTCGAACTTGAAAGAGTGGTCGGTATCGACCAGCGAAACACTGACGCTGCCGCTGCTGCTGGTGATCGCAATTGCATTGCTGGCCAGGGCGTCGGCATGGCTGGCGGCGAGCTGGATGGTCCTCGGATCAGTCGCGCTGGCGATGACGTAATAGGCGGCACCGTCGGTCAGGCCGACGGTCGAGGTGCCGTGGAACACCACTTCCTGGCCGGTGACAAAGGTCTGGTCGGCGGCGAAGTGCAGCTGGTTTTGCGCCGCGCCCGCGGTAATCGCGGTGCTCGGGTTGACGGTGACGGTCTGCGAAGAGGCTGGGCCGGCACCGGACTGGTTCAGCGGATTGGAAAAGCCGGACAGCACGGCAATGCCGCCGACCTGCGAAGTCACCTTGGAGGAATCGATATACGCGGTGACGTTGCTCTTCTTGGTGGTGTTGTCGTTGCCGACCACCGGCATCGGCTGGCTCGGGCCGGCCGAGCCGTCGGAGCCGGCGGGCATCTGGGTGCTGGTGATGGTCAGCGCGCTCGGGTCGAGGGTGCTGTTGCCGCCGACGAAGTTGTAGGCGAAAGCAACGCCGCCGCCCGAACCCTGGGTGGCCGCGCCGATGCCGACCGCCGCCGAGTACAGCGTGGACGATTCGCTCGCTTCGACATCGACGTCGCCACTGGACAATACGACCGAGCCGCCGCTGATGTGCGCATCGACGCCGTTGGCGATCGAGTTGACGGTGACCGAGCCGCCCAGGCCCAGGTCCTTGCCGCCGGCGCCCGCCGCGGCGATGCCCACCAGCAAGGGCGTCGAATTGGCGGTGACGACCACCCCGCCGGCCGTCGCCGTGACGTTGGATTTGTTGATATAGGCCGCGACGCCGTTGGCGATGCGATTATAGGTGATGCCGGCGCCGGCGCCGGTGGCGCCGCTGACCGAGGCGCTGATCACGCCGGCAATCGTCACCAGCAGCGAAGTGTCGGACGCATTGACCGTCACACTCTTGCCGCTGACGGTGGAGCCGGCGCTGCTGCCGGAGCCCGTGCTGATATGGGCGTCCAGCGTGTTGTTGATGAAGTTGACCGCGAGGGAGCCGGAAGCCGCGAAGCCCTTGGCGTCCTTGGTGGTGATGCCCACGCCGACGGCGGCGTCGCCGATGGTGGCGGTGGACTGCGCCTCGATGTCGATATCGCCGCCGGTGGTGACGGTCGAATGGTCGATATGCCCGGAGATGTCGTTATTGACCGAGTTGAAGGCCAGCGCGAAACCCGCGCCGGTGGACTTGCCCACGCCGACCGCGCCGGAAATGGCGACGATCATCGATTCGTCGATCGCCTTGACGTAGACGTTGTCGATATTGCCCGTCTTGTCCGTCAGCGTGCTGTCGATCACGCCCGCGTCGATTGTATCGGCGATGAAATTGAGCGTCAGCGTGCCCGAGCCGCCGCCGGCGCGCGCCGAGACGCCGGCCGAAGCGGTGACGCCGACGATCTCGGCGTGCGAAGTGGCTTCCAGGTCGAAGGCGCCGGCGTAGTTGATGGTGGAACCCTGGACGGTCGCGGTGACCGTGTTCTCGATGTCGGTGAAGCTGAAACCGACGCCGACGCCGGTCTTGCCGCCGATACCGGCGGACCCGGCCACAACCGTGATCAGGCTGTTGTCGTAGGCCTTGACGATGACCCCGCCGTTGACGTCGGCGTTGGTGTTGGTCACCTTGGAGTCGATCGTATAGGCGGAGCGCGCCACGGCGACCGAACCGGCCACGGCCGTGCCCTTGGTGCCGGCGGCGCCCGCCAGGCCGACCGAGGTGGCGACGTTGAAACCGGTGCGCACGGCCTCGACGTCGATCGAGCCGGCGGTGAGGCTGGTGACATTGTCGATTTCCGCCGCGGTCTTTCCGCCGAGGAAGTTGAAGCTCAGCGCGCCGGCCACGCCGGTGGTCTCGGTGATCGGGTTGGCGGTCGAGACGGAAGCAGCGCCGGACAGCGACAGCACGTTGGTCTTGTTGCTCGCGCTCACCGTCACGGGCGCGGTGTTGTTGGCGGCCGTGCTGGAGTTGCTGACGCTGATGGTGCCGGCGTTGCGGATGTAGGCTTCGGCGGTATCGCTGATCACGTTGACGGTGACGGCGCCGGAGAACGACTTGCCGGTCTTGCCCGCGGCCAGGTCGGCATTCTCGGCCTGATCGGTCGGGGCGATCTTCGATTGTTCGCCGAAATGGTCGAACAGGGCCATCAGCTCGCCCAGCATGTCGTCCGAGTTGCTGCCGCCCGCGGTCAGGCTGCCCAGGCTGCTCGGCGGCTCGGTTGAGGCGTCGCTGCGGGGCCGGGTATTGTCCGGCGCCTCCTGCGGGCTGGTGACCGCGCCGGAAATCGAGAACACGCCGTCGAAGCCGCTGTTGCTTGCGGTAATGGCGAGGCCGCCCTTGGAGCTGAACGTCGCCAGGGTGGTGGAAGTGTTGTCGCCGAACAGGCTGCCCAGCACCGCCTCGGTGTCGCGGGTGAGTACATTGGCGGCGGCGGTGACGCCGACGCTGGTCTTGTTGGAGATCGCGATCGCGCCGGCGACATCGACGAAAATACCGTTGTCGTGGGCGTTGATCACCGCCGAGTTGCCGAGCGAGCCGCCGGAAGTGTCCTTGGCGATCGCCGAGCCGACGCTGACCACGGCGCCGGTGGCGACCTGGGCGATGACCTGGTCGGTCTGCACCGTCGCGAAGCCCACGCCGGTAATCGAGGAAGAAGCCGCCTTGCCGCCCGCGATGCCGACGGTGAGGACGAAGTTGTCGGTTTCGGCATCGACATACAGGCTGTCGGCCGCGACCACCGCGCCGGAATCTATCCTGGCGGTAATGGTATTGGTGTTGACGAAGGTCATCAGCACGCCGCCGCCGGCCGAGCCTGTGTCCTGGTTCAAAGCGCTGACCTTGCCCGCAACCGAGTCCGAAATCTTCAGTTTTCTCAGGGCGCTATCGACCAGGCTGTCGTTCGGCAGATCCATCGTGCTGGCGCCCGCGCGGGCGATGCCGCCGGCCACGTTGACGACGTTGCTGGCCGAGGTTGCCTGGACGGTAACCTGGCCCTTGGCGCCGCTGGTGCGCTGGTTGATCTGCGCCCCGGACATGATTTCCGCGGTGGCGATCTTGGTGTCCAGCAGCACGGTGACGGCCCCGGCGACGGAAGACTTGGTGCCCTTGACCATCGACAGGGTGAGCGTGTTGGGCAGCAGGCTGCCGATGCCCGAGGTGTACTGCGTCAGGTTGCCGAGAATCTGGCCCTGGATGCTGCTGGGGTCGCGTACCGTGGTCCAGGAAAGCGTGTTGCTCAGGTCGGCATTGGCGAGATCGACCTGCGCGTTGTCGGCGCCGATGTATTTGTACACGGCGCCGTTCGCGTCCTGCACCGTATCGTTATCGTGCAGAGTGCGCAGCCCGTCGCTGGTGTTGTAAGTGGGCGATATGCTCCCGCCCTTGAGCAGCGTGATCAGCTTGTCGAAGTAGGCGGTGCGCGGGTCGACCTGGAACTGGGCATTGCTCAGCACCGAAACGCCGGTCTTGGCATCCACCTTGGAATTCGCGCCGATGGTCGCACTGGCGTTGTTGGTGGTGATGCCGACGGCAAGCGCCACCGCCGCCCCGTATTGCTTGTCGGGAGACAAATTGCCCGTCTGGTCGGCCACGCCGGCGCTGGTGATATTGGTCGAGGTCGACATTTTCACCGAGCTTGAGACCATGGCGTGCACCGTCACCTCGCCGCCGGCCGACACGTCGGCCACGTGGACCCCGTCGCCGATGCGCGCGGTCGCGCTTAGGTCATAGATCTGCACCGCGATGGCGCCGGCCTTGTCGCTGGTGGCCGGGCCGTCCAGGCCGAGCTTGCCGGTGACCCAGCTGCCGATGCCGCCGAAGAAGCTGCCGATGCCATTGGCGATGTAGGCGACCGGCGCTAATTTTTGCGCAACGCCAAAAATACCGCCGCCGATCTTGTTCTGCAGGTTCTGGAAAGGGTCGCCAGTGTCGTCGCTGCCGACGCCGGCGCGGGTGACCATGCCGGCGCCCGTGGTCGGGATCAGCAGCAGCTTGCGGATGGCGACGGGCTCGCGCATCTCGAAGGCGGTCACGCTGATGCCGCCGGCGCCGGGGTTGGTGCTGGTCGGATTGGCGCTCAGGCTGGTCGAGGCCGTGCCGTCCAGGTAGGCGTTGGTGACGGTGTGCTCGTAATCCACGCCGATGGCGATGCCGGTGGAGCCCTTCACACCGGTGGTGGAACGCGAGACCACGCGCGTGGAATCGATGGTCGTCGCCTGGACCTGGATGCTGCCGTTGACGTCGTGATTGCCGGCCGACAGGACCGCCGTGTTGGCCACCTTGACCTGCGACAGCGAATTGACCACCGCCACGGCGACTGCGCCGGCGGCGCCGCCTTGCTTGCCGGCGCCGCTGGCGTCCGACACCGCATTGACGGTGTTGGTGACGGCGGCGAGCAGGGTGATGCTGCCGCCCGCGCTGATGTGTCCGGCAACCTCGATATCGGCCGTGTCGTTGAGGATGGCAATGGCCACGCCCAGGAGCTTGGAGATGGTGGGCGAAGGCAGCACGCTGCCGGTGGCCTGGGCGATGATGACGACGTCGCCGATGGTCGCGGTGACGCTGCTGGTGGCGTCGATGTTGATGGTGGCCGACGCCGTTTCCTTGGCGACGGAGACCAGCAGCGACAGGTTGTTGATGAAGTTGAGGACCGCCGTCGAATTGAGGATGGACTTGACGAAGCCGCCGCCGAAGTCGATCGGGCTGTCGTAGTGCGCGCCGTCGGCCTGGGCGGTGATGCTCACGGTCGCGCCGCTGAGCACCGAGTGGTTCCTGATGGTCACCGAGTTGGTGATGTAGTCGTCGTGGGCGAAGGAGCTGGTGAGCGGCTTGTAGGAAACGCTGTTGATCACCAGGTCGCCGGTGATGGTCAGGTTTTCGTTGTCGATCGTGACGTTGCTGCCGGTGATGGTCAGGTTGAGCGCGTTGCCCGTGCCGCCCGAGATCGTGATGTCGCCGGCCGTCAGGGTGACGTTGCCCAGCGAGGTGAGGTCGAAGCTCACCAGGTTGGTGTAGGTGCCGCCGTCGAGGGTGGTGGCGAGAGCGCTGGCGCCGATGCTGCTCCTGTCCAGCCAGGTGAGCGCCGAGCCGTCGTAGTTCGGAACGCTGATGTCGAGCGTGTTGTTGGTTCCGGCGCCCGCCATCGTCAGGGTCACCTTGCCGGTCGGGTGGGCCGCCAGCGCCGCAACCGAGGGCTTGCCCACCGCGAAGGTGACGTTGCTGCTGTTGCCCTTCAGATTGGCCAGGTCGTTGCCGTTGTCCAGCAGCACCGAGCCGTTGTAGGCGCTGGCATCCAGCGTCAGCACGTTGGTGGTGTCGGCGGCGTACAGCGCCGCGCCGGCGATGTTGGTGAGGGTGTCGGTCGCCGTCCAGGAGCCGTTGAGCACGCGCATCAGGCCCGCGCTGGTGCCGCCGGTGAGGGTCATGTCGCCGTCGGCGGTGACGATCAGCGAATTGGCCGCGCCCGCCAGGCCGGTCACGGTGTTGATGCCGCGGCCGACGGTGAAGACGTTGGTGCCGGCGCCGCCCTTGAGCGCGAGGTGGCCGCCGTTGGTGGCGGCCGCGCCGCTGATGGCGAGCGCGGAGTTGGTGACGCTGGTGCCGGTCAGCACGTGGCCGGCGCCGATGGTATAGGTCTGAGCCGTCGTCACCAGGCCGAGCATTTCGGCGGTATGGGAAAGCAGGACGAAGGTGGTATCCGGATGGGCGTGGTTGGTGGCGGTGTCGCTGGCCACCAGGTTGCCGCTGCTGTCGGTGATGGTGCCGGCTTCGCCGATGGTCAGGGCGCTGGTGCCGGTGGTGCTGTCGGTGATCACCAGGTGGCCGCCGGCCAAGGTCGCCGTCAGCGGGTTGACGACGGCATTGCCGCCATTGACATAGCCGCAGGCGTTGATCGCGTCCATCACGTCGCCCATGGTGTCGCAACCGGCGAGGGAAACCGCGACCTTGGTGGTGCCGTCGCTGAGGGTGAAGACCAAGTCCGCGTCCTCGGCGGTGGCAAAGCCGTTGGCCAGGCTCTGCAGGAAGGTGTCGCGGGTGAGGCCGGTGTAAGTGCTGGCGTCGATCGAGCTGCCGTCGCCGCTGACGTTCAGGTTCGCGGTGCGGACGTTCTTGATGCTGTCGACGATGGTCCCCGAGGAGGTGACCACCGTGAGGGTGGTGTCGGAAAGGGTGACGGTCTGGGTGCCGCCGGCCACGCTGGCGTCCAGGGTGATGCTGTTTTCCCCCGCCGAGCCAATGATGATGTTCTGCTTGGTCGCACTGAGGATGTAGGTGTTGTTGGTGCCGCTGCTGCCGTCGAGCGTGGCGACGCCGCCGAAGGCGGATGCGTCGAACAGGTCGTTGCCTTCGGCGCCGACCAGGTAGGCGCTCTGGATCTTGGTGAAGATGGTCTTGGTGTTGGTGGCCGCCTGGGTGGTCGCCACGGCGACGTGGTTGCTCGCGGCCCCGCCGGTCGCATGATCGGCGCCGAGAGCGATGCCACCGAAGGCGAGGTCGGCGGCATGCTGGCCGATGAACTCGATGGTCCACGGGCTGAAGGTCGCCGGGTCGGTGCCGTCGGCGGCCACGTAGCCGCCGGTGACCAGCACGTTGCCCACGCCCACGCCGGCGGTGCTTTCCAGCGCCGCGCGCATTTCGTCGGCGGTGGCGTTCCAGTGGATGGCGCGGGTGCTGACACCGTTGACCATCAGGCTGAAGGTGCCGCCGCTGACGCCGCTGGCCAGCGTCACCGTCTGGATCAGGTTGTTGCCGACCGCCAGGTCGAGGGTGCTGGCGCCCAGGATCAGGCGGTTGCGCACGCCTTCCTGGAAGGTGAGGTTATTGGTGCCGTCGTAGTTAGCGCCCAGGCTGTTGGCGGCGACGAGCTGGTTGGTGGCGAAGTCGCCGCCCGTGATGTTGTAGGCGCCGCCGACGTCGACGATGATGTTGGTCGCCTGCTTGCCGCCGTTGACGCCGTGGCTGGCCAGGATGGTGGCATTGGCAACGCCGCCCACCAGGATGGTGTCGCCGGTGAAGCCGGAGGAGTCGATCGAGGTGGTGTGGTCGCCGCCGGTGAGGAAGGCTGCCGTCAGGCCGCCGCCGGTGACGTTGTCGGTCGGTGGAGTCGGGGTGGCGGCGGTGACGGTGGCGCCGGGCGCGTTCGTCGCCACCAGCGAAGCGGTGGCGCCGCTGCCGGTGAGCACCATGTTCCAGTCGCCGGATTCGACCAGTTCGTTGACCGTGGCCGCGGCCTTGGTGACGATGTTGGTGGTGCCGGCGGTGCCGGTGTAGTAGTTGGTGCCGCTGCCGCCCTTGAAGGTGTCGGTGCCATGGCCGCTTGAGATCAGGAACAGCGCGCCGGTGTAGGCGCTGGCGTCCAGGGTGATGCCGCCGGTGGTGGTGACGTCGGTCAGGGTCACCTTGCCGATGTTGCGCAGGTTCGTCACCACGCCGCCCAGCGTCAGGGTGCCGACGGTCTGGCCGGCGAGCGGGCCGGTGCCGGCCACCAGCGCGGACAGGGTGGCGTTGGCGCTGACACCTTCGTTGAGCGTGGTGCCGTTGGGGTTGCTGATCGAGCCGATGATGGTGGCCGTGCCGCCGCCGCCGGCCAGCACGTTGGTGCCGGTGCTGGCGGAGACGTCGATGGTGTTGCCGGTGCCGTCGCCGGTGATGGTGTTGTTGTTGGCCCCGGAGGCGCCGATCACGTTCTTGATGTTGAGGACGCTCAGGAAGGCCGTGGCGATGTGTTCGCCGGTGCTCAGGTCGACGGTGACGTCGGCGCCGTAGTTGCTGTAGTCCAGCGTGGTGGCGGCGCTGGCGCTGCCGATCAGGTTCTGCAGGTTTGCGTAGGGCGTGGGCGAGCTGGCAAGAGGCGTCTTGTTGATCGCTGGACCGGTGCCGACGCTGGGCTTGACGACGATGGAGCCATCGGCGCCCACCGCAATGGTTTGCGCCTGGGTCTGGGCCGAGAGGTCGAGGGTGTTGCCCGCGCCGCCTTGCGCTTCGGTGATGCCGATGTTGGTGGCGCCGGCGGCGATCTTGTAGATATTGTTGCTGTTGGTGCCGTCGGCGGTGTCGCCGGTGTACATGGTGACGGTTTCGTCGCCGTCGAGGGTAAAGGTATTGCCGCCCACGGTCGCGCCGATGGCGCCGGTGATGTTGCGGATGAAGCCGAAGTAGGTCGAGGCGGTGGCTTGCGAGAGGTCGACGGTGACGCCGGAGCCGTAGCCGCTGTAGTCGAGCGTGGTCTTGACGTTGGCGACGAGGCTGCCGACCACGTTGAATTCGACGTTGCTGGCGCTGGCCGCCGTGATCGTGCCGCCGGTCACCGCGATGGCAAGGCCGGCGGTGGTGACGGCAACGCTGATGTCGGTGGTGCTGGCGGAATAATCCAGCGTGTTGGTGGAGTGCGCACCGCCGGCGATGGTGCTGCCCGCACCGCCGCCAACTACTATGTTGACGGCCTGGACGTCGGAGGTGCCCTGGCTGGTCTTGAAACTGGTGGCATGGGTGCCGCTGACGAGCTTGGTGCTGCCGATGAAGCCGGAGGCGTCCATCGTCTGCGTGCTGTTGCCGCCGGTCAGCACGGCGCTGCTCAGGGTGCCGGTGCCGGTGACGGTGTCGGTCAGCGCGACGGTGGAGGAACCGGCGATCTTCGCCACCAGGCTGGTGGTGGTGACGGCGCTGGAGCCGCTGCCGGTCGTGTTGGTGGCAAGGGTGAAGTCCCAGTTGCCGGACTCGATCAGCCCGTTGACGGTGGCCTGCTGGGTGACGATGCTGTTGCTGCCAGAAGTGCCGGTGTAGTAGTTGGTGCCGGTGCCGCCGATCATGGTGTCGCCGCCGTGGGAGGCGACGAAGGTCACGGTGCCGCTGAAGGCGGAGCCGTCGAGGGTGTGGCCGCTGCCGCTGTCGTTGAGTACCAGGTTGGCGACGTTGGTGAAGCTTTCCACCGGCGCGTTGGCGGCGGTGCCCAGCTTGAGGGCACCGATGTCGGCGCCGCCGGTGACGACGACGCTGGTGCTGATGGATTCGTTGACGGTGACGTTGGCGGCATCCTGCACGCCGAGGTAGCTGTTGCCGCCGCCGCTGGCGTTGACCGTATCGTTCGAGTACAGGATCAGGGATTTGCCGCCGGCCACCGTGAAGGTGTTGCCGCCGACGCTGGCGCCGACGGCGGCCTTGACGAAGCTGGTGCTGCCGAAGAAGGTGGCGCTGCCGGTGGACAGGTTGGCCGTCACCGCGGTGCCGAAATTGGTGTAGTCCAGGGTAATGGCGCTGTTGGCGCCGCCCACCACGTTGAACTGGCCCGCAACGGCGCTGGCCACCGTGATGGTGCCGCCGCTATAGGTGATGGTGAGCGAGCTGGCGCCGACCACGACCTTGACGTCGCCGGTGACTGAGGAGAAGTCCAGCGTGTTGCCGGTGCTGCCGGCGCCCGCGATCACGCTTTCCGAGCCGGAGGTGCCGGTGAATTTGAAGGTGTTGCCGGCGGGCACGCCCTGCAGCGTGTCGCCGTTGGCGCCCATCAGCGTGCCGGAGCCGGTGATGGTGTTGAGCAGGCCGTCCCAGTTGCCCACCGACAGCGAGCTGGTTTCGATGCTGCCGGTCTTGTAGTCGAGCACCCAGTCGCCGCCGAGGGCGGCGCTGCCGACGTTGTGCGAGGCCGCCGCGACGTCCAGGCCGGTCAGCTTGGCCAGGTTGTTGACGAAGGAGACGCCGAGATTGCCGGCGGCGACGTCGCAGCTATAGAGCAGCAGGTCGCCGCCCGGACGCAGGGCATTGCCCCAGCCCTTGATCTGCGAGGCGAATTGCGACATATCGGCTGCGCTGAGCACCGTGGTGCCCAGGCGCAGTTCGCCGGCGGCGCCGTGCGCGATCACCTGCACCGCGTCCAGACCCTTTTCGGCCGAGAGGATGGTGCTCATCTGCTGCACGCCGTCGAAGCGCGAGTCGAGGACGATGATTTCGACGTTGCTGGAGCGGATCACCTGCAGTTGCGCGTTCGGCCCGGTGGGGGTGCGCAGGGCCAGCGGGCTATCGGTGGACGACGTCGTCTTGCCGGACAGGGAGTCAAGCAGGCCCTGCACCAGGCCGGCGGCGTTCGGAATCGAGCCATCGACGATGATCAGCTGCGAGGGGGCGGGCTGGCTTTTCTGGAACTCGACGAAACGGTCGAGGTTGACAGTGGTGCCGGCGGCCTGGGTCTTGACGGCGACATTCGGCCCGGCGGCATCGGCGTGCAGGCCAAGGATCGGGTGCTGATGCGGCGTCGCGTCGGCGTTGGGCGTGAGCGGCGCGGAAACCGCCGGCAGGTGGTGGGCATGGTGCGGCGGAATCACCACCTGCGCGGCCAGCAGGAAGCGCTGTTCGAGTGCCTCGAACAGCGCGCGGCGGCGGGCTGCCGGCCGGTCTGCCTCCCTCCTGCCGCGTGCCGCTTCAGCCTTCGAGATTTGCTTGCCGACTTTTCCGTTTTCCATTGCCCGCTCCCGCTACTGCTACACACCTGCAAAAAAGCAAAAGGCGCCCGGGGGCGCCGCTTTCAAATCCCTACTTGGTCAGGCTGCCTATGCGCTGGATGTCTTCATCGCCAAGGGTTCCGGCCGCCTGCTTGAGCTTCAAGGTGCTGATCAGGTAATCGTATCTGGCCTGCGCCGCGCCCTTCTTGGCGGCGTACAGGTCGCGCTCGGCATCGAGCACCGCCAGCACCGTCGCCAGGCCGGACTTGTAGCCTTCTTCCTTCAGGCCGCGCGAGGCTTCGAGCGAACTGACCGACTGGTTCAGCGCCCTCACCCGGGTGATGCCGCCGGTGACGCCGAGGTAGGCGGCGCGCGCCTGGCGCTCGATGGCGCGGCGGTCGCGTTCCAGGTCTTCCCGCGACTCTTCATAGCGCTTGACCGCGGCCGAACTGACCGCGTGGGTCAGGCCGCCGTCGAAAATCGGGATATGCAGGCGCAGGACCAGGTCGTTTTCGCGTACATTGCTGCCGCCGCCGAACAGGCTGCCGCCAGTGTCCTTGCGGTCGGCGGTGTAGGCGAGATCGACGGTGGGCGCATAGGCCGAACGCTGCTTGGAAATTTCGGCGCGCGCCACTTCGACGGCCTGGTTGCGCGCCTCCAGCAGCAGGTTCTTTTCCAGCGCGCCCTGCACCCACTGGGTAGGGTCGGCCGGCACCGGCGGCACCAGTTCCAGCGAACTGTTCAGCGGCGCCAGCTCGCGCGGCACGCTGCCGATGATTTCGCTCAGGGCCTGCATTTTGTCGCTGAGGTCGTTTTCGGAAGCGACGAGGTCCGAATCCTTCAGGGCGGCGCGCGCTTCGGCGTCGCGCAGGTTGACTACCGTCACCTGGCCGCTGGAATATTTTGTGGAAGCCAGGGTGAGCTGGCTCTGGATCGCCTGGCGCTCGGTGCGCGCCAGTTCGAGCGCGTCGTGCGCGGCCAGGGCGCTGAGGTAGGCGGTGGCGGTGCGCACGATCAGGTCCTGCTGGGCGGCGGCAAAGGCGGCGGCGGCCTGCTTTTCGGCGGACTTGGCCTGGTCGTACTGGTGCCAGGCGGCGAGGCGGAAGATCGGCTGGGTCAGCGTCAGCGATGTCTCTTTTTGCGGGTAGTTCGACGTACCGGTCGCAAACACCGCGTTTTGGCTGGAAAGGATCTGTTGGCGCGTCTGCGTGCGGTTGTAGTCCGCCGCGATGGTGGGCAAAAAGCCGCTGCGCGCCTGGTCTACGCCATACGCGATGGCCTCGAATTCGAGGTGCGCGGCCTTGAGGCGGGGGTCGTTCTGCTTCGCCAGCTCGTAGACCTGCAGCAGGTTTTCGGCTTGCGCTACGGGCGCCGCCAAGGCACCAAGCACCAGCACCGCCAGAATTCGGCGCGGGAAAGACGTACGGCCCATTCTTACACTCCCCTCAAGACTCTTCGGTTCCTGCGATGCGAAGCACCACACAAAACCTTACAACTTCTCATCACCCGCGGCAAACATCCCCGTGCCTTGAAGGCGAGCCCCTTCATCAAAAGGGTCCCATGATGGTATCGAAACAGTCCCCGGATAGCAATGTTTGAGCATGAGAAAGCGTGATGTTTTGCACAGTTTTCAAAGGTTTCGCGCCGCCCGCAAAATACAATGTCATATTTTTTGATCTCCGAACCTGCGTTCCTGTAAATTTTTCTGAGAGGACAGAGGCGTTTGTACATACTTCTGGGGACTTCCCAAATGATCTTTTTTGGTGTACCGGTTTAGCCGAGGAAGAAAAATACATTGTCATTAAAGATTAACTTTTAACGCGTTTTTAACAATTTATTTAAAAACATCCCGATATTTACATTTTCATAACCGAATCAGCGGTTGCCCATCGCGCGGCCAAGCGCCAGGGACCTCACTGCCCGGTGCGGCCACCCAACGGCGAACCCGGGTGCCCACATCGGTTAAAGTATCGCCTTCCAACCGTGGCATTCGTTCATGGCAGATTCCGTAGGGGATGGCGCGACTTCAGCCGCCGCAGACCTGCGCCCCATGCATCAACTAAAGGGCGACGACGCCAGTTGGGCCAATGCCCTGCTGCGGCTGGTCGCCGGCCTGCCGCTGTACGGGGTGGAGAAGTCCTTCAAGCTCGGCCCGGCTGAGTTGCTGCGGGACCGCTTTTTGCTGGGCCTGAAGCCGGACGCTTACGCCAGACTCGACCTCGACGCCTTGCGCACCGCCCTGGCGATGCCGGAACGCAGCTTCGCCAGCATGGCGGCGGACCTCAAACGCGCGAACTTTCTCGGGCTAGCCTATGAGTCGGGCGCGAAGCAGCGTGTCTTCAAGGCCTATGTCGAATTCCCGGTGCCGGCGCGCCGCCAGCCCGGGCCCACGCCGGGTTCGGTGGCGGCGCACATGATCTATCACGGCTACAAGTGGGACCCCGACCGCGGCGAGGATGCGGCCCTGACCCAATACTGGTGGGCGCCGCAGCTCACCCTGGCGGAGATCGGCGCTTGCATCGCCCGCCACCAGGCCGACATCAAGCGCGCCGAGGTGCGCGCGACGGTGCAACAGATCATCGCGCGCTGCGCCCGCGATTGCGACGCGCGCCAGTTCCAGTACATCGAGGCGCGCGAAGGCATGGGCAGCCGCGTCTCCTACGATCTCAACGTCTATCCCGCGGCTTTGCCGCTGGCTGAAATCGCCGGGCCGTTGAAAAACGCGGCGCTTGCATTGGCGGTCGACCCCCTGGCGCTGGAGGCGCTGCTGGCGCAATCCGCCGGCCGCACGCTAGGGCATGTCTCCGCCGGCACCGACCGCCATGGCCAGGACTTCCTGACCATTTACCACGAGCAATAGGCGGCACCCATCAGTGGCACTCCTGGCCGGCGGTGCCGATTCGAGGCAGCCGCCGTCCCGCCGCGTTTATTCCGACGCTGTCGCCGGCTTCACCGCGTCGTCGCCGATCAGCTTGCCGCTGCCTTCCAGGCGCTGCGCCACGCGGGCGACGTTGGCCATCGACATGCGGTGCGCCTCGATCCAGCGCAGGTAGCCGGCGCGGAAGAATTCGAGTACGCGGGCGTCGTCCAGCGCCGCCAGCTTGGCCTCGTCGATCATCCACAAGCCGCGCAGCACCTGCTTCTGCCCGTTCTTTTCGATGGCGATCACCTTCGACTCCAGCAGGCCCAGCTCGGCCATGCGGTTGGCGAACTCGGCGGTGCGCTGCATTTCCGCGTGATAGGCGCGCAGGAAGGTCAGCACCCGTTCCAGGTACTCGGACTCCTTGCCGTCGTCGTTGAACAGCGCGGTGCCCTTTTCCGTGTTCATCCCGGCATAGGTCTCGTCGACGCACACCAGGAAACGATCCTTTTCCTGGGCGCCTGCCAGTATGAAAGGATAGCGGCGCGCGAAAGCCGGTATGTAAGTGCCCGCCTGCCAGACACCCTTGTCGTCGACGAACAGGTTTTCGTTGTCGCGCAGGCCGAGCAGCGCGGCAACGTGGAAGGAGCCCGGCGCCTCGCCGACGAAGACGATCGGGTAGTCGCGCGCGACATCGGTGAACTCGGTGCTGGCCACCGGCAGCGCGTTGGTCTTGGCCGCGAACTTGTAGTGGTCGGGCTCGATTTCGATCTTCAGCTTCTGGTGGTTCTCGCGATTCAGTGCGACGGCACGTTCATAAAATACGCTGCTGGACATACGTTCCTCGAATGTGATGTTGACCTTTGCGAAGCGGGACTGTGTGTCAATTTGGTGCGCAAGTCAACAGGCCGGCAATGCGAATCGTGATGCATCGCACATTCCACGCCCGGCCATGACAGCGCAATGACAGCGCAATGACAGCGGCATTGCATTGATCCACTTTGACAGTGTTCCCTCCTTTGGTGCGTCTTGCGCACGGCGGCGCCCTGCGTTTGGGAAACCATGGCGCCATCCCGTGCCATGCCCCGACGGGCGTCTGGCTCGACCGCTTTGCCTTCCCAGTGAAATGGCATGGCGATTGCTGAATGGACACCATGCTCTTGCATCCCAGTCCGCATCCCTTACATCCATCCATATGATCATCCACGGCCTATTCCACGTCGCCATCAAGACCAACGACCTTGAGGCCACGCGCTTTTTCTACTGCACGCTGATGGGCTTGAAGGAAGTCGCCCGCCCCGACTTCGGCTACCCCGGCGCGTGGATCGCCTGCCCGCAACCGGGCGGTGCGGCGATCATCCACATCTACGCCGGCGGCCCCGCGCTGGGCCACGACGGCAAGACCGTCTCCGGCACCGCCGCCATCGACCACCTCTCGCTGGCCTGCTCCGGCTTTCACGAGTTCCGCGAACTGGTCGAGCGCAACGGCCTGCCTTACCGCGAGTTCCTGGTGCCCGGCACCACGCTCTGGCAACTCTTTGTCTACGACCCTTCCGGCGTGCAGCTCGAACTCACCTTCGAAGGCAGCGTCGAGAGCGGCCGCGCCCCCGACATGTCGCCCGGCCGCGCCTACGTCGCCGGCGCCAGTTTTTTCGATCCCGTCCCTTACATCAAACTCGGCAAAGGAGTCACCGCATGAACCGCACCAAGGCCCAGGCACTCTCGTTGCAGTCCTTCCCGCGCCGCCGCCTGATGCTCGGCGCCATGGCCGTCTCGGCGATGGGCGTGGTGCGCTCGGCGCGCGCCGAAGACAAGTTGAAGATCGGCGTCTTTCCCTCTTCCTCTTCGGTGCCGATCTACGTCGGCATCGAGCGCGGCTACTTCAAGGAAGTCGGCATCGAGATCGAGGCCGTACCGATGAACACCCATCCGATCCAGGTGCAGGCGATCGTCGCCGGCGACATCGACGGCAGCTCCAACCTGGTGACCCTGGAAGGCGCCAACATCAACGGCCGCCGCCCCGGCACCCTCTCCTACATCTCGCTCAACGGCCAGAACGCGCAGTACATCACCGAGCAGTTCGTGGTCAAGCCCGGCAGCACCGCCAAGACCATCAAGGACCTGAAGGGCGCGAAGATCTTCTGCGCCCCCGGCCCGGCCAACCTCGGCGCCGCCAAGGCCATCCTCAAGAGCGTCGGTCTGGAAGAAGGCCGCGACTACACCATGACCGAGCAGGGCATGGGCGTGCACATGGGCGCCATCCAGGGGGCCAACTTCGACGCCGGCTATACGCTCGAACCCCTCGGCACCATGATGATCAAGCAGGGCGTGGCCCGCCGCCTCGAAGGCGGCGTCATCGCCACCCACCTGCTGGGCCGGGTGGAAGCACAAGCCTATGCGGCCGGGGGACTTCTCTCCGGCAAGCTGCTGACGGAAAAGCCCGAGGTCGCCGCGCGTTATGCCAAGGCCTGGGCCAAGAGCGTGAAGGACGCCGGCAGCGACCCGAAGGCGCGCGAATACCTGACCAAGTTCAACGTGCCCGCCGACCTGGTGCAGGCCGTGCCGCTGGCCAAGTTCACCATGATCAAGGATTTGAGACCGGCCGATTACGCCGACTTCCAGAAGTTCGTCGACCTCGGCGTCGACATGGGCGTGGTGAAGGACAAGATCGACGTCAAGACCATGCTCAAGTCCTATACCTGAACACCATCGGCAGCAATGAACACCCCGATCGACCTGATGAGCGCCATCACCGGCCCGGCCGCTAGCGGGCCCAGCGACCACCGCTGGTTTCCGCCGGGCACCCACATCACCGTGCGCGGCCTGACCAAGCGCTTCGGCGCCACCACCCTGTACGAAAACTTCAACCTCGACATCCCGCGCGGCCAGCTGATTTCGATCTTCGGGCCGAACGGCTGCGGCAAGAGCACCCTGATCAACATGATGTCGGGCATCTTGCCGATCGACGGCGGCGAGGTGCTGTTCGACGGTAAGGCGCTGCGCGACACGCGCATCGGCTACGTGTTCCAGAACTACCGCGAAGCCATGTTCCCCTGGCTGCGCGCGATCGACAACCTGCGCTATCCCCTCAAGTTCCTCAAGCTTTCCAAGGCGGAGAAGGACGCGCGGGTGGAAAGGATGATCGCGCGCTTCGACGTGAAGATCGACCTGCATCGCTACCCCTACGAGCTTTCCGGCGGGCAGCAGCAGATGGTCTCCATCATGCGCGCCCTCATCGTCGACCCCGAAGTGCTGTTCATGGACGAGCCTTTCTCCGCGCTGGATTACGAGATGACCCTCTTCATGCGCGAGCAATTGCAAAAGGTATTCATGGAAACCCGCACCACCACCCTCCTGGTCTCGCATGACCTTGAAGAAGCGGTGCACCTGGCCGACAAGATTCTGCTGCTGACGCGCAAGCCCACGCATGTGGCCGACTACATTTCCTTCGATGCGCCGCGCCCGCGCGACACCGCGACCCTTTCCACTCCCGAGTTCGTGCGCGTCAAGGCGCACAGCCTCGAAGTGTTCCAGCGCGAGGTACGCAAGCCATGAAACCCTCGTTGAAAGAACACCTCCTCGCTCTCCTTGCCAAGCTGGCGCCCTTGTGGGGCGCGCTGGTGTTCGTCGCCTTGTGGTGGATCGCCACCAGCCTGAAGGTGATCGACCCGATCCTCCTGCCCTCGCCCGCCGATTCGGCCAAGGCGCTGTGGAAGGGCATGATGGGCGGCTCGCTGTGGCACGACTTCCTGCGCACTGTCACCCGCACCCTGCTCTCCTTCATCATCGCCGTGGCCATCGCGGTGCCGCTGGGCATCGTGCTCGGCTCTTCCGACAAGATCTACCGCGCGGTGGAATTCATCATCGACTTCTTCCGCTCCACCCCGGCCTCGGCGATGTTCCCCTTGTTCCTGGTGCTGTTCGGCGTCGGCGAGAAGACCAAGATCGCGGTGGCGGCTTTCGGCGCGGCGCTGGTGATCTTGTTCAACGTCGCCTACGGCGTGATGAACGCGCGCAAGCTGCGCCAGCTCGCCGCCCGCGTGATGGGCGCCTCGCGCATCGGCGTGCTGACGGATGTCACCTTCTGGGAGTCGATGCCGCAGACCTTCGTCGGCATGCGCTCCGGCGTCTCTCTCGCCCTGGTGATCGTCATCGTCGCCGAGATGTTCATCGGCTCCACCGACGGCCTGGGCCAGCGGGTGATCAACTCGCAAATGATCTTCGACATGCCCGAGATGTACGCCTCCATCTTCGCCGCCGGCGCGCTGGGCTACTGCCTGAACCTGCTGTTTCTTTCCATCGAGCGCAAGTTCGTCCACTGGGGCGGCAAGTAGCCGCGTCCAGGCCAACCCGGCCGCGCCAAGCCCGCATCAAACCGGGCGCAGGTGCACCCACAGGTGCCAGCCGAGCGCCTTTTCCAGCGGCAGCGCGGTCACCGGCAGTGGCGGCGCGTGCATGAAGCGCTTGTAGGAGCGTACCACCTTGAAGCCGGAGAAGTCCCGCTCCACCTCGGCCAGGTCGTAGACCTTGGCGTAGGGATTGAGCGGGCCGTCGGTGTTGCGGTGGATGAAATTCTCCATCCGCAGGTACTTCCATAGTCCGACAGCGCGCGCGTTCGCCAGGTGCTGCCCGAGGATGCCTTGCTGCCCGAGGATGCCTTGCTGCTCGCGGCCCAGCAAATACAGGCCGAGCAAGCCGAGGCGCCGCACCAGGCTGATGGCCACCAGGTAGTTGAGCGACCAGCGCGCATAGAGCATCACCACCAGCTCGCCCTCGGGCTTGAGGATGCGGCGGATCTCGCGCTGCGCCGTGCGGATGTCCGGCACATGGTGCAGCACGCCGTGGCTGAACACCATGTCGAAGCTGCCGCTCTCGTAGGGAATCTGCAGCACGCTGCCCTGCTTGACCTCGCGGTGCGGCAGCTCGCGCAGCGACAGGCGCATCTGCACCCGCGTCACCGATTCCGGCGTCAGGTCCAGCCCAGACCAGATGGCGCCGCGGCGGATCAGCTGCTCCGAGTCGGCGCCCTGCCCCAGGCCGATCTCCAGCACGCTCTTGCCCTTGAAGTCGATGGCGTCCAGGCAGCCCAGGATGTGCCCTTCCTTCTCGTAGCGGAAGCGGTCGTAGTCGCGGAAAAAGGCCTCGTAGTCGCCGCGCCGCTGCTGCAGGCCGCCGACTTGCCAGTCGCCGCAGGGAAAGCGGTTCCAGAAATCCTGAATGTCTGACTCGTTCATGCACCCTCTCGCTTATGCGCCATGCAAACGGCCGGCCTGGCCGGCAAGCTGGCGCGACTGTATTGGCGCCACATGACATGCCGCTGACACCGCGGCGCGACTCGATCCACCACGGAAAAGCCGCCGCCAAACCCGCAACTGGATGCCAATCCTGCCTCTTTTCGGTGGACCGGCGGCGCGGCGATTCCCCGAAGATGGCCTCACCCGGCACCACCTTTCAAGCGGGCCTGCGCCCGCGGCGCCGGGGACCGACGGCTCCGCAGAAGGGCCGTTGCACCGAAATAACGGCTCGCGCGGCCGGCCCCGCCGCCCCGCGCGATGCCCGCACCAAAGGAACCGCCGTGAAAACCAGTACCCGCCTGTTCGGCATCATCGGCGCGGCCGTCGTCGGCGCGCTGCTGATCAGCTACATCGCGCTCGCCACGATGAAGACCCTGATGATGGATGAGCGCCGCGCCCAGCTCACCCACACCCTGCGCCTGACGCACAACATGATCGACGGCTTCTACAAGCGCTTCAAGGCCGGCGAGATCACCGAGAAGGAAGCCCAGGCGCGCGCCATGGCGGCGCTCGGCGGCCTGGCCGACGGCGACGACTATGTGTTCCTGCGCTCTTCCGACGGCGTCATGCTGGTGCACCCGGTGGCCGCGCGCATCGGCAAGGTCGACAAGGGCAGCAAGACATCCGACGGCCGCAACAGCCCCGAGGTGTACAACGAACTGCTCTCCAAGGGCCCGATGGGCATCCTCACCATCTACACCAAGCGCCCCGGCGGCACCGAAGACCTGCCGAAACTGGCCGGCGTGATGAAGTTCGAGCCCTGGAGCTGGATCATCGGCAGCGGCTTTTACATCGACGACCTCGACGCCTCCTACTGGAACAGCAGCAAGCTGCTGCTGGCCGTCTGCGGCGCCCTGGCGCTGGTGATCGGCGTGCTCGGCGTGCGCCTGGCGCGCAGCGTGATCGGCGAACTCGGCGGCGAGCCGGCCTACGCCGCGCGCATGGCCCAGGCCTTGGCCAGCGGCGATCTGACGCAGACCATCGAGACCCGCGGCCGCGACGACAGCCTGACCGGTTCGCTGCGCCAGATGCAGCGGAGCCTGAAGAACATGGTGCAGGAGATGCACGCCGCCTCCGCTCATCTCGACGAAGCCTCCACCGGCCTGGTGCAGGAAATGGACGGCGTGCGCCAGCGCGCCCACCAGGCCGCCGACTCCACCACCGCCACCGCCAGCGCGATCCAGGAAATGACTTCCTCCATCGCGCTGGTGTCGCAAAGCGCCGGCGAAGCCGAGGCAAATTCGCGCCACGCCACGGCTCTCGCCGCCGACGGCGAGGCCCTGGTGACGGACGCCACCAACGGCATCCGCCGCATTGAAACCGATCTCGCGCAAGCCACCGAGTCCGTCACCGGCCTGGTGACGCGCGCCGCCGACATCTCCAGCGTCGCCATCGTGATCCGCGAAATCGCCCAGCAGACCAACCTGCTGGCGCTCAACGCCGCCATCGAAGCAGCCCGCGCCGGCGAGCAGGGCCGCGGCTTCGCGGTAGTGGCCGACGAAGTGCGCAAGCTCGCCGAGCGCACCGCCGCGGCCACCAGCCGCATCACCCAGATGACCACCGAAGTGCGCACGGACGTGGACGCCGCTGTCGCCGGCATGCAGGCGATCCGCCCGCAAATGATCCAGGGCGTCGAACTCACCGAGCGCACCGGCAAGGCTTTGGCCGATATCCGCAGCGGCGCCCGCGACACTCTCGGCAAGATCAGCGAAGTGGCGCTGGCCTCCGCCGAGCAGGCCGCCGCCAGTAGCGCGATCGCCGCCAACGTCGAATCCATCACCGCGATGATCAGCGCCTCCAGCACCGCCGCCGAAGCCGCCGACAGCGCCGTCAAGCGCATCCGCGGCCTGGCGGGCTCGCTGCGGGAGTCGGTAGTGCGCTTCAAGGTTTGATGCAACACTCGGCATCCCCGCTGCCGCCTGATCATCCTCACTGTCACCGGGCACGTCTCCTCCCTTTCAAAGGGAGGCCGAATCGAAAACCCGGGCGCGGATGGGAGACATGGCATAGTGCGCGCAGCGCACTCACCTCTCACCTTCCCTTTCAAGGGGAAGGCCGAAACGGGACCCGGGCGGGGATGGGGTCAAGCCACACCACCGCTCAATCCTCTAGCTGGCGACTATCACCGTGAAGCCTTGTTCAGATTTCTTTTTTTTCCCTGTTTGCCAATGCACTCTCGGCGTTTGCGATGTGGCAGTGCCGGGGTGAAGGACCTTGCTTGCCTCCACCGGATTTCGTGTTGGGGCTCATGGCCATGACAAGTCGCTGCGAGAAAATCGATCCCGCCAATGCGCCGCTCTACAAGGCCGAGCTCGAAGCTGCGGACAAAAACAGCGATGTAGAGGCTATTCGGAAGTTGCCCGATTACCCGTAACCGCTCACGGCAGCCGCGGAAAAATAATCGGCGAACTGTCCGGGAAAGAATTGCTTGAGACCTGCGGTATGACTCTCGGCTTATTTACGAAGCCTCATTAAGGCCGCCTCAAGCTTCACCAAGGCTGCCTCGATTGTTGCATCGGTAGCTTCGGATTCCGGCAACTGGCGCTAGGGCTTGCCGCCCTTCGCATCCCGCGCCGCCTTGACCACGTCGACCGGCTCGTTCGACGGCAGCTTTTGCTTGCGCAACTGTTCGGCGCTGCGCGCGGCTGCCGCGCTGGAGGCGGGCATGTCGCCGGCCTTGCCGGTGGTGATGCGGCCGTCGCGCGCGACATGGCCGTATTCGCCAGCGCGGACGGCGGTTTCGCCGGCGCGCGGGGCGCCGGCGGCGGGGCGCTGGCGCGTTTCGAGGGCGCTGCGGGCGTCGCGTTCGCGGGCTTTGGCGTCCTTCAGGCATTGCGGGCGGGTGGCGCCTTGCGCGCATTGGGCCTGTTCGGTTCTGGACTGGGCGGCGATGCGCTGTTTTCCGGTGGCGTAGTCGGCGGCCGAGAGGGCAGCGGCATGGGCGGCGGAGGCGCAGCTAAGGAGGAGCGCGCAGGTGAGCAGCGGGAGGGTTGCGGGGTAGCGCGGGGATTTTGGCATGGCCTGGGCTCCCTTCGATTGGCGCGGGCGGCGCTGGCGTTGACGGCGTGGGCTGCGGTTTGCATCGCCAGTATGAGGCCAGGGGCGGAATCGCGCGGGGCGCGGCCGGCTCGTCAGGGGCCGACGCCGGCGCGCGGGAGAGGTCGGGTTGCATTGCCCGTGACAGGAATGCGAAATGGCAGTTCCACGGCAAGGCCGGGCGAAAGGCGGCGCGCGCGGGCAGGCGGGGGCCTTGCCTGAAACTTGATGATCAAGGCGGCGTTGGCCGCACGCCTGCCCTGCAAAAGGCGCCGGCGAGGCCTGCTGTCGCGGTGCTAGCGCGCGGAAAAGGCGTCGGCTATTTTTTCTTCGCTCAGCCGACGTTCGAGCATGGCGCGGTCTTCGGCGGAGATGTCGGAGCGGGCAAGCAGCTTGTTGATCTGGCTGATGTTGGCGGCAGGGTCTTGCCGCGGGGCCTTCGGGGTTTGGCGGGAGTCGTCCGGTGAAGGAGTGCCGGCCGCTTTGGCGGCGGCGCGGGCGGCGACTTTGCGGCGGTATTCTTCCTGCGCGAGTTCGTAGTCGGCCAAGGTGGCTTGCGCTTTGGCCATGTTCACGATGGTGATGGGGTCGTCTTCCATGAAAAACCCTTTACGGAATTGGTGGCGGCTTGGTGTCCCTACCTTGCCTGGCGCAATTCTGGCGGGCCGGGGAAGGATTTCCTGTAGGAGAAGTCTGAAAATTCCCGCGCCTCGCGCTTCTCCGCGCTAGGCGGCCTTGGCCACCAGCGCGATCATGCCGCCGCCGGGCGGGCCCTGGTGCTCGTCGCCGCCGGAGACGAAGATGCGGGTGTCGGCGATGACCCCGGCGACGAGGCCGCCGACGGCGCCGCGGATGTGGCGCTGGGCGTTGATGTCGCCGTCCTGCCACATGGTGTGGCGCTGGCCGCGCACGTAGCCGCTGGCGTCGGGCTCGCATTTGATCATGGCAGCGGCGATTTGCCTTAGACCCGTCGCCGTATTGTCGCCAAGAGCGGCGATGCCGAGATCGGCCAGGCAGGCGTAGATGGCGTTGATGTCGAGGGCATCGGTCATCGGGCGGTGGGCGATGACGTAGTCCGAATTCCAGGCGGCGGAGTTGCCCAGCACCATCACTTCGTTGACGGCGACCTCCACCCCGGAGGAGATGCTGGCGCGTTCGGAGAACCAGTCGAGGCGCGAGAAGAAGGCGTCTTCGCGGATTTGGCCGGGCGGCAGTTCACCCAGGGCAGCGGCGACGCCGAAGGCGCCGGCGACGCGTGTGTAGGCCATGGATTTGTTGGGGTCGGTCGTCACGAGTTGCGCGCCGCGCGCTTTGGCTTCGGCGGCACGCTCGGTGGTGACGCAGGGGCCTTTGACTTGCACGAAGTGAACGTCGGCCGGGTCGGTGATTTTGGCTTGCGCCATGGCGGCGCGTACGGCTTGCGCGACGCTGTTCACATGCGCGATGCGGCCGAGGTCTTCGGGGGCCAGCACGGGGGTGAAGGCGGTGCCGACGGCGAGGGTTTTTTTGCCGGTGGGGGTTTGCGCGATTGGTTGTGCCGCCGGGTCGACGCTGAAGACCACGTAATGCGGGGTGAGCACGCCTTCGGTGCCGCCGGAGAAAACGAAAATCACTTTTTCGCCGATGGCGTCCATGCTCTGGCCGAGCTTTTCGGCGAGCAGGAGCTTGAGGGATTGCGTGAGGTAGCCGCGGGTGAAGTCGTTGACCAGGCCATTGCCCTCGGTCTTGCCGAGCACGGCGACGATGTGGGCTGGGTTGACTTTTCCCGCGCTGATGGCGACGGCGAGTTCGGAGACGTCGCCGGGGTCGCGCATGGTGAAGCGGTGGACGGAGGCGCGCATACGTTTTACGGTTTCTCGTTACGGGTCAGGGGTAGGTCGAGATGTCGCGGTACAGGCGCTTGAGGTTTTCCATGTAGGGCGGCTCGAGCTTTTTTCGCGTGCCGGCGACCGGGTCGGCGCCGGCGAGCATGGTGTCCGTCGAGTAGAGGGAGAACTCCATCACGAACTTGATGCGTTCGCGGCGGCGCTGCTCGACTTCTTCGAGCCAGGCGGGTACCTCGGCCGCGCCGCCGCCGGCATTTAGCTTGGCGGTGAGTAGGTCGGCGACCATGCAGGCGCCTTCGATGGCTTGCGTGGCGCCCTGCCCTAGCGTGGGCACCATGCCGTTGGCGGAGTCGCCGAGGAACATGACGCGGCCGCCGGGGTCGCGGAACAGGGCGGGCGACTCCTGCAGGCGCGACCAGTGGATGCTGGGCAGGTTGTTGCAGAGGGTGTCGACCAGCCAGGCGCATTGCGCCGAGAGCGGGCCGCCGGCGGGGGTGAAGGCGCGGCGAAAGGCAGCGGCGGTTTTCATCTCGTCTGGAATCGGCGCGCCGGGTTCGATCGGAAAAGCGCCGGAGACGTAGATGTGATCTTCCGGCACCCTGAAGCCGAGCATGCGGTTGGGGCCGTTGAACCATTGCTCGTAGTCTTCGACCAAGCCGCCGGAGGTGTTGGGCACCAGCAGGCGCAGGATACTCACGCCGACATGCTTGATGTCGGGCACGCCGCAGAGCGTCTGGCGCAGCAGGGAGTAGCGGCCGTCGCAGGAGATCAGCAGGTCGATGTCGTCGATGCGTTTGGCGGCGCCGTTCTGGGTGTATTCGATCCAGGTGTGGTCGAAAACGGCGCGGCCCGCGCCGCTAACTGCCGGGTCCGCATAGCCCACGCCGGTGACTTCGCAGCCGAACTGCACGCAGGGACCGGCTTCGTGGCGCAGCACGCGGTAGAGCTCGGACCAGCGGATGCGGATGCCGGGATTGTCGGCGACGTTTTTCAGCGGCAGGTCGAACAGCACGGTGCCGTCGGTGAGCGAGATGCGCCAGTCGTGCCAGAGGAAGCTCTCGGCGAGCACGGCGTCGGCCAGCGCCTGCGAGTGGCGCTGCAGCGCCTTCAGGCCGTTGGGGCCGATGTTGAGACCGGTGCCGGATTCGGAGTGGTCGTCGGCCACCACCTGCTCCAGGCAACTCACTTCCAGGCCCGGCAGCGCCGCCAGCGCCCGCGCCACGATACAGCCCGCCACCCCCGCTCCCACCACTACGACTTTCATTGCTGTGCTCCAAAAACCCGATTTAACAAAATATTACAAGCGCGGACTGATGGTCCGAAACGCCCCGAAAAGGGCAAAACAGCGTGCCCACCTAAAAAAATACACCGCGTAAGATGAACGAATGGTGAACTTTCGTTTACCTTCTTTGTTGCGAGATTCGCAAGAAGCATACCGTTGGCCTGTGTTGCATGCACCCAACATCCGAGCTTGTGTTTCTTTTCCCTCTATGCTGCGTCGCCGCATCGACGCGAAATGCGCGAAATGCATGAACCATGGCGGTACGCCCGGGAAAATCCGAGTCCGGGAACCGGCGCGCGACGTATATAAATTTAATCCGCGTTTAACCCACCGATTCACGCAAGCGCCATTTTTGGGAATTTATACGGTGCTGCGCACAAATGCGGGAATGCGCACTGAAAGGTCCGAAAATGCTTTAATGCTTGGCTGCAGGAGGCAGGCACCGAAACCTCCGCTCAAACGGGAAAGCAAGTCAGATGTGGATTGTTGAACTGGCCCTGCGCAGGCCATATACCTTCATCGTGATGGCCATCGCCATCCTGCTGGGGACGCCGCTGGCCGTGATGCGAATGCCGGTGGACGTGCTGCCGGAAATCGACATCCCGGTGGTGGCGATCATCTGGTCGTTCAACGGCTTTTCCGCGCAGCAGATGGCCGACCGCCTGACGCAGGTGAGCGAGCGCGGCCTGACCACGACGGTGGGCGACATCGAGCACATCGAGTCGCAGTCGCTCGCCGGCGTGTCGGTGGTGAAGGTGTTCTTCCAGCCCACCGCCAATATCCAGACGGCGATGGCGCAGGTGGTGGCGGTTTCGCAATCGGCCGTGCGCAGCATGCCCCCGGGCACCACGCCGCCGTCGATCATCAAATTCACCGCTTCTTCCATTCCGGTGCTGCAGCTGGGTTTGTCCAGCCAGGAACTGTCCGAAAAGGAGGTATTCGACGCGGCGCTGAACATCATGCGCCCGCAGCTGATTACGGTGCGCGGCGTTACCATCCCCTACCCCTACGGCGGCAAGCAGCGCCTACTGTCGGTGGACCTGGACGGCCAGGCGCTACGCGCCAAGGGTCTGGGACCGCTGGACGTGATCAGCGCGATCAATACGCAGAACCTGGCGCTGCCGGCGGGCACGGCGAAGATCGGCGACACCGAGTATTCGGTGGCGATGAACGGCTCGCCCACCACCATCGAGGGCCTGAACGACATTCCGGTGAAGTCGGCGAACGGCGCCACCACCTTCCTGCGCGAGGTGGCGCACGTGCGCGACGGCAATTCGCCGCAGACCAACATCGTGCGCCAGAACGGCCAGCGCGGGCTGTTGATGACGATCATGAAAAACGGCGGCGCCTCCACGCTTGACGTGGTGGCCAACATCAAGTCGCAGCTGAGCCGCGTGGTCCCGCTGCTGCCGGACGGCATCAAGGTCAACACCCTGCTGGACCAGTCCACCTTCGTGCGCGCCGCGGTGCAGGGGGTGGTGCACGAGGCGCTGATCGCCGCCGGCCTCACCGCCGTGATGCTGCTGGTGTTCCTCGGCAACTGGCGCACCACGGTGATCATCGCCATTTCGATCCCGCTGTCGATCTTTACCTCGGTGATCGTGCTCTACGGCATCGGCCAGACCATCAACATCATGACGCTCGGCGGCCTGGCGCTGGCCGTCGGCATATTGGTGGACGACGCCACGGTGACGATCGAGAACATCGAGCGCCACATCCACATGGGCACCAAGCTGTACGACGCGATTCTCGAAGGCGCGGGGGAGATCGCGATTCCCGCCTTCGTCTCCACGCTGTGCATCTGCATCGTGTTCATGCCGATGTTTTTCCTCCAGGGCGCGGCGCGCTTCCTGTTCGTGCCGATGGCCGAGGCGGTGGTATTCGCGATGATGGCCTCCTACGTGCTCTCGCGCACCCTGGTGCCGACCATGGCGATGCTGCTGCTGGGGCATTCGCACCAGGACGGCGGCTGGATCACCCGGAAAATCGGCGCGATGAACGTGGCCTTCAACCGTCACTTCGACCGCATGCGCGACGCCTATACCCTGCTGCTGTCGCACCTGCTGATCCGCCGTCTTTCCTTCATGGCCATTTTTCTCGCCCTGTGCGTGGCCTCCTGCGGCATCTACCTGATGCTCGGGCGCGACTTGTTTCCGACCATCGACACCGGGCAGATCAAGCTGCACCTGCGCGCTCCCACCGGCACGCGCATCGAGAACACGGCGGTGCTGGCCGACCACGTCGAAGAGGTGATCCGCCAGGTGATCCCCGAGTCGGATCTGGAAACCATCGTCGACAACCTCGGCCTGCCCTACTCCGGCATCAACCTGGCCTATTCCAACTCCGGCACCATCGGCACGCTCGACGGCGACATCATGATCTCGCTCAAGCACGACCACAAGCCGAGCGAGGAGTACATGGCCAAGCTGACGCCGGTGCTGCGCGAGCGCTTCCCCGGCGTGGAGTTCTTCTACCAGCCGGCCGACATCGTCACGCAGATCCTCAACTTCGGCATTTCCTCGGCAATCGACGTGCAGGTGTTCGGCAGCAACATGCGGCCGAACCACCAGCTGGCGGCGAAGCTGGCCGAACGCATGCAGAAGATTCCCGGCGCCACCGACGTGCACATCCACCAGCGCCTGGATACGCCGGCCATCGGCCTGACGATGGACCGCGCGCGCCTGCAGAACATGGGCATCTCGCCCACCGACGTCGCGCAGAACCTGCTGGTGCCGCTCTCCGGCAGCTTCCAGACCTCGCCCAATTTCTGGCTCAACCCGAACACCAGCATCGTCTACAACATCATGGTGCAGATGCCGCAGTACACCGTCGCCTCGCTCGACGACCTGCTGCGCCTGCCGGTGCGCGCCGCCGGCACGGCCAACGCCAATACCACGCAGCAGATGCTCGGCAACCTGGTGACGGCGCGGCCTTCCAGCGAGTTCGGCCTGGTCTCGCGCTACAACATCCTGCCCTCGATCGACGTCTACGCCAACGTCTCCGGCCGCGACTTGGGGGGCGTGGCCGACGAGGTGCAGAAGATCATCGACGAGGCCAAGGCGGAGTATCCGAAGGGCACCCGGGTGGAAATGCGCGGCCAAGTGCAGACGATGAAGGACTCCTACTACGGCCTGGGCGTGGGCATTCTTGGCGCCGTGGTGCTGGTGTACCTGCTGATCGTGGTCAACTTCCAGTCGTGGATGGACCCCTTCATCATCATCACCGCCCTGCCGGCGGCGCTGGCCGGCATCGCCTGGATGCTGCTGCTCACCGGAACCCACCTGTCAGTGACGGCGCTCACCGGCGCCATCATGACCATGGGGGTGGCGACGGCCAACTCCATCCTGGTGGTCTCGTTCGCGCGGCAGCGGCTCGATGCCGGGCTGCCGCCGCTCTCCGCCGCGCTGGAAGCCGGAGCCACCCGCCTGCGCCCGGTGCTGATGACGGCGCTGGCGATGATTCTCGGCATGATCCCGATGGCCATCGGCATCGGCGACGGCGCCGAGCAGAACGCGCCGCTGGGCCGCGCGGTGATCGGCGGCCTCTTGTTTGCCACTGTCTCCACCCTTCTTTTCGTGCCGGTGGTGTTCGCCTCCATGCACAAGTTCCTCGCCGAGCGCAAAGCCAAAAAGGCTGCACGCGAAGCCTCCCATAGCCCCTTACCCCCAGCACCGGATTCAACCCAGGAAGTCCCGACATGACCGAAAAGACCCATGCCAATCAAGGCCTGCCGGAGTTTCATTTGCACGGCCCTGACCACGACATGAGCCGCCGTTCCGTGGTGCGCCGTGCCCGCTTTGTTTCCCTGGTGGTGATCGCCATACTCGCCATCGGCTTCGTGCTGGTCCTGATGGAACGCCATGGCGACGCCAAGGCGCTGGACGCGCGCGTGACCGAAGAGACCAAGCTGCACGTCACCGTGGTGCGCCCGAACACCCGCGGGGTCAACTCCAAGCTGACCCTGCCTTCGACCGTCATGGGGCAGAACGAGGCGCAGGTGTACGCGCGCACGCCCGGCTATGTGAAGCAGTGGACCAAGGACATCGGCCAGCCGGTGAAGGCGGGCGAGGTGCTGGCGATTCTCGACACGCCGGAAATCAACCAGCAGGTGGCCGAGGCCACCGCCAATTTCAACCTGGCGAAGACCGCCTTCGACCGCTGGAGCGAGATGCGCCGCGACGACGCCGTCTCGCAGCAGGAACTCGACGAGAAGACCGGCGCCTACCGCCAGACCCAGGCGGCGCTGCAGCGCCTGCGCGACCAGCAGGCCTTCGGCCGGGTGCTGGCGCCCTTCGACGGCATCGTCACCAAGCGCAACGTCAACATCGGGGACCTGGTGAACGCCGGCAACAGCGGCGGCCCGCAGGCCCTGTTTTCCGTGGCCCAGGTAAACAAGCTGCACATGTACGTGTTCGTGCCGCAGGACCAGGCGGCGCTGGTGCAGGTGGGCGACGACGTCAGCATCATCCGCAAGGAAGCGCCGGGCAAGCCGCTGCCGGGCAAGGTGCTGCGCACCGCCGGCGCCATCGACACCAGCTCGCGCACCCTGCAGGTGGAAATCGAGGTGCCGAACCAGGACCACGGCCTGATGCCGGGCGCCTATGTCGAGGTAGCGATGAGCATCAAGTCCGACGCGCGCATGACCGTGCCCAACAACACCCTGCTGTTTTCCGGCGCCGGCGCGCAGGTGGCGGTGGTCGGCGCCGATAACAAGGTGGCGCTGCAGACGGTGACTCTCGGCACCGACTTCGGCCTGCGGGTGGAGATCAAGAACGGTCTCAGGCCTACCGACAACCTCATCATCAACCCGCCGGACTCCCTCACCTCGGGCCGGGTGGTGACCATCCAGAAGACCGAGACCGCCAAGGCGGGGCCGGAGAAGGGTGGTAACGACAAGGGTGGCAACGACAAGGGTGGCAACGACAAGGGCGGCGCCGACAAGGGCACTGCCAACGGCGACGACAAGAGCGGCGCCCCCGGCGCCAACCAGGACGGTGCCGGCAAGGGAACGCCCGACGCCGCCGGCAAGACCGCCCCGAACGGCGCAGCCAAGACCGCCACCCCGCCGCCGGCGGACGCTTCCTAAACCAAGACGCCGAAAGCCAGGCGCGCCGTATCGGCAAGCCCTCTCATCACATGAAGCAGAACATTTCACGCAGGACCTGCCTGGCCGCCGCCGTCGCGGCCGCCTGCCTGGCCGGCTGCGGCGCCATCGGCCCGGACTATTTCCGCCCGGCGGTGCCCGACATGCCGGTCAACTGGAAGACCGAGCCCGACTGGGCGCTGGCCCAGCCCGCCGACATGCAGCCGAAGTCGGACTGGTGGACCGTGTTCGGCGACGCCAGGCTGAACCAGCTGGAGGAAGGTGCGCTGGCCGGCAACTTCAACCTGCAGCTGGCAGTGGCGCGCATGGACCAGGCCAATGCCACCATGCAGTCGCGCGAGGCCGCGCTCTACCCGCGCGTCGAGTTCGACCCCAGCGCCGCGCGCGCGCGCACCTCGGCGAACCGGCCGGTGGCCAACGCCGGCTCGGTCAACAGCAGCACCACGCAGAACGACTTCAAGCCGCTGCTGGCGGCCAGCTATGAAATCGACCTGGTGGGCCGGGTGCGCCGCGACGTCGAATCCGCGCGCGCCAGCGCCCAGCAGGCGCAGGCCGACCGCGAGAACGTGCGCCTGGTGCTGACCGCGCAAGTGGCCGCCACCTACTTCCAGCTGCGCCAGCTCGACGAGGAAATCCGCATCGTTTCGGAAGCCACCGCCGCGCAGGACAAGGCGCTCGACGCCATCAAGAAGCGCTACGCCTCCGGCGCCTCTGGCCAGGCCGACGTGCTGCAGCAGACGGCGCTGTCGCTTTCCAACAAGGCGCAGCTCGACCTGCTGAAGACCCAGCGCAACATCCAGGAAGACAGCCTGGCGACGCTCACCGGCACGCCGGCCGCTTCGTTCCGCATCGAGCCGGGCAGCCTGCCGCAGACGGTGCCGCAGGTGCCGGTGACCCTACCGGGCGCGCTGCTGCAGCGCCGCCCCGACGTCGCTTCCGCCGAACGCGCCATGGCTTCCGCCAACGCGCAGATCGGCGTGGCCAAGGCGGCCTTCTACCCGGTGTTCAACCTAGGCTCGACCTTCTTCGGCACGGAAGCCACCACCCTGGCCAAGCTCGCTTCGGCCTCTTCCATCCTCTGGTCCTTCGGCATCGCCGCGGCGCAGACCATCTTCGACGGCGGCCGCGCCAAGGCCGGCGTGCTGTTCGCCGAGGCCGGCTATCGCGGCTCGGTAGCCTCCTACCGGCAGACCGTGCTGGTGGCGATCCAGGAATCGCAGGACGCGCTTTCCAACATCGCCCTGCTCGACAGCGCGAACCAAAAGCAGAGCGAAGCGGTGGACAACCAGAACAAGTCGCTGCAGGTGAGCTTCAGGCGCTACCAGGGCGGGCTGGACAACATCATCGCGCTCACCCTGGTGCAGCAAAACCAGCTGGCGGCGCAGCGTGTGCAGTCGCAGATCCGCGGCTCGCAGTTCGTCACCACGGTAAGCCTGATCAAGGCGCTGGGCGGCGGCTGGAACGCGCCGGCGTGGAATGCGGCGGAGAAGGAAGCGCGCGATCGTAAAGGCTGAGGCGCACGGCCGTGCCCTCATGCCATGGCGCCGAACCGCAGCTTGCGCCGTTGGGCCTTGTCAGAGCGAAAAAGGAATTTCGAAAATTGCCTTTACCGTCCACTTGTCGCTGGCGCCATTGAGGCCGCGTCCGATGCCGAGATTGAAGGGCAGCGGCTTGCGGGTGAAGTCAATGGCGTAATACAGGATTTTGCTTTGCTGGCTGCCGGTATCGAAATGCCGCAGTGCGCCCAGGTCGTTGTAGTACTCGAAGCCCATGGCGACACCTGGCGCGACCGCGCGGGCCACCTTGTACTGCATGCCGAAATCGGGACTGCTGGGGCGCGGGCTGATCTGGCTCGGGGAAAGTGACCAGCCGAACACCGGGTTGACGGCGACCAGCCACTCTTCCGAGCGCCAGCCGCTCATGATGCGCAACTCGAAGTTCCGGCGCGAAGCCTCGAATTTCGAATTGATGTCGGAGAATTCGCCATTGGCGCCGGCGAAGAATCCGTGGCTTGCCGCACCGGCCTTGAGCGGCACCCATTTCAGACGAAGCTTGTAGCCGCCCAGGCTGTAGTTGCCGGCATTGAACGACGTCGGCACATAAAGTCCCGCCTCGAAGTCTTCGCTCAGTCCATAGGAAAATTCCGGCGTGATGCGCAGGCCGCCCTGCGGCACCACTTCGCCCGGATACTCCGCTTGCTTGCTGCCGCGGGGAGTCGTGTTGACGTGGAGCTCAAGACCGAATTCGTGCGGACGGTTGATGTCGTCCGTATACACCTGAACCTCGTCGATCAGCGATGCATGCGCAAGCTCGCACGCGCAGGCCGCGACGGCGAGCGCCATGGAGAAAAACAGTCGTGCGAATTTCGGTTTCAATTTACTTCACGTGACAGTCCGGAAAGTGGCGATGCTACCGGCGTCATGGCTCGCGGGAAATCGAAATCTCGAAAATAACAGGCGTCTTTTTTTAACGGCTGCCATGGCACGGCCTGGATCGGCGCGCGCCGCGCCGGCCGGGATGATTCTCAATTGCCGCGCAAACGAGAATCAATTTGCAACGCTGAAACGCGGCGCCCTTTGATGATGCCGGCCCGGGGAACACTTTCCCGGCCGCATGCCGCGGCCCGGGCCCGGCGCTTGTCGCGAATGGTGTTGAGCATCACTCGCACCTGGCCGTGATCACGGCCCGAGGCGAGGTGTTGCCTGGGCACAACGATTGCGCGGCGATTTTCAGCGCAGGCCCGGCAACCCGAGAGTGATCAACAGGCCCGCGATCGCGCAGGCGCCGAGCAGGGCCGGCACGCCCGCCTTGTACCGGAAGAGCGCGATCAGCGCAGCCGCGCAGATCAGGGCCGAGGCGATGCTGAAATGGCCGCCGAAGCCCTTCGGCCACAACACGTGATAGGCGAAGAACAGCGCGAGGTTGATAATCACGCCGACCACAGCCGCCGTGATGGCCGACAGCGGCGCGGTGAACTTGAGATTACCGTGGGTCGCCTCGATCAGCGGCCCGCCGGCGAAAATGAAAATGAACGAAGGCAGGAAGGTGAAGAAGGTAACAACGCAGGCGGCAACCGCCGCGCCCAGGAACAGGCGATCCGGGCCGAACACCTGCGTGGTCCATCCGCCAAGGTAGCCGACAAAAGCCACCACCATGATCAGCGGGCCCGGCGTGGTTTCGCCCAGCGCCAGGCCATCGATCATTTGCGGGCCGGTGAGCCACTGATAATTCTCCACCGCGCCCTGGTAGACATAGGGCAGCACGGCATAGGCACCGCCGAAGGTGAGCAGCGCGGCCTTGGTGAAAAACCAACCCATTTGCGTGAGCGCACCTTGCGCGCCGTATAGGGCGGCCAGCCCCCCCATCGCGGCGACCCACAGGCCCAGGCCCGTGCCGGCGATCAGCAGCAGCCGGCGGCGCGAAAAGCGGGCGTGCGGCGGTGTGGGCGTGTCGTCGTCGATCAGCGCCGGGCCGTAACCCTTTTCAGTGGCGCCATGGCCGCCGCCGAGCGCGAATACCGCCGGCGCATAACGGCTGCCGAAATGGCCGACCAGCGCGGCCGCCAGCACGATGGCCGGGAACGGCACGTCGAAAAAGAACAGCGCGGCGAAGGCAGCGGCGGCGATGCCCCACATCCAGCGGTTCTTCAGGGCACGCCCGCCGATGCGGTGGGCGGCATGCAGCACCAGCGCAGTGACGGCGGGCTTGATGCCGAAGAAGATGCCGGAGACCAGCGGCACATCGCCAAAAGCCACGTAGATCCACGACGACACAATCAGGATGAACAGCGAGGGCAGCACGAACAGGCCGCCGGCGGCGATGCCGCCCCAGCCGCGATGCATCAGCCAGCCGATGTAAGTCGCCAACTGCTGCGCCTCGGGGCCGGGCAGCACCATGCAATAGTTCAGCGCGTGGAGGAAGCGTTTTTCGCTGATCCAGCGGCGGCGCTCGACCAGTTCGGCGTGCATGATGGCGATCTGCCCGGCAGGGCCGCCGAAGCTGATGAGGCCCAGCTTGAGCCAGAAGCGCAGCGCTTCGGTGAAGGAAACGGGAAGGACTGGGGATGCAACGACGGGCGGAATCGGCGGTGGTGCGGCAGGCAAAGCGGTGTCCATTGAGAGCTCTCTATCGGAGTCTCCAGCGCTTGGACGGGACACCGTCTGGAATCAGGGCCGGGAGGCTGTTTTCCCGGCCGCGCCATCATAACAGGAGCCGTCTGGCGCCGCCCTGCGCTTGCTCCACGCATCCGCTCGGCCGCCCCAGGCAAGCAGCCGATCAGGCCTGCTGCACCCGCGCGGTATGCAGCATGTGCAGCGTGATCTTGCGCACTTCGGCCTTGCTGGCATCGATGTGGCTTTTCAGCAGCATCTGCGCCTCGTCGGCCTTGCGCAGCAGGATGGCCTTGAGGATGCGCGCGTGCTCGTTGTAGGTGGCGTCGATGCGCGCGTCCTGGGTGAAGTCGAGGCGGCGGATGATGCGGATGCGCTCGGTGAGGTCGTGGTGGATGCGCGCCATTTCCTGGTTGCCGGTGGCCAGCACCAGGGCGCCGTGGAACTGTTCGTCCAAGGCAGCGACGCCGCGGCCGTCGGTCAGGCGTTCCGGCTTGGGCACCAGCCAGGAATTTTTAAGATCATCCAGGGTGGCGCGCTCGTCCATTTCGCACAGGCGCTTGACGGCGGCCAGTTCGAGGATGACGCGCACGTCGTATAGGTCCTCGAACTGCTGGAAGTCGAAGGGGCGCACGCGCCAGCCGCTGCGGAACATCACTTCCAGGTAGCCCTCGCGCTCCAGCAGGTACAGCGCCTCTCGCACCGGGGTGCGGCTGACCTGCATGCGCCCGGCAATCTCCGCCTCGGTGAAGCGGTCGCCGGGGAGCAGGACGAAATCGAAAATCTCCTGCTTGACGCGCTCGAACACGCGCGCGGCGAGGTTGGAGTCCTTGCCCCGGGGTTCGGTCTTCGCTTCGGTTTTCGGCGTCGTCTTGGCTTTGTCGGTCGGACGTTTGGCTAGAGTAGTCGTCATGTCCTGTTATACGTTCCCTGGGTTTGGTTGTCAGCTTGTGGTCACTTTGTAACCCGACTGTTTTCCTGCGCTTTTTTCGGGCCCGGCCGTTCCATGCGGCCCATTCTCTCACCTAAGACAACTCGTCCTTTCTTATATGTGACTAAAGCTGCGCCACCGGCGCGCTGGCTACGCCGGCCAGCTCCAGCGCCGCCGCCACCCGCAGCGCATCGGCTTCGCGCCAGGGCTTGGCGATCACCTGCAGGCCGATCGGCAGCGGCCCCAGGCCGTGCACCGGCACGGCGACGATCGGCAGGCCGATGAAGGACAGCGGTTGCGTCAAAATGCCCATCGAAGGCCGCGCCGGCAGTTGCTTGCCGTTGAGTTCGAAGGTGTCGGCGCCGACCGGGGTGGCTGCCACCGGCGTGGCCGGGGCGATGATCACGTCGGTGTCGGCGAATGCGCGCATCACCGCGTGGTAGAACCACAGGCGAAAGCGCTGCGCCTGTACGTACCACTGCACCGGCGTCAGGGCGTTGGCGAGAAAACGGTCGCGGATGGCCGGGTCGAAGTCGTCAGGACGGCTGCGCAGGTCGGCCAGGTGCAGGTTGCTGCCCTCCGAGGCGGTGATGACAAAGGCGGCGGCGCGGGCGCGCTGCGCTTCGGGCAGGATGATTTCGCGGCTAACGTTGAGCGCCTTGGCGGCGGCGGCGACCGCGGCCAAAGCCTGCGGCCCGGCGTTCTCCCTGAAGTAGCCGCTGGCCACGGCCACGCGCAGGTTGCCCAGGCCTTCCTTGAGCAATTGCTGGGTCGGCTCCATGGCGCGGCGCGCCTGCGCGTAGTCACGCGTGTCCTGGCCTTGCAGGGCGTCGTAGACGGCGGCCAGGTCGGCGGCGCTGCGGGCGAAGGGGCCGACATGGTCCAGGCTGCAGGTGAAGGGGTAGGAGCCGCGGCGCGACAGCCGGCCGTAGGTGGGCTTGATGCCGAAGATGCCGCACAGCGAGGAAGGCACGCGGATCGAGCCGTTGGTGTCGGTGCCGAGCGTCAGCGGCACCATGCCGGCGGCCACTGCCGCGCCGGAACCGCCAGAGGAGCCGCCGGCCACGCGCGTCAGGTCGTGCGGGTTGCGGGCGGTGCCGTAGTGGGCGTTTTCGGTGGTGAAGCCGAAGGCGTACTCGTCCATGTTGAGCGCGCCCTGCAGCACGGCGCCGGCGCCGCTCATGCGCGCCACCAGGGCGGAGTCTTCCTTGGCCGGCGGCAGGTCGCGGTTGATTTTCGAGCCGGCGACGGTGGTGAGGCTCTCGATGTCGAACAGGTTTTTCGCGGCGTAGGGCACGCCGGCCAAAGGCGGCAGCGGGTGGCCCGCGGCGCGCGCGTTGTCGATGGCGCGCGCTTCGGCCAGCGCGCGTTCGCGGGTGACGGCGGTGAAGGCGTGGATCTTGCCATCGAGGGCATCGATGGTTTTCAGCGCAGCCTCGGCAGCCTCGACTGCCGAGATGCGGCCGGCGCCGATGGCCGCGGCGATGCCCAGTGCGTCCATGGATTTCATACGCCGGGCTTCCACAGCGGCGCCGGCTCGTCTTCGGGCGTCAGCGGGAATTCATTGACCAACGCGGCGAGTTGCGCGAGGCGGGTGAAGTTTTCCAGCACGCCGGGGCGGTGCGCGGCGCTCACCGGCAACTCCAGCGCGGCGCTGGCGGCATCGACGTATTTCTCTATTTGGTCCGGAGTCATGTTGCCTTGGTGCTTGAATACATCAGGCCTTCGCCAGGCTGGCGAGATACGCGCGCCAGCCGCCGAAGGAGGAAATGTCAGTCGCGCCGGCCGCGGCGATGCCTTCGCAGACGAAGCCCTTGACCCAGGCGCCGTCCTGCAATTGCACCGAGCCGATGGCCAGCGGCGGCGGCACTTCGGCGACAAAGGCGCCGAAGCTCTCCAGCGGCACGTCCCATAGCTCAAGCGCGATGGAAGCGCCGCCGTCGGCGCGCAGCATGCCCGGCTTGGGCGGCACCGTGCCCGGCAGGGCATAGAGGCGATAGGCCGGCGCGCTTAGCGCTTCGCCGGCGAAGCGCGCGCCGCGCGTGGTGAGCTGGTGGTTCAGCGGCAGGCCGCGGAGGTGGGCGCCGACTACTGCGATGCGAGCGTGGCCGGGGGCAGGCGGCGCAAGCGCCGATGTATCTTGCGCGGGCAGTTCCAGCCCGGTGGCGCCGAGCGGCAGGCCGGTGTCGTGCTGCCAGCGGTCGGCGAAGCCGACTAGGGCTTCGTCGTACCAGGCCGGCGCGATCAGGGTGATGCCGAAGGGCAGGCCATCATTGCGCATGGCGGCGGGCACGGCGATGGCGCAGAGGTCGAGCAGGTTGACGAAATTGGTGTAGGTGCCGAGGTGGCTGTTTTTCACCACCGGGTCGTCGTTCACTTCCTTGATGGTGTAGATGGTCGGCGCGCTGGGCACCAGCAGGGCGTCGATGTCTTTCCACACCGGGGCGGTCATGCGGCGCAATTCCTCGCGGCGGTAGTAGGCCTTGAAGGCATCGACCGCGCTGTAGGCGGTGGCGCCGGCGATCACCTCGCGCACCACCGGGTGGACGATCTCCGGGCGCTCGCGCATTACCGTTTCGATGGCGGCGTAGCGCTCGGCCACCCAGGGGCCGTCGTAGAGCAGCGCCGCGGTGGCGAGGAAAGGGGAGAGGTCGATGGAGCTGATCACCGCGCCCATGCGCTGCGCCCGCTCGACCGCCTGCTCGAACACGCGCTGCTGCTCGGCGTCGCCGAAAAATTCGAGCTGCGCGGGAATGCCCAGGCGCGGCGCGGCGCCGAGTGTCGCCGCGCCGGCGGCGGGGTGACGCGAATAGGTGTCGCCGGGGTCGAAGCCGCTGGCGGCGGCCAGCACTTGCGCGCCATCGGCGGCGGTGAGCGCGAAAATCGAAACACAGTCGAGCGAGCGGCAGGCCGGCAGCATGCCGCGCGCCGACAGCCGCCCCACCGTCGGCTTGATGCCGACAATATTGTTGAAGCCCGCCGGGATACGGCCGGACCCGGCAGTATCTGTTCCCAAGGCAAAGCTCACCAGGCCGCGCGCCACCACCGAGGCGGAGCCGGAGCTGGAGCCGCCGGAGATGTACTCCGGCTTGAAGCTGTTTTTCACCGCGCCGTAGGGCGAGCGGGTACCGACCAGGCCGGTGGCGAACTGGTCGAGATTGGTCTTGCCGACGAGGATGGCGCCGGCGTCGACCAGGCGCTGCACCACCGCTGCGCTCTCGACCGGCATGAAGGCGAATTCCTTGCAGGCAGCCGTGGTGTGCATGCCGGCGTAGTCGATGTTGTCCTTGATCGCGAAGGGAACGCCGTAGAGCGGCAGGCCGGCGAGCGAGCCGCCTGCTGTGGCGCGGCGCTGCTCCAGCATTGCCACCTGGGCGGCGATGCCGGCGGCCGAGACGCGGGAGATCCAGGCGTTGTCCTCGCCGGCGGCGTCGCAGCGCGCCAGCACTTCTTGCATTGCCGTGGCGGGAGTGAGGGAGCCCGCAAGGTATTGCCGGCGCAGGGACGAAATCAGCAGGTTCACGAAGCAAAAACCTTTATGTATACAAGATAGTTTACGCAATCCCCATGCCAAAACCAATCAAATGTTCAATGCCCCGGCCGGGATTGGCCACGGAACCCGCGCGGCTGACAGTGGTTTGCAAGAAGAAAGCCACGTGGAGGCGAATCGCTGCCCCTAGAGGCAAAACAAAGCGCTTGTGCGCGTTTGCGTGCGCTTTATGTCGCGCATCGCACCATGCACCGACCATTCGCACCAACATGGGGCGGGCGACTTCAATGCACGCAAAACCGGCGCGGACGCGGCATCAGCCGCCCATCTAGGATGCCAGATAGAATCCCAGTTGAACGGCTTGGCACTTTTGTTGCTCATCTCATGGGTCCGGCCAACCTGGGGAACCGTTCAATGAAAATCCTGCCTCGCATCCTCGCCTGCCTGCTGCTGGCCGCCTGCGCCGCCACCGCGCAGGCGCAAAGTGCCGCCCCGACCAAAATCAAGTTCGTGCTCGACTGGAAATTCCAGGGCCTGCACGCCTGGTTCATCACTGCGGCCGAGAAAGGCTATTTCGCGCAGGAAGGGCTGGACGTGACCATCGACTCCGGCGACGGCTCAGCCGCCGCCGTGACCAAGGTGGCCACCGGCGCCTATGACGCGGGCTTCGGCGACATGAGCGCGATCATCCAGGTAGCGGCGACCTCGCCCGCCACCGCGCCGGTGGGCGTGTTCATGCTGTACAACCGTTCGCCCTTCGTCATCGTCTCGAAGAAGGACCACAACATCCTCAAGCCGAAAGACCTTGAGGGCAAGCTGCTGGGCAGCCCGGCCAACGGCGCCACCTACAAGCTGTTTCCCGCCTTCGCCAAGGCGGCGGGCATCGACGCCTCCAAGGTGAGGACCACCAACATCGCGGCCAACCTGCAGGAAACCATGCTGGTGCGCGGCGAGGTGGATTTTCTCGCCGCCTTTGTCAACACCATCTGGTTTTCCTTGAAGCCGCTGAAGGTGGACCCGGAGAAGGACCTGAACCTGATCTACTTTGCCGACTACGGCATCGACCTGTACAGTAATGGCGTGCTGGTGTCGCAAAACCTGATCAAGAACAACCCGAACGCCGTCAAGGGCCTGGTGCGGGCGATCAACCGCGCGATGACCGATGTGCTGGCCAATCCGGATGCGGCGATCGAAGCAGTAGCCAAGCGCGATCCGCTGATCGACAAGGCCCTGGAGAAGGAACGCCTGCTGATGACTTACAAACTACTGATTGCCACGCCGGAAGCAAAGGAGCTGGGCATCGGCGACGTCAAGGACGAGCGCATGGCGCGCTCGATCAAGACGGTGGCCGAGGTCTACGGCCTGGCGACGCCGCCTAAACCGCAGGACGTGTTTTCGCGCGCCTTCCTGCCGCCGAAGGCGGAACGGATGGTGCGCTGATGGCAAGTTTGCTGATCAAGGGGGCGCTGGGCGCGTTGACGGGTGAAGCATCGCCGGCGGCGCGGCTGCCGGCCGTGGATGTGCGGGTGGCCGGCGGGCTGATCGAGGAGATCGCGCCGGCTTTGCAAGCACGCCCCGGTGAGAGCGTGCTCAATGCCGACGGCTGCGTGCTTTATCCAGGCCTGGTAAACACGCACCATCATATGTTCCAGAGCCTGCTCAAGGGCGTGCCCGCGGGCATCAACGAGGGCCTGGGGCTGTGGCTGCGCGGCGTGCATTTGCCGCGCCTGCCGATTTTCGACGAGGAGATGGTGCGCGTGGGCGCGACCCTGGCACTGGTGCAAATGGCGCTTTCGGGCGCCACCACGGTGGCCGACCATTACTATTTGCATCATGCTGGCGCGGCGGGCGTGCTGTTCGAGGCGGCCGAGCAACTGGGCTTGCGCCTGGTGCTGTGCCGCGGCGCGGTGACGGTGAAGAGCGCCAATCCGGACTACCCGGACATCGTGCCGCCGGTGAGCTTCGATGCAATGTTGCGCGATATCGACGACCTGGCGGCGCGCTACCACGACCCGTCTGCCGATTCGCGGCGCCGGGTGGCGGTGGCGCCGCTGACGCCGACCTATTCGGTAACGCCGGCCGAACTCACGGAACTGGCTCGCTTTGCCCGCGCCAAGGGGCTGCGCATGCACACCCATCTTTCCGAGACGCTGGACTACATCAGCTATACGCGCGAGAAGCACGATTGCCTGCCGGTGCAGTTCATGGCGGAGCACGAGTGGCTGGGGCGCGACGTCTGGCTGGCGCACATGGTGCATCTGGCGCCGGAGGAAGTCGCGATGGTCGCGGCCAGCGGCACCGGCATCGCCCATTGCCCCACCAGCAACGCGCGCCTGGGCAGCGGCATCGCGCCCCTGCCCGCTTATACGCAGGCGGGCGTTTCGGTGTCGCTGGGTGTCGATGGCCCAGCCTGCAGCGAGGCCAGCCACATGCTGGACGAGGCGCGCATGGCCTGGCTGATCCATCGCGCGGCCAGCGGGCCGAAGAGCACCACGGTGGAAAACATCGTGCACGCGGCGACCCGCGCCGGTGCAGTCAATCTCGGCCTCGACAATGTCGGGTTGCTGAAACCCGGCATGGCTGCCGACCTGGTGGCTTTCGAACTCGAAGGGCCGGCTTACTGGGGCCAGCACGACGCGCTGGCCGCTCCTCTGATCACCGGGCATGCGCGGGTACGGCATTCGCTGGTGGGCGGCCGCGCGGTGGTGCGCGATGGCCTGCTTCCTGCAATCGACCTGGAGAAGTTGCGCCACGACGCCGCCGCGGCGGTAGCGAAACTGCACTGAGCCCATACCGGCGCCATATCGAACCTGCCTTGCCCTCCTCCACCGCCCACTCCCCCTCCATGCCCGCCACTCCCCTTCACGCCCAGCGCCCGCGCGCCGTGTCCGCCCCGCGCCGCTCCCTGGCCGATGCGATCTACGAGCAGCTCAAGTCCGAGGTGTTCGACTTCCGCCTGCTGCCGGGCGACCGCTTTTCCGAGTCCGAACTCGCCGAGCGCCTGCACGTGAGCCGCACGCCGGTGCGCGAGGCGCTCTACCGGATGGAGCGCGAAGGCTATATGGAGGTGCATTTCAAGAGCGGCTGGAGCATCTGCCAGATCGACTTCGCCCAGTTCGAGAATCTCTATGACTTGCGGCTGATCCTCGAATCCGAGGCGGTACGGCGCATCTGCCAGATGCCGGAAAACACCGAGCTGCAGCGCCTGGCGCAGCTCTGGCTGGTGGCGCCGGAGGAGCGCGTGCACGACAGCGCGCGCATCTCGAAAATGGACGAGAGCTTTCACTCGACGCTGGTGGAAATCGCCGGCAACCCGGAGATCAGCCGGGTGCACCACGAGATCACCGAGCGGGTGCGGATCATCCGCCGGCTGGGGTTTTCCGGGCCGGAGCGGGTCGGCAAGTCGTACGACGAGCACGGCGCGATTCTCAAATACATTTTGCGCAACCGCGCCGACCAGGCGGTGATGCTGCTGAAAAGCCACATCGAGCTTTCCAAGGCGCAAGCGCGCGAGATCACTCTGCACCATCTTTCGGAGGCGCGCCAGCGTTTGCGTCCACGCAGGCTCAAGGTGGTGTGAACGCATTCGCAACAACGCTTTCTTACCGGGGCAGCACATGAACCTGCAAGACAAAGTAGCCATCGTCACCGGCCCGGCCAAGGGCATGGGCACCGACATCACGCTTACCCTGGCGCGGGCCGGCGCCGACCTGGTGCTGGCCGGCCGCGACATGGCGGCGATCGCGCCGGTGAAGGAGCAGGTGGCCGCGCTCGGTCGGCGCGTGATCGCGGTGGCCTGCGACGTCACCCGCGAGGAAGACGTGGCCGTGCTGGCGAAGGAGGCGCTGATGCATTTCGGGCGCATCGACATCCTGGTCAATTGCGCCGGCGGCACCGGCACCATCGAGAAACCCGGCCACGAGAACACGGTGGAAGAGTTCGAGCAGATCCTCGACCTCAACATGAAGGGCTGCTGGCTCACCATGCGCGCCGTGCTGCCGACCATGATCGCGCAGCGCTACGGCAAGATCGTCAACGTCGGCGGCACCTTCGGCATGCGCGGGCGCTCCGGGCGCATGGCCTACAGCGCTTCCAAGTGGGGCCTGCGCGGCATTACCAAGAGTACCGCCATCGAGGTCGGCACGCACAACATCAACGTCAACTTCGTCGCTCCCGGCATGGTCGAGGGCGAGCGCTTCAACACCAAGGTGATGCCGGAGAAGGCGAAAAAGCTCGGGCTTTCGCTGGAAGATGCGCGCAAGACTTTCGAGGCCGAGTACGCGCTGCGGCGGATTTCCACCGGGCAGGACATTGCCAACGCGGTGCTGTTTCTTGCCAGCGACATGTCGCGGCAAATTACCGGCGTCGATCTCCCGGTCGATGGCGGCTGGGCTGCGCTGTAGCAGGCAAAAGTAAAAACCTACTTTTGCCTGGTTTTAATTCGCAGGAAATCGCTGGCAAAGCCAGTCGATTGCCTGGGTGAAGAGCAACGAAAAGGCGTCTCGAATTGGATTTCCGAAGCGCATGAAAGATGAGGTAGTGATGCAACCCGTAGACATGCTGATCAAGAACGCCAAGGTCGTTTCGCCCGAATCCACCATCGACGCCTGCATCGCCATTCGCGGCGAAATCATCGTCGCAGTCGGCGCCGAAGAGGCGATGCCGCCGGCCAAGCAGGTGATCGACGCCGGCGGAAAATACGTGATCCCCGGCGCGATCGACAGCCACGTGCATTTCCGCACGCCGGGCTACGAGTACAAGGAAGACTGGTATACCGGCACCGGCGCGGCAGCGCGCGGCGGCGTCACTACCGTGCTGGAGATGCCAAACACCAACCCGCCCACCGGCACTGTCGCGGCGCTGACGCAAAAGCAGGAAATCGCGCATTCGCAGGCAGTGGTGGACTTCGGCATCTACGGCCTGCTCGACGAGAACAACATCGACATACTCGAAGACCTGATCGCAGGCGGCGTCTCCGGCTTCAAGTGTTTCATGGGCAACACCTTCGGCAACCTGCCGGCGCCGTCCGATGGCGCGATGCTCGAAGGCTTCGAAATCCTCGCGCAGCACGGCATGCGCTGCACCGTGCACGCGGAAAACCCCTCCATCATGGCGCGGCGCCAGGGCAAGATGGAAAAAGCCGGCCGCACCGATTCGATGGCCCACCTGGCTGCCCGCCCGGCGGTGTGCGCGATGGAAGCGGTGAGCCGCGCCGCCATTTTCGCCGAGTGGACCGGCGCGCGCCTGCACATTGCCCACAAGAGTTCGGCCGACGGCCTTTACTTCGTGCGCGACGCCAAGCGCCGCGGCGTCGACATCACGGTGGAAACCTGCCCGCAATATCTGCTGCTTAATACGGACATGATGCAGGCCCTCGGCAAGGAGGGCGGCATCATGCGCGTCAACCCGCCGATCCGCGAGCCGGGGCATGAAGAGCCGCTGTGGCAGGCACTGCTCGACGGCACCGTGGACATGATCGCCACCGATCACGCGCCGCACTCGCCTGAGGAAAAGACCCGAGCCAGCATCTGGGAATGCGACTGCGGCTTTCCCGGCGTGGAAACGCAAATGCCGTTGATGCTCACCGAAGTCAACAAGGGCCGCGCGACGATCAACCAGTACGTTGCCTGGTCCGCCGCCAACCCGGCCAAGGCCTGGGGCTTCTACCCGCGCAAGGGCGTGATCCAGGCCGGCGCGGAAGCCGACATCGTGATCGTCGACATGAACAAGGACGAGACCATCGACCAGGGCGGCCTGTTTTCCAAATCCAAGATCACCCCCTGGCACGGCCGCAAGATCAGCGCCAAGCCGGTGCTCACCATGGTGCGCGGCCGGGTGGTAATGCAGGACGGCGAAATCATCGCCGCCGCCGGCACCGGCCGCGCCGCACGCCAGCAGATGCCGGCGCCGAAGCCGCGCAACCTCGACAAGACCACCGCCGCCATTCTCGATTACAAGGCCTGACCATGTACCGCATCGACGTCCACAAGATCGGCCAATCCGGCCCCGGCGACCTCTCGGGCCTGAAGGCCCTGATCGAGGCCGGCACCATCAAGCCCGAGCAGATCATCGCGATGATGGGCAAGACCGAGGGCAACGGCTGCGTCAACGACTTCACCCGCGAATACACCACCGTCGTCCTGTCCCAATACCTCGGCGGGCTGCTGCAGCTGACGCCGAAGGCGGTGGAAAAACGCATCGCCTTCGTCATGTCCGGCGGCACCGAGGGCGTGCTGTCGCCGCATATCACGGTGTTCACCCGCGTCACTGCCGACCCGGTGCGCATGGGGCCGAAGCGCCTGGCCGCCGGCATCGCCTTCACCCGCGAGTTTTTGCCGGAAGAATTGGGGCGCATGGCGCAGATCGAGGCCACCGCGCAGGCGGTGATGGAAGCGATGCGCGACGCCGGCATCGCCGACCCGGAGGATGTGCATTTCGTCCAGGTGAAGTGCCCGCTGCTCACCGCCGAACGCATCCGCGAAGCCGCGGGGCGCGGCGCCCAGGTGGTGACCCATGACAACTACGAGTCGATGGGCTATTCGCGCGGCGCCTCCGCGCTCGGCGTGGCCTACGCGCTGGGCGAAGTGCAGCGCTCGCAGCTTTCCGACGCCTGCGTTCTGAACGACTGGAAGCTCAATTCCGGCGTGGCTTCCACCTCTGGCGGCATCGAACTGATGTACAACGCGATCATCGTCTTCGGCAACGCCGCCGCCTCGCCCAGCCCCTACGTCTGCGCCCATACCGTGATGCGCGACGCCATCGACGCGCGCTCGGTGATGGACGCCATTGCCGGCCTGCCGGTGCCGGCAGCCAACATCGTCAACGTCTTCGCCAAGGCCGAGGCCGACCCCAGCGGCAGCACGCGCGGCCGGCGCCACACCATGCTGGAAGATTCCGACATCAACCAGACGCGGCATGCGCGCGCCGTGGTCGGCGGCGTGATCGCCTCGGTGGTCGGCGACCCGATGATCTACGTCTCCGGCGGCGCCGAGCACCAGGGGCCGCCTGGCGGCGGCCCGGTGGCGATCATCGCGCGCACCGAAACGTTTTGAGCATGGCCGCGGGTCCGGCGGGCGACGCAACAGACGACAGCATCGCGCAAGCCCTGCTGGCGCTGCTCGGCGACCTGATCGCGATTCCCTCGACCTTCCCCGCCGGCAACACCGAAGCGATCGCGGACTATTGCGCACGCCGCCTCGCCGCCGCCGGCTACGCGGTGCAGCGCGCCGATTCCGGCGGCGTCGTCAACACGGTGGCGCGCATCGGCAGCGATGCGCCCTCGGTGGTGTTCAACGTCCACGCCGACACGGTCGAGCCCGGCGAGCGCGGCGCCTGGAACACCGATCCATTCCAGGCGCAACTCATCGATGGCCGCATCCACGGCCTGGGCGCGGGCAACTGCAAGGGGCCGATGGCGGTGCAGCTATGGCTGGCTGGGGAAGTGGCGCGGCGCGGCGGCCCGAAGCACGGCGAGATCGTCTTTACCTTCGTCGGCGACGAGGAAAGCCTGGGACCGCACGGCCTGAAATTCCTGCGCGACGCCGGCCACGTGAAGCCGGACATCCTGATCGTCGGTGCGCAGACCGAAAACCAGTTGGTGGTGGAAGAGCGCGGCGTGATGTGGAGCCGCATCACCACGCGCGGCAGCACCGCCCACGCCGGCATGCCGCACCTGGGCGACAACGCGATCCTGCGCATGCTTAGAGTGCTGCAACATATCGAGACAGGTCTGGTCCCGCAGATTGCGGCGCGCAAAAGCGGCACCAAGCAAGCGACCTTGAGCGTCGGCACCATCGCCGGCGGCAGCAATACCAACGTGGTGCCGGGCAGTTGCAGCGTGACCATCGACCGCCGCCTGCTGCCGGAAGAAAATCTCGACAGCGCGTTCGCCGAATTGCGCGCAGTTGCACTGGCAGCCGGCGAGCCGGCCGGCACGGTGGAAGTCGAACTCCTCACCGGCTCAAACGGCTTCGACAGCGGGCGCGGCGGCAAGGGCGTGGCGGCCTTCAGCGATGCGATCGAAAAGCTCTCCGGCGCGCCTGTGCGCTTTCTCGATGTGGTGGGCGTCTTCGATGGCCGCTACTTCGCCCGCGACGGCATCGAGATCATCGACTTCGGCCCGGGCGAAGGGCACGAAGGACATGCGCCGAACGAATCGACGCCGCTCGCGCAATTGGTTCAGGCCGCGCGGATACAGTTGCAGGTGTTGCGAAAACTCACGGACATTGCGTGATTCTGTTTCATTTGTGACTTCTGGTTAAATGCGCGCCGGACCTGCGTGAAAGCTCTTATATTCGTCGCTACACAGGTTTTCCCCCGGCGACGAAATGAAAAAATCCCTGCTGCTGGTTGTGCCGCTGTTGTTTGCCCTGAGCGCCTGCTCGACGCTGCAGCCGATGTTCGACAAGGCAAAGGACGCGGTCGACAAGGTGTTTGACGGCCCGACGCCACCGCCGGCCGCCGAGACCGGGACAGTGTCGCGCGCCTCCTACGACCAGTCCGCGGTGGAATGCAACCAGGAAGCCAGCCGGCCCTACGCCAACGTGGATTTCAATTTCTGCATGCGCAGCAAGGGCTACGAGGTCATTCCGCCGCATCCCGCGCCCTAGGTACCAGGGCGCTTGAGCGCGCCGCTCTAGCTTTTGCCGCCCGGCGCAAACAGTCGCTTGACCCGCGCCTTGTGCGCCTCGTGGATGTGTGCGCGCGTCAGCTTGTCGGCGGCATCGGCATCGCGCCTGGCGATGGCATCGACAATCGCCGCATGCTCCACCGCGTTGGCGCGCGCCCGCGCCGGGTCGGCCAGGTTGGAGTCGCCCAGGAGGCCGAGCGCGTCGTGCAGCGGGTCGAGCATTTTCAGCAAAAAGCGATTGTGCGCGCAGCGGTACAGCGCCTCGTGGAACTGGCGGTTCTTTTCCGCCAGCTCGGCGTCGCGACCGCTTTTCACCAGCGCGGCGTATTGCGCTCCCAGTTCGGTCAGCAGCGATACCTCGACCTCGGAGGCCACCTGTGCCGCCAGGCGCGCCGCCATGCCTTCGAGCATCTCGCGCATCACGTATAGCTCGCCGACCATCGAGTGGTCGAACTCCGCCACCATGATGCCGCGCTGCCCGTGCTCGGTGGCGAGACCATCGGCCAGCAGGCGGTACAAGGCCTCGCGCACCGGCGTGCGCGAAAGGCCAAGGGACTCGGCCAGCTCCACTTCGCGCAGTCGGTCGCCCGAACGAAAGCGCCGCTGGCGTATCGCGCGGCGGATTTCCTGGTAGGCATGCTCGCCGCGCGGCAGGTCGGCCAGGGCATCGACGCTAGGCCCCAGCGGCGCGAGGGGTGCATTCGCCGCCTCGGCGCGCACGCGCGGCGCGGCGCGCAGTGCAGCACGCGGCGCGACCCTGGCGGCCGGCCTGGCCGCGGGCTTGACCGCGGGTTTCACCGCTCTGGGGCTCTTGGGCATGACCGATTATGCCAATGAAGCGGCCGCGCCGGTACCGGCAATTTTGCCGAACACCGCGCCCGACACCAGGCCGGTGCCGCTGGCATAGTTGAAATAGAAAATACCGCCGACCATTTCGCCGGCGCAAAACAGGCCGGGGATCGGGCGGAAATTCACGTCCACCACCTGCCCATTTTCCGGATCGATGCGCAAGCCGCCGAAGGTGAAGGTGATGCCGCAGGTGGTCTGGTAGGCGTCGTAGGGCGGCGTGTCGAGCGCCTGCGCCCAGTTCGACTTCGGCGGGTCGATGCCCACCGTGCCCTTGCCGTCCTTCACGGTGTGCTGGAAGGGTACGTCTTTTTGCACGGCGGCGTTGTACTCCTGGATGGTCTTGAGCGCGGCTTTCGAATCCACGCCCTCGAGCTTTTCCGCCAGCTCCTCCAGCGTATTGGCGCTCACCTTGGTGACGAACTTGATGCGGTATTCATTGCGCAGGTAGTCCTTCACCTTGGCGTCGAACACCTGCCAGGCGAACTGCGCGGTTTGCTTGAGCACTTCGCCGCCGTACTTGGCGTAGGTGAAGGAGTGGAAGTCGTAGCCTTCATCGACAAAGCGCTTGCCGGAGGAGTTGATCAACAGGCCGAAGATGTAGCTGTGCTTCTGGAACTTGTCGCCGACGTTGACGTCCCCGAACTCCGGCGCGTTGCGGTCCCAGCCGGTGGCATGGCAGCCGGACCAGTTGCCGTAGGGCGCCGCCCCGATATCCAGCGCCATCTTCAGGCCGTCGCCCTGGTTGAAGCGCGAGCCGCGCACCTTCGCCAGTTCCCAGCCTGGACCTAAGTAGCGGGCGCGCATTTCCGGATTCGCCTCGAAGCCGCCGCAGGCCAGGATCACCGCCTTGGCGTGGAACTCCACCACCTCGCCGCGCTGCTGCGTGACCACGCCGCCGACGCGGATGCCGTCGTAGATCAGCTTGGTGACGCGGGTTTCGTAGAACACCTCGATGCCGGCCTTTTTCGCCGCCTTGTCGAGAAACTCCACCAACCCGGCACCGCCGCCCGACACCTCGATCGGCAGGCGGCCGAAGAACTTGCGCTTGCCGTTGACGAGACCCGACTGGCGGCCGTAGTTGGGCACGAAGCGCACGCCCGTCTCTCGCAGCCAGGCCATCGTATCCAGGCTCTTGGTGACCAGGATCTCGCACAGCGTGGGGTCGGTGCGGAATTGCGTCAGGCGGAACATGTCGTCGAAGAACTCGTCTTCGCGGTTGGTGCCGTAGTCGCTGTCGGCGATCTCTTCATCGGTCAGTTCGGTGACGCGCTTCAGGTCTTCCACGCTCGAGTAGGCGAAGCGCATCACGCCGCCGGCAAAGCGGCTGTTGCCGCCGGATTCGTCTTCGTTCGCCGCCTCCAGCACGGCCACGCGTGCGCCCTTCTGGCTTGCCGCCAGCGCCGCGCACAATGCCGCGTTGCCCTTGCCCACCACCACCACGTCGTACTGATGCATCAATTTCTCCTGAGGGTTAATCCAGGGACAGCAGCGCGCCGATGGCACGCACGTCGTCCAGTGTTTCGATTTGTTGGATCGCGTCGTAGGCCGCGTTCACCTTGGCCTCGCCCAGCGCCGGCGTGGCGCAGTGGGCGAACTTGTCGCGCAAAGCGCGCGCCGACAGCGGGTTGTCCGAGGTGCGCCCCGCCGGCTGCTCGGTCTTGCCCGAGAGCACGCGGCCATCGCGCAGGCGCACTTGCACTTCGCCGCCGAAATGGTTGTCGGGGGAGAATTGCGCATCGCCATACGGTGCGGCCTTCACGCGCGGCAGCAGGCGGCGCACCCGCGCATCCATGTACGCCTTGTCTTCGAAATGCGCCAGGGTGACGCTGGCATCGAGCAATGCGCGCGCGACGACGTACTGCACGCTGAACTTGGCGTCGAGCTCGCTGTTCGGATCGGGCCGGTTGGTGTGCTTGAGGCGCCGCTGGTGGGTCCAGATATTCACCTCGGCGATGTCCTCTTCCCTGAACTTGTGCGCGTGGGAAAGTTCGATCGCCACGTCCACAGCCGGGTGCGTGCTGCCGCAGCAGGGATATTGCTTGATCGCGATGCCCGGGCGCACGATGTCCAGTGGGCTGGCCCAGGCGTCGATGCCGCGCTGCGCGTCGTAATTGCCGGCGCCGTTGTAGACCTCGAAAAACCCCTGCTCATGCTCGAACACCCGCGCGGCATTGGCGGTGTAGCCCGCCTGCGCCATTTTCGCCGCCAGCAGGCCCTCGCTGGCGCAGCGGCCGATGTGAAAGGGCTTGGTCATGGTGCCGAAGTTGGCCTTGATGCCGGCGGCGGAGGAGGCGGCGAGCGCGACGGCCACCGCCGTCTGCGCCGCATCCAGGTCCAGCAGGCGCGCGCACGCCGCGGCCGCGCCAAACACGCCGAGGGTGGCGGTCGGGTGCCAGCCCTTCATGTAGTGGTGAAAGTTCACGCTCATGGCGATCTTGGTCTCGAGCTCGAAACCGGCGACATAGGCGGCGACGAACTTCTTGCCGTCCACCCTGGCCTCATCGGCCAGCGCGAACAGCGCTGGCAGGACCGGCGCCGAGGGGTGGCCACCCATGGTGTTGTTGCAATCGTCGAAGTCCAGCGCGTGGCTGGCGGTGCCGTTGATCATCGCCGCGTCCAGCGCGCGGACCCGGCCGCGCAAGCCGAACAGCGCACTCGGCCCCGATGCCGGCGTCAGTGCCTTTGTCAGCAGCGCCGCACAAGGCTCGCGCGCGCCGGCCACGGTGACCCCGGCAGTGTCGAGAATGCCGACCTTGGCCCAGTGCACTGCCTCGGGCGGCAGGTCATCGTAATCCATTGCGGCGACCAGCGCGCCGAATTGCTGCGCCAGTCCGATTGCCTGTGTACCGACAGATTCCTTGAGTATGGCTGCCATATGGTTCTCCTATGCTTCAGTGCGCAGGCCGAGTTCGCGGATCAGCTTGCGCCAGCGCGTGATTTCCGAGCGGATGTGCTCGCCGAATTGCGCCTGCGTGGTGCCCACCGGCTCCGAGCCGTCCGCACCGAGCCGCTCGGCCATGTCCGGCGAGCGCAGCGCGGCTACGATGCCCTGGTTCAATTTGGCGACGATGGGCGCGGGCGTGGCGACCGGTGCCATCACGCCGTACCAGCCGGCGACTTCGAAGCCCGGCAGGCCCGACTCCTGCACCGTCGGAATATTCGGCGCAGCGGCGGCGCGCTTCGCGGTGCTCACCGCAATCGCCCGCAGCTTGCCCGCCGCGATGTGCCCGTGCGATTGCAGCAGCGTGGAAAACAGCATCTGGATATTGCCGCTGATCACGTCGGCCATCGCCGGCGCCCCGCCCTTGTAGGGCACGTGGGTCATTTTCACGCCGGCCATCGAGGCGAACAGCGCGCCGGACAAATGGCTGAAGCCGCCGATGCCCGAGGAGCCATAGTTGATGCTGTCCGGCTTGGCCTTCGCCAGCGCGATCAGCTCGGCGACATTCTTCACCGGCAACCTCGGATTGACCACCAGCACATAGGGCTGCGAAGTCACCTGCGTGATCGGCGCCAGATCGCGCGTCAGGTCGTAAGGCGTGTGGCCCTGCAGGGTGACGTTGACCGAGTGGCTGGAGGAGATCATGGTCAGCGTGTAACCGTCCGGCGCCGCCTTGGCGCACATGTCGACGGCGATGGTGCCGTTGGCGCCAGGATGATTTTCCACCACCACCGATTGCTTCCACGCCTCGGTGAGCTTTTGCGCGATGGCGCGCGAGGTGATGTCGACGCCGCCGGCGGCAGCGAAGGGGCACAGCAGGCGGATCGGCTTGCCCGGGTAGTCCTGCGCCGGGTCGCGCTGCGCGAAGGCGGCGGGCGCGCAACCGGCCGCCCCGAATGCAGTCAGCGCTTGCAGCAGCCTGCGACGGTCGGCGCTTTCGATGATTGCCTGGTTCATGATTGTCTCCTCATGATCTTCCGTTCCCGGCCGGCTTTACCGCAGGTCCAGGTGCGACAGTTTTTCCAGCCCGCGCAGGCTGCCCAGCCAGCGCTCGCTGATCTCGCCCGGCAGGTCGGCGGCCAGGCGCCGGTATTTGGCGTCGGTGGCCGCATCGTCCAGCGGCTGCTCCGGCGCGCCACGGAAAGTTTCGCGGTCCACATCGAAGCGGCGGCCGTCGCGCAGTTGCAGTTCCAGCCGGCTTTGCCAGGCGCCCTTGGCACCGGCCTCTTTGCCATACGGCTGCAGAACGATGCCGCGACACGCTGTGGCAATGCGCGCATCGGCCAGCGCATCTTCATTGAATGAACGGGGGTCGGCCGGGTCGCGGTGCAGCGCCAGCGCGACGCAAAACGGCACGCTGTATTGCGCCTGCATCAAATCACCCGGCGCGCGGATGTCGTGATGGCTGAGCACTTTTTCCGACACGCTCAGGCGGATGTTCTCCACCTCGTCGCCGCCGAACCCGTGCTCGGCCATCAAGGTGCACAGCGACTCCACCGGCGTATGCGCGGTAACGTGGCAGGGAAAGGCCTTGATGCAAATGCGCTCGACTTCCCACTGCTCGCCGAGGCCGGCGGTTAGCTTCGATGCATCGGCGTCGCGGCAATACGTCTCAAGAAAACCGAAGCGCCCTTCCAATATCGTCTCCGGCCCGCCAAAGCCTTCCGCCGCCAGCCCGGCGGCGAGCACGCCCGCCTCCGCGGCGCGCCCCAGGTGCAGGCGCTTGACCTCGCCGCCCCCGGCAGACTTGGTAAACGCCAGCAAGCCGGAAGAGAGCGAGCCGGCGATGCCCAGCGCATCGGCCAGTTGCTCCGCGGACAGGCCCATCACCACGCCCGCCGCGATCGCCGCGCCATACGGCCCGGTCAGCCCCGGCGCGTGAAAGCCCAGGCCTTCGCTGGAATGCCTGGAAGCCGCGCCGATGCGAAACATCACTTCGCAGCCGGCGATAAACGCCAGCAACAATCGCTCACCCGAAGCGCCGCCCTGCTCGGCCGCGGCCAGGGCCGCCGGCAGCAGCACCGCGCCGGGGTGCACCCCCGCGCCCGGCTTGCGCAGGCTGTCCTGCTCGAAAGCGTGGGCGAAGCTGCCGTTGACCAGCGCCGCCATCTGCGCCGGCAGGCGCAACTGCGGCAGGCCCAGCACGGTGCAGCGCCCGCCGGCGCCGAAGCGGCTGGCATAGCGCGCCACCGCCTGGCTCCAGGGAAAGCGGCTGCCGAAGGCGGCCACGCCCACCGTGTCGATGATGCAATTGCGCGCGCGCTCGACCACCGCCGGCGGCACATCGGCGAGCGACAGTCCGGCGGCAAAGCGCGCCAGGGTGACGGCGGCGGTCTGGCTCACGGCGGCTCAGGCCTTGACCATCAGGTCGACGATCTTGCCGGCATCGCCCAACTTCTCCATGCCCAGCACCGCTTCGGCCAGCGCGTCCACCTGGTTCGCCGGCAGCGCGTGCACGGCAAGCTTACGGAATTTTTCCACCACGTCGGCTTCGCTGGCGAAATTGTGCTCGTTGCCGCGACCGGCTTCGACAGTGGCCTTGAGCACGGTGCCGTCCTTGAGGTGGGTCTCGACGCGCACCATGTGGCGGAACTTGGAGCCCTTGGCGGTGATCTCCTTGTCTTCTTCCACCTGCACTTTTTCGGCAATGCGCATGCGCTCCGGGTCGGCCACCTTGTCTTCGGTGAATTGCTTGACGAAGCAGTCGCCGTCGAGCAGCAGCGTGGCCACGCAGTAGGGCAGGTTGAGCTGCGCCGACACCAAGCCGCTTGGAATGTATTTCCAGCCGACGTGGTCCATGGTCACTTGCGAGCCGCGCACGATGATCTTCTCCACGTCCTCCGCGCCGAAGGGCTTTTCCGCCTGCATCAGCCGCAGCGCGTCCAGCGTGGTGTGGTTGCTGCCGACGCAGGAGTAGAACTTCAGCGCCACGCCCATGGTCTGCCACACTTCGCCCAGGCCGGCGGTGAGTTCGGCCAGGTCGAAACGGTCCTGCGAGCGCGAGAAGGTGGTGCAAAAGCCGCCGTATTCGGACTCCAGCACATTCTCGATGCCGGTGAAGCCGCCCTCGGCGAGCAGGGCGCCGTAGAGGCCGCTTTGCGAGGAGCGGCCCGCGTGCATGCGCTTGACCATGGCGCCATATTGCGCCGCCATCAGGCCGGCGGCCTGGGTGCCGGCGATGCCCAATGCATGCACGGTCTTTTGCGCATCCAGCCCAAGGCCGCGCGCGGCGCCGGCGCCGGCGGAAAACACGCCGAGCGTCGCGCCCGAGTGCCAGCCCTGCGCGATGTGCTCCGGCCCCATGCAGACGCCGACGCGCGGGCCGACCTCGTAGCCGGCGACAGCAGCAGCAAGGAACTCGCGCCCCGTCAGCTTGCGGCGCGACTCGGCGATCGACAGCAGCGCCGGCAGCACCACCGCGCCGACGTGCAGCACACCCTGGCGATGCACGTCGTCCAGCTCGAAGCCCTGCACCTGGGTGCCGTTGATCAAGGCGGCGTGCGGGGAGGACAGGCGCAATTTCGTGCCCCAGATCGCCGCGCCCCTGGACTCGTCGACCTTCGACAGGGTCTCTTGCATGATGCGGCACCAGGGCAGGTTGGCGCCGTAGAGCGCGCAGCCGAGGGAATCGAGAATCAGCAGGCGGATGCGCTGGCGCACCTCGGCGGGAATCGCATCGTATTGCAGGCCGGAGACAAACTGCGCCAGGCCGCGGGTATAGGGATTGTCGCGTGGGGTATCGCTCATTGCAGGATCGACTCGGAGGTAATAGGGAAGTGGATGTTGCGGAAGGAAACAGGAGAAGGCCCGGGCAGCGGCCGTCAGTCGCGCCGGAAGATGGGACGTGGAGCATCCTCAATGTCCTCTGGATTCTATTGTATACATTGGAACACAGCAACGCCCGGCAGCGCATTTTGCCGCATAAGCCGCCCGCTATTGCCCGCCCCGCGCGGCATGCAAATCAACCACACTTAGTTGTCGGGTTCGCGTATGTTTGAAACCAAGGTCGCCGCCATTAAGTGCGGCCGCGCTCTTTAACATCGCCCCATTTGGCTTGGCGCCTGATCGGTGTAGCGCGACCACAGTTGTGTTGAACGAAGCGGCCAAGCGTCGCTTCTTTGCAAGGTGGCGTGCGTTTTTTTGAAAAAACCTCAGGTTTTCTCGGGTTTTAGCGACTAAACATGCACCTTCGCACTGTTTTCGTGCGAAATGCGTCTCGTGGCCACTGGCATTTTTTGTGCTTCGCAACAATACCGCCAACCGCCGAGGAGCCTGCCATGCTGGACAAGACCGCCACAGTGTTTTCGCATGTCAAACCGGGTGACACCGAATTTCGCACGGAAGGCCTGCGGAATTTTTTCAAATACCGTGATCTGGGCATCGCCGACGCCACCCACGGCAAAGTGATCGCACAACTGGTGATCGCCGGCGCCGCACCGGAAAAAGGCACCGGATGGCACCGCCATGAGGCGGATTTCCATATCGTGATCATGCTCAAGGGCTGGGCCAAGTTCATGTACGAGGACAAGGAAACCCTGGTCGAGGCCGGCGATTGCGTGCACCAGCGCCCCGGCATCCAGCATTTCCTGTTCGACTATTCGCCGGACATGGAGTACCTGGAAGTGGTCGGCCCGGCCGATTTCACCACGGTGGACATCGAAAAAGGCCCGGCGGAGGTCCCCGCTCCTGCGCCATGGAAGTAAGCACCCAAGCGACGCGCGCGTTTCTTCGTCGCCTTTAGGTCACGAAAATCATCCGGCTCCGCCGGTGATTTCTCGTGCGAGGCAAGCCACTCAAGATTAGGTTTGTACTCTTGAGTGAATCCTAAAATTCGACATCGAGCTCGTCAATGTCGTCGGGCTCTTTTTTCGCCGCGCTGATCCAGTCCTTCACCTCGGGCACGGCCATGACGGTCTTGCAGTAGGCGGCGCAATCCTCGTCGAGCTGCACGTTGTAGGTGAGAAACCGCGTCACCACTGGCGCGTACATGGCGTCGGCCATGCTGATCTTCTTGCCGAAGAGATAAGGACCGCCGTAGGTGGAGAGGCACTCCTGCCAGATCTCGACAATACGGTCGATGTCCGCCTGGGCGCGCGACCACACCTTGAACTTGGGGAAGTGCCCCTTCAGGTTCATCGGCAGCGCCGCGCGCATGGCGGAAAAGCCGGAATGCATCTCGCCGCACACCGAGCGGCACATGGCGCGCGCCACCTTTTCGGTCGGCAGCAGGCCGGCGTTGGGCTTGAGTTCGTTCAGGTACTCGGCGATCGCCAGGGTGTCCCACACCTTCACATTGCCGTGCGTCAGGCAGGGCACCAGGAAGGAAGGTGAAAGAAGCAGGATTTCCGCCTTCGCCGCGGCGTCCTTGGAGTCGAGCATGACTTCGTCGAAACCCAGGCCGGCGAACTTGACCAGCAGCCAGCCCCGCATCGACCACGACGAGTAGTTCTTGCTGCTGATGGTGAGGGTGGTGGCGCCGCTGGACGTGCTGTTGGCCGGTTTGGCGGCGGGCTTTTTGACCGCTTTCATGGGAGCCTTTACCGGCGCCTTTTTAGCCGCCGGCTTCACGGTCTTGGCTGCGGGCTTCACGGCTTTAGCGGGCGCCTTGGCGACCTTGGTGGTTTTGGCGGTCTTGCTGCTCTTTGTAGCCATGGTGATTCCACGCTTTTCTATGAAATGAAGCCCCGGCCCGTGCGTTAGGTCAGTGATCTCTTCTTGGGCACATTGCAAGGCACATGCCAATTAAAGGGCCGTCTGGCACAGCTATTGCCTTGTACTAATCAAAACAGCACCAAGCGGCGGACAACTCTATGCTTTACCAGGCCTACCAGGCGTATGCGGATTTGATGGACCCGCTGCGGTTTTTTGCCCGCAATGCCGCCTCCCTATTGGCCGAGCCCTCGCCCTGGCCCTGGGTGCCGGAGCAGATGTACAAATACGACCTGTCGGCTTCCTACGACGTGTTCGCGCGCACCGGCCTCACGTACAAGCGTCCACCTTTCAATATCCCCTCGGTGATGGTGGGCGGCGAGGAAGTGGAGATCCGCGAAGAGTCGCCGTTCCACACCCCCTTCGGCACCCTGCTGCATTTCGCCAAGCAAAGCGCGGTGCAGCAGCCGCGCGTGCTGATCGTCGCTCCCATGTCCGGCCACTTCGCCACGCTGTTGCGCGGCACCGTGCTGACCATGCTGCCGGACCACGACGTCTATATCACCGACTGGCACAACGCGCGCGACGTACCCACCGAGGCCGGGCGCTTCGGGCTCGAAGATTACATCGAGCACATGATCAAGTTCCTCGAATTCCTAGGGCCCGGTGCGCACCTGGTAGCGGTATGCCAGCCGACGGTGGCAGCGCTGGCCGCCGTCTCATTGATGGCCGAAGACAACCATCCGGCGCAGCCGCGCAGCATGACCCTGATGGCCGGGCCGATCGACTGCCGCGTCAATCCCACCAAGGTCAACGAGCTGGCGATGAGCAAGCCGATCGAGTGGTTCGAAAAGAACCTGATCGGCACCGTGCCGATGCGCTACCCCGGCGCCAGCCGCCGCGTCTACCCGGGCTTTGTGCAGATCTCCTCCTTCATGAGCATGAACATGGAGCGCCACTCGCAGGCCTTCATCGACATGTTCAACCACTTGCACGCGCGCAACACCGAGAAGGCCGAGAGCATCAAGGAGTTTTACGAGGAGTACCTGGCGGTATCGGACCTGCCTGCCGAGTTTTTTCTCGAGACGGTGCAAAAGATTTTCCAGGAATTCGCCCTGCCGCTGGGCAAGCTGGAATACAAGGGGCACAAGATCGACCCCGCCGCGATCCGCCGCACCGCGCTGATGACGGTGGAAGGCGAGCGCGACGACATTTGCGCGCTAGGCCAGACCCTGGCGGCGCAAGATATGTGCAGCGGCATCCGCATGAACCGCAAGCTGCATCACGTGCAGGCGGGTGTCGGCCACTACGGCGTGTTCAACGGCCGGCGCTGGCAAAACGAGATTTACCCGATGCTGCGCGACTTCATCCACATGCACGCGTAGCTGTAGCTACTCGATCGCGGTCTGCGCCACCCGCGAAGCGACCCACGAGCCCAGCGCCGCCAGCACGGCCGCGCCGAAAAATGCGTGGTGAAACGCATGCATCACCGCCTCCCGGTCAGCATCGGACAACGCCGCGGCGTTGTGGATGTCCAGCCCCCCGAGAAAGGCGAACACCATCGCCCCGAACAGCGCCGTGCCCAGGGAAGCGCCGGTGGAGCGCGCCAGCGAGGTGGTGGCCGAGGCGATGCCTAAGCGGCCGCGCCCGGCGAGCGTCTGGATCACCACTTGCGAAGTCGGCATCACGGTGCCGAAGCCCAGGCCGCATAAAAAGCCCAGTCCGCTGATCAGGTTGGCCACCGGCGGCACCACGGCCATCAGCAACAGGCCGCCGCTGGCGATAGCCATGCCGGCGACGGGTATCCACTTCGGCTTGCCGAACTTCGAAATCAGCCGCCCGGTGGTGGTCGAGCCAGTGACGATGCCGAAGGTCAGCGGCAGCACCATCAGTCCCGCATGTTGAGCGGATACGCCGTGCCCCAGCTGCAGATACACCGGCAGGAAAAACACCAGCGAGAACATGCAGGAGGCGAAGCAGACAATGGTCAGGGCAACGAAAGTGATCGAGCGCTGGCGCAACAACTCGACCGGCAGGAAGGGTTCGGCGGCGCGGCGCTCGCGCCATACCAGCATGACCCAGAGCACCACGGCGCCACCGACGAAGGCTGCGCTGTCGAGCGAAAACCAGCCGAAGCGATGCCCCGCCTGCGAGACCCACAGCAAGGTCGTCACGCAGGCCACGGTGAACAGCAGCATGCCCGGTACGTCCTCGATGCCAGGTGCGCTGTCGTTGCGCATGCCGCGCGAAAGCTTGGTCAGGCGCCAGGTGGCGAACAGGCCCAGCGGCAGGTTGACCCAGAACAGCCAGCGCCAGCTCGCATGCGTCACCAGGAGGCCGCCCAGTACCGGGCCGCTGACCGAGGCCAGGGTGAAGACGGCGGCGAAGTAGCCCTGGAAACGCGCGCGCTGGCGCGGCGGCACCAGCTCGCCGATCAGCGCCTGCGCCATCACCATCAGGCCGCCGCCGCCCAGGCCTTGCAGGACGCGGGCGCCGACCAGTTGCCCCATGCTCTGGGCAAAGCCGCAAGCGAGCGAGCCGACGATGAAGCCACCCAGCGCGAACAGCAGCATGTCGCGCCGGCCATAGCGGTCGCCCAGGCGCCCATAAAGCGGCACCATCACGGTGGAGGCGAGCAGGTAGCCGATGGCGATCCATGAACTGTCGCGCAGGCCGCCAAGGTCGGCGGCGATCGAGGGCGTGGCGGTGGCCAGCAGGGTCTGATCGATCGCCGCCATGAACATCGGCAGCATCACCGCGGAAAAAAGCTGCAGGAATTCCTGCACGCTGACGCGCTCGCTGGCAAAGGAGGTTTCCACCTCGCCGCCGGTTGCAGGGGGAGAATCGCTTACGGAAGACATGGGGACAGCGTGAGAGACGAGCAGGCCGCGCCGCGACGAAATGCATCACGGCGCGATTTTGGGGACAAGGCCGCGGCGCAACATCAGCGCGCCCGGCCGTTACCTTGTATATATGAATGATGCGGCCCGCGAACATAAGTTCCGGGCCGATCATTAACGTTGCATGAAAACTGCGTACAGCGGGCGGCCGGCGGTGGCGG
>JAQGMJ010000058.1 GCA_028292405.1 Betaproteobacteria bacterium
GTCGGCGGCGTGGCGCAGAACAGCACCGGCCTGGGCCTGGGCGCCGAAGGCAGCAGGAATGCCACCGGCGGCAACGGCGGCTCGCGCAGCAGCAGCGGCGGTGTAGGCGCCGGTGCGCTGTCGAACACCACGGCCGGTGCCGGCGTCATCGGCGGCGGCTCGTCCGCCAATAACGGCAACGGTTCCTCGCGCAGCGGCGGCGGCTCACTCGGCGGCGTGGCGATGAACAGCACCGGCGTGGGCCTGGGCGCTGAAGGCAGCAGGAGTTCCACCGGCGGCAACGGCAACAGCCAGCGCAGCAGCGGCGCGCTGGGCGCGGGGGCGATCTCGAACACCGGCGCGGGCCTCGGCGCCACCGGCGGCGGCTCCTCCAGCAACGGCAACGGCGGCTCCTCGCGTAGCGGCGGCGGCGCGGCCGGTGCCAGGTTGACCAACCAGACCGCGCTCGGCCTGGGCGCCACTGGCAGCAACTCCAGCAACGGCGGTAATGGCGGCGGCTCCTCGCGCAGCGGTAGCGGCGCGGCGGGTGTCGGCCTGGCTTCCAACACCGGGATCGGTTTGGGCGCGGTCGGCGGCGGTTCCTCCAACAACGGCGGCACCGGCGGTAATGGCGGCACCGGCAACAGCTCGTCGCACAGTGGCGGTGGCGGCGTAGCCGGCGGCGTCAACGTCGGCCTGGCCGCGGGCGCCGGCGGCATGGGCATGGGCAGCACCTCGGGCGGTAGCTCGGGCGGCACCGGCATGGGCGGCACCGGCGGTACCGGCATGGGTGGTGTCGGCATGGGCGGCACCGGCGGCGGCACCGGCATGGGCGGCCTTGGCGGCGGCCATGGCGGCGCCGGCCTGGGCGGCAACATCGGCGTCGGCTTTGCCGGTGGTGGCTTCGGCGGTGGTGCCGGCGGCTTTGGCCGTTAAGCGTCCGCTGGCGTAATGCGCGGGGCAGGCGCTCCGCGCGCCGGCCGATGTTGAGCCGGCAAGTTGCAAAGTAAACGGCGCGGGAAACCGCGCCGTTTTTATTGGCCGCCTCGCGGCCTGCGATACCCCGCCGCGCTAGAAGTTGTACTTCAGCACGGCCTTGACCGAGTGGGCCTTGTAGCCGGCGCCTGCTTCGAAGTCATAGCCCACCTGCGCGAACACCTGCGCGGAAAGCTGGAAGGTCGAGCCGATGCCGGTGGAGTAGGTATTGCGCGGCACCGTCTGCCCCTGCGAGACGAAGCTGCCGAACGAGGAGGAAACCGTGGAACTGATGCCGGTGTTGCGCAGGTCGTGGTTCCAGAAGGCGTTGAGGTAGGGCTCCGCCTTCAGCGCCCCCAGTGCGGTGTCGAAGCTGAACTGCGCGCCCAGGCCGGTGCGCCAGCGTTCGGCGCGGCGCTCGGCCACCGTCAGCGGCGCGAAGCCGCCGTTCTCGGTATAGCCGGCCTGGCGCAGGCGGCTGTAGTCCACGCGCGCCTGTGGCACCAGCGCGGCATTGCTGCCGAAATGAAACGGCACCCCGCCGTCCAGGCGCGCGCCCCATTGCTCGCCGCCGAAGCCGGCGGTGGCCGAATCGCCGCCGATGATCTGGCGCGAAATGCCGTAGCTCTGCTGCGAGTAGCCGGCCATCACGTCGACATAGGCGTACTTGAAACCGTGGCTGGCGTAGGCCGCCCCCTGCACGCTGCGCAGGTTGGCGTTCTGCCCGACCCATTGCTGCTGGTAACGGATGCTGCTCTCCGAATAGGTGAGCGAGACGCCCACCGTGTCGGCCGCCGTCAGCGCGTGGTCGTAGCCGATGGCCACGCCGCCGCCGTGGCTGGCATAGCCGCCGAAGTTGTCGCGCGCGTCCTGGCTTTCGCGCGTGCCGAAGGCGCGCACCCACACGCCATGGCGCGCCGGCGCGTCGCCCGCCGCCATGCCGAAGTCGATATCGTTGCGCGCATAGCTGCGCAGGCCGATGCTCCCTTGCGCCATGCGCAAGGTGTCGAGCCGCGCGCCGAGGCGGTCGAAGGAATCGAACTGCATGTTGAAGGCGGCCTGCGGTATGGCCGTGCCGCTTAGCGAGCCCAGCTTGGCGCCGCAGTTTTCGTCCAGCAGGCACAGGCCGGCAAACAGGATCGCGTGGGCCGGCGGCGCCGCCAGCGCCAGGGAAACCGCGCCGGCCCAGCCGGCGCGGCGCAACAGGGGAGTGAATTGCATGGCTTGTTTCAGGCCTCGGAAAAAGGGGGCTGGAAGAAGCGTTCGGGGAGGGTCGCGCCGCGAATCTTGCAAGTGCGCTTGCGGCCCTTCGAACATGGGCTTAAAAGCGTCGGCAGTCTAGCACAGGGTCGCGCGCCCGCAACGGCGCGCGCTCCCGCATTGCAACTTTTTTAAGCACCCCTTACGGGAACCCTGCTATCCTGCATACAGCAGTCGCAGGCACCTTCCCCCTTGACCCGGAACAGGAAGAGCTTCAATGACAAAGGTCTTACTGCTTGCCTTGCCCCTGCTGCTCAGCGCCTGTGCCGGTGGCATGATTACTTCGTATGAACCGCCTACCTCCGGCCCGATCGCCCGGCTCGGCAGCAGCGGCAGCCACGCCGGCCACACCTACCTGCGGGGCGAGGGCGATTGCAACAAGCGCCACATTCCCGCCGACAGCCTGGTCACCCTGATCCCCGCCGGCAAGCCGATCATCGTCGAGCGCGTGTTCAACGCCACCGACCCCGACACCCCGGCCTACTGCAGCGTCGCGGTGCGCTTCGTGCCCCTGCGCGGCGAAGAGTACGACGCGCGCATGGTGCTCCATGATGAGAAATGCACCCTCACCCTGCTGGTCGGCCCGCAAGGCCGCGCCCGGCCGCTGCATGAGGTGGTGCAGGTGCCGAGCGATTGCGAAGCCCCGGCGGCGCCGGATTGAAAGGGCGCGTCGTCCGCGCTCGCCACGCCTGAGTCGCACTCTCGAAGAATCGGCCACAAGCGGGGCGCGCGATAATGGCGGCATGCCGCTTTTTTGCCGCCTCATCGCCCGTTCCGCCTTTCATCTCCTGCTTGTCCTGCTGGCCATGCTGCCGGTCATGCTGCCCGGCCTGGCGTGCGCCGCGCTGCCGCTGGGCTTGTTCGTTTCCGGCGGCTCGCCCGCGCTCGTCAGCCCGCCCGGCACGTTCGCCCGTGGCGATGAAGTCACCATCATCTCGCTGCCCGATTTCGCGGTGCATTGTTGCGCCAGCGTCGGCGGCGCGGCCACCCTCGGCGGCAACGCCCAGTCCTCCGAAGTCGATCACAGCGCCGGCTTCGCCCTGCGCGCCCAAGGCCTCACGGGCACCACCGCCGACGCCGCGCCCGCCGTTGTCATCAAGGGCAAGCCGGTGGCGAAGAAAACCAAAGCCGGCCTTTTGATCGACTTGGACGGCGACGGCAAGCCGGAACTGCTCAAGGCCTGCCCCAGCAGCGAAGGCATCCACGTCACCGCATGGCGCGGCAAGCAGCGCGTGTGGCACGCCTATATGTATCTCGGCGTCGACATGGAATCGGCCTGCACCGCGGCGGAAACACGCTAACCCGCGCTGGCACGCCCCCGCAAATCGACCACACTTAGCGGTTCGACTCGTGTATGTTTGGAACCATGCACCGCGCTTTTGCGCGCGCTCGCCGCGCGACGCGGCGACGATGCAGCTCTTTGACAATTGCATGAAAACGTAAGAAAGCAGTCGCGGGCGGCCCGCATTTCCACGCTACTTCATGTGTGTTGGATGCCGGTCGATATTGAAAAAAAACCTGTGATCTACTGTTGTTTCGGTTTTTGTGTCACAGGATTTTTTTAAAAACACCATCATTCACCGTCATTTGGTTGGCGCGGCGGCCACGGCAAGACAAACGAGGTAGCCGCGACGAAGCAGCAGCGCGAAAAAAAGCCGGGCTGTATTGAGCCCGGCTGTGTTGGCACTACTACGGTTTGCGATTAGCCGCCGCCGAAGCGCGGGCCGATCAGGCCGCTGGCTGCGGGCTGCGTATTCGCGTCGCTGCTAGCCGCGCCGCTGGGGGCGGGCGCCTTGGCAGCTTCGGCTTTCGCCTTGTCGGCGGATTGCACGTACGAACGCGATTGCGGGTCCTGGTAAAGGCTGCCACCGGGCGCGCCTTGTTGCGCGAAGGCGGGAGCGGCGGTGAGGGCAAGCAGGGTGGCGCCGATGAGGGTGCGATAGTTGGTCATGTTTTTATCCTCGTTTCATTAACAGCCGGCGGTAATGGTCACCTCTTGGTGGCGCGAAGGCTTACCGCCGTCTTGTGCCGAGTATCTACGCCCGTGCGCCGGCCGTTCAAGCCCCAAATTCGGGATGGATTGTTCCAAAGCGGCTACCCAGGATGGTGCGCGCGAAGAAAAATTCCATTGACGACAGCGAGTTGCGGCGCGATACCACACCGGGGAATTGCGCTGCCTGGCGCACGATTGACGTGACGCATGGAAAACAGGCCGTGCGAAGCGCTTCGCACGGCCCGCGCGAACGCGATTTCAGGCCGCGCGTTGCGTCACCGGCATAGCGACGACTTCCTCGCCCCGCCAGGCGCGCATCAGCTTCTCGCGCTTCACGGCTGCCGCCTTCATCGCCGCTTCCTTCACGTGGCCGAAGCCGCGGATGGTGGCGGGCAGCGCCGCGATGTCGGTCGCCAGCGCGAGGCTTTTCGCGGTGAGGCCGGTGAGCAACTCCTCGATGGTCTGCTCGTACCCGGCGATCAGCGCGCGCTCGGCTTTACGCTCGGCAGTCATGCCGAAGGGGTCCAGCATCGTGCCGCGCAGGAACTTGAAGCGCTTGAGTACACGGAAGGCCGGCATCATCCACGCGCCGAACTGGCTCTTCTTCGCTTTTCCGGTGACCGGGTCGGGCGGGTTCATCACCGGCGGCGCCAGGTGGAACTTGAGCTTGTAGTCGCCTTCGAACTGACTCGCCACTTTGTTCAAAAAGTTGCCGTCGGTGTAAAGGCGTGCGACTTCGTACTCGTCCTTGTAGGCCAGCAGGGTGAAGTAGTTCTTCGCTACCGCTTCGGCCAGCTTGTGGCTGACGTTGCTGCCGGAGGAGCTCGCCAGCGCCAACGAAGACTCCGCGTCGCGCACTCGTTGCACCAGCGCGCGGTAGCGTTCGCCGTAGGCCGCGTCCTGGTAGTCCGTCAGGTAGGCCACGCGGCGCTCGATGACCTTGTCGAGCGAAGGCGGCAGCAGGTGGGTGATGGAAATCGCCTGCGTCGGCGTGGCGATGCGCGTGACCTTCTCCAGATCATGCGCGGCGCGCCGGCCCCACAGGAAGCTCTGCTGGTTGCTCGCCACGGCCACGCCGTTGAGCTCGATGGCGCGCAGGATGGCGGCTTCACTCAGAGGGATCAGCCCGCGCTGCCAGGCGTAGCCAAGCATGAACAGGTTGGTGGCGATCGAGTCGCCCATCAGCGCCGTGGCGATGCGCGTGGCGTCGAGGAACCAGGCGCCGTCTTTGCCCGTGGCCTCTTCGATCAAACCCTCCATCACCGCGCCGGGGTACTGCCACTGCGGGTCCTGCGCGAAGCCGCCCACCGGCACTTCGTTGGTGTTGATCACCGCGCGGGCGCGGCCGAGCTGCATCTTGGAGAGGGCGTCCGCCGAGGCGGAAGTCATCAGGTCGCAGCCCAGCACCGCATCGGCTTCGCCTGAAGCCAGGCGCACGGCGCGGATGTCCGCCGGCGTCGGCGCGATGCGCACGTGCGACATCACCGAGCCGTTCTTTTGCGACATGCCCGTCATGTCCAGCACGCTCACACCCTTGCCTTCGAGGTGCGCCGCCATGCCCAGCAGCGCGCCGACGGTGATCACGCCCGTGCCGCCGATGCCGGTGATGAGGATGCCGTAGGGCCCGCCATGGGAAGCCGCGCACGAACCGGCGGACGAAAACCCGCCGATGACCGGCAGCACCGGCTGCGGCAGGTCGGCGAACAGCGCCGCGTTCGCATCCGCCGCGCCCTTCGCCGTCACGCCAGCCTTGCTCTTTTTAAGCGTGCCGCCTTCCACCGTCACGAAGCTCGGGCAAAAGCCGTTGACGCAGGAGTAGTCCTTGTTGCACGAGCTCTGGTCGATGGTGCGCTTGCGCCCGAACTCGGTTTCCAGCGGCATCACGGAAGTGCAGTTGGAAACCTTGCCGCAATCGCCGCAGCCTTCGCACACGGCTTCGTTGATCACCACGCGCTTGGGCGGGTCGGGGAAGGCGTTCTTTTTTCGGCGGCGGCGTTTTTCGGCGGCGCAGGTCTGGTCGTAGATCAGGATGGTGGTGCCGGGCGTGGCGGCGAGTTCGCGCTGAACCGCGTCCATCTCGCTGCGATGGTGGATCGTCGCGCCAGCGGCGAGGTTAGTGGCGCCGTCGTACTTCTCCGGCTCGTCGGAAACCAGCGCAATGCGCGTCACGCCCTCGGCCTTCACCTGCTGCGAAATCATCGCCACGTCCAGCGGCCCGTCGAAGGGCTGGCCGCCGGTCATCGCCACCGCGTCGTTGTAGAGGATCTTGTAAGTGATGTTCACGCCCGCCGCGATCGAGGCGCGGATGGCGAGAATGCCGGAGTGGTAGTAAGTGCCGTCGCCGAGATTGGCGAACACATGCTGCGTGCCGGTGAACGGCGCCTGCCCGACCCAGGTGACGCCTTCGCCGCCCATGTGGGTGATGGTCTTGGTCTCGTCGGGGTAGATGGAAGCGGCCATCGCGTGGCAGCCGATGCCGGCCAGCGCGAGGTGGCCCTCGGGCACCTTGGTGGAGGTGTTGTGCGGGCAGCCGGAGCAGTAGTAGGCTGGCCGTGCCGGGGTGGCGACGCGCGCCTTGTCCAGCGCCAGTTCCTTCGCTTCAAGAAAGGCGAGACGCGCCTTGATGCGGTCGCTCGAATGAAAGCGGGCGATGCGCGCCGCGATCACCCGCGCGATCTGCGCCACACTCAAATCGGCCTTGGCGCTGAGCAGCCATTCGCCGCGCGGGTGCACCCACTCGCCCTTTTCGTCGAACTTGCCGATCACGCGCGGGCGCACGTCTTCGCGCCAGTTGTACAGGTGCTCCTTCAACTGGTACTCGACCATCTGGCGCTTTTCTTCCACCACCAGCACTTCATCGAGACCCTCGGCGAATTGCCGCACGCTGTCGGGCTCCAGCGGCCAGGGCATCGCCACCTTGAAGACGCGGATGCCGATCTGCGCGGCGAGTTGGTCGTCGATGCCCAGCTCCTGCAGCGCCTCCAGCACGTCGAGATAGCTCTTGCCCGAAGCCATGATCCCCAGGCGCGGGTTCGGGCTGTCGATCACCGTGTGGTTCAGCTTGTTGGCGCGCGCATAGGCCAGCGCCGCGTAGATCTTGTAGTCCTGCATCAGCGCTTCCTGCTCGCGCGCGGAAACGCCGATGGTGGAGCGCGTCAGCCGCGCGTTCAGGCCGCCCGGCGGCATGATGAAGTCTTCCGGCAGCACGATCTTCACCCGGTGCGGGTCGGCATCCACCGAGGCAATGCTCTCCACCGTATCGGCCAGCGCCTTGAAGCCGACATAGCAGCCGGAGAAGCGCGACATCGCCCAGCCGTGGATGCCCAGGTCCAGGTACTCCTGCACATTGCTCGGGTAGAGCATCGGGATCATGGCGGCGGCGAACATGTGGTCGCTCTGGTGCGGCAGCGTCGATGAATACGCGCCGTGGTCGTCCCCCGCCACCAGCAGCACGCCGCCGTGCGGCGAGGTGCCGAAATGGTTCGCGTGCTTGAGCACGTCGCCCGAGCGGTCCACGCCCGGCCCCTTGGCGTACCACATGGCGTAGACGCCATCGACAGTAGGGTTGGGCATCACGTTCACCTGCTGCGTGCCCCACACCGCCGTGGCGGCCAGGTCTTCGTTCAGGCCGGGCTGGAACTTGATGTTCTTCGGCGCCAGGAATTTCTCGGCGGCCCACAAGGCCTCGTCCAGCCCGCCGATCGGCGAGCCGCGATAGCCGGAAACAAAGCCGCCGGTGTTCAGCTCGGCGGCCTCATCGCGCCAGCGCTGCATCAGCATCAGGCGCACCAGGGCCTGGATGCCGGAGAGGTAGATGCGCCCGGAAGTGGCGGTGTACTTATCATCGAGCGTTACCGCTCTCAGGTCGTCGAGGGCGACGTCGCGCAGGGCGTCGGTGGAAGATGCCCCCAGGGCACCCGTGGCCGCATCTGCGGCAACCTCGGCCAGAGCGTCGCGCTCTGCCAGCGTTTGCGAAGTCATGTCTCACCCTCAAAAATCGTGTTTTTGGGTTCGCGGTGCCGCGGGCCGGTAAGCCCTGTGCACCACGTGCCTGCCGGGACGGAGATTGTCCATCCTGACAAAACCACTTTAACGATGAATTGGACAGCGCGTCAACTGAATGGTTTTAATGCTGCGCCGCAGGATGTTCATGCAAAATGTAAGCACTTCGCCTTTTCCCCTCCGCTTCTTGCGCGTTCCACGCTTTTCCAAATGACCATTCCAAAAACCTACGTCCTTACCCACGGCTCCTGGCACGGCGCCTGGTGCTGGCGCCACGTCGTGCCCCTGCTCACCGCTGCCGGCCACCGCGTCCACACCCTCTCGTTCACCGGCATGGGCGACCGCGCCCACCTGCTGAACGCCGGCATCACCGTCGAGACTTTCGTGCAGGACATCGTCAGCCTGATCGAGTCCGAAGAGCTGGAAGACGCCGTGCTGGTGGCGCACAGCTTCGGCGGCATTCCCGTCACCGGCGCCGCCGACCGCCTGCGGGGGCGGCTCTCGCGCGTGGTCTACCTCGACGCGGCCCTGGTCGAAAGCGGCCAGTGCGCCTTCGACACCTACCCGCCCGCCGACGTGCGCGCGCGAACCCTGGCCGCGCAGCAAGCCGGCGGCGTCGCCCTGCCGGTGCCGCGCGTGCTCTCGCCGATCTGGGGCCTGACCCCGGATATGCCCGACTACCCCTGGTTCATGCGCCGGCTGACGCCGCATCCGCTGGCCACCTACACCACGCCCATCCACTACAGCGGCGCCCCGGGCGGCGGCGCGGCCGTCACCTACGTCGAGTGCACCGCCCCGCAAAACCCGCTGATCGGCAGCGCCCGCGCGCTGGCCGCCGCGCAAGCCGGCTGGAACTACGTGAAGATGGCAGCGCCGCACGAGATGATGATCACCCATCCGCGCGAGACCGCCGAGCTGTTGCTGGCCTCCTGAGGCCGCGGGGCGCTTGACTTCCTGAGGCCGGTGGCGCGCCGTTCCAGTAAGAACTTCCACACCCTGAGGGCGCGCGGGTAAATTTTGCGCGTCCGATCGCCGGGCTTATGTCGGTGTCATTGCGCGACGGTGCAGTGTGTATTCTTCACAAAAAATATCCACAATAAACATCAAGTACCTCTTGTAAAAAATCCAGCCTGCCGCGTACACTGTTTCCACGGAGGAAAGAGCCATGGCAACACTGGAAACGCAGCGACAGCAGTCAACCCCGCGGGCCCCGTCACAGCGCGCCCGCAACAGCACCAGCACCTGCGCACGTCGCCGAGGCGGCGCGCGCCGACCTGGCGCACCTGCGGCTGGAATACCGCAACCTGGCGCGCCGCGCCGCCAGCCTTTCCGAGTCGATGCGCCTGCTGCAAGGGGTGATCGAGGCCTGGGAACGGGTCGCCCCGGCGCCGCTGTTTTCGCTCGCGCCGCAGGCCGAAGAGCCGTTTTCCCTCGACCCGCCTTCCTACCCGCCTTCATCCCCGGCGGTGCCCGGGAAGGCGGGCAACCCGGCGCACGATGCGGCCGCCGCCCCGGCCGGCCTGGCCTCGATCTCGCCCTTTCCGCTGCCGGCGGCCTGGCCCTACGGCGAGGTGGCGGGGGTGCCGCGCGCCGAGGTGATGGAGCGGGTGCACAGCGTGCTGGCCGGCGGCTCAGCGCTCTCGGTGGCCGAGGTGCACGCGGCCATCGAGGCGCGCTTCAAGGTATTCGACAGCGTCAGCGCCGTCGCCATGGCGATGCGCCACGGCGTGGTCGGCGGGCATTATGACTATGACGGGCGCAGCGGTCATTACCGCGTCACCAGCGCCGCCTGAAATAGGCTGAGCAAAAGGGGTGGGGCAAAAACAGCGCGTGGGCATTTTATTTGCATTGGATCGAAGGGCGCGCGGGGGCATCAGCAAGTGCGCATATGGCAGCGGCATGGCGAGCCGGATCGGCGAGCCCGCCGCGCGGTATCGATTCGGCGTCATCTGGCAGGAGCAATCCGCATGAACGATGAAGTAAAAAAGCATCAGCGCGAACTGCGCCGCCTGCTCGAGGCCGGCGACAAGGCGCGCGCCGCCCTCCACCTGCTGGAGCTCGACCGCGGCCGCCTGCGCGAACGCATCGCCGCCATCGAAACCAGCGCCGAGGAATTGCAGGAAAGCCTCTCCGCCGCCGCCCTGCTGCAAGTGCAGGAAGACTACCTGGCCGCGCAACTGCAGCGCCTGGATGCCGAGATTTCCTCGCCCACCGACCGCTACGGCGTGCCCGGCGGCATCGAGCGTCGCAGCGCCCCGCGCCCGGCGCCGATTCCCCTGCCGGCCTTCGAGGCGCCGCCGGCGCAGGTGGCGCGCCAGCCTGGTGTCGCCATCAGCTTTCTCGACCGCGCGCGCCGCGCGCTGCGCAAGGAAGCGCCGGCGCGGGAAGTCTCCGCCCGGGAAGCTTCGGCCCGGGTGGCGCGCACGCCGGGCGCTTAAGGCCTGGCGCTTGAGGCCTGGCACCTGAGGCCTGGCGCCTGAGGCTTGGCGCTTGAGGCCTGGCGCTTGAGGCGGGGCGCTTGAGGCCTGGCGCTTGAGGCGGGGCGCTTGAGGCCTGGCGCTTGAGGCGGGGCGCCTGAGGCCTGGCGCCTGAGGCTTGGCGCTTGAGGCCTGGCGCCTGAGGCTTGGCGCTTGAGGCCTGGCGCTTGAGGCGGGGCGCTTGAGGCTTGGCGCTCGAGGCGGGGCGCTTGAGGCCTGGCGCCTGAGCCGGGCGTCCGGGTTCGCGGGTTCAATCCGCGGTGTTCATCCGGCGCGCCTGATTCGGGTGCGCCTGGTTCTGACGGTCAAGCCGGGCCCCGCCCCGGCCGCCGCGCGCACCGCGCCAATCGGCTAATAAAAACAAATCCTTAGCTAATGCGCTTGCGCCATCGCGCGGGCGCCCCGATGTTTGCCCTCCGGGCGGCATAATGTTTGCAAGTATTTGCAGCGGCGGCCGCCGGACAAGCGGCCGCATGTTGCTGTCTTTGTCTGCTATCTTTAGCCCTTGCAGCGCCGCAGCGCCAGTCTCAACCAAAAACCAAGATCGACCTCACCGTCAGGAGCACCCGCATGAACCGCGCCGCGCCCGCCTTGCGTCCTTACGCATTCGCGCTCACTGTCCTCGTTTCCACTCTCGGCGCCCTCGCTGCTTTGGCTGCCGGCCCGGCGGCCGCCGCCGAGGAATATCCGGCCCGCCCGGTCACCATGATCGTGCCCTACGCCGCCGGCGGCAGCGCCGACGTGCTCGGCCGCGTCATCGCGCAGGAAATGGCCAAACCTTTGGGTCAAAACGTCGTCGTCGACCTGCGCCCGGGCGCCGGCGGCAACCTCGGCGCCGAGATCGTCGCCAAGAGCAGTCCGCACGACGGCTACACCTTTCTCTTCGCTTCCGTCAGCCTGTCCACCAGCGTCTCGCTGATGAAGCTCAACTTCGACCCGCGCCGCGACCTGGTGCCGGTCGCCGGCATCGCCACCATCCCCAGCCTGCTGGTAGTGTCGAACGACTCGCCCTACAAGACGCTCGCCGACCTGGTGAAGGCGGCGAAGGACAAGAAGACCACCATCAGCTTCGGCTCCTCGGGCCTGGCCACCGGCAGCCACCTGGCGGGCGAGCTGATCAAGGCCGAGTCCGGCACCGACATGCTCCACGTGCCGTATAAAGGCAGCGGCGCGGTGTATCCGGACCTGATCGCCCAGCGCATCAGCTTTTTGATCGACGTGATGGGCTCTTCCATCGGCCAGGTGCAGGGCGGCAAGGTGCGCGCGCTGGCCATTACCTCGGCTGCGCGCTCCAAGAGCCTGCCCAATGTGCCCACGGTGGCCGAGCAGGGCTTCCCCGGTTTCGAGTTCGGCACCTGGTTCGGCTTTTTCGCTCCTGCCGGCACGCCGCCGGAAGCGGTGCGCAAGCTGGAGCAGGCCGCGCTCAAGGCCATCACCACCGAAGCGGTGAAGGAGCGCTTCGACGCCGTCGGCGCCCAGCCCCTGCCCGGTCCCGGCCCGGCCTTCGGCAAGTGGTACGCGCAGGACGTCGAGCGCTGGGCCAAGCTGGTGCGCGACGGCCGCGTGCAGCCGGTGCAGTAAACCCGCGCCGCGCGGCTGCAAGGCAAACGCCGGCCCTACGCGCCGGCGTTTTCCAGCGCACGATGGCGCCGGCGTTTTCCAGCGCACGATGGCTCCGGCGTTTTCCAGCGCACGATGGCGCCGGCGTTTGCAGCGCACGATGGCTCCGGCGTTTGCAGCGCGCAATGGCTCCGGCGTTTTTCCGGCGCGCAATGGCCCGGCGTTTTTCCGGCGCACGATGGCTCCGGCGTTTTTCCGGCGCGCAATGGCTCCGGCGTTTTCATCGGCGCGGGTTTTCGCCGGGTTTTTTCCGTGTCCGCTCAACCGCCGCAAACTTCCGTTCGGCTGGCGCGCCGCCGCCGCTGCCGCACCGGGCGTTATGATGGCGCGCTGCGCCTGAAGCAAGGGGCGTGTTTTTTTCGGATGGAGATGTGATGAAACCCGGCATGAAAATATGGCTGGCTGCGATGCTCTGCACCTGGACGCTGACGGCGGCGGCGCAACAACCGAACAACGAGCTCTACTTCAGCGTCGCCGCCTACGTTGCCGGCCGCGACATCAAGCCGGATGGGCCTGAAGTCAAGCAGGCGGCGAAGTACCTGCGCGGCATCTCCGTCGCCTACAGCGTGAGCGAGGCGGACGTCGCGCAAACCGCCGGCGCCGCCCTCAACCAGCTGCGGTCGCGGGTAAGCCAGGCCAACCTGTTCGACATGCTCGACGCCGCCGAGCGCATCGCGCCCACCGAGCACACCCACGACCGCGGCGCCCTGGTGCATGCGCTCACCCTCTACGTCGCCGCCCGCGGCGGCACCGATCACTCGCACGAAGGTGCGGTGAAGGCGGTGATGAATGCGAACAAGGGCGTGACGAAGTAGGCGCCGCCTTTTTGCAAGGCAGGCGGTTTTTGCCGCGGGGCGCGCCGCAAAAAAAGAGGCGCGCATGAATGCGCGCCCCCGGTTTTCCCGCGATGATCCGGCGCCGATTTCGCGGCGCCAGCCGCTGCTGCCTATACCGGCTGCTTGGCCGCGAACTTCGAACCCTTCAGGCAAATGCGCCCGCGCGGGTCCTGCCACAGCTTGCCTTCGGTGTGCAGCTTGCCGAAGGCGCGCGCGAGCGTCGCGAAGGGGTAGCTGGCGAACTGCTCGGCCAGCTCGGAATAGTAGATGGCCTTGGGCTCGATCGCCGCGACGATCTTCGCCGCCAGCTCGGTGACCGCCGCTTCATCTTCCGGTGCATCCGCGCCCTTGGGCACGGCGTCGGCCTTGCCCTTGACGTAGTCGTCGATCTTCGCGCGGTCGGCATAGGCATACGAGATGCGCTCGAAGCGCTCCTTCGGGATGCCTTCGCCGATGGTGGCGTCGATGCCCACCTTGGCGCCGATCGGCACCAGGCCCGGCGTGATGTACAGGCTGGGGTCGAGCGGCTTGGCGCGCGCGCCGGGAATCACGATCACGTCGCGATCGCCCTGCACGCGGGTGGCAATCGCCCACTCGACCTCGGTGCCGTTGAACACGTCGATGTCGTCGTCGACGATCACCACGTGCTTCAGGTCCATCACCGACAAGGCCGCCAGCAGCGCGTTCTTGCCTTCGCCGGCCTGCTTCTTGATCGAGATGATGGCGTGCCAGAAGGCGCGGCCGCCCAGCGTTACGTTGATGTCCTTCACCTGCACGCCGGCAATCTTCAGCGAGCGGCGGATCGCCTGGTAGCGGGTCGGCGCGGCCAGCCAGGTGTTTTCCCAGGGCATGTGCAGCGCGTAGTAGAAGGCGTTCTTGCGCATCATCACGGCGGTGATGCGCACGTTCGGGTTCCAGTGCAGGCCGCCCATCAGGCCGGTGAATTCACCGAAGCGGCCTTCCGGCTGGGTCCAGCCGGTCGGCAAAATCTCGCCCTCGAGCACGATTTCGGAATCGGCCACGTAGGGCAGGTCCACCGTCTTGCACTGGCCCAGCGGCACCGGCGCGCCGCGCACGCCGCCGGCGATGCCCATTTCATCGACGCCGATCGGCGCGCGAAAGCCGGCGCCCAATACTTCCATCGGATGGGTGCCGATGGAAATCGAGATCGGGCAGGGGCGCCCTTGCTCGAAGGCGCGCTGCGCGAACATGCGCATATTGTTGGGCGTGACGATGTCGATGCCGGTCAGGTTCTTTTCCTTCACCATGAAGCGGTAGACGCCGGAGTTGACGCCGTACTCCGGGTCGCGCGCCATCACCACGCCGGCGGTGATCATCGGGCCGCCGTCGTAGATCGAGCTCATCGGCACCGGCAGCTTGAAGAGATCGACCTCGTCGCCGGTCATGATGATTTCTTCGGTGGTCGAAGTCTCCACCCGCACCGGGTTGATCGGGTTTTCGATGCCCTGCACCAGCCGGTCTTCGATCTCGCGGAAATTGTCGACGCCGATCGACATCACCGCGCGCTTCTGCGTGCGCACGATGCCCGAGAGCACCGGCATCTTGTAGCCGATCACGTTGTGGAACATCAGTGCCTTGTCGGACTGATCGACGAGGGTGGCGATGTGGCGGATGTCCACCGGCTGGCGCATGTCGACGAGTTCGCCATCGGCGCGCAGGCGTTCGACAAAGCCGCGCAGGTCTTCGGTAAAGGGGGTGTGGGACATGATGAGTTCTTTGAGCAGGGGCGCGCCGCGGGAGCAGCGGCGGCGCCGTGTTTACTGGGACAACCGGGCGGCGCTTGGCAGGCCCGGCGGATTGGGTCGGCGCATATGAGGCTTGGGCACCGGCCTTATTAGCTTATTCCAAATCTATCTATTTGTGCTTGCGTGGGCGGGATAAGGAATCGCGGTACCGGTGTCCCGCACGCTCTCTCCGTTCATCCTGAGCCGCTTTTTCCTTACGGAGAAGGATGTGTGCTCCCCGGTACAACATCAAGGCACATGTCCTTCGACAGGCTCGGGACGAACGTAAGAGGGGATTGCGGCAGCAACTGCGCGAACCAGGAGAGTTGCGGCCTCTATTCGAGCTTGGCGCCCGCATCCTTGATGACTTTGGCCCAGCGCACCGTTTCCTTCCTGATGAACTCGTTGAACTGCGCGGCGTTGAGCGGGAGCGCTTCGCCGCCTTCGCTTTTCAGGCGCTCGAGGAAGTCCGCCGACTTGACGATGGTCGCGCACTCGTCGCTGATGCGCGCGATGATGGCCGCGGGCGTGCCGGTGGGCGCGACTAAGCCAAACCACGAAATCATTTCATAGCCGGGCACGAATTCGGAGATCGCCGGCACTTCCGGCAGGCCGGCGTTGCGCTTGGCGGAAGTCACGCCCAGCGCGATCAGCTTGCCCGCCTTGATCTGCTGGATCACCGAGGGGTAGGAGGCGAACATGATCGACACCTGGCCGCCGAGAGTGTCGGCCACCGCCGGCCCCGTGCCCTTGTACGGCACGTGGACCATGTTGGTACCGGTGGCCACCTTGAAGGCCTCGGCCGCCAGGTGGGCGCCGCCGCCCGAGCCGGCGGAGGCGAAGTTCAGCACGCCCGGCTTGGCCTTGGCGAGCTTGATCAGTTCGGGCACCGTCTTCACGCCGACGGAGGGGTGGGCCACCAGCACCAGCGGGAAAATGCACAGGCCGGCGATCGCCGTCATGTCGCGCGTCAGGCTATAGGGCAGCTTGGCGTACAGCGCCGCGTTGGCCGCCAGCGCCGAGGGCAGCAGCATCACGGTGTAGCCGTCGTTTTCCGAGTGGGCGACGATGTCGGCGGCGATGTTGCCGTTGCCCCCGCCCTTGTTGTCGACCACGAAGGCCTGGCCCAGCGCCTGGGTCAGCCGGTCCGCCACCAGGCGGCCGATGATGTCGGCCGGGCCGGCCGGCGCGAAGGGGATCACCATGCGCACCTGGTGCGACGGATAGTTCTGGGCGAAAGCGCGCGTCGGGGCAACGAGCGACCCGAGCAGGCCGGAGGCGGAGGTGGCCGCCAGGGCCATGAGCATTTGCCGCCGGTTGGCGGAATGCGAAACGGAATTCGACATTGAGGGTACTCACCAAAAAACCCGCGCATTGCCAGGGGAATCCCCTGTGAATAAGTTTATGCCCGCGCGCGAGGAATACGGGATTTATTTTAAGCCCTAATTGCGTATAAGCAGATTGCGGGCCAGATGGCCGTTTGCAAGGCGTGCGACCGCGCGGTCTTCACTACCGGTTGCCGAAGGGTGCCCTTTTGTCGCAGCGAACCCAAAAAATTGACCGGCGCTGCCGGCGATTTTTTCTCTCGCTTCAATCGCTCAAAAGAAGGTGTTTACTTTTGAGCGCGCCTACGCCGAGGTCAGCGGCAGCGCCGTCGTATATTTGATCTGCTCCATCGCGAAGCTGGACGACACATCGAACAGGTCCGCCGTCCTGATCAGCTTCTTATATACCGCGTCGTAGCCGGCGATGTCGCTCACCACCACGCGCAGCAAATAATCCATGTCGCCGCTCATGCGGTAGAACTCCACCACCTCGGGCAGCTTCATCACCGCGGCGTGGAATTTCTCGAACCACTCCTGGTTGTGGCGGCTGGTCTTGACCATCACGAATACGGTGACGCCGACATTCAGCTTGGCCGCATCCAGCAGCGCCACGCGCTTGCGGATCACCCCTTCGCCCTCCAGGCGCTGGATGCGCCGCCAGCAAGGCGTCACCGAAAGGCGCACCTTTTCGGCGATTATGCTGACCGACAAAGATGCATCCTGCTGCAGCAGGGCAAGTATTTGCAAATCAATTTTATCAAAAGACATATTTGTAGAAATATTTACCCTTATTACGCGCAATTGTAGCAAAAATGGCAATCCTTTTTCGCGGCTTCGGCGCTACGATGGTGCCTATGCCGTGCATCGCGATATTTGCCGCGTGCGCATGGCGCAGCCTGCGCGTCGATCAGGCGCGGGCATTGCGGGCGCAGCGCTGTCACGGCGACGTTGTCGGCGTGGTGGTTGCGCAGTCGGGCGTGGTGGCGCATGTGTAATGCGGCGGCGGCAGTCGTGCCGCTTGCGCGTCGCTTGCACGCTGTTTCGCGACGCATTGTTTTTTCGCTGGTCCCTAAATTGCTTTAGTGCTGTCCAATCGTTCCACTGCCATGCTCATGTCCACCGCCGCCCCTGCCCACACCATCGATCTTCAAGGTGCCGCCGCGCTTGCCGCCGACCCGCCGGGCGCCGCCCTGCGCCACCTGGTGCGCCTGGTCGAAGCCGCCATTGCCGCGCCCATCGGCGAGCTGGCCGAGCGCCTCGACCTGGCCTACGCCGTCGCCCATGCCGACGACAGCCTGGTGCCGGCCGCCGCGCGCGTGGCCGCGCCGGACCGTTATGCGCGTCACCTGCTGCATGCGGATGCGCAAGGGCGATTCGCCATCCTCGCGCTGGCGTGGGGGCCGGGGCAATTCAGCCCGGTGCACGGCCACTACACCTGGTGTTCCTACGCCGTGCTGGACGGCCGCCTCTCCGAGACCACCTATGACTACGACGCCGCCAGCGGCCTGGCGCGCCCATTGGGCACCGAGGTGCTGGCGCGCGGCGCGCGGCGCTGCGAATACGCCGGCCTCTCCGCCGTGCACAAACTGGGCAATGCGGAGGATAATGTCGCCCTCTCGCTGCATATTTACGGAATCGACGGCGCCCGCGTCGCCACCCATGTAAACCGCGTGGTGCCCAGCACCCAGCACTGACCCGAACCCCACGCACGCGTGCCAACCGTGCGGCCTCTCACCCAAACCCAAGGAACAATATGAAAGCCCTCGTCCTGCGCCAGCACGGCGGACTGGAAAACCTCCAATACGTCACGGACCACCCCACGCCCACCATCGCGGCCGGGCATGTGATCATCAAGGTCGGCGCCTCTTCCTTCAACTACCACGACGTCTTCACCGTCAAGGGCATGCCCGGCATCAAGGTGCCGCTGCCCGTGGTCATCGGCCTGGACATGGCCGGTGAAATCACCGAAGTGGGCGAGGGCGTGACCGGCTGGAACAAGGGCGACCGCGTGCTGGTCAATCCGCTGAACAAGGCCCGTGGCCTGATGGGCGAAATGCTCGACGGCGGCATGGCCGAATACTGCCTGGTCGGCGCCGACCAGCTGATCAAGATGCCCGATGACGTGACGTTTGCCGAAGCCGCTTCGCTGCCGGTGGCCTACGGCACCGCGCACCGCATGCTGGTCACGCACAACACCGTCAAGAAGGGCGACAAGGTATTGGTACTCGGCGCCTCCGGCGGCGTCGGCACCGGCGCCGTGCTGCTGGCGAAAAAACTCGGCGCCGAAGTCATCGCCTGCGCCTCGTCCGAAGACAAGCTCGCGCGCCTGAAGGAAATCGGCGCCGACCACGTGGTCAATTACAAGGACACCGACTGGTCGAAGTGGGCGATCGAGAAATATGGCAAGCCGCAGCGCCGCAACTATGAAGGCGGCGTCGACGTCGTCGTCAACTTCACCGGCGGCGACACCTGGGTGCCCTCGCTCAAATGCCTGAAGCGCGGCGGCAAATTGCTGGTATGCGGTGCGACCGCGGGGCACGACCCGAAGGAAGACCTGCGCTACGTCTGGAGCTTCGAGCTGCAGATCATCGGCTCCAACTCCTTCTACATCGAGAACCTCACCGCGCTGATGGACATGATCGCCAAGGGCGAAATGAAGCCGCTGATCGACAAGGTGCTGCCGCTGTCGGAAGCCGCGGAGGGTTTGCGATTGATCCAGGACCGTGAAGTGATCGGCAAGGTCGTCATCACTCCCTAAAAGATTTCGAAAAAAGTACACCCCTACTTTTTTCGAGTTCAAGCTTGCAAGGAAATCGCCGGCAGAGCCGGTCGATTTTTTGACGTAACTGCTACGAAAGGTCCAAGGCGACAATATGAGCGAAGAAAAACTCACCGCTGCGCAAGTCGAAGAGAAGCTGAAGCGCGGCCCGTACCACCAGTGGCTGGGGCTGAAGGTGCTCTCCGTCGGTGAAGGCGAAATCGAAATCTCCGCCACCTGGCGCGAGGAATGGGTGGTCAACCCGGACCGCAAATACACCCACGGCGGCATCCTCGCCGCGCTGGTGGATCTGACGGCCGACTGGGCCCTGGTGTCGAAGACCGGGCGCGGCGTGCCGACCATCGACCTGCGGGTGGACTACCACCGCGCCGCCATGCCCGGCGACCTCACGGCCAAGGGCAAGGTAGTGAAATTCGGCAGCCAGTTCAGCGTCGCCGAAGCCATGGTCTACGACAAGGACGGCGCGCTGTGCGCCAGCGGGCGCGGGGTCTACTCCACCGCGCCGCCGCCTCCGCCGAAGGCCTGATCGTTTGCGGGCGGCAGCCGCAAGTTCCGGCTGCCGCGCGCGCAAACCCACGCAAGCCAAAGGTGCAACAATTGCCTTTGGCTTGTTTGTTTCCGACGCCGCGATCAACGCCGTGGGTTTGTTTCTTGCTTTTCATGTCCTGTCCCTGACTCCGCTTCCACTCCCGCATGGCCACTCCAGAATTCAATAACCTCGGCGACCTGATCCGCCGCGACCAGGACCCGAACAAGCTCGCGCTGATCGACCTCGGCGGCGAAGTCGCGCCGCGCGAATACACCTACGCCCAGCTCGACGCCCTGGCCAACGCCATCGCGCGCGGCCTGCTCAAGCGCGGCTACGCGCGCGGCGAGCGCATCGCCATTCTCTCGGCGAACCGCGCGGAAAACCTCGCCGCCTTCTACGGCATCATGCGCGCGGGTCTCGTCGCCGTGCCGGTGAACTTCAAGTTCCCGCGCGCGATGATCGCCTTCGTGCTGGAAGACGCCGACGCGCGACTGGTGTTCTGCGACGCGCCCCGCAAGGGCGAAGTGCCCGCCGGTGTCGAGACCATCACGTTCAATGAAGAAGGCCGCAGTAATCACGATCGCCCCGCCGGTGCGGCGGGCTCGATGGGCTTCGATGCCTTCCTCGACCCCGGCTCCTTCACCGCCGTTGTCCCGCGCGAAAACGAAGTGGCGATGTTCCTCTACACCTCCGGCTCCACCGGCAAGCCGAAGGGCGTGATGCTCTCGCACGCCAGCCACATCTGGGTGGCGCAGACGCGCCTCGGCAACAACGACTGGTCGAGCCACCGTTTCCTCATCGCCGCGCCGCTGTACCACATGAACGCGCTGGCCTTGGCCACGCTGGTGAGCGTCGCCCACGCCACCATCATCCTGCTGCCGCAATTCACCGCGCGCGCCTACATCGAGGCGATCGAGAAATACCACGCCACCTGGCTCACCGCCGTGCCGCCGATGATCGCCATGATGCTGCAGGAAAAAGACCTGCTGGCGCACACCGATTTGTCCTCGGTGAAATCCCTGCGCATGGGCTCCGCCCCGGTCTCCGCCAGCCTGATGGCGGCGATCCACAAGGTGCTGCCGCGCGCGCAGGTGGTCAACGCCTTCGGCACCACCGAAGGCGGCCCGGTGGTGTTCGGCCCGCACCCGCGCGGCCTGCCCACGCCGGAAATGTCGGTCGGCTACCCGCACCCCGAAGTGCAACTGCGACTCGATGACGGCCAGACCAAGGGCGCGGAGCAGGGCGTGCTGGAGATGAAATCCCCCGCGCTGCTGCAGGGCTACCACAAGGCCGCGCTGCGCAACCCGCCGCTGAAAAACCCCTTCACCGCCGACGGCTACTACATTACCGGCGACGTCTTCCGCCGCGACCCCGAAGGCTTTCACTACTTCGTCGGCCGCAGCGACGACATGTTCGTCTCCGGCGGTGAAAACATCTATCCCGGCGAAGTCGAAAAGCTGCTGGAGGCCCACCCCGGCGTGCAGCAGGCCGCCGTGGTGCCGGTGGAAGACGAGATCAAGGGGCAAAAGCCCGCCGCCTTCGTCATCAAGCGCGCCGGCGCCAATGTGACGGCGGAGGAATTGAAACAGCACGCTCTCGCCAACGGCCCGGCCTACCAGCACCCGCGCTGGATCTGGTTCGTCGACGCGCTGCCTTTGGCCACCACCAACAAGATCGACCGCAACGTGCTGATCAGTGAAGCGGCTGAACGGGTGAAGGCGGGCGGCTGAGCGCTGCTGCGAGAACCGTAAGGCGCCGCTGCGTGAACTTCCGGGAGAGTCCATGCCTCAGGCGCGGCAGAAGCAAAAGAAAAGGACCGCCGCGGCGGTCCTTTCTTTCTTTGCCTGCGCGCCACAAGCGCGCAATGCCTGCCGATCAGTGATTCAGGATCAGGTCGGCGATGATGCCGGTGGCAACGGCGGCCAGCACGTAGTCGCCGCCGGCCTGCACCCAGTGGTAGCCGCGCGGCGGCTGGCGCAGGTGGTGGCCGCGCCAGTCGTCGACCACGTACTGGCGGTTGTGGTATTCGGTCGGCAGGCGGTCGCCCTTGTAGAAGTTGTGCTGCGGGCCGCCGCCTTGCTCGCCGTGGTGGTCACGTTGCGGCGCGCTGCGCGCGGGCGGGCCGCGATGGTCGTCGCGGTGGTCATCGCGGCGTTGTGCGAAAGCGGGGCCGGCGGTCGCGAGCGAGAGGGCCACCATTGCGGCTAAGAGCGGTTTCAGTTTCATTTTAGGGACTCCTGTTTGCGGGTTTACCCGCATGGGATGATTGTTTTTTCCCGGCGTCGGGCACCGGTTTGAGCGGGCGCGTAAACGTGCGCCGTGGAGAGTAGACCACCAACCGGGCCGGGCGTTCAAATGAATTTTCGGTTACCTGGCGCGCTCGCCCCTTATTTGCTGATTTCCGGTGAGGTTTGCGCAGGAACGCGCAGCCAGAAATGGCCGATCGCCAGTTGCGCCGCCACCGCCAGCACGCCGTTGATCAGCAGCGCATGCCCGGCGCCCAGCCAGTGCATCATCGCGCCCGTCAGCAGGCTGCCGACGGAGACGCCGCCGCGGCTGGCGAGCATGAACAGGCTGACGGTGCGCCCGCGTAATTGCGCCGTGGCGGCGTTTTGCAAAAAAGAATTGGCGGCGGTGTTGCTCATGTTCATCGACATGCCCGCGCCCACCAGCAATGCGGTGAGCCCCCAGAACCACGGGTTCAGCGCGATCAATATCAGCACCGCGCCATATAGCACCGCCGCGCGGCTGCTGATGCGCCGCAGGTCGCGCCCCGGCGTGGCGCCGAGAAAAAGCGCCGCGCCGATCAGCCCGCCGATGCCGAAGGCGCCCACCGCCGCGCTGAAGTGCGAAGCGTCGCCGTGCAGCACGTCGCGCACGATCACCGGCACGAAGGTGATCAGCGGGCCGCACATCAGCCCGGTGGCCAGCACCGTGGCCAGCGCGCCGCGCAGGCCGCGGTCGCGCAGCACCTCGGGAATGCCGGCGAAGGGGTGATGGCGGTCGAAGGGCATCGCTTCCGCATGGCTGGCGCTGCGGCGCGGCAAAATCCACAAGGCCACCGCGATGAAGGGAATGTAGGAGGCCGCCGACAGCGCGAAGCAGCCGACCACGCCGATGCCGGCGATCAGCACGCCCGCCAGCGCGGGGCCGAGGATGCGCGAAAGGTTAAATTGCGTCGAGTTCAGCGCCAGTCCGGCGGGAATCTGCTCGTGCTCGACAATCGATGGCACGATCGACTGGAACGAAGGCATCGACAGCGCATCGGTGATGCCCACCACCAGCGAGAGCGCGATCACCAGTGCCGGGGTAACGTGGCCGAACAGCAGCAACAGCACGATGGCCGCCGGGCACAGCATCTGCACCGACTGGAAGCCGGCGATCACCCGGCGCCGGTCCGCGCGGTCGGCCAGCACGCCGCCGGCCAGCGTCAGCAGCCACACCGGCGCGCCCAGCGCGAAGGCATCGACGCCGACCAGGAAGGAGGAAGCGCCGATCGACAGCAGCAGCCAGGGCTGCGCCACCTGCTGCGCCCAGGTGCCGATGTTGGAGAGCAGGCTGGCGAACCAGAAGGTGCCGAAGCGCCGCGTGCGCAGCAGGCGCAGGGAGTCGGCGAGGGCGGTGTTGCTCATGATCGCCGCGAGGCTAGCATGGCGCTGCGGCCCCGGCGCCGGCCTGCCGCCGCTTGCCGGCGGAGGCGCTCATATCCACGGAGCCGCGCCGCGAGGGCGCCATGCCGCGTTGCGCCGGCCGGGCGGCGGCGGGCTCCACCATGGACGCCCTCAACGCGCCGGCAAGTCCACATAGGCCCCTTCGACCAGCTGCGCCGGCGTCACGCCGAGCTGCGCCATCAGCGCGTGCGCCTCGCGCGTGCCGGCTTCGAGCTCTTCGCCTTCCTCCAGCACCACTTCCAGTTCGAGAAAATCCCCCAGGCCGGCGACCCGGTCGAGGTGGATACGGGTGCGGCCGGCGAGGTAGAGCAGGCGCGTCTTTTGCACGCGGCCGCATTGGCCATGCGCCAGGGTCAGCGCCTCGCGCAGGCCCTGCGGGTCGGCCGTAGGCGTGCGCACGTAGAAGGAAACTTTCGGGCCTTGCGCATCGGCGCGGCGATAGAAAATCAACTCGCCCGAGGCGTCGGAGAAGGCGCGCAGCTTCAGGCGCCCTTGCGCGCAATTGAAGAAGGTGTCGTCCTGGCATATCTCGGTGGGGCCGCTGTCGGCCAGCGCGGCAGCCCGCGGGCCCAGCGCTTCGACGCTGTCGATGCGCGCCTTGATTTCGATGTTTCTCGCCATCGCGTCCGCGCGCCGCCTACCAGTAGCCCTCGGCCGCCAGTTGCCCCGGCACGCCGCGCCGCGAAGGGCCCATCTCGCGTTCCTTGAGCATGGCGCGGATTTCCTTGATCATCTCGGGGTTGCCGCACAGCATGGCGCGGCTGTGGGCCGCGTCGATCGGCTCGCCGGCGATCTTTTCCAGCTCGCCGTTGCGCATCAGCTCGCTGATGCGCGCGGAAAGCGCGCCTTCCACCGGCTCGCGCGTCACCACCGGCAGGTAGCGAAAGCGCTCGCGCTCCTCCACCGTGCGGGTGGCCATCGCGCTGCTGATGAAGTCGGGCATCAATTCCGCGCCCTGGCGCACGCTGTGCAGCAGCACCACGCGCGGGTGGCGCTGCCACAGCGCATCGGTCATCAAAATCGAGATGAACGGCGCCAGCCCCGTGCCGGTGGAAAACATCCACACCGTGCCGCCGGGCGCCAGTACGTCAAGGGTGAGAAAGCCGAAGCTGCGCGCATCGACGCGGATCTCGTCGCCTTCACGCAACTGCGCAAAACGTCCGCTGAAATCGCCGCCCGGCACCAGGGTGAACTGGAAGTCGAGCCAGGGCGCGTCGGCGGCCGAGGCGATGGAGTAGGGGCGCCACACCTCCGCGCCTTCCTCGCCTAATCCAAGGCGCGCGTAGTGGCCCGGCGTGAAGCGAAAGGCGGCGTCGCGCGTGGTGCGAAAGTTGATCAGCGTCGGCGTGCGCTTGAGCAGCGCGGTGATGCGCTCGACGGTGAATTTGGCGGTGGCGGGTGCGGCGGGGAGCATGTTGCGGTTCTGTTGCGCGGGCGCGGGTGCCGTGAGGGTGAGCATCATACCGCGCGGCGCACGGCGCAAATCCATCTTGCGGATGGGGGCTTGCGTGGAGCATCTGCGCCGCCGGACAATCGGGGCCGGATCACTTTTTCAGGTTCATCGAAAAAGCGCTCAGACCCCGATTGTTGCTGCCCAGGCAACGCGCTCTTACTTCGTCACGGCACTCCAAAATCGGGGCGCAAGCCACGGCGCGTTCCCCCATTTCAAGCGTAAGATGCCCCTCAGACCTCTGACACATTGAGCCCATGGACGCCCCCTCGACCCTGCGCGGCGACTACCGCAACATCGGCCCGGACTACGCCGTCGAACAGCGCTGGGGCGACTACAGCGTGGGCCAGCACGCCCTCTACCGCCGCCTGTTCGAGCGCCAGAGCGCTCTCGTCCCGCAACTCGCCTGCGCCGAATACATCCGCGCGTTGAGTGCGCTCGACACCGGCCCCGGCATCCCGCGCTTCGACCTCGTCTCCAGGTCCCTGCGCCGCGCCACCGGCTGGGAGATCGTCCCCGTGCCGGGTCTCGTGCCCGACGAAGTATTCTTTTGCCACCTCGCCAACCGCCGCTTTCCTGTCACGGTATGGCTGCGCAAGCCCGAAGAGTTCGACTACATCGTCGAGCCCGACGTGTTCCATGACTTCTTCGGCCACGTGCCCCTGCTGTTCGACCCCACCTACGCCGACCACATGTGCGAATACGGCAAGGGCGGCCTCAAGGCAATGAATCTCGACGGCCTCAAATACCTCGCGCGTTTATATTGGTACACGATCGAGTTCGGCCTGGTAAAGTCCGAAGACGGCGTGCGCGCCTACGGCGCCGGCCTCATCTCCTCCGGCGGCGAACTCGGCTACTCGGTGCAAAGCGACAAACCCGCGCGCCGCCCGTTTGACTTGATGACCGTAATGGCCAGCAACTACCGCATCGACGCCTATCAGGACCAGTACTTCGTCATCGAGGACTTCGGCCAGCTCCTGCAAGACACCGCGCCCGACTTCACGCCGCTGTATGCGAAGTTGCGCCAGGACGAAAAGGCCGCGGCGTAGCTCTGCGTTATGTAGCGCAGCTTAGAACCGCATTTCGACATATCCCACCACTGTCATTCTGAGCGAAAGGCGACGACCGGAGGAAGCCCCTGTAAGGGGAGAATCTGCTTTTCAATGGCCGCTCGCGGCTACTTCGTCTACATTCTCGCCAGCAGATCCCGCCGCCTTTACATAGGCGTCACAAATGACCTGGAAAGACGCTTGTACGAACACAAGAACAAGCTCGCTGATGGGTTTACCGAGAGATATGCTATCGATCGATTGGTGCACTACGAAGAAGGCAGCGACGTACTCTCCGCCATCGAACGCGAAAAGCAACTCAAGGGTTGGCTGAGAGTCAAGAAGATCGCGTTGATCGAAAGCACGAACCCTGCTTGGGGCGATTTCAGCGAAGCGTGGCAAAAAGCGGATTCTCCCCTTACAGGGGCTTCCTCCGATCGTCGCCTTTCGCTCAGAATGACATACTTGGGAGGCTGCGTTGCCAATGCGCTTTTGACGTTGCCTTTAAATCCATACTTCCTCACACCATGCCCATCGAACTCGACAAAGACCTGCGCAAGCAGGCCATCGCCTCCATCGAACGCTATTTCACGGAGAACATGGAAGAGAAAATCGGCAACCTGCAGGCAGGTGCGCTGCTGGGATTTTTCATCGAGGAGATCGGCCCGGCGATCTACAACAAGGCGGTGACCGACGTGCAGGAGCGCCTGCAACTGCGCGTGGCCGAGGTGGACCTCGAGTGCCACGAGAACGAATTCACCTACTGGAAGAAGTTCGAGAAGCCGGCGAAGCGCTGAGTCCGCCGGCCCCGGCGGCATGCATCCGGCGCATAACAGCTTTGTGCGCTTTGTGAGTTTTGCGGTCTTCCGCGCGGCGTAAAATGCGGGCACACGGCCGATGCCAGGCCGCCCAGTTGCCACTTACAAAGCGCGACCCGTCCGCGCCAAAATCACCGAGACAAACCATGTCCTTTCGCCATCGGATCGCGCCCCGCTTCGCATTCGCAGTCCTCGCCGCTTTCGCTTTGCCCGCTCTCGCCGCCGACCCCTTCCCGGTGCGCCCCATCCGCATCGTCGTCGGCTTCGGCCCCGGCGGCCTGGGCGACACGGTGACGCGCGCACTGGCGCAAAAAATGTCCGAGTCCATGGGCCAGAGCGTGGTGGTGGAAAACGCGCCCGGCGCCGGCGGCATCACCGCCGCGCAAGCGGTGGCCCGCGCCGCGCCGGACGGCTACACCCTGGGCCTCTCCAGCGGGCAAAATGCCTTCAGCCCGTATCTCTTCAAGTCGCTGCCCTACGACCCGGTCGACAGTTTCAGCATGATTTCCACCGTCGGCACCTTTGCCTTCGTGCTGGTGGCCGACAAGGAAAGCCCGCTGAAAACGGTAGCCGACGTGCTCGCCGCCGGCCGCCGCGACCCCGAGCACTTCAACATCGGCACCATCAGCGCCGGCAGCGCGCAAAACCTCTCCGCGCAACTGTTCGTGTCGATGGCGAAACTGACGGTGCCGGTGGTGCCCTTCAAGACCACCGGCGACCTGATCGGCGCGCTGCGCGGCAAGCAGATCGAAGCGGCGTTCGAAACTTCCACCGGCGTGCTGGGTCAGATCAAGGGTGGGGGCCTGAAGGCGATCGCCGTCACCTCGCCGAAGCGCCTGTCCTATTTGCCGGACGTGCCGACGGTGGCCGAGAGCGGCGTCGCCGACCTCAAAACGTATGCCTCGGATTCGTGGAACGGCATTGTCGCTCCCGCCGGCGTGCCGCGCGAAATCGTGGTGAAATTGAACCAGGAAATCGCCCGTGCGCTGGGCCAGCCGGCGATGCAGGCGAACCTGCGCAATCTCGGCATCGAGCCGAAGGCCGGCTCGCCCGAGGATTTGAAAGCGCTGTACCGCGCCGACCAGGCCAAGTGGGCACCGGTGATCGAGCGCGCCGGCATCCCCAAGCAGTAAGGCGCGAAACAGCAACGCGCCAAGCAGTAAGACGCCAAGCGGTAAAGCGCCAAGCAGCAGTGCACCAAACCGCAACACCGCAACAGACTCCGAGGACATGAACATGAGCGCCGCCCCCAAACTCAAAGACGTCACCCAGATCGCCGCGCAATTCTCCGATGCCGAATGGCAAACCCGCGTCGATCTCGCCGCCTGCTATCGGCTGGTCGACATGTTGGGCATGGGCGACGGCATTCTCAACCACATCTCCGCGCGCGTGCCCGGGACGCATGACGAGTTCCTCATCAACCCCTTCGGCATGATGTACGAGGAAATCACCGCCTCCAGCCTGCTTAAGGTCACGCTCGACGGCACCGTGCTCTACAACCCGCACGAGGAATACAACCTCAACCTGCCGGGCTACGTCATCCACTCCGCCATCCACGGCGCGCGCCATGATGTGGCCTGCGTGCTGCACACCCACACCCCCGCCGGCATGGCCGTGGCCGCGCTCGACTGCGGCCTGCTGCCGCTGAACCAGACCGCGATGCGCTTTCACGGCAGCGTCGCGTACCACGACTTCGAAGGCGTGGCGGTGGATGTGGACGAACGCGCCCGCCTGGTCGCCGACTTGGGCGACAACGACGTGATGATCCTGCGCAACCACGGCCTGCTCTCGGTCGGCACCACCATCGGCGAAGCCTTCGTCAACATCGCGCGCCTGGAAAAAGCCTGCGTCACGCAACTGCTGACGATGTCGACCAATTCCAAAATGCGCTACCCCGCGCAGCCCGTGATCGACCACACCTTCCAGCAATTGCGCCGCGCCCCCACGCCCGATAAAAACGGCAAGTTCCCGCCCCACGGCACCCGCGAATGGCCCGCCTATTTGCGCATGCTTGATAGGCGCGATCCTTCGTACCGCGAATAGGGCTGAAAATAATTGGGGTCAGTGGCATTTTGCGCGCCTGAATGCCGCGCGAAAACGACAAAGCGCCGGGTCGGCAAGCCGTCCCGGCGCTTTGTTTTTTCAGATGGTGCTTGGTTGCCGCTGACCGCGCATTGCTGGCGCAGGAAATCGGTCTCGGCCTTTTTCGCGCTGGCGGCTGCGCCGCTGTCCTGGGTGGTGGTGGCGACCGGCGCGCTCACCAGGCGCGGGGTTTGCAGCACGTAGGCGCCGGAAACGTTGCCGTCGTCGGTGCCGGCGAAGGCGGACGAAGCGATGGCCGAAGCGGCGATGATGAAGGAAGCGGCGATGATGAAGGAAGCGGAGATCAGGTGCAGGGTTTTCATGGTATTTCCTTTCGATGGGGTGATGCGTTCAAGTAGAGGGGTTGGTCTTGCATTTCCGCTCGGCATCGGCGTTTCGCGTTTTGTTTACTTGCTGTGTCGATGAAATGAAGTTTACGGACCCGCCCCTTCCCCGCATGTGCGTTTACGTACCGGTTTTCGCAAAGGGCAAAAAGGGCGGGCAGCGCTGCGGCTGGTCGTAAAATGTTCCGGCCCCACGCTCCCAACTTCTCATGCCCCCTGCTTTTTCGTGAAACTCGCCGCCAACCTCGTCTTCCTGTACCCGCACGTCGATTTCCTCGACCGCTTCGCTCTGGCCGCGCGCGACGGTTTCAAGGCGGTGGAGTTTTTCTTTCCTTATCCCTATGCGGCGAGCGAACTGGCGCAGCGCCTCGCCGACAACGATCTGCAAGTCGCCGTCTTCAACGCCACCCCGCGCGTCAACCCCGCCGAGCGCGGCATTGCCGCGCTGCCCGGGCGCGAAGCGGAGTTTCGCGAGGGCTTTTTGCGTGCGCTGGAATATGCCGAGGCGTTGCGCTGTCCCTGCCTGCATACCATGGCTGGCGTTGCCCCACTTGGCATTGAACGTGCGCGCCTGCTGGGCATTTATGCGGAGAATCTCGCCTGGGCCGCCGAACAGGCCGCGCCCTCAGGCCGCAAGCTGCTGATCGAACCGATCAACCCGCGCGACAGTCCCGGCTTCCTGATCAACCGGCAGGACCAAGCCCACGCCCTCATCGACCAGGTCGGCTCGCCGCAGGTGCAGGTGATGATGGACCTCTACCACTGCCAGATCGTCGAGGGCGACGTGGAAATGAAGCTGCGGCAATACATACCGACCGGCCGCATCGGCCACGTGCAGATCGCTGGCGTGCCGCAGCGGCATGAACCGGATACCGGCGAACTCAACTACGCCCACGTGCTGCGCGTGCTCGATGAACTGGGCTACACCGGCTGGGTCGGCGCGGAATACCATCCCCGCCGCGATACTTCGGCGGGCCTGGGTTGGCTGAAGTCGCTATTCTGATTATGCGGAGTAAAATATATAAGCTATTGTTTATGTGGATAATAATAAATGTAGAAACGTAGATCTTGACACCGCCCTCTTTATGTAGTAACATGCCTACAATTGTAGGAGGCAGCGCGATGACCCAAATTATTTACTCCAGCCGCCAGTTCAATCAGGACGCCAGTGGCGCAAAAAAAGCTGCGGAAGAGGGGCCTGTGATCATTACTGATCGCGGGCGCCCGGCGCATGTACTGCTTACCTTCGAGGCGTATAAAAAGCTTACCGGTGCTCGCCTCAAGATCGTGGACCTGCTTGCCATGCCGGGTAGCGAAAACGTCGAGTTTGAGATTCCGCCGCGAGTGGGTGATCCCGCCCGCGCGGCAGACCTCGGTTGAACCGGCTATAAGGCGTGAATGCGACGATGTATCTGCTAGATACGAACGTGGTCTCGGAATTGCGCAAGGTCAGTCTGGGTCGTGCCGACTCGAATGTGGCTCAATGGGCCGAGGGTGTCGATGCCGCAGAGCTCTATCTCTCGGTTGTTACTTTGCAGGAATTGGAGGTCGGTGTACTTCTGACCGAACGTCGCGATCCCGCGCAAGGCGCGGTGTTTCGGGGCTGGCTGGAGCGTCATGTCATACCCGCCTTTAGCGGACGCGTCCTGCCTGTCGATGCCGCCGTTGCCCGGCGAAGCGCACAGCTTCACGTGCCCAATCAACGTCCGGTCCTCGACGCGCTCATTGCTGCTACCGCGTTGGTACACAGTCTCAAAGTGGTAACCCGCAACGTCGGTGACTTCGCGGCTACCGGCGTCGAAGTCGTTAATCCATGGTTTGTCGCCTAAGCCGGCGGAAAATCCGTTAAAGCAACTCGCCTAGTCTATATACCCCACAGGCATCAACATCTCACGCAGCGCCGTCTTCAGCACCTTCCCCGCCTCGTTTTTCGGCAGCGCCTCGAGCAGGCGATACTCCTTCGGCCGCTTGAAGCGCGCGATGTGTTCCAGGCAATGCGCGTCCAGCGCGGAAGGTGAAGCATCGCCGCCCGCCCGCGCGACGATGAAGGCGACGACCTCCTCGCCCCACTCAGGGTGCGGCCGTCCCACCACGGATACCTCCGACACCGCCGGATGCAGCAGCAGCGCCTCTTCCACCTCGCGCGGATAAATGTTGCTGCCGCCGGAAATGATCAAATCCTTCGAACGGTCCTTCAGCGTCAAAAAACCTTCTTCATCCAGCACGCCGATGTCGCCGGTATGCAGCCAGCCGTGGCGCAGGGTCTTGGCGCTGGCTTCCGGGTTGCGCCAGTAGCCGCGCATCACCACCGCGCCGCGCACGCAGATTTCGCCCGAGGTGCCGGCGGGCAGGGGCTGGTCATTCTCATCGGCGATCATCACTTCCAGCCCGGCGAAGGCGCGGCCCGCCGAGCGCATCTGTTCGAGGTAGCGCGGATGGCCCATCTCCTGGTGCAAGGCCTTTGCCTTGGCGGTAATCGTCATCGGCGATTCGCCCTGGCCGTAGATCTCCACGAAATGGGGGCCGAAACGTTCCAGCGCCCGCGCCAGGTTCGAGGGGTACATCGGCCCGCCGCCGTAGACGATGGTCTTGAGGTTCGCCGGGTCCCCCTCCAGCGGCGAGTCGACCAGGCGCTTGATCATCGTCGGCGCGGCGAACATGGTCACGCCTTTGTGCGCCCGCCACAGCGCAAAGATTTCGCCGGGGTCGAAGCCGCCGGATTCCGTCACCACATTGCACGCCCCCTGCGCCACGTGCGGCAGCACGTAGAGCCCGGAGCCGTGCGACAGCGGCGCGGCGTGGACGATGCAGTCTTCCGGCGCGATGGCGTCCACGTCCGCCGCGTAATGCAGCACCATCTGCATCAGGTTCGCGTGCGACAGCATCACGCCCTTGGGCCGCCCCGTGGTGCCGCTGGTGTAGAACAGCCAGGCCAGGTCATCGCTGCCGCGCGCGCTCATGGCGGCAGGCGCTGCCTCGTACAGCGCCTCGAAAGCCGGCGTGCCGATCTCGAACACATGCGCCAGACCCACCAAGCGCGCCGCCTCGCCCACCCGCGCCATTGTCCCGCCGTTGCCGAACACGGCCGCCGCGCCGCTGTTCTCGAAGATGTACGCCAGCTCCTTCGGATGCAGCTTGGAGTGCACCGGCACGATCGCCAGCCCCGCGTGCCAGGCGGCGAACATCAGTTCGATGTACGGCGTGCAATTGCCCGCCACCACCGCCACCCGCGCGCCCGGCTGCAGGCCCAAACCCACGAGCGCGCCGCCCAGCCGCTGCACCCGATCGGCAAAGCCCGCGTAATCCACCACCACGCGTGCGCCCACGGCCAGTGCCGGGCGCGCGGGGTAGAGGCGCGCATTGCGCAGCAGCAGTTCGGCAAGGTTATAGGCCATGGGACCGGTCTCGTGGCGGCAGCGCGTGGCCGCCGGCCTTGTGTATTCAGGCGCCCATTGTCGCCGCCACCCGCGCCACGCCGCAAGCTGCGCCGCAGCGAAGCGCCGCGCGGTAGACTATTGCAAACCATAAGGAGCGCGTATGACCCAAATCGACCCCAAACTCGACCTCGTGCTGGAACGCGTCATCGACGTCGCCCCCGAACTGGTCTGGGGCGCCTGGACCCAGCCCGAGCACATCAAGAAATGGTTCACCCCCGTGCCCTGGCAGACGGTCGAATGCGAGATCGACCTCAAGCCCGGCGGCATTTTCCGCACCGTGATGCGCGGCCCCGACGGCGAGCAGATGCCCAACGCCGGCTGTTATCTCGAGATCGTGCCCAACCGCAAACTGGTGTGGACCAGCGCGCTCTCTCCCGGCTTTCGCCCGCAGGCGAGCGAGACCCCGGTGCCCTTCGTTTTCACGGCGATCATCGCGATGGTCCCGGAGGGCAAAGGCACGCGCTATACCGCCACCGTAATGCACGGCAGTGCGGAATCAGCGAAGCAACATGCGGAGATGGGCTTTTACGAGGGCTGGGGCAAGGCGCTGGACCAGCTGGTCGAAGCGGCGAAGAAGTTCTAGGGCTGCGGGGGCAAAGTGTCCCGCAAGAGGCCGACGCGCCGGCTAGTGCGCGCGGCGCCGTGCCCCGCGCGCGCCGGCCTTCGACGGCGCCTTGGGTGCGGCGCTCGCCGCACCACCCGTCGCCTCCTTCTTGCGCGCCTTCAGCGACTCCGCCAATTGCTGCGCCAGCGGCTCGTCCGCCCGCGCCTGCGCTTCGTGCAGGAAGGCGAGCAGCCGCGCTTCCTCGCGCCGCAGCCGGCGATCGAGCTTGGCGGCGCCGGCCTTCTCGTCGGCCAGCAACTCGCCGCTGCTGAAGTTCTGCAGCACCGCCGGGTGCACATAGGCCTTGCGGCACACCGCCGGCGTATTGCCCAGGCGCTGCGCCACTTCGCGCAGGGTTGCCACCACCTGGCTCTTCGCCTCGCGCTGGGTATCGAAATCCACGCCGGAGAGGCGCGCCAAAGCCAGCGCGCTGCCGGCCCAGGTGCGGTAGTCCTTGGCGCTGAACTCGGCGCCGGAAATCTCGCGCAGGTAATCGTTCACGTCCGCCGAGTCGATGCCGTGGCGCACGCCGTCTTCATCCAGGTACTGGAACAGCTCCTGCCCCGGAATCTCCAGGCACTGGCGGATGATCGCCGCGATGCGCGCGTTGCGGAATTTCACATGATGCTCAACCCCGCTTTTGCCGCGAAAGTGGAAGCTGATTTGCGTGTTCTTCACTTCCACATGCCGGTTGCGCAAGGTGGTCAGGCCGAAGCTGCGGTTGGCGCGCGCGTATTCCTCGTTGCCGACGCGGATCAGCGTGACATCGAGCAGATGCACGATGGTCGCCAGCAGCTTTGCGCGCGGCATGCCTTCCAGCTTGAGGTCGCGCTTCACCCGCGCACGAATCTTCGGCAGCGCCTGGCCGAACTCCAGCAGGCGGCCGTACTTGTCGGCGTCGCGCATCTCGCGCCAGCGCGCGTGATAACGGTATTGCTTGCGGCCGCGCGCATCGCGCCCGGTCGCCTGGATATGGCCGCGCGGGTCCGGGCAGATCCACACATCGGTATACGCCGGCGGCACCGCCAGCTTGTTGATGCGGCGGATCTCGTCTTCATCCTTGATGCGGCTGCCCTTGGTGTCGAAAAAGGCAAAGTGGCCCCCCATCCGCTTGCGGCGGATGCCGGGGCGGCTGTCGTCCACGTAGCGCAGCTGCGCTTCGCGCAAGGCTTCGGGTGGAAGGCCGGCGGGGCCGGCTGGGGTCGGGTTGTTCATGGGGGGCATGATCTGTGCGCCACCCGGCAATTTCAAGGGCAGCTTGGGCGCAAGTGTAGGAATCAGCGCCCCGTCCGGCCTGTCGCCGCAGTGCGGATTGGGGTGTCGGCGGCGGACTACAACCTGGGCGCTACGCCCCACGCCCCATAAAAGGCGCGGGGCCGGCGTATGCCGGCCCCGAGCTTTTGCCGCAGTTGCCCCGCGGCAGACGCGACGTTTGCTGATTGTTACTGTTTGTAAGACTGGTCCTGTCTATCCAGCATGCGCAGCAGCGCATCCCAATCCTTGCCGATCGACGGCCGATTCGGGCGTTCGAAATGCTTGGCCACCTTCTCGCCGACTTCCGCCGAGGCCAGGCGCAACTCCGCCCCGCCGCTCATCGCCGCGATCTGCGCCTGGCAGGCGCGTTCCAGGTAATACATGTTGTCGAAGGCTTCGCGCACGGTCTTGCCGGTGGTCAAGAGGCCATGGTTGCGCAGGATCATCGCGGAAAGGCTGCCCATGTCCGCCACCAGGCGCTCGCGCTCTTCCAGGTCCAGCGCCACGCCTTCGTAGTCGTGATAGGCGATACGGTTGTAGAAGCGCATCGAGTGCTGCGACAGCGGCAACAGGCCGTTCTTCTGCGCCGAGACGGCGATGCCGTCGCGCGTATGCGTATGCATCACGCAGGCCACGTCCTCGCGCGCGGCGTGGATGGCGCTATGGATCACATAGCCGGCCGGGTTGATGCCGTAGCCGGTGGGGTCTTCCAGCACGTTGCCCTCGAGGTCCACCTTCACCAGCGAAGAGGCGGTGATCTCGTCGAACATCAGGCCGTAGGCGTTGATCAGGAAGTGGTGCTCCGGACCCGGCACCCGCGCCGAAATGTGGGTGTGGATCAGGTCCGTCATGCGGTGCGCCGCGGCCAGGCGGTAGCAGGCGGCCAGTTGCACGCGCTGTTCCCACTCCTCTTTGGTCAAGCGTTCCTTGAGCGGCTTGGTGTTCAGCTTGCTGACGACGGCGTTCATCGGAGTCTCCTGTTATTCGAAGGGCGCCTCGAGCGGCGCTGCTGAAAAATTGTGCGAATCATTGTACCCCCGGCCGTCCCGGGTTGGCCGGTGGTGTGCTTATGGGCTGCGTAAATGGGGGACAGCCCGAGGAGACAGCCCGGGGACAGTCCCGCCATCGCCTATTCCAGATACCGCGAAGCCGGCTGATCCCGCGAATACTGCGGCCCGCTCATGAACGCCTTCGGCTCATAGGTAAAGAACTGCGTGACGTTGGGCACGGTTTCCACCGTGGTATTGATGAGTTGTCCATTCTTCCGCTCCACCTTGCGGATGTAGATGCTCATCACCGGCTTGCCGAACTCGTCGAAGCGGATCGGCCCCATCGGCCCGGTCTTCAGGCTGACGCTATGCAGCGCCTTGACGAAGCCGGCCTTGTCCTCGAACCTGCCCTTGATGGCCTCCATCGCCGCTTCCAGCACCAGTCCGGCGGTATAGGTCCCGGCGGTGTAGAAGCCCGGCGTCACGTTATAGGCCTTCTCGATTCCCGCGACGAACTTGTGGTTGTCCGGCGTATCGATGCCGGCGGAGTACCAGCTCGCCGACCACACGCCCAGGGCCTCGTCGCCCATGTTCTTCAGCACGCCCTCGTCCACCGCGGTGGGGTTGCCGAACACCGGCGTCTTGCCCTTGGCCGTGTAGTCCTGGTAGACACGCAAAAAGCGCGCGCCGTTGATGCCGGCGAAACCGGCGTAGATGCCGTCCACGTTCGTCTTCAGTTGCCCGACATAGACGCCGTACTCCGGCGTATTCAGCGGCGACCACAGCTTCTGCACCACCTTGCCGCCGTTGTCCTCGAAGGCCTTCTGGAAACCGGCCGCGCCCTCGTGCCCGTAGGCAAAGTCGTCGGCGATCATCGCCATGCGCTTCACCCCCAGCTTTTTCGCGGCGTATTGCCCCAGCACGTGCATCGGCTGCGCGGCGGTGCCGGCGGCGTGGATCACGTATTCGCTCTTCTTCTTTTGCGCCAGGTCATTCTGCGCGGCCGAAGTGGGGGTGATCAGCGGCACCTTGGCGGCGGCGATGTAGTCGTCGATCGCCAGCGCCTCGAAGGTCGCCAGCGGGCCGATCACCACATTCACGTGCTCGCGCTCGATCAGCTCCTGCGTCTTGCTCTTGGCCTGCGCCGGCTGGCCGCCGGTGTCGGCAATGATCAGCTCGACCTTGCGCCCGCCCAGCATGTTGCCGCGCTCTTTCAGAAAGAGCTCGATGCCCTGTTCCATCTGCTTGCCGCCGGAAGCCAGCGGCCCGGTGCGCACGGTCAAAAAGCCGATCTTCAAGGGCGCGCCCTGGGCGGCGGCCGGGGCCGGAACGGCCACGCCCGCGAGGGCGGCAAGGAATAGGGATACCAGCAAGCCTGCTTGTCTGCGCATGTCGTCTCCGATGTAATTTTTATGTTGCTGATGCGGTCTACGCGCGCTGGACTGCGGCGGATGCAGGGGCGCGCCTTCCCTGCTCCGGGTATTGCAAATACGGCTGAAAATGCGGCAGCTTGCTTCGCGGCGGCCTAATGCACCGCGATGAATTCCAGGATCAGCCTCACCAGGTCATCCGGCTGCTCCAGCATCGGGCAATGGCCCGAATTGACGATCTCGCGGTACTCCGCGCCGGGAATCAGCCGCGCCACCTCCTGCGCCAGCGCCGGAACGGTGGTCAGGTCCAGCGCCCCGCACATCACCCGCGCCGGATTCTTGATCGTTGGCAGACTCGGCGTCAAATCCATCTGCGCCAGCGCCAGGCAGGCGCGCGCGAAGCACTGCGCATCGACTTGCCCCAAACGTTCCTTGCGCACTTTCACCGTCTCCGGCTGCGCCTGCTGGAAGGCCGGCGGAAACATCCGGCCGATGGCCGCGTCCAGCACCGCGCCCATGCCCTCGCTCTTCACCTTTTGCGCCATGCCGCGAAACGGCGCCCGTCCCGCTTCCGGAAACGCCGGCACGCAATCGGCCACCAGCAGGCGGCGGAATTTGTTGCCGTGGCGGATCGCCAGTTCCAGCGCCACGAAGGCGCCGAAGCCGTTGGCGAACACGTCGGTGGAGATCGGCAGCTTGAGCGCGTCCATCACGCCCGCCACGTGGTCGGCCACGTCGGCGACGGAATTGAGTTCGGCCGGCGTCGAAGCGCCGAAGCCGGGGAGGTTTATTGTGGTGACGCGTCTCGCTTCACTCAGGTCCGGCAGCACCTTTTCATACACGCTCATTTCGGTGAGCAGCGAATGGATCAGCAGCAGGTCCGGCCCGGCGCCGACTTGCTCGTATTCGACCGTCAGGCCGTTGTAGGTGAGGCTTGCCATACGTCTCCCGGAATTTCAGTGTTTCCTAATTTTATTAGACTGCGCGCAGGGCAGTCGGCCGGGCATTGTACTCCCGGTATTTGCGGCGAAAATTCCTATTGCGGCAGGCCGCCCAGGGCCGGATTTTTGGCCAACGCCGACACCGTTTGCGCGTTGTCAGTGCAGATCCGGCGAAACGCCACGCTGATGCGCTGGTCCGCCGCGGCGAGCTGCCAGAACTCGATGGCGGCACCGGCCGCCTCGTGCCAGGGCGTCTCTTCGGCGGGCAGCGGCAGCGGCGGCGCGAAGTGACGCACCGGCAACTCCACCCCGCGCACCGGCGCATAGAACATCGGCAGCACGTCGTACACCGGCGCGAGCTTGAGGCCGGGGCGAAAGGCCAGGTTGCCGTCGTGCATGTCGGTGTTGCCGATCAGCTGGCCGAAATGCCAAAGGCGAGCGATGTCCCGTTCGCCGTCGGCATCGATCAGCCCGCGCTCGCGCAAGGCAGCCGCTCCTACTGTCCACGGCCGGCCGCCGAGGCCGAACAGCGCGGCGCTCAGCGCCAGCCAGGAGCACACCGGCGAGCGGCCGAAGGCGCCGTGACGGTCGAAGCGCCGCACCTCAAGAAAGGTGCGGCGGCCCGCCTGCATGACGCGGCTGGCCGAGGCTTCGATGCCGAGGCGCCGCGCCACCACTTCCAGCGCGAGGTGCTCGCACACCAGCAGGTCGGCAAAGCGCAGCGCGCCGGCGGAATCGTCCGCGCCGGAAAACTTGACGATCAGGTGCGCGGGCTCGCCCTCGATCATCCGCCGCGCGGTGAACTTGGGAAGGTCGCCGCCGGCCGAAGAACCGGCGAGGCCGGTCGTCAGCGCAGCCTCGGCGCGCTCCAGATAAGCCGCTTCGACGTCGCTGCCGATAAAATCGCCGCCCGCCTGCGCTTGCGCCAGAAAGCGCCGGTAAGCCGGCTCGCCCAGGATCAGGTCGCCCGGCAAGTCGTCGCCCAGCAGCATCATCGCAATCAGGGCGTCGTCTTCCGACCAGCTGTCCGGGTTCTCCGCCACCTGCAAGGCAGTAGCATTGCGGCGCGCGAACTGGCGGCCCAGGAACCCCTGGGGCCGCATGTCCGCCAGCGGGTAGGGCAGGCCCTCGAACCAGCCGTCGGCCATTTTCCCGGGCAGCGGCCAGTCGAAGCCGGCGGTGAATTTCAGCGCGCAACCTTGCGGGTATATCAAATCCAGCTGCGCGATTTCGCTGCCGCGCCCCGCGATATCGATACGAAACAGCGGCAGCGGTGCTTCGCTCCCGCGCAGCGCGCGGCGCGCCGCATAGGCCATGCGCCGTGCGCGGCCGCGCGTCACCACCGCCGCGCCCAGGGCGTGGATTCCCCGCGTCATGGTGGGCCGGCTCACGTCCAGACGGGCGAGCAAATCCGCGGCCGGCAGGCGGTGTGCCAGGCGCAAGGCAGTCAGAATCTCGGTCCGATTAAACATTCGCAATTATGAACCAATTAATGAACCGATCTAGTCGACGGTTGTGAGATCGATCTTACATCAAATTATCAAAATTTATGAACTGATTTATGAACCGATAAATGAAGAGAAACCGGCGGTGCGCGGGCCTGCCTTGGGGCTCGTGTCCCCAGGCCCGTATCAGCCTTCCGCCCAAGGTCCGGGGCACCCGCCGCGCCCATCTGCTTATGCACGCGGCGCAGGATTAGGGATGGCCTTTTGCGCTCCGGCGTTAGATCATTCGGGTCCGCCGCCGGCCCGTCGCCGCTGCGCCAAAACGGGTAGGGGCACCGCCGGCCGCACTGCGCAATGCTGCCTTTACCAAACACGCTTTCTTAATAATCAGACCTGCCGGGAGACCACCCCCCTATGCCGCATCCCCATCATCGCCCGCGTGCCGCCGCGTCTATGCCGGCCGTTGCGCTCGCTGTTGCGCTTGCCGCCGCCAGCCTCCCCGCCCTCGCCCAGCCCGCCAAATATCCCGCCCGCCCCGTCACCATCCTGGTCGGCGTACCCGCCGGTGGCGCCGTCGATGCCGTCGCCCGCGCCGCCGCGCAGGAACTCACCAAGACCCTCGGCGTCTCCGTGCTGGTGGACAACCGCGCCGGCGCCTCCGGCATGATCGCCAGCGACTACGTCGCCAAGGCCGCGCCGGACGGCTACACCCTGCTGGTCGGCAGCCAGACCCACCTCGCCGTTGTCCCGCAGATGCTGAAAAAGCCGCCCTTCGATCCGGCGAAAGACCTGGCCGCCGTCGCCCCCATCGCGCGCTCGCCACTGCTGCTGGTGGTGAACAACAACCTGCCCGCCAAATCGGTCAAGGACGTGATCGCGCTGGCGAAGGCCAAGCCCGGCGAACTCAACGCCGGGTCAGGGGGCGCCGGCACCACCGTGCACATGGCGATGGAGCTTTTCTCCTCCATGGCCCAGGTGAAAATCACCAACGTCAGCTACAAGGGCGAAGCCCCGGCGCTGACCGACCTGATCGGCGGCCAGCTCTCGCTGATGTTCCCCAACCTCTCCGCCGGCCTGCCGTTCGTCAAGGCGGGCAAGATTCGCGCGCTGGCCGTCACCAGCGCCGAGCGCTCCGCCGCCGCGCCCGAGCTGCCGGCCATCGCCGAGACCCTGCCGGGCTATGACTCGCAAACCTGGTTTGGTCTCTTCGCCCCCACCGGCACGCCGAAAGACATCGTCGCGCGCCTGTCCGCCGACGTGGTCAAGATGCAGGCCAACGGCGAACTCAAGCAGCGCCTGGGCGAGCAGGGCATCGCCTTTTTTCCCGGTACGTCGGCGCAGTTCGACACCTATGTGAAAAGCGAAATCGCCAAGTGGGGCAAGGTGATCCGCGACAACCATATCCAGACCGACTGACCGTAAACCCCTCAACGCAACGAAGCAAAAGACAACATGGAAAAACTCGTCCACATCCCCGCCGACGTCGTGCGCAAGCAGATCGTCGGCATCCTCACCGGCTGGGGCATGGACCCGCAGGCCATCGAGACCACCGCCACCGTGATGATCGAGACCGACCTCTCCGGCGTCGATTCCCACGGCGTATCCATGCTGATGGACTACGACAACTCGCGCATCAAGGGCAAGCTCAACGTCCATGCGGTGCCGCGCATCGTGCGCCAGAACGCCGTCACCGCGCTGATCGACGCCGACGCCGGCCTGGGCCACCCGGCCGCCGCGCTCGGCATGCGCACCGCCATCGAGAAAGCCAAGGCGCTGGGCGTGGCCGTCGTCACCGTGCGCAACTCGCATCACTTCGGCGCCGCCGGCTACTACGCCAACTTGGCCGCGCAAGAGGGGCTGATCGGCATGGTCACTTCCGCCACCCGCTCGATCAACACCGTGCCCACGCGCGGGCGCGACGCCGTGCTGGGCACCAACCCCATCGCCTTCGCCGCCCCGGCCAAGCGCAACCGCCCCTTCCTGCTCGACATGGCCACCGCCACCGTCGCCGCCAACAAGGTGCGCGTGTACGAACTCAACGGCAAGCCCGTGCCCGCCGGCTGGGTGCTCGACGGCGCCGGCGTGCCCATCACCGAGCCGACGCATGCGGTCGATACCCTGTTCAAGCGCAAGCCGAACCTGGGCGGCGGCCTGGCCCCCGTGGGCGGCACCGAAGACACCGGCGGCTACAAGGGCTACGGCCTGGGCATGCTGGCGCACATCCTCGGCGGCCCGCTCTCCGGCTCCTCCTTCTCGCCGATCCGCGTCAAGACGCAAAAGCCGCAAGACCCGGACAACCTCGGCCACTTCTTCATGGCCATCGACCCGCGCCAGTTCCGCGAAGAAGGCGAGTTCGAGGAAGACCTCGACATGGCCATCGACTTCCTGCACGCCGTCACGCCGATCGACCCGCAAAAGCCCGTGCTGGTGCCCGGCGACCCCGAAGCGATGAAGCGCGCCGACCGCCTGAAAAACGGCATCCCGATGCCGGTGACCCTGGTGGCCAAGCTCGAAGAAGTCGCCCAGCGCGCGGAGACGCCGTTCCTGCTCGGCGCGCACCGCTGATTTTTTTTTGCGCCCCCGGCCGGTCAGTCCGCACTGATTTCTTGTCTCACTAATTCGTAGGCCCCAACGCATGAAAAACAACGACCTCATCAGCAAACGCCGCCGCAGCCTGCTCGGCGCCCTGGGCGCCGGCGCCGCCACGCTCGCCGCCCCGGCACTCGTCCGCGCGCAAACCGCGGCCACGTATCCCAACAAGCCGGTGCGCATCATCATCGGCTACGGCGCCGGCGGCACGGGGGATGTCACCATGCGCCTGCTCGCGCAAAAGCTCACCGAGCGCATGGGCCAGCAATTCATCATCGACAACCGGCCCGGCGCCGGCGGCGTGGTCGCCTCCCAAGTCGTCGCCACCTCGCCGGCGGACGGCTACACGCTCCTGTTCGTCGCCACCGGCAACTTCACCATGACGCCCGGCCTGTTCAAGAGCCTGCCGTTCGACCCGGTGAAGGACTTCGAGATGATCGGCCTTTCCGGCAACTTCGGCTTCGCCTTGATCGTCAACGACAAGTCGAAAATCGCCAGCGTGCAGGACTTCGTCGCCAAGGCCAAGGCCGCGCCCGGCAAGCTCAACGTCGCCACTGTCGCGGCGGGCACCGCGCAATACCTGGCCGCGGAATACTTCAAGTCGGTCGCCGGCATCAACTTCACCACCGTGCCCTTCAAGACCTCGGGCGACGTGGTTGCCGCCGTGCGCGCGGGCGACGTGGACCTCGGCTTCGAAACCCTCGCGCCCATCCTCTCGTTTTTGCCCAGCGGCCAGTTGAAGGCCTTGGCGGTGACAGACCCGGTGCGTTTCCCCACCCTGCCCAAGGTGCCCACGGTCAAAGAGTCCGGCGTGCCCGGCTACGCCGTCTACGCCTGGAACGGCCTCGGCGCCCCCGCCAAGACCCCGCGCGACATCATCGACAAGCTCAACGCCGAGATCAAGGCATCCGTCGCCTCGCCGGATCTGCAAAAGAAAATGCTCGACATGGGCATCGTCCCCAAGAGCACCACGCCGGAAGAAATGAGCGCCCTGCTCAAGCACGACATCGCGCTGTGGACCGGCGTGATCGAAAAAGCCAAGATCGAAAAGCAGTAGCGTTAAACGGAAATGCCTCGCACGCTATTGTTGTCATCCTGAGCGGCGTCGCCTACGCTCAGAATGACAGGACTCTGTAGGCTCGGTAACTTACAGTTAAGCAACACCGCAACAGGAACCACCATGACCAAAATCTACATCCTCGACCGCTTTCACCCCGCCGGCGTCGAAATGGCGCGCCAGTTCGCCGACACCGTCGTCAACTATGACGAGCCCGGCGTCAAAGACTGGCCGGAACAAGCCGACGGCGTGATGGTGCGCATGACCCCGGTGACGGGCGACGAAATCCGCCGCGCCGGCAAGGCCGGCAAGGTGAAAATCATCTGCAAGCAGGGCGTCGGCTACGACACCATCGACATCGCCACCGCGAAAGAAGTCGGCATCCCCGTCTCGCGCACCCCCGGCGTCAACAGCGAAGCCGTGGCCGAACTGGCGCTGGGCCTGTCCCTCGCGGTAAACCGCCGCATCCCCGAACTCGACCGCATGCTGCGCAATGCGCAGTCGCAGGACCGCGGCAACTTCCTCGGCGGCGAACTCGGGGGAAAAACCATCGGCGTGATCGGCATGGGCAACATCGGCACCCTGGCCGCGCGCAAGTTCCACCGCGCCTTCGATTGCAACATCGTGGCCTACGACCCCTACGTCCCAGCCGACCACTGGAAAGACCAGCCGCACGAGCGCGCCGCCACCCTCGAAGACATGCTGAAGAAGGTGGACCTCGTCACCGTCCACTGCCCGCTGAACAAGGAGACGCGCGACATCATCGACGCGAAGGAACTCGCGCTGATGAAAAAGGGCGCCATTGTCATCAACTGCGCGCGCGGCGGCATCGTCAACGAAAAAGCCCTGTACGAGGCGATCAAGAGCGGCCATATCTTCGGCGCCGGCCTCGACGTGTTCGACGTCGAGCCGCCGCCGCACGACCACCCGCTGCTCTCGCTCGCCACGGTCGTCGCCACCCCGCACTCCGGCGGCGGCACCCGCGAAACGCAGGAACGCAGCGGCACCCGCGTCGCGCAACAGGTGATCGACGTGCTGCAAGGCAAGCCGGCGGTCAATCGGGTTGCATAATCGGCATGCGCTTTACGGTTCCAAGCACCAATTCTCCTCACTGTGATTCTGAGCAACGCGAAGAATCTGCTTTTAAGCAGCCTCGCAGATTGCGGCAAAAAGCAGATTCTTCACTGCGTTCAGAATGACAAAGCAGCTTCGATGAAACGTCATTAGCAACGCAAAAGGAAATCACCATGGCCGATACCCCCCTCCTCACCAACAACGTCCGCGAGATGTTGAAACGCGGCGAAGTCGTCGCTTCCGTCACCGTACGCCTGGTGCGCACCATCGAGATCGCGATGATGGCGAAAACCGCCGGCTTCGACACCATCTATGTCGACATGGAGCACAACAGCTTTTCCATCGCCGAGTGCGGGCAGATCTGCATGGCCGCCACCGCCATCGGCATCGCCCCCTTCGTGCGCGTGCCCTCCAACACGCCGGACTGGATTTCGCGCGTGCTCGACGCCGGCGCCATGGGCGTGATCGCCCCGCACGTCGGCTCCGCCGCCGAGGCCATGGCCGTGGTCGCCGCCGCCAAATTTCCGCCGCTGGGCGAGCGCTCCGCCGCCGGCGCGCTGCCGCACATGCAATACCGCAGCCTGCCGCCCGCGCAAGCCAACCCGACGATGAACAACGCCACCATGGTGATCGTGCAATTCGAAAACGAGGCGTCGGTCGAAGCCGCCGAGGAGATCATGTCCGTCGAAGGCGTCGACATGGTGCTGATCGGCAGCAACGACCTGCTGGCCGACATGGGCCTCGTCGGCCAGTACGACCACCCGAAATTGCGCGCCGCCTACCAGCGCTCCATCGACGTCTGCAACAAGCTCGGCAAGCACGTCGGCGTTGGCGGCCTCTCCTCGCGCGCCGATCTCATGGCCGAGTTCGTGCAAATGGGTGCGCGCTATGTCTCCACCGGCACCGACACCCAATTCCTGCTCGGCGCGCTCGCCGCCAAGGCCAAACAAGTCAAGGACCTCAAAGGATAAACCCGGCATGACCCGCACCATCCACGAAGTAACGCACAGCGAAATCGATTTCGAGGTGCCCAAGGGCGCCTGCGATTCCCACGTCCACGTCTTCGGCCCGGCCGCGCGCTACCCGTACTCGCCCACGCGCGCCTACACCCCGCCTGACGCCAGCGTGGAGTCCCTGCTGAAACTCCAGCACGCCCTGCACATGGACCGCGTGGTCATCGTCCACCCCAGCCCCTACGGCGCCGACAACCGCGCCAGCATCGACGGCGCCGCGGCGTTGGGCCTGGACCGCGCCCGCGTGGTGGCCGTCATCGACCCCGCCACCATCACCGACGCCGAACTCGAGGCCATGCACAAGGGCGGCGTGCGCGGCGTGCGCGTGAATCTGGAGAGCGCCGGCGTCCACGACCCCGCCGCTGCCGCCAAGCAGTTGCAAACCGCCAGTGCCCGCGTCGCCCCGCTCGGCTGGCACACACAGATCTACACCACCATGGAAGTAATCCACGCCCTGGCGCCGGTGATGAAGACCTTGCCCACGGCGATTGTCATCGACCACATGGCCCGCGCCGACGCCGCCAAAGGCACGAAGCAGCCCGGCTTCGCCGAATTGATCGACCTCATCGGCAGCGGCAAAGCCTGGCTCAAGCTCTCCGCCCCGCACCGCATCGGCGCCACGCCCGACGACGCCAACACCACCGCGATCGCCCACGCCTTCATCGACGCCAACATCGAGCGCATGGTCTGGGGCACCGACTGGCCGCACCCCGGCGGCAATCGTCGCGAAAGCAAGGAAGCCATCGAGCCCTACAACCCGATCGATGATGGCCGCGCGCTGAACCGCTTCGCCGGCTGGCTCGGCGGCGACGCGAAGAAGATCAAGCAGGTGCTGGTCGACAACCCGGCGCTGCTGTACGACTACTAAGTCAGTTGCCTCGCTTCCCTTGCTTTCTGGTCGCCAGGTAATTCTCGGATTCAGGCTCTTTTGCCCGTGGCGCTCCACGCCACGGTCTTGTTCATCCTCCGTTAATCATATCCTGCACTTCAAGTGATATGCTAATGCCAGCACAAGAGAACAAGACCAACATGCGAAACAAAACCCTGAAGTACGCGCTGACCCTGGCGGCGCTATCGCTGTTTATTTGCGCGTACGGCGCCTTCGCCGCCACCGACGCGCCGCCGGTGTCGCCCCTGCCGCTGGCAAAAAACGCCAAGACGAAGCCGGACGAAATGCCCGATGGGCGGCGAGAGCGCGAGTTGCTGGCGGTCTACGTGCAAGCCAACGCGCTGATCGGCGCCCATGATTACGACGGCCTGGAAAAGCTGGCGCAGGGCTGGCTCGATCAGTACCGGGCAAAAAAAATCAGCGGCGACCAATACCTGGAGCGGATGTCGAAGCTGGCTCCCCGCAACGCCGGCACCGGCATGCTGAACGACCTGCTGGCGTGGACCCAGGCACGGCCCGGTTCCTACATTGCCTGGTACACACTGGGCGCGCAGTATGTCGACATTGCCTGGGACCAGCGCGGCACCGCCTACGCCAACAAGACCACCGCCGAGCAGTTTGAAGCCATGTACAAGTACTCCGCCCTCGGCCAGGCGGCCCTGCAAAGATCGCTCAAGCTCTCGCCCGACCCGCTGCCCAGCTATGCCGCGTTGATGAACGTCGCGCCGATTGCCGGCAAGCCGCGCTCCGGCGACGGCACCGGCTTCGTCGCGGGCGCGATCAAGGAAATGTTCGCCAAGCCGCAGCGCTTTTGCCCGGGAAAATACGCGGCCGACGGTATCTACCCCAGCACCTGGGAAGAGCAGCTCTACTACCTCTGTCTGGCCCTCCACAGCGACCCCAACGTCACCAAGCCTTTCGAATTTTTCGTCTTCTACAACTCGCCGCGCTGGGGCGGCAACTACGCGCGCGTGGAAAAAATGCTCGGCGAAATCGAAGCCGACAAGCGCACCAGCACCACCGCGTTCAACGAGATGTGGGCGCTCCTGCTGCAAATGAAGGCTAGCGACGCCCATATCGCCAACGACCCGCACCGCGCCGCCGAGCTGTTCGTGCAGGGCTTTCATCTCGCGCCCCTGCCGGAGCACATCAGCTGGCTGTATACGGCGGCCGGAGACGAACGCGACAAACTCAAGAGCGGCGCGCGCTCGCGGGAAATCTACGCCGAGATCCTCAAGCAGCGCCCGAACGACGGCAACGCCATGCAAAACATCGGCTTCATCTACGACGAAGCCGGCGACCTCCAGCACTACATGGAATACATGATTCCGGCCGCCAACCTCGGCATGAAAGAAGCGCAAAACAACCTCGGCTACTACTATATGGTCGGCCAGCGCGGCCTGCCGCGCGACCTGCAACAGGCGAAGGAGTGGCTGACCCTGGCCGCCAACCAGGGCTATGAGCACGCGCGCGAGAAAATCGCCGTGGTCGAGGCGATGATCGAGAAGGAAAAGAAAAAGTAGGCTGCCCTTGTAGACGCTGTGGCGGCCTCGGCCCCCCCCCCCCGATTTTTCAACGTGTCTGGCGGCGCGTCGCAATAGACCCGATGGCGTCTGCCTGACCAGCGCGGTCTTCTCACGCCAGGCCTCAAGCCGCATCGTGAAAAATCACCCCCAGCGTATGCCGCTGCCCGGGTCCCTTGCTCCCCGGGACCAGCCGGCTCACCCCATGCCGCATATTCACCCGATACACCCCGCGCGTCCCCTGCACCGGCCGATGGCGCACCGGAAAAATCACCGCATCGCCTAGCCCCAGCGGCACCACCGCCGCCCGCGACTGCATCCGCGGCCTTTGCTCGGTCAGCACAAACTCCCCGCCGCCGAAATCCTCGCCCGGCCGCGACAGCAAAAACGCCGCCTGCAGCGGAAACACATGCTCGCCGTACAAATCCTGGTGCAGGCAGTTGTAGTCGCCCGCGCCGTATTGCAGCAGCAGCGGCGTAGGGCGCACCTGCCCTGCGGCGTGGCATTGCGCGAGATACTTCGCATGCTGCCCGGGAAAGCGCGCCGCCTCCCCCAGCGCCGCGTTCCAGTGGTTGGCGATGCGCGCCAGCGGCAAATAAAGCGCCTCGCGCAACCGCGCCACCAGATCCGGCAGCGGATACGCGAAATACTGGTACTCGCCACGGCCGAAGCCGTGCCGCGCCATCACCACGCGGCTGCGAAATTGCGCCGCATCTGCATAGCCCGCCGCCAGCGCGCGGCACTCCTGCGCCGCGAGCAGGCCGCGCGCTACCGCGTAGCCTTCCGCGTTCAGGCTTTCCTCTATCGCAGCCCAATCCAGCGCCCCGACGCGTGCTGCGATGTCCGCGCCGTCCACCGCAGGATTCCCCGCGTGAAGCGCCGTCTGCGCGAATGCGCCGCCCGCAACGCCGCCGCCCGCACCATCACGCGCGGCCCGCGCGAGGGCGCCGTCCGCAACCTTGCCCTCCATGGCCCGGCGGCCCGCGGCATTGCCCTCTGCCGTATCCGCCGTCCCCGCGCCGCCATCCCGCAGCGCCATCTGCCTCACGCCGCCTCCCGGTCCAGCAGCTTGCGCTTGCGCTCCACCCCCCAGCGGTAACCGGAAAGCGCCCCATCGCTCTTCACCACGCGATGGCAGGGAATGGCGACGGCCAGCGCATTCGCCGCGCAAGCCTGCGCCACCGCGCGCACCGCCTTGGGCGCGCCGACGCGCCGCGCGATCTCCGCGTAACTCGCCGTACTGCCCGGCGGAATCGCCCGCAGCGCCTCCCACACGCGCTGCTGGAAAGCCGTGCCGCGCACATCCAGCGGCAGGGCCAGCCCCTGCGCCGGCGCCTCCACCAGGCCCACCACCTGCGCCATCCACCGCTCGAAGTCGCGCTCGCCGCCCTTCAGCTCGGCTTTCGGAAAGCGGTCCTGCAAATCCCGCAGCAGCGCATCCGGATCATCGCCCAGCAAAATCGCGCACGCCCCTTTCGACGTCGCCGCCACCAATATCGAACCCAGCGAACACGCCCCCAGCGCGAAGCGGATCACGCTGCCCGCGCCGCCGTCGCGGTAATCCGCCGGCTGCATCCCCAGCACTTCTTTCGACTCCGCGTAAAAGCGCCCGCTCGACTTGTAGCCGGCATCGACCATCGCCGCCGTCACGCTGCCGCTGCCCGGCAGCCCGGTGCGCAGGCGCTCCGCCCGCCGCGCCTGCGCATAGGCGCGCGGCGTCAGCCCGGTCACCTCCTTGAACACGCGGTGAAAGTGAAAGCGGCTCATGCCCGCCGCCTCGGCCAGCGTCGCCAGGTCGGGCGCGCTGCTGTTGCCGGCCGGGCCTGTCGGGTCGGTGGCGTCGATCGCGCGGCAGGCCTGCGCCACCAGCGCGGCGCGGCGCGCCGCCTGGCTCGCTTCATTCGGCTTGCAGCGCTTGCAAGGGCGAAAACCCGCCGCCTCGGCCGCCGCGCAGCTGTCGTGAAACGCCAGGTTCTCGCGCAACGCCGGCCGCGCCGCGCAGGAAGGGCGGCAATACACCCCGGTAGTTCTTACCGAATAGACAAACTGCCCGTCGGCCCGCGCATCGCGTGCACGCACCGCACCGAGGCGCGAAGCCTCGTCGCGGTAAGCAGCGGCGGCGGGCGCGGCATTTGCATCAACCGCGGTGAGCAGTTGTGCATCAGGCGTGGGGGCAGGTTTATGTGCGAAGGCCATATGAAAAACGGATGCCATGAAAATCTCCTTCAACCATGGGGCGCATTGCGCCGATGGGAAGAAGTGTCGGAGATTATGCGCCCGCCCACTCTCCGGCGCTTGCGCTGCAATTCGACTCCCCGTGTAGGACATTTGGGCGAATTGTGTGGTTTTCGAGGAGTTTGGCTGCATACGGGAACGGAAACGCAAGCCCGCGCTCTATAATGCAAACAAGCAAGGTCTTCCCTTCACAATAACCATGAAAACCAGTCCAGGCGCGGGTTTCATCGAGGGTCTCGGCACCGGGGTCAACACGGCGGCCAGCCCGGGGGACAATGCAAGCTCGGTCCCCGGCGAACCCGAGCTCGACGCCGCCATCGCCGCGCCCGAGCGCCTGCGCGCCCTGCGCCGCACCGACCTGCTGCCCGACGGCCCCGAGAGCAGCTACGAGCGCATCACCCGCCTGGCCGCCGCCCTGCTCAAGGTGCCCGCCGCCTTCATCACCCTGGTCGGCGCCGAAGGCGACGTGCACAAGGCCGCCATCGGCATGCAAGGCCACGAACTCGGCCCCGCGCCGGGCACGCCCGATGTCGAGCGCCGCGACAGCCCTCCCGCCGCCGGCCGCACCCTCTGCCACTACACCATCACCGCCGCCGCCCCGCTGCTGATCGAAGACGTCGCCGCCGACCCGGTCTATGGCCAGGTCGAAAGCGCCCGCGCCGCCGGCCTGCGCGCCTACGCCGGCGCCCCGCTCATCCTCGAAGGCTCGCTCGCCATCGGCAGCCTCTGCGCCGTCGACTTCGCCCCGCGCGCCTGGTCGACGCTCGACGCCGAACTCCTCACCGAACTGGCGCGCGCCATCGTGCGTGAAATCGAGCTGCGCGTGGCGATGGACGACGCCGTCGCCGCGCTCGACCTCACCCAGCGCACCCTGCGCGAGCGCGACGAAGCCGTCTCCAACCTCGCGCATGATTTGCGCTCGCCGCTTTCCGCCGTCTCCATCTCCGCCGTCGGCCTGTCGCGCCGCCCCGAGCCCGAGATCAAGAACTACGCCGCCATCCAGACCCGCGCCGCCAAGCAGATGACGCAGTTGATCGAAGACATGCGCGTCTCCACCTCCGGCCTGCCGCTGCCCGCCCCGCGCTCGCGCCTGGCCGTGCGCTGCGACGCCCTGCTCGCCGACGTGCTGCACGCCATGCGCGCGGCGGCCGAGGCGCGCGGCGTCCTCCTCACCATCGACAACCCGCAAGGCCTGCCCGCCGTCGTCATCAACTACCCGCAGGTCATGCGCGTCTTCGCCAACCTCGTCGGCAACTCCATCGCCTACAGCCCGTCCGGCACCGTCGTGCACGTCGGCGCCGAACACGAAGGCGACTACGTGCGCTTTTGCATCACCGACCAAGGCCCCGGCATTCCCGAAGAATTCCACACCCGCGTCTTCGACCGCCACTGGCAGGTCGAGCGCGGCCTCTCCAAAGGCCACGGCCTGGGCCTCGCCATCTCGCGCCTGTTCGTCGAAGAAAACGGCGGCACCATCGACATCGACAAAGGCAACGGTCCGGAGGCCGAAGCCGGGTCTGACCTGACGGGCACCCCGGACTTCAGCGACCTCTCCAAGCTGCCCACCATGGAAGAACTCGCCGCCGCCGAAGCTGCCCCCACCGGGCCCGGCGTCGGCACCGTGCTGCACTTCACCCTCCCGGTCGCGCAGGCCTAAAGCCCCGGGCGGCTGCAACGCGCGGCACTTTTGCCGCATCTCCGAAATCTTCCCTGGCGCCAGCCGGTCCAACCGGCACACGCTCTCATCGCCAAGGAGAACCCGTGCCCATCACCGGCAGCTGCCGTTGCGGCAAAACCAGCTTTCGCATCGACGGCGAGATCCCGCCCGCGCTCACCCGCTGCACCTGCTCGTTCTGCGCCAAACTGGGCGCGCTCTGGGCCTACTACCCGCCGGAAAAACTCTTCCCCAGCGCCGCCGCCGACGGCAACTACCTCTGGAACACCCGGCAGGTAGGGCACCATTTCTGCACCGCCTGCGGCATCGGCGTTTACGCCGACAGCCCCGCCTTCGAGCCCAACGGCCACTGGGACGGCCACACCCGGCGCATCGGCGTCAATGCCCGTCTGTTCGATAACTTCGACGCCGCCGGCGCGCCGGTGACGGTGATCGACGGCAAGAACCTCTGGTAAGGGCATACGTAAAATCGTGCCCGCCTGTTCGACAACTTCGACGCCGTTCGCCCGGGTGACGTGGTGACGGTGACAAGATGGTGGTCAAAGCCAGTCATTGACGTTTTGAGGCCGAAGCGCTCACCGCGCGACTGCTCGCAACGACCATCCAGGCAAGCTATTGCCTGAGTTTTTTCCTGAGAAAATCAGTTTGCGGGCGCCGCATGCCGACCGTCGCGAACACCAGGCCGGCGCCGGCGCCCAGCACCAGCAGGTTGAGCAGGAAGGTCGAGAGCCGCAGCGCCGCCAGTTCGCCCGAGGGAAAGCCATCGACCAGGCAGGCGCCCAGCCACACCGGAAATACGCCGCACTGCACGGCCGCGGCCACGCCAATCAGGTAGCGCCGCCCCGTATCGTCCGCGCTGCAAAGTCCGGCGGTCACGCCCACGACGGCGGAGAAAAAGAGGCTGGAGCCAAGCGAGCGAAAATCGGTGAAGGCCATCGGTGCACTCTGAAACAGCGCGACCGCCGCGCCGGAGGCGACGGACAGCGCCGTGCTGATCGCCAGCGCTTTCAAGCCGTGGCGCGCCAGTGCCCAGCGCCTGCTCCAGAGCCCGAGCGACAAGGCCAGCACCTGGGAAAGATACGGCAGGAACAGCGCGGCCACCACGATCGATACCGGGTTGTTGCGGTACATGCCGTCGGCCAGCAGCAACCCGCCGGCGGCGGCGCGCCCGTAATAGCTCAGCGTCGCATGGCTCAACTGCCACAAATCCTGGAGGATATCGAGCGAAGGCTCGGGCATCGGGTAAGTCATGCGGCCGACCGGCTCGGCCGACGCGACCGCCCGCACTTCCCGCGTCGATATCGAAAAGCGATCGAGATCAAACCAATCGGCGGCCATCAGCGCGTTGATCAATTGCGTCGCTTCCGGGGTCGCGCATTCGGCGCTCACCAGTTGGCCGGCGCGGTCCGGATCGACCAGCCGGATCTCGCTGACCGAGACACGCTTCAGTCCCAGCGACACAGCGGCTTGCGCCACCCGCATTCCCTCTCCGTCTGGCGCGTTGACCCGGACTTCATGCATCCATGTTCTCCCGCGGGCTACTTCTTTTGCCTGGCGCGAAAGGTCCGCATGCCCTGCTCGAGGAGGGCAGCCGCGCGCTTCGGGCCACGGCGCCCTTCGACGGCGAACAGCTTTCCACGGCTCTTGTTGTAGGAAACAAAAAATTCCTCGACCTGGTCAAGCACGCCCTGGTTGAGTTCGCTGATCTTCGCCACCTCGCCGTGATTATGCGAATGAATGGAAACGCCGATCAGCCGGTTATTCACAGTCCTCTTACTGCCATCGTCCTGATATGCCTCGATCGCGCCGATGATGCGGACATTCAACAGGCAGCCCGGAAAAGCGGGCGCATCCATCAGGATCATCACATCGACCGGGTCCCCGTCCTCGGCAATCGTGGACGGCACAAACCCGAAATCGAACGGGAATACCAGGCCCTCCGCAAGAAGGCCGCCGAGGCTGAACAATTCATAGTCCGGGTTGTAGTCGAACTTGTTGCTGCTTCCCTTCGGCGTTTCGACGATGGCCAGGCATTCCCGCTTCCTGGCGTCCCACTGATTCCGCATCCTCGTCAGGTTTTCCATGGGTCACGGCTTCAGGACCACCTTGCGGCAGTCCTGCTCTTTCTTGTTGAAGACCTTGTAGCCTTCCGCCGCTTCCGCCAGCGGCAGGCGGTGGGTAATGATCACATCCGGCTTCAGCCGCCCTTCCTGAATGAAGGCGAGCAATTCGGGCATGAATCTCTGCGCATGGGTCTGGCCCATGCGGAATGTCAATCCTTTGTCGAATGCATCGCCGAACAGAAAGCCGTGCAGCGGCCCGCCATAAACGCCCGGCACACTTACAATGCCGCCCCGGCGCACGGCCGCGATGGCCTGCCGCAACGCCTTGCCGCTGGCCCCTTCCAGCTTGAGGGTGGCAAGCGTGGTCTCGATCGCGCTGCCTTTGGCTTCCATCCCCACCGCATCGATCACGGCGTCGACGCCCCGGTGCGCCGTCGCCTCGAGGATCGCTTCGGCGGGATCGTCCACTTCATCAAAATTGATCGGGATCACGCCGTAAGTCGCCTGGGCAAATGCCAGCCGGTAGGCGTGGTGATCGATCATGAAAATCCGCTCCGCGCCCTTGAAGCGCGCGCAGGCCGCCGCCATCAAGCCCACCGGCCCGGCGCCCATGATGCAAACGGTCGATCCCGGCCCGACTTCCGCATTCAACACCGCCTGGTAGCCCGTCGGCAAGATGTCCGACAGAAAGAGCACCTGTTCATCGGCAAGGCCCTCGGGAATCTTGAGCGGCCCCACATTCGCCTTGGGCACCCGCACAAATTCCGCCTGTCCGCCGGGGATGCCGCCGTAGAGGTCGGTATAGCCGAACAAGGCCGCCGCCGAGCGCAGCGACTTGCGGTTCAAGATGGCGCCGCGCCCTTTCTCAACGCCTGTCTTGGGATTGGTCGTTTCGCAGGCGGCGAAAAGCGCCTTGCTGCAAAAAAAGCATTCCCCGCATGAAATCGTAAACGGGATGACAACGCGGTCGCCGCGCTTGACCCGCGTTACCGCCGGCCCGGCGTCTTCGACCACTCCCATGAATTCATGGCCGAGGATGTCGCCATGATTAAGGCCCGGCACCTTGCCGCGGTAAAGATGCAGGTCCGACCCGCAAATGGCGGTCGCCGTGACGCGCAGCAATATATCGTCGGGCTGCTGTAGAACCGGGTCCGGCACGGTCTCTACCCGCATATCGTGTATCCCGTGATAGGTCGCTGCTTTCATCGCCTGTCTCCGTCGAAGAGGTGAGGTACAGCACTGAGCAAGCGGCGCTCCCACGTACGGGAAAGCAGCGGCCGGCGTCGTCGGGTCTTGATCTCCTGATGCGCCGGGCGGGCTCCTTGCGGCGTATCGAACGTTCATGTAACTTTGCTCAAAAAAGTAAATCATGCAGGGCCGGCGGAAAATAAAAGAGCCCGGAACGGGCTCTTCTGCATACGTCTTGCAAGGCTCAGTTCTTCGCCGTTCCCGGCGCGGCCATCTTCCGATGCTGCTCGGCCAGCACGGACGAAGGCGTGACATGCGCTGCCGCCGCCTGCAGCTTGTTCTTCATCCCGGCCACCACGTCGCCTTCACCGTTGAGCATGGCCTCGAAGCCGATTTTCGCCACCTCGGCAGGGTCCATCTTCTCGTCGGTGCCGACCTTGGTATCGAGCATGCCGGCACGTTCGAAGAACAGGGTATCGGTGGCGCCGGGCATCAGGCAGGTCACCGACACTCCGCTGTCCTTCAATTCGTTGCGCAAGGCGAACGAAAAGGAATCGACGAATGCCTTGGTCCCGTTATACACAGCCTGGAACGCGCCGGGCATGAGGCCGGCGATCGAGCCCGTCAGCAGGATGCGGCCTGTCCGCCGCCCGCGCATCTCGTTGCCGATCTTGTGAACCAGGTAGACAGTGCCGACGATATTGGTATCGATGACGCGCTTCGCATCCGCGAAAGCCTGGTCAAGAAAGCCGTGGCCCAGCCCGCGCCCCGCATTGGCGAGGAGGATGTCGACGGGCCTTCCCATCGCGGCGGCCACCAGTTTGTCGACGCCCTCCGTGGTCGCCAGATCGGCCTGGATGAAATCGACCTCGACCCCGGTCGCCTTGAGTTCTGCCGCGGCTGCCGAAATTTCCGGCTCGTCTGCCGCAATCAACAGGTCATAGCCCTTCTCCGCAGCGCACTGGGCGAGTTGCCGGCCGATGCCGGACGATGCCCCCGTCACGACGGCGAAGGGGCGCGAGTAATTCAGTGTTTGTGCCATGAAATTTCCTCGATAAATAGGGCGGACGCCCAGGAAGATCGCAGCAATGCGCGCACCCGAAGACCGTGTCGCGTTCAGGCGACAGCCGCATTCCCGGAATCAGGGCTTCACAGCCCGTAGTTCTGCTTCAATCCGCGAAAGCGGCGTTGTGCTCGCCAGGGTCGAGGCCTTTGTCACCCGCGCCAGGTGTTCAAGGGCGCGTCTCTTCAGCACCGCGGATTCGGCGGCGACACAGTCCTCGGGTATCCACAGCTTGTAGCGCCGCAAATACGCGTCGAGCGCGGTGAATGTGATACAGGATTCCGCCGCGACGCCGGCGACGATCAGGTAGCCTGGCTTCAAGTCCTCGAGAAGAAAGTGCAGCGGCGTCCCGTAGAAAGCGGAGTGCCGGGGCTTGAGAATCGAAATGTCCCCGCGCTCCGGTTCAAGCAAGCGCGCGATTTCGGCCGAAGCGGCTCCTTTGGAGCGGCACCAATCCACCACGTTATCGAACTGCGATTGCCAGCGGCCGAAATTGTCGTTGGCGAAGACGCACGGCACACGGCGGCCCTTCAGCTTCATGCGTAGCAAACGCGTATTGCGCGCCGCCCGAAGTGCCGCGGGCGCCAGCTTTTCCGAACCGGGAAAGTCAAGCGGGTTCATGTAATCAACCAGCAGGAGAACCGGGCCAGCCATCTCTATTTGTCTCCAGCATTGTTTCGCGGAATTGCTCTATCGGAATAATTCACTCGCCGGTTAAGCCGTGCTGTCGGCGCATTGTTGAAGATTTTGTAGGGTATCGCCGATGTCGTCCGGGCCGCCCGTCCTCCAAAAAAGATCAGCGCCGCTTATCTTGTCCAGGGCTTAGACGAAATTGCTATTAAAAACGGGCTCTTGATTCAATTTGGACTTGAAAATCAACCACACTTAGCGCAGCGACCTGCGTATCTTTGTCTCTAGTACCCCAATGACTGGAGCCGCCGTCTTCTCTTCCGAAGCGCAGGCGCGCGCCCGCGCCACCGCCCTGCGCGCCGTGCCGGTCGAAGTCCGCGCCCTCACCGGCAAGCACGACTTCAATTTCATGATGCTGCCGCTGGCGCTATTGAACAGCGAGGAAAAGGTACAGGCCTTTCTGCGCGAGAAAGCGCAATATTGCTTCGATGAAAGCCTGTACCGCTACAGCGAGCGGGCCTGCCGGAAAAAAAGCACCGAGAGCCTGGAGCGCGATGTGCAGCAACAGCGGCACTCGGCGCGGCGGGAAGCGCTGGCGGCGCCGCCGGTGACGATCAAGCGGGGAATTTGAGCGAAGCCGGTGATCCTGCCCGGCCCAGCCCCCGCCCGCGAATAGAGCAAAACCGAAATCCCGGCTACCCCGGGCTGGCCGGCCTTGGGTAAAATGTCCGGACAGCTTTCAAAGCGCACCCTCCAGTGCCGCCGCTGCCACAACCACCAAAGCCAAAGGAGCCCCAGCATGTCCCTGAAAATCCGCCGCGTCGTCACCGGCCACGACGCCGAAGGCCACGCCATCGTCGTCAGCGACGCCATCCACCCGACCACCGTGATGCGCCCGAAGGTGGAAGCCACCGTGCCCTGGAGCACCGAAGGCTTCCCCGTCGACAACGACGACCCGACCGACGGCGGCATGCGCGACGTCTCCACCGCCCACCACGGCGGCACCGTCCTGCGCATCGTCTCCTACGAGCCCGGCTGCACCCCGCGCAACCACCGCACCGACAGCATCGACTACGGCATCGTCCTGCAGGGCGAAATGCACATGGAGCTCGACAACGGCGTGGTCGTCGTCCTGAAGAAGCACGACGTCTGCATCCAGCGCGGCACCATCCACAACTGGAACAACAAGGGCCCGGAAACCTGCGTCATCGCCTTCGTGCTGATCGACGCCAAGCCCGCCATGCCCGGCGGCAAGCCGCTGCCGGCGCACGGTTAAGCGCCGCCCCGAAGGCAAATGAAGGGCGCGGGCCGAAATCTCCGGGACATGAAAACCGGAAAAACAGGCCGGCCCCTTTATTCCAGCCTTCCCGGGGCATCCGGGCCCGCGCCGGGGTGGGCCGTTGCATCGTTCCGGCGTGGGCGCCCTATGCGCCGCCCAGCCATTTTTCCTCGAACACCTCCGCCGGCACCGGCTTGCCGAACAGGAAGCCCTGCACCTCGTCGCAGCCGAGCAGTTGCAGCAGGCGCGACTGCTCCTCGGTCTCGACCCCTTCGGCCACCACCTTGAGCTTGAGCGCGCGCGCCAGGCTGATCACGGTCGACACCAGCGCCAGGCCCCCCGGGCCGGTGGTCATGTCGACGACGAAGGAGCGGTCGATCTTCAATATGTCGACCGGCAGCCTGGAGAGGTAGCTGAGCGAGGAAAAGCCGGTGCCGAAGTCGTCGATGGCGACGCACACGCCGAGCGCGCGGATCGCCTGCAGGCTGGCGATGCTGTGGTGCACGTCCTCCATGATCAGGCTCTCGGTGATCTCCAACTCCAGGCCCGCCGCCGCCTGGGCGCTGATACCCACCGCCTGGCTGATCTCGCCGACGAAGTCCTTGTTGCGCAGCTGCAGCGGCGACATGTTCACCGCGATGCGCACCACCGGCAGGCCGGCCGCGCGCCAGCGCAAATAGTCCGCCAGCGCGCAATGCAGGGCCCAGCGCCCGACGTCGTAGATCAGGCCGGTCTCTTCCAGGATCGGAATGAAGCGCCCGGGCGGCACCAGGCCGGTCCGCGGGTCGTTCCAGCGGATCAGCGCTTCGGCGCCGGCCAGCTTGCCGGTCCCGAGATTGAATTTCGGCTGGTAGTGCAGCACGAATTCACCCTGCTGCAGGGCCTGGCGCAACTGGTTTTCCATCACCAGCTTGCCGGCCATCGCATCGGTCATCTTCTGCGTGTAGAACAGGTAGCGCTCGCCGGTAACCTTGGCTTTTCGCAGCGCCGCCTCCGCATGCCGGAACAATGTGTCGGCGTCGCCGCCGTCGTCCGGAAACAGCGCGATCCCGCCCTTGGCGGCAATGCGCAATTCGATGTCGCCCAAGCGGAACGGATGGTCCATGAAAGCCGAGATCGACTTCTCCAGGAACCAGGTGACGTCGCCGCTCTTCTGGATTTTCGGTATCACGATGGCAAAATGGTCGGCGCCGATGCGCCCCAGGAAATTGGCGTCGCCGACGGTCTGGGTCATCCATTGCGCCACCTGCTGGAGCAGCGCGTCGCCCGCCGGCCGGCCCAGGGTGTCGTTGATGTTCTTGAAGCGCTCCAGGTCGACCAGGTAGAGGGCGAGCTTGTGGCCGGCCGCGGTGGCGCTGCGCATGTACTGCGCCAGGCGCTCGAGAAACAGCTTGCGGTTGGCCAGGCCGGTGAGGGTGTCGTAATAGGCCAGGTAATCGAGCCGCGCCTGCTTGTCGATGTGGTCGATGGCGAAGGCGATGTCGCCGGCCAGCTCTGAGAGCAGCTTGATGCCCTCTTCGTCGAAGAACTCGGCGCGGCCGGAATACAGCGCCAGCACCCCCACTGCGTCGGCGCCCACCACCAGCGGCAGGATCGCCATCGAACGGGTGCCGGCCGCCAGGTGGCGGGTGCCGAACACCACGGCCGGATTGGTCGTCATGTCGTTGGAAATGACCGGCTTCCTGTCGCGCATCGCACGCGCCACCATGGTGCTGCCGTCGAGCGTGCCGACCGGCGAGAAAAACAGCTCCTTCAGCGCCTCCAGCAATTCCGGCGCGATGCCGGCGCAGGCCAGCGGCACCAGGCGCATCGTGCCCGGGTCGACCATGCCGATCCACGCCGCGTTGAACGAGCCCGCCTCCACCGCGATCCGGCAGGCCTCGGCGAACAGCTCGTCGCGGTTGCGCACCCGCACGATCAGCGAGTTGATGCCGCTGAGCATCGCATAGACGCGGTTCAGGTGGGCCACCCGCTCCTCCGCCGCGCGCCGCTCGGTAATGTCCTCGCCGATGCTCGCCACGCCGCTGACTTCGCCGTTTGCCGAACGCAGGATCGAATTGCTCCAGCGCATCAGCCGGCGCTCGCCGCCGCGGGCATGAATCTCGTTCTCGCGCAGCCAGGCGTCGCCCGTGTTGTCCAGGAGGGAACGGAAGTACGACGTCATGTCCCCGAGTTCCGCCGACATGAAGGTCTTGAACCAGTTCCTCCCCACCACCTCTTCCAGCCGCCAGCCGGTCATCTGCAGCAGGAACTCGTTGCAGTAGGTGATGTTCGCATCGCGGTCCAGCATCACCGTGGCCAGGTGGATGTTTTGCAGCAGGCTGCCGTAGCGGCGCTCGCTCTCCACCAGCTCCCGCTGCATCCGCCGGTGGTCGGCGCGTGCGCGCGCCTCCTTCAGTTCGCGTTCCAGCGCCGGCGCCAGGCGCGCCAGGTTGCCCTTCATCAAGTAATTGTTGGCTCCTTCCTTCAGGGCGGCGACAACGGTCTCCTCGCCCACGGTGCCCGACATCAGGATGAACGGAACATCCGGGTCCGCCGCGCGCACCAGCGACAGCGCCTCCATGCCGGTGAAACCGGGCATGCTGTAATCCGATATCACCGCGTCCCAGGGGCCGTCGGCCAGCGCCGCCATCAGGGCGTCCCGGTCCTGCACGCGGAAGACGGCCGGCTCGAAGCCGCCGCGCCGCAGCGCGCGCGCTGTCAGGTCGGCATCGGTTTTCGAATCCTCCGCCAGCAATATGCGGACCGCCGTGCTCATCGGGAGAAACGCGCCGGCGGCTGATGCGCGGTCACGCGCCCGGGGCATCCCGCCCGCGCGCGCACAGGGCTATCGCATCGGCGGGAGCCGCCTTGCCGAACCGCGCAGGCACGCCGCCAAGAGGTCGAAATTACGTTTTGAGAGCGCAATTTATCTTCTCCAGAGCCCTGTTCGCCCTTACCTGCATGACGCAGGCATAGGCATATATTAGGCGTTCTTGCTTTAATTCTAATGAGTAGACAGGACAGCGGCATTTTGGTTGCGTCCTCTGGCCCGCTCCCGCATGCATAACCGATTGTAGCCGCATGAAGCAACCCTTAGGATGCGCCTTTTGCGCGCCGGGCGCGGCTTTATTTATCGGTATCGGCGCGCGGCCGGACGGCTGGCGCCCGGGCCCCGGCTTTGGTTGCGTGCCCCGGTTTTGCGATCGCGAAAAAGATGCCCTACGGCTTCTTCGCCCGCGCGGCCTTTCGCCGCGCCGCCCGTACCAGCCCGCAAGCCAGCTCGATGGTTGTCTTGAGAGTATCGACGTTGCCGATGTAGTCGATCAAGGCATCTTCGGCGCGTGCGCGCAATTGTGCCTCGGTAAACAGCCCCGCCTCGGCCAGGGCAACAATGTCGCCCTGGTCGATCTCGCTGTAGCGGGAAAGTTTTGAGACCGCGAGGTCGAGCGGGGCCAGCAGGCGGATTTCGACCAGCTTCGGGTCGATGCCCGGCAGGGGGAAGCGGGTCGAGTCCTCATGGGCGTCCTGGTGCATCAGGCCGAGGGTATCGTTGTACTGGTAGTCGAAATACAGCAAGCGGGGCTTGCCGTCAGCGCCCATATAGGTCGCCTCGAGATCTTCCGGCAGGACGATCTTGCGCGAGAAAGTGGCGTCGATATCGTCGCTGACGCGGCGATTCACATAAAATGCCAGGCAGGTGCCGCCGGCGACATACATGCGCACCGGCTCCGGCAGGCGCTTTGCATAAGGCCGCACGGCTTCCTCGATGCGCCCGATCAAAAACCTAAGCGCATCCAGGTAGGTCTTGCCCAGGTGCGAGGTGCTCGCGGCATGGGCCGGCTCAGTCATCGGCGGCGAGCACAGCGGATATTTGTCCAAGCGCTCGCGCAACATTGGCAAAAAACGCGCCGGCCGCACCGGGCCGGACTTCAGCCACGCGTCGAACACCTCGGGCGTGCTCATGCCGGGGTAAAGGGCCTCGGCCAGCATCAAGAGCGTCGGGCGGTCCATGCCGCTGGCGCAGGCCAGCAGCATTGCCACCCCCGCCATGAAAAAGCGCGGGCCGGCGGCGCGCCAGGCGCGCAAGTCAAGGGCCGGTGCGGCGCACAGCGCCAGCAGCTTCTCCTCTTCTTTTCGGCCGAAGGCGGCCGGCATCTCCCGCGGCAATGCCTCCGCCAGGGCAACGCGCAACTGCAAGGGCGCCGCCAGCGCAACTAAAGTCTCCAGGTTGCAATCGCTGCGCTTCTTCAGGCGCGACAAGGTCGCCTGCGGCAGCTTCGCCGCCGCCGCCCAGTGCCCGTCGCTCAGCGCGCGAGCGCGCGCCAGGCTGCCGAGCTGGCCCAGTAGTGCTTGCAGGGCGAAAAGGCGCGCCGGCGCGGATGCCGAAAGGCAGTTGTCCATGAAAGCATCATAAATATATTTGACTCTAGAGTCAAATTGACTTAAAGATCAAAAATAGTTAATAGTCGACGGGAATATCGACTGCGGCAGCCGGCGGTCAATTCCCTTCCGGAGATTGGTGAGCCGCCTGCCGCGGGCCGGCGCGGCCGCCAGCCGCATTTGCTTCGGCGCCACTCCTCGCCGCGACTTTCGCGGGCCGCACCGTCAACCGCAAAAAGTGTTTTCTCAAGGCGGCATCCAGGTCGACCGGGGCAACGCCCGGCCAAAAGGCAAACCAGGGCGCCGCCCCTATACGTTCATCTTCGGCCGCGGCTTGGCGCTAGGCCGCCAGCCGCTGCCCGCGCTGTCCCAGCGCGCGCCTGACTTCCGCCGCGCGGTCGCCGACCTGCGCCACGATCTCGCGCAGCATCGCCTTGGTGACGCCGAACTTGCGCGACCAATAGGTCACCTCGAACTCCTTGCCCATGTCGATGCGCGCGAACACTTCTTCGGGGGTTTGCGGTTCCTGGTACATGGGAGAGTCTCCTGATGGTCCGGTGCTGCTGTTATTGTTCCTGCGCGTATTTTTTCCGCTAACCTGGCTGCCGGCTGTCCGACTGGTCGGAAGCGCCTGTGGGAATCCTCCGACACGCGCATGACGCCTTGGTTAAACTTGGGTCTCGCCGGCCAAGATCAAGCCGCACCTGGAACATTGCAATGAAAAAAAACCTGCTTGCCGCGCTTGCCTTGCCCTGCGCTTTCATGCTTGCCCTGCCCGGCGCCATCCGCGCCGAAGAGCTCGGCAGCGTCAGCACCGCCTTCGTGCTGCTCGGGCCGAACCACAAGGTGGTAGTCGAAGCCTATGACGACCCCAAGGTGGCCGGCGTCACCTGCTACGTCTCGCGCGCCAAGACCGGCGGCATCGCCGGCGGGTTGGGGCTGGCGGAGGACCGCGCCGAAGCCTCGATCGCCTGCCGCCAGGTCGGCCCGATCTCGTTTAACGCGCCGGTCGAGCACCAGGAGGAAGTGTTCAGCGAGCGCATGTCGGTGCTGTTCAAGCGCCTGCGCGTGGTGCGCATGGCCGACCCCAGGCGCAATACCCTGGTCTACCTCACCTACTCGGACAAACTGGTCGACGGCTCGCCGCAAAACAGCATCACCGCCGTGCCGGTGGAGCGCGGGCTCAAAATTCCCGTCAAATAGGCACGGCATTTCCGGGCGGCGGCCTGGCTTAGCTTAAGCGTTAACCCGTAAGGGTCTGCGCGATGGCGCGGCAACAGGGCCGGTGCTACGATGCCGCCGTCCCCTTGCAGTCTGACCTAAAAAGAATGCCGCAAATCGAAGGCAGTTATACCCGCTATGGCGGGCTGCGCCGTCTCTATAGCTTCAAGCTGATCTACGGCGGCAGCGGCGGCCGGGTGCACTGGTCGGTCATCGTCAGCCACGAGGGCGTGGTCAAGGGCAACCCCAGCGGCGCCTTCGAAGCGAAAATGCAGGACCCCGCCGACGTGCGCATGCAGGCCGTCGATCACGCGATGGCGGCGATCGAAAGCCTCAGCGAGATGCAGGAGTAGGGCGCGGCGAAGCGCCCGGCGGCATCAAGCAGTGCCGGCGCCGCCAGGCGGCGCGGCGCTGGTATCGCCACGCAGGGTCAGGTAGCACGCTCCACCTGGCGCACGCCGTCGAGCAGGCGCAACTGGTCCATCAGCGCGACGCTCACCGCTTCGCTCGCCGGCTGCAGCAGCAGGCTGACGCGGTAACCGTCGTTGGCGACATCGCGCTCCACCGAGAGCTGCGCGTACTCCACGTTGGCCGCATGCACCGCCGCCTCGATCACCGCCAATTGCGTGCGGCCGTTCATCGAAATGGTCAGCAGCCGCCGCCGCCGGTTGCGGAACAGGTGGCGCTCCAGCGGCTTGACCGCCGCGAGAATCACCACGATGATGATCGAAGCCCCCAGCGCCGTCACCAGCAGGCCGCCGCCCACCGCCAGGCCGACGGCCGCCACCGCCCAGATGCTCGCCGCCGTGGTGAGACCGCGGATCGCCTCGCGGCGAAAAATGATGGTGCCCGCGCCGATGAAGCCGATGCCGCTTACCACCTGCGCGGCAACGCGCGAAGGGTCCAGCACGATGTTCGGCCGCCCGAGTATTTCCGCGAAGCCGTAGGAAGAAACCAGCATGAACAGGCACGCGCCCACGCACACCAGCATGTGGGTGCGCAGGCCGGCGGCCCAGTCCAGGCGTTCGCGCTCCATGCCCACCATGCTGCCGAACAGCGCGGCCAGCGCCAGGCGCGCGATCATGTCGAAGTTGCTCAGGGTTGCCATCACCATCGTCTTGTGGTCTACAAGTGACAGCAAAGTTTGCGCCTTTCGCCGTTCTTGTGCAATCGATGCGGGTCTTCGTGTCCCTTCGTGTCCGCTTGATGAGCGCGCGCCTGCGATAATGACGCCACTCACCCTACAAGGAACCCGCATGGCCACGCGCAAATACAACCGCAAACCCGTCGACGTCCGCGAGATCGGCGGCACCCTGGGCTTTCTGCTCTCCGCCTTCGCCGAAGAGATCAAGCGCAACGGCATGCCGGCCGACCCGGTGGCCACGTTTCACGATCTCGTGCACGGCTCGCTCGACAACATGCAGACCGGCCAGCGTCCGCCGACCTTCGAAGACCGCGAGCTGCATCTCGGCCTGGTCGACGGCATCCACGATTTCATGCATGCGCGCGATGGCCATGTGCACGGCGAACCGCATGACCACGACCACGGCCACGCGCACGGCCCGGCCGAGTAAGCGGCTGCTGCGCCACGCGGCGCGCGGCGATGCGTATGGCGCGTTACGCGGGGACGATCCGGCGCACGCACCTGACCCGGCGCATGCGCGCATGCTTGGCACACCAGCGCGGGCCGGTGCGTGAGCCCGACCCGCGAGTAATAGAGATTGTGCTACAAGCGCCGCCGCTCAGGGGGCCGGCCTTCCAGTCATGCCGCTCAGGCGGCGCGCCTCCCAGTCATGCCGCTCAGGCAGCGCGCCTTCCAGTCATACCGCTCAGGCGGCGCGCCCCCTAGTCATGCCGCTCAGGCGGCCGGCCTTCCAGTCATACCGCTCAGGCGGCGCGCCTTCCCGCTGCCAATTGCCTGGCGACGAACGCCTTGACCATCTCCTGCGCCCGCGTGGTCTGCGGCCCGGGGTCGGCAGTCCATTCGTGCACGCTGCCCTCGAACTCGGTGAATGACACATCGGCTCCCGACGCCTTCAACGTGGCGACGAATTTCTCCTGCAGGCGCGGCAGCATGTTGTCGTCCAGCAGCCCCTGCATGATGAGCATCGGCACCATGCCGACCTTCTCGCGCCGCTCCAGAATCTCCTGCGGGTTGGCTTCGTGGATCGCATCCCAAGGCACGAAATAGGCCTTGTTGTTGTTCATCATGCGCCCACGCTTCTTGTCTTCCGCGTTCTGGTAGCGGCCCCAGGTATTGCTGATCGGCGAGCGCGCCGCCATGTAGGCGACGCGCGCGTTGACGTTCGGCGCCTCGGGGAAGGGAATCGCGTTGTAGCGCGCGTCGTCCGGGCGCAGCACCAAAAGCTCGGCCACATGGCCGCCGCTGGAGCTGCCGTAGAGGCCGAGCGTGGTGGGGTCGCCATTCCACCCGGCGGCGCGGGTCTTCACCCAGCGCACGCCGTAGTTGGCGTCCTGCACGCTGGCGGGGTAGGGCGCCTGCGAGGCCAGCGTCAGGTCGATGGCCACCACCAGTACGCCGCTTTGCGCCACGGCGCGGTTCATCGGCTGCTCGGCCATGCGGTCTTTCGCGTTCCACGCGCCGCCGTGCAGGTCGACCATCACCGGGAAAGGCCCCGCGCCCTGCGGCTGGTACACATGCGCCATCAGCGCGCGGCCCTGCGGGTTGCGGCGGTATTCGACCTCGAATTCCTTCAGCGCGAAGCGCGCGTTGGGGTCGTAGTTGACCTTGCCCATGGCCGGGCCGGTCTGCGCGCAGCCGGCAAGCCCGGCGGCGCCGAGCGCGGCAGTGGCTTTGAGAAAGTGGCGGCGCTCCGCCGAGGGCTGGTTCATGTTCGTCTCCGTGTATTTTTATGAATGCGGGTTGCTGCGGGTACTGCGAGTGTTCTGGGTGCTGGGGGGTTTTCTGCGGCTCGCCGCAAAAGCCGCGCCCCAAAAAAAGAAGCCGCGCCATTATGGCGCGGCTTCGGTTTCGGCGTCGAGCGCTTACTTGGCTGCGTTGGGGAATTCCGGCAGCTTGTTCACGTCGCGCGAGTCATGCTGCAGGATCACCTTCGCCTTGATGGTCTTGGTCAGCTTTTTCACCCGGTCGATCGAGGCGATGGTGTTGGCGCGGTTGTCGTTGAAGCCGGGCACGCCGTCGCTCTCGTAGTTTTCATGGAAGTGCGCCAGGTCGCCGGAGAGCACCACCGGGCCCATGCCGGCCAGCTTCACCAGCAGGCTGTGGTGGCCGGGGGTGTGGCCCGGGGTGTTGAGCATGATCACGCTGCCGTCGCCGAACACGTCCTTGTCGCCCACCACCGGCTCGACCTTGCCGCCGCCGGTGGTCCAGTTGGTGAACAGCGCCACGTTCACGCCCGCCGCCGGCTTGGGCGCGATGATGCCGTCCCAGTCGCCCTTGCCGATCAAAAGGGTGGCGCCGGGGAAGCTGGCGACCTGGCCGGTGTGGTCGCCGTGGTAGTGGCTGATGCCGACGAACTTGATGTTCTCCGGCTTCAGGTTCAGTTGCGCCAGTTGCGCCGGCAGGCTGGTCTTCGGCGCCACGTTGGGGGCGGCCAGCGGCTGGCCGGTGTCCCACATCATGTAGTCGTCGCCGTGCTTGATCAGGTAGCAGCTATAGGTGAAGGTGGTCTTCAGGCCGGGAAAGGCCCAGGTGTCGGAAAAGCGCACGTTCACCTCGGTCGGCGCCTGGGTAGTGCCGCAGTCGGCCATGCGCGTCAGCGTCACTTCCGGCGCGCCCTGCGCCAGCACGGCCGGGCTGGTGGCGGCCATCATGGCTGCGGCGCAAGCGCCCAGCGCGGACAAACTCAAGGATTTTTTCATCTGTTACCCCTTCTGTGTCTAACGTACCCAAAAGTACCTAAACTATTGTTTATCTTTACCGGCTTCCATGCACCGCATGGGAGCCTGCTTACGCCATCCGCCAGCGACGGCGCCGGGTATATACGGCGCTGCGGCGCGTCCGGTTTCGCCGGCGCTCCGCTTCGGCCGTCTCCGCACCGCCCGGTACTCTAGTCCGGGGCGCGGGCAGCGTCAACCGCGCCATGCCGGCCGTGCCTGCTTGTTGCACAAGCAAGCACGGCCGCTACGCACGCTGGGGCGTATCCGCTAAGATGCGCGGCGGCCTTCGCAACAACACGAGCGGCCACCGACAAAAACAAGAGGAGACTTCGATGAACAAGAGCATCCGCATCCTGCTGGCCGCCGCGCTGACCCTGCTCGCCTGCGCCGCGCCGGCCATGGCCCAGAGCGCCAAGGTGTATGAACTGCGCACCTACACCACCAACCCCGGCCGCCTGCCCGCGCTCAACAAGCGCTTCGCCGAGCACACCATCCGCCTGTTCGCCCGCCACGGCATTAAGAGCGTCGCCTTCTGGACGCCCACCGACGACGCCCGCCGCGACAACACGCTGATCTACATCCTGCAGCACGACAGCCGCGAAGCCGCCGACCGCAACTGGAAAGAGTTCCAGGCCGACCCCGAATGGATCAAGGCGCGCGAAGCCAGCGAAGCCGACGGCAAGATACTGGTGAAGGCGCCGGAGCGGGTGTTCATGCAGCTCACCGATTATTCGCCGATGAAGTAGCGTGGGTAGGAGGTGGATGTCGGGCGGACAGCGCGTCGCCGCCATCGGACTGAAGCCTCAATTCACCTCACTGTCATGGCCCAAGGCCACTTCCTTCGGGGCGTTCCCGCGCAGGCGGGAATCCAGTCAATTTTTCAAACTTCGCCATTTTGAATGGCGGGCTGGATCCCCGCCTGCGCGGGGATGACAGCGGAGCAAGAGCGACAGCAGGGCAAGAGCGACAGCAGGGCAAGAGCGACAGCAGAGCAGGGAGTAACGATGGTAGGCCTTGCCCCTCCACTGCACCGCTTCGCGCTACTTCCGCACCGGCATCTTCTGACTCCGTATCCCCTGCTTCCTCAGCCACCCCATGATGGTATCGGCGATCTGCAGGTTGCCGCGATCCATCATCATCATGTGGCTGTGCCCCGGCATGCCGCGATCGCGCAGCATGATCATTTCCGCCGGGCCTTGGCGGGCGCGGATGGCGTTGGTCGAGGCCGCGCAACCGTTGCGCCGCTCGTCCCCGTTCGCACCCTTGGCGCCGTTGCTGTTGTCGCCGAACACGGAGAGAAAGGCGACCTTGGTGAACACGCGGTCGATATCATCAGGGGTGATCGGCGTGCAATTGCCTTCGACGTCGACGAAGGCCAGCGTCTTCTCCGGCCGCGCCTTTACCGCCGCCAGCACGATGCCGCCGGCCTGCGAGTGGCCCATCAGCACCGCCGGGCCGATGCGGTCGAGCAGCAGCGCCAGGCCGTCGGAGGTTTTTTGCACATTGCCTTCGAGCGTCAGCTCAAGGTTAGGCACCAGTTCCTTGGCATAGTCGCCGATGGCATCCAGCGGAAACTGCACGCCGGCGAAGGGTACCGGGTACTCGCGGCCGAAGCGGAAATTGATCCAGGCGAATTTCATCGGGTACAGCGGCACGTTGGGAATGCCGCTCGCATCGCCCGTGATCTTCGCCTTGTTGAACACGGTAGGGTCGAAGCCGGAACGCCCGCGCCCGGCCTGGTCAACAACATAAACGGGATACCCATGGCGCACGAAGTAGGTGGCCCAGCCCTCGCGGCCGTCCGGCGTGGTCTCGTAGGTGACGCCGGTGTGGTTGAAGCCGTGCACCATCACCACCGGCGGCCCCTGCACTTTCGCCGGCACCATGTACTGCACGTACATCTGGTCCACGGTGAATTCGCCCGGGCTCAAAAAGCCCTCGGCGGGAGACCCGGGGTACTGGCTGCTGATGACGCGCCCGCCGACGAAAAACGAGCCCTGGTCGGCCAGCACCAGCGGGCCGCCGAGCGTGCCCTTGGCGTAAGAGGCGGCGGGCGCCAGCCCGAGCAGCAAGGCGGCGACGGCGGCGCGGATGAGTTTCCTGTGTTGCATATTAGCTCCTCGAAATCGTTGGAATTATTCACCGCAAATTGCACGGCGCTTGCGCTCGCGCGCGTCAAACCATGCTACTGCAGGCGCGCGCGGCGGTGTGCTTATAGTGACCCCGCAGGGGGCTGCGCGGGAAGAAGAAAAACCAAAGCGCTTGCGAAGTAAAGCTATAGCGAAATAGCCGGGCGGACCGGCACAGGGACGCGGCATCGCTGCGCGCCCGGCCGCGTGGTGGCAGAATGGCCTCCCGAGGAAATCACGGCGGAGCCGAACATGGCGTTCCAGATCAAGCGCATCTACGAGCCGGCCGAGGCTGCCGACGGCGCGCGCGTGCTCGTCGACCGGCTATGGCCGCGCGGCGTCAGGAAGGAGGACGCGCATCTCGCGTCATGGATGAAAGACGTCGCCCCCAGCCCGGGCCTGCGCGTCTGGTTCGGCCACCAGCCCGAGCGTTTCGCCGAATTTTCGCAGCGCTACAAGGAAGAACTCAAGGCCAACCCCGGCCTCGCTGAATTGCGCCGCCTCGGCCAGGCAGGCCCGGTCACGCTGCTGTATGCGGCGCGCGACCCGGAAGTCAATCACGCGCTGGTGCTGCAAGCCGTGCTGCGCAAGCGCGGCGCGTAGGCGCTATTTATGCCCCTTCGCATGCCGCGCGCCGTGACGCGGCCCCTTTTTCTTCGCATGCCGGGCGTGCTTTTTCGAATGTCCCGCCTTGTGCTTCGCTGAGGCGTGGCCGCTGCGATGGCTGGCCTTGGCGCCGTGGTGGTCTGCCGGGCCCTTGGCGATGGCCGGCGATGCAATCAGCGCCGCGCACAGGCATGCGGCTGCAATACGTTTGAACATGTGTTTCCCTTGAGTGGTGATGCTTGTTTTCGCGGCTTTGTGCCGCGGGTTCTTTGGTGTTGCCGCTGTGTGTCGCGCCTTCCTCTTTTCCGCCGCCGCTTGTCACGGCTTCCTTTTTGTTGCCGCCGCGTGCCGCGGCTTATTGCCTGACGCTGGCCGCCTGCGTGCCGGCGAGCATCTTGCCCCAGCGCGCCACGTCGGCCTGCAGAATGCGCGCGAACTCGGCCGGCGTGTTGCCGATCGGCTCGATGCCTTGTGAAGTGATGTTTGCCTCCACCTCGGGGTCGTGCAGCACGGCGACGATTTCGCGGTGCAAACGCCCGATGATCGCCGGCGGCGTTTTCGCCGGCGCCAGCACGCCGTTCCAGCCGACCACTTCATAGCCGGGCACGCCGGACTCGGCAATCGTCGGCACTGCCGGCAGAATGGCGAGGCGGCGTTTGGTGGAAACGCCCAGCGCGCGCACGCGGCCGGCCTTGATCTGCGGCAGCACCGCCACCGGGGCGCTGAAGTAGGCCTGGATCTCGCCGGAGATCACGGCTGTGACGATCTGCGGCGCGCCCTTGTAGGGCACCTGGGTGAATTGTGCGCCGGTGGCGGCGCTAAGCGCGCGCGCGGCGAGGTCGCCCAGGCTGCCGGAGCCGACCACGCCGTGGTTGAACTGGCCCGGCTTGAGCTTGGCCTGCGTCACCAGGTCCTTGACCGTCGCCAGGTTCAGCGAAGGCGTGACCACCAGCACCTGCGTCACCGAGGTGACCATGGTGATGGGCGCGAAATCGCGGATGGTGTCGTAGGGCAGGTCCTTGTACAGGCTGGGGTTGACCGGGTGCGAGGGAAAGGCCATCAGCAGCGTATAGCCGTCGGGCGCGGATTTCGCCACCAGGTCGGTGCCGACGATGCCGCTGGCGCCCGGGTGGTTGTCGACGATCACCGCCTGCCCCAGACGGGTGTGCAGCTTTTCCGTCACCAGGCGCGCGAAGGTGTCGGTGTTGCCACCGGGGCCGCTGGGGACGATCAGGCGGATCGGGTGCGAAGGGTAGGTGTCGGCGGCTTGCGCGTGCAAGGGCAGGGCGATGCCCGCGCCCACGCTCGCGCATAGCAGCGCACGGCCGGCTTCGCCCAACACCTGCCCCGCGCGCCGGCTCGCACACCGCGCGGGTTGAAAACGCATCGCGCGCGCCACGCCCCCGGCCATGCGCAAGGCGCGCTCAAGCATGGCTGCCCCCGTTGCGCGCCAGAAAATCCAGCACGATGGGCGCGCACAAATCCGCAGCCGTCCCCGCGACGTGATAGCCATCGCTGTCGATGGCGACGATCTCGGCATGCGGCAACTTTTCCTGGAACACCTCGAGGTCCGAGCGGCTGTAGCTGCGCCGCGGCGTCTTGGTCGTCAGCACCAGCGCCGGGCACTTCACCCCGCCGAGATCGGGGCCGACGTTGATCGAGCTGACCCAGCGCAGGTACACATGCGCGGTGTCGAGAGAGGTCGCGCCCATCATGTCCACCCACCAGTCGATGCCGCGCGGGGGCATCGAGGGCCCGAGGCGCTGCGGCATGGTCATGCGCGCCCAGCTGCGCATGCCGTGCGCATCCATATGCTCCAGCCAGCCCTGCGGCTGCGGCGGCGCGAGCGGCGTAGAGGCCAGCGTCACCGTCCTCACCAGGTCCGGCCGCAGGCGCGCCAGCTCGGCGGCGATCAGCCCGCCGCTCTTGGCGCCGATCACATGCACGGCCCCAAGCGCGATGCGGTCGATCACCCGCACCGCGTTGTCGACGAACAGTTCAGTGCTGAATTTGAAGTCACGCGTCACGCTGCTTGAGCGGCCGAAGCCCAGCTGGTCGAAGCGCAGCACGCGGTACTTGCGCCCGAGCTGCGGCACCCACGCCCGCCAGGCCTCGGTGGTCTCGGTGAAGCCATGGATCATCAGCACCGTTTCCGGCTCGGTCCACGCGTCGGCCCAGGTATCGATTTCGTAAAACAGGCGGGTGTCGGGGGAGAGGTCGAGGTAGGGCATATGCATCCACGGCGAGGGGCAGGGCAGCGGGTCGAGTAGTGAGTCGAACAGCGGGGTCGAACAGCGAGGTCGAACAGCGAGGGTCTGGCAGCAGCGTCATGGCGATGCCGCCACGAGCCTCCACCACGTGCCACGAAGAGCCGCGATTATAGGCACGCTCCCGCGCGCCGGAACCGCGATTTGCCGAATTGACCGGGTAAGCAAAGCCCCGGCCGCGCGCCTACTTCAATAGGCGGAACAGCGTGCTGAGGCTTGCGGCGATCAAGTCTTCCATCTCGGGCGGCCCGCTGTTGCCGCCGCCGCCCGCGCCCGCGAAAAAGCCCTTGCGGTCCTCATCCTCATCGGCCGCCGTGCGGTACTTGATGATCTCGCCTATCGTGTCGTGGTTGCGCAGCGCCTGTGCTTGCGCATTGTTCGCCGCGCCGTAGCCGGCCAGCGCCTTTTCCACCGCGCCCGCGTCGAGCACCGCAATCGGCGCCTTGCAAAATGGGCAGGCGGTGTCGTGCCGCAGGTCCACCGGCGCGCCGCAGCCGCTGCAGCGGATGGTCTCGATCTTCGCCGCCAGCGCTGCGATCTCCACCTTGTTCAATGAACGGATGAAACCCTTCTCGATCATGAACTGGGTGAAGGGCGTGAAGCGTCCGTGCTCGCCCGGGCAGAAGTAATAAGAGATGCGCCCGCCCTTGGTCAGGTCCTGGCGATACACCAGCGTCTCCGCGCAGCGGGTGCACTTGAGCTTGTCGCCCAGCGGCCGCGAAGCTTCGGTGTTCTCGTGAATCTCCTTGAACAACTGCACCACGCCCGCCGGCGCCAGCTGCACGCTCTCGCGCGCGTCGAACCAGATGCCCTGGCAAGACCAGCACACGTCGAGCGTCTCTTCGCCGTTATAGACTTTCGGGTAGACCCGAGCGGCCATCGGCTGCAGGCACGAGGGACAACGCAACCGTTCTTCCTGCGGTGCCTGGTCCATGGCTCCCTCTTGATTGTTGTTCGGATTGTTGTCAACCCGGTAGAAAAAATTCTACAACGCCGGCAGTCCGTCCATGATGTCGGTGAGCGCCAGGCAATTCTCCCGCTCCGTCATGCTGTGCCCGGCCGGCGTGCGCCGGTAGTCGATGCGCGTGTGGCCCGTGCGCTTAAGCGCCGCCACCAGCTCGTCCGCCTGGAACACCGGGCACACCACGTCGAAGCGCCCGTGCACGATATGCACCGGAATCTCCTTCAGCGCCGCCACATTCTCCAGCAAATAATTGTTCACCCGGTTCGCCTCGCCGCCGCTGCCGCCGAGAAACGCCCCGTTCATGAAATAGTGGTTCTCGATGCGCGCAAACGCCTTGGCGAATTTCGCATCGGCGAACTTGCCGGTGTCCGACACGTCCTGCGCCAGGTAACTCGTGAGTCCTTCCCAGACGCTCCACGCCCGCGCCGCCGCGATCTGCCGCTGCAACGCCGCATCATTGGCCGGCGTCGCCGAAAAAATCCGGTCATACGCCGCCACCATATCGCCGCGCTCCGCCTCGGGTATCACCCGCACGAAATCCGCCCACGCCTCCGGAAAGAACATATACGTCCCCGCCAGCCGCGTGTCCTCCGGGTTGTTCTCGAAGGTCGCCGCATTGCCCTGGTAAAAGAAATCGATGTCCTTGCGCCGGCACAAAAATATCCCGCGCAGGATCAGCGAAGCCACATTGCCCGGATGCGCAATCGCATACGCCAGCGAGAGCGTGCTGCCCCAGCTCCCGCCGAACACGTGCATCTTGCCCGTGATCCCGCGCGCCTCGCGCAACTTGTTCATGTCCGCGATCAGGTGCGCCGTCGTGTTGTCCGTCAGCGCCGGCCTTGCATCGTCGTCCGCCGCGCTGGGCTTGCTCTTGCCGCAGCCGCGCTGGTCGAACAGCACAATGCGATAACGCTTCGGGTCGAAGTAACGCGCCATGAAAGCCGCCGTCCCGCCGCCCGGCCCGCCGTGCACGAACAGCACCGGCTCGCCCTGCGGGTTGCCATGCTCTTCCCAGTAGATCTGGTGTCCCGCCGGGCTCGCCACATCGAGGTGGCCGGCGGTATAGAGCGCGGACTTGGGATAACGCCAGTCCGCCTCGGTGGCCTTGCTGTTGTAGCTCATGCATGCTTTCCGGAATGTTCAAGCGCCAGTATATGCGCAGCCCGCCCCCTTCGAGCGCAGGCGCGGCATAAGAACCCCGCATCCGGCACGGTCCATGCTCACGTTAACGCGAGCCACGTATTTCCCCAGGAGCACTTCGATGAAAGCCGCCAACAAAACTGCCAGAACCCCCGCCGCCAAGCAAAGCGCCCCTACCAGTAAAAAGGAGGCAAAGGAGGCCGCCCCCGCCGCCCGAAAGGCCGGCACCCTGAGCCTCTCCGCCGCCGCCAAAAAAGCCGCCAAGGCCGACGCGCCGGCGAAAGCCGGCGCCGCCGAAAAGGCCGCCGCCCCGGCGAAAGCCCCGGCCAAAGAAGCCGCCGCCAAACGGGCCGCCCCAGCGAAGGCCACTACCGAAACCGCCGCTCCGGCGAAGTCCGCAGCCAAAGCCGTCCCTGCGCCGAAAGCCACGGCCAAAGCCGCCGCCTCGGTAAAGGCCGCCGCCCAAAAGGCCGCGGAAGCGCCCAAACCTGTCGCCGCCGACCCGCCCAGGCCCACCACCGCAGCCGCATCCACCACGAGCAAAAAGCCGCCGAAAGCCGATGCATCGCCCGCTGGCGCCACGCCCCCCGCCGCCAAAAACGCCGCCACGCCCGTCACCTCCACCGGCAAAAACTACCCGCCGGCGGATGTAAAAGCAGAAGTGGATACACGCTCCGCCGCGCCCGACAGCACCCGCGCTGCCGCCGCCGAAGTCGGTGCGCCCGCCGCACAAGACGGCGCCCACCGTTCCACGCGAGACGGCACCCACCGTTCCACGCGAGACGGAGCCCACAGTCCCGCACAAGACGGCGCCCACAGTCCCGCGCGAGACGGCGCGCGCCATCCGCAGGAAGATGGCGCGCACCATGCACGGGGGGGAGACGGCGCACACGATGCCGCACAAGGCACTGCGCTCCATCGGCGAGGAGACGGCGCACTGCCCGCCGCGCGCGACGGCGCCGGGGCCGGCCCCCTCCCCGCCGCCCAGGCC
>JAQGMJ010000046.1 GCA_028292405.1 Betaproteobacteria bacterium
GGTAGCGTGAATTATCGCCTGCAGCGCTGCCGGGAGCGTTACTCCGCCGTCCACCGCGTGTGGAACTTGCCTTCACGGTCCAGCCGCTCGTAGGTGTGGGCGCCGAAATAATCGCGCTGGGCCTGCAGCAGGTTGGCCGGCAGGCGGGCGGTTCGCAGCCCGTCGTAGTACGCGAGCGAGCTCATGAGAGCCGGGATCGCCACGCCGTGGCAGGCCGCCGCAGAAACGACGTCGCGCAAAGCCTGGTGCGAGCTTGCCATGACGCCGGCGAGTTGCGCGTCCAGCAGCAGGTTCGGCAAGTCCGGGGCTCGCGCAAATGCCGCGCCGATGTCCTCCAGCAGCCGCGCCCGGATGATGCACCCGGCCCGCCAGAGGCCGGCGATGCGTGCCATGGGCAGGTCCCACCCGAACTCCTCGCCGGCGGCCCTCAGCAACTGGAAGCCTTGCGCATACGCGCAGATCTTGGCCGCCAGCAACGCTTGCCCGATCTTGTCCACGAACGCTACCGCGTCCCCGTCGAAGCGCATTTGCGGTCCGCGCAGGACCGCCGAAGCCGACGCGCGTTCGCCGCGCCGCGCGCTGATCGTGCGCGCGAACACTGCCTCGGCGATGGTGGGCGCAGGCACGCCCAGGTCCAGCGCGGCCTGGCTCGCCCATTTGCCGGTGCCTTTCTGTTCGGCGGTGTCCATGATGAGGTCGACCAGCGGCCCGCCCGTTTCAGGGTCCATGTGCGCGAGGATGTCCGCCGTGATGCCGATGAGATAGCTCGACAGCGGCCCCCGGTTCCAACCGGCGAAGACCTCGCTCATCGCCGCCGGCCGCAGGCCGAGCACCTGCTGCATCAGGAAGTAGGCTTCGCAGATGATCTGCATGTCGGCGTACTCGATGCCGTTGTGGACCATCTTCACGAAGTGGCCCGATGCGCCGGGGCCGATCCAGTCGCAGCAGGGCTCGCCGTCCTCGGTCCGCGCGGCGATCGCCTGCAGGATCGGCTGCACGCGCTCCCAGGCCTGCACGTCGCCGCCCGGCATGATCGCGGGGCCACGCAACGCGCCTTCTTCGCCGCCGCTCACGCCCGCGCCGACATAGAGGACACCGCTGGCGCCGAGCGCCGCCATGCGCCGCTGCGTGTCGGTGAACCGGGTGTTGCCGCCGTCGATCATGATGTCGCCCGGCGCCAGCAGCGGAACCACTGCGGCCAGCACGTCGTCCACCGCGGCGCCCGCCGGCACCATCACCAGCAGCACGCGAGGCGGCTTCAATGCCGAGACGAGTTCCTGCAGGGAGCGAGGCGCCGTGGCGGCGGTGCGCTTGGCGAAGCTCGCGCGCTTGCCCTCGTCGAGGTCGAATCCGCTCACGCGAAACCCGTTGCGATCGAGGTTCAGCGCGAGGTTCTCGCCCATGACGCCCAGGCCCACGATGCCGATGTCCGATTGAGGGGGAGAGCTCATCGCAGGATTGTCCAACAATCGAAAAGACAAAAGCCGTCGGGACCCGACGGCTTTGACGAATGCTTTGACCAATGGTCGGAGCGATAGGATTCGAACCTACGACCCTCGCGTCCCAAACGCGATGCGCTACCAGACTGCGCTACGCTCCGAAGCCGCTATTCTAGCTGGCCGGCCGGCTTCACAGCTTCACGTACTGGTATTCGACGGCCTGGGCGTTGATGCCCCGGTCCGGCGGGGCGATCCAGCCGGCCATCTTGCCCGGCTCCACCACGCGCTGCATCAGGCTCTTGATGAACGCCTTGTCGGCATCGCTCGGCAGCCACTCGTCCTTGCGGGCGTCGAATTCGGCCTGCGCGATCGGCTGGCCTTCAGGGTTGGTCGCGATGCCCGACCAGGCACCCACTTGCCGGCGGAAACGCGTCGAAGGCAGCTTCAATTCGAAGTCGATGCCCGCGCGCTTGATGCCCATGTTCCAGCGCGTGACGCCGACATTGCAGTCCTTCACGTACTCCAGCCGCGTGATCTCGTTCATGCCGTTGCGCACGGTGATGGTCTCGCCCTTGAGGCCGCCCTGCCCGTCCGGCACCTGGATGGTCATCTCGGTGTCGGACTCGACGTGGTCCGCGAACTTGGCTTCGTCGGGGCGCCCCTTGATGCCGTTGCTGAAATAGTTGGCGGCGTTGGACGAGGCTTCGGAGCCGAACAGGTCGAGCGAACTGGTGAACCAGAAGTTCATGAAACGCTGGATCGTCGGCAGGTCGACGACACCGGCCTTGCGCAGCGTCGCCACGTCGTCGGTGTCCAGTTCCTTCATCACTTCCAGCGTGCGCTTGATCACGCGGCCGACACCCGTCTCGCCCACGAACATGTGGTGCGCTTCTTCGGTCAGCATGAACCGCGTGGTGCGAGCCAAGGGATCGAACGCGGACTCGGCGAACGACTTCAACTGGAACTTGCCGTCGCGGTCCGTGAAGTACGTGAACATGAAGAACGAGAGCCAGTTGTCCATCGGCTCGTTGAACGTGCCCAGGATGCGCGGCTTGTCCGGGTCGCCGCTGTGGCGCTCGAGGAGTTCCTCGGCTTCTTCCCGGCCGTCGCGGCCGAAGTGCGCGTGCAACAGGTACACCATCGCCCAGAGGTGACGGCCCTCCTCCACGTTCACCTGGAACAGGTTGCGCAGGTCGTAGAGCGAAGGCGCGGTGTGGCCGAGCAGGCGCTGCTGCTCGACCGAAGCCGGCTCGGTGTCGCCTTGCGTGACGATCAGGCGGCGGAACACGGAGCGGTATTCGCCCGGCACCTGTTGCCACACGTCTTCGCCCATGTGGTCGCCGAAGCCGATCTTGCGCTCCGCTTCCTGGTCGGCGAGGAAAATGCCCCAGCGGTAGTCGGGCATTTTCACCGCGCCGTAGGAGGCCCAGCCTTGCGCATCGACGCCGATGGCGGTGCGCAGGTAGACGTCATTGCCCTGGAAGTCCGACGGGCCCATGTCTTTCCACCAGTCGAGGAAAGCCGGCTGCCAGTGCTCGAGGGCGCGCTGCAGGGTGCGGTCGCTGGCGAGGTTGACGTTGTTCGGGATGCGTTCGCTGTAATTGATCGACATGTTCTCTCCGTTCGACAAAAGTAAAACCCTACTTTTGTCGGGATTTTATTTGCATGAAATCGCTGGCGCAGCCAGACGGTTTCATCTCTAAACTGCTACGACACTGCAAACGTCACAGGCTGATCAGACTCGTTCCCAGTTGAATTTGGCTTTGCGGCCGGTGCCGAATACCTTGAGCGCGCCATCCGCGCCCACCGCATTGGGCCGCTGGAAAATCCAGTTCTGCCAGGCGGAGAGACGGCCGAAAATGCGCGTCTCCATAGTCTCGGGGCCACCGAAGCGCAAGCTGGCCTCCAGGCCGGTGAGCGCGTCGGGCGAGAGCGAGGCGCGCTCTTCAATCACCAGGCGGATTTCATCGGACCAATCGATGTCGTCCGGCGCCAACGTAATGAGGCCGGCGTCGGATGCCGCGCGAGCGTAGACTTCCTGCCAGAGCAGCGCACGCGCCGCCTGCACCGGCTGCTCCTCGCCGGCAAAGCGGGTGGCGATGCGCGACAAGCCGTTGACCATCGGATAGGTGCCGAAGTTGGCTTCTGATAGCACCACCGCCGGTGCGCCACGGGTTTCGCTATCACTGTCGGCGAGATCCAGCATATAGCTGCGGTCCGCCGCCAGCGCCAGCTCCAGCAGCGTGCCGGCGAAGCAGGAACCCTCGTCGATCACCGCGATCATGGTGCGCGAAGAAACATCCAGGCGCGCCAGGGTACGGCGCAGGTGGCCGATGGTCTCGCGCACCAGCCAGTCGCCCGCATTTGCCTTGAGCGCCGCATCCGCCGCCAGCACATGCGCCGCGCTGCCGCGCGTCTTCAGCACCCAGACGCCGACTTCGAGTTCGTTGGTGCGCAGGTTGAGGATCGCGTCATCCAGCTCGCGCGCGAGCTTCAACGGCCACCAGTTGGCGCCGGCGGCATGGATCGCCGCCGCATCGCTCTCCGGCGCCCGCGCCGGCGCCGACACGGTGATGGTGGCGACGCGCGCGGCGCGATCGACCTCCACTTCAACCGTCTCGTAGCGATAGCCCTTGGCGTCGAATGAGCGCTTGAGCGGCGTCAAGTCCACGCCCTTGCCGCCCGGGCGGTCGCTGGCCTGCGCCAACTCGGCGGCGCGCGCCTTGATGTACTCGGCGAATTGCGCCGGCTTGGCGGCGCCGTCGATCAGCTTCCATTGCTGGGCGCGGTCGGCGCGCACGCCTTCGCTGGTGGTGCAAAAAATGTCGGCGAGGTCGCGGCGCACGCGGCGCTTGTCGATCAGGCGTGTCAGGCCGCCGGTGCCGGGCAGCACGCCGAGCAACGGCACTTCGGGCAGCGAGACGGTGGAGGAACGGTCATCCACCAGGTAGATTTTGTCGCAAGCCAGCGCCAATTCATAACCACCGCCGGCGCAGGTACCGTTCACTGCGGCCAGGAACTTCAGGCCGGAGTGACGCGAGGCATCCTCCATGCCGTTGCGCGTCTCATTAGTGAACTTGCAGAAATTCACCTTCCACTGGTGGCTGGAGAGGCCGAGCATGTAGATGTTGGCGCCCGAGCAGAAGATGCGGTCGCGCGCGGAAGTGACGACCACGCTTTTGACTTCCGGATGCTCGAAGCGGATGCGGTTGAGCGCATCGTTCAGTTCGATGTCCACGCCCAGGTCATACGAATTGAGCTTGAGCGCATAGCCGGGGCGGATGCCGCCGTCTTCCTTGATGTCCAGCGCCAGCGTCGCCACGGCGCCGTCGAAGGAAAGCTTCCAGTGCTTGTAGCGGCTGGGGTGGGTCTCGAAATCGACCGGGGCGGGTTTTTGTGGAACGGCGGCCTCGGATTGCAATACTGCGCTCATGCTTGTCTCCTGGTGATGCGTATCTTGTACGTGCGTAACTGTGCGCGACTTTAAGCTGCACCCTGCGGCGCCAGCGCGCCCACCACTTCAGCCAGGCTTTGCTCGATGGCGCGCCCCGAGGTGTCGATGGTGCTGTCGGCCCGGCCGTACAGCACCGCGCGGGTACCAAGGATGCGCCGCAAGTCTTCCATCGCCTCGCGGTTGCCCTTCATCGGCCGGGTATCGCCCTGCGCCACCACCCGCGCCATATGCTCTTCCGGCGCGGCCTTCAGCCACACGGTGTAGCAGCTCGATAGCAGCAACTCGTAAGTCTCGGGCTCGGAGACGATGGAGCCACCGGTGGCGATGACCACGCGCTCGTTTTTCGCCAGCACGCGTTCCAGAGCCGCGCGCTCGTAGCGCCGATAGCCCGCCTGCCCGTAAAGCAAAAAGATTTCGTTCAGTGAAGTATTGGCCTCACGCTCGACCTCGCGGTCCAACTCGACGAAGGGCGCCTTGATCTGCTTTGCCAGCATGGCGCCGATCGACGACTTCCCGGCGCCGCGCAGGCCGACCAGTGCGATGCGCTGCGAGCGCGCGCGCACGTCGGTATGGAACTCTCGCTGCAGCAACTCCGCCGCGCGCAACAATTGCGCCGGCGTCAGGCGCCGCAACAGGCTTTGCACTTCCTCGCGCTGCTCCGTGCCGGTGCTTTGCTCGCGCAGCAATTCAACGCTGGGCACATTGAGCGCCTGCGCGATGCGCTTGAGCAGCACCACCGATACGTTGCCCTCGCCCGCCTCCAGCAGCGCCAGGTAGCGCTCGGAAACCCCGGAGTCGCGCGCCAGGATCTTGCGCGTCATGCCGCGCTGCGCCCGCAGGTTGCGCACCCGCTCGCCGAGAGCACCCAGATACTGGGACTCGTCGAAGGCAGCCGGTTCGATCGTGGGCTTGAGCACTGCTGACATGACTGGGGGTCTCTCCGGCGCATCCGAAATATATGAAATATATTTCTTGATTAATTTACTGAATGCAATATAATGCAGTCTAATCGCCGAATCGACAAATTGCAAGCGTCTTTGCAAAGAGCATTCAAGGAGACTTGAGGACGTGGCACTGGAACTGAACATCCTGGTCGGCACCATGACCGGCACCGCCGAACTGGTGGCGCAGGAAATCGAACTGACCATGGGCGACGACGACACCGTGATCACGGTGACGGACATGGACAAGCTCGACGCTTCGCTGCTTAAGCCCGGCAGCCTTTACCTGATCTGCTCTTCCACCTACGGCTCCGGCGACGTGCCCGACAACGCGCGCGCCTTTTACGAGTCGCTACAAAGCGCGCTCCCCAATCTCGAAGGCGTGCGCTACGGCGTCATCGCCCTGGGCGACCGCACTTATGTGCAGACCTTTTGCTTCGGCGGCAAAAAGTTCGACGCCATCCTCAGCGAACTCGGCGCCTCGCGCATCGGCGAGGTATGCATTCATGACGCGAGCGCGGGGACGATGCCGGAAGAAGTGTGCGTGGAGTGGGCGCAGGGCTGGATCGAGACCGCGCGCGAAGCGATAGACGCCTAGCGATCGCATCCGGGCTGGGGCTTTTTTGTTGTAATTGGTTCAAAGAACAAACCCGGCAAGAGCAGGTTTGCTTTTGCCGGAACGGGAGTGAGACATGGCAGAACTTTCCAGCGCCGACCATTCGGTGAGCCCGCCACACGTAGCCGTGCCGCGCGCCTACAACGCCGCCCACGACCTGCTGGAGCGCAACCGCACGCGCGCCACGAAGACGGCTTTCATCGACGCCAACGGCCACGTCACCTACGGCGAACTGAATGAGCGCGTCAACCGCGCCGCCAATGCGCTGCTTGCCCTCGGCCTGAAGCGCGAAGACCGGGTGATGCTGGCGCTGCTCGACACCATCGACTTTCCCGTCGTCTTCCTCGGCGCGATCAAGGCCGGCATCGTGCCGGTCGCCGCCAACACCCTGCTCACCGCCGCCGACTTCGACTTCATGCTGCGCGACTCGCGCGCCACCGCGCTGGTGGTCTCCGAAGCCCTGTTGCCGACTTTTCTGCCGCTCCTGGCCAAGCTCCCGCAGGTGGAGCACGTGATCATTCCCGGTCACGCCAGCGATGGGCAACACAACCTGACCATGCTGCTCGACGCCGCCGCGCCCGAGTTCGCACCCGCCGACACATCGGCGGACGACCCATGCTTCTGGCTCTATTCCAGCGGTTCCACCGGCACGCCCAAGGGCACGGTGCATCTGCACTCGCACCTGATCCTCACCGCCGAGCTGTACGCCAAACCCGTGCTGGGCATCCGCGAGTCCGACGTGGTGTTCTCCGCCGCCAAGCTGTTCTTCGCCTACGGCCTGGGCAACGGCCTGACCTTTCCGATGAGCGTGGGTGCCACCGCGGTGCTGTTCAACGGCCGGCCGACGCCGGACGCGGTGTTCGACATTTTGAAGCGCCACCAGCCGACGATTTTCTACGGCGTGCCGACCTTGTATGCCGGCATGCTCGCCAGCCCCGCTTTGCCCAAGCGCAGTGAAGTCGCGCTGCGCGTCTGCACCTCGGCGGGCGAAGCCTTGCCGGCGGACATCGGCAAACGCTTCAGCGAACACTTCGGCGTGGAAATCCTCGATGGCATCGGCTCCACCGAGATGCTGCACATTTTCATTTCCAACCGCCCGGGCCAGGTGCGCTACGGCACCACCGGCCAGCCGGTGCCGGGCTACGAGATCCGACTGCTCGACGAGCACGGCGCGCCGGTGGCCGACGGCGAGATCGGCGAGATGCAGGTGGCCGGCCCGACCAGCGCGCTGTACTACTGGAACAACCGCGAGCGCAGCAAGAACACCTTCCTGGGTCCCTGGACCCGCTCCGGCGACAAGTACATCCGCGACGCCGACGGCTACTACACCTACTGCGGCCGCAACGATGACATGCTGAAAGTCGGCGGCATCTACGTCTCCCCCTTCGAAGTCGAAGCCGCCCTGCAGACCCACCCCGCCGTGCTGGAGGCCGCCGTGGTCGCCAAGGACGACGAAGAACACCTGGTCAAACCCAAGGCCTACGTGGTGCTCAAGCCCGGCCAGGAGGTCAGCGTCGCCGAGCTGCAGGCCTATGTCAAAAGCAAACTCGCTCCCTACAAGTACCCGCGTTGGGTAGAATTCGTCGACGAGCTTCCGAAGACCGCGACTGGAAAGATTCAGCGCTTCAAGTTGCGCGGTAAGTAGCTCGGAAGTTCTGCCTTCTCGTAGCTTTTAACTTTTCAAAAATCATCTGGCTCTGCCAGTGATTTTTTAACAAGATAGGCCGCTCAAAAGTAGGTTTGTACTTTTGAGCGATCTTTTTTTATGTCCTTCGCAGAAATCAACGGCCTCACCATCGAATACCTGCGCATCGCCGGCGCGGCCAACCAGCCGACGCTGCTGATGCTGCACGAAGGCCTCGGCTCGGTGACCATGTGGCGCGACTTCCCGCAAAAGCTCGCCGCCGCCACCGCCTGTAGCGTATTCGTTTACTCGCGCCTGGCCTACGGCGCCTCCGAGCCCTTGCCCGAGGGCCGCAACGTGCGCAAGCCCGACTTCATGCACGTGGAAGCCTGGGAGACCCTGCCGGCGCTACGTAAGGCTCTCGGCCTGGAGCAGGTGGTGCTGTTCGGCCATTCCGACGGCGGCTCGATCGCGCTGTTGCACGCGGCGCGCCACGCGGTGGATGGCGTGATCGTGATGGCGCCGCATGTGCGCGTCGAGAAAGTGTCGATCACCAGCATCGAAGCGGCAAAGGTCGCCTACGAAACGACCGACCTGCGCGCGCGCCTGGCGAAATATCACGACGACGTCGACGGCGCCTTCTGGGGCTGGAACGACATCTGGCTCAGTCCGGATTTTCGCGGCTGGAACATCGAGGCCGAACTGCCGAACATTAAGGCGCCGGTGCTGGCGATGCAAGGCGAGAACGACGAATACGGCACGATGTACCAGATCGAGGAAATCCAGCAGCGCAAGCCGGGCACGCGGATATTGCGCATCCCTTCCTGCGGTCACTCGCCCCATCGCGACCAGCCGGACCAGGTGCTGGCGCTGACCCAGTCGTTCCTTGGCACGCTGCCGCAGCGGCAGACCGACAAAGCGGCCTAAGGGATCAATCCACGCCGGAGCCGAAGGCGGCGCGGCGCAGACGGTCGTTGACCCCGTCCCACTCGGAGCGTTGTGGCGGCGCTTCGATCAACATCACGTCGGCGCCTACGCCGTCGAGCTCACGCAGGTGCGCATAGAGTTCGCGCGCGTAAACGCACGCATCGGCCGCTGCCTGACGCCATTCATCGCCGAACCCCGCCGGCCGCTCGCGCGATAGCACGGCCACGCGGCGCGCCTGTTGCGCGGCCAGGGTCGCGGCCAGGGCCTCCGGCGCCACCAGCAGCAGGCGCGTGCGCGGCGCGTAGTGCGCATCGAGCGAGCCGGAGACACGCGGCGCGGCGGCCTGTTGTCCGGCCACGGGCTTGCCGCCGATACCCAATGCATCGGCAATCATCGCCTCGGTAATCGCACCCGGGCGCAGCACGCGCAGGGCCGGGCTGGAGCAATCGATGATGGTCGATTCGATTCCTACCTCGCTGGCACCGCCATCGAGCACCAGGTCTACCGCGTCGCCGAACTCGTCGCGCACGTGCTGCGCGGTGGTGGGGCTGACGCGGCCGAACTTGTTGGCCGAGGGTGCGGCGACGCCGCCGCCGAAAGCGGCGAGCACGGCGTGCGCCACCGGGTGGCTGGGAATGCGCAAGCCGACCGTGTCCTGGCCTCCGGTTACCGCGTCAAGTACATGCGCGGCGCGTTTGAGGATCAGGGTCATTGGGCCGGGCCAGAAGGCGCGCGCCAGGGTCCATGCTTCACCGGGAATGTCGATCGCCCAGTCCCTGATCTGCTCGACATGCGCCAGGTGCACGATCACCGGGTGGTCGTTGGGCCGGCCCTTGGCGGCGTAGATTCTGGCGATCGCCTGGCTACTTCCTGCATCCGCCGCCAGACCATAGACGGTCTCGGTAGGCAGGCCCAGCAGGCCGCCGGCCTTGAGCACGGCGGCAGCCTGGGCGATCAGCGCGTCATCGATCATCGGGAGTTTCAGGTTATCGCCATCAAGCGAAAAGGCCGCCGGACTTGCAATCGCGGCGGCCTCGGTCCGGGGCAGCTAAACTTACGTCGTCAGCTTGCGCAGGGCCTCGGCGTATTTGGCGCCGGTCTGGTCCAGCACATCTTGCGGCACGCGCGGCGCGGGCGGCTTTTTGTTCCAGCCCTGGGTCTCGAGGTAGTCGCGCACGAACTGCTTGTCGTAGGAAGGCGGGCTGCTGCCGACCTTGTACGAATCGGCGGGCCAAAAGCGCGAGCTGTCCGGGGTGAGAATCTCGTCGATCAGGTGCACCTTGCCGCCGACATCGACGCCGAATTCGAACTTGGTGTCGGCGATGATGATGCCCTTGGTCGCGGCGTATTCGGAGGCCTCGGTGTAGAGCTTGATCGAGGCGGCGCGCACTTGCGCGGCGTAGTCTGCGCCGATGATCTTTTCCGCTTCTTCAAACGAAATGTTCTCGTCGTGCTGGCCGACGTCGGCCTTGGTCGAAGGGGTGAAGATCACTTGCGGCAGCTTTTGCGCCTCTTGCAAACCGGCGGGCAGGGGAATGCCGCAGATGGCGCCGGTCTTCTGGTAGTCCTTCCAGCCGCTGCCGATGATGTAGCCGCGCACGATGGCTTCGATTTTGAGGGTTTTAAACTTCCCAACCACCATGGCGCGGCCGGCCACCTGGTCGCGCTCATCCGGCGCCACCACGGTGGTGGGGTCGATGCCGGTGGTGTGATTCGGAATTACGTGGCCGAGCTTCTTGAACCAGAAGTCGGACATGGCGGTGAGCACGCGGCCCTTGTTCGGGATCGGGTCGTCGAGGATGACGTCGAAGGCCGAAAGCCGGTCGGTCTGGATGATCAGCAGCTTGTCAACGCCTACGGCGTAGAGGTCGCGCACCTTGCCGCGATGAAGGAAGGGGAGGGACTTGATCGAAGAGGTCAGCATGGCGGCGAATGAAATTTAAAGTTCGGGCAACTTGGCTTCGGCGACTTTTTTCGCCTGCTTGGCGCGGAAATCGACCAGCTTTTTACGCATTTCCGGATCGAACACCGCCAGCATGGCAACGACGGAGAGGCCGGCATTGCCGGCGCCGGCTTCGCCGATGGCCAGCGTCGGCACTGGAATGCCCTTGGGCATTTGCACCATCGCCAGCAGCGAGTCGAGGCCCTTCAGGTACTTGGAGGGAATCGGCACGCCAAACACCGGCAGCAGCGTTTTGGCGGCAGCCACACCCGCCAGGTGCGCGGCGCCGCCGGCCCCGGCGATGAAGGCCTTGCAGCCGCTTTTTTCCATCTCCTCCATCCACTCCTCCAACTCGGCCGGCGTGCGATGCGCGGACAATGCGCGCGCTTCGTAGCTGATGCCGAAGTCCTTGCAGACCTGGGCAGCTTCTTTCATTACTTCCCAATCCGAGGTGGAACCCATCACGATGCCTACGGTGGCCATAACTGCTTCTCTCCCTGATGCTAGGTTAAAGGTTTATTGCACGACTTGCTTGAGTGCGCCGCTGACGTACTTGCCGGCGATATCGTTCAATGACACAGCCTTGATTTTCGAGGCTTGCCCGGCGCTGCCGAACTGCTGGTAGCGCTGCTTGACGATTTCCTTGGCGGCGGCGCGCGCGGGCTTGAGGTAATCGCGCGGGTCGAAGTGCGACTTGTTTTCGTTCATGAACTTGCGGATGGCGGCGGTCATCGCCAGGCGGATGTCGGTGTCAATGTTGATCTTGCGCACGCCGTGCTTGATGCCTTCCTGGATTTCTTCCACCGGCACACCGTAGGTCTCTTTCATGTCGCCGCCGTTTTCGCGAATGATCGCCAGCAGGTCCTGCGGCACTGAAGAGGAGCCGTGCATCACCAGGTGCGTATTCGGGATGCGCTTGTGGATTGCCTTGATGCGGTCGATCGCCAGAATGTCACCGGTGGGCTTGCGCGAGAACTTGTAGGCGCCGTGCGAGGTGCCGATGGCAATCGCCAGCGCGTCGAGCTGGGTGCGCTTGACGAAGTCGGCGGCCTGGTCCGGGTCGGTCAGCAGCATTTCGCGGGTCATGGTGCCTTCGGCGCCGTGGCCGTCTTCCTTGTCGCCCATCATGGTTTCCAGCGAACCCAGGCAACCCAGTTCGCCTTCGACGGTGACGCCGGTCTTGTGCGCCATGTCGACCACCTTGCGGGTGACCTCGACGTTGTAGTCGTAGTCGGCGATGGTCTTGCCGTCGTCCATCAGCGAGCCGTCCATCATCACCGAGGAAAAGCCGAGATTGATCGCCGACTCGCACACCTTGGGCGACTGGCCGTGGTCCTGGTGCATCACGACCGGCAGGTGCGGGTAGCTGTCCACCGCCGCCTGGATCAGGTATTTGAGAAAGGTCTCGCCCGCGTATTTGCGCGCGCCGGCCGAGGCTTGCATGATCACCGGGCTATCGAGCTCGGCGGCCGCTTCCATGATGGCCTGCACCTGCTCGAGATTGTTGACGTTGAAAGCCGGCAGGCCGTAGCCGTTTTCGGCGGCGTGGTCCAACAACTGGCGCATGGATACGAGTGGCATGGCGGGCTCCAAGAGTTGCCGACAAAAGTAAGACCCTACTTTTATCGGGATTTCATTTGCATGGAATCGCCGGCAGAGCCGGTCAATTCCCTGGATTAAAAACCACGAAAAACAAGATCTGGCGGTTGACGCCAATGATACCGGCGTCACGACCCGGACGCCTTTTCGTTGCAGTTTACTCAAAAAATCGACTGGCTTTGCCAGCGATTTTTTGCAGATCAAACCACGCAAAGGTAGGTTTTTACTTTTGCGTGCTCCTCAGTGCTCGCCGACGCGGACGATTTTCAGCGTATTGGTGCCGCCGGTCTTGCCGATCGGCTCGCCGACGGTGATCACGATCAGGTCGCCGCGCTGCACCACGCCCTGCTCAAGCAGCAGCGCTTCGGCGTCGCGAAGCAGCTTGTCGCGGTCGCCGCTTTCTTCCTGCGCCATCAGCAGCGGCCGGGTATCGCGGAACAGCGCCAGCTTGGTGAAGGTTTCCGGTTCCGGGGTCAGCGCGAAAATCGGCACGCCGGCATTCAGGCGGCTCATCCACAGCGCGGTCGAGCCGGACTGGGTCAGCGAAACAATCGCCTTCACCTTGAGGTGATAAGCGGTAAACAGCGCGGCCATCGCAATCGACTGGTCGATGCGGGTGAACACGCGGTTCAAAAAGTCCTGGTCGATGCGCACGTCGGAATCCATCGACTTGTCGGCCTCGACGCAAATCCGCACCATCGCCTCGACCGCTTCCACCGGGTACTTGCCGGACGCGGACTCGGCCGAGAGCATCACCGCGTCCGTGCCGTCGAGCACAGCGTTGGCGACGTCGCTCACCTCGGCGCGCGTCGGCACCGGCGAAGTGATCATCGACTCCATCATCTGCGTGGCGGTGATGGTCAGCTTGTTCATCTCGCGCGCCATGCGGATCATGCGCTTTTGCAGCGCCGGCACGGCGGCGTCGCCCACCTCAACCGCAAGGTCGCCGCGCGCGACCATGATGCCGTCGGAGGCCTTGAGAATTTCTTCCAGCGCCGGAATCGCCTCGGCGCGCTCGATCTTGGCGATCAGCAGCGACTTGCCGCCGCGTGCGCGCATCAGCTCGCGCGCCATGTACATGTCGGCCCCGCTCTTGGGGAAGGATACCGCCAGGTAATCCGCCTTCATCTCCACGGCGGTGGCGATGTCCTCGATGTCCTTGGAAGTCAACGGCGGCGCGGTCAAGCCGCCGCCCTGCTTGTTGATGCCCTTGTTGTTCGACAGCACGCCGCCGTGGCGCACCGTGGTTATGATGCGGTTGCCGATCACCTGCTTGGCGTCGAGCACGATCTTGCCGTCGTCCAGCAGCAATACGTCGCCGGGTTTCACGTCGCGCGGCAGTTCCTTGTAGTCGATGCCCACGGTTTCCTGGTTGCCCATCTGGCAATCGGCATCGAGGATGAAGCTCGCGCCCTTCTCCAGCATCACCTTGCCGTCGGTGAACTTGCCGACGCGGATTTTCGGCCCCTGCAGGTCGGCGAGAATCGCCACCGAACGGCGGTATTTGGTAGCGATTTCGCGCACCGTCGCCGCGCGGGCGATATGGTCCGCCGCCGTGCCATGGGAAAAATTCAAACGCACCACGTCCATGCCCGCGAGGATCAGGCGCTCCAGCACCTCGGGGTCGCTGGATGCGGGGCCTAATGTCGCGACGATTTTTGTGCTGCGGTCGTCCATGGTGAGTCTCCGGTAATTGTTCGAGTTATAGGTTCAGGTTGCCGCGCGTTGCAGCAGTATTTCCACCGCCGGCAGGGGCTTGCCCTCGAGGAACTCGAGAAAGGCGCCGCCGCCGGTGGAGATGTAGCCGATCTTGTCGGTCACGCCGTACTTGGCGATCGCCGCCAGGGTGTCGCCGCCGCCAGCGATCGAAAATGCTTTTGAAGCTGCAATGGTCTCGGCCAGCGTCTGCGTGCCGCCGCCGAACTGGTCGAATTCGAACACGCCCACCGGCCCGTTCCACACAATGGTGCCGGCGTTCATGATGATCTGCGCCAATGCGCCCGCACTCTTCGGGCCGATGTCGAAAATCATGTCGTCGGCCGTCACCGCGCCCGCGTCCTTGGTCTCGGCCGGCGCATCGGCGGCGAATTTCTTGCCCGTCACCACGTCGGTGGGAATCGGCACCGGGCCATTTTTCGCGTCCATCTTTTTCATCACCGCGACTGCCTGGTCCAACATCTCCGGCTCGGCGAGTGACTTGCCGATCGGCATGCCCTTGGCCAGCATGAAGGTGTTGACGATGCCGCCGCCGACGATTAACTGGTCCACCTTGTCGGCCAGCGACAGCAGCACGTCGAGCTTGGTCGATACTTTCGAGCCGGCGACAATCGCCACCAGGGGGCGCTTCGGGTTGTGCAGCGCCTTGCCCAGCGCGTCCAGCTCCTGCGCCATCAGCGGCCCGGCCACGGCGACGGGCGCGTACTTCGCAATCCCGTGCGTGGTGGCCTCGGCGCGATGCGCGGTGCCGAAGGCGTCGTTCACATAGACATCGCACAGCGCCGCCATCTTCTTCGACAGCGCGTCGTCGTTCTTTTTCTCGCCCTTGTTGCAGCGGCAATTTTCCAGCAGCACCACGTGCCCCGGCGCGACGTCCACGCCGTCGACCCAGTTGGTCTTGAGCAGCACCGGCCGCGTCAGCAATTCGGAAAGCCGCGCGGCGACCGGCGCCAGCGAGTCCTCCGGCTTCACCTCACCCTCGGTCGGCCGCCCCAGGTGCGAAGTCACCATCACCGCCGCGCCGCCGATCAGCGCATCCTGGATCGCCGGCAGCGAAGCGCGGATGCGCGTGTCGTCGGTGATGTTGCCTTTGTCGTCCTGCGGCACGTTCAGGTCGGCGCGAATGAACACGCGCTTACCCTTGACGTCGATATCCGAGAGGCGTTTGAAGTTCATCGCGCGTGTCCTGAACGAATGACTACTTTGCGGCCATCAAAGCCGTGGTGGTATCGAGCATGCGGTTGGAGAACCCCCACTCGTTGTCGTACCACGCGAACACCTTGACCAGCGTGCCCTCAGACACCTTGGTGATGGTGGAATCGAAGGTGGACGAGGCCGGGTTGTGGTTGAAGTCGGAGGAGACCAGCGGCTCGGTGCTGTATTCCAGGATGCCCTTCAGCGGCCCGCCGGCCGCGGCTTCCTTCATGATGCCGTTGACTTCGTCCACCGTGGTGGCGCGCTTGGCGAGGAAGGTCAGATCGACGAGAGAGACGTTGATCGTCGGCACGCGGATCGAAAAACCGTCCAGCTTGCCGTTGAGTTCCGGCATCACCAGGCCCACGGCGGCGGCGGCGCCGGTCTTGGTCGGGATCATGTTCTGCGAAGCCGAGCGCGCGCGGCGCAGGTCTTCGTGATACACGTCGGTGAGCACCTGGTCGTTGGTGTAGGAGTGGATGGTGGTCATCAGGCCCGAGACGAGACCCAGCTTGTCGTGCAGGGGTTTCACCAGCGGCACCAGGCAATTGGTGGTGCACGACGCGTTGGAGATCACCGTGAAGGAGGACTTCAGCACGCCGTGGTTCACGCCGTAGACGATGGTCGCATCCACGTCCTTGCCGCCGGGCGCGGAGATGATCACCTTCTTGGCGCCGCCGGCCAGGTGGGCGGAAGCCTTTTCCTTGGTGGTGAAAAAGCCGGTGCACTCCAGCACCACATCGACGCCCAGTTCGCCCCAGGGCAGTTTCGACGGATCACGATTGGCCAGCACCTTGATCTTGTCGCCGTTGACGACCATGTATTCACCATCGACCGTCACGGTGCCGGGGAAGGGGCCGTGCGCGGTGTCGTACTTGGTCAGGTGCACATTGGTCTTGACGTCGCCCAAGTCGTTGATCGCGACGATCTGGATGTCGTGCTTCTTGCCGCCTTCGTAGTGGGCGCGAAGAATGTTGCGGCCGATGCGGCCGTATCCGTTGATGGCTACCTTGATGGTCATTTTTTATCTCCGTCAAAAAATCCTGCTCGAACCAGACTGCCTAATTACCTAACCCCGCTCAAATCAAATCACGCCCTTGACCGCGGCCGCCACATGCTCCGCCGTGATCTCGAAAAACTTGTACAGGTCCTTGGCCGGCGCCGAGTCGCCGAAGCGGTCCAGCCCGACCACCGCGCCCTCCAGCCCCACATACTTGCGCCAGTAGTCCGTCACACCGGCTTCCACCGCCACGCGCGGCACACCCTTGGGCAGCACGCTTTCGCGGTAAGCCTGGTCCTGCGCGTCGAACACTTGCGTGCAAGGCATCGACACCACCCGCACCGCGATGTTTTCCGCCGCCAGCGCTTCCTTTGCCTTGATCGCCAGTTCCACCTCGGTGCCGGTGGCGATGATCACCGCCTTCGGCTCGCCGGCGCAGTCGGCCAGCACGTAGCCGCCCCAGGCGATCGCTTCGACGATCTTGCCCGGCCGCTTTTCGAAATTCGAATTCTGCCGCGAGAAAATCAGGCAGCTCGGCCCGTCGCGGCGCTCGATGGCCTTGGCCCACGCCACCGCCGTCTCCACCGTATCGCAAGGCCGCCATACCTGCATGCCCGGAATCAGGCGCAATGAGGACACATGCTCCACCGGCTGGTGCGTCGGCCCATCTTCGCCTAGGCCGATCGAGTCGTGGGTGAAGACAAAAATATTGCGGATCTTCATCAGCGACGCCATCCGCAGCGCATTGCGGCTGTAATCCGAGAACGTCAGGAAGGTGCCGGTTTCGGTAATGAAGCCGCCGTGCAGCACCATGCCGTTGGTGATGCCGGCCATGCCGAACTCGCGCACGCCGAAGTTGATGATATTGCCCGAGAGAACGCCGGCGGCGTCGCGCTTGACCACCGCGCTGTCGGTCCAGTTGGTGAACACGCTGCCCATCAGGTCGGCCGAGCCGCCCACCAGCTCCGGCAGCATCGGCGCCAGGCCGATGAGCGCGCCGTTGGAAGCCTTGCGCGTCGCCACCGTCTCCGCCTTGGTGTTGGCGTTTTCGATCAGCGCGGCCACGCCCTCTTCCCAGTTCGCCGGCAACTCGCCCGCGGTGCGGCGCTTGAACTCGGCCGCCAGCTTGGGGTACAGGCGCTCATAGGCGGCGAACTTGTCGTTCCAGCTTTTCTCGGCGGCAGCGCCGATGGCGCGCGCGTCCCACCCCTCGTAAATTTCCTTCGGGATCACGAAGGGCTCGTACTTCCAGCCCAGCGCCTCGCGCGTCAGCGCCACTTCATCCTTGCCCAGCGCCTCGCCGTGCGCCTTGGCAGTGCCCTGGCGGTTCGGCGAACCTTCGCCGATCACCGTCTTGCAGCAGATCAGCGTCGGGCGCTTTTTTTCCGCCAGCGCCATGCGGATGGCGGTGTCCACTGCCTCGACACTCTTGCCGTCCACATTCGGGATCACGTGCCAGCCGTAAGCCTCGAAGCGCTTCGGCGTATCGTCGGTAAACCAGCCTTCCACCTTGCCGTCGATCGAAATGCCGTTGTCGTCATAGAACGCCGTCAGGCGCCCCAGCCCGAGCTTGCCGGCGAGGGAAGCGGCCTCGTGCGAAATCCCTTCCATCATGCAGCCGTCGCCCATGAACACATAGGTGTTGTGCTCGACGATGTCATGGCCCGGACGGTTGAAATGGCTCGCCAGCAGCTCTTCGGCCACCGCCATGCCCACCGCGTTGGAAAACCCCTGGCCCAGCGGCCCGGTGGTGGTTTCCACGCCTGGCGTGATGCCGTATTCCGGGTGGCCCGGCGTCTTCGAATGCAACTGGCGGAAGTTCTTGATCTCCTCCATCGGCAAGTCGTAGCCCGTCAGATGCAGCAGCGCGTACAGCAGCATCGAGCCATGGCCATTGGAAATCACGAAGCGGTCGCGGTCCGGCCACTTCGGGTTGGCCGGGTTGTGCTTCAGGTGCCGGTTCCACAGCGCCACCGCGATGTCCGCCATGCCCATCGGCATGCCGGGGTGGCCGGAATTGGCCTTCTGCACGGCGTCCATCGCCAGGGCGCGGATGGCATTGGCGAGCAAAGTCGGGGAAGCGGAGGTATTCATGACGGGCTGACTTGGACGAGTGCGGGGAAGGGCGAGCGGAAACAAACGGCACGGCTAAAAAAGCAAACAGCGGGCAAACAGCGAACCACCGCATGGCGGACGATGAAAAACGCTGCCGCCGCCAGCCGCCAGAGAGCCTATAATTATACCGATTCCCGCGCGGCCACACCTACAAACACGCGCGCGAAATGCACTATAAGCCGCCGCGCCCGGCATGCCCCGCATCACAACACAACGGGCAGCACGCCGGCATAGTTCACTGACAACCTAATTCCGCCCCGGGTTCCCATGCAGGGCCTGCACCTGACCGCCGATTTGTACGACTGCCGCTGCGCCGGGCCGCTCCTCACCGACAGCGCCCTGCTGCGCGACACCCTGCTTTCCGCCGTGCACGCCTCCGGCCTCACCGGCGTCGCCCAGCTGTTCCACGAATTCGCCCCCGGCTCAGGCGTCACCGGCGTGGTGCTCCTGGCCGAATCCCACGTCGCCGTCCACACCTGGCCCGAGCGCGATGCGGTGACGCTCGACGTCTACGTCTGCAACTACAGCGCCGACAACACCGCCAAAGCCCACGCCCTGTTCGACACCCTCGCCGCCGCCTTCGCCGCCGCCCGCAGCGAAGTCCACAGCCTGCCGCGCGGCAAGCAACCAGCCTCCGGCGCACAAAACTAGGGCGCGCGCCTGCGCCGGCGCTAAAATCCGCGCATGCAAGTCCGCCTCTACTGCCCGGTGCCCTTGGCCGCCGGCGCCACCCTCGCCCTGCCCGAAGCCGCCGCCCACCACGCCCGCGACGTCCTGCGTCTATCGGTCGGCGACGAAGTCACCCTGCTCAACGGCCTGGGCGGCGAATACCGCGCCCGTCTGGCGACAGTAGACAAGAAGCACGTCGCCGCCGAAATCCTCGAATTCCACCAGCGCGAATCCGAGCCCCCCTACCCCATCACCATCGCCCAAAGCCTCGCCACCGGCGACAAAATGGACTGGGTGATCGAAAAATCCGTCGAACTCGGCGCCGCCGCCATCGTGCCGCTAGCCGCCGCCCGCTCGGTATTACGCCTCGACCCCGCCCGCGCCGCCAAACGCGCCGCCCACTGGCAAGCCATCGTCCAGTCCGCTTGCGAGCAATGCGGCCGCAACCGCGTCCCCGCCGTCGCTCCCGTCACCCCGCTACTCGACTGGCTCGCCACGCAGGCAGACACGCCCGGGCTCAAGCTCATGCTCTCCCCGGTGCATGCGCAAAAATTCTCCGAACTCGCGCCTCCTGTCCCCGGCACTCCCATCGCCCTGCTGATCGGCCCGGAGGCCGGCCTGAGTGACGCCGAAGAAGCCGCCGCCCAGGCCGCCGGCTTTCAACCCGTCCTCCTCGGCCCACGCGTCATGCGCACCGAAACTGCCGCCCTCGCCGCACTGGCTGCGATCCACGGGCGTTGGGGAGACTTCTAAGTCAGCCATTCTTCTACACAGCAATCTGCCCCGGGGATATTGAACGGACTCGTCGGATCAAATTGAGGCTCGCAAATGCAAAGTCACTGGTCAAATTTTTGGGTTCAGGGTTCCCCGGAGATCATCACCGGCCTGCTCGGACTTGATCCGACGTCAGTCAGGCGTAATTCCCCTTGCGACTATTGGGACCACGGTTTCAAGGGCCACGACGTTGAACAGGTTGTCGACGCCACAATTGCTTTTCTTCGCAGCATACAGCCGCGGCTGGCATTGATGGCCGGTGCATATCAATATGGACTTCTTTTCGGCACAACCGTTGCGAATAACGGCGCTGACACTTTCCATTTCCTCGAACCAAAAGAGATGAGGATATTGCTGGAAATGAACCTGCCGGTGGCCTTCCAGACAATATGCAATCAGGAATAATCAAGGTCAGTGCAAAGCCTGCTCCCGACCATATAAATAATTTCAACCTGGCGTCTGATATCCCATGCAAACCTTCCCCAAAGACATCTACACCGAGCCCGAGCCCGACGTAAACACCCTCGCCAATCTGGGCCCGCTCACCGGCATGGCCGGCATCTGGACCGGCACCCGCGGCCTCGACGTCAACCCCAAGCCCGACGGCCCCGAAAAGCAGGCCTACATCGAAAACATCGAGCTGCAGCCGATCGACGCGCAAACCAACGGCCCGCAACTCCTCTACGGCCTGCGCTACCACACGCGCATCGTCAAGCCCAACGAGGTCGAAGCCTTCCACGACCAGGTCGGCTACTGGCTCTGGGAACCGGCCACCGGCGTGCTCATGCAAACCCTCACCATCCCGCGCGGCCAGACCGCCATGGCCGTCGGCATGGCCAAGCCCGACGACAAAACCTTCCGCCTGCAAGCCGTGCGCGGCTCGGAGACCCACGGCATCGTCTCCAACCCCTTCCTCGACTACGCCTTCAAGACCGAGAGCTACACCATCACCGTCACCATCAACCCCGACGGCACCTGGTCCTACGAGCAGGACACCGTGCTCACTATCCCCGGCCTGAAAGAACCCTTCCACCACACCGACCGCAACACCCTGCACAAGATCGCCGAGCCCACCCCCAACCCGACAGCACAAGCGGCGACAACAAAACCGTAAAAGCAGGCTCGATCTGATGACCACAGCGAAACCTCAATCCAAGCCATCCCCAACCCTGCCGGTTCAGTATTTCGAGCAACAAAAAGACTGGGCCGATTGGCTGGCGAAGAACCACGGTTCGTCACCGGGGGTGTGGTTGCAACTTGCAAAAAAGGGGGCCGGCACGCAGTCCGTTTCGTACGACGAAGCCGTCGAGATCGCGCTTTGCTGCGGCTGGATAGACGGACAAAAGCAGGCCCACAGCGAGCAATTCTGGCTGCAGAAATTCACCCCGCGCTCGAACAAAAGCATCTGGTCGAAGATCAACAGGGACAAGGCGCTCGCCCTGATCAAAGCGGGAAAAATGAAAGCTGCCGGGCTGCACGAAGTTGAGCGCGCCAAGAGCGACGGGCGTTGGGACGCCGCGTATGACGCCGCCAGCAAAGCCACGATACCCGGCGACTTTCAGTCCGCGCTGGACGGCAATGCGCGGGCCAAGGCCTTCTTTGGAACACTGGAGAGCCGGAACCGATACGCCATCCTGTTCAGAATTCAGACCGCCAAGAAGGCCGAAACACGCGCAAGGAAAATTGCCCAATTCATACAAATGCTGGAACGGCACGAAAAGGTGCATCCATAAATAATTGGGGTCAGTGTGATCCTACCCAAGTTTGACGGACACCCTAAAGAGGGGATACTTACTCTGATAGGAGTGTCCGATGAAGAAGAGCAAAGCGTACAAGCAGTACAGCCGGGAATTCAAGGTCGAAGCCCTTCGGCTGGCCGACGCCGGAGAGAAGACTGCCAGCGAGGTTGCGCGAGAGCTGGGCATCCGGGTCAACCAGCTATATAAGTGGCGCCTGCAACTGGAAGCCGAGAAGGCCGCCGGCGGCCCGGCCAAGCGTGGCCGGCCGGCGGACGATGAATTAG
>JAQGMJ010000052.1 GCA_028292405.1 Betaproteobacteria bacterium
GTTGACGCGGATGCCCTTGGGGCCGAGTTCGCGGAACCAGGTTTTGGTGAAGCCGATCACGCCGAATTTGGTGGCGGCGTAGTTGGTCTGGCCGAAGTTGCCATAGATGCCGACCACCGAAGAGGCGTTGAGGATGACGCCGCTGTTCTGCTCGATCATGGTGTCGACCACGGCCTTGGTGCAGTTGAACACGCCCTTGAGGTTGACGTCGATCACGGCGTCGAAGTCGGCCTCGCTCATCTTGATCAGGCGCGCGTCCTTGGTGATGCCGGCGTTGTTGACCAGGATGTCGATGCGCCGGTAGCGCTCCTTCACTTGCGCGACCATGGCATTGACCGTCTCGCGTTTGGTGACGTCGATCACGCAGCCGAACGACTCGGCGCCGCGCGCCTTGAGGCTTTGCACGGCCTTGTCGATCTCGGCCTGTCGCAGGTCGCAGATGACGACAATCGCGCCTTCATCGGCAAAGCGCTGCGCGGTGGCCCAGCCGATGCCATTGGCCCCGCCGGTGATGATGGCTACCCTGTTTTGCAAACGCATGAATCTTCCCGCCTCGACAAAAGGCGCGACTCTAGCACAGGAAAAGCGCCGGTTTTTGCGACGCACCATGATGCGCCTGATTCGCCGGACACGGCGCTAGATGCGGTGCCCCACGCCACCGACGATGCCCTTGGCGCTAAGCACTTCGGCGTCCTCGTCCACCGCCAGGCTGTGCGGCACGTTGGGCGGCATGTGCGCCACCTCGCGCGGGCCGAGGGCGTAGGTTTTGCCGGCGATGATCATGCGCACGCGCCCGGAGAGCACCATGAATATCTGCTCGTGCGGGTGCGCATGCTCCTCGGCCCCCTCGCCCGCCTTGTAGCGCAGCAGGCCCAGCTCGATCTGCTCGCCGCTGATCAACGGCCCGAAGGCTGTCGAATGTTTCGGCGTGACGAACTCGGAGGGGATGTCGTCGAACTTGTAGACCGGCATGGGCTTGTGAGCGGTATAAAAACGGGGTTGCTTCGGCGGTTGTCGCCTCGATGGTTATTGCGTCGGCTTGCCGTCGGCGCGCGAGCCGTGCAGGCCGTGCTTGGCGTCCTTGCAGGTGAAGAAAACGCAATCCGCTTCGGCGGTGGCGCCGCCCTGGTGCACCTGCTCGGCGGGAATGTAGATCAGGCCGCCGGTCTCGACGATGTGCGCCTGGCCGTCGTCGAAGCGGATGTCGAACTTGCCTTCCATGATGAAGATCCACTGTTCGTTCGGGTGCAAGTGCCAGTCGCCCATCTTGCCGGCGGGGGCGCGCATCAAGGCTACGATCATCCGTTCGCCTTCGACGCAGCCGCCGAACACCGGCGAGTAGCCGGGGCCGCCCATGATCTGGTTGACCTTGTGAAAGTCAAAAATGTGCTCGCCGGGGCCGGCGCGCTTAGCGCCCGGCGTGCGCGGGCCGATCACTTCGAATTGCTTGCCTTCTTGCGGTTGTGCGCTCATGGGAATTTCCTCTTGATTTCTTCGGGGTTGAAAAAAGAATTACTCGACCTTGACGTTGAGCGAGCTGACGATGGTGGCCCAGCGCGACACCTCGGTCTTGACGAATTTGCCGTACTCCTCGGGCGAGGGGCTGACGGCGGCGATGATGAGCTGCTTCTTGAAGGTTTCCAGCACCTCCGGCTGCCTGAGCGCCTCGGCGACCGCGGCGTAGAGCCTATCTACCACCGGCTTGGGCGTACCCTTGGGAACGAAGAGGCCCTGCCAGGCGTTGGTACCGATGCCGGGAAAGCCCGCTTCGGCCATGGTCGGCACGTTGGGCAGCTCGGGCAGGCGCTTGTCCGTGGTCACGGCCAGCGCGCGCAGCTTGCCGGCGCGCACCATCTCGATCACGGAAGAGGCGTTGAGAAACGCGATCTGCACTTCGTTGCTGACCATCGGCGCGATGTACTGCCCGGCGCCGCCGGCATAGGGCACGTGCACCATGTGCAGGCCCGCCGCCTTTTCGAAATTCAGCATGTCGAGCATGGAGTAGGAGCCGACGCCGGGCGAGGCGTGGTTCACCTTGCCCGGGTTGGCCTTGGCGTAGGTGATGAGTTCCTTCACCGTCGTCGGCTCGAACTTGGCCGAACTCACCAGCAGGTGCGGAATGGTCGCCAGCATGGACACCGGCATCAGCGCGTCGTCCGGCTTGAACTTCAGCTTGTCGGCATACACCGTCTGGTTCAGCGCATTGGTCGAGAGGTTGCCGACGAACAGGGTGTAGCCGTCCGGCGCAGCGCGCACCGCCGCGTCCATGCCGATGATGCCGCCGGCGCCGGTGCGGTTGTCGATGGTGACGGGCACGGCCAGCTCGGTCGAGATCTGCTTGGCGACGATGCGCGCGATGGTGTCGGTGGCGCCGCCGGGGGCCAGGGGCACGATCATGCGGATCGTCTTGTCGGGATAGCGCTCCTGGGCGAGCGCCGGACAAGACAGGGAGAAAAAAGCCGCCAGTGCGAGCGCCGGCGACATCCACTTACGCGTCATCAGAGTCATGTCTTCCCCAATCAATGGCCGGGCGGTGAGCCGCCTCTGGCGCGCGCAAGCAACGTGCAAGCCGCGCGCATGGCAGGCACAAGATAGGTCGCCCGAAAACATCAGTAAAATCGTTTGTTTCGATATGAAGCATCGGCCCGGCCGATACCTGATTTATTCTCTTTGAGTGCGTGATGAACCTGAATGGCCTGGACCTGAACCTGCTGGTGGCACTGGACGCGCTGCTGGAAGAGCAAAGCGTCACCCGCGCCGGCGAGCGCCTGCACCTGAGCCAGTCGGCAATGAGCGGCGCACTCGCGCGCCTGCGTGAACACTTCGGCGACCCGCTGCTGGCCCCGCTCGGGCGCAAGCTCAAGCGCAGCGCCCTGGGCGACGCGCTGGTCGCCCCGGTGCGCGCCATCCTGATGCAGATCACCGCCGTCTTCGAGGCCGGGCCCGTGTTCGACCCCGCCTCTTCCTCGCGCTGCTTCAAGGTGATGGCTTCCGACTACGGCTCCACCGTGCTGGTCTCGGAATTCCTGCGGCGCATCAAGGACCGGGCGCCGCGCGTGGGCGTGGAGGTGATTCCGTTTGCCGATTCGCCGGCACAATCGCTGGAGGAAGGCGACCTCGACGCACTGATCATTTCGCGCGAATTCCTCTCGCCCAATCATCCCTCCGAACTGCTGTTCACCGACACCTTCGCCTGCGTCGCCTGGGACGGCAACCCCAACATCGGCAAGCGCATTGCCATCGCGCAGTTCCTCGATTCCGGCCACGTGGTGGTGAAATACGGCAAGCACGGCATCGCGCACATCGAGGAGCGGTTTTTCCAGCGCGCCGGCTACAAGCGGCGGGTGGAGGTGACGGTGACCAGTTTCAGCGCGGTGCCGCGCTTTATTGTCGGCACTTACCGCATCGCCATGATGCACAAGCGCCTGGCGACCTTGTACGCGCAGACCATGCCGCTGCGCGTGCTGCCGCCGCCGATCAACACGCCGGTGCTGGAGCAGTCGATGCAATGGCACGCCTACCGCAACGACGATCCCGGCGGCGCCTGGTTTCGCGAGGAGTTGCGCCAGGCCGCGCGCGCCCTGCCTGGCGCGACACTTGCAACCCGGACAAAGACCCGCAAAACCCGAAAGCCCGCCCGATGACCGAACTTGCGACCTCCAGCCTCAGCCCCGCCGACCTCACCCTGCTCAGACGCGCCATCGCCCTGGCGGAAGCCACCCGCGCCGCCGGCAAGCATCCGTTTGCCTCGCTGGTGGCCGACGCGAACGGCCAGGTGATCGCCGAGGCCGGCAACAACAGCCTGCCGCCCGAAGGCGACCCGACCCAGCACGCCGAGCTGCGCGCCGCGCAAATGGCCGCGCAGGCGCTGTCCCCGGAGGCCCTGGCCCGCGCCACCCTCTACACCAGCGCCGAGCCCTGCGCCATGTGCTCCGGGGCGATCTATTGGTGCGGCATCGGCCGGGTGGTCTACGCCCTGTCGGAACACCAGTTGCTGCTGCTCACCGGCGACCATCCGGAAAACCCGACGTTTTCCCTGCCCTGCCGCGAGGTGTTCGCCCGCGGCCAGCGCAAGATCGCCGTCGTCGGCCCGGCGCTGGAAGAGGAGGCGGCGCGGGCACACCTGGGGTTCTGGACGCCGCAAAACTGACGCCGGCCTGGCCGCATCGGCGCCGTAGCGCATCCAAGACACCTCTATAGGCGTATCCTGCAACGGGAGCGCCACCGGCCTGAGGTGCCGGCACTAAGCAGAAAACATGGCGCCCCGGCCGTGGACGGGGGTCCGCGGCGAGGAACCCACCGGCTTTGCCCGGGTCAATGCAAGGCATTGCCCGGCCCCAAACGCCACGCCTTTTTGCCGACAAACCGTCCTGGAGACACCATGATCCACTTTCGCACCGCCTTCCGCAGCTTCGTCGTCGCCGGCTTTCTCGCCGCCGGCCTTTCCGCCTGCAGCACCATGGGCTCGTCCAATGTGGTCGTCACCAAGACCCAGATGAGCGCCGCCCAGGAAGTGCCGCCGAATTCCAGCGCCGGCACCGGCATGATCGAAACCAAGTTCGACAAGACCACCAGCGTGCTGAGCTGGAAACTGACCTACTCCGGCCTCACCGGCCCCGCCGCCGCCGCGCACTTCCACGGCCCTGCCGCCATGGGCACCAACGCCGGCGTGGTGGTGCCGTTCCAGAACCCGATCAACAGCGGGCTCGAAGGCCAGGCCACCCTGACTCCGGCACAAGCCGCCGACTTCCTCGCCGGCAAGTGGTACGCCAACGTGCACACCGCGGCCAACAAGGGCGGCGAGATTCGCGGCCAGGTGATGCCGGGCATGTAAGGCTGCAGTAGACCCGCGGTGACTACGCAGTGCTACTTGCTAAGCAATAAAAAATGGCCCGGAAATCCCGGGCCGTTTTCTTTCGTCCCGCGGTTCTAGCCGGCGGGCGAAGTAACGCCGGCGAAAGCCAGGGTCTCGTCCATATAATCGGCAAAATCGGACAGGCCGTGGTCGCTGCCTCCGATCACCTTGTGGCGCGCGCCGGGAAAGTTTGCCGCCATCTCGCGCCAGTCCAGCAGCTCGTCGCCAGTTGCGGCTACCAGGAAATAGCGCTCCGGCCGGGTGATCGCCGGGATAAACATCGCGCGCAACTCTTCCAGGTACTCGGCCTTGAAGTCGAAGGCCTCGCCGCCGCCGTGGTACATGGTTTGCGGGCCGACGTAGTGCTTGAGTTTTTCGAAGGCGCGCATCGCCGGGTTGAGCATCACCGCGCGGCAGCCCAGTTGCTCGGCCAGATAGGTAGCGTAGTAGCCGCCCAGCGAGCTACCGAACAGTGTGAGTTGCGCGGGGTCGCGATCACGCGTCAGGTTTTGGGCGAGGCCAATCGCCTCAGCGGGCGACACCGGCAATTGCGGGCACAGATAGTCTGATGCGCGGCCCAGTTGCGCCATGCGTTCGGCCAGCAGTTGCGCCTTGTAGGACTGCGGCGAGGAGCGAAAACCGTGCAGGTAGATGATCATGCGAGGGCGTCGAGCAGCTTGCGGTGCACGCCGCCGAAGCCGCCGTTGCTCATCACCAGCACGTGGTCACCGGGCTTGGCGGCGGCCTTGATGGCGCCGACCAGCGTATCCAGTTCTTCGTAGGCGCCGGCCTTTTTACCCAGCGGCGCCAGTGCCTCGGCGAGGTTCCACCCCAGCGCATCTTTACCCTCGCGCGCGCCGTAGCCGAACACCAGGTCCGCGCCTCCCAGGCTGACGGGCAAGGCCGTTTTCATGGTGCCGAGTTTCATGGTGTTGGAGCGCGGCTCCAGCACCGCGAGAATGCGCGCGCCGCCCACCTTGGCGCGCAGGCCCGCGATGGTGGTGGCAATCGCCGTGGGATGATGGGCGAAGTCGTCGTACACCGTCACGCCACCGGCGTGGCCGCGCACTTCCATGCGCCGCTTGACGTTCTTGAAGCGCGCCAGCGCCTCGACCGCGCGCGCCGGGGCCACGCCCGCATGGCGCGCGGCGGCAATCGCCGCCACGGCATTCATGCGGTTGTGTTCGCCCATCAGGTCCCAGTGCACGCGGCCCTGGACCGCGCTGTCGCAAAGCACGTCGAAGGCCCCTTCGGCGTCCGCCGCGCTGGGTTCCCAGCCCGAAGAGAGGCCGAAGTGTTCGATCGCGCTCCAACCGCCGCGCGCCAACACGCGCTTCAGGCTCTCTTCGCGGCCATTGACCACGATCAAGCCCTTGCCCGGCACCGTGCGCACCAGGTGGTGGAACTGCGTTTCGATCGCGCCGATGTCGGGGAAAATGTCGGCGTGATCGAACTCCAGGTTGTTCAGCACCGCCGTGGTCGGGCGGTAGTGGAGGAACTTGGAGCGCTTGTCGAAAAAGGCAGTATCGTATTCGTCGGCCTCGATGACGAAGAGCGGGCTGTCGGTATTGCGCGCGGAGACGCCGAAATTCTCCGGCATGCCGCCGATCAAAAAGCCCGGATTCTTGCCGGCGTCCTCCAAGATCCACGCCAGCATCGAGCTGGTGCTGGTCTTGCCATGGGTGCCGGCTACCGCCAGCACGTGCTTACGGCCAAGGATGTGCTCACCCACCCATTGCGGCCCCGAGGTATAGGGCAGTCCGCGGTTGAGTATCTCTTCCATCAGCGGGTTGCCGCGCGAAACCACGTTGCCGATGACGAAAAGGTCGGGCTTCAAGTCCACCTGCTCCGGCGTGTAGCCGGTGATCAGCTCGATGCCCAAGGCCTCGAGCTGGGTACTCATCGGCGGGTAGACGTTGGCGTCGCAACCGGTGACCTTGAAACCGGCGGCGCGGGCGATCGCCGCGATTCCGCCCATGAAGGTGCCGCAAATACCGAGAATGTGGATGTGCATTATGAGGATGCCGGCAAAAGTTAAAACCTGCTTTTGCCGGGATTGACGTGCATGAAATCGCCGGCAAAGCCGGACAATTTTCATGAAAGAAACATCCACGAAAAAGCCGGTGCCTTACCTGCGGCAAGGAAGAGATGAGAGAAAAGACTGGCTATATTTTAGCCGACCGGCGGCGGTACAATAATGCGCATGAGCAAGCAATTGAAGGGCTCGGCCCACGCGCGGCGTGCCATCGCCGCCCAGGCGGCGCGGCTGATCGCCGAGGACGGCGTCGCCGACTTCGGCACCGCCAAGCGCAAGGCGGCGCGCCAGCTGGGCTTTCGCGAAAGCGACGGCCTGCCGGACAACGACGAAATCGAAGAGTCGCTGCGCATCTACCAGGCCCTGTACCAGAACAGCGAGCAGCGCGCCCGTCTGCTGGACCTGCGCCAGGTCGGGCTGGAAGTGATGCGTGAGTTCGAAGCCTACAGCCCCTATCTCACCGGCCCGGTGTGGAAGGGCACGGCCACGCGCGGCGCCGGTGTCGACATCAACCTGTTCACCGACCTTGAAAAACAGGTGGAACTGACTTTGCTCGGGCGCGGCATCGAATACGCCACCTCCGAGCGCAACCATTTCAACCGCAGCATCAGCCGCAAGGTGCCGGTGCTCTCCTTCGAGATCGAAGGGGTGACGGTCAATCTGATCGTCTATAACCATGCCGATGAACGCGGCGCCGCCCGTCCGGACGCCTCTGGGCAGACAGATCGCGGCGATTTGACTGCAGTTGAGCTATTGATCGACGAAGAAGAGCAGAAAAACACGGTCGATCAATTCCTTTCGAACATCCGCTAGCCAACCCCATGAACCCGCTACGGCGCAACATCCTGATCGGCGCGGCTGGCGTTTGCGCCGGCGGTGTCGGCATCTGGGGCAGCCTGCGCGGCTTCGAAGCCGGCGACCGCGCCGACCTTGGGCCGCTTTGGGCGGCACAATTCCACGACCTTGATGGTAAACCGCTCGCCATGGCCAGCCTGCGCGGCAAACCCCTGATCGTCAATTTCTGGGCGACCTGGTGCGGGCCGTGCAAGGAGGAAATGCCGGATTTCCAGCGCTTCTCCCAGGGCCCGGGCGGCAAAAAGGCGCAAATTGTCGGTATCGGCATCGATTCTGCCGCCAACATGCAAGCATTTTCCAAACAGCTGGGCATCAGCTATCTATTATTGGAAAGCGGTGCCAGTGGCCTGGATATACTCACTGCAGCCGGCGACAAGCCCCGCGCCCTGCCCTTCACAGTGGCCATCAACGCCGCCGGAGAGGCCATTTTCCGGAAAATTGGCCGAGTGAATCACGACGAGTTAGGCGCAGTAGTCGGCAAGCTTTAGGCTAACGTCAACCCGCCGCGGGTTCCGCCACCGAGGCGGGCGCCGCCAAACTCGGGTAAACTCGCGCCGTTCCCGTCGATAAGTCACCCCAATGGCAAGCAAGAAAATCGCTGCCGGCGCCCCCAGGATCCTGGTCCTGCATGGCCCCAACCTGAATCTCCTGGGCACCCGCGAGCCGGCAATCTACGGCGCCGAAACCCTGGAAGACATCAACAAGTCCTTGGTCGGCACCGGTACCGAGAGCGACGTCACGGTCGAGATCCTGCAAAGCAACGCAGAGCATGTGCTGGTGGACCGGGTGCAGGCAGCCCGCACCGATGGCACCCGCTTCATTGTCATCAACCCGGCCGCCTTCACCCATACCAGCGTTGCCCTGCGCGATGCCTTTGCGGCGGTGGCCATTCCCTTTGTCGAAGTCCACTTGTCGAACATCCACAAGCGCGAGCCGTTTCGCCACCATTCCTATTTTTCGGACCTGGCCGTCGGCACCATCGTTGGCCTGGGCAGCCGCGGCTATGTGCTGGCGCTGGACTTCGCTATCGACAGAATTCAAGCAGAAGACAGGAAATAAAGGGTAATTGCATGGATTTGCGTAAACTCAAGACCTTGATCGAATTGGTGGAAACCTCCGGCATCAGCGAATTGGAGGTCACCGAGGGCGAAGAAAAGGTCCGTATCGTCAAAAGCGGCAGCGCGCCTGCCGGCACCATGATGATGATGCAGCCTCAGGCTGTGCCGATGGCTGCACCTGCCGCGGCCCCGGCCGTCGCCGCGCCGGCCGCTGTCGCCGAAAGCACGGGTTTCACGGTCAAGTCGCCGATGGTGGGCACCTTCTATCGCTCCTCTTCGCCCACCACGGCCGCCTTTGTCGATATCGGCTCCAAAGTCGCCGAGGGCGACACCATCTGCATCATCGAGGCGATGAAGCTGATGAACGAGATTCCCGCCGACAAGGCTGGCACCATCACGCAGATCATGGTGGAAAATGGCCAGCCGGTGGAATACGGCCAGCCGCTGTTCATCATCGAATAAATCGTCCGCGGCGCAGCGCCCGGCACGAAGGCCAAGAAACAAGGCCAGGAAACAAGGAACGCAAACAAGATGGCGATGTTCGGCAAGATCCTGATTGCCAACCGCGGCGAGATCGCCCTGCGCGTGCAGCGCGCCTGCCGCGAGTTGGGCATTCGCAACGTGGTGGTGTATTCCGAGGCCGATTCGCAGGCCAAGTACGTCAAGCTGGCCGACGAGGCCGTGTGCATCGGTCCGGCGCCCAGCCCGCAGAGTTACCTCAACATGGCGGCGATCATCAGCGCCGCCGAGGTGACGGATTCCGAAGCGATCCATCCCGGCTACGGCTTTCTCTCCGAGAACGCCGACTTCGCCGAGCGGGTGGAAAAAAGCGGCTTCACCTTCATCGGCCCGCGGCCCGAAACCATCCGCATGATGGGCGACAAGGTTTCCGCCAAGCAGACCATGATCAAGGCGACGGTGCCCACCGTGCCCGGCTCCGAAGGCGCGCTGCCGGATGACCCGAAAGAGATCATTCGCATCGCCCGCGAGATCAAGTACCCGGTCATCATCAAGGCCTCGGGCGGGGGCGGCGGCCGCGGCATGCGCGTGGTGCACACCGAGGCGGCCCTGCTCAATGCAGTGGCCATGACCCGTACCGAGGCGCAGGCCGCCTTCGGCAACCCGACGGTGTACATGGAGAAGTTCCTCGAGAACCCGCGGCACATCGAAATCCAGGTGCTGGCCGACCAGCACAAGAACGCGGTGTGGCTGGGCGAGCGCGACTGCTCGATGCAGCGCCGCCACCAGAAAGTATTGGAAGAGGCGCCCGCCCCCGGCATTCCGCGCCGCCTGATCGAGCGCATCGGCGAGCGCTGCGCCGACGCCTGCCGGCGCATCAACTACCGCGGCGCCGGCACCTTCGAGTTCCTCTACGAGAACAACGAGTTCTACTTCATCGAAATGAATACCCGGGTACAGGTCGAGCACCCGGTGACCGAAATGATCACCGGCATCGATATCGTGCAGGAGCAGATCAAGGTGGCGGCCGGCGAAAAGCTGCGCTTTCGCCAGCGCGACATCGAGCTCAAGGGCCACGCCGTCGAGTGCCGCATCAACGCCGAAGACCCGTTCAAGTTCACGCCTTCACCTGGGCGCATCACCAATTTCCACGCCCCCGGCGGGCCCGGCATCCGCGTCGACTCGCACGTCTACGCCGGCTACATGGTGCCGCCGAACTACGACTCGATGATCGGCAAGGTGATCGCCTACGGCGCCGACCGCAACCAGGCGATCGCCCGCATGCGCATCGCGCTCTCCGAGATGATCGTCGAGGGCATCCAGACCAACCTGCCGCTGCACCGCCAGCTGATGGACGACAGCCATTTCATCGACGGCGGCACCAGCATCCATTACCTCGAGCACAAGCTCGCCTCGCGCAAAAACGCCTGACCGTCTCGAAAAAAGGAGCGCGTCTCGAAAAAGGGGCTCGCGCCCCTTTGAACCCCCGAGGCCCGGGGTCACGCGGACCCGGGCCAACATCGCCGTCTTTGGCTTATATCAATCCCTGCGACGGAGTATCCATGCCCTGGCTTGAACTGCGTTTTGTCTGCGCCGAACGCGAGGCCGAAGCCTTCAGCGACGCGCTGATGGAGGCCGGCGCGCTGTCGGTCTCGGTGGAAGACGCCGACGCCAACACCGCGCAGGAGCAGCCGCTGTTCGGCGAGCCCGGCATGGCGATCGAAAACACCGCCTGGCGCCGCAACGTGGTGGTGGCGCTGATCGACGCCGATGCCGATGCGCAGGCAATTGCGCGCGAAGCGGCAACGGCCGCCGGATACGCCGAGGTGCCGCCTCATACCGTCAAGGAAGTCGCGGACCAGGACTGGGTGCGCCTGACCCAGTCGCAATTCGACCCGATCCGCATTTCCGAGCGCCTGTGGATTGTGCCCAGCTGGCATGAGCCGCCCGACCCGAATGCGCTGGCGATCCGGCTCGACCCGGGGCTGGCGTTCGGTACCGGCAGCCACCCCACCACCCGCCTGTGCCTGCAATGGCTGGATACCCACATCAAGAGCGGCGAGTCGGTGCTGGACTACGGCTGCGGCTCCGGCATCCTGGCCGTGGCGGCCGCAAAATTCGGCGCTTCTCCGGTGTTCGCCACCGACATCGACCCGCAGGCGCTTGTCGCCAGCCGCGACAACGCGGCCGCCAACGACTGCACGCTGGACATCCGCGGCACCGACGCCCTCACGGGCCTGACCGCCGACGTGGTGGTGGCCAACATCCTCACCAATCCGCTCAAGGTGCTGGCACCGGCGCTGGTCGGCCATCTCAAACCCGGCGGGCGGCTCACGCTTTCTGGTATTCTCGACTCGCAGGAAGATGAAGTAATCGCGGCCTACCGTCCGCTGATCTCCCTGACCGCGTTCCGCCGCGAAGACGGCTGGACTTGCCTGAGTGGTACCAAATGAGCGGTACCTAGAAACCAAAGCGTCAAGCCGAGCCGCCATGTCGATGCTCACCCGCTGCCCCGAGTGCGGCACCTCGTTTCGCATCACCACCGACCAGCTGGTATCGCGCCAGGGCAAGGTGCGCTGCGGCCGTTGCCAGTTCGTCTTCAGCGCGCTGGCCAGCCTGGTGCATACGCGCGACCCGGCAGCGCATCCGATTTCCGACTCGCTGGGGCCGCTGGACGCCGACTCGCGCTTTTCCGTGCTCGACGCCAATTCGCGGCCGATGCCCGTCGAGCCCGAGCCGATTCTTGCGGAGAGAGAAACTGCGGCGTCCCCGGCGTCCCCGGCCGGGCCGGCAACCGATGGCGCAGAGCCGTCGGTAGTGCGGCCGCTGCACCGCCTGACCGTAGACGGGGACGAAGGGAAAGACCAGGCGCAAGAGCGGCCGCGGCGGCGCATTGCCTGGCTGTCGCTGACCGGCGTGGTGCTGGCCGTGCTGGCCCTGGCGGCCCAGGGCGCGTATTTCTACCGCGACCAGTTGGGCCAATGGCAGCCCGAGACCAAGCCCTGGCTGGCGCAGATGTGCGCCAAGCTTGCCTGCAAGGTCGAAACCCCGATCGACCCGCAGGCCATCAGTATCGAATCTTCTTCGCTCGAAGCAGACCCAGCCGACCCGGCCCTGCTGCAGCTCAACGCCTTGCTGCGCAACCGTTCCGCCCTGGCGCAAAAGCTGCCTTTTCTCGAACTCACGCTGATCGACGCGCAGGAAACCCCGCAGGCGCGCCGCGTCATCCGGCCGGAGGAATACAGCGCACGCGGCGTCGGCGCCCCGTTGCCCCAACTGGGGGCGGACGGCGAATACCAGATCAGGCTGTCGATCGACGCCAGCCAGCTCAAGGCCAACGGCTACCGGCTCTACGCTTTCTATCCTTAGCCCGCGCCGCGGGCAGGCCGCCCCAGGTTCGCGCCTTGGCTGCATTCCCGCCCCCGGGGTTACCTCCCGATGCCCCTCGGTTCGCCCCGGTTCCTTTGGCCGCGGCGAATTCACCATTACAATACGGCTATTGTCAGCATTTCAGGGAGCCGCGTTCTACCACACGGCGGCTTCACGGGAGAATAACTACTCATGTCCGTCCTTATCTGTGGCTCGCTGGCCTTCGACAACATCATGGTGTTCGAAGGCAAGTTCAAAGACCAGATCCTGCCTGAGCAGGTGCACATCCTCAACGTCGCCTTCCTGGTGCCGGAATTGCGCCGCGAGTTCGGCGGCTGCGCCGGCAACATCGCCTATAACCTGCGGATGATTGCCCATCGCCCCGAAGAGGAGCCGATGATCATGGCCTCGGTGGGCGAAGATGCCGAGCATTACTTCACCCGCCTGGAGGGCCTGGGCCTGTCGTCCAAGCACGTCAGCCTGGTGCCGGAGTCGTTCACCGCCCAGGCCTTCATCACCACCGACCTGGACGACAACCAGATCACCGCCTTCCACCCCGGCGCGATGAACATGTCCCAGGTCAACCACGTCAAGGACGCCACCGACGTCACCCTCGGCATCGTCGCCCCGGACGGTCGCGAGGGCATGCTGATGCATGCGCGCGAATTCGCCGAGGCCGGCATCCCCTTCATTTTCGATCCGGGCCAGGGCCTGCCGATGTTCAACGGCGAGGAACTGATGGATTTCATCAGCATGGCCGACTACGCGGCGCTGAACGACTACGAAGCCAAGATGCTCACCGAGCGCACCGGGCAATCGCTCGAAGAGATTGCCAAGCTGGTGCAGGCGCTGGTGGTGACGCGCGGCGCCGAAGGCTCGCACATCTACACCGACGGCTCGCGCCTGGAAATTCCCGCCGTGCAGGCCGACCGCGTGGTCGACCCCACCGGCTGCGGCGACGCCTATCGCGCCGGCCTGTTGTTCGGCATCGTCAACCAGCTCGACTGGGAAGACACCGGCCGCCTGGCCAGCATCATGGGCGCACTGAAGATCGCCGAACGCGGCGCGCAAAACCACCGCATGACCCGCGACGAGATCGGCGAGCTCTACGCCCGCCACTTCGGCTTCAGTCTCTGGTAGACCGGAGGGGCGGATGAGCGCAACCGCAGTTCATCGCGCCCCCGCCAATCCCTGCATGACGTGCGGCGCCTGCTGCACCAGCTTCGTCGTCCCGTTCTACTGGCGCGAAGCCGACGATGCCGGCGGCCGCGTCCCCGCCGCCCTGACCGAACCCCTGCCGCCGCACCGCCTGTGCATGGCCGGTACCAACAGCAAGAGCCCGCGCTGCATCGCCCTCGAAGGCGAAGTCGGCAAAGCCACTAGCTGCAGCATCTACGCAGACCGCCCCAGCCCCTGCCGCGCCTTCACGCGCCACGGCGAAGCCGGCGCCGACAACGACAGCTGCACCCGCGCCCGCGCGCGATACGGCCTGCCCGCGCTGGGCCTTTAGCCTTTTCGTCGCCGTTTAGTCAAAATCGACCGGCTCTGCCGGCGATTTCTTTGCATGGCAGCCCCGAAAAAAGTAGGGTTGTACTTTTTTCGGAATCACCAAAATTTGTAGGAGGCGCTCATGCCCACGGTGTAGTTGCGCCCCGGCGCCGGCTCGAAAAAGCGGCCGTTGGCATCGTTCACCAAAATCGAGCCGACATACTGGTGGTTGCCGATGTTGTCGACGCGGGCGAACTCGGAGAGCGTCCACGCCTGCGAGCGCTGTTCCCAGCCGATGCGCGCGTTGAAGATGGTGTAGCCGGGCGCCGCGTCGGTGTTGCGGTCGTCCACCGGCACGCTGCCGACCATGCGCATTTCCAGCGCCGCGCGCGCGCCGCCGGCTTCGCGTGCGCGCCAGGCCAGTTCGCCATAGGCGCTGTTCTGCGCCACACCGGGCATGCGGTTGCCGGAAGGCACCAGCACCGTCGGCACCGTGCAGGGCGCGGCCAGGCAGGTGAAAAAGTCCTGGCGATAGCGCGCGTTGACGAAGGTGTAGGCGAAGTAGGCGGAGAAGCCGGCACCCAGTTGCGCTTCGGCGGACAACTCGGCGCCCTCGCGCGAGGTGCGCCCGGCGTTCTGGTACACCGAGCGCCCACCGCTGTTGGTCAGCACCACGATCTCGTTTTGCGTGCGGGTGGAAAACAGCGCGGCGTTGAGCAGGGTGCGGCCGAAATGCATTTTCACCCCGGCCTCGTATTGCTTGCTGATCGACGGGCGCAGGTTGAAGTTGAGGCCGCTGCCACCAGGACTGTAGGAAATTTCGTTCAGCGTCGGCGTCTCGAAGCCGCGCGCCGCGGTGGCGTATACATTGACGTTCTCGTTGATCTCGCGCACCAGCCCGGCCACCGGCGTGGTGGCGCGGTAGGCGGTGGAGCCGCTGTCGTCGCCGTTGCCCGCTACGATGTAGCTGTCGCGAGAGACGATGGAAACGCGCGAGTTGCGGATGCCGGCGGAAAGGCGCCAGCCCCGATAAAACTGCCATTCGCCCTGCACGTACTGGTCGAAGGTGGTGGCGGTGTTGTTTTCGTTGCGCCGCAGGGCGCCTTGCACGCCCAGGGCCGTCGGGGTGGCGCTGGGGCCGAGGAAGTTCTGGTAGCCCTTCCGCCCTTCGTCCAGGGTGTCCATGTTGAAGCCGGCGGTCAGCGTATAGGCGCCGTCGTTCAGGTAGCCGCGATGGATCCAGCGCGCGTCGACGCCGGCGTAGTCGCGCTGCAGGTCGATCACCCCGCCGGGGCTGGTGGCCGCCACCTGGGTGCCGGTCGGAATCGCCTGGTATTGCACGATGTGGCGGGTGCCGGCATAGGCGGCCACGCGCATGCTGTCGGCGCCGTCGAACTTGTGCTCGAACACCAGGCCGGTCTGGGTCTGCTCCAGGCTCTTGCGGGTGTTGAATTGCAGCGCGGAAGCATCGGCCTGACGCGGGTCGGCCGCCACCTGCGCGCGCGACAGGCCGAGCGCGTCCTGCGACTTCGGCATGTTGACGCGATTGACCGTCCAGGTCAGGGTGGTGTTCTCGTCGAGCTGGCTTTTCAGCTTGGCATTTTCGAGTTCTCGCGTGGCGGCATCGTGGTCGCGGTAGCCGTGGATGGAAAACTTGCTGGCATCGATGAGGTAGCTGCCCTTGCCGCTTTCGGTCGAGCCCGAGGCCTGCATGCCGATGCGCCAGGCGTCGTAGCTGCCGACCGAAAACGAGGGCTTGAGCGAAAAGCCCGGGCCGCCGTCTTCGGTGTAGATCGAGATCACGCCACCGGCCGAGTTGCCGTACAGCGCCGAGAAGGGACCGCGCAATACTTCGACGCGCGAGGCCGAGGACAGCGAAAAGTGCGAAGTCTGCCCCTGCCCGTCCGGCTGCGTCGCCGGAATGCCGTCGGCGTAGAGGCGGATGCCGCGAATGCCGAACTGGGAGCGCGCGCCGAAGCCGCGCGAGGATATCTGCAGGTCCTGTGCGTAGTTCTGCCGGTCCATGATCTGCAGGCCGGGCACGCGGTTGAGGGTCTCCGAGAGATTGACGCCGCGCTGGCCGTCGCGCAACTGCGGGCCGGTGATGACATCGACCGAGGCCGGCAGGTCGAAGGCCGGCTGCTCCACCTGGGTCACGCTGATGACCACCGTCGGCGGCTCGGCGCCGGAAGATAGCGGCGCGGCGGGTTTGGCTGGCGCGGCGGCGGGAGCCGGCGCGTTCTGTGCAAACGCGACATGGGCGAAACACAAGGCCAGCGCAGCCGGGATGGCACGGCGGGTAAATGGGTGGGCAGGCATCATCGGTTTATTGGTTATTGGTTATTGGTTATTGGTTATTGGTTATTGAGTCGGCAGACCGGAAAGATAATCGGCCAGCACATCGATGTCCTGCGGCGACAGGCCTTGCGCGGCGGAACTCATGGTGCCGTCCATGTCGGCACGCGTCCCCGCCTTGAAGCCGGTCAGCTGGGCGCGCAGGTAGTCCTGGAATTGGCCGGCGATGCGCGGCATCTGCTGCTGGCCGAGCAATTTGGCGCCATGGCAGGCGATGCAGGCGTTTTTCACCGTCAGGTCGCGGCCGGCGGCGACGTTGGCGGGCGTGGTCTGGCGCAGCGGCGGGGGCGCCGGCTGCGCGGCAAAATAGGCGGCAAGGTCGTTCAGGTCGGCGTTCGACAGATTGGCCGCCATCGGCGACATCTGCGCGTTCTTGCGCTTGCCTTCGCGGAATTCAAACAATGCGGTGGAAGTGAACTGCGCCGGCTGGCCGGCCAAGATCGGGTACATCGGATTGGCCGACTTGCCGCCGGGGCCGTGGCAGGCGGCGCAGACCTGGGCTTTTTGCTCGCCCGCCTTGATGTCGGCGGCCAGCACGGCGCTGGGCATGGCCAAAGCGAACAGGGCTGCCGCAAAAACGGCGGCCAGGGCAATCGCCCCGGCCGCCGTCTTGCGTTCGCCCGCCTGTGGCTGAAACTGCAGGCGGGCGCGCATCACTTGCTATAGCTGACGCGGTAGACCACGCCGTTGTAGTCGTCGGAGACCAGCAGCGAGCCGTCCTTCATCTGCTGCACGTCGACCGGGCGGCCCCACATCGGCGGGTCGGCCTTTTCATCGGTGAGGAAGCCTTCGAGGAAGGGCTCGGACTTGATCACCCGGCCCTTCGGGTCGACCACCACGCGGATCACGTTGTAGCCTTGCTTGACGGTGCGGTTCCAGGAGCCGTGCTGCGCGAGGAAGATGTTGTTCTTGTACTCGGCCGGGAACATGCTGCCGGTGTAGAAGCGCATGCCCAGAGGCGCGATGTGCGGCCCGAGCTTGTGCACCGGCGCCGCGAACTCCTTGCACGAGCGCAGCTTGCCGTAGATCGGGTCGGCCATGTCGCCCTGGTGGCAGTACGGGTAGCCGTGCTCTTCGCCCTTGTACTTGACCATCGACAGGATGTCGGCCGGGCCTTCGTCGCCCAGCCAGTCGCGCGCGTTGGAGGAGAACCACAGCTTCTTGCTGCGCGGGTCGAAGTCCATGCCGACGCTGTTGCGCACGCCGGTGGCCACCACCTCGAACTTGCCGGTGTCGGGATCGACGCGCGAGATCGAGGCCTGGATGTAGCCGGGCAGCACGATGTTGCCGGGCGAGCCGATGTTGAAATAGATTTTGCCGTCCGGACCCATCGCCATGGTCTTCCAGAAGTGGCCGGGCTGCTGCGGCAGGCCGTCGATCACCACCTTGGGCGCCGGCGGGTTGTCGAGGTTGTTTTCGATGCCGTCGTAGCGCAGGATGCGCTCGCGCTCGGCGACGTAGAGGGTGCCCTTGTTGAACAGCACGCCGTTGGGCGAGTTCAGGCCCTTGAGGATGACCTTGGCCTCGCGCTTGCCGCCATTGCTGACAATGGCGTAGACGTTGCTCTGGTTGCGGTTGCCGACGAAGACGGTGCCCTTGTCGCCGATGGCGATGGCGCGCGCGTCCGGAATGCCGTCGGCGAACACTTCCACCTTGAAGCCCGGCGGTACCTTGAGCTTGCCCAGTTGCAGTTCGGAGGCCGGGCGGCCGGTGACCAGGCCCGCCAGCGGATGCAGGGTGGACGTCGACTGGTCGCCGCTCATGCCCTGTTGCCAGGACGGCGCCGGCGCGGCTGCCTGTTGCGCGTGTGCAATGCCGCCGGCGGCCAGCAACAGCGCCGCGGTTAACGCTGCGTTGATCTTCATATTGTCTCCTCGTTGATTTGACTGCCTGGGAAACCCAAAGCGGCTCGCGAAGGACGCTTGTCGATTCTCACCGCAGCGTTTTTGTGATTCTTCGAGCCGGACTTGAGGACGGTCATTCTAGCCCCGCATGGCGGGCGTGCGCAAGACGCCATGCACAACGCCATTTGTACGGACTTTTGGCCGGTAACCACGTCGTCGCCGCCGGAAGAGCACGGCGCGTACACTCATCAGAGCATGCTTATTTGTACGGACTTTTAGGCATTCCCGCGCACCGGCGCAACGCGCCGTCCGGCATCCCGATATGCGTCTCACGCCGCACCCGGCGCGATATATGACCGGTCACTTCGCTTCGCAGAGCAGCGCCGGATCAAAGGCGGCGATACGCACCGTGACGACCTTGCGCCGTGCCCCGGCACCGCGCGTCACTTCGACGCTGGCGGGCGCTACCGCCAGGCGCGCGGCAATCAGCTCGCACAGCGCCTGGTTGGCGCGTCCGTCGATGGCGGGCGCGGCGATGCGCACCTTCAAGGCGTCGTCGCCGTAAGCCTGGAACAGCGGCTGGTCCGGCGCGATGCGCGCACCCGGCTGCGCCTGCACCTGCAGGGTGAGCAGGCCGCGCGCGGCATCGAAGCGGTACCAGGCCACGCTTGGCCGTCAGTGCAGCAGGCCGAGCGCCATCGATTGCAGGTAGACCACCAGCAGGTAGGCGATCTGCAGCAGGACGCCCGCGACCAGCGGTGAAAGATCGACGCCGCCGATCAGCGGCATGTGGCGGCGGATGGCTTTAAGCCAGGGAGCCACCATCACATCGAGCATGCCGGCGTAAGGGTTGCCGTCGCGCGGCGCCACCCAGGACAGCACCACGTACAGGAACAGGGCCACGCCCATCAGGATGATGACGGTGATGACCAGGCCGAAGGCGGCGAGAACCAGCCAGCGCGCCACGCCCAGGGGCGTGGTGAAGGGCGCCAGTCCGGCGACAATCAGCAGCTTGAGGAAGACGTAGGCCAGCTCGAACAGGTAGGCGGCGATCAGGCTGGCCCAGTCGTAGCCCTTGCCCTTGAAGATGCGCCGCAGCGGCAGGACGATCCAGTCGGTGAGCGCGCGGACGAACTGCCCGAGCGGGTTGCGGAACGACAGCGAAAGCCGTTGCATGTAGAAGCGCTGCAGCGCGGCCGGCGCAAGCAGCCAGTACACGGCGCCGATGATGATGATGAGGATTTCGGAGAGCATGTCCGCTATCTTAAATCACGGCGGCGCGGACGCGGCGCCCCGATTACGGGCACAAAGACGCGGCATTCCCGCGCGACGCGGGCATCGGCGAGCCCGAAAATGAAAAATCCGCGAGAGGGATGAGCTCTTCTCGCGGATCGAGTCCCCGACCGCAAGCGGCCGGGGGTGATGCACCTGAGGCTTAAGGACGGCTTCCCGTAGGAAATGGCCATGCCGCCGCCGGGTTGAGCGCCGGGCGTGAGCCCGGAGCTGCCGCGGTGGAAGGCTTGGCTGCCGCCGCCGGCTTTGCAGCCGCCGGCTTTGCCGCAGGCTTTGCTTTCGCAGCCTTCTTTTTCGCAGGCTTTTTGGCGGCCTTTTTCGCAGCCTTTTTCTTCGCAGGCTTCTTTGCAGCTTTTTTCGCAGCCTTCTTTACAGCCTTCTTCGCAGCCTTTTTCGCTGGCTTCTTGGCCGCTTTTTTGGCAGCGGGCTTCTTTGCTGCCTTCTTAGCGGCCGGCTTCTTAGCCGCCGGCTTCTTGACTGCCTTCTTCACCGCCGGTTTTTTGGCGGCGGGCTTTTTCGCTGCTGGTTTCTTTGCAGTTGCCATGATATTTCTCCTTCATGAAGAGTCAAAAAAACTACCAACTAAAAAACCCGTCTGTACTAGCCCGGATTATTCATCGGCGCAAGCATTGAAGCTTCTCTTGCGCTAATGAATGCTTTACACGCTGCCCGAGGCGGGCTTGCACTACCTCAGGCGGCGTTTCCCCCAAAAAAAACGCCGGAGCGAATGCAACGCCCGGCGTTTTTTCTGGAGACAATGCGGCCCTTCACCTGGTACGCCCTGGCAGTTTTTTCGGAAGGAACGAGTCCCCCGCGATCGCTGGCCGGCGCGCTGGCAAATTCCGCATTACTTGAATTTCTACTGAGCCCCATTGGGTCCTTTTTTGGCGATGAGCTTTACCTTGCTGCACTCACGGCTTGCGTTCGCTTCATTCCCAATTAAGCGCGCCGCCGGTCTGGTATTCGATCACGCGAGTCTCGAAGAAATTTCTTTCTTTCTTGAGATCAATCATCTCGCTCATCCACGGAAAAGGATTCTCCTCGTTTGCGAACAAGGGGTCAATACCTATTTGCTGGCAACGACGATTTGCGATGTAGCGAAGATAGCCTTTGAACATCGGCGCGTTCAAACCGAGCACGCCGCGCGGCATCGTGTCCTCCGCATATTTGTATTCGAGCTCCACCGCTTCCTTGAACAGGTGACGAATCTCCTCGCGGAATTCACTCGTCCACAGGTGCGGATTTTCCATCTTGATCTGGTTCACCAGGTCGATGCCGAAGTTGCAGTGCATCGACTCGTCGCGCAGGATGTACTGGTACTGCTCGGCGGCGCCGGTCATCTTGTTCTGCCGGCCCATCGAGAGAATCTGGGTGAAGCCGACGTAGAAGAACATGCCTTCCATCATGCAGGAGAAGACGATCAGGCTCTTCAGCAGCGCCTGGTCGTTTTCCGGTGTGCCGGTCTTGAAATGCGGGTCGGTCAGGGTGTTGATGAAGGGGATCAGGAACTCGTCCTTGTCGCGAATCGAGGTGACCTCGTGATAGGCGTTGAAGATCTCCGACTCTTCCAGGCCGAGCGACTCGACGATGTACTGGTAGGCGTGGGTGTGGATCGCCTCTTCGAAAGCCTGGCGCAGCAAATACTGGCGGCATTCCGGGGCGGTGATGTGGCGATAGGTGCCCAGCACGATGTTGTTTGCAGCCAACGAATCGGCGGTGACGAAAAAGCCCAGGTTGCGCTTGATGATGCGGCGCTCGTCCTCGGTCAGGCCGCTGGCCGACTTCCACAGGGCGATGTCGCGGTTCATGTTGATCTCCTGCGGCATCCAGTGGTTGGCGCAGGAGTCGAGGTACTTTTGCCAGGCCCACTTGTACTTGAACGGCACCAGCTGGTTGACGTCGGTGGCGCCGTTGATGATGCGCTTGTCGGCGGCGTTGACGCGGCGCAGCGCGGTGGCGGGGGTGCCCGCCAGTTGCGCCAGCGGCATCATCGGCGGCATGGCCATGCCGGCCACGTGCGGGGTGCCGGCCAGCGGCTGCGCCACGCTCTGCAGACCCAGCAGGGGGCCGGGGTGCGAACCCGCCCCACCACTCATCATCCCAGGCATGCTCTTGGGCGCCGGCACATCATCTTCAAACATCAACATAGGCTTTTCTCTTTCCGATGGAAGGTCTATCGGTACAGCTTAATCGGTATGTCTTTTCGTTGCTTTTACCTAACTCAATCGACTGGCTCTGCCAGCGATTGAGTTCAAATCAGGCCCGACAAAAGTAGGTTTGTACTTTTGTCGGATCTATTGGCAGGCTTCGCATTCTTCGTAACCCGCGTCGCCCGGGCGCAGCATGCACACCTGGCCGACGATTTCCGGCTCGGGCAGGGCTTGCATCACTGGAGCTGCTGCCGCTTGCGCCGGCGCAGCGGACATGCCGTCCATGCCGCCGGAAGGCACGGCATTGAGCTGGCCGGTCTTGACGGTGGACTTCTCGGCGTTGGTCGCGCCCATGGTGCGCAGGTAATACGTTGTTTTCAGGCCACGCAGCCAAGCCAGCTTGTAGGTGTCGTCCAGCTTCTTGCCGGAGGCGCCCGCCATATAGATGTTCAGCGATTGCGCCTGATCGATCCACTTCTGGCGCCGCGCGGCGGCTTCGACGATCCACTTCGGCTCGACTTCGAAGGCGGTGGCGTAGAGATGGCGGATGTCCGGCGGCACGCGGTCGATCTTGGCCAGCGAGCCGTCGAAGTACTTCAGGTCGGCGATCATCACCGAGTCCCACAGGCCCAGGCGCTTCAGGTCCTTCACCAGGTATTCATTGGTGATGGTGAATTCGCCCGACAGGTTGGACTTGACGTACAGGTTCTGGAAGGTCGGCTCGATACAGGCGGAGACGCCGATGATGTTGGAAATGGTGGCCGTCGGCGCGATGGCCACGCAATTGGAATTGCGCATGCCGTGTTCCTTGATGCGCTTGCGCAGGCTGTCCCAGTCCAGCGAGGTGGTTTCGTCCACATCGACATAGCCGCCGCGCTCGTCGCGCAGCAGTCGGATGGTGTCCTGCGGCATGATGTCGCGGTCCCACAGCGAACCCTTGTAGGTGGAATAGTGGCCGCGCTCGGCCGCCAGTTCGGTGGAGGCCCAGTAGGCGTAGTAGCAGACGGCTTCCATCGAGCGGTCGGCGAATTCCACCGCCTCCTGCGAGCCGTAGGGAATGCGCAGTTCGTGCAGGCAGTCCTGGAACGACATGATCCCTAAGCCCACCGGGCGGTGCTTGGCGTTGGAATTGCGCGCCTTGGCCACCGCGTAGTAGTTGATGTCGATCACGTTGTCGAGCATGCGCATGGCGATGCTGATGGTCTTCTTCAGCTTGACCAGATCCAGCTTGCCGTCCTTCAGGTGGGCGCGCAGGTTGACCGAGCCCAGGTTGCAGACGGCGATTTCTTCTGCATTGGTGTTGAGCGTGATCTCGGTGCACAGGTTGGAGGAGTGCACCACGCCGACGTGCTGCTGCGGCGAACGGATGTTGCAGGCGTCCTTCCAGGTGAACCAAGGGTGGCCGGTCTCGAACAGCATCGACATCATCTTGCGCCACAGCGAGACGGCCGGCACCTTCTTGAACAGCTTGAGGTCGCCGGCGGCGGCCTTGGCTTCATAGCCGGTGTAGGCCTTCTCGAAGGCCTTGCCGAACTTCTCATGCAGGTCGGGGCAATCGACCGGGGAGAACAGGGTCCACTCGCCGTTTTCCATCACCCGCTTCATGAACAGGTCGGGAATCCAGTTCGAGGTGTTCATGTCATGGGTGCGGCGCCGGTCGTCGCCGGTATTCTTGCGCAGCTCGAGGAACTCCTCGATGTCCATGTGCCAGGTTTCCAGGTAGGCGCAGACCGCGCCCTTGCGCTTGCCGCCCTGGTTCACCGCCACCGCGGTGTCGTTCACCACCTTGAGGAAGGGGACGACGCCCTGCGACTTGCCGTTGGTGCCCTTGATGTAGCTGCCGAGCGCACGCACCGGGGTCCAGTCGTTGCCCAGGCCGCCGGCGAATTTCGACAGCAGCGCGTTTTCCTTGATCGCCTCGTAGATGCCGTCGAGGTCGTCGGCCACCGTGGTCAGGTAGCAGGAAGAAAGCTGCGAGCGGCGGGTGCCGGCGTTGAACAGGGTCGGGGTCGACGACATGAAGTCAAACTTCGACAGCACTTCATAGAATTCGATGGCGCGCTTTTCGCGATCAACCTCGCCTAGCGCCAGGCCCATGGCCACGCGCATGAAAAACACCTGCGGCAGCTCGATGCGCACCTCGTCGATGTGCAGGAAGTAGCGGTCGTACAGGGTCTGCAGGCCGAGGTATTCGAACTGGTTGTCACGGCTGGCGACCAGCGCCTTGCCCAACTTCTTCAGGTCGTACTGGCCCAGCTTCTCGTCCAGCAGCTCGGCCTCAACGCCGCGCTTGATGAAATTCGGGAAATATTCGGCGTAGCGGGTTTCCATGTCCGCCTGGGTGGCTTCCTCGCCCAGCACTTCGCGGCGCACGTCGTTGAGCAGCAGGCGCGCGGTGACATAGCCGTAGGCCGGGTCGGATTCGATCAGGGTGCGGGCCGACAGCACCAGGGCCTTGCGTACCTCGGCGGCGGGCACGCCGTCGTACAGGTTTTTCAGGGTCGATTCGATGATCGGCGCTGCGTCGACTTCGGTCAGCCCGAAGCAGGCGGACTCCACCAGGGCCTGCAGGCGGCCCATGTCCAGCGGCACGCGGCGGCCGGCGTCGTCAGTGACCGACAGGCCGGAGTCGGCGACGGAGGGGGCGGCCTTTTCCTTCGACTTGGCGCGCTCTTCCGAGCGCTTTTCGCGGTACAGCACGTAGGCGCGCGCCACTTCATGCTCGCCGGAGCGCATCAGCGACAGTTCGACTTGGTCCTGCACGTCTTCTATATGAAAGGTGCCCCCGGCCGGCTGGCGGCGCACCAGGGCGTTGACCACGTTGTCGGTCAGGGCCGCCACCACTTCGCGGATGCGCGCCGAAGCCGCGCCCTGGCCGCCGTTGACCGCCAGGAAGGCCTTGGTCATGGCGATGGTCACCTTCGACGGCTCGAACGGCACCACCGCGCCGTTGCGGCGGATTACCTTGTACTGGCTGGACAAGGTCTGGGCGTCGGCGGCGGGCGAAGCGGCGCGGCTGGTCATGGGGGCAGCGCCTGCGCGCGCGGTTTCGGTGGTCTGAACGGACTGCATTGGGCCAGTCTCCTGAATATGTTGATGCGAATTGCGCGACGCTGGAACGCGAAAACCGCTCGCGAGCCGGCGGCCCCGGAATATGACTTGAAAGAGTGTGTTGCTAGAGAACGTAGTTGCGCGGACTGCCAGGGCCCATCGGCGCCGGGCAGGCCCGGCCGGGTTTCGGCACCACCGCGCCCATCGCTGGGCCGGCCGCATTATGGAAGGACAAATACATGCTGGATTCCTCCGTGCCGCTTTGATGCCATTGCGCGCTGCAGTAAATCAGGCCATGCCGCCGCCCGGTTTTCCGCACCTCCGCCCACTTCGCAACCTGTCGCGCTACCCGATTGATTTTGGAGCCTGCCTACAACATCTTGTGTCTCTCGGTACGCACAAAACTAAGTCTAGTATCAATTTTCGCGGCATGCAAGAGTTTTTGCATTTGGCATACGCAGCAACGGGTACGCCAATTGCGCTCTTGACGAAGCACCGGTTTCTGGTTTACCCGGGTTTGCTTGTTTGCGCGCAGCACGCGTGGGTGCTTTGTGGGCCGGCCGCAACCGCACGAAAATGCGAGGCAAACGCGTCGCGAATGCCTCCCGGATACGCGCCTTCGGGAAGTTCCCGTCGCAGCACCGGTCCGCTAGATCCGGCGCCAGGCGCGCGGCAATTTGCATGCCGCCACCAGCCGCGCCCAGTCGAACGATGGTCCGGGGTCGGTCTTGCGTCCGGGTGCGATCTCCGAATGCGCGGCGATGCCGGCGATACCCGGATAAGCCGCGCGCAAGGCATCGATGAGCCCGGCCAGGCGCGCGTACTGGCGCGCCGTATACGGCCGCTCGTCGGTGCCCTCGATCTCGATGCCGATGGAAAAGTCGTTGCACTTCTCACGCCCGCGCCAGCGCGAAACCCCGGCATGCCAGGCGCGCTCGCCGCAGGAGACGAACTGGATGAGGCTGCCGTCGCGGCGCAAAAAGAAATGCGCCGATACCTTCAGGCCGGCAATCTCTGTATAGAAAGGGTCTGCCGCGGGGTCCAGCCGGTTGGTGAACAGCTGCTCCACGCCCGGCCCGCCGAAGCGCCCGGGCGGCAGGCTGATGTTGTGCAGCACCAACAATTCCACCGCGATTCCCGCCGGGCGGGCATCGCGGTTCGGGGAGACCACGCGGCGCGCCCGCGGATGCCAGCCCACGGCGGCGATGGCGGCCGCCACCCCGGCCGCCGCCGGCGTAGCGGGCAGCTGCGGAGGCAAATTCGGCGCCCCCACTATTCGATGTTCAGGCGCTGCAGGCGGTAGCGCAGCGAACGGAAGGTCACGCCCAGCAGCTTGGCGGCGGCAGTGCGGTTGTAGCGCGTCTTGTCCAGCGCCTCTTCGATCGCCGCGCGCTCGACCTGGTCGAGGTAGTCCTGCAGCGGCAGGCCCTGGACCAGCGCGCTGCCACGGGCGCCGCCGCCCTCCCCTTCCTCGCCGCTCGTGCCGCCCACCAAAGGCGACAGGCGCAGGTCGCCGGTTTCAATCAGCGGCCCCGCGGCCAGCGCGGCGGCACGCTCCAGGATGTTCTCCAGTTCGCGCACGTTGCCGGGGTAGTCGTAGGCAACCAGGCTTTTCAGCGCCGCCGGCGCCAGCTTCAGGGCGCGCCCGCTTTGCGTGCCTAGGCGCAGCAGGATGGCCTCGGCCAGCAGGGGAATGTCCTCGCGGCATTCCTTCAGCGAGGGCATGTCGATCTCGATCACGTTCAGGCGGTACAGCAGGTCCTGGCGAAAGCGCCCACCGGCCACCAGGCCGGCTAGGTCCTGGTGGGTGGCGCTGACGATGCGCACGTCCACCGGGTCTTCCGCGGTGCCGCCGACCTTTCGCACGCGCCGCTCCTGGATCACCCGCAGCAGCTTGACCTGCATGGCCAGGGGCAGGTCGGCCACTTCATCGAGAAACAGGGTGCCGCCATGGGCCGCCTGGAAAAAGCCGTCGCGCTCGTTGTCGGCACCGGTGAAGGCGCCCTTGCGCACGCCGAAGAATTCGGCTTCCATCAGATTTTCCGGAATCGCGCCGCAGTTGACCGCGACAAAGGCGCCGCCGCGGCCGGACAGCTCATGCATGCGCCGCGCCGCCAGTTCCTTGCCGCTGCCCGACTCGCCGCTGACGTGCACCGGCGCGGCGCTCTTGGCCACCCGCCCGATCAATTCGCGCACCTCGGCGATCGCCGGCGAGGCACCGATCAGGGAACGCTCGCCCGCCGCCTGCGCAGCCTCGGGCACCTGCACGTCCAGCGCCGATTTCACCAAGGTGCGCAACTGGTCCAGCGCGACCGGCTTGGCGAGGTAGTCGAAGGCGCCTGCCTTGAGCGCGGCGATCGCATTGTCGGTGCTTCCGTAGGCGGTGATCACCGCCACCGGCAGATCCTCGCATTCCGCAGTGATGAATTTCACCAGCTCCAGTCCGTCGCCGTCGCCCATGCGCATGTCGGTCAGGCACAGGTCGTAGCTGCGCTCGGCCAGGCGCGCCTTGGCGGCGCCCACGCCTTCGGCCAAGTCGACGTCCAGGCCCATGCGCACCAGGGTCAGTTCGAGCAGTTCGCGCAGGTCGGCTTCGTCGTCGACCACCAGCACACGCGGACGCGTGCCGCGCTTTCGGGTTTCAGGATTTTTTAACATGGCCTTCCATCGACAGGCAGAAATCGGCGCCACTCGGGCCGGTCCACTCCAGTATCTCGGAGCGGCGCAGCGCGGCCGGCAGGTAATCGAGCGTGGCGCGGTTGGCCGACGCCAGCTCCCGCGCAATATACAGACCCAGGCCGGTGCCGCGCGATTCGGTGGTGAAAAAAGGCTCGAACAGCTGGCCGGCGTGGTCGGCGGCCACCCCGGGCCCATCGTCGGCGACATGCAGCTCGAGGCGCGCGTCGGCCGGCCCGCCCGGCTGCGCCAGCACCACCAGCTTGAGCGAGCCGTGCTGCTTTTGCGAATGGCGCCAGGCATTGATCACCAGATTCCACAGCACCCGGTTCAAATGCTGGCGGTCGAAGTGCACCATGGCGTCTTCCGGCAGGTGCAGCACGAAGGCCTCGGCCGGAATCTTTTCGCCGTGCGCCACCTGGTCCACCAGGTTCTGCAAAAACGGCAGCAGGGCGACCGGCTCGGGGGTCGCGCGGTCGCGGCGATTGAGCTGCAGCACTTCCTGGACGATGCGGTCCAGGCGCGCGGCGTTCTCGCCGATCATCCGCGTCAGGCGCATTTGCGTCGAATCGCGCGGCGCCTCCTCCCCCAACAGTTCGGCGGCATGGCTGATAGCCGAGAGCGGGTTGCGGATCTCGTGGGCGATGTTGGCGGTAAGCCGCCCGAGCGCCGCCAGCTTCACCTGCTGCGCCTGCTGCTTCATCTTGCTGGCGTCTTCCAGGAAGATCAGCATCTCGCCTTCGGCGCCGCCGGTGGCTTCCAGCATGCGCACCTGCAGTTCGCGCCCGCCGATCATGATCTGCGGGTAGGTCGGGCCGCTGGCCTGCTTCCAGCGCAGGCGCGCATTGTCGAGCGCCGGCGCCAGGCGCACCAGTTCCTGCCCGCCGAGCCAGTCGCCGCCGAGCAGGCGCTGCGCTTCCGGGTTGGCCAGGCGCACGGTACCGCCGCCGTCGATCACCAGCACGCCGCTGGGCATGTCGCGCAGCACCAGGCGATTGATTTCCAGCTGGTTGCGCAAGTCGGTCGAGCGCAGGCGCACCAGTTCCTCATTGGCGATCAGGCGCTTGGCCAGGCGGTTGGTCACCAGGGCCACGGCGAAACAGCCGCCCGCCATCAGGCCCACCGGCAGGTAGTCGGCGTGGCCGATGTCGTATTGCAGCACCCAGATGGTGTTTTCCACCAGCAGCGCGAAAGTGGCGAGAGCGGCGAAAAACAGCGAGGTGCGCCCGCGCGATACCGAGGCCGCCGCGGCCAGCGGCATCAGCAGCAATATCCCCAGGCCGGAGCGGATGCCGCCGCTGGCGTGCAGCATGAAAATGATCACTACCACGTCGGTGACGGCCTGCACCGCCAGGTGCACGCTGAACATGGTGCGCACCCGGTTCAGCGCCCAAGCGAAGGCCAGGGAGAGCAGGAAGTAGGCGACGCAGGTGTTGTAGAACAGCTTGGGGTTGGCGGCGCCGAACACCCGGCCGTCGCCGTAGGTCAGCACCGCGCCCAGCAGCACTGCCGCCAGGATCATCCGCGACAGGTTGAAATAGAACAGCGACTTCCAGAACGCCTCCGGCGCCACCGCCGAGGGACCGTCCTCACGCATCATCAGCGGCCGGGTGAGGATGGGAATGGCGCTCACCGCAACGCCCCGCTCAGAATCGAGCTCATCCGATATGCCTCGCCCGGAATCGGGCTCATCGGGCTTGCCGCGCCCGCGCGGCCTCCAGGTGCGGCGCGCCGCAGTAAGCAACGCCGCCGGCATCGAATACCGCCTCCGAGGCCGGCAGGTTCAGGCCGCATTGGGCGCAGGACACCATCTGCTCCGGCGCCACCTGGCGCGGCGCGGCGGCGGGACTTTGCCCGCGACTGGCGGCCTCGTCGATTTCCTCGCGCCTGGCGCGCGCGCGAAACCAGGCGACGACAACCAGCGCCAGCACGAGCAGCAGCAGTATCTTGCCCATCAGCCCGCCACCCGCCCGAGCACCACCTCAAGCACGAAGCGGCTGCCGACATAGGCCAGCAGCAGCGCCGCGAAGCCGGCGAAGGTGCCCTTGAGCGCGGTGCGCCCGCGCCAGCCGTAGGCCACGCGGCCGAGCAGCAGGACGCCGAAAATCAGCCAGGCCAGCAGGCTGAACACGGTCTTGTGGTCGAACTGCAGGGCGCGGCCGAAAATCTCTTCGGAGAAGAACACGCCGGAGGCCACCGTCAGCGTCAGGCAGGCAAACCCCACGCCCAGCACCTGGAACAGCAGGCGCTCCATCGTCAACAGCGGCGGCATGCCCATCGGCCCGGTGGTGCGCGCGTGCCCGTGTAAACGCTTTTCCATCGTCGCCATCAGCACCGCGTGCGCCGCGCCGATGGCGAAAAAGGCGGAGGCGAGCATGGACACCGCGATATGCGCGGCGAATGCCGGCGACTTGAGTTGCGTGGTGAACACGCCGCCGGCGAACAGTGGCGGCAGCATCACGCAGATCGCTGCCGGCGGCAGCACCAGCACCGGCAGGCCTTCGAGCGGGTGCACATAACTCTCGGCACCGTAGAAGACCAGCGCCAGCAGGGTCATGATGGAAAGCGCGTGGGCGAAGCCGAAACTGAATTGCCCGCCGGCGAACATGTCGCCCTCCAGCAGCCAGGCGTGGAACAGCACCGCCAGGGTCAGCAGCAGGCGCTCCCAGCCGCGAAAACCGGGCTGGCGTGCCGGCAGCGCGGCCGCGCGCTGCGCCGCCGCACCGGCGCGCGCGCTCATCCAGCGGGTATTCCAGAAGTAGGCGGCCAGAGCGGTATAGGCGGCCGCGGCCAGCACGTGGAGTAAAATCGACAGCATCCCTGAATTGTAGTCGCTCGCCTGCGTGTTGGTGGGCGCGGCATTGCCGGGCAGTCACCCGTGCGCGGCCTGACGCAGTTCCCGCAGTTTCCTTTCACCCGCATTTTCATTTCCGGTCCCCGCCCATGCTGGACAATCTCACCAACCGCCTCTCCAAAGTCGTCAAGACCCTGCGCGGCGAAGCGCGCCTGACCGAAGCGAACATGAGCGACATGTTGCGCGAGGTGCGCCTGGCCCTGCTGGAGGCCGACGTTGCCTTGCCGGTGGTGCGCGACCTGATCGCGAAAGTCAAGGAAAAGGCCCAGGGTCAGGAAGTGGTCGGCAGCCTCACCCCCGGCCAGGCCCTGGTCGGCGTGGTGCACAAGGAACTGGCCGCGATCATCGGCGGCGAAACCGCGGGCCTGAACCTGGCGGTTACGCCCCCTGCGGTCATCCTGCTGGCCGGCCTGCAGGGCGCGGGCAAGACCACCACCGCCGGCAAGCTGGCCAAGCTGATCCGCGAGCAGTACAAGAAGAAGGTGCTGACGGTCTCCTGCGACGTCTACCGCCCCGCCGCCATCAAGCAGTTGCAGACCGTTTCCGAGCAGGCCGGCGTCGATTTCTTTCCCTCCACCCCGGAGCAAAAGCCGGTGGAGATCGCCCAAGCCGCGGTCGCCTGGGCCAAGACCCACTATAACGATGTGCTGATCGTCGACACTGCCGGCCGCCTGGGTATCGACGAAGCGATGATGGCGGAAATCTCCGCCCTGCATGCGGCGCTGAAACCCGCCGAAACCCTGTTCGTGGTCGATGCCATGCTGGGCCAGGACGCGGTGAATACGGCAAAGGCCTTTCACGACGCCCTGCCTCTCACCGGGGTGATCCTGACCAAGCTCGATGGCGACGCCCGCGGCGGCGCCGCGCTTTCGGTGCGCCACATCACCGGCGCGCCGATCAAGTTCGCCGGCGTGGGTGAGAAGCTCACCGGCTTCGAGGTGTTCCACCCCGACCGCATGGCCAGCCGCATCCTCGGCATGGGCGACATCATGTCGCTGGTCGAAGAAGCGCACGCCAACATCGACCTGGAAGAGGCGCAAAAGGTCGCCGCGAAACTCAAGTCGGGCAAGAGCTTCGACCTGGAAGACTTCAAGTCGCAGATCGGCCAGATCAGCAAGATGGGCGGGCTGGCCGGCTTCGTCGACAAGCTGCCCGCGCAATTCGCCCAAGCCGCGCAAGGCGCCGACATGGGCCGCGCGGAAAAGGATGTGAAGCGCATGGAAGGCATCATCAATTCCATGACCCGGCAGGAGCGGGCCAAGCCCGAGCTGATCAAGGCCAAGCGCAAGCAGCGCATCGCCGCCGGCGCCGGTGTGCAGGTGCAGGAAGTCAACCGCCTGCTCAAGCAGTTCGAGCAGATGCAGGGCATGATGAAGCAGATGCAAAAGGGCGGCCTGCAGAAGATGATGCGCGGCATGGGCCGCATGATGGGTGGGGGCGGCTTCCCCGGCATGCGCTAGGGGCCGGCCGGCCATGCCTGCCGCCGTGCCAGAGCCTGCCGACCTGCTGGCCGCCAATCCGGCGCTGGAGTGGCGCCAGACCCGCCACGGACCGCTACTGTTTTTCGCGCAGGACGCCTACATCGGCGCCTCGCTGCGCGAATACGGCGAGTTCAGCGAACTCGAATTCGACATGCTGCGCCAGTTGCTGCGCCCGGGCGACGTGGTGGTGGAAGCGGGCGCCAACATCGGCGCGCTGACCATCCCGGTGGCCCGCGCTGTCGGCCCCGGCGGCGCGGTATACGCCATCGAAGCGCAGCGCCGCGTGTTCCAGGTGCTGTGCGCCAATGTCGCGCTGAGCGGCTTGCCGCATGTACGCACTTTGCATGCGGCGGTCACCGTCGGCGCCGCGCCCCTGCTGGTGCCGGAAATCGATTACGCGGCGCCGAACAATTTCGGCGGCATTTCGCTCATCACCTCAGGGGCGGGCGAAGCCGTGCAGCCGCTGGCCATCGACGATCTCGAACTTCCGGCCTGTCGCCTGATCAAGGTCGACGTCGAAGGCATGGAACTCGAAGTCCTGAAAAGCGCGCGCGCCACCATCGCCCGCTGCCGCCCGCTGCTTTACGTCGAAAACGACCGTCGGGAAAAATCGCCGCCGCTGCTGGAACTTATCCGCTCCTACGGCTACCGGATGTGGTGGCACTGGCCGCCGCTGTACAACCCGGCCAATTTCGCTGCCAACCCTGTGAACCTGATGCCGACCATCGTCTCGCTCAACATGATTTGCGTGCCGGCCGAGACCTCCTTCACTTTCGACGGCCAGGAAATCCTCAGCTCCCGGGATTTCCCAAAAATCGGCTAATCCTGCGTCCGCGCCGGCTGTTACGGCGCCTTCGGAACGCCTATTGCGATTGCGGCGCTTTCGCCATCCGCCGCGGCTGATCCCCGGTTTGCGTCTCGGCCCGCCCCTTGGTCTGCGGCAGGGAGTTGACGTCGCCGGTGGCCTTCACCTGATTGGCCGCCTTCGGCCGGTTCGCCGCCAATGTCTTCGGCGCGGTAGTCTTTTGCGAACTCGCTTCCTGCTGCGCCCCCTGCACCGGCCCCAGCACCTCGCCGCAATCGGTGTCCTTGCCCGGCCCGGTCTCAAGCAAGGGCAGCAGGATAGCGATCGGCGAGACCGCCGCCAGCGCCAGCGCGCCGCCGGCGCGCAGCGCCAGCATCTTCTTGTCCAACGCGTAGTCCGGATGGCGGAACGAGCCGTACACCCGCAGCGGCGTGCGCAGCGACAGGATGCCCGGATGCTTGGGCTTGGGCGAGAAGGTGATGTCGAATTTCTCGTTTTTCAGGTCCACCGTGCCCTGGCCGTCGATGCGCGTCTGCTCGGTGTCGATCACCATCAGGGTCGATTTGGCCTGGCCGTTGTTCACGTCGAAGGCAGCACCGCCGCAGCGGATCGCGATGTTGTGGTCCTTCCCCAGCAACGCAGGAATCGCGCGCCCGCCGTTCAGGCTCACCACGGCGTCGAGCAGGTTGGAGATCTGGCCATCGGAAATCGCCGCCGCCACCGTGCCGTTCGAGGAGCCTACCAAGTCGGCGATGTTGTCGCCCTCGCCGCGCAGGCGGATCTGCGCGCCCACCAGGCCCGCGCCCTTGGCGACGTTCGGCAGGGTCGGAAACAGCTTGGCGATCTCGACGTGGCGGAAATCGACGTCGGCCGACCCCTTCAGCGGCTTGCCGCGCGCGTCCATCTTGACGGTGGAGATGATGCGCCCGCCGGCAAAGCCGAACTGCAGCGGCGTCAGGCTCAACTGCGCGTCGTGCACGTGCAACGAGGCATAGAAGGTCTCCAGCGCCAGCTCCTGCGGCCCGGTGATCTTGCCGGCCTCGTACGTCACGTCAGCGTCGATCGCGCGCAGGCGCGTGGTGTCGAAGGTGCCGGTGGGCAGCGCCTTGTCGCCCCCGCTGGCGTGCTCGCTGGCGGCGGCTGCCTCGCGCGTCTCGGTGGCTGCCTGGGTCGGGTGCTGGCCATTGCCGCTGTCCTTGGTCTTCAGGCCGACCAGCGGCCCGAGGTCGGCGATGTTCAGCAGCTTGGAGTGCAACTCACCGCTCAGCAGCGGCCGCGGCGAGCGCCGCTCGTAGGTGCCCCGCCCGGCAACGTCGGTCGAGCCGATCTTGCCCACCAGGTCGTTCATCGCGAAATGGTCGCCGCTCATCCTCAGCCGGCCCTTGACGTCATAGGGCGGCGAAGCCGGCAGCGGCAGCAGCAGGAAGGGGTAGAGATTGGCCAGGGTCTGCCCGGAAATATGCAGTTGCGTGTCGATCGCGCTGATATGCGCCACGTCGGCCACGCTGCCGTCCACCGCCAGCTTGGTGGTGCCGGCGGTGATGCTGCCGCGGATCGGGAACGGCACCTTCGATTCCTGGAAACTCAGAACGTCGCCGGTATAGGCCTTGCCGCTAAAGCCGGCGTCGCGGTACTTGCCCTCGAAGCTGTAGCGCGTGGTGAAAGTCCGATTCGCCGCCGCCTTTGACGCATCGGTCACGTCCGGCGCCGAACCGGGGTCGAAGGTGTCGGCATTGATCGTCATGTCGAAGGGCATGCCATGATTGATGTAATGCAGCTTGCCGTGATCCACCGACAGGGTGCTGACGCGGAAAGCGGTCTCCGACTTGTCGTTGGGGTCGGAAAAAATCCAGTTCTTGCGGCCGTCGGCCAACTCTTCCATGGTCACGTCGGCGTTCGACAGCGCCAGGCGCGGCAGCACCACCTTGTGCTCCCACAGGTCGTGCAGCGAGACAGTAAACTCGAGCTTGCCGACATTCGCCATCGGCCCTTGCTTGGACCAGTCGGCATTCTGGAAATAGACGTCGTTCAGGATGACGCGCGGATACCAGCCGAGCTTTACCGCCAAGTGCGACATGCGGAACTCGCGCTTGGTCTTTTTCGAGATGTAGTTCTGCACCGGCACGCGCAGCCAGTTGAAGTCGAACACGAGAATAAAAATAAGGACAGCCGCGAACAAGCCGAGCAAGGTCGCGAGTATTCCTTTGCCACGCCGCATCATGGGGACACCTAAAAATCCGATAGCTCCCATCCTACCGCGCGCTACCGCAGCCGAATGCAGGTCGATCGCGTGCCCGCCTGTCAGTGGCCGCCGACAAGCGATGCGTTCGGCAGGATGGCACCCTCTTTTGGCACAACTACGATTGCCCAAAAGCCTTCCAAAAGGGGACAGAAAAAAAGGTCGCCATTCAGCGACGCAACAGCATCATGCCCGCAAGCAGGCCAAGCAGCGCCAGTACCCCGACCGCACGCCCCGGATTGCGGCGGACGGACTGGCCCACCGTCATGCGCCGTGTATCCGCCCGGACCGCGCGCTCCTGGCTTTCGCGCGCGCGGACCTGCGCGCCAAGATCGGCGCGCGCGGGCGCTTCACCCCCGGCGGCCAGGTGGGTGCCTGCATCGCTAGAGCACCCGGCGGCCGGAGAAAAACGCGACGATCGCCAGCACCAGGAAAACCAAGAACAGAATCTTCGCAATACCAGCAGCGCCGGCGGCGATACCGCCGAAACCCAGCACAGCCGCCACCAAGGCGATGACCAGAAACACAAGAGCGTAATGCAACATGACAGTCTCCTTTGCCGGATGAACAAGGGGCCGCGAGGACGGAGAGCGGCTCATGGTTTCAAAGCTTAGGGATGCAGCGCATGAAACAAAACACAAGTTGCGCTGATACCAGCGTCAGCGCCTTCCGACAGACGCCGGTCGCACGCGGTCAGGCCTTGCGCTAACATCGGCGCATTCCCAGACCTTGAGCGCCACCCGCCGGGCCCCCAGATGAGCCAGATGCACGAAATCAAACCCGGCCAGTCGATCGAGTTGCTGAAGGAACTGCATATCCTGACGCGCGACGGCAAAATGAACCAGGACAGCCGGCGCAAGTTGAAGCAGGTGTACCACCTCTACCAGTTCATCGAGCCGCTGCTGCAGCAGCGGCTCGACGAGAGCGGCAGCGTCAAGCTGGTGGACCACGGCGCCGGCAAGTCCTATCTCGGTTTCATCCTCTACGACCTGTTTTTCAAGGCGCCGGGCCGCGGCCCCGGCGACGCCTCGCACGTGTACGGCATCGAAACCCGCGACGACCTGGTGCAAAAATCGCGCGAGTTGGCGGCGCGCCTCGAATTCCCCGCAATGTCCTTCATCAACCTGAGCGTGGCGCAGTCGATGGCGTCGCCGCTGCTGCCGGCGACAGTCGATCTGGTCACCGCCCTGCACGCCTGCAACACCGCCACGGACGACGCCATCAGCTTCGCTCTCGCCAAGCAGGCGCGCTTTGTCGTGCTGGTGCCCTGCTGCCAGGCCGAGGTCGCGGCCGTGCTGCGCAAGAACAAAGCAAAGGCACTCTCCGCCGGCCCGCTGGCCGAGATCTGGCGCCATCCCCTGCATACCCGGGAGTTCGGCAGCCAGGTAACCAACGCCCTGCGCTGCCTGCAACTGGAAGCGCACGGCTATTCGGTCAGCGTCACCGAATTGGTGGGCTGGGAACACTCGATGAAAAACGAGCTGATCATCGCCGAATATAAAAACCTGCCACGCCGCCGTCCCGCCGAACGCCTGCATGAAGTGCTGGCCGAACTCGGCCTGGAGGAAATGGGCGAGCGCTTTTACGCCGGCGCGGCGCCGGCCATCACATCTCCCTGAGCAACTCGGCACGCCGCGTAGCGCACTCCTCGGCCTTGAACACATGCTGCGCGCACATTTCGTTCAGGCGCTGTTCCCGCTGCTCCTGCGATAGCTGTCGCGGCGGCGCCTTCGGCAAGGTGGCCGGGTCCGCTTCCACGTAAGTCTCCGGCACCGGAGGAACATAGGCCGCCGGTGGATAGTCCAGCCAATCGTAAGCCCCCCAGAAAGGATCAGCAAAGGCCGGGCCGATAACCACGCCGCCGCGCCAGTGCCCACCGTGCCAATGGCCGCCGCCCGAATGGCGGCCGGACGAATGGCCGGCGCCGTGGCTACCGTGCGCCGCCAGCGCGGCCGGCGCATGTAGGCTGCCCAAGCCCAGCACCGCCGCGGCGCAGGCGCTCAGGAACATACTGGTGAATGGTGTTTGCTTTTGGACCCGAAAATTCGACATGTGTATCTCCTTCGAACGGCAACCAGGCCGGATCACATGGATATATGGGCGGTTGCGCGCCTTGCCAGGGTGTAAAGATCGCGATGGCGGCCTTTCTTCCCCGCTGGAACCGGGGGTCGCCGGCCAGGAGGACTGACGCAATCCGCGTGCCTGTAACCGCCGCGCCACCTCCACCCCGGACCGATGCACGCGAACGCGGACGGCTGGATGGGCAAGGTATTGCTGCTGTCGTTTCGCCTGAAGGCGGCCTTGCGGCGGCCGCCTTCAGCCGCTGACTTCGAGCTGGTTGCGCACCTGGGTCATGCCCGGCACGCGCCAGGCGACCAGTTCGCAGCGGTCACGGATTTCAATCGAGGGTACGGCGCCGGAAAGAGTGACTTCGCTGCCTTCGGCGGCGATGCCGATGGCGATGTTGCGGGTCGGCGGGTGCAGCTTGAGCAGGGCTTTCACATGCGACTCGGTCATCAGGCTGGTGATGCGCTTGCGCGAGAGCCCGGTCTCGGCGAAGCGGGCGTCGAGCGCCAGGGCGATGATCAGCTTGACGCAATCTTCCACCGGCGTGACGGTGGTGTCGAGCACCAGGTGGTAGAGGGCCGGGTCCCTGTAATCGACGCCGAAGTGGCGGCGCATGATGGCGGCGTGTGCTTCGTCGGAGTAGGCGATCTCCTGCTCGATTTTCGCGGTGTCGGGATTTTTCACTCGCGCCTTCAGGTTGGCGACGCGCGCCTTGTGCGGCGCGGTGACGCGCACGCGGATGACGTGGCCGACGTCGCGCAACAGCGCGGTGGCGCCCCAGCCGCGCAGCACCACCGACTCCGGCAGCGAGGCCAGTTCCAGCACCTCCAGCGGCGACAGGATGGCCGGCAAAATGTCGTCGGGCGTCAGCGCGTGGTCGAGGTCTTCGCTGTCTTCAAGCAGGCGCACCACATGGCTCTTGCGCACGCGCATGCGGTCGGCCAGGTGATCGATGATTTCGTAGAGGATCAGGGCTGCATCGAGCGCCTTCGCCACGCCGGCGGCAACGTCCTTGCCGCCGCTGCCCATTTCCCGGTCCATCGCGATGATCGCCACGGTATTCCCCAAGGCCTGTTTGCCAGGCCGTACTTGCGTGCTTCGCTTCTCGCTGGCCTTTGCTACGCGTTTATGTGCCTGCCTATGAGTCGCATCTTATCCACAATCGGCCAGCCGCGCTACAATCTGCCGCCGTGGGCGTGGTGCCATGCCCGCGCCATACCGAACAATTCCGAGAGTTCCCACCCCCGAAGGGACTGGGTGCACCAAGCTTCCCTTCCCCCATGACAGGAGCATCACGCATGACCATCAAAGTTGGCGACAAGCTGCCCGCGGGCACGCTGAACGAATTCATCGAAGTGGAAGGCAACGGCTGCAGCATCGGCCCGAACACCTTCAAGGTGGAAGACCTCGTGAAGGGCAAGAAGATCGCGATCTTCGGCCTGCCCGGCGCCTTCACCCCGACCTGCTCGGCCAAACACGTGCCCAGCTACCTGGAGAATTACGACGCGCTGAAGGCCAAGGGCGTGGATGAAATCTGGTGCATCTCGGTGAACGATGCGTTCGTCATGGGCGCCTGGGGCCGCGAGCAGAAGACCGCCGGCAAGGTGCGCATGATGGCCGACGGCTCGGCCGCCTTCAGCACCGCGCTCGGCCTGACGCTGGACCTGACCGCGCGCGGCATGGGCGTGCGCTCGGACCGCTACTCGATGCTGGTGGAAGACGGCGTGGTCAAGCAACTCAACCGCGAAGCCCCGGGCAAGTTCGAGGTCAGCGACGGCGCCACCATGCTTAAGCAGGCGTAAAGCCGCTGAACGCCGCGCGCGCCGTTACGGCCGCGTTTGCAGAGCTGGAAAACACGAACGCCCCGAAAGGGGCGTTCGTGTTTCGTGCCCCGATAGAGACGCTCGTGCTTGCTATCCCGGGAGGGGCGTTCGTGCGTGCCGCCCGGAAAGGGGCGCCCACCCGCTGCGGCCTCAAGCCTGCGTCTTGGGCTTTTTCTTGTCGTCGAGACGGAAGGAAAGCGGCTGCAGGGTCGGATCATGCGGTTTGCGCATGCGCTCGCCGGCACGCGCCCCATTCTGGTAGGGAATGCTTTTTTGCAGCGGCGCGTGGATGTCGGCGGTAAGGGTGGCAAGCGTCAGCAACTCGGACATCACTTCGGTGGAAAAGCCGGCGCGCCCGCCGCGGGCGTCGACGATCAGCTTGGACAGGTAGCGCCCGCCTTCGGGAAAGCCCCAGAGCACGCGAAGACGCTCGGCGATGTGCGGGTGCTTGCGCTCGATGTGGCTTTCGCCGGTGGTGAAGGGAAAGGGCTGGGTTACGGTGTCGGTCATGGTGGCGGCTCCTCTGGCTGGGCTGGGTGTCCGGTCCGGGTTGGCGCTTGCAACCCGGCAATCATACCGCGCGGCCGTCTTCCCGCAAGGAAATAAGTCACCTGGGCGCGGCCGGCTGCGGGTTTCGGTGACTTATTCGAGATCGCGGCGCGAATCATCCGTGCGCTTTGTCACGTTCTCCACCACGGTGGCACGGCGCGCCGATATATATTTCCTTACACAGTCATAGGGGAGTTCAATGGCCGGGGTCCGTCTTGGGGAGTAAAATGACGTGTCATTTGCAAATTCCGGCATGCCATGGAAACATCGCATGACCCCGCCGGTCACTCAATAAGACATATATATATATGGAGCGTCGGCTGGCCCGCTTCGCAGACCAGCCAGTTCCGAATCCGATGCTCAAGCAACGCACCCTGAAGCACCCCGTCAGCGCGACCGGCGTCGGCCTGCATACCGGCGCCAAGGTCAAGCTGACCCTGCGGCCAGCGGCGCCGAACACCGGCATCGTATTCTGCCGCACCGATCTGGCAGAGCCGGTGGCTATCCCCGCGACGCCGGAGGCGGTGCGCGACACCCGCATGTCTTCCTGCCTGATCGTCGACAGCCCGCGCCTGGGCGAGGTGCGCATCTCGACGGTGGAGCACCTGATGTCGGCGCTTTCGGGTCTCGGCGTGGACAACGCCTATGTGGACGTGTCGGCGGCGGAGATTCCGATTCTCGACGGCAGCGCCGCGCCCTTCGTGTTCCTGATCCAGTCGGTCGGGCTGGAGGAGCAGGAAGCGGCCAAGCGCTTCGTGCGCATCAAGGCGCCGGTGGAAGTGCGCGAAGGTAGTGAGGAAAACGCGGGCGCCAACCTGAAATGGGCACGCCTGGAGCCCTTCGATGGCTTCAAGCTGTCCTTCGCCATCGATTTCAACCACCCGGCGGTGGACAAGACCGGCCAGTTCGCCAGCGTCGATTTCGCCGAGACCCCGTATACGCGCGAAGTGGCGCGCGCCCGCACCTTCGGCTTCATGCAGGATGTCGAGACCTTGCGCTCGCGCGGCCTGGCCCTGGGCGGCAGCATGGACAACGCCATCGTGATGGACGAGTACCGGGTGCTGAACAATGACGGGCTGCGCTACGACGACGAGTTCGTCAAACACAAGATCCTCGATGCAGTCGGCGACCTCTATATATTGGGCCAGCCGATCATCGGCGCCTACAGCGCGCAAAAGTCCGGCCATGCGCTGAACAACAAGCTGCTGCGCGCCCTGCTGGCAAACCAGGAAGCCTGGGAGTATGTCAGCTTCGACAGTGCCGAGGCCGCTCCGGCCTTCGCCCGCCCTGCGGTTACGGTCGGCGGCGTGGCGGCGGCCTGGTAGGCGCCCTGGAAATAAGCAGCCTGGAGGCCGGGCCATGCTGATCGGGCGTTGGCTGATCCTGCTGGCGGGACTGGCAACCTGCGTCTCAATTGCACTATATTTGGTCACCCGCAACCGCATGTACTGGGTGCTGGCCAAGCGCATTTTCACCGCCACGGCCGCTGCGGCACTGGTATTTTTCGGCGTGCTGATTCTCGAACGTCTGGCGATGCTCTAGAGCTGACAATCAGCTTGTCGATAGTAAGCATACACTATCAAGCGCCTTCCGTCAGCCTGCGCACTCCTCTGTGGCACGGCCGTTGCGTGGCAAGCCCGGGGTTTTAAAGAAGGTTAAAACCCTCAAGCGCGTGCTTGTACTTGCACTTTGATTGCGTTAATCTGCCAGCCCTTTTCCTGGAAAGCGGCTGTCAGGCGCGAAGTCAACTGCTTTAGTTTGGCGGCGGCGGCGCTGTTGTCGGCCATGACGATCACCACCCCGTCGCGGAAATTAGCCACTTGGCTGGCTTCCGCAAGACCCGATGGCAGGTTGTCCCGGTAAAGGCGCCGCAGTTCGATCAGCTCCGCGGCACGCTCGGCCAAAGGCCGCAGCGAGCTATGGCGGGGCACAAAGGCGCCGGCAAGATTGGCGTTCGGATCGTGTTTCATGCGGTCGGTTGGGAACGGCCCTGAGGGGGGCCGGGTTCGGAGGGGGTTTCATGCATGTTATTGTGTTTGCGCACCGGCTGGCAACTCCGCGATCGGTGACGATTACGGCACGCCACCTGGCGATTTTCACCACGCTGGCCATGGCTGCCATGGTTGCGGGCGCCGCCCTGCTCTATTACGTCAGCTTTCGCTACGCCGCCGACCTGAAGCTGCCGGTGCTGCAGCAGCTAGTCGCCGCCGCACGCGCCGACGACACCAAGAAGAGCGACGAGTACCTGCGCCAGAACCTGAACGCGATGGCGGTCAAGCTGGGCGAGATGCAGGCACAGTTGATGCGCCTGGACGCCCTGGGCGACCGGGTCTCCGGCATGGCCGGGATCAAGCCCACCGAATTCAACATGGACAAGAAGCCGGGCCGCGGCGGCGCCGAGCCGACCCAGGGCACCAACCTGTCGATGACCGACTTTTCGCGCGAACTGGACCAGGTGGCCCATGGCGTGGACAGCCGCAACGATTTCTTCAGCATCATGGAGTCCGAGCTGTTCAACGCCAAGCTGGCCTCCAAGCGCCTGCCGACGGTGCTGCCGGTGAACGCGACCTACAACTCCTCCGGCTTCGGCCGCCGCCTCGACCCCTTCACCGGGCAGTCGGCAATGCATGAAGGCATCGACTTCATCGCCCAGGCCGGCACGCCGATCGTCGCCGCTGCTTATGGGGTCGTCATTGCCGCCGAGTGGCACCACGATTTCGGCAACATGATCGAGATCGACCACGGCAACGACATCGTCACCCGCTACGCCCACTCTTCGGCGATATTCGTCAAGGCCGGCGACATCGTCAAGCGCGGCCAGAAGATCGCCGAAGTCGGCTCAACCGGCCGCGCCACCGGCGCCCATCTGCATTTCGAGGTGCGCTTCCAGGGTGTGGCGCAAAACCCGGTGCGCTTCCTGCAATCGGCCGAAGACCTGCCGGCGCCGCCCGGCATGCTGGCGCAAAACGTCGGCCCGGGCGCAGCCGCGGCCAGGGCAGCCATCACCGCCCTGCCGGAGAAGGCGCCCGGTATGGCCAGTGCGTCCCTGAAGACGGACGCGCGCGTCATTCCTTAAGCAGGCGCTAATCCGGCCTAGCGGCCGCCGGCCCGCCATGGCGCGGCCTGCCCTGCAGCCGACCGTCCGGTCCCGGCGCCCTGCCGTCCGGCGCACCGTCATAGTCGCCACCATGTCGCGTGCTAAAATCCGCCCTCTTTACGGACTGCCGACGCGCCGCATGTTTGAGGATCACCCGGCCGCTGACGATGAACCTGCGGCCAAGCTCGCGTAGCGGTTTTTCGCGTGATCTTTATCGCCAAAACGCCACTTTTTCCGAAGTTTCAGGTCTATGGGGTTTGATTCGCCTCCCATAACCTCCACCTACTGAGCTCTTCAGACTTTCCAGAGCCCCATCCATGGTCCAGGGCATACTCAAAAAGATATTCGGCAGCCGCAACGACCGGCTGCTCAAGATTTACTTCAAGATGGTCGAAGAGATCAATTCTCTTGAAGCAGGTCTGAAAAAGCTCTCCGACGACGAGCTGAAGGCGAAGACCGCCGAGTTCAAGGAGCGCCTGACCAAGGGCGAAACCCTCGACGATCTGCTGCCCGAGGCCTTCGCGGTGGCGCGCGAGGGCAGCCTGCGCGCACTCGGCATGCGCCATTTCGACGTCCAGATCGCCGCCGGCATCGCCCTGCACCAGGGCAAGATCGCGGAAATGCGCACCGGCGAAGGCAAGACGCTGATGGCGACGCTGCCGGTCTACCTCAACGCCCTGTCCGGCCGCGGCGTGCACGTGGTGACGGTGAACGACTACCTGGCGCGGCGCGACTCCGAGTGGATGGGCCGGCTGTACAGTTTCCTCGGCCTCACCACCGGCCTGAACCTGCCAGAGACCAACGCGGAAGAAAAGCAGGAAGCCTACGCCTGCGACATCACCTACGGCACCAACAACGAATTCGGCTTCGACTACCTGCGCGACAACCTCGAGCACGAGCGCGGCGGCCGGCGCCAGAAGCCGCTGAACTACGCCATCGTCGACGAAGTCGACTCGATCCTGATCGACGAGGCGCGCACCCCGCTGATCATCTCCGGCCAGGCCGACGACCACACCGACCTCTATTACAAGATGAACGAGGTGGCGCCGCTGCTCACGCGCATGGAGAGCGAGCCCAAGACCGACCAGCCGGACCCGCCCGGCGACTTCTGGGTCGATGAAAAGGGCCATCAGGTCCATCTTTCCGAAGAAGGTTTCGGCCATGCCGAGGAAGTGCTGGCGCGCCTGAGCATTCTCGCCGAAGGCGACAGCCTGTACGCCGCGCAGAACATCGGCCTGATGCACCACCTCTACGCCGCGCTGCGCGCCCACTACCTGTTCCACCGCGACCAGCATTACGTGGTGCAGGACGGCGAGGTGATCATCGTCGACGAATTCACCGGCCGCCTGATGACCGGGCGCCGCTGGTCCGATGGCCTGCACCAGGCGGTGGAAGCGAAGGAAAACGTGACCATCCAGGCGGAGAACCAGACGCTCGCCTCCATCACCTTCCAGAACTACTTCCGCATGTACGCCAAGCTGTCCGGCATGACCGGCACGGCCGACACCGAAGCCTACGAGTTCCAGGAAATTTACCGCCTGGAAACCGTGATCATCCCGACCCACCGCGACATGGTGCGCGAAGACAGGCTGGACCAGGTCTACCGTACCGAGCGTGAAAAATACACCGCCATCATCAATGGCATCAAGGACTGCTACAACCGCGGCCAGCCGGTGCTGGTGGGTACCACCTCGATCGAGAATTCCGAGCTGCTCGCCGGCATGCTGGAAAAGGAAAAGCTTCCGCACCAGGTGCTCAACGCCAAGCAGCACGCCAAGGAGGCGGAAATCATCGCCCAGGCGGGCCGGCCGAAGATGATCACCATCGCCACCAACATGGCCGGCCGCGGCACCGACATCGTACTCGGCGGCGGCATCGAGAAGTCGATCAGCATCATCGAGGCGGCGGAGAACCTGACGCAGACCGAGAAGGACCTGCGCGTCGGCAAACTCAAATCTGAATGGGACCAGTTGCACGCCCAGGTGATCGCCGCCGGCGGCCTGCACATCATCGGCACCGAGCGCCACGAGTCGCGCCGGGTCGACAACCAGTTGCGCGGCCGCGCCGGCCGCCAGGGCGACCCCGGCTCCTCGCGCTTCTACCTCTCGCTGGAAGACCCCCTGCTGCGGATTTTCGCCGGCGACCGCGTGCGCATGATCATGGACAAGCTGAAGATGCCCGACGGCGAAGCCATCGAAGCCGGCATCGTCACCCGCTCGATCGAGTCGGCGCAGCGCAAGGTGGAAGCGCGCAACTTCGACATGCGCAAGCAGCTTCTCGAATACGACGACGTCGCCAACGACCAGCGCAAGGTGGTCTACGCCCAGCGCAACGAATTGCTCGACGCCGAGGACATCACCGACACTGTCGACAACCTGCGCCGCGACGTGCTCTCCAGCGCCGTCGACATCTACGTGCCGGCGGAGTCGGTCGAGGAGCAGTGGGAAATCGACAGCCTGGTTGCTGCTCTGAAGCAGGAATGGAACATCGACGCGCCGGTGCACGAGTGGATCAAGGCCGAGCCCGACCTCGGACCCGAAGGCATCCGCGAGCGCGTGCTGGCAACCGCCGACCAAACCTACACGGCCAAGGTCGAAGCCGCCGGCCGCGAAAACTGGAGCGGCTTCGAGCGCGGCGTAATGCTGCAGGCGATCGACCAGCACTGGCGCGACCATCTGGCCGCACTCGACCACCTGCGGCAGGGCATCCACCTGCGGGGCTACGCGCAAAAGAACCCGAAGCAGGAATACAAGCGCGAGTCCTTCGAGCTGTTCACCCAGTTCCTGGAGACGGTGAAGTCGGACGTCACCAAAAAACTACTGACCACTCGCCTGCAAACCCAGGAGGAATTCGACGCCGTGAACGAGCAGGCGCGCCGCGAAGCCGAAGCGCTGGAAGCACGCATGCGCCTGCAGCACGCCCTGGCCAGCGCCGGCGAAGCCGCGCCCGAAGAAGACGACGACTCGCCGACCATGAAGCCGTTCAAGCAGTTCGGCAAAAAGGTCGGGCGCAACGAACTTTGCCCTTGCGGCTCGGGCAAGAAATACAAGCATTGCCACGGCACGCTGGCCTGATTAACATGCAGGGCCGGCAGTAGCAAACGACGTGGCGCCGCAGGCGCCACGTCTGCTTTTTCCGCTCCGCATTTGCAGGCACTCTCAACCTCACGTCCACTCCCATGCCCGTCAACCTCAAGCTTCCCGTCGCTGCCGAACTGTCTGCCGTGGCCGGCCTGGAACTCGGCATTGCCGAAGCCGGCATCCGCAAGGCCAACCGCAAAGACTTGCTGGTGATGCGCGTGGCCGCCGGCAGCACGGTGTCGGGCGTGTTCACGCAAAACCGCTTTTGCGCCGCTCCTGTCACTGTCTGTCGCGAGAATCTGCTGGCCAAGACCGAGATTCGCGCCCTGGTGATCAACACCGGCAACGCCAACGCCGGCACCGGCGAGACCGGCATGGCCAACGCGCGCGCCACCTGCGCCGCGCTGGCGCAGCAACTCGGCATAGCGCCGGACCAGGTGCTACCTTTTTCCACCGGCGTGATCATGGAGCAGTTGCCGATCGAGCGCCTGCTCGCCGGTCTGCCCAAGGCGGTAGCAGCGCTGAGAGGCGATGCCTGGCTCGACGCGGCGCAAGCCATCATGACCACCGACACCCAGCCCAAGGCAGTGTCGCGCCAGGTGCAGATCGGCGGGCAGGCGGTGACGATTTCCGGCATCTGCAAGGGCGCCGGCATGATCCGCCCCAACATGGCGACCATGCTGGGCTTCATCGCCACCGACGCCCGAGTTTCGCAGCACGTGCTGGACGCGCTGACCAAGCGTGCCGCCGACGCTTCCTTCAATTCCATCACGGTCGACGGCGACACCTCGACCAACGACTCCTTCATCATCATGGCCACGGGCCAATCGAAGGCGCCGGCCGTCACCGGCCTGCTCACGCCGGAAGGCAAGGCCTTCGCAGCCGCCTTGAACGAAGTGGCGATCGAGCTGGCGCAGGCGATCGTGCGCGACGGCGAAGGCGCGACCAAGTTCATTACCGTCAAGGTTGAAGGCGGGCGCGATGCCGAGGAATGCCGCAAGGTTGGTTACGCCATCGGCCACTCGCCGCTGGTGAAGACCGCCTTTTTCGCTTCCGACCCGAATCTCGGGCGCATCCTCGCCGCCGTCGGCTACGCCGGTATCGCCGATCTCGACCAGACAAAGATCGACCTCTACCTCGACGACGTGCTGGTGGCCAAAGACGGCGGCCGCGATCCGGCCTACAAGGAAGAGGACGGCCAGCGCGTGATGAAGCAAAGCGAGATCACCGTACGCGTGGTGCTCAACCGCGGCGATGCGGCGCGCACCTTGTGGACCTGCGACTTCTCGCACGAATATGTTTCGATCAACGCCGACTACCGGAGTTGATCGGGCAAAAGTACAAACCTACTTTTGCCCGGACTTGCTTGCAAAAAACCACCGGCGAAGCCGGATGATTTTTTGGTTTACACCCACAAAAGATCCAAAGCGACAAAATGAACGACAAAGACCTCCAGGCCCTGATCGCGCGCGCGCACCAGTTTTTCGACCGCATCGAAGCCATCCTGCCCCCCGCGCCGCAGGCCATCGACTGGAACGCCGCGGTGGCTTATCGCTGGCGCAAGGTGAACGGGCGCGGCTGGCTGCAGCCGATTCCGCGCCTGTCGCAGATCAGCCTGTCGAACCTGCAGGGCGTCGAGCGCCAGCGCAAGATCATGGAGCAGAACACCCGCCAGTTCGTCGAGGGCCTGCCGGCCAACAACGTGCTGCTGACCGGCGCGCGCGGCACCGGCAAGTCTTCGCTAGTGAAGGCGATGCTGAACAAGTACGCGAGCAAGGGCCTGCGCCTGATCGAGGTCGACAAGTCCGAGCTGGTGGATTTGGCCGAGATCACCGACCTGATCGAGTCGCGCCCCGAGCGCTTCATCATTTTTTGCGACGACCTCTCCTTCGACGAAGGCGACGCCAGTTACAAGTCATTGAAGGTGGCCCTCGACGGCTCGGTGAACGCCAGCACCGACAACATGCTGATCTACGCAACGTCCAACCGCCGCCACCTTCTGCCCGAGTACATGCACGAGAACCTCGAGTACAAGCATGTGGGCGAGGAAATCCACCCCGGCGAATCGGCGGAGGAAAAAATCTCGCTCTCCGAACGTTTCGGCGTCTGGCTTTCGTTCTACCCCTTCGACCAGGACGAGTACATGGCGATCATCGACCACTGGCTGGCGGTGTGCGGCTGCAGTGCGAAAGAAATCGAAGCCGCGCGCCCCGCCGCGCTGACCTGGACCATCGAGCGCGGTTCGCGTTCCGGCCGCGTTGCCTGGCAGTTCGCGCGCGACTACGCCGGCAAGCTGGGCAAGAGCGCGGTGCCGACCAGCAAGAGCACGGCGAAAAAAGCGCCCGCCAGGGCAATCAAGCCCGCCGCTGCCAAGCCTATCGCCAAAGCGAAGGCGCGCAAGTAAGCCGCCCGCGCGTCCGTGAGCAACGCTCCCATGCCGGTGACCCAGGTGGTCGCCGCGGTGATCTACCAGCCGGCGGACCACCCCCTGCCCTTCGATCCGCCTTGGGGCGACTACCTGCTGGCGCAACGCCCCCAGGGCAAGGCCTACGCCGGCTACTGGGAGTTTCCCGGCGGCAAGGTCGAGCCGGGCGAGACGCATCTGGAAGCGATCAAGCGCGAAATCCGCGAGGAACTGGACATCGAGATCCTCGATGCCGTGCCCTGGATGGTGCGCCGCCACGTCTACGAGCACGCCAGCGTCGAACTGCATTTCTTTCGCGTCACCGCCTGGCGCGGCCAGCCGCGCGGGCTGGAAAACCAGCGTTTCGTATTCCAGTCCCCAGGCCAGGAGAGCGTCGGCCCGATGCTGCCGGCCAACGGCCCGCTGTTGCGCGGCGTTGCCCTGCCGACGGTCTACGGCATCACCAGCGCCGCCGGGCTTGGCAGCGCGGGCATGCTGGCACGCCTCGAAGCCGCGCTGGCGCGGGGCCTGCGCCTGGTGCAGGTACGCGAGCCGGGCATGCCGCGGGAGGCTTTGCGCGCCTTTTGCGTCGAGGTGGTGGCGCGCTGCCACGCGCACGGAGCGCAGGTACTGGTCAACGGCGACGCCGCGCTGGCCGATGCGGTCGGCGCCGACGGCGTGCATCTGCCCAGCCGCGATCTGATGCGGTTGAACCGCAAGCCCGAATGCGCCCTGGTCGGCGCCTCCATCCACAACGCCGAGGAACTGGCCCAGGCCGAGCGCCTGGAATGCGACTTCGCGGTGCTGGGGGCGGTGCTGCCCACGCGCACGCATCCGGATGCGCCGCCGCTGGGCTGGGAGGGCTACGTACGCATTGCCGGCGCCGCCACCCTGCCGGTATTCGCATTGGGCGGCCTCACCCTGGCCGACGCTGGCGTCGCCCGGAAACATGGCGCCCACGGCGTGGCCATGCTGCGCGGCGCCTGGGACTAACGCGGTGCTGGACTAGCCCTGGCCCTGGGTCGAGCCCTCACCGGGGTCGGGCTCTTCCTTCACCGGCACACGATAGGCTTCCGTGGCCCAGGCGCCCAGGTCGATCAATTTGCAGCGCTCCGAGCAAAAGGGCCGGTACTTGTTCTTCGGCACCCATTCTACGTCGGCGGCGCAGGTAGGGCAGGCAACGGTTTTGGGCATGTGAATCAGATGGTGCGTACTGGGGCGGTTTCAACCGGGACGGCCGGCCCGCAACAACTTGGCCGGCACCGTTGCCGGGAATGTACACCCGGGAGGGGGCCTGCTGACAAGAGGAACATGCGAAAAAACGCGGGAAAATGCGGCCCGGTGCGGGCAAAACGCGCTGCGGCGCGGAATTTCGTGCCGCCGGCGACGTGCCGGCCCGGCCTACAGGTTGCAGTAGGTCAGCTCGAAAGGCACGTTGGCCTCGGCCTGGCGCGGCCGGTTGGTGGCCGACCAGCCGCCCGCGCCGGGCGCGGTGAAGCGGATCATCAGCGCATATTTATTCGCGCTGATTTCGGGGATGAAGGGCTGGTCGTCGGCGACACGCACGCGAATCAACTGCGCCACCTTGCCGGAAAGCATCTGCTGGAACTGGCCCTGCATGGCGGTGAAAGACGCCGGCCGCCCGCTTTCGCGCAGCAGGCGCAGCACGATCACCAGGCCGTCGCGCAAGGGCGTCAGCGGCCCCAGCCAGGCATTCAGGTCGGCCAGCCGCGCTTGCGCCGGCCGATGCAGCCAGAAGTGATACGAAGGCAGGTCGAACTCGCAGGCGCCGCCGGGAATGTTGGTGCGGCTTTTCACGCTCATCAGCCACTCGTTCTCGCGCACATGCTGGCCGGTCTTGACCAGATTGGAGGACAGCGCGGCGTGGGTATGCTCGATTTCCTTGAGCACGCTTTCGAGGGTATTCTGCGCCACTTCGGTGGAATTGCGCAGGCCCACCAGCACCTGACGCTGGCGCTCCAGTTCCTGCATCAGGTCGGACTTCAGGTCGGCGCGGCCGGCAACGTCGATCACATCGAAGATCGACAGCAACGCGGCGTGATGGTCGAGCGGATCGTCGCGTGCGAGGAAAAAAGCGGTCTTGTCGAACAAATCCTCCAGCCGCAAAAGCGTGCGGATGCGTTCACTGAGAGGATATTCGTAGGTGATCACCAGGGGGCCGCGAGCCTATAGACTGCGGGATTGTGCGGCAAGCACAGGGAAATGACAACTTGATTCTGGCCGCGCGGTCAAGCCCCGGTGCCTGAAACATGGTCCGCCCCCGATCGAGGCCGAGGGCGACGGCCGGCGGGACATTGCCGGCACGCGTTCGGGCTCAGGCCGCAGCCAGATGGAGGTAGCTGCGGTGCAGGCGCGCCACCTGCGGGGCCAGCGCCGCGACGGCGCCTTCATTGTCGATGACATCGTCGGCCGCGGCCAGCCTGTCGGCCCGGCTGGCCTGGGCCGACAGGATGCGCTGTACCGCCTCTTCGGTGTAGCCGTTGCGCGCCATCACCCGCCGCACCTGGGTGGCTTCGCTGCAGTCGACCACCGCGATGCGGTCAAAGCGCGTACGCCAGTCGGGATCGCGCCGCGCCGCCTCCACCAGCAGCGGAATCATCAGCACCACGTAGGCCGAGGTGGCGGCGCGCGCCTGCGCCGCGGTCTCGGTGCGGATGAGCGGGTGCAGGATGGCTTCGAGCCGGGCGCGCTCGGCCGGCGCGTTGAACACGTGCTCGCGCATGCGCCCGCGGTCCATCGCCCCGTTCGCGCCGATGAAGGCGGCGCCAAAGGCGGCGCGGACCGGCTCGATCGCCGCGCCGCCGGGAGCGGTAAGCGCATGGGCAATGGCATCGCTGTCGATCACGGCGACACCGAGCTTTTCAAACTCCGCGCCTGCCGCGGATTTGCCGCTGCCGATACCGCCGGTGAGGCCGACCGTATAGGGGTTCACGCCACTCTCACAACAGCAGGCCGAGCCAGGCCTTGAGCGCACCACCGGCAAACAGGTAGACCACGCCGGCGCCGGCGATATAAGGGCCGAAGGGGATTTTCGACAGCAGGTCGCGCTTGCCGCCCATCATCAACGGCAGCGACACGGCGACGCCGACACAGGAGGACAGGAGGACGATGGGCAGGATCGCCGGCCAGCCGAACCAGGCGCCCAGCACCGCCATCAGCACGAAGTCGCCGCGCCCCATGGCGTTCTCGCCCGTGCGTTTGAGGGCTTCATAGGTCCAGGCCGGGATGGCGAGGAACAGGTAGCCGACGATCGCACCCAGCACCGCGTCGGGCAAGGAGGCGAACACGCCGAACAGGTTGAAGGCCAGGCCGGTCCACAACAGCGGCAGGGTGCTGGAGTTGGCCAGGTAGGTGGTGTCGGCGTCGATCAGTGCCAGCGGCACGAGCCAGAAAAACAGCAGCAGGGCACCGACGTATTGCAGGCTGACGCCGAACTTCCAGGCGATGGCGCCGGCTATCAGGCCGCAAAACGCCTCGACCATCGGGTAACGCAGGCTGATCGGCGTCTTGCAGCCCGAGCAGCGGCCGCGCAGCGCGAGATAGCTGAACACCGGAATGTTTTCGGCGGCGGTGATGCCGTGGCCGCAATTCGGGCAGCGCGAACGCGGCTTGACGACGGTTTCCTGCGGCATCATTTTCAGGATTGCGCGCATGGTCTCGGCCATGTCGCGCAGGCGCGGCTGCAGACCGGGCCGCTCGGCGGCGGGTACGCGGGCCAGCGCCTGGTCCGGCTGGGTGGCGGCAAGGTCGGCCCATTCGACCACGCCGGCGGTCAGTTCGCGGTCCCAGGCCGCCGGCAGGCGGTGGATCACCACGTTGCTAAAGCTGCCGACGCACAGGCCCACGGCCACGGTGAGGCCGATGAACAGCCAGGGATAGACGACGAAGACTTCGAACATAAAAAAACAAGCGGCGCACGAATGCGCCGCTTTCCTGTTTGGTCCGCCGCCTGTCTGCGGCGGCGGCGGGCGGCGTTAAACCACCGAACCGAGTTTGAAAATGGGCAGGTACATGGCGATTACCATGCCGCCGATGAGCACGCCCAGCACCACCATGATCAGCGGCTCCATCAGGGAGGCGAGCGCTTCCACCGCGTCGTCCACCTCGGCTTCGTAGAAGTCGGCCACCTTGGAGAGCATCGAATCGAGGGCGCCGGACTCCTCGCCGATCGACACCATCTGGATCACCATCGGAGGGAACACGTTGGCATTCTGCATCGACACCGTCAGGCTGGTACCGGTGGAGACTTCGCTCTGGATCTGCTTGGTGGCAATGCCATAGACCTGGTTGCCGGAGGCGCCGCCGACCGAGTCCAGCGCTTCGACCAGCGGCACGCCTGCGGCGAACATCGTCGAGAGCGTGCGCGTCCAGCGCGCGACGGTGGCTTTTTTCACCAGTTCGCCGAAGATCGGCGCCTTCAGCATCAGCTTGTCCATCACCAGCTGCATCTTTTTCGAGCGCTTCCAGGATTCGAAGAAGAAGTAGACCGCGCCGATGATCAGCGGGAACATGATCCACCAGTAGCTGACGAAAAAGTCGGAGACCGCCATGATCACCAGCGTGGGCGCCGGCAGATCCGCACCAAAGCTGGTGAACACCTGCTTGAAGGCCGGGATCACGAAGATCATGATGACGGCGGTGATGACGAAGGCCACCACGATAATCGCGACCGGATAGAACAATGCGGCCTTGATCTTGCTCTTGATGGCGAGAATCTTTTCCTTGTACGTCGCCAAACGGTCGAGCAGGGTTTCCAGAATACCGGCCTGTTCGCCCGCCGCCACCAGGTTGCAGAACAGGGCGTCGAAATACAGCGGGTATTTGCGGAAGGCCTGGGTCAGGGAAGAGCCGGTCTCGACTTCGGTCTTCAGCTCGAACAGCAGGCGCGCCACGGCGGGGTTGCTGTGGCCCTTGCCGACGATGTCGAAGGACTGCAGCAGCGGCACGCCCGATTTCATCATCACGGCCATTTGCCGGGTGAACAGGGTGATGTCCTTGTCGCTGACGCGGCCGCCCCTCTTGAAGGTCTGCTTCTTGACCTTGGTGATCATGATGCCCTGCCGGCGCAGCGTGGACTTGACCACGGCGTCGCCGGTGGCCCGTACTTCGCCCCGCACGGTCTTGCCGCTCTTGTCCTTGCCTTCCCAGGCGAAGGTGAATTCCTTGGTCCCTTTGATTGCTGCGGTAGCCATCGTGTTCCTCCCTGAAACTTTTTAGATCGCTGTTACCCGTGCCGGCCACATCGCGGCGGGCCGGATATCGCGAGCCCTCTCTTCGGCGCGCCGCCCCTCTCGGCCGGCGCGTTTGCTGCTTACTCGTTGGTGCAGCCCAGCACTTCTTCCAGCGAAGTCATGCCCTGCCTGACCTTCACCAGGCCCGATTCGCGCAAGGAGCGAATCCCCTCGCGCCCTGCCTGGTCGGCAATGTCAAGCGCCGTGCCGTGGCTCAATATGATACGCTGAATTTCCTCTGAAATCGGCATCACCTGGTAGATGCCGACCCGTCCCTTGTAGCCGCTGCCCTTGCAGCGTTCGCAGCCGACCGGCTTCATCGGCTTCCAGGTGCCGTCGAGGTCGTTGGGCTTGAAACCGGCCTCCAGCAGGGCGTCTTCCGGAATGTCGTGCGGCTCCTTGCAGGTGCACAGGCGGCGCGCCAGGCGCTGCGCGGTGATCAGGATCACGGAGGAGGCGATGTTGAACGCCGCCACCCCCATGTTCATCATCCGCGTCAGCGTGGTCGGCGCGTCGTTGGTGTGCAGGGTGGAGAAAACCATGTGGCCGGTCTGCGCGGCCTTGATCGAGATGTCGGCGGTTTCCAGGTCGCGGATTTCGCCGACCATGATGATGTCCGGGTCCTGCCTCAGGAAGGACTTGAGCGCCGCGGAAAAGGTCAGGCCGGCGCGGTCGTTGACGTTGACCTGGTTGATCCCGGGGAGGTTGATTTCGCACGGGTCTTCGGCGGTGGAGATGTTGATGTCGGGCTGGTTCAGCAGGTTCAGGCAGGTGTAGAGCGACACCGTCTTGCCTGACCCGGTGGGTCCCGTGACCAGCACCATGCCGCGCGGAAAATCGGAGATAGACTCGAAAATTTTGGGCGCTTTCAAGTCTTCCAGCGACAGAATTTTGGAAGGAATGGTACGCATAACCGCACCTGCGCCGCGGTTATGCACAAAGGCATTGACACGAAAACGCGCGAGACCGGGAACCTCAAAGGAAAAGTCGATTTCCTTGTTCTCCTCATAGGCCTTGCGCTG
>JAQGMJ010000002.1 GCA_028292405.1 Betaproteobacteria bacterium
CTGGACTACCTGGACAACGGCCGCAGCTTCCTGACCAAGCGCGGGGTGTTCACCGACACCATGATCGACGCGTACATCGAGCTCAAGATGCAGGAAGTGACCCGCTTCCGCATGACGACGCACCCGATCGAGTTCGACATGTACTACTCGCTGTAATTCCATCCAGCTTGTTGTGGAAAAGGACCGCTTCGGCGGTCCTTTTTCCTTAGGAATCAAGGGCTTGTTTGGCTTTTTTGATGAGTTGCGTGATACTGGCGGGCCGTCCTGCTTTCGATGCGAGGAGCATGAGCATGAGATTCGCTTTCCTGATCCCCTTGTTCGCTGCCGTGCTGGCCGCGAGCAGCCATGCGCAGACCGTCGTCTACCGCTGCGCCGGCAACCTGTACACCACCGACGCCGCCGAAGCACGCTCCAAGAATTGCAAGACCATGGACGGCGGCAACATCACCGTCGTGCAAGGCACGCGCGTGAACAGCAGCAACACGGTCAAGGTCGCCACTGCGCCGCAAGCCGGCCAGAGCGTGAGCCCCGACGACCAGCGCGCGCGCGACTCCGACGCACGCACCATCCTCGAATCCGAATTGAAGAAGGCCGAAACGCGCCAGGCCGAGCTCGTCAAGGAATACAACAACGGCGAGCCCGAGAAGCTCGGCCCCGAGCACCGCAACCACCAGAAGTGGGTGGAGCGTGTCGCCGAACTGAAGGCCAACATTGCCCGCACGGAGAACGACATCGCCGGCATCAAGAGAGAGCTCGCCCGCGCTGCGTCAAAATGAGGGCTTGACCCCTCCCGCTTCCCCGCCGTCCCGCTTCCAGTCGCTGGACCTGCTCGCCACCCTGGTGGCCGTCGTCGCCGGCGACGGGTCCGTCCTCTTCGCCAACTCCGCCCTGGAAGACGCCCTGGGCATCTCCCGGCGGACGATCGAAGGCTCCAACTTTCCGCATTGCTTCACCGAGCCGCAGAACCTGCAGAACGCGCTGGAAGGCGCCCGCACCAATGAGTTCGCGGCCCTGCGCTACGACGCGTGGCTGTTGCGCACGAGTTCGGGCGAGCCCTTGCCGGTCCACGTCGTCGTGGCCCAGACCGACCAGCCTTCGGAGTTCGTGGTCGAGCTGCTGCCGCTGGAGGCCCAGGCCCGGCAAGACCGCGAGGAGCGCCTGATCGACCAGGCCCAGGCCAACAAGGAGTTGATCCGCAACCTGGCGCACGAGATCAAGAACCCGCTGGGCGGCATCCGCGGCGCGGCGCAGTTGCTGGAGATGGAAATTTCGAAAGACCTGAAGGAATACACCCAGGTCATCATCCACGAGGCGGACCGCCTGCAGACCTTGGTGGACCGGCTGCTGGCGCCGCACCGCAGGCCGCACGTCGTCGGCGACGTGAACATCCACGAGGTCTGCGAGCGGGTCCGCTCGCTGATCCTCGCCGAATTCCCGCGTGGCCTGAAGGTCGTGCGGGAGTACGACACTTCCATCCCCGAGTTCCGCGGCGACCGCGAGCAGCTGATCCAGGCCGTGCTCAACATCGCGCACAACGCCTGCCAGGCACTGGCCGATCGCATCGCGGCCGGCGACGCGGAACTGGTGTTTCGCACGCGCATTGCGCGCCAGGTCACATTTGGAAAGCAGCGGTACCGACTGGCACTGGAATTGCATGTCATCGACAACGGGCCCGGTGTACCGGACTCGATCAGGGATCGCATCTTCTTCCCGCTGGTGTCGGGCAGGGAAGGTGGTTCCGGCCTGGGGCTGACGCTGGCGCAAACCTTCGTTCAGCAGCATCATGGGCTGATCGAGTGCGACAGCGTGCCCGAGAGAACGGATTTCAAGATATTGATTCCGCTGCCCTGAACGCGTGCCGACCTGAGGTGACCAAAAATAATGAAGCCGATCTGGATCGTTGACGATGACCAATCCATCCGCTTCGTGTTGGAGAAGGCGCTCTTGCGCGAAGACCTTCCCACCCGCAGTTTTACCAACCCGCGCGAAGTGCTGCAGGCCCTGGAGTCGGGCGATGACGACAACGGCCCGCAGATCCTCGTCAGCGACATCCGCATGCCCGGCGGCTCGGGCCTGGACCTGCTCACGAAGGTGAAGGAAAGGCACCCGGGGCTGCCCGTCATCATCATGACGGCCTTCTCGGACCTGGACAGCGCCGTCTCCGCCTTCCAGGGCGGCGCCTTCGAGTACCTGCCCAAGCCCTTCGATCTGCCCAAGGCGATCGAACTCATTCGCCGCGCCGTCGAAGAAAGCCAGCGCGAGGAAGTCGCGGAAGAGCGCATGGCCGCCGCGCCCGAGATGCTCGGGCAGGCGCCCGCGATGCAGGACGTGTTCCGCGCGATCGGCCGCCTCTCGCAAAGCAACGTGACGGTGATGATCACGGGCGAGTCCGGCTCCGGCAAGGAGCTCGTGGCGCGCGCGCTGCACAAGCATTCACCGCGTGCCAACGGGCCCTTCGTTGCGATCAACACCGCCGCCATCCCCAAGGACCTGCTGGAAAGCGAGTTGTTCGGGCACGAGCGCGGCGCCTTCACCGGCGCGCAGACCATGCGCCGCGGCCGCTTCGAGCAGGCTGAATCGGGCACCTTGTTCCTCGACGAAATCGGCGACATGCCGGCGGAACTGCAAACGCGCCTGCTGCGCGTGCTGTCCGACGGGCAGTTTTACAGAGTCGGCGGCCACCAGCCGGTGAAGGCGAACGTGCGCGTCATCGCCGCCACCCACCAGGACCTGGAAAAGCGGGTGCGCGACGGCCTGTTCCGCGAGGATCTGTTCCACCGCCTCAACGTGATTCGCCTGCGCCTGCCGCCGATGCGCGAGCGGCGCGAAGACATTCCCCTGCTGGCCAAGCACTTCATGACGACCAGCGCACGTGAGCTCGGGGTCGAGCCCAAGCGCATTTCCGAAGCCGCGCTCAAATACCTGGCGGCGCTGGACTGGCCGGGCAACGTGCGCCAACTCGAAAACACCTGTCACTGGCTCACCGTGATGGCGCCGGCGCAAACCATCGAAGTGGCCGATCTGCCTTCCGACCTGCGCGCGGCCAAGAGCGGCGACGGCAGCGGCAGCGCCGGCGGCGGCATGCTCGACGCCGACTGGGTGAAGTCGCTGGAACAGGAAGTGACCCGGCGCCTGGCCACCGGCGAGTCCGGCATCGGCGACGACCTGACCCGCCAGTTCGAGACCGCGCTGATCAAGAACGCGCTCAAGCACACCGGCGGGCGGCGCATCGAGGCCGCGCAATTGCTGGGCATGGGGCGCAACACCATCACCCGCAAGATCGCCGATCTGAAGATCGAGGGCGACGACAAGGGTTGATCGGTATCCGGCGCGCGACCGCGCGCCGGTTTGCAACCGTCGCTCCGGGCTAGAAGCCCAAGCCCAGTTGCTGCTGGTTCAGGCTCGGGTAGATCAAGCCGCTCTCGCTGACACGCGCCGCCGGATGCAGCCGATGCTCCCGCTTTTCTTCTGCACCAATCAGGTGCGTGACTTTCCAGCCGCGACTAACCAAGCTATCCGAGATCAAATTGCGGTGGCAGTCGCCCGGATCGCGCTCGGCGCACATATAGGCCAGCGCCTGAGTCAGTGCTCGCTCTTCCAGTTGCGCGAGCCCATCGCGGTAAACCTGGGCCTGGGTATGGTCGGCATAGCCGCGCCACATCGGCGCCAGCGCGGTATTGACCGTATCGACAAGCGGGTCGCGGTGCCCGCCCAGGGCCGCGCCCAGCCAGAGATAGTCGATGCCGCGCGCCCCCAGGCTTTCGGCCAGGGCGGCACGGCCGAACTGTGGATGGCGCCGCGAAGCCGGGTAGGCCCGCACGTCGGCCAGCACGCGCACACCGGCCGCCTCCAGCAGGCCGATGAATTCCTCCACCGGCCGGGTGCTGTGGCCGATGGTGTAAATCGTCTTCAAGCGTGCCCGGTGCTGCCGAAGCCGCCGGCGCCGCGCTCGCTGGCGGTGAAGTCGGAGACCACGTTGAACTGCACCTGCATCACCGGCACGATCACCAGTTGGGCGATGCGGTCCATCGGGTTCAGGGTGAAGGCGGCCTGGCCGCGGTTCCACATGGCGCACATCAACGGGCCCTGGTAGTCGGAGTCGATCAGGCCGACCAGGTTGCCCAGGACGATGCCGTTTTTCGAGCCGAGGCCGGAGCGCGGCAGCACCATCGCGGCATAGCCGGGGTCGGCGATGTGGATTGCCATGCCGGTGTTGATCATTTGCGTCTGCCCCGGCTCCAGGGTGAGCGGGGCGTCCAGGCAGGCGCGCAGGTCGAGGCCGGCGCTGCCGGTGGTGGCGTAAGTGGGCAGGCTGTCGTTCAGGCGCGGATCGAGGATCTTGACGTCGATTTTCATGGATGGGATCTGTAAGAGGGTCGCTGGCTGGATATCTGAAAACGAAAAGTGTCCTGCGCGCATTAATGGTGATGCGCACTTAATAGTGATCCATAAGGCAGCCGTGGGTGGAACATCGTTAAAATGCGCGCCTGAGATTGTAACGGGCCGTGCGCGGCTAACAAGACCAACGGAGCATTTATGCACATCGTAATTCCCGACGACTACCAGGACGCGGTTCGCCACCTCAAGGCTTTCGACAAGCTCAAGGGCCACCAGGTCACGATCTACAACGACACGGTGAAAGATGTCGCCGCCCAGGCCGAGCGCTTCAAGGACGCCGACGTGCTCGTGCTGATCCGCGAGCGCAGCGCGATTTCCGCCGCGCTGCTCGACAAGCTGCCCAAGCTGAAGCTCATCAGCCAGACCGGCAAGGTCTCCTCCAACCTCAAGGTGGCCGACTGCACCGCGCACGGTGTCGCCGTGGCCGAAGGCTCGGGCTCGCCGTATTCCACCGCCGAGCTCACCTGGGCGCTGGTGCTGGCCTCGATGCGCTCCATCCCGCAGGAAGTGGCGAACCTGAAGGCCGGCGGCTGGCAGCAGACCGTGGGCCGGCAGCTCAAGGGCCGCAAGCTCGGCGTCTGGGCCTACGGCAAGATCGGCAAGGTCGTTGCCGGCTACGGCAAGGCTTTCGGCATGAACGTCTGGGTGTGGGGCCGCGAAGGCTCGGTCGCCGCCGCCAAGGCCGACGGTTACGAGGCCGCGCCTTCGCGCGAGGCTTTTTTCGCCGAGAGCGACGTGGTGTCCATGCACGTGCGCCTGAACCCCGAGACGCGCGGCATAGTCAAGGCCGCCGACCTGGCGCTGATGAAGCCCGATGCCCTCTTCGTCAATAGCTCGCGCGCCGAGCTGGTCGAACACGGCGCGCTGGAAACTGCTTTGGCTAAAGGCCGCCCCGGCTTCGGCGCGGTCGACGTCTACGAGAGCGAGCCGATCATCAAGGCCGACCACCCGCTGCTCAAGCTACCCAATGCGGTGTGCACGCCGCACCTGGGTTATGTGGAGCAGAGCAACTACGAGCTGTACTTCGGCACGGCACTGGACAACGTGGTTGCGTTCATTGACGGCAAGCCGACCAATATCGCCAATCCGGAAGTACTGAAGAAGTAAGGCTACGCGGGCCGCGTCCTCAGTCGTTGCAGCTTGAGGGGGCCGTGCCGATCGGGATCGCCGGTCCGAGATGGCGCGGACCGCGATCGGTCACATGGATGTCCCACCACGCCCGCAGGCGCGCCGCGCGTTCGCGGGTGAGGGTGCGGGTGCCGTTGTAGCTTGTCACCTCGCGCGCATTGAGTGCAATCGCGTCGATGCCGTGATGCGCCGCCAGGTATAGCGCGCGCTGGTTGTGAAAGCCCTGCGAGATGATGATCAGGTCGTCGCGCATGCCGAATACCTCGCCCGCCCGCAGCACCGAGTCCAGCGTGGTGATGCCGGCATAGTCGCAATAGATGGCCGTTGCCGGCACGCCGCGTTCGAGCAGCGCGCGGCGCATCTGCGCCGGCTCGTCGTAGCTGCGGCGGCGGTTGTCGCCGCTGACCAGCAGGTAGCGCAGCTTGCCTGCCTTGTAGAGCGATGCGGCTGCGTCGATGCGATTGATGAAATAAAGATTGTCACCGCCGCCGGCGAGCATGCTGGAGGTGCCCAGTACCAGCCCGACGGTGCGTGGCGGCGTGTCGGCGGCATCTGCGTATAGCCGCCCCGCCGATGCTGCGGCGATCTCCTGCCGCGCCTGCTCGTCAATCCATGATACTGCGCCGAACAGGGCGAGCAGCAGCACGAGATAGCGTCGCCAGCGACGCCGCAGATGTTGTTTCACGTCCACCCCTGATTGGTATCGAGGCGCGCCGTCGACCGGAACGGCGCACGCTTGCGTCGAAGCCTAATGGGTGAATCTGGCAAAAGCCGGGCAGCATGCTGGCTGCCCGGCGGCGTTCGTGCGTGCCGCAAGTAGCGCGCACGAACGCGGCGCTACATGCTCAGTCGATACTCTCGTAGGCCGGCAGGGTGAGGAACTCGACGAAGTTGTCGTCCAGGCAAAGCTTTTCGAACATCTTCGCTGCATCTTCGTACTTGCCGGCGTTCCAGCCGGCTTCGCCCAGGTACTCTTTGATCTTCGGCAGTTCTTCGGGAACCATCGCCGAGATCATTTCCTTGGTGATCTTGCGGCCGTCGTCGAGCTTGCCCTTGGGCGAGCGGATCCATTGCCAGATTTGCGAGCGCGAGATTTCGGCGGTGGCGGCGTCTTCCATCAGGTTGAAGATCGGCACGCAGCCGTTGCCGCCGAGCCAGGAGCCGATGTACTGGATGCCGACGTTGACGTTCATCCGCACGCCGCCTTCGGTGATCGGGCCTTCGGGGCCGAAATTGAGCAGGTCTTTCGCGGCGACATTCACATCGTCGCGCAGGCGCGAAATCTGGTTCGGCGTCTTCATGACTTTGTCGAACTCGGCCTTGGCGATCTCGACGAGACCCGGATGTGCAACCCAGGTGCCGTCGTAGCCGTCGGTGGCTTCGCGTTCCTTGTCGGCCTTGACGCGCGCCATCGCCGCGTCATTCGCCGCCGCATCGTTCTTGATCGGGATTTGCGCGGCCATGCCGCCCATGGCGAAGGCGCCGCGCTTGTGGCAGGTCTTCACCAGCAGCAGGCAGTAGGGGCGCATGAAGGGCGCGGTCATGGTCACCTGCGCGCGGTCGGCCAGGCAGAAGTCCTTGTTCACGCGCAGCTTCTTGATGGCGCCGAAGATGTAGTCCCAGCGGCCGGCGTTGAGACCAGCCGAGTGTTCCTTCATCTCGTAGAGGATTTCTTCCATCTCGAAGGCGGCCAGCAGGGTCTCGATCAGCACGGTGGCCTTGATCGTCCCGCGCGGAATGCCGAGTTCGTCCTGCGCCATGCAGAAGATGTCGTTCCACAGGCGCGCTTCGAGGTGCGACTCCATCTTCGGCAAGTAGAAGTAGGGGCCGCTGCCGCGCGAGAGCAATTCCTTGGCGTTGTGAAAGAAGTAGAGCGCGAAGTCGAAAATGGCCCCGGAGATCGGTTTGCCGTCGATCAGCACGTGCTTCTCATCCAGGTGCCAGCCGCGCGGGCGCACGATCAGGGTGGCCAGCTTCTCGCCCAGCTTGTAGTCCTTGCCGGCTTCGTTGGTGAAGTCGATCTTGCGCTGGATGGCGTCGCGCAGGTTGATCTGGCCTTCGATCTGGTTGCTCCAGGTTGGCGTGTTGGAATCCTCGAAGTCGGCCATATAGGTGAGCGCACCGCAATTGAGCGCGTTAATCACCATTTTGCGATCCACCGGGCCGGTGATTTCCACGCGGCGGTCCTGCAGGTCGGCCGGGCAGGGGTTCACTTTCCAGCTGTCGTCGGCGCGGATGTGCGCGGTCTCGGGCAGGAAGTCGGGCAGCTTGCCGGCGTCCCATTCCTTCTGGCGCTTGTCGCGCGCGGCCAACAATTCAAGGCGGCGCGTACCGAAACCGCGCTGCAGGCGGGCGGCGAACGAGAGCGCCTCGGGCGTGACGATTTCGGCGAAGGCGGGGCTGATTGGCGCCTTGATCTCGATACCGGGCGCGAAGATGGGTTGCGGGGCGTTCATGAGGGAATTCCTTTCGAGGCGGGCATGGCGAATTCGGGGCGGAAATTCTCAAGCGGCGGCCAGGCTTCGGCTGCGCTGCCTGCGGCGTTGCAGACGGACAAAGGCAGTTTGACACACGCAATTTGCGCGCCGCAACATCTGTTTCACCGCGCCGTGCAAATCACTTTCTGCGGATGCCTGTTTCCCGTTGATGACGGGTAGATTTCCGGTTTGTGAAATGACATTTCACAATATGAAATATACAAGATCCGGACAAAATTGTCAATCCGGCTCTTTCCGGCCCTTTGTGATCGATTTGGGATTGCGCCCGAAATCGATTAACGAGGCAGGAAGAACCTTCCGACTTACGGGGTACCCCATGGGCCGCAGCTGCGCCTGTCAAATATAAATAACCGTCACCCAAGGGAGCATCATGCAAAACCACCGTCTCGCCACCATCGCGCTTGGCTGCGCCTTCGCTTTCGCCGGCGCCCAAGCCTAGGCCGGCGGCAACATCACCAGCATCAACCCGAACAAGACCACGCTCGACTTCGTCCAGAGCCTGACGGTCGATGTCGGCGGCACCATCGCGCCGGACCAGTTCAAGCGCGGTTGCGGCATCCGCGTGACCATGATGTACGAGGACAACAGCACCGAAGTCGCCCACACCGGCATGGCGACCAACTTTTTCCCGATGACCGGCATCTACGTCAAGCCTTCCAAGGCCGGCAACGTGAAGATCACCGCCGACGGCGCCGCCGTCAACATGCCCGTCGGCACCTAGCCCGGCTGCACCGGTATCCATACCGTGATGGTCCAGGCCAAGGTCGTGCCGATCATGAAAATGGCCGGCCCGCCGAACATGCAGATCGCCCAATCGCAGAACGTGCAGATCGCCGCCACCCAGATCGCGCCGCCCGCCACCCTTACGAGCATGAAGCAAGTGCCTTATACCGACCAGGGCGGCGAAACCTGGCTGGAAGTTTCCGGCACCGGCACTTGCGACTACACCATCCAGGGCGCCGGCCTGGCCGTGGCCGAGTTCACCAGCAGCAGCGCCAAGCCCTTCCCGAGGAAGGTCAAGGCGCCGTCCGCGCCCACCGGCAGCTACAACTGGACCGCCACCGGCAAGGGTTCCTGCAAGGGGTACGGTCAGCGCCAACTCAACCGTCCAGCCCTAAGCCACAAACGGGCGGCCGCCGTGCCGCCCGCGCATTTGAAATGCTAGGATAGGCCCCGCAGCAATGCGGCGGCCTTTTCGTTTTGGCGTAGCGGTTCAGCCGCGCACCGACCCCAGACAATTCCTAAAGACAAATCATGAAGCTGTACAGCCAGCGGGCCAGCACGGACCCGGTGCCGGTCCTGCGTGCCCTCGCCATCCTCTTGCTCGGCCTCGCACCCCTCGCCGGCGCGCAGGCGCAGGGCGCCTACCCGAACAAACCCATCCGCCTGGTCGTCGGCTTTCCGCCCGGCGGGGCCAACGACATCCTCGGGCGCCTTGTGGGGCAGAAGATGCAGGAAGCCTGGGGCCAGTCCGTTGTCATCGACAACAAGCCCGGCGCCAATGCCATCATCGCCACCGAGAACGTCGCCAAGTCACCGGCCGACGGCTACACCCTTTTGATCGGCGCTTCCGGCGCCATGGTGTTCAACCCCGGCCTCTACGCCAAGCTGCCCTACGACTCGGTGAAGGACTTCGCCCCGGTCTCCATGATCGGCTCCTTCCCGCTGGTGCTTACCGTCAATCCCAACCTTCCCGCCAAGACCCTGGCGGAACTCACCGCGCTTGCCAAGGCGCAGCCGAACAAGCTCAACTACAGCGCCGGCTCCTCGCCCTTCCAGCTCGCCGCCGAGCTCTACAAATACCAGGCCCGCGTCACGCTTACCCACATCCCCTACAAGGGCAGCGTGCAGGCGGTGCAGGCGGTGATGGCCGGCGACGCCGACTTGACCTTCGTCGACAGCCCGCCGGTGGTGCCGCAGATGAAGGCAGGCAAGGTACGGGGTCTCGCCGTCACCGCCAGGCGCCGCGCCGCCTTCGCCCCCGAACTCCCCTCCATGGCCGAAGCGGGCATGCCCGACTACGAAGTGGTGCTGTGGACCAGCATGTTCGCCCCCGCCGGTACGCCGCTGGAGATCGTAGCCAAACTGCAAACCGAAGTGGCGAAGATCGTGCAGATGCCGGACATCAAGGAACGCTTCGCCGGACTGGGCATCGACCCTGTCGGCGGCGCGCCCGATGCGCTCGCCGCCACCATGAAGGCCGAGATCGCACGCTGGACGGCGGTTGCAAGGGCCGCTGGTGTGAAGGCGGATCAGTAGGCCGCTTCTTTCTGTCGTCGTGGCCCAGGGCCACTTCCTTCGGGGCGTGGCCCAGGGGGAGTTCCTTCGGGGCGTGGCCCAAGGCCTTCCTTCGGGGCGTGGCCCAAGGCCACTTCCTCCGGCCTTAGCCCAAGGTTATTTCCTTCGGGTCATTCCCGCGCGAGCGGGAATCCACGCGCATTCTTGTCCTGCGTGAAATGAAGAGGCGCCTGGATTCCGGCCTTCGCGGGAATGACATGGCCTCGGGCCACGCCCCGAAGGAAGTATCCTTGGGTATGACAAAAACCTGAGCGCCTAGTCGATCTTCGCGCCCGAGGCTTTTACCACCGGCGCCCACCTTGCCACCTCCGCCTTGATCAGGTTGCCAAAGTCCTCGGGCGATGAATTGTCCGAGTAAAGACCGAGCTCGGCGAAATGCTTTTTCATTTCCGGCGTGTTCAAGCCCTTCCTGATCCAGCCGTGCAACTGGGTGATGATTTCCTTCGGCGTGTGCGCCGGCGCCAGGGTGCCGTGCCAGGTATTCATCTCGTAGCCCGGTACGCCGGACTCGGCCACTGTCGGCAACTCGGGCGCGGCGGGCGAGCGCTGCGCCGAGGTTACCGCCAGCGCGCGCACCTTGCCGGCGCGCGCCTGCGCCATCGCGGTGGGCATGATCTCGAACATCAGGTCCACCTGACCGCCGATCACGTCCGTCATCGCCGCCGCGCCGCCCTTGTAGGGCACGTGCTGCAGGTCCACCTTCGCCAGCATCTTGAACATTTCACCCGAGAGGTGTTGCGAGGAGCCGTTGCCCGCCGAGGCGTAGCGCAGCGCGCCTGGCTTGGCCTTCGCCGCCGCCACCAGTTCGGCGATGCTCTTGAATGGCAGCGCCGGGTTCACCACCACCACGTTGGGCGAAGTGCCGATCAGCGCTACTGGCTCGAAGTCCTTCACCGCATCGTACGCAAGGTTTGGATAGAGCGACGGGTTTATTCCATGCGTGCTGACCGAAGCCTGCAGCAATGTGTAGCCATCGGACCGCGCCTTCGCCACGTAGGTGCTGCCGAGCGTGCCGCCGGCGCCGGGCTTGTTGTCCACCACCACTGACTGGCCGCTGGCGACCGTGAGGATTTGCGCGACGATGCGCGCGAGAATGTCGGTGGTGGTGCCGGCGGGGTAGGGCGCCACATAGCTGATGCGCTGCGTGGGATACGGCTGCGCGCCTGCGAACTTCGGCAGGCCCAATGCTGCAAAAGCGCCCGTCAGTACGGTGCGTCTTTTCATCTTTGTCTCCTCGTTCCAGGGCCTCGTTCGGGGTCCTCGCGGGTCTTCGTGGTACTGCCGCAGGGGCAATATGTTTCGCCCTCCGCCTTGCTGCTTACCTTGCCACTGCCGCTCCCATGAAGTGGTCCGGCAGCCAGGTGGCGATGCCGGGGAACACGCAGAGGATGATCACCGCCAGCATGATCAGGAACACGAAAGGTATCGTTCCCCAGATCACGTCGGAGAGCTTGATGTCCGGCGCGATCTTGTTGATGACAAAAATGTTCAGGCCCACCGGCGGGTGGATCAGGCCCATTTCCATCACCACCGACATCATCACGCCGAACCAGATCAGGTCAAAGCCTTCGGCCTTCAGCGGCGGCAAAATGATGGGCGCGGTCATCAGGATGATCGACACGGGGGGCAAGAAGAAGCCCAGCACCATCACCAGGAACACCACGGCGGCGAACAGCATCCAGCGCGACAGATGCAGGGAGACGATCCACTCCGCCGCGCTCTGGCTGATGTGCAGGTAGCTCATCACGTAGGAGTAGAGCAGCGACATGCCGATGATCATCATCAGCATGGTCGACTCCGACAGCGTGGAAGCGAAGATGGGCTTCAAGTCGCGCAGGCGCCAGGCGCCGTAGACGGCGGCGATCAGCACCAGCGCCAGCACCGCTCCCAGGCCCGCTGTTTCCGAGGGCGTGGCGAAGCCGCCGTAGAGCGCCAGCATTACCCCCAGCAGCAGGATGATGAAGGGCAGCACCTTGGGGATGGCGGCGAAGCGCTCGGCCATGGTGTAGTTGTCCACCTGCAGGATGCGCGCGCTGGCGCCGCCGGCGGCGAAGGTGGCCGTCGCCGTCTTGTGCTCGTAGCGGTAGCGCAGCATGCCGTAGCTGGCGAACAGCACCACCAGCAGCAAGCCGGGGCCGATGCCGGCTAAGAACAGGCGGCCGAGGGATTGCTCCGCTGCTACCGCGTAGAGAATCAGTGTGATCGACGGCGGCAGCAGAATGCCCAGCGTGCCGCCCGCCGCCACCAGGCCCGAGGCCAGGCGCGCCGAGTAGCCGCGCTCGCGCATCTCGGGGATGGCGGAAGAGCCGATCGCCGAGCAGGTGGCCGCGCTCGAACCCGCCATCGCCGCGAACAGGCCGCAGGCGATGGTCACGGCGATGCCGAGGCCGCCCGGTATCTTGTTCAGCCACATGTGCAGCGCCGAATACAAGTCCTTGCCTGCGCGCGACTTGCCGATGGCCGCGCCCTTCAATACGAAGAGCGGGATGGTGAGCAGCGTGATGTTCCCCATCTCCTCATAGACGTTTTGCGCGATGGTGTCCAGCGAGGAGCGCGGCATGAAGGTCATCATGAACAGGACGGCGACCGAGCCCAGCGCGAAGGCGATGGGAATGCCGGAGAACAATACGATCAACGTGGCGGCGCCGAACAGCAGGCCGATCTGGAGCGTGGTCATCAGTGTGCGGAGGTTTCCGTCGACTTGAATGCTTCGAGCGTGATGGCTTGCAGAAGGAGTTGCAGGGTAAGCAGGCTCATGCCGGCCGCCATGCAGCCGTAGGGTATCCACAAGGGCGCGCCCCAGGCCGAGTTGCTGATCTGGCCGTCGCGCACCGCGTCGATCAACAGCGTCCACGACTTCCACGAGTAGAAGGCGCAAAAGACGAAGGTGATAATGTCGCTCACATAGCGGCGCCAGCGGTCCACCTTCGCCGGCAGCACCGCCGAGAGCGCCTGGATGCCGACGTGCCCGCGCCGCGCCTGCACCCAGGCGGCGGCCATGAAAGTGGCGCCGACAAGCAGGAAAATGGAGAGCTCGTCCTGCCAGTCGCTCGCCATGTGGAAGATGTAGCGCGCGGTGGCGGCCCAGGTGAGCACGCAGCCGGCAATGCCGATGGCAATGGCGCTAGCCACCGCGGCGGCGGCGTTGACCCAGCCCAGCAGCAGTTGCACGAGGCCCACGGGGCCGCCGCCGGCGGACCCACCTGCACCAGGCCCGCTTCTGGGGGCCGGCGGCTGGTCGCGCGCCAGGTCCAGTTCGGGTGCGTTCATCCCGCCTGCTTCAAGCAACGGCCTTGGCCAGTTTCAGGAAGCGCTCGCACTCGGCGTTGCGCTTGGAGAAGTCGGTCCACGCCGCTTCCTCGGCGATCTTGCGCCAGCGGTTCACGGTGGCATCGCTCATCTCCACCACCTTGGCGTTGACGCGCTTGTACACCGCGCCCACGGCAGAGTCGTCCAGCTTGGCGTTGGAGGTGGCGAAGGCCTCGAGTTCCTGGCCGACATCCATCACCGCTTTTTGCTGCGCCGGGGTCAGGGCATCGAACACCTGCTTGCTCATCAACAGCGGCTCCAGCATGTACCAGAAGCTCTTGTTCACGCCGGAAGTCAGGGCTTTGGAAATTTCTTCCAGGCGGAAGGAGATCAGGCTGGTGGAAGAGGTGACGGCCGCGTCCAGCGAGCCGGTCTGCATCGCCGGGTAGACTTCGTTGGAGGGCACGGAGGAGATGATGCCGCCGGCCGCCTTGAGCATCAGGTCCATCTCGCGGCTGCCGCCGCGGATTTTCAAGCCCTTGACGTCGGCGGGCTCGACCACAGGGATCGAGCGCGAAGCGGTGCCGCCGGCCTGCCAGATCCAGGTGATGATTTTCACGCCGCGCGCCTCGAGCAGCTTTTCCAGCTCGATGCCGATCGGCTTCTTTTTCCACGCAAAGCCCTGCTCGTAGGAAGTGACCATGCAGGGCATCAGCCCGATGTTCAACTCCTGTACCTCGCCGCCGGCGTAGGCCAGGGGGTAGAGGCTCATGTCCAGCGCGCCCTTGCGCAGCGCGGAGAACTGCGCCACGGTTTTCATCAGCGAAGAGCCGGGGTAGATCTCGAACTTCAGCGTGCCGTTGGTGCGCTTTTCGACTTCGGTGGCGAACTTGCGCGTGAGCCGGTCGCGGAAGTCGCCGGAGTCGGCGGTGCCGCCGGGGAACTGGTGCGAAATCTTGATTACCTTGGCGTCGGCCGCCTTGGCGAAACGCGAAATGGAAAAAGCGGCGGGCGCTGCGGCCAGGCTTTTCAATACACTGCGGCGATTGGTCATGATGTTTTTCAGTCTCCTGATCGAGTTTTTTTCGATGGCAGCGCCTGCTTCGTTTTATGGCCGCCTGGCGAGTAGTTGCGCGGCCTGCTGCTTGCCCCAAGCCCGCTATTTTAGGACACAAGGCGCACCGCGCGCGGTTGCGCTGCAACAGGGATAACCCTGAGACCTCGCCATCCGCCAACACGCATGTTGTAGCGCCTATTCCCCGGGGCCCTGTAAAAACCTGCAAAAATCGCGATGCGTTGCAGCAACCTGATAAAACGCCCTTAAAGAAGTCCCCTTGGGGGACCATACGTTTTCACGGAAACCGGATGGCCTGTTTTTCGCCGCCCTGAGAAAACCTGGGATTTTTGCGAAATTCGCACGGCGTGCCCGTGGCTGCTGCAACACTTGGGGTTGGCGTGCGGCGCGAAACCACGGTAAATCACGGTGGATTTCGAAAAATCGCGCGGTGCGTTTTTCGGCAACCTGATAAAACCCGGGCGGATTCAACCGATCGATGCAACACCGGTAAATTGAGGTGTTTGCTAGGAGGTTGGAGAGATGGGATCGGGAAGATCGAAGTTTTCGGCGCAAGAGCGGACGGCGCTGTGGGTCAAATGGAAGG
>JAQGMJ010000004.1 GCA_028292405.1 Betaproteobacteria bacterium
GCTCCGCCGGCGACCCGCACATTCCGGACCACGTCACGCTGTGGGGCCTGCGCCTGAAGATCTGCCAGGGCTTCGACCAGTACGCCAACGTGCGGCCCACCCGCATCCTGCCCGGCATCGACGGCCCGCTCAAGCGCTGCGGCCCGAAGGACCTGGACTGGGTCATCGTGCGCGAGAACTCCGAAGGCGAATACGCCGGCGTCGGCGGCCGCGCCCACCAGGGCCTGCCGATCGAAGTCGCGACCGACATGAGCATCCTTACCCGCGTCGGCGTCGAGCGCGTGATCCGCTTCGCTTTCCGCCTGGCGCAATCGCGCCCGCGCAAGCAGCTCACCGTGATCACCAAGTCGAACGCCCAGCGCCACGGCATGGTGATGTGGGACGAGATCGCGGTGCAGATTTCAAAAGAATTTCCAGATGTGAAGTGGGACAAGGAACTGGTCGACGCCGCCACCGCGCGCATGGTGAACCGCCCGAAGACCTTGGACACCATCGTCGCCACCAACCTGCATGGCGACATCCTCTCCGACCTGGCCGCCGCGCTGGCCGGCAGCCTGGGCATCGCGCCGACCGGCAATGTCGACCCCGAACGCCGCTTCCCCTCGATGTTCGAGCCGATCCACGGTTCGGCCTTCGACATCATGGGCAAGGGCTTGGCCAACCCGGTCGGCACCTTCTGGTCGGCGGTGATGATGCTGGAACATCTCGGCGAAGCTGCCGCGGCGAAAAAGCTGATGAAGGTGATCGAAAGCGTCACCGCCGACCCGAGCCTGCACACCGGCGACTTGGGCGGCAAGGCGACCATGGCGCAGGTGACGCAGGCGGTGATCGAGCGCATCAGCGGCAAACAGGCGCTGGCGGCGTAAAGTTGCAGCGGCACCCGGGACCGCCTGCGCTCCCGGCTCAATATAAAAACCGGAGACAAAGTATGACCACCCAAAACAAGGGGACCCGTCAGGGATTGCGCTTCCTCGGCGCCTCGCTGCTGTTCGCCAGCACCCTGGCCTGCGGCCAGAACTACCCCAACAAGCCGATCAGCCTGGTCGTGCCCTTCCCGCCTGGCGGCACCACCGATGCGCTGGGCCGCGCGCTGTCCGACGACTTGAGCAAGAGTCTGGGGCAGCCCGTGGTGATCGACAGCCGCCCCGGCGCCGGCTCGACCATTGGCGCCGACTACGTCGCCAAGTCGCGCCCGGACGGCTACACCCTGCTGCTGGGCGCAGTGCACCACACCATCGCCACCAGCGCCTACAAGCACCTGAACTACAGCTTCACCCGCGACTTCGCCCCGATCACCACCGCCGTGGTGGCGCCGAACCTGATGACCGTCAACCCGAACAAGCTGCCGGTCAGGAACGTGGCCGAGTGGGTAACGCTGGTGAAGGCCGCGCCGGGTAAGTACAGCTTCGGCTCGAACGGCAACGGCACCGCCCAGCATCTGCTGGCCGCGCAGGTGCAAAGCGCCGCCGGCGTGACCCTGCTGCACGTGCCCTACAAGGGCAGCGGCCCGTTGACCACCGACCTGATCGGCGGGCAGGTCGACATGTCTTTCGACACCATCACCTCGGTGCAGCCGCATGTGAAAAGCGGCCGGTTGCATACGCTGGCCACGGTCACCGACAAGCGCATCCCGCAATTCCCGGAGGTGCCGACGCTGGACGAAGCAGGTATCAAAGGCGTGACCGTGCGCACCTGGTTCGGCATCCTTGCGCCCGCCGGCACGCCGAAGGAAATCGTTGCCCAGCTCAATGCCGAGATGGTGAGGATCATGGCCACCCCGGCATTTCAGAAACGCATGTTCGATATCGGCTGTGAGACCGTGGCCGACACGCCGGACCAGATGGCCGCGCGCATCAAGGACGATACCGAGCGCTTCGCCAAGCTGGTGAAGGCGGCGGGGGTGAGCGTCGAATAGGCGGCGGTTGCGCGGCCGCGGCGGTGCGCTTTTTTGGCGCGCTGCCGGTATGAAACCTGCAATACTCGGCGCATGCCCGACGCCGCGCGCCAATGGCGCAAGCCCAAGCTGGTCGATTCGCCTTCGCTGGATTTGCGGCCGAAGGCGGCGCGGCCAAGCACCCTGCTGACGGAATACACCGGCGAGGCTACCATGACGGGCTGGCATCGGCACGCCTTCGGCCAGTTCCTCACCCCCGCACGCGGCACCGTGCGAGTGCTGACCAAGGCCTGGCTGACGGTGGTGCCGGCGGGTTACGGCGTGTGGGTGCCGCCGCAGACGGTGCATGCGGTGGCGGCCAGCCACGGCAGCCTGCTGAGCGCCACCTGCGTGGCCACGCCCGCCGCGGCGGCACGCATGGAGGCAGACCGGGTGTCGGCGCTGATCCGCCGCGAGGACTTCCAACCGGCGCTGCCGGGCCGCGTGCTCAAGGGAGCGCGGGTGGGCGAATGGCTGCGCGGCGTGCCGATCCCGAACGACAGGCGCGCGCGGCCGATCGCCTTTCGGCTGATGGCCGCGCCGCATGACCAGCGTAGCCTGGCCGAGTGGGGCGCGCTGCTGGGGGCGAGCGAACGCACCCTGGCGAGGGTGTTCCAGGCGGATGCGGGCATGGGCTTTCGCGAATGGCGCCAGCGTTTGCAGATTGCCGAGGCGCTGGCGGTGCTACTGAATGGCGAGCCGGTGAAAGCGGCGGCGGCGACCGTGGGCTATGCGGGGGCGTCAGCCTTTGTCGCGGCGTTTCGCGCCTTGGCAGGAATGACGCCGCTGCACTATTTGAGGGAACTCAGGTAGCTGGGCCAGCGATGTAGGCCGTGTCGGCGTCGATCAGGCGCGAATCCCAATCTTCCACTTTGCGCGTTTTACAGCGGCGGCCGAAGACGGTGCGCAGGGCCTCGGCCAATAACGGCATGCTGGACAATTCGTAGGCGGCTTCCTGGTTGCGCGGCTCGTCGTAAAGGTAGTGCTGCACGCGGGTGACGGCCCATGCCGGCTGCGGGCGCTCCACCACCTGCATGATGTCGCCGGCGGCAATCACGCCCTGCCGCAGCACGCGGTAGTACCAGCCGGTGCGATGGCTTTGCTGGGCGCGGCGCGACATGGTGGGTTGCTGGAAGCGGTGGTTGAGCTTGAAGCAGGGTGAGCGCGGCTGCGCCACCTGCAACAGCACGCCGCCGACCCGCACCACGTCGCCGATGCACATGGTGGTCTCGTCCCAGCCGTCGGCCACCAGGTTTTCGCCGAAGCCGCCGGCCTGGAATAGTGCGGCGCTGGACGGGAATTCTTCTCGCCATTGCAGGTAATGGTGACGGGCGTATTGCAGCACGGACTTGTCTGGGCCGCCGTGGATCACCGCCTCCCCCTGTTCGTCACCGCAGACGCGCTGCGCCTCGATCGCCACCGGACCTTCGCAAATGGATTTGGCGATCGCGGTCATGATGTCCGTCCCGCCCAGACGCTTGACCTTGCCGATGCGCACTTCCAACAAGGCGGCAGACGCGGGTAGCGGGGTATCGGTGGCGGCGGCGGCGGCGGCGGCGGGATTCATGGTGCAGACTCCTCAGAAGGCATGCGGCCATCTTAGGAGCGCGCCCGGTGCCGGGCAACCGGAACCGATAGCGAGTTTCCGCCAAACTGGCGCGGACTGCCCCAGCCCGACGTCCCGCGCCGTTATACGAGCCCGACGTCCCGCGGGCGTGCCTGCGCGAACACCTTCTCCACTTGATCGCCCTTCATCCCATACATGCGCCCGAACAGCCCGCCGAGCACGGCGCGGTATTCGTTGAGCACGGGGTAGTCGCGATTCTGGAACAGGGTGGCTTGCTCGATACGCTGCTGCTCACCCACCACGCGCCCGCCCTTGATGCCGCCGCCCATGATCCAATAGACGCTGCCATGACCGTGGTCGGTGCCGCGGTTGCCGTTTTCGCGGAAAGTGCGGCCGAATTCGCTGACCACCACCACCACGGTGTCGCGCCAGGCTTCCGGTCCCATTTCGTCGGCAAAGCCGGCGAGGCCGCGCCCGAGTTCGTCGAGGCGCCCGGCGAGGTAGCCCGCGGCGGCGCCCTGTCCGACGTGCGTATCCCAACCGCCTACATCGACGAAGCCCAGGGTGTATTTGTCTTTCATCAGCCTGGCGATGCGCCGCGCTTCCAGCTCGAAGCCCTTGGCGGTGATGGCGTTGCGGCTGGCTGCTTCCATTTCGCCGGCGAACTGTTTGGCAACGTCGTCACGCACCGCGAAACCTTCGTTCACCTGCGAGGCGAGCGCGGTGTTGCCGTACATCGAGGCGATGATCTTGCTCTGGCGCTGATCCACATTCGGCTTGCCGACCGAGCGCAAGGCGATGTTGGGCACCTGTACGTCGCCTTGCATGGACAGCGGCAACTGGTCGGTGAGCGCGATGGGGGAGGCGTTGTTCAGCACGCCGGCCAGCCGGTTCATGAAACCAGAGCGGAAATTGCGCGTGCCGGTCAAGGGCTGGCCGAGCTCGATGCTGTCTTGGGTCTCGAAGTGGCTGCGCGTCAGGTCTTCGGTGCCGGCGAAGGGCATGAAGGCGACCTGGCCGTTTTTGTACAGCGGGTAGATCGACTCGCGCAGCACCGGGTGCAGGCCCCAGTCGGCGTCCAGCGCAATCGCGCTGCGCAGGTCTTCACTGGGGCGGGGAATCGCGATGTTCGGTCGCGACTGGTAATAGAAGGAACTTGAGACCGGCACCAGCAGGCTGGCCGCGTCATAGCCGCCGCGCAGGAACACCACCAGGCAGCGCGGCGTGCCGGCGGGCGCGGCGAACAGGCGGCCGGCGTGGCCGCCGAGTTGTGCGGCGAGCGGGGCGATGGCGAGGGTCTTGAGTAGACTGCGGCGGTTCATATGCGGCTCCTGCGGCTTGTCATCGCTTAACGATTCATCATCTCCGGCGATGACAGGAAGAAAGTATTCCATTCTTGCGGCGAGGTGGCCTGGTCGAGCGCGGTGCGGGTCGGCTGACCCAGTCCCTTTTGCAGATGCTCGTAGTACAGCGCGTTGGACAGTTGCGGGAACGCCGGACGGTCCTGCGGCTTGTCGTCCGGCCCGCTGGCCTCGGGGCGGAACAGGCCGGCGCTGCCGCCGCCGAGTGATTTGGCGATCTCGAAACGCGTGGCCATCTGCCCCGGGCTGGCCCAGGCGGCCTCGGTCATGGCGTAACCATCGGGCGTCTGCCGCCCGTAGAGAGGCTCGCCCATGCGGTTGAGCCAGTTGATCGCCGGGGTGGCGTTGACGATCACGCGGCCATCGTAGGCGGCGCGGATCGAAGACACCACGTAATGCATCGGGTCCTTGAACTTGCGGCCCAAGGAGGCGGCGAACTCTGGCGAATCGAACATCGTGCGCAGTACCACGGCAATGTCGCCGTCGCTCTGGCTGAAGCTACGCGACATGCGGTCCACCAGCCCCTTCGGCGGCTCGTCGGCGACGAAATAAATCGCCAGCTTGCGGCTGATGAAGCGCGCGGTGGCGGGGTGGCGCGCCAGGCGGTCGATGGCTTCGTCCACTTCGGCCAGGCCGCGGCCTTTCACCGTCTGGCCGAGGAAGGTCTTGTCGCCATAGTCGTGGCGGTTCGGATTGAATTCGAACAGGCCGTTGCGCACATATTGCGCTTGCAGTTCGCGCTTCACGCCAGGCATGCTGGTGTCGATGCGCACGCCGACACCGGTGAGGATGCGTGCCAGTTCCTGCACATCCTTTTGCGAGTAGCCGCCGTCGACGCCAAGAGTGTGCAGCTCCATCAGCTCGCGCGCGTAGTTCTCATTGATGTGGCCGGCGGCGTTCTGCTCGTTGTCGAGGTAGCGCAGCATCGCGGGGTGAAACACCGTGGCGCGCAGCATGTCGCGGAAATGGCCGAGCGCATGGGCGCGCAGCGTGTCCTGGTAGTCGCCCAGCAGCACGCGGATGTTGCTCTTGTACAGGTGCACGTTGAAATGGTTGAACCAGAACCAGTTCATCTGCTCCTGCAATTGCGCATGCGAATAGAGCGCGCGCAAGAGGTCGCGCGTCGCCGCCTCGCGGCCGAGGCGGTTCATCTCCTGCTGGTAGGCCTGTTGCGCGGCTTTCTTCTGCTCATCATCGGCGATGGCGTTGGCGTCCTTGTTGCGCTGTTCCATCTGCCGCGCCAGCTCGGCGACCGGGGTCTGCGTAATCGTCATCGCGGCGATGCGCGCCTGCGCCTCCGGCGGCAGCGGCGCATTCGGCTGCGCGTGCAGTTGCTGCTCCATGTAGGCCTGCGGGCCGATCTGGACGACGCGGCGCACCGTGGCGGTGTCGGCGCCCCAGGTGATGCGGTTGGCGAAGCGGACCGGGTCCAGCGAGCGGTTGAGGTCGCCGGCGTGCGGGCCGCCATCATCGCGCGCCACCGGGCCGCCCGCGCACGCGGCGAGGACGATGCACAGCAACATCGCAGCGCGACCGCATAGCCTCCGGGAACGGAGAATGGAACGTGGCGCGCGCATGGAAATCCGGCCTTTCGAGAATGGACAGCGATAAGCCAACCCGGCTATTGATGCGTGAAGCATAGGCTAGCCAATTCGGCCCGCGCCCGATGTAAGGATTTGTTACTGTGAGGCGCCACGTGCCGCCTGGGCGCGAACTTTCACGGTCTTTTGACAATCACGTTCCATGCGGCCACGGTTGCGCCGGGCCTTAAGTTTGCTTTAAGTGTGACGGACTAGCCTGACCCCTACTTCCACCCGGAGCATCGCCGCTCCCGCACAAAGACATCATGCTGAAAAACACCAAAGCCTTGTTGGCGGACATCTGGACCCTGGCCAAGCCGTATTGGTTTTCGGAGGAAAAATGGATGGCGCGCGGGCTGCTGGGCGCGATCATTGCGCTCAATCTGACGGCGGTCTATGTGGAGGTGGTGTTCAATGCCTGGAACAACGACTTCTACAATTCGCTGCAAAACAGGAACCGTGATGAATTCTTCCATCAATTGCTGATATTTGCCGGCATTGCCGCTGCGGCGATTGTAATTGCGGTTTACCAGCTCTACCTCAGCCAGATGCTGCAGATCCGCTGGCGGCGCTGGCTGACTGACCGTTATCTTGGCGAATGGACCTCCCTGCATGCCCACTATCGCATGCAGCTTGCCGTCCATGAAACCGAGCACGGCCCCAGCAGCGGCACCGACAACCCTGACCAGCGGATTGCCGAAGACCTGAACAACTTTTGCGACAAGTCCCTTGAACTGACGCTGGGCCTGTTGTCGGCGGTGGTCACGCTTGGTTCCTTTGCGGCAATCCTGTGGAAACTTTCCGGCACCCTGAATTTCGCCCTGGCGGGTACGCAATATGCGGTTCCTGGTTACATGTTGTGGGTGGCTCTGCTCTATGCGTTGGGCGGAACGTTCATCATGCAAAAGCTCGGTCATCCACTGGTGGGGCTCAACTTCAATCAGCAGAAATTCGAAGCGAACTTCCGCTTTTCGCTGGTGCGCTTTCGCGAAAACAGCGAATCCATAGCACTTTATGGCGGCGAACGCGACGAACTCGGCGCGCTGGAGCTGCGCTTTGCGGACGTGGTCTCCAACTGGTGGGCGATCATGAAGCGGCAGAAGATACTCACCTGGTTCGGTTCCGGGTACAGCCAGATCGCGATCATCTTTCCTTATGTGGCCGCCGCTCCGCGATATTTCTCCGGCGCCATCCAGCTGGGCGGATTGATGCAGACCGCTTCGGCTTTCGACAAGGTGCGTGAGTCTCTCTCGTGGTTCATCACGGCGTACGTCAAGCTGGCGGACTGGAAAGCGACGACCAACCGCCTGATCACCTTCCACAAGGCTGCGCAGCAGGCGCGATTGCAGGCCGAGTCTGGCGCCGGGATCAAGATTGACGAGACGGCAATTGGAGGCGGCTACGCCTTGCGCGAAGCGCAGATTGCGCTGCCGACCGGGCACGTGCTGCTCGATCAGGTCAACCTCGACCTTGCCCGCGGACAGAGCGTGCTGATCAACGGGCCATCCGGCTCCGGCAAGAGCACCGTGTTCCGCGCCTTCGCCGGTATCTGGCCCTTCGGCAGCGGCAAGGCGGCGCGTCCGAAGGATGCGCATGCGCTGTTCCTGCCGCAAAAGCCCTACCTCACCATCGGCAGCCTGCGCGAGCAGTTACTCTATCCGGCGCCGCCGCAGTTGCCGGATGACGATGCGCTGCGCGCCGCGCTCACCGACTGCGGCCTGCCGCATTTCATCTCGCGCCTGGACGAGCAGCAGCATTGGGCGCAACTGCTTTCCGGCGGCGAGCAGCAGCGCATAGCGATTGCGCGCGCGCTGTTGCACCGGCCGGACTGGCTGTTTCTCGACGAGGCCACTTCCGCGCTGGACGAGGAAAGCGAGGACCGGCTCTATCGCCTGCTTGCCGCGCGCCTGCCGCAAACCGCGATCATCAGCATAGGCCATCGCGCCAGCCTGGCGGCGCATCACCAGCGGCGCCTGCTGATCAGCGGCACCGGCGACAGCCCGCGCCAACTGGCCTGGGCGAGCTAAAGCGGAAGCGCCGGCAGCGGCTCCACGCCGGCGACGACATCCGGCGGGGTGTGCGCGACGTTGAGCACCGCGCAGACAGTGACGAAGTAGCCGGCCAGGCCGACCAGGTCGATCACGCCGCGCTCGCCCAGGCGGGTGACGCCGGCCACGTAGGTGGCGTCGCACACGCCGCGATGCGCCAGCAGTTCGGTGACGAAATCGTAGACCAGCGCTTCGTCGGCATGCATCGCTTCCGGGCGCCGGCCCGCGCGCAAGGCGGCAATGGTCTCTTCGCTGGTGCCGGCCTTGCGCGCCAGCGGCACGTGGGTAAACCATTCGAACTGCTGGGTCCAGGCGCGCGCCACCACCAGCATGGCGAATTCAGACAGGCGCGGCGGCAGACTGCTGTCGAAGCGGATGTATTCGCCGACCCGCTGCAGCCGGTCCAGCAGCACCGGACTGCGCAGCAGCGGGATGAACGGACCCTTGACGCCCTTGCGCGGGCCGGCGATCAGCGCGGCGGCGGCCTGCGCTTGCGCCTCATCCATCAATTCCGCGCGCAGCGGCGGCATGCGATCGACCATGTTTTGCATTTCCTTAACTCCCACGTTTAGGGTTTATTGTCCAGGCGCGACGCGCCCGCGGGCCAGCACGATGCTGCTGGCTATCAGTGCAACAGCGGCGACGATGCTCGGCAGCGCCGTGGCGCCGCCAAGGGCGGCGAACAGCGGCACCGTGACGGGGCCGACGATCTGGCCGATGGCGAACGCCGCCGTCATCGTCGCCACCAGGCGCGGCGCGGCGGCGCCGCCGATGCGCCGCGCTTCCTGGATGCCCGCCATGGTGATGACCATGAAGGTGCCGCCGACGCACAGCGCGGCGAGACACAGCGTGAAGAGGTTGACCATGAGCACCGGCGCCAGCACGCCTGCGGCGAGCACCCAGACGGCGACGATCCACACGCGTCGCGGCGCCTGCCGGCTGCCGAATTGCGAAATCAGGATGGTGGAGACTGCCGCCGCCGCGCCGAACACCGGCCAGACCCAGCCGAAGATCGCCGGGTCGTCGATGTAATGCCGCGCCAGCGCCGGCAGGAAAGTGGCCGGGATGATGTAGCCGTAGCCGAATACGCCGTAGGAGATCACGGTCGGCCAAGTACCCCGCGCCGATTGATTAAACCCGGACGCCCTAGGTGCCGCCGAGGTATTCGCCTCTTGCGCTTCGCCGTTGACGAAGGGCCACAAGGCCAGCGCCAGCACGCCGGCCAGCACGCCCAGTATCAGCCAGGTGGCCTCCGACCCCCAACGCTGCAGGCCCGCCACCAAGCCGACCAGGCCAGCCAGGAAGATGCCGACCCCAACCCCGGCGAACACATGGCCGGACCAGTGCGCGCGCTCATGGCGCGCCAGCGCCGGCATCGCCCAACCGGAGACACCTACCAGCACGAAGGCGCTGGCCGCGCCGCCGATCAGGCGCCAGGCCAGCCAGAGCGCGAACATCTCCGTGGTGCCCATCGCCAGGGTGAATACGGCAATCGCCGCCAGGCCCCACTGGATGGCGCGGCGCGGCGAAGGCACGACGGCGATGCAGATCAGCGCGCCGGCGAGATAGCCGATGTAGTTGGCGGTGGCCAGCCAGCTGCCTTGCGCCAAGGTAAGGCCGGCGTCCTGCTGCATCAGCGGCAGCAGCGGGGTGAAGGAAAAGCGGCCGATGCCCATGGCGGCGACCAGGCCGAGCATGCCGACCCAGACTGCCACCTGGGCCGAGGGATGATGCGCTGTTACCGGTTTCATGTTCTTCTCCTTCCGGCCATCTTTCGCTTTCGATGGATAAAGGCTACACTTGTTTTATGTTCCTGAATATTGAATATGTAAGAATAAGTTATTCTTTATTTAAGAATATTCGGAATAGCCGGAGGCCAAGCAAATGAATTTCGCCGATCTGCAAGTGTTCAAGGCCGTGGTTGAGGAAGGTGGCATCATCCGCGCCGCGCAGCGCCTGCACCGGGTGCCGTCGAACGTGACCACGCGCATCCAGCAGCTCGAAGCGGCGGTGGGCACGCCGCTGTTCCACCGCGACCGCCAGCGCCTGCACCTCTCGCCCTCGGGCGAATTGCTGCTGGGTTACGCGCAGCGCCTGATCCAGCTGTCCGAAGAGGCGCAGCACGCCGTCTCCGGTGCGGCGCCGCAGGGCATGCTCAAGCTGGGCGCGCTGGAGAGCACCACGGCCAGCCGCCTGCCCGCGCTACTGGCCGAGTACCACCGCCGCTTTCCGGAAGTGCGCCTGGAATTGATCACCGGCACCAATGACGCGCTGGTTAAGGCAGTGGCCGAGCGCCGGGTCGATGCCGCCTTCATCGCCGAGCCGCCGCCGGAACAAACGCTGGCCCACCTGCCGGTGTTCCGTGAGCGCCTGGTGCTGATCTCCAGCCCCGGGCATGCGCCGATCAAAAGCGCCGCCGACATCTCCGGCGATACGCTGATCGCCTTTCCCGAAGGCTGCGCCTATCGCCGCGTGCTGCAGCGCTGGCTGGGGCGGCAGAGCCTGGCGGGGGCGCGGGTGATGGACCTGAGCTCCTATCACGCCATCGTCGCCTGCGTCGCCGCCGGCGCCGGCATCGCACTGGTGCCCGAAGCAGTGATCGACACCATGCCGCAGGCGCAAGTGCAGCGCCATCCGGTAGCCAGGGCGCACAGCGAAATCGTCACCCCGCTGATCTGGCGCGCCGGCGAAGTCTCGCCGCCGGTGCTGGCGCTGCGCGAACTGGCGGGCGAAGCGGTGAAAAAGTCCCGGCCCGGCGCGCGCCTCAGGCAGCACTAGCGCGCGGCGCTACGTCACGCACCTGCTTGTTCCGCGAAGCGCATCGCCACCGGCGCGGCCGGGCGTGCAACTGCTTTTGCCCTTCATTCGTCCCCGGCGGGGCGATTCTGTGGATTAATGTAGCCTCGGCGCAAAGCCCTGAGCCCCTCCACGTTTCGAGCCTCCCATGTCCAATATCAAGAGCATCGACCTCCTGCGCGTTTCCCTCCCCTTCGACATCAACGGCCCGCGCAACGGAATCCGCCCCGGCATGGCTGCCTGGACCAAGATGGAATCGATGATGGTCCGCGTCAACACCACCGACGGCATCAGTGGCTGGGGCGAGGCCTTCGGCCACTTCGTCAATCCCGGCACCTTCGCCACCCTGCAAGGCCTGGTGGCGCCCTGGTACATCGGCAAGGACTCGCGCTCCATCGCCCCGCTGCTGGACCAGGCCGACCGCACCTTCTCCGGCTTTGGCCGCGGCGGCCCGGTGCGCTACGCGCTCTCGGCAATCGACATCGCGCTGTGGGACATTGCCGGCCAGCGCGCCGGCCAGCCGGTGTACCGCCTGCTCGGGGGCAACACACCGACGATTGGTTTGTACGCCAGCCTGTTCCGCTACGGCGACCCGGATGCGATCGCCCGCGTCAGCCGCGAGGCCGAAGCCGCCGGCCACGCCATGATCAAGCTGCACGAAGCGACCATCCCGAACTTCATGGCCGCGCGCGAGGCGCTGAAGCCCGAAACCCACGTCTCGCTCGATGTCGGCTCGCCGTGGACAGTGGGCGAGGCGCGCGTGATCGCCCGCGCCATCAGGGACAAGAATTTCGCCTGGCTGGAAGAGCCGGTGTGGCCGCCGGAAGACTTCGCCGGGTTGGCGCAGGTGCGCAGCGAAGGCATGCCGATTTCGTGCGGCGAGAACGTCGGCACCGTGCACGAGTTCCGCGCCTTTTTCGAGAACGGCGCCATCGACGTCGCCCAGCCCAGCGTGATCAAGATCGGCGGCATTACCGAGATGCGCCGCGTCATTGCCCTGGCGGAAGCCCATTCGGTGCGCATGGTGCCGCACTGCTTCTACTGGGGCCCGGGCTACAACGCGTCGGCCCACATGGTCGCCGCGCAGGCGCGCCCGGCGCTGCTGGAGACGGCCTACCTGACTTTCGAGGACACGATCAACCCGACCTTCAACCCGAAGAGCGGCAAGCTCGCCCTGCCGGAGACGCCGGGGCTGGGCTTCACGCCGAACGCGGCGGCGCTGGAGAAATACACCATTGCGAAAGCAACGGTGGCTTGATACCAATTTAGGAGGGCTGCGATGAGCGTTGTGCCGAAAGTCCACGGGCGGGAGGAACAGAACGCCGCCTACACCGTGTCTTCGCGCAAGTGGGTGGCCGAGGGCACGGACGTGCACGTCAAGGAATTCACCCTGATGGACCAGGAGGAAGTGCCCTGGCATCATCACACCGAAGTGTTCGACGTGTTCTATTGCATCGAAGGGCGCATGCGCATCGAGCGCCAGGACATTTTCAGCGGAGAGCGCCTGCCGGACTTCGCGCTGGCGGTCGGCGATTCGGCCAAGGTCGAGCCGGGTACGGCGCATCGCGTTTCCAACCCTGGGCCGGCGCGCTGCCGCTTTGTGATCATCCAGGGCGTCGGGCGTTACGACTTCCATCGTCATCCCGCGCCGGTATAGGCCGGCTGCGGAGCGCTGAAATCAACCACACTTGGCGCATGTACTAGTGTATGTTTGGAACCATGGGTTGCGATGTTGCCGCTTTCTCACGACCGCACAGTGCGGTTTTGTGCAAGGCCGATTGAGGCGAATCCGGTATTTGTCGGATGCCCCGGAAAGTCCCGGCTTTTGTCAAAGCCAGCCGCATGGCAAAGGTGGATGATGCTTGTGCCGTGCCCGACATCGGGACAGCCGACCACAACTGTGTTCCAAATTCCGCAAAAAACCTCAGGTTTTCTCGGGTTCGGCAATAGCCGGCAGTCATGCATTCGAAAAAACCCGTGTTTTTATAGGGCGGCCTTGAAGTCGCCGGTCGCGCCCGGATTTATTTGGTGCCGGGACTTGCAAAGCCTTACCGGCAACCCTACAATTAGCACTCGTTGGCGTTGAGTGCTAACAGCGTCAGGCAAGGCCAGATCCCGATTCGTCGTGTCCATCTGCCAAGCTTGGCAGCCCGCCCGCCGCTCCAGCTTCTATATAAGAAGCGGAAAAGCACCGGCGGCAACCTTATTCGTTTGATCGCGAATCGTGCCTGAGCCGCATCGGCGACGGCACATAATATACTGATTTTAAAGGAGATTTCCCCATGAAGATTCGTCCGCTGCACGACCGCGTGGTAATCAAGCGCGTCGAGAACGAAACCAAGACCGCCTCCGGCATCGTCATCCCCGATAACGCGGCCGAAAAGCCGGATCAGGGCGAAGTCATCGCTGTTGGCGCCGGCAAGAAGGCCGACGACGGCAAGCTGATCGCCATGGACGTCAAGGTCGGCGACAAGGTGCTGTTCGGCAAGTACTCCGGTTCGACCGTCAAGCTCGACGGCATCGAGTACCTGGTCATGCGCGAAGAAGACATCATGGGCGTCGTTGCCTAATTTCGCCCTTTACAGAATTCAGCTTCAAGGAGATTTAAGACATGGCAGCTAAACAAGTAATTTTCGGCGAAACCGCTCGCCACAAGATGTTGAACGGCCTGAACGTCCTGGCCGACGCGGTCAAGGTAACGCTGGGCCCGAAGGGCCGTAACGTGGTGCTGGAGCGTTCTTTCGGCGCCCCCACGGTGACCAAGGACGGCGTTTCCGTCGCCAAGGAAATCGAACTGAAGGACAAGTTCGAAAACATGGGCGCGCAGATGGTCAAGGAAGTTGCTTCCAAGACCTCCGACGTTGCCGGTGACGGCACCACCACCGCGACCGTGCTGGCCCAAGCCATCGTTCGCGAAGGCCTGAAGTCGGTTGCAGCCGGTTTGAACCCGATGGACCTGAAGCGCGGCATCGACAAGGCCGTGATCGCGATCATCGAAGAGCTGAAGAAGATTTCCAAGCCCACCACGACCTCGAAGGAAATCGCCCAGGTCGGCGCCATTTCCGCGAACTCGGACGAGTCCGTCGGCCAGCGCATCGCCGAAGCCATGGACAAGGTCGGCAAGGAAGGCGTGATCACCGTTGAAGACGGCAAGAGCCTGCAAGACGAGCTGGAAGTCGTCGAAGGCATGCAGTTCGACCGCGGCTACCTCTCGCCCTACTTCATCAACAACGCCGAAAAGCAGCAAGCCCTGCTCGAGAACCCCTTCATCCTGCTGCACGACAAGAAGATTTCGAACATCCGCGAACTCCTGCCGGTGCTCGAACAAGTCGCCAAGGCCGGCCGTCCGCTGCTGATCATCGCCGAAGAAATCGAAGGCGAAGCCCTGGCTACCCTGGTGGTTAACAACATCCGCGGCATCCTGAAGACCGTGGCTGTGAAGGCCCCTGGCTTCGGCGACCGCCGCAAGGCCATGCTGGAAGACATCGCCATCCTGACCGGCGGCACCGTGATCGCCGAAGAAGTCGGCCTGACGCTGGAAAAGGCGACCCTGAAGGATCTGGGCCAGGCCAAGCGCGTCGAAGTGGGCAAGGAAGAAACCACCCTGATCGACGGTTCCGGCGACGGCAAGAACATCGAAGCGCGCGTCAAGCAGATCCGCGTCCAGATCGACGAAGCCACCAGCGACTACGACCGTGAAAAGCTGCAAGAGCGCGTGGCCAAGCTGGCCGGCGGTGTTGCCCTGATCAAGGTTGGCGCAGCCACCGAAGTCGAAATGAAGGAAAAGAAGGCCCGCGTTGAAGATGCGCTGCACGCTACCCGTGCCGCCGTCGAAGAAGGCGTGGTTGCTGGCGGCGGCGTGGCTCTGCTGCGTGCCCGTCAGGCGATCGGCAAGCTCAAGGGCGATAACCTCGACCAGGAAGCCGGCATCAAGATCGTCCTGCGCGCTGTCGAAGAGCCCCTGCGCATGATCGTGCAAAACGCCGGTGGCGAACCTTCCGTCGTGCTGAACAAGGTGCTCGAAGGCAAGGGCAACTACGGCTACAACGCCAAGGACGACAAGTACGGCGACATGGTCGAAATGGGCGTGCTGGATCCGACCAAGGTGACCCGCACCGCGCTGCAAAACGCGGCTTCGGTTGCCGGCCTGATGCTCACCACCGATGCAATGGTCGGTGAACTGCCGGAAGACAAGTCGGGCGGCGGTGGCGGTATGCCCGGCGGTATGGGCGGGATGGGCGGCATGGGCGGAATGGATATGTAAGACCATCGCTCAAAAGTACACACCTACTTTTGAGCGGCTTAGTTGGGGAAGAATCGCTGGCAGAGCCAGTCGATTCTTACTAACTAAACTGCCACGAACAAAGGCCTGCGAGAAATCGCAGGCCTTTGTTTTTTGGGCGACCGTGCCGCCCTAACTGCGCGAGACAGCGGGAGGGAGTTCAGGTATCTTTGGTACCAAGGCCGCTCATTCGGCCCGCCCTCTTCGGCTTATCGCCGCAGGGTCCCCTCCCTTTCAAGGGGAGGGACAGGGTGGGGATGGGGTGCGGCCGGCATCTCAACTTCATTCGTTAGCATCCATCCATGCCCCTCCCCGTCACCTACGCTGACGTCGCCGCCGCCGCCAAGCACCTCGAAGGCGCCGCCCATCGCACACCGGTGCTCATCTCCACCACCGCCAACGAAATGACCGGCGCGCAGGTTTTCTTCAAGGCGGAAAACCTGCAGCGCATGGGCGCATTCAAGTTTCGCGGCGCGTATAACGCCATTGCGAAGCTTTCACCCGAACAGCGCAAGCGCGGCGTGCTGGCGTTTTCCTCCGGCAACCACGCGCAGGCGATTGCGCTGTCGGCGCGCCTGGCGGGCATCGCCGCGGTGATCGTGATGCCGTCCGATGCACCGCCGCTGAAGCTGGCGGCAACGCGCGGCTACGGCGCGGAAGTGATTACCTACGACCGCATGAAGGAAGACCGCGAGGCACTGGCGAAAAAGATTTCGGACGAGCGCGGCATGACAATGATCCCGCCCTTCGACCACCCGGACGTAATTGCCGGCCAGGGCACGGCGGCGAAGGAGCTGATCGAGGACGCCGGGCCGCTGGACTACCTGTTCGTCTGTCTCGGTGGCGGCGGCCTGACCTCGGGCTGCGCCATCGCGGCGCACGAGCTGGCGCCCAATTGCAAGGTGATCGGCGTCGAGCCGGAAGCGGGCAACGACGTGCAGCAATCGTTCCGCAAGGGTGAAATCGTAAAGATTCCGGTTCCCGTCACTATCGCCGACGGCGCGCAGACGCAGGCGCCGGGGCTGCTGACCTTCGCCATCATCCGCGAGCTGGTGAGCGACATCGTCACGGTATCCGACCCGCAACTGATCGAGGCGATGCGCTTTTTTGTCTCACGCATGAAAATCGTGGTCGAGCCGACCGGCTGCCTGGCGGCGGCAGCCGTGTTCAACCGGCTCGCGGACATCAAGGGCAAGCGCGTCGGCGTGATCATTTCGGGCGGCAACGTCGATCCCGCCGCGCTCGGGCGCTGGCTGGCTTAGCCGGCAAGCCCGCCTTCCCCGCGTCGCGTGCCGGCGCGGTAAGGCGGCAGAACCTCACGGCGGCGCTGCTATCATGCGCCGGCCCGCTTAAGACCACAAAACAAGACAATGCTGCTCTACGCCGCCACCATCCTCGTCTCCAGCTTCCTGCTGTTCCTGGTCCAGCCGATCATCGCCAAGCAGATCCTGCCGTGGTTCGGCGGCTCGGCGGCGGTATGGGCGACCTGCCTGGTGTTTTTCCAGATCGTGCTGCTGGCGGGCTATGCGTATTCGGACTTCACGCAAAAGCTGAAGCCGAAGACGCAGGCGGCGCTGCATATCGCGCTGCTGTTGCTCTCCCTGGCTTCGCTGCCGATCGTGGCCAACGCCGACTGGAAGCCGACCGGCGCGGACGATCCGGTGTGGCGCATTCTCGGCCTCTTGGCCGCCACCATCGGCCTGCCCTATTTCATGCTGTCGACCACCGGGCCGCTGGTGCAAAGCTGGTTCGCCCGCGAGCATGCCGACCCCGCGCTGGCAAAGCGGGTCTACCGGCTGTTCGCCCTGTCCAACTTCGGCTCGCTGGTGGGCTTGCTGGCCTACCCCTTCGCCATCGAGATGTGGGTGCCGACACACACCCAGGCGGTCGGCTGGAGCTGCGCCTACGGCCTGTTCGTGCTGCTGTGCTCGACCTGCGCCTGGCGTGCGCGCAGCCGCGCGCCGGAAGAAATGCCGGCCGCCGCCGAAGGGGATGTCGCACCTGACTTGCTGGACTACCTGAAGTGGCTGGTGCTGGCCGCGCTGGCCTCGGTGCTTCTGCTGGTGATCTCCAGCCACATTTCGCAAAACGTCGCCTCCATCCCCTTCCTCTGGGTGCTGCCCCTCACCCTGTACCTGCTGACCTTCGTGCTGTGCTTCGAGGGGCGCGGCGGCCACGGCTGGTATTTCCGCCCGGTCTGGCTCCTGCCCTGCCTGGGCCTGATGGTGCTGATGAACTGGGGCCTGACGGCGGACCGCGGCGTGCTGCACATCGACTACGCGATTCCCCTTTACTGCGGCGGGCTGTTCGCCGCCTGCATGTTCTGCCACGGCGAGCTGGCGCACGCCAAGCCGGCGGCGCGCTACCTGACGCGCTTTTACCTGATGCTCTCGGTCGGCGGCGCGGCCGGCGGCATGACGGTGGCCTTCATCATTCCGCGCATTTTCAGTGGCAACCTGGAGATGCCGATCGCCATCACCGCCTGCGCGCTGATGGCGCTGCTGCTGTGCGCCAAGCAGATCAAGAGCGGCGCGATGTTCTGGGCGCCCCTGGCGGCCGTGGCAGCCACCGCCGGCGCCGGCTATTACGCCTGGAACTACGACACCTTTTTGCGCGAAGACACCATCCTCGCCAAGCGCAATTTCTACGGCTCCCTGCGGGTGAAGCAGACTGCGCCCGACACCGACCCCGCCGCCGAGCGCCGCCTGGTGCACGGTGTGATCATGCACGGCGAGCAGTACGTCAACCCCAAGTATCGCCACCTGGTCACCAGCTACTACGGCGAGTCTTCCGGCCTGGGGATGGCGCTGCAGCGCTTTCACCCCTTGCAGCAGCACGTCGGCATGGTCGGCCTGGGCGCCGGCACCATCGCCGGCTACGCCGAGGCCGGAGATACGTTCAAAATCTACGAAATCAACCCACAGGTGATCGACATCGCCACCTACTATTTCTACTTCGTTCCCGAGGCGAAGGGGAAGGTGGAAATGGCGCTGGGGGATGCACGACTCACACTGGAGCGCCAGGGCCCGCAGAACTTCGACGTGCTGGCGATTGATGCCTTCTCATCCGACGCGATTCCGGTGCACCTGATCACCCGCGAGGCGATGCGGGTGTACCTGAAGAACATCAAGCCGGAGGGCGCCATCGCCTTTCACGTCACCAACCGCTACCTGCAGTTGGCGCCGGTGGTCAAGCAACTGGCCGACGAGGTCGGCTACCAGGCGGTGCTGATCAGCGACGACCCCACCGAGACCTACCTGTCGCGTACCGACTGGGTGATCGTCACCAAAAACCGCGATTTTATCGACGACCCCGAGATCAAGCGCAAGCGCAGCGAGATCAGGCCGATCCCCGGGTTGCAGCCCTGGACCGACGACTTCAACAACCTGTTCCAGATCCTCAAGACCGACGGCCAGAACATTCCCTTCGGCCCGAAGTGGTGGCGCGGTTTGTACGACAAGCTGCATCATAAAAACGAGGGTTGACCCGCAGGGCGGGCGTATGGACGCGGTGCTACACTAAAACCGTGCCGCTGCTGGAGCGTCCCTAGAAGCATGGCCAAACCGGGCACAGATCCGGCCTCGCCCCGGGCTTAGGACCCGGCAGCCTGAATCCGCCTCACGCAGGTTTGCCCCAGGAGACACGCCATGCGCATTTTGCTCGCCGAAGACGACCCGGTGCTGGCCGACGGCCTGTGCCGTTCGCTGCGCCGCTCCGGCTATGCCCTGGACCACGTCACTACCGGTACCGAGGCCGACAGCGCCGTCAGCCACCAGGCCTACGACCTGATGATCCTCGACCTCGGCCTGCCGCGCCTGCCCGGCCTGGAAGTGCTGCGCCGCCTGCGCGCCAAGCCGGGCGGGGTGAACCTGCGCCTGCCGGTGCTGATCCTTACCGCCCTGGATGGCGTGGAGGACCGCGTCAAGGGCCTGGACCTCGGCGCCGATGACTACATGGCCAAGCCCTTCGACCTTTCCGAGCTGGAGGCGCGGGTGCGCGCCCTGGCGCGGCGCGGCCTGTGCGGCGCCCCAACCCTGATCCAGAACGGCGCCCTGGCCTATGACTCGAGCGGGCGCGTCGCCTACCTGAACGAGGCGCCGCTGGAACTTTCCGCGCGCGAACTGGGCCTGCTGGAAATCCTGCTGCAGCGCACCGGCCGCCTGGTGAGCAAGGACCAGCTGGTGCAGCATTTGTGCGAATGGGGCGAGGAAGTCAGCCACAACGCCATCGAAGTCTATGTGCACCGGCTGCGCAAAAAACTCGAGCCCGGCGTGGTCATCGCCACCGTGCGCGGCCTGGGCTATTGCCTGGAAAAGGCCGCCGCGCAAGCGGCGCATTAGCGGGCCGCTGGCCTGCCGCTCCCGATGTCATCGGTTCCCGCCGGCGGCCCCTATACCCCCGCCGAACGCGCGGCCCGGGAAGGCGAGTCCTGTCACTCAGACCCGAACGCAGACCCGGACGTCAACCCTGGGTCCAGCCCCGGCGCAGCCCAGCCGGCGCGCCGGCGCAAGGCGCGCTTCAGCCTGCGCCTGATGGCTCTCTTGGGCGACAGCGCGCCGGTGCGCGCCTCGCTATTCGGCGAAATCCTCGATTGGCTGCTGGTGCCCCTGCTGCTGCTCTGGCCGATCAGCGTGGCGCTAACTTACGTGGCGACCAAGTCGCTGGCCAACGCGCCGTTCGACCGCGCGCTGGGCAACCAGGCGCAACTGCTGGCTGACTACGTGAAGATCGATCACGGCCACGCCGTGCTGGCCCTGCCGCCAGCAGCGCGCGAACTGCTGCGTGCCGATGAAATCGACCAGGTGTACTACCAGGTGCTGGGGCGCCAAGGCGAAAGCGTGGCGGGCGAGCGCGAGCTGCCGGCGCCGGACGACGAAGACCTGCCGGCGCCCGGCCAGGTGCAATACCGCAACGGCTATTATAAAGGCGCCGAGCTGCGCATCGCCCTGCTGGCGGTGGAGCTGCCGGATGCGCAGCGCCTCGCCGACGGTCCGGCGGGCCGCCCGCCGCTGGTGCAGGTGGCGGAAACCCTGGAGAAGCGCTCGCAGCTGGCGGGAGAACTGGTCAAGGGGGTGATCCTGCCGCAGTTCGTCATCCTGCCGGTGGCGGTGCTGCTGGTGTGGTTCGGCCTGGCGCGCGGGCTGGTGCCGCTGTCGCGCCTGACCGAGCGCATCCGCGCGCGCAAGCCGGCGGATTTGAGCCCGATCGACCCCGGCGCGGCGCCGGAAGAGGTGGCGCCCCTGATCCGCTCGATCAACGACCTGATGCACCGCCTGGAAGCCAGCCTGCACGGCCAGCAGCGCTTTGTCGCCAACGCCGCCCACCAGTTGCGCACCCCGCTGGCGGGACTGAAAACGCAGACCGAACTGGCGATGCGCCTGGCCGGGCCCGGCGGACGCAGCGGCAGTGACAGCGCCGAACTGGTCGACAGTCTGCGCCAGATGGCGCTTTCCACCGAGCGCGCCGCACGCATGGTCAACCAGCTGCTGGCGCTGACCCGCGCCGAGCGCGAAGGCCGCGGCGCCGCCGGCGCGGCGCTGGTGGCCGTCGACCTCGATGAATTGCTGCGCGAGCAGGTGCGCGGCTGGGTGCCGGCGGCGATGGAGCGGCGCATCGATCTCGGCGTGGACGGTCCGGAGGCGGTATTCGCACCGTTGTTCATCGACGGCGACCCGGTGCTGCTGCGCGAGCTGGTCAACAACCTTTTGGACAACGCCATCCGCTATACCCCGGCCGGCGGCATCATCACCGCCCGCGTGCGCCGCGACCAGGCGCTTGGGTTGGCGTGGATCGAAATCGAGGACAACGGCATCGGCATCGCCGAGGCCGAGCGCGACTTGGTGTTCGAGCGCTTTTACCGCGTGCTGGGCAACGACCCGGAAGTCCGCAACCTGGAAGGCTCGGGCCTGGGCCTGTCGATCGTGCGGGAAATCGCCACCCGCCACCGCGGCCGCGTCACCCTGCGCGACAATCCGGCCGGCGCCGGCACGGTCTTTTGCGTCAGCTTCCCCCTCCTCGGGAGCGGCAGGCCGGCGCTGCCCGAAACGACCGATGCCCGTGGCTGAAACCAGGGCGCAACCTGGGGGCGCCCGAGGCCGGACCGCGCCACATCTGCAAGGTCTGTGCACCCGTAATACAATGAGCGTGTATGCATGTTCGGATGCCGGGGTCCACAGGCTGCCCGCCTTCGGGCGCAACCGCGTGTTCCCGACTTTCCGTTTGGGTTTTCCTGTATTGTTCCGTTAACCCTGCTTTAGGCATTTCAATTCACTAGTAGAGTCAGCACCGTGGTTTTTTCGAGGTTCACCAAAAAAGACAACGAGCCTAGCAAGACGGTAAAGCCGGCATCGGCCAAACCGTCTTCCGCTTCCGCGCGCCCGGCGTCGGCTCCTTTGCCGGCCAGCGCCAAGGCCACGGTGGACAAGATCGACCAGATCGAAGCCGAGATGATGGAACTCGACTTCACCAAGAGCAGCGGCGGCAGCGACTCGCCGCGCTCGGCCGAAAAGCCGCCAGCCGCGTCGGCGCCCGAGCCGCCAGCTTTTGAGATGCCAGCCGCCAAGTCCGCGACGGCACCGGCCAAGCCGGCGATCGAACACGGTTTCAACCCTGGCGCCAAAGCCGCGCCGGCCAAGCCCGCCGCCCCATCCGCCAAACCCGCTCCTGCCGCCGCCAAGAGCGCGCCTCCGCCGCCACCAAAGAATCCGCCGCCGCCGATGCAGGGCGTGGCCTCGGTGATGATGATGGAGGTGCAGGAAAGCCCCTTCGAGGCGGCGCCAGTGCTGGAAGAGGCGGCCATCCTTTACGCCAATCACCAGGACGAGGCTGCCTTGGCCGCGCTGGAGGATGCCTCGACCGACAAGACCCTGCCGGTGGCCTCGGCCCGCCAGGCCTGGCTCCTGCTGTTCGACCTGTACGAAAACCTCGGCCTGCGCGAGGCCTTCGAGACCGCGGCGCTGCAGTTCGCGGTGCGCTTCGAGACTTCGCCGCCGGCCTTCAACGACCGCTCCAAGCTGAAGGACCCGGCGCTGATGACCGGGGGCGGCCAGTACTTTGCCTTCACCGGCCACCTCGACAACAACGCCGGCAAGCAGTTCGAGCAGTTGAGGAAGGCGGCGGCCAAAGACAGCGTCCTGCGCATCGAATTCGGCAAGATCGACACCGTCGCCGGCGAAGGCGCCGAGATGCTGACCGGCTTCCTGAAGGATTACCGCAAGACCGGGCACGACCTGGTGTTTTCGAACGCGGACCACCTGATCAAGATGCTCAACGGCATGATCGATACCGGCCGCAACACCGACGCCGAGTCGCTCTGGCTGCTGCTGCTCGACATGTACCAGCTGCAATACATGCAGACGGCTTTCGAGGAAACCGCGCTCAACTACTGCATCACCTACGAGGTCTCGCCGCCTTCCTGGGTCGAGCCGAAAAAGACCACCGCAAACACCCCGGCGCCGGCGCCCACCACCATGCAGGTACCGCAGGACGCGTTCTACCTGAAGGGCGAAATCGAAGGCAGCGCCGACGAGTTGTTCAAGTCGGCCAGCGAATACGCCGCCGACAAGTCGCTGGTGGTGATCGACGTGTTCGACGTCAAGCGGATGGATTTCATCGCCGGCGGCAACTTCCTCAACCTGGTGTCCTCGCTGCGCGCGCAGGGCAAGCGGATCGAGGTGCGCAACCCCAGCCCGCTGATCAACGCCTTGCTGATGACCATGGGCTTCACCGGCCAGGCGACCATCACCAAGCGCAACAAGTAGCGGAATAACTATTTTGGCGAAGGGGGCTTGAGAAGGCCCAGCCCGGCGCCAACTAATGCCGAATGGAACAATATCACGGCACCACCATCCTCTCGGTGCGCCAGGGCGGCAAGGTCGCTCTGGGCGGCGACGGCCAGGTAACTCTTGGCAACCTGGTGATCAAGGGTACGGCGCGCAAGGTGCGCCGACTCTACCAGGACCGCATCCTGGCCGGCTTCGCCGGCGGCACCGCCGACGCCTTTACCCTGTTCGAGCGCTTCGAGTCCAAGCTGGACAAGCACCAGGGCCACCTGATGCGCGCCGCCGTCGAGCTGGCCAAGGACTGGCGCACCGACCGCATGCTGCGCCGGCTGGAAGCCATGCTGGCGGTGGCCGACCGCGAACACTCCCTGGTGCTCACCGGCAACGGCGACGTGCTGGAGCCGGAGCAAGGCATCATCGCGATCGGCTCGGGCGGCGCCTATGCGCAGGCGGCGGCCAAGGCGCTGCTGGAAAACACCGGGCTTTCCGCCGCCGAGATCGTCAAGAAGTCGCTGACCATCGCCGGTGAGATTTGCATCTACACCAACCAGAATCACACCATCGAGGTGCTGGAGTAGCGCGCCCTCGTCACGCAAACCCGCACCACACCCCGCGCACCCCGCATCCGTACCGCCCTCCTGGGGGCGCCCGCTGGAAAGCCTCCCATGTCGTCCATGACTCCCCAAGAGATCGTCCACGAGCTCGACAAGCACATCGTCGGCCAGGATAAAGCCAAGCGCGCCGTGGCCATCGCGCTGCGCAACCGCTGGCGCCGCCAGCTGGTAGATGAGCCGTTGCGCCATGAGATCACCCCGAAAAACATCCTGATGATCGGCCCGACCGGCGTGGGCAAGACCGAGATCGCGCGCCGCCTGGCGCGCCTGGCCGACGCGCCCTTCATCAAGGTGGAAGCGACCAAGTTCACCGAAGTGGGCTACGTCGGCCGCGATGTCGACACCATCATCCGCGACCTGGCCGAAGCGGCGGTGAAGCTGACCCGCGAAAGCGAAATGAAGAAGGTGCGCGCCCAGGCAGCCGATGCGGCTGAAGAGCGCGTGCTCGACATCCTGGTGCCGCCGGCACGGGCCTTCGGCTTCCACCCGAGCGGCGACGACACCGGCAGCGCTGCTGACGAGGGCGCCAACGCGACCCGCCAGAAATTCCGCAAAAAACTGCGCGAGGGTGAGCTAGACGAGCGCGAAGTCGAGATCGAGGTGGCGCAGGTACAGCAGCTCGAAGTCATGGCGCCGCCCGGGATGGAAGAGCTGACCTCGCAGATCCAGGGCATGTTCCAGAACATGGGCCAGGGCCGCAAGAAGGCGCGCAAGGTAAAAGTGAAGGAAGCGCTGAAGCTGCTCACCGAGGAAGAGGCCGGGAAGCTGCTCAACGACGAGGAACTGAAAACCCGCGCGGTGCAAAACGTCGAGCAGAACGGCATCGTCTTCATCGACGAGATCGACAAGATCGCCAGCCGCAGCGAGACCCAGGGCGCGGACGTGTCGCGCCAGGGCGTGCAGCGCGACCTGCTGCCGCTGGTCGAAGGCACGACCGTGAACACCAAGTACGGCATGATCAAGACCGACCACATCCTGTTCATCGGCTCGGGCGCGTTTCACTTCGCCAAGCCTTCGGACCTGATCCCGGAACTGCAGGGACGTTTTCCGATCCGCGTGCACCTCGACTCGCTGTCGGTCGACGACTTCGAGAAAATCCTTACCTCCACCGACGCTTCGCTGACCAAGCAATATGAGGCGTTGCTGGAGACCGAGCAGGTGAAGCTCGACTACACGCCCGAGGGCATCCGGCGTCTGGCAGAAATTGCTTATTCAGTGAACGAAACCACCGAGAACATCGGCGCGCGCCGGCTCTACACGGTGATGGAAAAGCTACTGGAGGAAATCTCCTTCAACGCCGGCAAATCGGGCGGCCAGACGCTGACCATCGATGCCGCCTATGTCAACGGCCGCTTGGCCGAACTGGCTGGTTCGGAAGACCATTCCCGCTACGTGCTGTAGGGGCCGCGCGTCCGGCGCGGCGCCGGTTGCGTAAGATAAGGCATCGCGGAGACGGGTCTCCGCAGTTTCGCGGCGCTTGCCGCCAACCGGATGCCCTGGCCTCGTTCCCTGTTGCTTGTTCTTGCCGCCGCGCTTGCGCTGCTGGCAGGCGCGTGCCTGGCCATCGATGGTGCGTACCGGTGGCATCTACCCATCTGGACGCCCGGGCCGGTGGTGCCAGCGGACAACCCGATGTCCAGGCCGAAGGTCGAGCTGGGCCGCCTGCTGTTCTACGACAAGCGCCTCTCCGCCAACGGCAGCTTCAGTTGCGCCACCTGTCACCAGCAATCACGCGCCTTTACCGATGGCCGCGCACTCGCGCTGGGCGTGAGCGGCGAGGGGCATCCGCGCAACAGCATGTCGCTGGCCAACGCCGCCTACAACCCGGTACTGACTTGGGCCGACCCGCTGCAGCATGCGCTGGAAACCCAGGCGCTGGTGCCGATGTTCAGCACCACGCCGGTGGAAATGGGCCTGGCCGGGCACGAGGCGATGATCGCGCGCCTGCTGGCGGACGACGCGCGCTACGCGCGGCTGTTTCGCGCTGCGTTTCCCGCCCAGAAACAGCCCGGCACATTGGTTAATCTCACCCGCGCCATCGCCGCCTTCGAGCGCACCCTGCTCTCCTTCGATTCGCCTTACGACCGCTACCGCTACGGCGGCCAGGCCGACGCCATCAGCCCCGCCGCCAAGCGCGGCGAGCGCTTGTTTTTCAGCGAGCAGATGAAGTGCTTTCATTGCCACGGCGGCATCAATTTCACCGACACGGTGATGCACCAGCGCCTGGAGCATCCAGAGGTGGCGTTTCACAACACCGGGCTGTACAACCTGGACGGGCGTGGCGCCTATCCCGCGGCGAACACCGGACTGATGGCCGTCACCGGCAAGGCGGAGGACATGGGCAAGTTCCGCGCGCCGACGCTGCGCAACATCGCCGTCACCGCGCCCTACATGCATGACGGCTCGATTGCCACCTTGGGCGAAGTGCTGGACCACTATGCGCACGGTGGCCGCGCCGCCGCTAACCCCCTGCGCAGCGATTTCATCCGCGGCTTTGTGATGAGCGCCGAAGAAAAAAGCGACCTGCTGGCATTTTTGCAAAGCCTCACCGACGAGGGTTTTTTGCACAATCCGGCGTTTGCCGATCCTTACGCAGCAACAGGCCCTTAGTTTTTGGTGCGTTGCGCGAACAAATGGCTTTTATAAAGCGCGCCGCCGGAAATTTGACCGGGGCACGCTGCGCAACTACTCTCCTGCGCTGTAAGATGTTCGCCCCTGGACCAAGCGGAGCGCGGCCTCGCCGCGCGAAACGAGCATGGCTAAGAAACTCATCAAGGGCGCCACCATCGTCAGCATGGACGACAAGGTAGGCGACCTGGCGCAAGGCGACATCCTGATCGACGGCGCGCGCATTGCCGCTGTCGCCCTCGCGATCGACGGCGGTGACGCCGAGGTGATCGATGGCCACGGCCGCATCGTCATCCCCGGCCTGATTAATGCACACATGCACACCTGGCAGACCGCGTTGCGCGGAGTGGCGGCGAACTGGACCTTGATGGAATATTTCCATCACATGCACGCCGGGCTCGCGACCAAATTCACGCCCGATGATTTGTACATCGCCACCCTGATGGGCGGGCTGAACCAGATCAACTGCGGCGCCACCACCCTGGTCGACTGGTGCCACAACAATCCGACGCCGGATCATACCGACCGCGCGCTGGACGGGCTGATCGAATCCGGCATCCGCGCCGCGTTTTTTCACGGCTCGCCCAAACCCGACCCGAAGCCGGGGCAAAAGCCGTTCTGGGAAATGCCGCACCCGCAGGGCGAGGTGGACCGTCTGCGCAAGGGCAGGCTCTCCGACGACAGCGGCAAGGTCAGCCTGGGCCTCGCGATTCTCGGGCCGCATTATTCGACCTACGATGTCGCCGTCTCCGACTTCAAGCTGGCGCGCGAATATGGCCTGATCGCCAGCATGCATTGCGCCGGCGGCGCCGCGCGCGTGCCCGACGGCTGGGACCGCCTGCGCGCCGAGGGCCTCTTGGGCGACAACAACAACATCGTCCACGGCCAGACGCTGACCGACGAGCAACTCAAGTTCATGCTGGAGATCGGCGTGACGTTCTCGCTAACCCCGGAAACCGAAATGGGCCAGGGCCACGGCTTTGCCATCACCGGCCGTCTGCTGAAACTGGGCGGCGCGCCGAGCTTGGGGGTGGACCTGGAGTCGGGCATCAGCGGCGACATGTTCACCGTGGCGAGGGTGGCGATGGCGGCGCAGCGCGGGCTGGACAACGCGCAGTTCCGCCAGGAAAAAGGCGGCATTCCCGAGACTTCGAGCATCTATTGCCGCAAGGCGCTGGAGTGGGTCACCACCGAGGGCGCGCGCATGTTGAAGCAACAGGACCGCATCGGCTCGATCACCCCGGGCAAGCAGGCCGACCTGGTGGTGATCAAGGCAGATGAGATCAACATGTGGCCGATGCACGACCCTGTGGCAACCGTGGTGACGCAGACCAGCCTGGCGAACATCGAGCACGTGCTGATCGCCGGTGAATACAAAAAGCGCGACCACAAGCTGCTTTACCCGAACCTCAAGCCGAAGATGGACGCGCTGCGCGAATCCGGCGCGCGCATCCTGCACGGGATCGGGCTGAAAACCATGGCCGCCGCGTAAAGCGCGCCGGCCAGATCAAGGAGACAGACAAATGAATATCGGTTTTATTGGCATCGGCCGCATGGGCTCGCCCATGGCGCGCTTCATGTTGCAAGGCGGGCTCAAGCTCACCGTCTGCGACCCCAATCCGGAGATGGTGAAAAAGGCAGTGGCCCACGGCGCAACCGCGGCTGACTCCATTGCCCATTGCGCGCAATCAAGCGGCGTGGTGTTCTCCTCACTGCCGGACGACAAGATCCTCGCCGCTTCGGCCCTCGGCGACAAAGGCATCATCGCCAACCTGAAGCAGGGCGGCATTTACATCGACACCAGTACGGTGTCGCCGGCGGTCTCCGCCGAGATCGCGCTGGCCGCCGGCAAGCGCGGCGTGCATTACCTGCGCATGCCGGTCTCGGGCAACTCCAATTCGGCCGAGGCCGGCGAATTGACCGCACTGGTCTCCGGGCCGCCGGAGGCATGGAAACTGGTCGAGCCGATAGTGAAAAAATTCAGCAGCGCCCAGGTGTATGTGGGCGATGCCGAGCAGGCGCGCTACATGAAGCTGGTGATTAACCTGGTGGTGGCCAACACCGCCAGCGTGCTGGCCGAAGCCCTGGCGCTGGGCCGCAAGGGCGGCCTGGAGTGGAGCACCATGCTCGACGGGCTTTCCGCCAGCACGGTGGGCTCGCCGTGGGTGAAGGCGAAGGCGCGGCTGTTGAAGACGCGCGACTTCACGCCCACCTTCACCCCCAGCCAGTTGTCGAAGGACCTCGACCTGATGCTTGATGCCGGCGACGCGCTGGGCATTCCCCTGCAGATCACCAGCACCACGCGGCAGATGATGAAGGCGACCAACGCCGATGGCTATTCCGGCGAGGATTTCATCGCGGTGGTGAAAATGCTGGAGCGGCTCTCCGGCCTGCCCACCGACAAAGTGTAGCGCGACGGGTTTTCCCGACAGGCGCCCGCCACCGCGGGCGTTTTATTTTTTGCCCGTCGCCATGTTCTTCGCGATCATCGCGTGCACGCCCTTGTTGCCGTCCACCAGCTGGGTGACGCGCAGGTCGCAAGCCAGGCTGCATAGCGTGTAGGCATCGGAGGCCGACAGGCCGGCGATGCTTTGCAGCAGCTTGATCATCTCGCGCAGGGCTTGCTTGGCGGCATCGTCGAGGTCTTCGTCCATGCCCATGGTGATGTAGTGGGTGGGCGTTTCGGCGCGCGGGAATTTCAGTTGCATGTCCTTGCGCACGGTCAGGCGCAGGGTACCGCGCAGGGCGGTTTCCAGGGCGGAGAGGCACACTTCGCCGTCACCCTGCACGCCGTGGCCGTCGCCCACCGAGAACAACGCGCCGGGGTTGAACACCGGCAGATACAACGTGGTGCCGGCGATCAGCTCCTTGTTGTCCATGTTGCCGCCGTATTCGCGCGGCACGATGGAGGTGACCTTGCCGTAGCTGGGACGCGGCGCGGTGGCCATGATGCCGAAAAAAGGCCGCAGCGGAATCTCGGTGCCCCACGACATGGTGGCGACGCGGCGCTTCAGGTCGATCGGGATGTGGATCAGCCGGCCTTCGGGAAAGTCTTCCGGCAGGCTGCCGCGCAGCGGGGCGATCAGGTTGTAGCCCCACTCTTCGCGCGGCGCCATTTCCTCGATGTCCACCTGCAGGGTGTCGCCGGGCTCCGCACCCTCGACCCAGACCGGGCCGCAAAGGATGTGCGGCCCAAGCATGGGTTTGACCGCCGCGTGGATCTGCTTCAGGTCTTCCGGCACGGTGAAGGGCGCCTTGGGCATCTGCTCGGCCGAGCCGGACACGGTTTCCACCTTGATGCGGTCGCCGCTGGCGATGCGCAGCACCGGCGGCAGGGCGGCGTCGAAATAGCCCCAATGCACGGTCTTGGGGGAAGGAGTCAGGCTGTGGGTGGCGCTCATGGGAACCTGCGAGGTAGGTGGCGAAGTGACCCGCAACAATAGCAGCTTGCCGGCGCGGCGAAAGCGTGCCCAAGCTTATCGGTTCAAGAACACCAGCTTCTCGACCAGCGTTTCTTCAGCGCTGAAACTCACGTCCAGCCGGCTGACGTGGCCCTGCGACAGCTCGAAGGCGCCGAACTGCCGCGGCTCCAGCTTGAGCGCCTGCATGATCAGCACCTTCAGGCTGCCGGCATGGCCGACGATGCCCAGGGCGGCGCGCCCCTCGGCAGCGGCATCGCGAATCACTTCCTGGTGAAACGCCTCGACCCGCGCCCACATGGCCATGAAGTTCTCCCCCTCGGGCGGGGAGTAGTGGACGATGTCGCTGGTCCAGCGCGTGGTTTCCTCCCACGGCAGGTCGCGCCACAAGCGGCCCTCCCAGGCGCCGAAATCCATTTCGTGCAGACGCGCATCGGGGGGTGCCAGCGTACCGCCGCCCAGCTCGGCCAATACTTCGGCCAGGCGCGTGCAGCGGGCGGCGGGGCTTGTGTGAAACAGCATGCCGGGCGGCAACTGGCCGGCGATCAGGGGCAGGCGCGCCTGGAAAGCCAGCGGGTCGAGCGCCACGTCCTGGCGCCCGTAGCACAGGCCTTCGGGCACGCCGGGGCGGGTGTGGCGGATCAGGTAGACCTGCACGGCGCTCATACGCTGCCCTCCACCGGCTGCACCAGCAAGGCTAGCGCGTAAAGGTAGAACACCACCTCTGCCACCTGCTGGGTGGCGCCCAGGCAATCGCCGGTATAGCCGCCGATACGGCGTTTGAACCAAGCACCGAGCGCGGCCGTAGCCAGCGCGACGGGGATTATGCCGAGCGCCATCAGAACCCCGTTTTCATATCGGTAGATCAGCCCGCCCAAGGGCAGAACACCCCAGAACAGCGCCAGCGCCAGTCCCGGCACGGACACGGCCTGGGCCATCGGCCTGGCGCGGGCGTCAACCTCGGGACGCACATAGTCCATCCAGCGGATCAGCGCCACCGGCGCGGCGCGCGACAGCGCGTGGGCGCTCAGCAATATCCAGCCGCACAACTCGACGTCGACGGCTTCGGCCAGCGACGCCAGGGCAGCGAATTTGGTCAGCAGCATCAAGGCGATACCGATGGCGCCGAAGGCGCCGACGCGGGAGTCCTTCATGATCGCCAGCACCCGTTCGGGCTCGCTGGCGCCGCCGAAGCCGTCGCAAACGTCGGCAAAGCCGTCTTCGTGAAACGCGCCGGTCATCAGCACGGTGGCCGCCATCGTCAGGGCCACCGCCACCAGCGGGGTAAACAGCCACATGCAGAAGGTGAACACCGCCGCGCCCACCAGGCCGACAAACAGCCCGACCAGTGGGAAATAGCGCGCCGAGCCGTTCATCAGCGCTTCGCTATAGCCAACCCAGCGGCTTAAGCAGGCCGGCAACGGAATGCGGGTAAAAAACGTCCAGGCGGTGAAAAAAAAGCGGATTTCGCGAGCTAGCATGCAGTTTTCACAGGGAAATGCCAGCTTTTGGTCAGAATTGGCCGGTAGCCTTGGCTATAATTGCAAATTGTCTCACGCACTCTTATGCGCGGCCTGTTTCAGGCGCGATTTTTCATGCTCCCCGCTGTTAAAAACGACATTATTGCGGCCCTCAAATCCGCCTTGCGCCAGATCTTGGGCGACGCGGCGCCGGCCGAACCGAACATCGTGCTGGAGCGGCCCAAGGTGGCAGCGCACGGCGACCTGGCGTGCAACATCGCCATGCAACTGGCCAAGCCGCTGAAAAAGAATCCGCGCGAACTGGCGCAGGGCATCGTCGCCGCGCTCGCCGCCGACTCCGCCGCCAAAGCGGTGATCGAGTCGGCCGACATCGCCGGCCCGGGCTTCATCAACCTGCGCATTCCCGCCGCCGCCAAGCAGCGCGTGGTGAAGGAAGTGCTGACGCAGGCGCAAACGTTCGGCCGCAGCAACGCCCGGGCAGATCAGCCGCTGCTGGTCGAATTCGTCTCCGCCAACCCCACTGGCCCTTTGCACGTCGGCCACGGCCGCCAGGGCGCTTTAGGCGACTCGCTGTGCCAGTTGTTCGAGTCGCAGGGCTGCAAGGTGACGCGCGAGTTTTATTACAACGACGCCGGGGTGCAGATCGCCACGCTCGCCACCTCGGTGCAGGCCCGTTGTCGCGGTTTCAAGCCCGGCGATGCGCAGTGGCCGGAAAACGCCTACAACGGCGACTACATCGGCGACATCGCCGCCGACTTCCTGGCAAAAAAGACGGTGACGTCAGCCGACATGGCGGTGACCGCATCGAGTGATGTTGAAGACATCGAGTCGATCCGCAAATTCGCCGTCGCCTACCTGCGCTGCGAGCAGGATATCGACCTCAAGGTGTTCGGCGTGCGCTTCGACAACTATTACCTGGAGTCGTCGCTGTACAGCGATGGCAAGGTCGAGGCCACGGTGGGGCTGCTGAAAGCAGCCGGCAAGACCTACGAGCAGGACGGCGCCCTGTGGCTGAAGTCGACCGACTACGGCGACGACAAAGACCGGGTGATGAAAAAGTCCGACGGCACGTACACCTATTTCGTGCCGGACGTGGCGTACCACATCGCCAAGTGGCAGCGCGGCTTCAAGCGCGCGATCAACATCCAGGGCTCCGACCACCACGGCACCATCGCGCGCGTACGTGCCGGCCTGCAGGCGGCCAACCTGGGCATCCCGCAGGATTATCCAGACTACGTGCTGCACAAGATGGTGACGGTGATGAAGGGCGGCGAGGAGGTGAAGATCTCCAAGCGCGCCGGCTCCTACGTCACCTTGCGCGACCTGATCGAAATGTCCGGCGGCGGCGACCTGGTAAAGGGCCGCGATGCGGTGCGCTTTTTCCTGATTTCGCGCAAGGCGGACACCGAGTTCGTGTTCGACGTCGACCTGGCGCTGAAAAGCACAGACGAGAACCCGGTCTACTACGTGCAGTATGCGCACGCCCGCATCAACAGCGTGCTGCGCGAATGGGGCGGTGACCGCAAGGCGCTGGCGGGCGTGGACATGAGCCCGCTGACACATCCGCGCGAACTCTCGACGCTGCAAAAACTCGCCGAATTTCCCGACATGCTGGCCGATGCCGCCGCCGACCTGGCGCCGCACGCCCTCACCTTCTACGCGCGCGATCTCGCCGGCGAATTTCATGCGCTGTACAACGAGCGCGAATTGCGTGTCCTGGCGGCACCTGATGCGGTTAAAATGGCCCGCCTGGCGCTCTACGCCGCGACCGCGCAAGTGATCAAAAACGTGCTGGCTCTGCTCGGTGTTTCAGCGCCGGAACAGATGTAGCAAGCAGGCAACCTCAGATACCATGGCTCAACGCGACTACAAACCCAAGGCCGGCGCCTCTCGCGGCAGCAAGACCCGCGGCGGCACCCTGATCGGCATCGTCATCGGCCTGGTACTGGGCCTGGCGATCGCCGTCGGCGTGGCGTTTTTCCTCAACAAGGGCCCCAAGCCCTTCGCCGACAAGACCGGGCACGACCGTCCGCCGGCGGTGGGCAAGGGCACCGACAAGAGCAACGACCCGAACGCGCCGCTGTACGGCAAGGACGCGCGCACCGCCGACGCGAAAAAAGACGGCAAGGACGAGGACCGTTTCTCTTTTTACAAGATTTTACCGGGCGATGAAAAAGCCAGCGCCGCGCCCGACGCCAAGGGCACGCCGGATGCGAAGGCCGCGCCCGACGCGAAGAAGGACGCGGCCAAGGGCCCCGATGTCGCCAAGGCCGACACCACCGCGCCGAAAGACGCGATGAGCCCGACCGGCAAGGAACAGTATTATCTGCAGGTCGGCGCCTTCGGTTCGCCCGGCGACGCCGACAACCAGAAGGCCAAGCTGGCGCTGATGGGCTTCGAAGCAAAAGTGGAAGCCGGCGATGTTGATGGCAAGGGCACGATACATCGCGTGCGTATCGGCCCGTATACGCGCCTGGATGACATCAACCGGGTGCGCTCCACCCTGGCGCAAAACGGCGTCGAAGCTTCGCTGGTGCGGATGAAGGATGGGCAGAAGTAGAGGGGCAGGCAAGAGCAAGCGGGTGCGGTAGATTACGGAGTACGCGGCATGGCCGTCCGCGGGGGAAACGGCCAGGGCTTGGGAGGGCGTAATGCGTTTTCCGCAATGTTTTTTTCGCGTGCTGGCCGTGCTGATGCTGACTGCGGCCTGTACCCAGGTGCAGGCGCAAGTCCGGCCTCGCGTCATCAATTCGCCGCAGCCGGCGCTCGCCGGCCTGCTGGGCGACACGCCCAAGGGCAAGATCGAGGTCATCCAGTTTTTCTATTACGGGTGCCCGCATTGCTTCGACCAGCAGCCGCTGATCGAGGACTGGCTCACCACCAAGCCGGCCGACGTGGAATTCCGCCTGGTGCCGGCGCTGCGCGACGACAAGTGGCTGCCCCTGACCCGCGCTTTTTTCGCCCTGCAAATACTCGGGGTGGAACAGCGCCTGCACCGGCCGATCTACGATGTGATCAATTTCGACGGCGCCCTGCTTTCCGAAGAGCCCGCGCTGTTCTCCTGGGTGGCGCGCAACGGCGTGGAACGCGAAAAGTTTATCGCGGTCTACAACTCCGATGAAGTAAAGGCCAAGGTGGAGGCGGCGCGCAAGGCAACCGAGGCCTACGGCATCAAGGCGACGCCCACCCTGGTGGTGGCCGGCAGATATGCGGTGTCAAGCGGGCTGGCGGGGAGCCACTATGAGGCGATACGCCTGCTCAACCAGTTGATCGTGCAGGCGCGGCAGGAAGGCCGGCAAGCCAAGTAGAGGCGCCGTGCATCCCGCGGCGGCATCGATTCGTACCTCTTTCGTAGCTCAACCAACGGCCGCTGATCGCCGCCATCCGCAACAATTTTTTGAGGGATTATTTAAGGGTTTGCTGATCCACCAGCCGCGCGCGGCAGTCCACGCCCGGTCGGAGGCAGGTTACGCAGCCCTTGTTCCAGTCCGCTCGCCCCACCAGTCCGCGCCGCCCGTCGGCCGCTGTCAGCCCGCCGCCCCTCTCACACGTTAAACTCGATATCCCTACACGGAGAAACACGCAATGCCACTCAATCGCAGGCAATTTCTGGGCACCCTGGGCGCCGCCACCGCGGCCGGTGCAGCCACCCTGCCGGCACTCACGCCTGCCTATGCGCAAGCCGCCGCCCCGGTGGCCGACAAGGACTACCGCGCCGTCACCCCGCCGCAGCCAACCGATACCGGCGCGAAAATCGAAGTGATCGAGTTTTTCTGGTACGCCTGCCCGCATTGCTTCGCCTTTGAGCCGACGCTCAACCCGTGGACCAAGAAGCTGCCGGCCGACGTTGCCTTTCGCCGCGTGCCGGCGCAGTTCGCGCCGATCTGGGTGCAGCATGCCAAGCTGTTCTATGCGCTGGATGCCATCGGCGAGGAAGAACGCCTGCACAAGAAGGTGTTCGACGCCATCCACGTCGACCACAAGCCGCTGGATTCGGACGCCGAGCAGACCGACTTCGTGGTGAAAAACGGCGTCGACAAGGCCAAGTTCACCGATGCGCTGAAGTCCTTCGGCGTCGCCGGCAAACTCAAGCGCGCCGCCCAAATGGTGACCAACTACGGCATCGACGGCGTGCCCACGCTGACGGTGAACGGCAAGTACCTCACTTCCATCGTCATGACCCAGAGTCCGACGCGCACCCTGGAAGTGATGGACTACCTGATCAACGCCGAGCGCACCAAGAAGCGCGCGTAAGCGTAGTCGGACAGTAAACAAAAAAGCGCCCGCGGGCGCTTTTTTGTTTTTAGCGCGAAGAGAATCAAGCCGGCAGCAACCATCCATCGGCGCGCCGCGCCACCCGGCTCTTTTCCAGTTCCCCTACCAGGAACTCCGTCCAGGCGCCTTCGTCGAGCCGGAAATATTGCCGGTTGATGCCGCTGAGAAAGCTCAGCGACGCCAGGCGGCGCGGCAGGTCCGCCAGTGGCAGCCGCCCCTCGATCATCAGCAGGAAGGACAGCGTCACCTTGGCCCCATTGCGCGCATTGCGCTGCGGGTCGGCAGTGAAATAATCGAGGCGGCTGTAGGCGCGCGCCAGTGCGCCCCGGACGTCACCGAAGGGCGCGCCATGGCCGGGAATCACGCAATCGACCGCCAGCGCCGCTATCGCGTCCAGGGTCGCGCGTTGCGCCGCCATGGCCGCGCCGGCAGGCGCCTCGCCAGTGAGTTCGGCGAACAGGACGCCGAAGCCGTTTTCCCACAAGGCGTCGGCGGAAATCAGGATGTGCTCGGCTTCGCAATAGAGCACTAGCGAATCCATGTCATGCCCCGGCGAGCCGATGGCGCGCCATTCCAGGTCGCCGAGCACCAGCGTATCGCCGTGCCTGAAAATGGCGTCGAAACCGAAAGGCTCGCACTCCTGGCCTAGCGGGCTCAGGTGCATGGCCTTCTCGTCCCACGCGGCGACGACTTCCGCTTCACCGGCGGGGATGGTGACGTGCACGCCGGGGTAGGCCCGTTGCAACGCGGCGTTGCCGCCGATATGGTCCGAGTGCGTGTGCGTGTTGACGATGCGCCTGAGCGGGCGCGTGCCGAGCACATGGCGCAGCAGCGCCAGGGTTTGCCCGGCATGGTGGCCATAGCCGGTGTCGACCACCGCGGTTTCATGCGCGGCGAGAAATACGATGTTGTTCGACGACACCCAGCCGCGCTCCAGCACCCGCATGCCGGCCGGCAGGGATATCGCCGCGGCGCTCACGGCGTGCCGTCGCGGGCGGCGCGGCGCTCCTCTACCGCGCGCAGGATGGCCCAGCGCGTCTCTTCGACGGCGGTAGACCAGGCGGCGATTTCGTCGATGGTGCGCAGGCAGCCGTCGCAATAGATATTGGCGGCATCCATGCGGCAATAGCCGACGCAGGGCGAATGCGCACGCCGCTCCACAGCGGGAGCAACGGGGCCAGCGGCAAGAGGTGGGGGATTTTCAGCCACGATGCATTCACGCAGCGCGCTTGGCGGCCAGCGCCTGCGCGGCCTTGGAAACCGGTGCCTTGCCCAGTACGCCGCAGATGAAGATGCCCGCATCGAGCAAGGCGCCAAGATCGACACCAGTCTCGATCCCCAGGCCTTGCAGCAAATAGATGACGTCTTCGGTGGCGACATTGCCGGAAGCGCCCTTGGCATAGGGGCAGCCGCCGAGCCCCGCCACCGAGCTGTCGAAGGTGGCCATGCCCATTTCCAGCGAAGCGTAGATGTTGGCGGCAGCCATGCCGTAGGTGTCATGGTAGTGCCCGCCCAACTGAGCCAGCGGCACGCGCGCGGCCACGGCTTCGATCATCGCCTGCATGCCGGCCGGGGTGCCGACGCCGATGGTGTCGCCCAGCGATACTTCGTAGCAGCCCATGTCGTGCAGGCGCTGCGCCACTTCGGCCACCGCGCGCGGCGCGATCGGCCCTTCATAGGGGCAGCCGACAACGCACGAAACATAGCCGCGCACCTTCACGCCGGCCGCGTGAGCAGCATCCGCCACCGGTTGAAAGCGCTCCAGACTTTCGGCGATGCTGCAATTGATATTGCGCTTGGAAAACGACTCGGAGGCCGCGCCGAAAATGGCCACCTCGGTGGCGCCGGCCGCCAGCGCCGCTTCGAAACCCTTGAGGTTGGGGGTAAGCACCGGGTAGCTGACACCGGGCTTGCGGCGGATGCCCCGCAGTACTTCGGCCTGGTCGGCCATTTGCGGCACCCACTTCGGGCTGACGAAGGCGGTAGACTCCACCGCCGGCAGGCCGGCGTCGGCCAGGCGTTCGATCAACTCGACTTTCACCGCGGTGGCGACCGGCTGGCCGCCCACCATCGGCTCATTTTGCAGGCCATCGCGCGGGCCGACTTCGACGATGCGGACTTTGCTCGGCAGCTTCATGGCGGCGCTCCTCAATATCCCTTGTTGCGGTCGATCAGCCCGCTGACGGACTCGCCGCGCATGAAGGCGTCGATTTTTTCAGCGATCTGGCGCATCGAGGCTTCCATCAGGGTTTGTGCGGAAATGTGCGGGGTGACGGTGATCAGCGGATGGCGCCAGAAGGCATGGTCGGCAGGCAGCGGCTCCTGCGGCATCACGTCCAGCAGCGCGCCTGCCAGATGGCCGCTATCGAGCATGTCCAGCAGGTCCGCTTCTACCAGTTGGAGGCCGCGGCCTATGCTTACAAGGTAGGCGCCGCGCGGCAGTTGCGCCAGCAGCGCGGCGTTGAGCACGCCCTGGGTTTCCGGCGTCAGCGGCAGCATGCAGACCAGCATTTGGGTGTCGGTGAGAAACTTGCTCAAGCCCGCCTCACCCGCATAACAGGTGACGCCGTCGATGCCGCGCTCGGAACGATTCCAGCCGCGCACCGGAAAACCCATGGCGTGCAAATAGCGGGCGACGCGCTGGCCGAGCAGGCCCAGCCCCATGATGCCGATGCTGAAATTCTCGCGCGGGCGCGGATCCAGTTGCTTCCACTCGGCTCGCTCTTGCTGGCGCACGTAGACGTCCATGTTGCGCAGATACCCCAGCGCGGCCCAGGCGACATATTCTTCCATCTGCTCGGCCATGCCGGCGTCTTCGAGACGGAAGATCGGCGTGGCAGCGGGCAATTCGGGATCCTGCAACAGGGCATCGACACCCGCGCCCATGTTGAAAATGGCGCGAAAGCGGCGGCCGCGAAAAAAGCCCGGCGGCGGCTTCCAGCACACCGCAACGTCATGTGCCTCGCCGCCGGCCTGCGGCCACAGGTCGAAGTGCGCCTGCGGCAATTGCCGCGCCAGCAGGTCGAGGGAGGCTTGCGCGTCCGCGTCGGCGGACTGGAACAGGACTTTCAACGCAGGCTCTTCTAGGAAGCGGCGGGCTCGAAGGCCACCAACTCAACGCCCTCGGCCACCTGCTCGCCGGCAGCGTGGCGGATCTGCACCACGCGGCCCTTGGCCGGCGCGGAAATAGTGTGCTCCATTTTCATCGCCTCCATCACCAGCAGCGGCGCGCCCTTCTCGACTTCGGCGCCGGCCTGCACCAGCACCGACAGAACCTTGCCGGACATGGGGGCGGTGAGGCCGCCGCCGGCCTCCTCTTCATGGTCGAACTGCGCGGCTTGATCGACCAGTTCGAGATCAAAGCGGCGGCCGGCGAAAAACAGCACGCGCTTGCCGCCTGCTTCGCCGACCAGTTGGGCCTGGACGCGTTCGCCGTTCCAGGCCAGCGTAACCTCGCGGCCAGCGACCGTGCCTTGCGCCAGGGCGGCGATGCCGCCGGCGGTGATCAGGATGCCTTCGCGGCGATATTCGACTTCGACGCCGTGGTTGACCGCGCCCGCCTTGAATTCGAGCGCGCGCTTGGCGCTGAGATGCAGACGCCAGCCGTCGCGCAAATCCCAGGGCGACGCCGGCGCGGCGGGCGCGGCCTGCTCGGCGCGCACCTGGGCGAAGGCGGCCAGCGCGAGCACCATCGGCGGAATTTCGGATTGCGTGGGCAGCAGCTCGGCACGGTTACGCTCGATCAGGCCGGTATCGACGGCACCAGTGGCGAAATCCTTACAGCCGATGACGCGGCCGAGAAATTCGACGTTGGTGGCGACGCCGCTGATCTCGCATTCGCGCAGGGCCTGGGCCATCGCCGCCAGCGCAGCTTCGCGGTTCGCTCCCCAGACGATCAGCTTGGCGATCATCGGATCGTAATAGGGGCTGATGGCGTCGCCCTCGCGCACGCCGGAGTCGATGCGCACCGGACCGTCTTCCACCGGCATGCGCATGTGGCTGATGGTGCCGATGGAGGGCAGGAAATTCTTCAGCGGATTCTCAGCGTAGATCCGCGCCTCGATGGCGTGGCCGTCGATGGCGAGTTCATCTTGCGTCAAGGGCAATGGCTCGCCGTCGGCGACGCGCAATTGCCACTCGACCAGGTCCAGGCCGGTGATTTCTTCGGTGACCGGATGCTCGACCTGCAGGCGGGTGTTCATTTCCATGAAAAAGAAGGTGCCGCCCTGGTCGGCGATGAATTCCACCGTGCCGGCACCGACGTAGTTCACCGCCTTGGCGGCAGCCACCGCAGCCTCGCCCATGGCTTTGCGGCGTTCTTCGCTCATGCCGGGCGCGGGCGCTTCTTCCAGCACCTTCTGGTGCCGGCGCTGCACCGAGCAGTCACGCTCGAACAGGTAGACGCATTCGCCGTGGCTGTCGGCGAACACCTGGATTTCGATGTGGCGCGGACGCTGCAGGTATTTTTCGATCAGCACGGCGTCGTCGCCGAAGGACGATGATGCCTCGCGCTTGCAGGAAGCCAGCGCGGCGGTGAAGTCGGCCGATTTCTCGACAATGCGCATGCCCTTGCCGCCGCCGCCGGCGGAAGCCTTGATCAGCACCGGGTAGCCGATGCCGTCGGCCTGCTGCTGTAAAAACGCGGGGTCCTGGTTGCCGCCGTGGTAACCCGGCACCAGCGGCACGCGGGCTTTTTCCATCAGTTGCTTGGATTCGGCCTTCAGGCCCATGGCGCGGATAGCGGAGGGCGGCGGGCCGATGAACACCAGGCCGGCCTTGGCGCAGGCTTCCGCAAAATCTTCGTTCTCCGACAGGAAACCATAGCCGGGGTGGATCGCCTGGGCACCGCTTTGCTTGGCGATTCCGATGATGGCATCACCGCGCAAATAGCTTTCCTTGGCCGGCGCCGGGCCGAGGTAATAGGCCTCGTCGCATTCGGCGACGTGGCGCGCATTCGCATCGGCGTCCGAATAAACGGCGACGGTCTGGATGCCGAGGCCGCGCGCGGTGGCGGCGACACGGCAGGCGATTTCGCCGCGATTGGCAATCAGGATTTTCTTGAACATGGCGGCCTTACTTTGCTTGCGGATTCAGATCGGTGACCCACTTGGGCTTGCGCTTTTCGAGGAAGGAGGCGATGCCTTCCTTGCCTTCAGCCGAGGCGCGGGTTTCGGCAATGCGTTTGGCGGTCTCGGCGCGGATGGCGGGGGTGATCTTGCTGGCGCCGACCAGTTGCAACAGCTTTTTCGATTCATCCAGCGCGCGCGGGCCGGCCTGGATCAGGTGGCCGAGAATCCGGTTCACGTGGGCGTCGAGTTCTTCCGGCGGCGCGATCTCCTGCACAAAACCGATGCGATACGCCTCGGCGGCGTCGAAACGCTCCGCGGTGAGAAAGTAGCGGCTGGCAGCACGCTCGCCCATCGCCCGCACCACGTAGGGCGAGATGGTGGCGGCGATCAGGCCCAGACGGGTTTCCGACAGGCAAAAGCTGGCTTCAGTGGAAGCCACGGCAATGTCGCAAACGGCGGCGAAGCCCATGCCGCCGGCGTAGGCGGGGCCGTGGATGCGCGCCACAGTGGGCTTTTTCAGGCTGTACAGGGTCCAGAGCGTATTGGCCAGCGCGGCCGCGTCCTTGGCGTTTTGCGCCTTGGAAAAGCCGGCGGCGCGCTTCATCCAGTTGAGGTCGGCGCCGGCGCAAAAGGCGGTGCCGCGGCCGCCAAGCACCACGGCGCGCACGGCCTTGTCTTTTTCGAGTGCCTTGAAGGTGGCGGTGAGCTCCTTCAGCACCACTTCATTGAGGGCGTTGCGGATGTCCGGGCGGTTGAACCAGACCAGGCCGACGTGATCGCGGATCTCGATTTCAAGGGTGGTGGCTTGCATGGGTTTGTCTGTTGTATGGGCTTTATGGGAGCCGCAGCCTGTATCAACCCATTTTACCCGCGTGCCCGCCCCTGAAAACACGCGATTACTCGGATTTTCCCCCGGCTGCGTCGCGCCGGCGCAGCAAAAAGCGCCCAGCCAGCGAAAGCCCGATGCCGACCATTACCGCATATTCCAGGCGCAGCACCAAAGTCGCCATGAAAGTGACGGCGAATACCGCACGCTCCAGCCCGCCGTCGCGCCACAACTCCTTGATGGCGCGCGCATCCGCCAAGCCCCAGGCGATGATGAACAGCACGCCGGCCATCGCCGCCACCGGCAAGTGAGTCAGCAGGGGCGCGACCAGAAACAGCAGGGCCATCAGCAAGAGGCCGGCGAACACGGCAGCCAGCGGGGTCTGGGCGCCGGCGTCGAAATTGGCGCCGGTGCGGGTGAAGGAACCCGAGGTGGGGTAGCCGGAGAAAAAGCTGCCGACCAGGTTGGCCAGGCCCTGGCCGATGAATTCCTGGTTGCCGTCCAGATCCTGGCCGGAACGCAGGGCCACGGCGCGCGCGCTGGCGATCGCCTGGGTCAAGGCCAGAAGCGTAATGGAGGCGGCGGCTTGCGCCAGCTGGCCCCAGACCGCCGGATCAAAAAGCGGATGCGACAGCGGCGGCACCGCGCCCGGCAACGCGCCCACGGTGGGCACGGCATTGGCACCCAGTTCGGCGTTGAAAAAGGCGGCGGCGATGCCGCCGGCCACCATGCCGACCACCAGGTAAGGAATTTTCGGAACAAACCGCCGCGCGGCCAGTGCAGCCAGCATGGTGACGGCGCCGGTGCAGGCAATCGCCGGGGTCCAGCTCGGCGCGCGCTCGACGGCATCGCGCAGAGTGACGAAAAACATCGCCGAAGCGGGCATTTTCAGGCCGAAGAACTGGCGGATCTGGCTGGCGGCGATCAGCAGCGCCGAGCCGGAGGTAAAACCCACCACAACGCCGTGCGAGATGTAGTCGGTCAGCCGGCCCAGCCGGAACAGGCCCAGCGCCAGTTGAATGATGCCGACCAGGAAGCCCAGCGTGATGGCGAGTTCGACAAAGTGCGGCGAGCCCGGCTCGGCCAGCGGCGCCAGGGCGGAGAGCACGACGATGGAAATCGGCGCCGTCGGCCCCGATACCAGATGCCAGGAAGAGCCGAACAGCGCGCCGATGATTGCCGGCCCTACCGACGCGTACAAGCCGTAGGCGGGCGGCATGCCGGCGATGGCGGCGTAGGCGATACCCTGGGGCAGCACGATCAATGCGCCGGTCAAACCCGCGACCAGGTCCAGGCGCAGGCTGGCGCGATTGACTTTGTGCCACCACGACAGGAACGGCAACAGGCGGGAATACGAAGACGGCATGCAGGTCTTTAGCGCCGGGTGCCGCCGACGTAGTCATGGTTCGCGGTGTCGACGTGGGAAACGCGAAACTCCACCGGCAGATCGTTGTAGGCGTAGGCGACGCGATGGATCTCCAGCATCGGCAGGCCTTGTTCCAGCCCGAGGGCGCGCGCCGTTTCGCGCGGCGCCAGCGCGGCGCGCAGGCGTTGTTCGGTGCGCACTACGGACAAGCCGAACTCGTCCTGGTACAGGTTGTACAGGGTGCTGGGGCGCTCGCGCAGGCGCTTTTCGGTGAGCTTGGGAAACATCCGCTCGGGCAGCACGATGTCGTCGAGCATCAGCTTTTTGCCTTCGAGCGAGAGCACGTTGCGAAAGCGCAGCACGCGCTCGCCTTCCCTCAGCTTGAGCTTGGCTGCGCTGCGGGTATCGGCGCGGCCGCGCTCGAAGTCGAGCATGCGCACGTCCGGGTATTCTTTGTAGCCGTCCTGGCGCTCGATGTTGAAAAAATGGAACAGCAGGCGGTCGCGGTTATGGGTTGCAACGAAGGTGCCGCGGCCCTGCTGGCGGATCAGGATGTTTTCCGCCACCAGTTCGTCCACCGCCTTGCGGATGGTGCCGATGGCGACGCCGAATTCTTCCTTCAGGCGGGTCTCGGACGGTATCGCCATGCCTGGCGCCCAGGCGCCCTGCTCCAGGCGCGAGAGCATGGCGCGTCGGATTTCCTTGTAGATCGGCACCCCGCTGGGCGCGGCGCTCAAGGCTTCGACGAGGCGCGCGGCCATGTGAATAGGGATTCGGAAAGGTGACTGGGAGCGGACGCAGTGTATCAGGACTTTTTGCTTGACTCAACCAAGTCATCTAGTTGACTGGAGGCATCCGCCGGGGTAGGATTTGCGCCGCAGTGGAAAACCGGGTGCAGCAGTGCTGCGCCGGCGGGCCGGCCGCCAAGAACATTACGTACAAGGAAGACGTCAAGTGAATCATTTCGTATTGCACGACGCGCACGACACCGTCGCGGTGGTGGTGGTCGAGGGCGTGAAGGCCGGCGCGGAACTGAACGGCTGGATCATGGACGACAACAAGCACATGAACATGACGGCGCGCTCGGACATTCCGATCGGCCACAAGATCGCGCTGAAGGACATGAAGACCGGCGACACCGTGATCAAGTACGGCGTCGATATCGGCAAGGTGGTGGCGCCGATCGCCGCCGGCGAGCACGCCCACGTGCACAACATCAAGACCAAGCGCTGGTAAGCGGCAGCGTCCGGCCGTCACCCATGGTGGCCGCATCGCGCGCAGTGGCGCAATCCCTAATCAGAGGACTCTTTCATGTCAGTCATTTCCAAGAACACCACCTTCATGGGCTACCGCCGTGAAAACGGCCGCGTCGGCGTGCGCAATTACGTACTGATTTTGCCGGTGGACGACCTGTCCAACGCCGCCTGCGAAGCCGTGGCCAACAACATCAAGGGCACGATGGCCGTGCCGCACCCCTACGGCCGCCTGCAGTTCGGCGCCGACCTCGACCTCCACTTCAGGACGCTTATCGGTACCGGGTCTAATCCCAACGTTGCTGCCGTGGTGGTGATCGGCATCGAGGAAGGCTGGACCAAGCGCATCGTCGACGGCATTGCCGCCACCGGCAAGCCGGTGACCGGCTTTGGCATCGAGGGCTATGGCGACCACGAGACGATCAAGCGCGCCTCCAAGGTTGCCAAGGAATACAGCCAATGGGCCAGCGAAAAGCAGCGCGAGGCCTGCCCGATCAACGAGCTGTGGGTCTCGACCAAGTGCGGCGAGTCCGACACCACTTCCGGCTGCGGCGCCAACCCGACCGTCGGCAATGCCTTCGACAAGCTGCACCCGCTGGGCAACTACCTGTGCTTCGGCGAGACTTCCGAAATCACCGGCGGCGAGAGCATCGTCGCGGCGCGCTGCGCCAATGACAAGGTACGCGACCAGTTCATGTTCATGTTCAATCGCTACCAGGACATGATCAACCGCTGGAAAACCGACGACCTTTCCGAATCGCAGCCGACCAAGGGCAACATCGCCGGCGGGCTGACCACGATCGAGGAAAAGGCGATGGGCAACATCCAGAAAATCGGCAAGAAGTGCACGGTCGACGGCGTGATCGACAAGGGCGAGGTGCCCAGCCACCCCGGCCTGTGGTTCATGGATTCCTCTTCCGCCGCCGCCGAAATGGTGACCCTGTGCGCCGCCTCCGGCTATGTGGTGCACTTTTTCCCCACCGGCCAGGGCAACGTGATCGGTAACCCGATCCTGCCGGTGATCAAACTCTGCGCCAACCCGCGCACCGTGCGTCTCATGAGCGAGCATATGGACGTGGATTGCTCGGCGCTGCTGCAAGCAGAGAAAACGCTGGACGAAACCGGCGACATGCTGCTCGAGTGCATGCTGCGCACCGCCAATGGCCGGCTTACCGCCGCCGAGGCGCTGGGGCATCGCGAGTTCGTGCTTACGCGCCTGTTTGAAAGCGCGTAAGCTCTAACGCGCCTGCGTTTACCAAACGCCGGTGCATAGTCTTCGGAGGAGGGTAGAGAGCGCAGTCCCGTGATTTCAGGCGGGCGCGCCGGACAAACCGGGCGGGTATGAGCAGCACCGCCCGGCTCTATCCAGCAATCGACAAAAATAGCCGGGAAACAGGACCTCATGGCGCAGCGCATCGTCATTTCCGAATTCATGGACCTGCCCGCGGTGGAGCAACTGCGCGGAAGATTCGACGTTCTGTACGCACCGGACTTCGTCAAGCAGCGTTCTGAACTGCTGGCGGCGGTAAAGGACATTCCCGCGCTGATCGTGCGCAATCTGACGCAGGTGAACCAGGAGTTGCTGGACGCCGCGCCCAAACTCAAGGTGGTCGGACGTCTCGGTGTGGGCCTGGACAACATCGACGTGGCCGCCTGCGAGAAACGCGGCGTGAAGGTGATTCCCGCTTCCGGCGCCAACGCGCTGTCCGTGGCCGAATACACCATCACTACGGCGATGATCATGCTGCGCACCGCCTACCATTCGACCGCGTCAGTGGCCGCCGGCGAATGGCCCAAACCGGTGCTGGGGCGCGGGCGTGAAATCGCCGGCAAGACCCTGGGCGTGATCGGCTACGGCTTCATCGGCCGGCTCAGCACCAGGCTGGCCCAGGCCATCGGCATGCAGGTGATCGCCTGCGACCCTTATGTGGCCGCCGACGACCCAATCTGGAAAGCCACCGGTGTGCGCCGTGTCAGCCTGGACGAGTTGCTCGCTGCCGCCGACGTAATCACGCTGCATGTCCCCTTGCAGGACTCGACCCGGAATCTGATGAGCGCGGCGGCGATCGCGAAAATGAAAAAGGGCAGCGCGCTGATCAACACTTCGCGCGGCAGCATCATCGACGAAAAGGCGCTGGCCGCGGCCCTGAAAGAGGGCCGGCTCTGCGGCGCCGCGCTGGACGTTTTCGAGCACGAACCCCTGGCCGATTCGCCGCACCTGAAAGACGTGCCCAATCTGATCCTTACGCCACACGTCGCCGGCATCACGGCCGAGGCCAATGCGCGCGTCTCCACCATGATCGCGCAGGAGATCACCGCGTTCCTGGATCAGCATGGCTAAGCTGGCGCTTGGCGAGCTGCAGACGCTGGCCGAGCAGGCGCTCGCCAAGGCCGGCGCCGGCGCGGCAATGGCCGCGGCCACCGCCCGCGCGCTGGTTGCAGCCGACGCGCAAGGCTTGGTTTCGCATGGGGTTTCGCGCGTGCCGCAATACGCCGGCCACCTGAAAATCAATCGTGCTGTCGGCAGCGCGCAGCCAAAAGTCGCGCGCGCCAAGGGCGGCGCCGCGCTGATCGACGCTGCCGAGGGCCTGGCCTTCCTCGCTTGCGAGTTGGCGGTTAGCGAGGCCATCAGCCGCGCCCGCGAGAATGGCATTGCCTTCTCCGGCGTGTGCAACAGCCATCACTTCGGTGTGGCGGCCTACCACCTGGGGCCGGTGGCTGCCGCTGGGCTGGTCGGCTTCGCCTTCGGCAACTCGCCTTCGGCGATGCCGGCCTGGGGCGGCAAGCGCGCGCTGTTCGGCACCAACCCGATCGCCGCGGTGTTTCCGCGCCGCAACGGGCCGCCGATCACCATCGACCTGTCGCTGTCGGAGGTGGCGCGCGGCAAGGTGATGGTGGCGGCCAGCCAGGGCAAACAAATTCCGCTGGGCTGGGCGCTGGACAAGAACGGCGTGCCCACGACCGACGCCAAAGAGGCGCTGGCCGGCATGATGCTGCCCGCCGGCGGCGTCAAGGGCGCGATGCTGGCGCTGATGGTGGAACTGATGGTGTGCGCGCTGACCGGGGCGCATTTCGGCTTCGAGGCCGACTCGTTTTTCGTTAATGAAGGCAATCGCCCGCAAATCGGCCAGGCCTTCATCGCCATCGACCCCGGCGCGCTGGCCGGCAACGAGGTTTATTTCGAGCGCGTCGAAACCCTGCTCGCGGCCATGCTGGCGGACCCCGAGGTACGGGTGCCCGGCTACCGCCGCAATGACTTGGCGGGACAAGCCGCCGAGAGTGGCGTCGAAATTCCCGACACATTGATCAAGCAGCTGCGCGAACTCGCGGCTTAGACCCAAGCGCAGGAAGACATGACTCCGAATCCTTGCCACGCCGCGATCCACTACGATAGTCATGCCCTTGCCGGCCTTTGCATGCGGGGACCGGTAGCATGAGCGCGACCCTCAAGGTAAAGGTGTGGCGCGGCAAGACTTCCGGCAGCTTCGTCGATTACGAAGTGCCGCGCCTGGAAAGCCAGACCGTGCTAGACGTGGTGACCCACATCCAGCGGCATCTCGACCCCAGCCTCTCCTACCGCTTCGCCTGCCGCGTCGGCATGTGCGGTTCCTGCGCGATGACGGTCAACGGCGTGGCGCGCTGGACCTGCCGGACCCACGTATCGAAAGTGGCCGATGGCGATGCGCTGGAAATCGCCCCCCTGTCGAACCTGCCGGTGATCAAGGACCTGGCCACCGACATGCGCGAATTTTTCGACAAGTGGGCCAAGAGCCACGGCCAGTTCAAGGGCACGAAAACCCGCCACGACGAATTCGAGCAGGTGCGGCCGGAGTCGCGTGAGCGCATGGCGGCCAATGCCGGCATCGAGTGCATCGGCTGCGGCGTCTGCTATGCCTCCTGCGATGTGGTCACCTGGCGCCCCGACTTTCTCGGCCCGGCGGCGCTGAACCGCGCCTGGACGCTGGCGAACGACGTACGCGACAACGCGCAGCGGGAGCGCCTGAAGGCGGTGGCGGGCGACGTCGGTTGCCACGCCTGCCACACCCAGGGCTCGTGCAGCGAACGCTGTCCGAAGCAGATCGAACCCACCGCCGGCATCGCCGGCCTGAAGCGCCTGGCGGGCCGCGCGGCGGTGCGCGGAGAGCTGGAGTGAGCAGCGCGCTGAACCCCGATGCCGTCACCCAGGCCAAGCTGTGGTACTGGCAGCGCATCAGCGCGATGGTGCTGGCGCTGTGCGTTCTGGTGCACCTCGGGGGGATGATCTACGCAGTGCGCGGCGGCCTGTCGGCGGCGGAAATTCTCGGGCGCACGCACGGCAACTGGCTGTTCGGTATTTTTTATGCAGTGTTCGTTTTTGCATGCGCGGTGCACGTGCCGATCGGCTTCGCGCGCATTTGCGAGGAATGGCTGGGGCTCAAGGCAGGCGCGGCATGGCTGATCGCCAAGGCCTTGGGCCTGGTGATCCTGGTGATGGGCCTGCGTGCGGTGTATGGGGTGGTGGCATGAAGCGGGTCAACGACTTCCGCTCGCGCAACCACCCTTCGTGGTGGGCCTTTCTCGTGCATCGCATCTCGGGCCTGCTGCTCGGGCTGTTCCTGCCGGTGCATTTCTGGGCGCTGGGGCTGGCCCTCAAGGGCGAAGCCACGCTCGACGGTTTCCTACGCTACACCGATGCGCCGCTGTTCAAGTTCGGCGAGTGGGGACTGGTAGTGCTGCTGTCGCTGCACATGATGGGCGGGGTGCGCCTGCTGCTGATCGAATTCGGCCCCTGGTCGGGCCAGCGCAAGAACTGGATTGCCGGAGCCCTGGGCTTCGGGTTGGCGGCAGGGCTGGTGTTCGCGCTGGCCCTGTTCGCATAAGGATGGAAGAGAAAAAACCCACGCGAGATTTGCAAAGCAGCAAATGGTCTTAGAGGCCGCATGTAAAGGCCCGATGATTGACTGTCCAGAACGACACTAAAAAGGAAGCCAACATGACACGACTTTTCAAACATCTGCTTGTTTCAATGGCCGTTGCGCTGCCGCTCGCGCAAGCCGCGCAGGCACAGCCCGCCTGGCCCGCAAAATCGGTGCGCGTCATCGTCCCCTTCTCCCCCGGCGGTACCACCGACGTGGTGGCGCGCCTGGTCGGCCAGAAGCTGGGCGAGCTGTGGGGCCAGTCGGTGGTGATCGAGAATCACGCCGGTGCGGGCGGCAACGTCGGCGCGGACCTGGTGGCGCATGCCAGCGCCGACGGCTATACGGTACTGATGGCTTCGGGCAGCATTTTCACCGTCAACCCGCACATGTACAAGAAGCTGCCCTTCGACCCGAACCGCGACTTCATCGCGGTAACCAACGTGGCGATTGGCCCGATGCTGGTGGTGGTCAATCCCAAGCTACCGGTGAAAAACATCAAGGAGCTGATCGCGCTGGCCAAGGCCAAGCCGGGCACCATCAACTTCGGCTCGGCCGGCGTCGGCAGCCAGGTGCAGATGGGCGGCGAGAGCCTGGCCGCGGCCGCCGGCATCGATATCGTGCACGTGCCGTACAAAGGCGAGGCGCTGGGTTATAACGACCTGGTGGCGGGGCAAATCCAGCTGATGGTCGGCAACATCGCGGCCGCCGCCGTGTTCGTGCCCAGCGGCAAGCTGCGCGCATTGGCCGTGACAGGCAAGGAGCGTTCGAAGATGCTGCCCGACGTGCCCACTGTGGCCGAGTCCGGCCTGCCGGGCTTCGACAACACCGGCTGGTTCGGCTTCATGCTGCCGGCGGGCACCTCGAAAGCCATTGTCGACAAGCTGCAGCGCGATACCGCCAAGGTGCTGGACAACAGCCAGATGCGCGGGCAACTCTTCGTGCAAGGCATGACGCCGGTGGGCAACAAGTCCGACGAGTTCGCCCGCGCGATCAAGGAGGAGTCGGCAAAGTGGGCGCTCGTCGTCAAAGAGCGCAAACTGACGGCAAACTAGCAAGCAAGACGAGCTGACAGACAAGCGAGCGTACTCAAGCGAGGCAGGATAGCGGGATGAAAGTAGATCTGAGTGTGGTGGAAGAAGCGAGCAAGGAGCTGTACATCCGCGCGCTGAAAATGTTGCCGCCCGACATCAAGGCCGGCTTTTCGCGCCTGACGGCGAGCGAAACCGGCGCCACCGCAAAGAACGTGCTCGCCACCATGGTGACCAACATCAAGGTCGCCGAGGACACCAACAACCTGCTGTGCCAGGACACCGGCGTGCCGATCTACAACCTGCTGATCGGCCGCAATGTCGAGATCGACGGGCATGCGCTGAAGGAAGCGGTGCGCGCCGGCTGCGCGCGCGCCACCCGCGAGCATCCGCTACGCTCCTCCGTCGTGCATCCGCTGACGCGCAAGAACAATCACACCTCCTGCGGCGACGAGGTGCCGGTGATCCACATCGACTTCAGCGACGCGCCCGAGACCCTGGAGATCCAGATGATCCCCAAGGGCAGCGGTTCGGAAAACAACTCCTTCCTGAAAATGGCGATTCCCGCCGAGGGCATCGATGCAGTCAAGACTTTCGTCATCGATTGCGTGCTGGCCGCCGGCGGCAAGACCTGCCCGCCGACCATCGTCGGCGTCGGTGTCGGCGGCACGTCCGACCTTTGCGTGCTGCTGGCCAAGCGCGCCGCCACCCGGCCGCTGGGCAGCAAGTGCGCGGACCCGGAGGGCGCGAAACTCGAAGAGCAGCTCTCGCTTGCGGTGAACCAATTGGGCGTCGGCCCGCAGGGCCTGGGCGGCGACTCCACCTCCTTTGCCGTGCACATCGAGCTGGCGCATACCCATATCACCATGAACCCGGTGGCGGTGAACATGCAGTGCCATTCGGCGCGCCGCGCCACCGCCATCTTCACGCCGGCAGGCGTGGCCTACGGTTACTAGGAGCGGATATGGCTCATCACGTTTTGCATATGCCGGTCACCGAGGAACAGGTGCGCAAGTTGCGCGTCAACGACACGGTGACACTGGAAGACACCCTGTTCGGCATCCGCGACGCCACCCTGATCCACATGTTCGACCGCAAGCGTCCCACCCGCTTCGACCTGAAGGGCCACGCGGTGATTCACACTGCACCGAACGTGAAGAAAGTGGACAAGAGCGCCGAGTTTCCCGCCGGCTACGCGCCGATCTGCATCGGCACCACCACCTCGGACCGGATGGAGCGCTTCACCCGCGACCTGATGACGCAATACGGCGTGCGCATCATCATCGGCAAGGGCGGCATGCGCGAAGGCTCGCAAAAAGCCTTCGCCGATATCGGCGGCGTCTATCTCGCCATCATCGGCGGTACGGCGGCGCTGGAGACCACCTGGATCGAGCAGATCGAGGACGTCGATCTCGACGACCTCAACCCGGAATCGCTGTGGCGCTTTCGCATCCGCGACTTCGGGCCTCTGCTGGTGGCGATGGACAGCCACGGCAGCAGCCTGTACGACGCCGTGCGCGACGACGCGCAGGCGAAGCGCGCGCAAGTGCTCGCCAGTCTCGGAGTCAAAGCCGCATGAGTATCACTCCGCAGCCCACCACCCGCATTTCCACCGACCTGTTGATTCTCGGCTCGGGCGGCGCCGGCCTGTTCGCCGCGCTGCATGCGCACCAGGCCGATTCCAAGCTCGACATCACCGTCGCGGTTAAGGGTCTACTCGGGAAATGCGGCTGCACCCGCATGGTCCAGGGCGGCTACAACGTCGCGCTGGCCGAGGGTGATTCGGTCGAGCGCCACTTCATGGACACCATCGAAGGCAGCAAGTGGCTGGCGGACCAGGACCTGGCCTGGACCCTGGTGGAAAAGGCGGTCGAGCGCATCCACGAGCTGGAAAACGAGCTGGGCTGTTTTTTCGATCGCAACCCGGACGGCACGATTCACCAGAAGGCATTCGCGGGACAGACCTTCGACCGCACCGTGCACAAGGGCGACCTGACCGGGATCGAGATCATCAACCGCCTGGCCGAGCAGGTGTGGGCGCGCGGCATCAACCGGCTGGAAGAGCATCGCGCCATCGAGTTGATCAAGACGCCTGACGGCAGCGCCCTGGCCGGCGTGCTGATGATCGACATGCGCACCGGCGGCTATGTATTCGTGCAGGCCAAGGCCGTGCTACTGGCCACCGGCGGCGGCCCGACCATGTACAAGTACCACACGCCCTCCGGCGACAAGAGCTGCGACGGCCTGGCGATGGCCCTGCGCGCCGGCCTGCCGCTGCGCGACATGGAGATGGTGCAGTTCCACCCCACCGGCCTGCTCGCCGGCACCGGCACGCGAATGACCGGGACAGTCATTGAAGAGGGCCTCCGCGGCTCCGGCGGCTATCTGCTGAACGGCAACAAAGAGCGCTTCATGCAGAACTACGACCCCAAGCTGGAGCGCGCCACCCGCGACGTCGTCTCGCGCTCGATCGACGCCGAAATGCGCGCCGGCCGCACCTCGCCCAATGGCGGCGTATATATCCAGATGCATCATCTGGGGCCGGAACGGGTGCGCAAGGAATTCAAGGGCATGGTCGAGCGCTGCGCCGACTGCGGCTTCGACCTCGCCGGCGGCCTGGTCGAAGTGGTGCCGACCGCGCACTACATGATGGGCGGCGTGGTGTTCAACGTCGATTGCCAGACGCCCCTGCCCGCCCTGTTCGCGGCGGGTGAAGACACCGGCGGGGTGCACGGCGCCAACCGCCTGGGCGGCAACGGCGTCGCCAACTCCACCGTGTTCGGCGGCATCGCGGGCGACAGCATGGCGAAGTGGATTGCCGCTGAAGGCGTGCTGCGCGAAGCCGACGAGGCAGCCATCGTCGCTTCGATCACCGCGCACGAAGCACCGTTCGGCAAACCGGCCGGGGACATCAATGCCGTGCGCGAAGCGCTTTACGACCTGATGTGGGACGACGTCGGCATTTCGCGCACAGCCGAAAGCCTGCGCCGCGGGCTGGCAAGGCTCGCCGAACTGCGCACGCAACTCGACGCCATTGGCGTGGCTGACGGCGACCGCGCCTACAACCTCACCTGGCACGACTGGCTCAACCTCGCCAACCTGATCCGCGTCAGCCAGGTGATCACCACCGCCGCGCTGGCGCGCGAGGACTCGCGCGGCGCGCATTTCCGCGCCGACTTTCCCGCCACCGGCGACCTGCCGAGTTCCACCTACACCGTGGTACGCACCCAGGGCGACGAGATTTCGCTGTCGCGCGAGCCGGTGCATTTCACGCGCGTGCGCCCGGGGCAGAGTCTGCTGATGGCGACTGCTTGAGTCCGTAACGAAATCCCAGGAACCCACATGACCGCCAAACGCGGCGCCGACCTGCTGGCCCAGTCGCTCAAGGCCGCCGGGGTCAGGCGAATTTTCACCCTCTCCGGCAATCACATCATGCCGGTGTTCGACGCCGCGCTATCGGCCGGCATCGAGCTTTTGCATGTGCGCCACGAGGCCTCGGCGGTGCATATGGCGGACGCCTATGCACGGCTCACCGGCGAGCCCGGCATTGCGCTGGTGACCGGCGGGCCGGGGCATGCCAACGCGGTCTCCGCGCTCTATACCGCGCAAATGTCGGAGTCGCCGGTGGTGCTGCTCTCCGGCCACGCGCCGAACAACCAGGCCGGCATGGGCGCCTTTCAGGAAATGCGCCAGGCGGAGATGACGCTGCCGGTGGTCAAGGCCGCGTGGACCTCGGCCAGCACGGATAGCGTGGGCGAGGATGTCGCGCGGGCAATCGTCAGCGCGATGAGCGGACGCCCCGGCCCCACCCATCTGAGTTTGCCCACCGATGCACTGGAGGATGCGGCCAGCGTCTCCGCGCCCCCCGCTGCCGCGTTCACCGCGCAGGCAATGCCGCTCGCCGATAGAGACGCGCAAGCGTTGATGGAACGCCTGCGCCGCGCCAAGCGCCCGCTGATCCTCGCCGGGCCCGCTTCGCTCACCCGCGCCGGGCGCGCGCGCCTGGCCGCGCTGGAAGAGGCCAGCGGCATCCCGGTGGTCGGCATGGAAAGCCCGCGCGGGGTGAACGACCCCAGCCTGGGCGCGTTCGCGCAAATGCTCGCTGCCGCCGACTGCGTGCTGCTGCTGTGCAAGCGCCTCGACTTCACCCTCAAGTTCGGCCAGGCGCCCGCCTTCGACGCCGCCTGCGAGTTCCTGCAGATCGACGCGGAGGCGGCGGAATTCCAGCGCTGCCGCAATGCGCTGGGCGCGCGGCTGACGGCCAGCATCACCGCCGACCCGGTCAGCGCCCTCTCCGCCCTCACCCGTGCGGCGCAGGCGGGCCAGGTGCCGGCAGGCACCTGGCGCAACGATGTCAACGCAGCCATCCGTTACCGCCCGCCGGCCTGGGACACCGCGGTATCCAAAGAGCCTGGCCGCCTGCATCCGGTCCAGGCCTGCCGCCCGTTGCAGGCCCTGCTCGACAGCCACCCTGATGCGGTGCTGATTTCCGACGGCGGCGAATTCGGCCAATGGGCGCAGGCTTGTCTGAGCGCGCCGAATCGCGTGATCAACGGCCCGGCCGGCGCCATCGGCAGCGCGCTTCCCTTTGCCCTGGGTGCGCGTATAGCGCTGCCCGAGGCGCCCATTGTCACGCTGATGGGTGACGGCACTTTCGGTTTCCACACCGCCGAAATCGACACGGCGATGCGCTACCGGCTGCCCTTTGTCACGCTGATCGGCAACGACGCGCGCTGGAACGCGGAATACCAGATCCAGCTCAAGGCCTATGGCCCGGAGCGCCTGGTCGGCTGCGAGTTGCTGCCGACGCGCTACGACCTGGTCGCTGCCGCCTTCGGCGCCTATGGCGAGCAGGTCGGTACGGCCGAACAACTACCCGCGGCGATCACCCGCGCGCAAGCTTCGCGCCTGCCCGCCGTGCTCAACGTCGCCATCGACGGCGTGCCGGCGCCTTTGGTGAAGCGCTGATCCCTCGCCCAACCCGCCGCCTACGGCGCCCACTCAACTCCCCGAGCGGGTGTGGATGTTCGCAAAGAACATGTCGCGCCAGGAAGCCGGACGCACCTTGATGGCGCCGATGCGCGCCATGAAGTTCGAATAGCGCCAGACGTTTTTCGGCGTCAGGGTGTATTCGATATAGGGGTCGCTGAGAAAATCGGCGATGTCCTTGACCGAAGCCTTTTCACCGGACACTTTTATATACAGCGCGGCCACGGCTTCGCGGTCGGTGTGGATGTAATTGGTCGCTTCATCCAGCGCCTTGATGAAGGCGGCCAGCAGCTTCGGGTTCTCGGTGGCGAATTTGCTCGAGGCCCACAGCACGTTGAACGAGGAGACGCCGTTGAGTACGTCGTAGGACGTGGTGACGGTGTGGATGCCGGCGTTCTTCAACTGCTGGTACTGGAAGGGCGGCGCGGTGAAGTGCGCGCTGATCTCGCTGTTGGAAGCATCGAGCATCTTTTTGCTCGCCTCCGGGTGCGGCATGGTCACCGTAATGGCGTCGAGCTTGCCCCAGTTGGCTTCGCCGAAGGCGGCGGCCGCGGCCATCTGCAGGGTCACCGCCTGGATCGAAGTCTTCGCCGCCGGCATGGCGATCTTCTCCTTGTCGGTGAAGTCGGCGATGCTCTTGATCGCGGGGTTCTTGGTATTCAGGAACAGGGGCATGGTGTTGAGCGCGGCGATGCCCTTGTAGTTCTGCTTGCCCTGGCTGTTGGCCCAGGCGAAGATCAGCGGCGCGACGCCGCCGGCGGCGATGTGCAGCTTGTCGGCATTGAGCGCCTCGTTCATCGCCTGGCCGCTGTTGATCGCCTGCCAGGTGACCTTGATGTCGCCCAGGCCCGCCGCCTTGGCGTGCTTCTCGATCAGCTTTTGCTCCTTCATCACGATCAGGTTGAGGTAGCCGATGCCCGGCTGCTGGGCGATCACCAGCTCACCCAGTTCGGCCGCGGCGGGCGGGCTCAGACAAACCAGCAACGCGCCCAGCAGCGCTGAAAAGGAAGGCCGGGAAATGCGCGCAAGAGGGCTGCGTGCGCCGCTGCCTGCAAAAGCAGCCAGCCACGCGCGGCAAAACATAGGCATGATGATCGTCTCCAACCTAGATGTTTATTATTTGTCCCGCAAAGTCTTGCAGGCCATCGCGCGACTGTAAAGATCGCCGATAAGTCAAGTATTCCACAATATAATGCGTCTGTCATAGACATTTGTCGTCTAAAAGCAGGCCCTCCCCCGCTACCGAATGCATGAGCACCGGATTTGACGAGATTTGTGGATGCGGGCGGGAACTTGGGTTGCCTCCACCGACCTGTCATGCAGGTGCGCTGCAATAGGTGCATCATGCGCATGCGCGTCGCCTGACCCATGAGAGCGCGCGCATGACCATACAACAATCATCATAAAAGCCTTGAATATCGCCATCATTGGCGGCGGCACCGCCGGTGCGGCCGCGGCCCTGTTTCTTGCCCGCGATGGCCACCGCGTGGAATTGCACGAACGCGTGCCGGAGCCGGCGCCGCTGGGCGCCGGCGTGCTGATCCAGCCGACCGGCCTGGGCGTACTGCGCGCCCTCGGCCTGGCGGAGGAAATCCTCGCCAAGGGCGCCCCTGTCTTCCAGCTCTACGGCACCAGCCACACCGGCCGGGTGGTGATGAACCTGGACTACAACGACTGGCTCGAAGGCGCCCATGGCCTCGGCCTGCATCGCGGCGTGCTGTTTCATGCCTTGTGGTGCAGCCTGCAGGGCGCCGGCGTCGATGTGCATACCGGCAGCGACATCAGCAGCATGGAAGATGACGGCACCCGGGTGACTTTGCGCCGCGGCGAAGCGGCCCTGGGTCCTTATGACCTGGTGGTGGTGGCCGACGGCACCCGCTCGACCCTGCGCGCCGGGCTGCCGATACGCCATCGCGCCAAGCCCTACCCTTGGGGCGCCCTATGGGCGGTTCTGCCCGATCCGCAACAGGAATACCGCGGCTGCCTGCGCCAGTGGTACCGGCGCGCCGGCCAGATGCTGGGGGTGATGCCCACCGGCGCGGGACCGGATAGCCACACGCCGGTGGTCAGCCTGTTCTGGAGCTTGCGCGCCGACCGTCTGGACCATTGGAAAGCGGCCGGCCTGGCTGCCTGGAAGCGCGAGGTGGCCGACCTGGCGCCGGAAACGCGCGGCCTGCTGGCGCGCATCGGCAAACCGGAACAGATGACCTGGGCCGGCTATTCGGACGTGGTGATGCGCCGCTGGCACAGCGGGCGGGTGGCGGTGATCGGCGATTGCGCCCACGCCATGAGCCCGCAGCTTGGGCAGGGGGCTAATCTGGCGCTGATCGACGCGCAGGTGCTGGCGGCATGCGTACGCGAACATGCGGACGATCCGTCGCGGGCATTGGCCGCCTACACAAAATCACGCCGCGGTCACCTGCGCTATTACCAGCGCGCCAGCCGCTGGCTGACGCCGGTGTACCAGTCCGATGCGCGCCTGCTGCCGGCGCTACGCGATACGTTTTGCCACTTTGGCAGCAAGTTGCCGCCGGTGCGCACGCACATACTCGACACCCTGGTGGGCGTGAAGGCCGGGTTGTTCAGCGGACGCTATGCCGGCACCACCGAGCCGACCCCGGGCATGGCACCGGCTTCAGCCGTTGAATCAGCGGTGCTGATTCAACGCGGGGACAACGCGGCGCGAAACTGAGCGGCTTAGCGCGGCAGTTCGGTCGAGCCCATCAGGAACTCGTCGACCGCGCGGGCGCACTGGCGGCCTTCGCGGATCGCCCATACCACCAGCGACTGGCCGCGGCGCATGTCGCCGGCGGCGAATACCTTGTTGACCGAGGTCTTGTAGGCGTTCTCGCCTTCGGTGGAAGCGCGGGCGTTGCTGCGCTGGTCTTTTTCCACGCCAAAGGCTTCGAGCACGCTGGCCACCGGCGAGACGAAGCCCATGGCGAGCAGCACCAGGTCAGCCTTGATTTCGAATTCGGAATTCGGCACTTCGCTCATCTTGCCGTCCTTCCACTCCAGGCGCGCGCCAATCAGCTTTTCCACCTTGCCGTTGCTGCCTTCGAAACGCTTGGTGCCGACGCTCCAGTCGCGCTCGCAGCCTTCTTCGTGGCTGGAGGAGGTGCGCAGCTTGGTCGGCCAGTAGGGCCACACCAGCGGCTTGTTTTCCGTTTCGGGCGGCTGCGGCAGCAGCTCGAACTGGGTAACGGCGGTGGCGCCGTGGCGATTCGAGGTACCGACGCAGTCCGAACCCGTGTCGCCGCCGCCGATCACCACCACGTTCTTGCCCGTGGCCATGATCTGGTCGATCACCTTGTCGCCTGCGTTGACCTTGTTTTGCAGGGGCAGGAACTCCATCGCGAAATGGACGCCCTTCAGTTCCCGTCCCGGCACCGGCAGGTCGCGCGGCTGCTCGGCGCCGCCGGAAATTACCACGGCGTCGAAGTCGGCCATCAACTGCTTGGCTGAAATCGTTTCCTTTGAGTAGTCGGCGATGCGCGGGTCGGGTTTCTTGTCGCCGACGAATACGCCGGTGCGGAAGGTCACGCCCTCGGCCTTCATCTGCTCGACGCGGCGGTCGATGTGCGATTTTTCCATCTTGAAGTCGGGGATGCCGTAGCGCATCAGGCCGCCGATGCGGTCGTTCTTTTCGAACACCGTCACCTCGTGCCCGGCGCGCGCGAGTTGCTGCGCGGCAGCCATGCCGGCGGGACCGGCGCCGACCACCGCGACCTTCTTGCCGGTCTTGTGCTTCGGCGGCATCGGCACCACCCAGCCCGACTCCCAGCCCTTGTCGATGATGAAGTGCTCGATCGACTTGATGCCTACGGGATCGTCGTTGAAACCTAGCGTACACGCCGCTTCGCACGGCGCCGGGCAGATGCGGCCGGTGAACTCGGGAAAGTTGTTGGTCGAGTGCAGGGTGTCGAGCGCGGTGCGCCAGTCGCCCTTGAACACCAGGTCGTTCCAGTCGGGGATGATGTTGTTGACCGGGCAGCCGTTGTTGCAAAACGGGATGCCGCAGTCCATGCAGCGCGCTCCCTGCACTTTGGCTGCTTTATCGTCCAGGCGCATCACAAACTCTTTGTAGTGATGCTTGCGCTCGGCCGGTGCCTGATAGGTTTCTTCCTGACGTTCGAATTCGAGGAAGCCGGTAACTTTACCCATGATCTGATCCCTTGTTTACTGCTGGAGGCAAGGCGGTAGCACGGGCGGCGTTTTGTCTTTCTGGCGCCGCCCGGCTCCGGGTGCTTTGTTTGACTTAAGCGGCGACCTTGTCCTGCTTGGCGCCCTTCTTTTGTGCTTCCGCCCACAGCTCGCCAAGCGCGCGCTTGTACTCGGTGGGGAACACTTTCACGAACTTGATCCGCTCGTTGTTCCAGTCGTCGAGGATATTGCGCGCGCGGGTCGAGCCGGTGTACTTGAAGTGGCGCTCGACCATGTGCTTGAGGATGGTCTCGTCGGTCTCGCGCTCGCCGTTGCGCAGCAAGCTGTGCCAGCCTGCCTTGTCGGTCTTCGACTGCTCGGCATGCGGTACCACCTTGTCCAGCGCCACCATCGCCATGTTGCAGCGTTTGTTGAAGTCGCCGTCGGGATCGTAGACGTAGGCCAGGCCGCCGGACATGCCGGCGGCGAAGTTGCGCCCGGTGGCGCCCAGCACGACCACGGTACCGCCGGTCATGTACTCGCAGCCATGGTCGCCGGTGCCTTCCACCACGGCGATGGCGCCGGAGTTGCGCACCGCGAAGCGTTCGCCGCCGACGCCGTTGAAATAGGCTTCGCCGACGATCGCCCCGTAGAGCACGGTGTTGCCGACGATGATGTTGTCCACCGCCCAGCCGCGGAACTCGGTATTCGGCCGCACGATGATGCGCCCGCCCGACAAGCCCTTGCCGACGTAATCGTTGCCTTCGCCGACCAGGTCGAGCGTGATGCCGGCCGCCAGGAAGGCCGCGGCCGACTGGCCCGCCGTGCCTTGCAGCTGGATGTGGATGGTGTCGTCCGGCAGGCCGGCGTGGCCGTAGCGCTTGGCCACTTCGCCCGACAGCATGGTGCCGACCGTGCGGTTGACGTTGCG
>JAQGMJ010000017.1 GCA_028292405.1 Betaproteobacteria bacterium
CGGTACATCCACTACTATAATCATCGCCGCATCAAACTCAAATTAAATGGGCTGAGTCCTGTCCAGTACAGGACCCAGCCCTTGATGGCCTAGCTTTTTAACCGTCCAACTTTAGGGGGTCAGTTCAAAGATCGGGCCTTTTGTTTTTGCGCCGGAGCGCAGCCTGTGCGATTACGCGATTACTTTGGCAATCGAGTCGGCGACGTAGTCGATGTTCTTGCTGTTGAGCGCGGCCACGCAGATGCGGCCGGTGTCGATGGCGTAGATTGAGAACTCGTTCTTCAAGCGCTCCACCTGCTCCTTGGTAAGGCCGGAATAGGAGAACATGCCGCGCTGCTTGACCACGAACTCGAAGTCGCGGGCGGGGACGCGCTCCTTGAGCTTGTCCACCAGGGCGCGGCGCATTTCCTTGATGCGCACGCGCATCTCGCCCAGTTCCTTTTCCCACAGGGCGCGCAGCTCGGGGGTGGTGAGGGTGAGTGCAACCGCCTGGCCGCCGTAGGTGGGCGGATTGGAGTAGTTGGTGCGGATCACGCGCTTGAGTTGCGAGAGGATGCGCACCGACTCTTCCGCCGAAGCGCCGATGATGGTCAGCGCGCCGATGCGCTCGCCGTAGAGGGAGAACGACTTGGAGAAGGAGCTCGAGATCAGCATCGGCATGTTGGTGGCGGCGAAACGGCGCACCACTTCACCGTCGGCGTCGATGCCGTCGCCAAAGCCCTGGTAGGCGATGTCGAGAATAGGCACCAGCTGGCGGCTGGCCACGATGTCGATAACCTTGCCCCACTGGTCGGGCGAGAGGTCGGCGCCGGTGGGATTGTGGCAGCAGGCGTGCAGCACGACGACGGTACCGGGCTTAAGCGCCTCGAGTGCCTTGCTCATGCCGCCGAAGTCGACGCCGCGGGTGGCGGCATCGTAGTAGGGATAAGCGTTGACCTTGTAGCCGGCGTACTCGAACAAGGCGCGGTGGTTTTCCCACGACGGGTCGCTGATCCAAACTTCTTCGCTGGTGCCGAAGCGCTTGAGGAAGTCGGCCGCCAGCTTCAGGCCGCCGGTGCCGCCCAGGGCCTGCACGGTGACGGCGCGCTTGGCGGCGATGATCGGGCTGCCTTCGCCCAGCAGCAGCAGCTGCACTGCCTGGTCGTAGGCGGCAATGCCGTCGATCGGCAGGTAGGATTTCGGCACCGCCTTGGCCACCAGTTGCGCTTCGGCGCGGCGTACGCATTCGAGCAATGGCACCTTGCCGTTGTCGTCGCAATACACACCCACGCCCAGGTTCACCTTTTTCGGATTTTTGTCCGCCACGAAAGCTTCGGTGACGCCAAGGATAGGGTCCTTGGGGGCGAGTTCGATGTTGGCAAAAATCGAGGCGGAGGCGGGCGCGTTCATGATGGAGTGGATGTGATGCGCCAGGCGGCGCGGGAATAAAAATGTTGCGCTGCAAATTTTACTCCAATCCACCCCTTTTGCGGTGCAATTTGTTGCGTTGGCGCACCATAAAAAGGCGGTTTTTGGTTGAATTGAGCAGGATTTCGGGCTCTTTTCCCGGGACGGCGAATCCACGGGAAACCTAAACTCGCGATGAGCTGTGAAACCCGTAGAAATCAGAGACATCACCTTGGAGAAAGTCATGGCGGCGGTCATGCAGCCCGCGGCTACCGAACGCATCGGCCGGTTCGATATCCAGGGCATATTGGGGCGTGGCGCCCAGGGCACGGTCTATCTGGCCGAAGACAGCTACCTGCATCGCCAGGTGGCGGTGAAAACCCTGCGCGTGGAGCGCTCGGACCCGGCCGCGCGCGAAGCCATGGTGCAATTGCTGCTCGACGAGGCGCGCATCGTCGGCAAACTCGCGCACCCTAACATCGTGCCGCTGTTCGATGCCGGCGAGCACAAGGGCCTGCCTTATCTGGTTTTCGAGTTCGTCTCCGGCGACCCCCTGTCGGAGGTAATTCGCTCGCGCGGCAAGCTGCCGGCGCTGGAAGCGGTGCAACTGGCGCTGGGCATGCTGCGTGGCATCGAGTGCGCGCACCAGCAGAACATCGTGCACCGCGACATCAAGCCGTCCAACATCATGCTCACCGGCGAAGTGCCGCGCATCATGGACTTCGGCATCGCCTGCCGCACCGACGCCCTCGGCACGCAAAGCAACAGCAGCGGGCTTTCCGGCACGCCGCGCTACATGGCGCCCGAATACCTTTCCGGCGGTGAATTCACGCCGAGCTGCGACCTGTTCGCGCTGGGCATGGTGCTCTACGAAATGCTCGCCGGCAAACCGGCGGTGGGCGGCAGCGACGTCTACGCCATCATGAACGCGATGGTCAACCAGGCCTTCATTCCGCCCTCGCGCGTCAACCCGGAGATCGACGAGCGCCTCGACGCCATCGTGATGCGCGCCATCGCCAAGGACCCGGCGGCGCGTTACGCCGGCCCGGGCGAGATGATGGCCGCGCTCGTCGCCTACGCGCGCCCGCAGACGGCCGCGCCGGACGAGGAAGCGGGCCATGGCACCCTGGAATTCGTGCTGCGCCGCATGCGCTACAAGAGCGATTTCCCGGTGCTCTCCTCGACGATTGCCACCATCAACAAGCTGATGGCTTCCGAAGACGAGCCCGCCAGCGCCCTGGCCGACGGCATCCTGAAAGACGTGGCGCTGACCAACAAGGTGCTGCGCATGGTCAACACGGCCTCGTTCTCGCAATTCGGCGGCTCGGTCTCCACCGTGTCGCGCGCGGTGTCTATCCTCGGCTTTCAGAAGGTGCGCGCCGCCGCGCTGTCGCTGATGCTGTTCGATCACCTGCAGAACAAGACCCAGGCGGCCGACCTGAAGGACCAGGTCAGCGCCAGCTACTTCAGCGGCGTGCTGTCGCGCGAACTGGCCAGTACGCTGGGCCTGCGCAACGCCGAAGAGGCCTTCATCTGCGCCATGTTCCATCGCCTGGGCAAGCTCCTGGCGACCTTTTACCTGCACGAGGAATCGGCCGATGTCGCGCGCCTGGCGCGCGCCGAAAACCTCGATGAGGACGAGGCGGCGGAGCAGGTGCTGGGCTTGTCCTATACCGCCCTCGGGCTGGGGGTGGCGGAGAAATGGAATTTCCCGGCGCGCATTGTCGGCAGCCTGCGCACGCCGCCCGCCGGCGCGCCGGTGCCCGCGCCGGAAAACGATGAACAGCGCATGAGCGCCCTGGCGGGCCTCGCCACGCGCATGGCCGATGCGGTGCGCCTGCCGGCCGGCAGCCAGCGCGACGCGGCGCTGGCCAATATCGCCAACAAATACGGCGCCGCCCTGAACATCAACGCACGGCAGATGGCAACGGCGCTCAAGCAGTCGGCGCGCACCTTCGTCGCCGAGGCGGCCAGCCTGGACCTGCGCATCGGCTCCGGCGACTTCGTGCAAAAGATCAGGCTGATGGACGGCGCACCCCTGGCCGAGCCGGCGGTGGCGGGCTCTACCGTCAAAGGGACCGTCAACGGCGCCGTCGAAAGCGCGGCCGACCGCGCCGCCGGCGCGGCGCTGGATGAGACAGTTCTCAACACCCGGCCGCCGGGCGCGGCGCGGCCTGCCGGCGGGCCGTCGCCGGCCGCTTCGCGCGAGGGCATGCTGGCAGCGGGCATTTCCGACATCACCAACGCCCTGGCCGGGCCGTACGACCTGAACGACGTGCTGCGCATCATTCTCGAGACCATGTACCGGGCGATCGGTTTCACCCGCGTGCTCCTGTGCACCAACGACCCGCGCAGCAACACGCTGAAAAGCCGCTTCGGTTTCGGCGAGGACATCGACGGCCTGGTCAAGCGCGGTTTCGCCATTCCCCTGGCGGGTTCGCGCGACGTGTTCTACGCCGCGCTCTCCAAGGGCGCCGACATCTGCATCGAAGACGTGGAAGCGGAAAAGATCCGCGCCTACGTGCCGGCCTGGTATCGCGCGGCGGTGGATGCGCGCGGCTTTTTCCTATTTCCGGTGATGGTCAACAAGAAGCCGCTGGCGCTGATCTACGCCGACGGCCGCGAGAGCGCGACCCTGCGCCTGGCCGACAGCGAATTGACCCTGCTGAAGACCCTGCGCAACCAGGCGATATTGGCGATTCGGCAAAAAAGCGGCGCTTGAGCGACAAGGCCGGCGCGCAGGCGATGGCCGGCGCCACAAGTTGCCGCGGTTTTCGCTAGACTCTGGGCCTGCCCCGGCCGTTGTGCAGGTGCTGCCGGACAAAGGGGTCCGAAAAAACATGCCTGATCCGTGGTCTCAGCTTCATCCGGCGGCTTCTTGCCGCTGCCGTCCGGGGCGGCCGGGGTGAAATCGGGCTCGCCTTTCATGCAGGCCATGGGCGTGCGCAGCACTGTCATGCTGCTGGTGGCGGTGATCGCCATTCCCTTTCTTATGCTGGCCATCGTCAGCGCCCAGCGCAACCTGCGCTTCGAGCAGAATGCGGCGGAGCAGCGCGCGCTGACCCACGCGCGCCAGTTGACGGCGCGCATCGACGACCTGGTGGGCGGCGTCGATGACCTGCTGGTGGTCCTGGCCCAGACCCTTTCTCCTGATCCGGCCGATGCGGCGCAAAACGGTGCGCGCCTGGCGCGCATCGGCGCGCGCCTGCCGCCGGTGTACAGCCAGTTGCGCATCAGCACGCCGCAGGGCGCCGCCATCGGCCACTCCACCGGGGTCAGCCCGAATATCGGCGGGCGCAAATATTTCCGCGATGCGCTGCTGCGGCCGGGCCTGGCCACCGGCGAGCCGGCGCGCTCCTATCGCAACGGCATCTGGACCATGGGTTTCGGGCGCGCCATCCACGATCCCGCGGGCAAGGTGCTGGCGGTGGTGTCGGTCACCTTGCGCCTGGAGCATCTGCACCAGATTTTCGATGACCGCGGCCTGCCGGAGGGCAGCATCCTCTACGTGCTGTCGGAACGCGGCATGGTGCTGGCGCGTTCGGCCGACCAGGAGCACTGGATCGGCCGGGACGTCAGCCGCCTGCCTACCGGCAAGCGTGCCCTGGAACTGAAGGACGGGGCCGAGCTGATCGTCACCCGGGAAGGGACGGCGCGCCTGACCGGCATCGCCTCCGCCAAAAGGGTGCCGTGGCTGGCGGTGATCGCCAGCCCGACCGAAAGCGCGTTCGCCGGCGTGCGCGCCGAGGAGCGCCGCAGCCTGCTGCTGTTTCTCGCGGCCTGCGGTTTCGCGCTGGTGGCGGGCCTGATGGCGGCGCGGCGCCTGATCCTGCCGATCCGCCGCATCACCGCCGACGCGGTGGCTTTCGGCGGCGGCGACCTGGCGCACCGCTCGACGGTGGCGGCGCCGGCGGAAATGGGCGTGCTGGCGCGCACCTTCAACCGCATGGCCGACGACATGGCGGCGCGCACCGCCTCGCTTGAGACCAGCGAGGCGCGCTACCGCTCGATGTTCCAGTCCAGCCCGCAGCCGATGTGGGTGGTCGACCGCGAGACCCTGCGCTTCCTGGCGGTGAACGACGCGGCGATGGCGCAGTACGGCTACAGCCGCGAGGAATTTCTGGCGATGGAAGGGGGCGACATCCGGCCGCCGGAGGAGCACGGACGTTTCCGCGCGTACCTGCAGACCAATGTTTCCGGCGTGCGCGCGGCGGGCGTCTGGCGCCATCGCCGTAAGGATGGCAGCCTGATCGAAGTGGAAATCAGCACCCACGAGTTGATGTTCGACGGTCGCCCGGCGCTGCACTCGGCGCTGCTCGACGTCACCGAGCGCTTGCGCATGGAGCGCGAGGTGCGGCGCCTCAATCTCGACCTCGAAGAGCGCGTGCGCGAGCGCACCGCCGAGCTCTCGGCGACCAATCGCGAGCTGGAGGCGTTCACCTATTCGGTCTCGCACGACCTGCACAATCCCCTGCGCGCCATCGACGGCTTTTCCAAGCTGCTGCTGGACCACCCCGGCATGCCGGAGGACAGCGAGGCGCGCGACTACCTGGAACGCATCCGCGGGGCGGCGCAGCGCATGGGCGGACTGATCGCCGCGCTGCTCAATCTTTCGCGGGTGTCGCGCGGTACCCTGCGCAAGACCCATGTCGACCTTTCCGCGCTGGCGGCCCAGGCGGCGGAGGAGTTGCAGCAGCAGGCGCCGCAGCGGATGGTGGAGTGGCGCATCGCGCCCGGCCTCTCCGTCGACGGCGACGCAGGCCTGCTGCGCTCGGTGCTGTCCAACCTGCTGGGCAATGCCTGGAAATACACCCGCAACCAGCCGCGTCCGGTGATCGAATTCGGCCTGCATGCCGACACCGCCGAGCGCGCGGAGTTTTTCGTGCGCGACAACGGCGCCGGCTTCGACATGGCTTACTCGGCCAAGCTTTTCGCGGTGTTCCAGCGCCTGCATTCGCCGGCCGAGTTCGAGGGCAACGGCATCGGCCTGGCGACGGTGCAGCGCATCGTCGAGCGCCACGGCGGCTCGGTGCGCGGCGAAGGCCGGCCGGGGGAGGGGACCACCCTCTACTTTTCCCTGCCGCGCCAGGGCCAGGCGCCAGGCTAGGCGCAGGGTGGATTCGGGGACAGATTCAAGGGCCGCCGCAGGCGCCAAGCCGGCGGATTACTGACAGTTTCGGGTATTGCACGGGCGTAAAATGCCCGCATATACCCTGCTGCTGCCCGACAAAGGCTTAAAGTTACGCCATGACCCTGAAGACCTTCCCGAATTCCCCCTATCAGCTCTATGAGCCGTTCGAGCCGGCGGGCGACCAGCCGGAGGCGATCGCCAAGCTGATCGAAGGCATCGACGACGGCCTGGCCTTCCAGACCCTGCTGGGGGTGACGGGCTCGGGCAAGACCTTCACCATGGCGCAGGTGATCGCGCGTTCCGGCCGCCCCGCGCTGGTGCTGGCGCCGAACAAGACCCTGGCGGCCCAGCTTTACTCGGAATTCCGCGAGTTTTTTCCGCATAACGCGGTGGAATACTTCGTCAGCTACTACGACTACTACCAGCCGGAAGCCTACGTGCCGAGCCGCGACCTGTTCATCGAAAAGGACAGTTCGATCAACGACCATATCGAGCAGATGCGCCTGTCGGCCACCAAGTCGCTGATGGAGCGGCGCGACTGCATCATCGTCGGCACGGTATCGACGATCTACGGTATCGGCAACCCCGACGATTATCACAAGATGGTGCTGCACCTGCGGGTGGGCGACAAGCTCTCCCAGCGCGAGATCATCGTCAAGCTCACCGCGATGCAGTACGCGCGCAACGAGATGGATTTTTCGCGCGGCGCCTTTCGCGTGCGCGGCGACACCATTGACGTGTTTCCAGCCGAGCACAGCGAGACGGCGCTGCGGATTTCGCTGTTCGACGACGAGATCGAGTCGATCCAGCTGTTCGACCCGCTGACCGGGCATATCCGCCAGAAGATTCCGCGCTTCACCGTCTATCCCGGCAGCCATTACGTGACCACGCGCACCACCACCCTGCGCGCGGTGGAGCAGATCAAGCAGGAACTGCGCGAGCGCATCGAGTTCTTCACCACCGGCAACAAGCTGGTGGAGGCGCAGCGGATCGAGCAGCGCACCCGTTTCGATCTGGAAATGCTCGCCGAAATCGGCTTTTGCAAGGGCATCGAAAACTATTCGCGCCACCTCTCCGGCGGCGCGCCGGGCGAGCCGCCGCCGACGCTGATCGACTACCTGCCGAAGGACGCGCTGATGTTCCTCGACGAGTCGCATGTGCTCACCGGCCAGCTCTCCGGCATGTACAACGGCGACCGTTCGCGCAAGGAAAACCTGGTGGACTACGGTTTTCGCCTGCCTTCCGCGCTGGACAACCGGCCGCTGAAGTTCGCCGAGTTCGAGCGCATGATGCGCCAGACCATTTTTGTCTCCGCCACGCCGGCGGAGTACGAGCGCACCCATAGCGGCGACGCGGTGGCCGAGCAGGTGGTGCGGCCGACCGGCCTGGTCGACCCGCAATTGATCGTGCGCCCGGCCTCGGCGCAGGTGGACGACCTGCTGTCGGAAGTGAACAAGCGCATCAGCGTCGGTGAGCGCGTGCTGGTGACGACGCTGACCAAACGCATGTCCGAGCAACTCACCGAATATCTGGCGGACCACGGCATCAAGGTGCGCTATTTGCACTCGGACATCGATACGGTGGAACGGGTGGAGATCATCCGCGACCTGCGCCTGGGCGTGTTCGACGTGCTGGTGGGCATCAACCTGCTGCGCGAAGGCCTGGATATTCCCGAGGTGTCGCTGGTGGCGATCCTGGATGCGGACAAGGAGGGCTTCCTGCGTTCGGAGCGTTCGCTGATCCAGACCATCGGCCGCGCCGCGCGCCATATCAACGGCACCGCCATCCTTTACGCCGACCGCATCACCGATTCGATGCGCCAGGCCATCAACGAGACCGAGCGTCGCCGCGGCAAGCAGGAGGCCTTCAATCTCGCCCACGGCATCACGCCCAAGAGCGTGGCCAAGCGGATCAAGGATCTCATCGACGGTGTCTACGACTCGAAGTCGGCGAAGGAAAACCTGCAGGAGCAGAAGGAAACCGCCAAGGTCGAGGCGATGAGCGAAAAGCAGATTTCCAAGCAGATCCAGAAGCTGGAAAAGCAGATGCTCGATTGCGCCAAGAACCTGGAGTTCGAAAAAGCCGCGCAGATCCGCGACGAACTGTCGCGCCTGAAGCAGCGCATCTTCGGCGCCGCGCCGGAGAACCTGGCCCCCAACGTGGTGGCGATCAAGGCGGCCTGAGCCCGCTGTTCGCCTGGGCCGGCAACTGCCGGGTTTGCTGCCTACTCCGGCAGCAGGGCCAGCACGCTGATGCGGAAATTGTCCGCTTCGTCAGTGCCCTTGAGGTCGCGCACGATATCGCAACAGGCGGACAGTTCGGCCAGCAGCTTTTCGCGCGTGGTGGCGAGGTTGATCGCATCGAGCACGCCGACGGCGCCATTGCCCAGCAGCCGGCTGATCGTTTCGCGCATGAAAAATTTGGCGGGATTGATCGCCTCGTTTTCGCGCATCGAGGCCAGGCTGTCGCCGCGCAGGGTCAACAGGTTGCCGGAGCGGGTCAGCTCGGTCACCAGATGGCGGGTGGCTTCGTCGGTGCCGGTTTCCAGGCTGGACGGCTGCAAGTGGATGGTGCGCGGCTGCGGCTCGCGGGCCGCCGTGCCTTGCGGCTCGATAAAGCCTTCGCTTAGCAAATGGGCGACGATGGCGGGCGCGTTGCCGAAGGTCGCGGCACGTGCCGCGAGTTCCGCAAACGTCAGCTTGCCATCGACCATCAGGAGGATGGTACGTAAGCGGGGGCCTAGCAGATGGTCGGCACTGGATACCTCAGCAATGCCTTTTGCGGTCTTCACCATCAACGCATTGGCCGGCGGATTGACGCTCGGGCTCATGGCATGGGCAGGGTCGGAATAGTTGTTGTGCTTGCTTGTTGCTGCCGGCGATTTGATCAGATCAGTTTACCGGAAATATAAGGTGATATTGACTTTTTTGGCCCGCGGGTCCGCCCTTTGCTTCGCTTTTCGCTGATTTGTTTCGTTTTTACGTTTGTCGTGGCTGCCTTGGCCGAATCGGCGATCGAAGCGCGGCGCGCGTTCGACGGCCGCGCCTGCAATAATGGCGGCCTATGACCGGATTTCCCCTGATTTCTTCTGTGCCCGGCGGCCGATGAGTGTCCTGATCGAGCTGCGCGAAGTCGGCAAGACCTTCGCCAATGGCACCCAGGCGCTGGCCGGCATGTCACTGGCGGTAGCTGAAGGCGAATTCGTCAGCCTGCTGGGCCCCTCGGGTTGCGGCAAGAGCACGGTGCTGCGCATGATCGCCGGCCTGGCGGCGCCTTCCAGCGGAGAGATTGTCGGCGCCGGGGCGGGCAAGGGCGCGCGCGACTTGGGCTTCGTGTTCCAGGAACCTACCCTGATGCCTTGGGCCACGGTGCGGGACAACGTGCTGCTGCCCCTCAGGCTGCAAGGCGTTGCGCCGGCAGGCGCCGGGCCGCGGGTGAAGCAGGCGCTGGCGCTGGTGGGGCTGGAGAAGTTTGGACGCTCCTATCCGCGCGAACTGTCCGGCGGGATGAAAATGCGCGTGTCGATCGCGCGGGCGCTGGTCACCCGGCCGAAGCTCTTGCTGATGGACGAGCCCTTCGCCGCGCTCGACGAAATGACGCGCATGAAACTCAACGACGACCTGCTGCGCCTGTGGCGCGAGCACGGCCTGACCGTCGTCTTCGTCACCCACTCGGTCTACGAGTCGGTCTACCTCTCCAGCCGGGTAGTGGTGATGGCGGCGCGGCCGGGACGGGTGGTGGCGGAGGAGACGATAGACCCGACGACCGGGGCGCCGTATCTACGTGATGCGGAATTCCGCCTTTTGCCCGAGTATGCGGCGGCCTGCCGGCGCGTTTCGCGCGCCTTGCAGGGCGACGCAGCGGAGGCGCGTACGTGACGCCTTTGCCGAAGTGGGTCAACATCGTCGTGCCCTTGCTGATCGCCGCGCTGGCGCTGGCCGCATGGGAGGCGGTGGTGCGGGTGCGCGAAATCCCGCCCTATGTGATTCCCGCGCCCAGCCTGGTGTTGCGGACCTTGATAAGCGACTGGCCCACGCTTTGGCCGGCCCTGCTGGTGACGCTGAAGATCACCGTGCTGTCGCTGCTGCTGGCGGTGGCGGGCGGGGTGCTGCTGGCCTTTTTGTTCTCGCTCTCGCCGTGGATCGAGCTCTCGCTGGTGCCCTTCGCGGTGATTTTGCAGGTGACGCCGATTATCGCCATCGCCCCGCTGATCATCATCTACGCACCCAATACGTTGTCGGCATTGCTGATCTGCGCCTGGATCGTCGCTTTTTTCCCGATCCTTTCCAATACCACCGTGGGCTTGCGCAGCGCCGATCGCAATCTGCAGGACCTGTTCGCGCTCTACGGGGCGACGCGCTGGCAGCGCTTGCGCTACCTGCTGGCACCCTCGGCTCTGCCGTATTTTCTCGCGGGATTGAAAATCGCCGGCGGCTTGAGCCTGATCGGTACCGTGGTGGCGGAGTATGCGGCCGGCACCTCGGGGCAGGAGTCGGGGTTGGCGTATCGCATACTCGAAGCCTCGTTTCGCCTCAACGTGCCGCGCATGTTCGCCGCGCTGCTGCTGGTGGCGGCGACCGGCATCGTCATCTACTTCGCCTTCAACTGGCTTTCGCATGCGCTGCTGCACAAGTGGCACGAAAGCGAACTCGACGCCGGCCGCTAGAATGGCAGCCTGACCGCATCTGAACCGAGGATTTACATGCCCGCCTTGCACCGTGCCATAGTCGCCGTATGCCTGTTTGCTGTTGCCAGCGCCCAGGCGCAGTCCACCGAGAAAGTGATTTTTGCCACCAACTGGAAGGCCCAGGCCGAACATGGCGGCTATTATCAGGCGCTGGCCGACGGCAGCTATGCCAAATGCGGGCTGGACGTACAAATCCAGATGGGCGGCCCCTCGGCGAACAACCGGCCGCTGCTGCCGGTGGGCAAGATCGACTTCCTGATGGGCGGCAACATGCTGCAGGCCTTCGACTCGGTCAAACAGAAGATTCCCACCGTCGTGGTCGCCGCGCATTTCCAGAAGGATCCGCAGGGCATCATTGCGCATCCGAACCAGGGCTACGAAAAGTTCGAGGATTTGAAGAAAGCGCCGAGCATTCTGATCTCGGCCTACTCGCTCGCCGGCTTCTACCAGTGGATGAAGTCGCAATACGGTTTCAAGGAGGAGCAGACCAAGCCCTACAACTTTTCCATTGCGCCGTTTCTGGTGAACAAGACCTGGGCGATGCAGGGCCTGTTGTCCTCGGAGCCTTATTCGATCGAGAAAGAAGCCAAGTTCAAGCCCAAGTTTTTCCTGCTCGCCGACTATGGCTGGAGCACGTACTCGAACACGGTGGAGACGCGCAGCGAATTGGTGGAGAAAAAGCCCAGGGTGGTGCAGTGCTTTGTCGATGCCTCGGCGATCGGCTGGACCAATTATCTTTATGGCGACAACAAAAAAGCCAACGAGATGATCAAGAAGGCCAACCCGGAAATGACCGACGACATCATCGCCTACTCGATCGCCAAGATGAAGGAATACGGCATTGTCGATTCGGGCGACGCGGCGGCCAAGGGCATCGGCATGATGACCGATGCACGCATGCAGGACTTTCTCGACAAGATGGTCAAGGCCGGCCTGTTCAAGCCCGGCGAGATCGACCTGAAAAAAGCCTACACCCTGAAGTTCGTCGGCGGCGGCGCCGGCGCCGGGCTGGCGGAGAAAAAGAAGCTGACCGGGAAGTAGGCTTAGGCACCTGCCAGGTGTTTTAAATAGAACACCGTGTCCACCGCCATGCGCGGGAAGCTCGGCGGCAATTGCGCCGCGTCGATCAGCGTGAAACCGTTCTTCTCGTAAAAGCGGTGCGCCGCGTGCAGCACGGGCGTGGTGCCTAGATAAATCTCGCGCATGCCGCGTTCTCGCGACCATGCCTGCAGCGCATCGAGCAGGCGCGCCGCAATGCTGCACTCTGGGCCGCGATAGGGCGCCTTGACGAACATCTTGCGCAGCGCTCCCTGTCCGTTGCCGAAGTCGCGCAACGCGAGAGTGCCGATCACCTCGCCGGTGGCGCAACTCTTGTCCGTCACTGCCACCCAGAAATTGCCGTTTCCGCTTTGGTAAAACGCGGGGATGTCGAGAAGGTCCGGCTGGTCGGCCAGCGTCACCGGCACCTTGAATTCGATCTGCTGGATCGGCAGGATGGTGTCGATCACACCCTGCTGGAACAGCGGCTCGTAAGGCTGGATGCGGATGGCGCTCATCGCTGCAGGCTGCGCGCTAGCGCTTCACTCCCTGGGGCGAAGCGGCTTTTTTTATCGCCTGCTCGACCATCTGGGTGGCGGCGTGCACGGCCGGCTCGCTCTTCATTTCGGTCACCAACCCGGTCACCACCTCGCTCAGGGTCTTGCGCGCCACTTGCGCGCGCTCCACCGGCGTCTGCGTCTTGCCGACGATTTTCAGCCGGTCCTGGCCGCTCAATTGCACGTTGCGGTTTTTTTGCACCAGCTTGATCACGCGGGCAGCGTCGATCGGCGCGTCCTTCTTGAACTGGATCACGATGCTCTCGGGGCCCGCGTCAATCTTCAGCACGCCGGCTTCCTGCGCGGCGATGCGCAGCCGATGGCTCTCGACCAGCACCTGCGCTGGCTCGGGCAGCTTGCCGAAGCGGTCGATCAACTCCTCGAACAGGTAGTTGAGCTCGTCCAGGGTCTTGCAGTTGGCCAGGCGCTTGTACAGCGTGAGGCGCTCGTGGATGTCGCCGCAATAGTCTTCCGGCAGCAGCGCGGGGGCGTGCAGGTTGATCTCGGTGGTGACGCCCAGCGGCTCGGAGAGGTCCGGCTCCTTGCCGACCTTCAGGCAGGCCACGGCGTGCGCCAACATCTCGGTGTAGAGGGAGAAGCCGATCTCCTGCATTTCGCCGGACTGCGATTCGCCCAGCACCTCGCCGGCGCCACGAATCTCAAGGTCATGCATGGCGAGGTAAAAGCCAGAGCCCAGGTCTTCCATCATCTGGATTGCTTCGAGGCGCTTTTTCGCCTGCGGCGTCAGCGCTTCTTCGCTATGCACCAGCAGATAGGCATAGGCCTGGTGGTGCGAGCGCCCGACGCGGCCGCGCAACTGGTGCAACTGCGCCAGGCCGAACTTGTCGGCGCGGTGCATCAGGATGGTGTTGGCGGTCGGCACGTCGATGCCGGTCTCGATGATGGTGGTGCAGAGCAGCAGGTTGAAGCGCTGCTGGTAAAAGCCGCGCATCACCCGCTCCAGTTCGCGCTCGCCCATCTGTCCGTGGGCCACCGCGATGCGCGCCTCGGGCAGGATGCGCGCCAGGCGCTCCTGCATGTTCTGGATCGTATCCACCTCGTTGTGCAGGAAGTACACCTGGCCGCCGCGCTTGAGCTCGCGCAACACCGCTTCGCGGATAATCGAGTCGCCCTCGCGGCGCACGAAGGTCTTGATGGCGAGGCGCTTTTGCGGCGCTGTGGCGATCACCGAAAAATCGCGCAGGCCTTCCAGGCTCATCGCCAGGGTGCGGGGGATCGGCGTGGCGGTGAGCGTGAGCACGTCGACTTCCGCGCGCATCGCCTTGAAGGCCTCCTTCTGGCGCACGCCGAAGCGGTGTTCCTCGTCGATGACCACCAGCCCCAGCCGCGCAAAGCGCGTGCTCTTGGAAATCAGCTTGTGGGTGCCGATGACAATGTCGATGCTGCCGTCTTCCAGGCCTTTGAGCGCGGCTGTCGATTCCTTGGCGTTGCGAAAGCGCGAGACCTCGGCCACCTTCACCGGCCAATCGGCGAAGCGGTCGCCAAAGGTCAGAAAGTGCTGCTCCACCAGCAGCGTGGTCGGCGCGAGTATCGCCACCTGCTTGCCGCCGGCCACCGCGATGAAGGCGGCCCGCAACGCCACCTCGGTCTTGCCGAAACCGACGTCGCCGCAGATCAGCCGGTCCATCGGCCGGCCCGACTTCATGTCTTCCATCACGCTGGCGATCGCGTTGGCCTGGTCGGCGGTTTCCTCGAAGCCGAAGCCTTCGGCGAAGGCGTCGTAGTCGTCCTGCTTGAACTCGAACGAATGGCCTTCGCGCGCGGCGCGGCGGGCGTAGAGGTTAAGCAGTTCGGCGGCGGTGTCGCGCACCTGCTGCGCGGCCTTGCGCTTGGCCTTTTCCCACTGGCCCGAACCCAGGCGGTGCAGCGGCGCGTCTTCCGGCGCGGCGCCGGAGTAGCGGCTGATCACCGAGAGCTGGGCTACCGGCACGTAGAGCTTGGTGTCGTCGGCGTATTGCAGGTGCAGGAACTCGGTCATGCCGTCGCCGAGGTCGATGTTTTCCAACCCCAGGTAGCGGCCGATGCCGTGCTGCGAGTGGACCACCGGGTCGCCTACCTTCAGCTCGGAGAGGTCGCGCAGCATGCCATCGACGTTGCTCTCGCGCTTTTTCTCGCGCTTGGCGCGCGCCTTCGCGGTTTCGGCGTAAAGCTCGGTTTCGGTGATGACGGCGATGCCGGCTTCCGGCAGCATGAAGCCGGCGAACAACGGCGCGACGCCCAGCATCAGCGGGGCGCGCGCGGTAAGGAAGTCGGCGAAGGAATCGCAGGGCGCGGGCTTAATGCCATGCTCGGCGAAATACTCCAGCATGGTCTCGCGCCGCCCGGCCGATTCCGCGGCGATCAGCGCGCGGCCGTTGAAGTTGCCGAAAAAAGAACGCAGGTTGGCCAGCGGATCATCGGCGCGGCGGTTGACGCTGACGCCCGGCAGGGAGCGCGTGGCCACGGCTTCGCTGCCGGGACGCACCGAGACGGCGGCGAAGTCCTGCAGGCGGACGAAAAAATCCTCGCCGCGCAAGAACAGTTTGCCCGGCGGAAACAGCGGGCGCTCGGTATCGCCGCGCAAAAAGCGAAAGCGGTCTTCGGTCTCGCGCCAGAAGTCTTCAAAGGCCTTGTCCACCGCGCCGTGCAGCACGATCAGGCTGGACTTCGGCAGGTAGTCGAACAGGGTCGAGAGTTCCTCGAAGAACAGCGGCAGGTAGTACTCGATGCCGGCCGCGGCCACGCCGTTGCCCATGTCCTTGTACATCGCGTAGCGCGAAGGGTCGCCCTCGAAGATTTCGCGAAAGCGGCCGCGAAAGGCGGTGCGCGATTCTTCCGTCATCGGAAATTCGCGGCCCGGCAGCATGCGGATGGCGGGCACCGGATACAGCGAACGCTGGCTGTCGGCATCGAAGGTCTTGATGGTCTCGATTTCGTTGCCGAACAAATCGATGCGGTAGGGCACCACGCTGCCCATCGGGAACAGGTCGATCAGGCTGCCGCGCGCCGCCCATTCGCCGGGACCCATCACCTGGGTCACGCTGGAGTAGCCGGCCATGGTCAACTGGGTGCGCAGCGCGGCCTCGTCCAGCTTGTCGCCGGCCTTCAGAAAAAAGGTGTGGCCGGCGATGAAGGCGGGCGGCCCCAGGCGATACAGCGAGGTCGCCGCCGGCACCAGCACGATGTCGGCCTCGCCGCGCAGGATCAGGTGCAGGGTTTCCAGGCGCTCGGAGACCAGGTCCTGGTGCGGCGAAAGCGTGTCGTAGGGCAGGGTTTCCCAGTCCGGCAGCACATGCACCTTCAGCTCGGGTGCGAAGTAGCGGATTTCCTCCTTCAGGCGCTCCGGGTCCTGCGCGTCGGCGCAGATGATCGCCAGCGGGCCGGGCCGGGTTTTCGTGCGGGTCGCGCCCTTGCCGTCCTCGGCGCCGGCCTCCGCGCGGCGCTGCTCGGCCATCCGCGCGAACATCAGCGCGTCGGCGGCGCCGTGCGGCTGCGCGATGCTCGGGCGCTCGCCGGGCTTCGGGGTCAGGGAGAAGGGGATCAGGTCGCGGTTCACGAACGTTACAGATGGGGCTGCGAAAGCCAAAATGCAAACGCAGCGAAATTACAAATGCAAAACGCGCCGCGAAGATAGGCGCGGCGCGTGAAACATGTTGCACAGCCGATATTATAGAAGCATTACGCGCCGGCAGCCCTTTTGCGCACTAAAATACGCCTCGCTTCGAACCCCTCTTCGAACCCCGTCCGAACCCGACCGAGACTCAATGTCCCGCTGCCACGCCCTCATTCCCGCCGCCGGTGTAGGCGCCCGTGCCGGCGCCTCCATCCCGAAGCAATACGCCGAGATCAACGGCGTGCCGATGCTCGCCCATACCCTGCGCGCCTTTGTCGGCGCGCCGGGCATCGCCGGCGTGCACCTGGTGATTTCGCCGGAGGACGAGTGGCTAGACTCGCTGGGCAAGCAAGTGATTCCCGCCGGAGTGAAGGTGCATCGCGCCGGCGGCATCACCCGCGCCGACAGCGTGGCCAATGGCCTGCGCGCGATGGCCGCTGAGGCCGACGCGAACGACTGGGTGCTGGTGCATGACGCCGCGCGCCCCTGCATCAGCCCGGCGATGATCGCCGCGATGATCGATGAACTGAAAGACGACGCCGTCGGCGGCCTGCTGGCGCAGCCGGTGGCCGACACCGTCAAGCGCGCCGACTCGGCCCAGCGCGTGGCCCAGACCCTGCCGCGCGACGGCCTCTGGCTGGCGCAGACCCCGCAGATGTTCCGCCTCGGCATGCTCGCCGACGCCTACGCGCGCTTTCCCGAAGTGACCGATGAAGCCGGCGCGATGGAGCGCGCCGGCCACGTGCCCCGGCTGGTGGCGGGTGATGCCCGCAACATCAAGGTCACCTATCCCGCGGACTTCGCCCTGGCCGCGCTGTACCTGAAGGACCATTCATGAGCGCCAGCCCGTTGCGCATCGGCCAGGGCTTCGACGTACACGCCCTGGTGGCAGGCCGCCTGCTGATCATCGGCGGCGTCACCATCCCCTACGAAAAGGGCCTGCTCGGGCATTCGGACGCCGACGTGCTGCTGCACGCCATCACCGACGCCCTGTTCGGCGCCGCCGCGCTGGGTGACATCGGCCGCCACTTTCCCGATACCGATGCCGCCTTCAAGGGCGCCGACAGCCGCGTGCTGCTGCGTGAATGCGCCAGGCGCGTGCGCGCCGCCGGCTACGAAGTAGTGAACATCGATTGCACCATCGTCGCCCAGGCGCCGAAAATGGCGCCGCACGTGGCGGCGATGGCGGCCAACATCGCTGCCGATTGCGGTATCGACGCTGGTTGCGTGAACGTGAAAGCCAAGACCACCGAGCGTCTTGGCTTCACCGGCCGCGGCGAGGGCATCGCCGCCGAGGCGATAGCCCTGCTGGAAAAGCGCTAGCGCCCTAGGGCTGGCTGCCGGTGGCCACCGGCCGCGCCGGATTGGCGCACCACTCGCTCCACGAGCCGGGGTAGAGCCTGGAGCCTGAGAGCCCGGCGATTTCCATCGCCACGAAGTTGTGCAGGGCGGTGACGCCCGAGCCGCATTGCTGGATCACTTCGGCCGGCGTCTTGCCGGCCAGCAGGGCCTCGAACTCCGCGCGCAACACGGCGGCGGGCTTGAAGGTGCCATCCGGGTTGACGTTGGATTTCCAGAAACGGTTCACCGCGCCGGGAATGTGGCCGCCGACCGGGTCGATGGTCTCGGCGCTGCCGTCGTAGCGGTCCGGCGCGCGCGCGTCGATGATGCGCGCGCTGCCGTCCTTCATGCGCGCGGCGACTTCATCGCCTTCGACCTTGATGGCGGCGTTGATGCGGGCGACGAAGGTCGCGGGCCGGGCCGCCGGCATGTCCGTGCTCAGCGCGCGGCCATCGAGCTTCCATTTGCCGAGGCCGCCGTCGAGCACAGCCACCGCCTGGTGGCCCATCCACTTCAGGCACCACCAGGCGCGCCCGGCGTACATGCTTTGCGCGCTGTCGTAGACCACCACCTGCTTGCCCTCGCTGATGCCGAGGCGGCTGAACAGGGCGGTGAGCGACTCGACACTGGGCAAAGGGTGGCGGCCATTGCTGCCGTTTTTCGCGCCGGCGAGGTCGTCGTCCAGCGAGACGAATTGCGCCCCGGGAATGTGGCCGGCGGCATAGGCCTCGCGGCCCCAGCCCGGCTTCATCAGGTCGTGCTGGCAATCCAGCACGATCCAGTTGGGGTCATCCAGGTGCCGAGAGAGCACGGAGGCGTCGACGATGGTGGTGTAGATCATGGGTCGGTGGAAGGCGGTTCGGGTTCGATGGGTTCAGCCGGCGCGGCGGCCGCGGCTTCGCGCCTGGCGCTTTTGCGGGTACGCAGCGTCGCCATGATACCGCTGCTGATGATGATGGCGATCGCCAGCCAGCCGCTGGCCGCAATGTGGATGTTCCACAGCAGCAGGTCGGCGATCGCCGAGAACAGCACCGTGCTGTAGGAAAGGTTGGCGGCGAGGATGGCGGCGCCGCGCGAAAAGGCGCGGGTTTGCGCCAGTTGCGCGCCGGTCGCCAATGCGCCCAGCGCGGCGATCCACGCCAGGCCGTTGCTGCCGTGCCAGCGCCAGCCGCCGCTGGCGGTGAGCCAGAGCGCCGCGCCGCCGCTGATGATCATCGAAGACCACCAGAAGATGCGCATCTCCGGCTCGCCCAGGGCGCCGAGCCGGCGCACGTTGAGCAGGGCCACCGCCCCGGCGATGCCCGACAGCAGGCCGATGGTGATGTCGAAGCGCATCTCCGGCGAGAAGATGGGCTTGAGCAGGATGGCGATGCCGAGAAAACCCAGGCCCAGCGCAGCCAGCATGGTCTTCGACAGGCGCTCACCGAACACCAGCGCCAGGATCAGCGCGATCCACAGCGGCGCGGTGAAGTTCAGCGTGATCGCCGTCGACAGCGGCAGGTGCACCACGGCGTAGATGAACAGCCACATGGCAAAGGTGCCGGCGGCGCCGCGCTGCACGTGGCCCAGGGTATGGGCCGAGCGCGGGCTGACCCCGCGCAGCGCCATCATCACCGAGACCACCGCAAAGCCGATGAAGGTGCGGTAGAAGACGATTTCACCGGTGCTGTAGCCCGCCGCTGCCGCGTATTTGATGGTGATGCCGACGATGGCCAGCAGGAAGGATGCAAGCAGCATCCACAGCGATTGCACGGCGGCGCCTACTCCCGCTTCATCGCTGCGGTGTTGCCGGCGCGCTTGAGGCCAGGGTCTCGCCCATCTCGCGCCGCAGATACTCGTGGAAGTGCTGCATGCCGTCTTCCATCGGCGACTGGTACGGCCCGACCTGGTTCAGGCCCTGCTGCATCAGCGCCTTGCGGCCGGCGTCCATGCGCTGCGCGATCTCGTCGTCCTCCAGCGCCGTTTCCATGTAGGCGGCCTGCTCCGCCTCGACGAATTCGCGCTCGAACAGCACGATGTCTTCCGGGTAGTAGAACTCCACCACGTTGGTGGTCTTCTGCGGGCCGCGCGGGATCAGGTGCGACACGATCAGCACGTGCGGGTACCACTCGACTGTGATGTTGGGGTAGAGGGTGAGCCAAATGGCGCCGTGCGCCGGCGGCTCGCCGCCGCGATACTTCAGCACCTGGTCGTGCCAGTGCTGATATTTGGCGCTGCCGGGGCGCGCCAGGGCGTTGTTGACGCCGACGGTCTGCACCGAATGGCGCTCGCCGTATTCCCAGGCAAGGTCGTCGCAGGCGACGAAGCCGCCCAGACCGGGGTGGAAGGACTCGACGTGATAGTCCTCGAGGTAGACCTCGAGGAAAGTCTTCCAGTTGTAGTTGCACTTGTGGACTTCGACGCGATCGAGCATGTAGCCGTCGAAACTGAGATGTTCCCTGACGCCCAGCCCGGCAAGCTCGGCGGCGATGTCGCGCTCGCCCGAAAACAGCATGCCGTTCCAGTTTTTCAGAGGCAGCTTGTGCAGGTCGAGGCAGGGCTTTTCGCCGAAGTGCGGCGCGCCCAGCAGTTCGCCCTGCAGGTTGTAAGTCCAGCGGTGCAGCGGGCAGACGATGTTTTGCGCATTGCCCCGGCCGCCCAGCATGATCGCCTGGCGATGGCGGCAAACGTTGGAGATGAGTTCGACACCGTTCCGGTTGCGCACCAGCGAAAGGGCTTCGTTCATCCAGCCCAGCGTGTGATAGTCGCCCGCGTTGGGCACCATCAGTTCATGGCCCGCATAGCCCGGCCCCTGGCGCGGCGTGAACAGGCTGTGCATTTCCGCTTCGAAGACTGCCTGATCGTGATACGCATGCACCGGCAGTTGCGAAACCGCCGGGCGCAGAATGCTTTCCCGCCCGATATCCGACATTTACTCATTCCCGGGTCGCGCGCCGGTAACAATTCCCGGACGGCGACCTATTGACCCGTTGACCTGAATTTCTTCCGGCCGGCAAAGCGGCTGGAACCCGGGGTGGACCCGAGGCCGGGCGCAAGAGGCCCGGTGATGCTGGCGCAAAAGGCGCGTGTTTACGCGCGCACGCCGGCCGGCCCGTCGCGGGCCAGGGTGAGGATGGTAAGACGAAGACGTAGGACGCTCATTTTCCGGCGAAAACCTTGTCAACAGGCAAAAGCGGGGATGACGGGCAAATTGCCCAGGCCAGTATCAGTCGTGAAGCACCCAATACGGCACTGGCTTGATGCTACCCCTATTTTATCCCGGCGCAAACCTTCCGGACACTCTAAAATAGAGGTTTGGATCAATTTTCACGATTGCAGGGCGAAAAAGGCGTGCTTTGGCAGGCGCCGCCCCGAGGCCGCGGCATTTGCCGGGTCCGTTTCCCCCGAAATCTCCAGACACCGTGCCCAAAGACGTTTCATCCGCCGCCGCCGCATTGCCCGCCGACCTGAGTTTTGAGGCCGCCCTGGGCGAACTGGACAAAATCGTCGCGGCGATGGAGGCGGGTGAACTGCCGCTGGATGAATCGCTCAAGGCCTACCAGCGCGGCGTCGCCCTTGTCAAAGCGGCCCATGCGCGCCTGGCGGCCGCGGAGCAGCAGGTAAAAATTCTCGAAGAAGGGGTGCTCAAGCCGCTCGCGCTGGACCAGGAAGACGAATAAAAACAAATTGAAAAAGACAATTGAACGCCCTGTTATTGCCATAAACCGCTCATAAGATTCAGAACATGACCCAAGAATTCTCGGCCTGGATGGGAGGCATCCAGGCCCGCATGGAAACCGCCCTGGGGCGGCAGCTGCCGCCCCAGGGAGCGCTGCCCGCACGCCTGCACGACGCCATGCGCTACGCGGTGCTGGGCGGCGGCAAGCGCGTGCGCCCGCTGCTGGTCTTTGCCGCGGGCGAGGTGGCCGATGCGCCCGAGGCTTCGCTGGAAGTGGTGGCCGGGGCGATCGAAATGATCCACGCCTATTCGCTGGTGCACGACGACCTGCCCTGCATGGACAACGACGACCTGCGCCGGGGCCGGCCCACCGTGCACAAGGAGTTCGACTATGCCACCGCGCTGCTGGCAGGCGATGCCCTGCAGGCACAGGCGACCCTGATCCTCTCCGACCGTCACGTGGCGCCGGACGCCGCCGCGCAACTCGAAATGCTGCGCGTGCTGGCCCAGGCCTCGGGCTCGCGCGGCATGTGCGGCGGCCAGCAGATCGACCTCGATGCAGTTGGCAAACCGCTTACCGAGCCCGAACTGGAACTGATGCACATCCACAAGACCGGCGCGCTGATCCGCGCCTCGGTCACCCTGGGCACGCTGTGCGGCACGCCGCTGTCGCCGCAGGAGTCCGCCAAGCTGGACCATTACGCCAAATGCGTCGGCCTGCTGTTCCAGGTGGTCGACGACATTCTCGACGTCACGCAGGACTCCGCTACCCTGGGCAAGACCGCCGGCAAGGACGCCAAGGACGACAAGCCCACCTATGTTTCCATTCTGGGGCTTGCCGAGGCGCGCCGCAAGGCGCAGACTCTGCTGGAAGATGCGCTGGCCGCGCTTGAGCCTTTCGGCACGCGGGCACGCTGCTTGCGGGAACTGGCTGAATTCATCACCAGCCGCAGCTTCTAAACCATGTACGAGCTACTCAAGACCATCGACAGCCCGGCCGACCTGCGCAAGCTTCCGCGCAAGGACCTGCCGCAGCTGGCAAAAGAGTTGCGCGGTTACGTGCTGGAAAGCGTGGCGCAGACCGGCGGCCATCTTTCTTCCAATTTGGGCACGGTCGAGCTGACCATCGCCCTGCATTACGTCTTCAACACCCCGGAAGACCGCCTGGTGTGGGATGTCGGCCACCAGACCTACCCGCACAAGATCCTCACCGGCCGGCGCGAACGCATGGGTACCCTGCGCCAGCTCGACGGCATCTCGGGCTTTCCGCGCCGCGCCGAGAGCGAGTACGACACCTTCGGCACCGCGCATTCCTCCACCTCGATTTCCGCGGCGCTGGGCATGGCCCTGGCCGCGCGGCAAAAGGGCGAGGACCGCTTCGCCGTGGCGATCATCGGCGACGGCGCGATGACCGCCGGCATGGCCTTCGAGGCGATGAACAATGCCGGGGTGCATGAAGACGCGCGGCTGCTGGTGATCCTCAACGACAACGACATGTCGATCTCGCCGCCGGTGGGCGCGCTCAACCGCTATCTGGCGCGCCTGATGTCGGGCCGCTTTTACGCCGCCGCCCGCGCGGCCGGCGAGCGCGTGCTCGGCGTGGTGCCGCCGGTGTGGGAACTGGCCAAGCGGCTCGAAGAGCACGCCAAGGGCATGGTAGTGCCCGGCACGCTGTTCGAGGAGTTCGGCTTCAACTACATCGGGCCGATCGACGGGCACGACCTGGAGTCGCTGATCCCGACCATGATGAACCTGAAGGCGCTCAAGGGCCCGCAGTTCCTGCACGTCGTCACGCGCAAGGGCCAGGGCTACAAGCTGGCCGAGGCCGACCCGGTGCTGTACCACGGCCCGGGTAAGTTCGACCCGGCGCAGGGCATCGTCGCCAAGCCCGCCGGCAAGCCTACCTATACCCAGGTGTTCGGCGACTGGCTGTGCGACATGGCTGAAAAAGATGAGCGCCTGGTCGGCATCACCCCGGCGATGCGCGAGGGCTCCGGCATGGTGGAATTCGAGCAACGGTTTCCGGGCCGCTATTACGACGTCGGCATCGCCGAGCAGCACGCGCTGACCTTTGCCGCCGGCATGGCCTGCGAGGGCATCAAGCCGGTGGTGGCGATCTACTCGACTTTTTTGCAGCGCGCCTACGACCAGCTGATCCACGATGTCGCCCTGCAGCGCCTGCCGGTGCTGCTGGCGATCGACCGCGCCGGCCTGGTGGGGGCCGATGGCGCCACCCACGCCGGCAGCTACGACTTGAGCTACCTGCGCTGCCTGCCGAATGTTTCGGTGCTGGCGCCCTCCGACGAAAACGAATGCCGGCAGATGCTCTACACCGGCTTTCTGCAGGACCACACGGTGGCAGTGCGCTACCCGCGCGGCACCGGTCCAGGCGTGGCGGTGCAAAAGGAAATGAGCGCGCTGCCGTGGGGCAAGGGCGAAGTGCGGCGCAATGGGCGGCGCGTGGCGATCCTGGCCTTCGGCTCGATGCTCGCGCCGGCCCTGGTGGCGGGCGAGTCGCTGGACGCCACCGTGGTCAACATGCGCTTCGTCAAGCCGCTGGACACTGCCTTGCTGGAACAGATGGCGGTCGGCCACGACCTGCTGGTGACGGTGGAAGAAAACGTGATTGCCGGCGGCGCCGGTGCGGCTTGCGCCGAGGCGCTGGCGGGGCTGAAGCTGGCCACGCCGATGCTGTACCTGGGCCTGCCGGACCAGTTCATCGACCATGGCGACCCGGCCAAGCTGCTGGCCCTGCAGGGGCTGGACGCGGCCGGCATCCAGGCCTCGATTTCCCGGCGTGTCCAGCAAATGCCGGTACCGGCCTTGAAAAAGACCGCTTAGGGGGCAATCTGGGGTTGGCAGAATATCCGAGTAAAATAATCCAGTTTTCTCAGCTACGATTGCGTTTTCGCCGGGTTCCTCTGGTTTTACCTATAGGGTGAGCGTTACCTACCCCGGCTGCAAGAAGGGACATTGAATGAACACCCGTGACCCCGCCTTCGCCCCGAGCGAAATGGCGGATGTGCAAGGTTCGGCCGATACGCGCCACATTGCCATCAACAAGGTCGGCATCAAGTCGATTCGCCAGCCGGTGAAAATCGCCGCACGCCCTGAGGCGGGAAAAGCGGCAGGTACCGAATCGGCTCAGGCCACCATCGCCACCTTCAGCATGTCGGTCGCCCTGCCGCAGGAGCGCAAGGGCACCCACATGTCGCGCTTTGTGCAGATCCTCAACGCGCACGACGAGGCGATTTCGCCGCAAAGTTTCCGCACCATGCTGAGCGACATGGTGCAAAAGCTGGAAGCGACTTCCGGCTACATCGAAATGAAGTTCCCGTATTTCATCAACAAGTCCGCCCCGGTCTCCGGGGTGAAGAGCCTGATGGATTACGAGGTCGCCTTCATCGGTGAAATCCACGAAGGCAAGACCCGCTTCAGGATGCAGGTGCTGGCGCCGGTCACCAGCCTGTGCCCCTGCTCGAAGGAAATCTCCGCCTACGGCGCGCACAACCAGCGCTCGCACATCACCGTCACCGCCGAGTTCAGCGACTTCGTCTGGATCGAGGAACTGGTGGAACTGATCGAAGCCCAGGCTTCCTGCGAGTTGTATGGCCTGCTGAAGCGCCCGGACGAAAAGTACGTCACCGAGCGCGCCTACGACAACCCCAAGTTCGTCGAAGACCTGGTGCGCGACGTTGCTGCGGCACTGGATGCCGACCAGCGCGTGGCTTCCTACACCCTGGAAGCGGAAAACTTCGAGTCGATCCACAACCACTCGGCGTACGCGGTCATCGAGCGCGACAAGCGCCGCTCCTGACCGCTTCCATGCGGAATAAAAAATGCCGGGCTTTGCCCGGCATTTTTTATTTGTAATCCTGCACGCTTCTCAAAACCGTTTGATCAGGGTCATCGCTTCGCCCTCGCGATGCATTTCGATGCGGTTGAGAAAACTCATGCCCAGCAGGCCGACGCCGCCGAAGCCGGCGCCCTCGACCACCGAGCCGTCGACGCCATAGAGCGTGATCGGGCCGATGGTCACGCTGTCGAACTTCACGCGCCAGGTGCGCATCAGGCCGTTGGCGGTGGACGACATCGAGGGCGTGCCGCTCTCGTAATTGACGCCGGCGCGCCGCGCCATCGCCGTGTCGATCGCCACGTTGGTGGCGCCGGTGTCGACCACGAAGGGCAGGGAGGCGCCGTTGATCGTCACCATGCTGGCGAACGCGCCGCTGCCGGTGTCCTTCAGGGTCAGGCGCGGCCGCTTGTCGCGCGCGTCCTGCACCAGGGCGCCTTCCTTGCGGCTGAGCAGCAGGCGCGCGCCGTCGCGGTTAAAAATCACCCGCGAGAGGAAGCTCATGCCCAGCAACATGGTGCCGCCGGTGCCCGCGCCTTCGCCGACCGCCGCCTCCACGTTGTCCAGCGAGATGCCGCCGACGCGCACGTTTTGCAGCACCACGCCGAAGGCCTGCTTGGCGCCGCCGGCGGTCTGCACGGTGAACGGGGTGCCGCGGCGCCAGGCAACGCCCAGCTGGTCTGCCAGTTCGCTGGACATCCACACCATGGAGGCGCCGGTGTCGACCAGAATCTGCGCCATATGGCCGTTGACCCTTGCCAGGCCGCGATAGTGGCCGCCGCTGTCGGCGGTGAGGATCACGCTTTCGTTGCCCCCGCCGCCGGCGGCGGGCTGGGCGGCGTAGGCTTCGCCCAGGCGCAGGCTGCTGCGCTTGCCGTCGATGTCCAGCACCGCGCTGTCGCCGCCGGAAGAAACCAGGATTACGCCTTCGGGCGTTTTTTGCCCGACCGAAATCGTGCGCGGCGCGCCGCCGTTGATCGAAACAATGGCCTTGCCCGGAAACAGGCCGACCACGTTGACTTCGGTGGCGCCGGCCGGTGCGCCCGGCAGGGCGCCGACTGCCGCAACGGCAAATGCCAGGGTCGAGGCAATCAGGCCGGCACGCGGTTTATTTTTCATCTTGTGGCCACACGTAGGGAAAGCGCCACTGGCGGCTGCCGCTAATCCCGGAAGTTCTGGAAGTTCAGCGGCACCTCGGTGACATCCTTGCGCACCAGCGCAATCGCCGCCTGCAGGTCGTCGCGCTTGGCGCCGGAGACGCGCACCTCCTCGCCCTGGATGCTCGCCTGCACCTTGAGCTTGGCTTCCTTGATCACCTTGACGATTTTCTTCGCCAGCTCGGACTCGATGCCGTTGCGCACCTTGATCACCTGCTTGACCTTGTCGCCGCCAATCTTCTCCACCTTGCCGATGTCCAGAAAGCGCGTATCGACATTGCGCTTGGCCATTTTGCCGGTGAGCACGTCGCGCACCTGGCCGAGCTTGAAGTCGTCGTCGGCATAAGCCGTCAACTCGCGCTCCTTTTGCTCGACCCGGGAATCTGACCCCTTGAAATCGAAACGCGTGGAGATTTCCTTGTTCGCCTGATCGAGGGCATTCTTTACTTCGATCATGTTGGCTTCGCAGACAATGTCAAACGAGGGCATGAAATGCGCTTTCAGTGATGCATGCAGAAGCGCATTGTAGCCAAGCCCGCCGATCGCGCAAGGACGCACAGTTTTGGTGCCTCGCCGCGATGGGCTTTCCCAGACGTATAATTGCCGTAATTTCAATACCTTAGAGCCGAAGTGAGCCCCTTTACCGAGCATGCCAGCCTGAAAGCGCATAACAGCTTTGGCATCGAAGCGCAGGCCCGCTACCTGGCGGTGATGCGCGATGCCGCCGAGTTGCCGGCCATCCTGGGCGACGCCCGGGTGCGCGAGCTGCCGCTGCTGGTGATCGGCGGTGGCAGCAACCTGCTGCTGACGCGCGACTTTCCCGGCCTGGTGCTGCTGGTGCAGAACCGCGGCATCGAGTTGCAGGGCGAGGAGGACGGTGCATGCCGCGTGCGCGTGGCCGCCGGCGAAAACTGGCACGGCTTGGTGATGCATGCGCTGGAACAGGGATGGTACGGCCTGGAAAACCTGTCGCTGATTCCCGGTACCGTCGGCGCCGCGCCGATCCAGAACATCGGTGCCTACGGCATCGAGCTCCAATCCTGTTTCGATTCCCTCGAAGCCTGGGACATCGACAGCGGGCGCATGGTCACGCTGGATCGCGAGGCTTGCGCCTTCGGCTACCGCGACAGCCTGTTCAAGCGCGCAGGGCGCGACCGCTACATCATCGTCTCCGTCACCTTTCGCCTGTCGCGCGAGCCGCGCGTGCACCTCGGATACACCGAACTCAAGGCCGAGCTCGCCGCCCGCGGCGTGGCGCAGCCGACGCCTCGTGACATCAGCGATGCGGTGATTGCCCTGCGCACGCGCAAGCTGCCTGACCCGGCCGTGCTGGGCAACGCCGGCAGCTTTTTCAAGAACCCCGTGGTCGATGAAGAAAAGCTTGAAGCGTTGCAGGTGTTCTACCCCAAGCTGGTGAGCTACCCGCAAGGCAACGGGCTGCACAAGCTGGCCGCCGGCTGGATGATCGACCAGGCCGGCTGGAAGGGCCGCGCGCTGGGCGCGGCCGCGGTGTATGAAAAGCAGGCCCTGGTGCTGGTCAACCGCGGCGGCGCTACCGGCGCCGATATCGCCGCCCTGGCGCGCGCGATCCAGGCGGATATCCGTACCCGCTACGCGGTGGAACTCGAACCCGAGCCGGTTTGGGTTTAGCCGCCTACGCCGGCGGCTCGAACAGCCGCGCAATCGCCGGGTCGACACCGCCGACATGGCGGCTAAGCGGCACCGAAAAACTCCCCGTGGTTGCCTTGAAGGGCCGCAGCCGCACCAGCGACTGCGCCAGTTGCACCGCGCAGGAAGTGGCATCGATCACCGGGACCGGCAACTCTGCCTGGATCTCCGCATGCAAACCGGCCGTCACCGCGCCGCTGGGAATGATCACCTCGGCGCCGTGCTGCTTGATCAGTTCGCGAGCGCAGGCGACGATTTTCGCTACCGTCGCCGCGCGGTCGGTGTACATGCGGGTGCGGTCGATGTCAACGCAACCCACCCCCGCCAGGCGCTCGGCGAGGCCGTAGGACTTCACCCGGTTGCGGTAGCAGGGCACCGAGCGTGCGCCGAAAGTCACCAGCCCGAAGCGGTCGCCCAGCATCGTCGCCACCTTGCATGCCGATTCCGTCAGGCCCACCTCCGGCTCGCGCAGGGCCTCGCGTATCCCGAGCAGGCCGCTGTCCCAGGAAGCGGCGATGATCACCGCGTCGCACTGGCCGGCATGCGCCGCGGCCACCTCCAGCGCGGCATGCGCCGCCAGGATGTCTTCCGCACGGCTGGCGATCACGTCCGCGCCGAAACGCGCGGTGGCCATGACGATCTCGGTGCCGGGGCTGGCCGCTGCCTTCGCGGCGGCGCCGATGGTCTCGGTGACCTGTTGCGTGGTGTTGGGGTTGATGATCAGAAGTTTCATGACGCGTTGCCTCCGTGATGTCCGCATCAAATCTTGCGGCCGTTACGGTTCAAGTGGCAAGTTGCATACCAACCCAAAAAGACAAAACGCCCGCGTCAGCGGGCGACCAAATTGAAAACGCCCGCGCAAGCGGGCGTTTTTGTTTGGCGCAGCCCGGCTTACTTCTTTTTGCTCCGGCCCTTCGCCAGGTTCCCCGCAATCCGCAAACGCAGCGCATTGAGCTTGATGAAGCCCGCCGCGTCGGCCTGGTTGTAGGCCCCGCCGTCATCGTCGAAGGTCGAAATCTTCATGTCGAACAGGGAGTCCGTCTTCGACTCGCGGCCCACGCACATCATGGTGCCCTTGTAGAGTTTCAGGCGCACGGTGCCGTTGACGGTCTTTTGCGACTCGTCGATCAGCACCTGCATCAGGCGGCGCTCCGGGCTGAACCAGTAGCCGTTGTAGATCAGGCGCGCGTAGCGCGGCATCAAATCATCCTTCAGCGACAGCACTTCGCGGTCCATGGTGATGGACTCCATCGCGCGATGGCCCTTCCACATGATGGTGCCGCCGGGCGTCTCGTAGCAGCCGCGCGACTTCATGCCGACGTAACGGTTTTCCACCATATCGAGGCGGCCAATGCCGTGCCTGCCGCCGATCTCGTTGAGCTTGATCAGCACTTCGGCCGGCGACATCTTCTTGCCGTCGATGGCGGTGATGTCGCCCAAGGTGTAAGTCAGCTCGATGATCTGCGGCTTGTTCGGCGCTTTTTCCGGCGACACCGTCAGGCGCCACATCGACTCCTCCGGCGAGAAATTCGGGTCCTCGAGAATCCCGCCCTCGTAGGAGATGTGCAGCAGATTGGCGTCCATCGAGTAAGGCGCGCCGCCGCCCTTGCGTTTCTTGAAATCCACCGGGATGCCGTGCTTGTCGGCATAGGCCAGCAGCTTTTCGCGCGACAGCAAATCCCATTCGCGCCAGGGGGCGATCACCTTGACGTTGGGCATCAGCGCGTAGGCGCCGAGCTCGAAGCGCACCTGGTCGTTGCCCTTCCCGGTGGCGCCGTGCGAGATCGCATCCGCCTTGGTCTTGCGCGCGATGTCGATCAGCTGCTTGGCGATCAGCGGGCGGGCGATGGAAGTGCCCAGCAGGTACTCGCCTTCGTATAGCGTGTTGGCGCGAAACATCGGGAACACGAAGTCGCGCACGAATTCCTCGCGCAGATCCTCGATGAAAATGTTCTCTTTCTTGATGCCCATCTTCAGGGCCTTGGCGCGCGCCGGTGCCACTTCCTCACCCTGGCCGATGTCGGCAGTGAAGGTCACCACTTCGCAATGGTAGGTGTCCTGCAGCCACTTCAGGATGACGGAAGTATCCAGGCCGCCGGAATAGGCGAGGACGACTTTTTTGATTTTTTCGGACATGATGTTCTATACGCTAGGTAAGAAATTAAAACAAAAACCGGTTACATCTTTTGCTCGCCGAGCAGCAGGAATTCGAGCAAGGCCTTTTGCACGTGCAAGCGGTTCTCCGCCTCTTCCCACACCACGCTCTGCGGCCCGTCGATCACTTCGGCCTCGACTTCCTCGCCGCGATGGGCTGGCAGGCAGTGCATGAACAGGGCGTCTTTCGCCGCCACCTTCATCATCTCCGCATCCACGCACCAGTCGGCGAAGTCGCGCTTGCGCTCTTCATTCTCCGACTCGAAGCCCATGCTGGTCCACACGTCGGTGGTTACCAGGTGCGCATCGCGCGCCGCATCCATCGGGTCGTTGAACTGCTCGAAATGCGCATTGCTGTACACCCCGGCGCGCTCCGGCTCGACCTCGTAGCCCGGCGGGGTGGAGACGTGGACATTGAAGTCCAGCAACTCGGCCGCCTGCAGCCAGGTGTTGCACATGTTGTTGGAGTCGCCGATCCACGCCACCGTCTTGCCGGCGATCGGGCCGCGCTGCTCGATGAAGGTGTAGATGTCGGCCAGCACCTGGCAGGGATGGTACTCGTTGGTCAGTCCGTTGATCACCGGCACGCGCGAATTGGCGGCAAAACGCTCGATGATCTCCTGCTCGAAGGTGCGGATCATCACCACGTCGACCATGCGCGAAATCACCTGCGCGGCGTCTTCCACCGGCTCGCCGCGCCCGAGTTGCGTATCGCGGGTGTTGAGATAGATCGAGGAGCCGCCCAGTTGCTGCATCCCGGCTTCGAAAGACAAGCGGGTGCGCGTCGAGTTCTTCTCGAAAATCATCGCCAGGTGGCGATCGAATAGGGGGTGGTGAACCTCGTAGGCCTTGAATTTCTTTTTCAGCCATGCGGTGCGCGCGAACAGGTACTCGTGCTCGGAGCGCGTCAGGTCCTTGTACTGCAAAAAGTGCTTGATGGTCGCCATGATGGGCGCAGTGCGTATCGGCGGTGAGCCGCGCGCAATTATGGTTCGAATGCGAAGCTCAAAATTATAGCCGAATCAAGCACTTAATGCATCTGTTTTCGGCGCGGCCCGGTCTCCGGCGTAAACCGGTGTTCCAGTGGTGACTGGCGGACACCTTGCTCAGTGGCGGGCACGGCGCCCGCCGCCCAGGAACAGAAATTCGCCGGCGTCGAACAGCCACTGCGTGGCCACCGCCAGCACGGCCGCCGGAATCGCTCCCGCCAGCAGCATGTCGTTGTCGTTCAGCGCCAACCCGGTGGCGATGCGCTCGCCGTAGCCGCCGGCGCCGATGAAGGCGGCAATCGTCGCCGTGCCCACGCTGGTGACCGCCGCCGTCTTCACCCCCGCCAGGATCACCGGCGCGGCCAGCGGCAACTCGATGTAGAGCAGCCGCTGTCGCGGCAACAGGCCCAGCGCCACCGCCGCCTCGCTCAAGCCCGCCGGCACGCCCTGCAAGCCGGCCACGGTATTGCGCACGATAGGCAGTAGCCCATAGACAAACAGGGCAACCAGGGCCGGCAGGGTGCCGATGGCGCCGAGCAGCGGAATCAGCATCGCCAGCAGCGCCAGCGAAGGAATGGTCTGCAGCACGCCGACGCTGGTCAGCACCACCTGACGCAGGCGCGGCACGCGCGCGGCCAGCACGCCGAGGGGCAGGCCGATCAGGCAGCTTGCCGCCAGCGAGGCCAGCACCAGGAAGATGTGCTGCCGCGTCAGGGTCCAGAGGTGTTCGTCGAACAGCTTGGCCCATAGCCCGCCGGGTTTCGCGCCGGGTTTCGCCCCGGTGGTCGCCACGCCTCCCTGCAGGAAATCATGCGCGACCGCCGTGAAAGGCCGGCCCTCGAGTTCGGCGGCGGCGTTCATCGCGATCATCTGCGGCGTGCTGATCCGGCCCTCGAGCTTTTGCAGCGCCGCCCAAGCCTGCGGAAAGCGCTGCGGCAGATCGCGGCGGTACAGCACCAGCGCGTCGTAGCGCGGAAAATAATGGCGCTCGTCTTCCAGCACGGTGAGGCCGAGCCGGGCGATCTTCGCGTCGGTCGAATAGATGTCGATCACATCGACCTGGCGTTTGCGCAGCGCCTCGTAGGCCAGGCCGTGGTCCAGGCTGCCCGGCTGCGCGGTGAATTGATAGGCCCGCGCCAGGCCCGCCCAGCCGTCGGCGCGGCCGATGAATTCATGCGACAGGCCCAGGCGCAACTCCGGGTGGCGCGCCAGGTCGCCCAGGGTTTTGAGATTCAGCCGGGCGGCGTCCTCGCCGCGTACCGCCAGCGCGTAGCTGTCGTTGAAGCCCAGCGGGATCGCCGCGCCCAGCCCGCGAACGGCCAGCGCGCGGTCCAGTTCCTGCAGTGGCACCGGACCTTCGCGTTTGAGGATTTCCAGCGCGATAGTGCCGCTGTACTCGGCGTAGAGATCGATGTCGCCCGACTGCAGCGCCGCGTAGACGATGGCGGTATTGCCCAGCCCCTGCTTGTGCTCGACCTTCGCGTAGGGCGCGGCCGCCTGCGTCAATACCTCGCCGAGGATGTAGGACTCCGTAAAGCGCTTGGAGCCGACATGCAGCACCGGCTCCGCTGCTTGCGCCTGCGCGGCGACGGCAACAAGCACGATGGCAACAAGCACGATGGCAACAAATACGACGGACAGCAGGTGGCGCAGGCGGCGCAGGGGGCGAAGCATGCGCGCATGATAATGCAGCGCCGCTTTCGGTTAAGCTTGGGCCCTGCTTGTTCGCCCCTTTCCTTTTCCGCAGCGCGCGGCCCCTCTTCATGCAAATCGGCATTTTTCACCTCTTTCCGCAGCGCGATCCCGCCAAGCCCCTGCAACAAGTGTTCGATGAGGCGCGCGACCAGGTGGTGCTGGCCGAGCAAAAGGGCTACGACTTCGCCTGGTTCGCCGAACATCACTTTTCCAACTTCAGCCTGTGCCCCTCGCCGCTGATGATGGTGGCCTGGTGCGCCGGGCAAACGAAAAGGATTCGTTTGGGCGCCGGTGTCGCCGTACTGCCGCTGTACAACCCGATGCGCCTGCTCGATGAAGTCACCTGGGCCAATATCGTCTCCGGCGGACGCATGGTGCTGGGCGTGGGCACCGGCAACCAGCTGCACGAATTCCGCGGCCTGGGAATAGCGCCGGAAGTCACCTACGAACGCTTCGGCGAAGCCCTGGACATCCTCGACATCGGTCTGAACGGCAAAGCGGTCGAATACGCCGGCAAGCATTTCAACGTGCCCGCCACCCACCTGTCGCTGCATGCAGAAACGCCGCCCGACATCTGGGTCGCCGGCGCGCGCATCCCCGGCATGGCCGAGCGCATCGCCGCCCGTGGCTACGTGCCCTTCGTCGCCGGCGGCTGGATGCCGGCGCAAACCCTGTTGCCGGCGCGCCAGGCCTACCAGGCCGCGTGGACGGCAGCCGGACGCGCCGGTGAAACGCCCTTCGGTATCCAGCGCACCGTCTATGTTTCCGCCAATGAAGCGGACCGACTCGCCGCCGCCGAACACGCGCGCCACACCCACCGCATGATCCATTCGCTCAAGGGCAAGCTGGCGCGTCTGCCCGACGCCATCGTGCCCGAGTTGCCCTCGCCGGATGAGCCGAGCCTCGAGCAGATCGCCGATATGGCGGTGATCGGCGACGCCGACCACTGCGTGCACCGCATGCTCGAAGACCTGGAGACCCTGAAAGTCACCCACTTCAGCCTGAACATGCAATTCGGCGGCCTCACCGGCGAGCAGGTCAAGGCCTCGATGACGCGCTTTGCCGAGCAGGTGATGCCGCGGGTGCGCGCGGCCGGCGCCAGCATTTCCTGAAGGCCGCGCCAGGTGCGAAAAAACCGCGTGACATCATCGCGCGGGCGTGTATATTTGGTACCAGGAGTGCCGGTGTCGAGCGCGCGAAACAGCGCGGCGGGTCGCCTTCCATTCGACGATTCCGCAGTCCTTTGCAAGCTTCGTTGCAGGGCGCCGCGATTCAATCACGCGAGTTCTTTAATAGCCCGGGTTCGGGAGGCGGCCGGCGGCGCCGAACCACAACTGTAGTAGCCCGGCGGCGCGGTGGCCTAGCCGAAAATTTGCGAAAACCACCGCGATTTACCGTTGTTTCGCGCCTCCGACCACACGTGTAGTGGTGTGTTGTGGAAAAACCCCCAAGGTCCCCAAGGGGCTTCTTTCAGGGTGTTTCAGGTTCAGCGCATCAGCTGCGCCATGCCGTTGGCCAGGTGCCCCTGCATCGCCTCGACCAGTTGCGGCGCGCAGATCCACATCATCCACAAGCCAACCAGCAGGCTGATCGGAAAGCCGATCGACATCAGGTTGAGCTGCGGCGCGGCGCGCATCATCACGCCCAGGGCCAGGTTGCAGATCGTCAATACGGCTACCACCGGCAGGGAGAGATGCAGGGCGATCGAAAACACCTGGCCGCCCATGCTTGCAAGATCGCGCGCCATCAGTGCACTGCCGCCGGAGGGAATGCCGATCGGAAAGGCGTGAAAGCTCTCCGAGATCGCCGCCACCATGGTCAGGTGGCCGTCGATCGACAGGAACACCAGGCTGGCGATGATGGAAAGAAAGGTGCCGGTGACGGGCGAGGCCATGCCGCTTTGCGGGTTCATCATGGTGGCGAAGGAGAGGCCCATCTGCATGCCGATCAGGTCGCCGGCGAACTCGATGCCGGAAAAGATCAGTTGCAGGGTAAAGCCGAAAGCCACGCCGACGCCGATCTGCTGCAGCAGCACCAAAATGCCGTTCCACGAAAGCAGGATGGCGTTGGGAAGCGGCGGCAAGGTGGGGGCGATCAGCGCGGCAATCAGCGCGCCCAGGCCGATCTTCACCGTCACCGGGATCGATTTGTGATTCAGCACCGGCGCGGTGGCGATCATCGCCAGCACCCGCGCCAGCGGCAGCAGGAAGGCGTTGACCCAGGCGATCAGCTGGGCGTCGGTGACGGACAGCACGGCGAGCCTAGCCGATGATCTGCGGAATCTGCGTGATCAGTTCGCGCATGTAGTCGGTGAGGGTGGCGAGCATCCAGGGGCCGGCCACCAGCATCACGGCGAAAATCGCCGCCAGCTTGGGGATGAACGAGAGGGTCGACTCGTTGATCTGCGTGGCGGCCTGGAAAATGCTCACGAGCAGACCGGTCAACAGGGCGGCGATGAGCATCGGCGCCGACACCATCATGGTGACCATCATGCCTTTTTGCACCAGGGTGAGGACGGACTGGGAGGTGAACATGGTGACTACCTTGGCTAGACGTGAAAACTGGCGACGAGGGAACCGATCAGCAGGTTCCAGCCATCGACCAATACAAAGAGGATCAGCTTGAACGGCAGCGAGATCATCGCCGGCGAAAGCATCATCATGCCCATCGACATCAATACGCTGGCAACGACCATGTCGATCACCAGGAAGGGGATAAAGATCATGAAGGCGATCTGGAACGCGGTCTTCAGCTCGCTGGTGATGAAGGCGGGCGTCAGCACGTTGAGCGGCATGTCGGCGGGCCTCTCGGCCACCGGGCGGTTGCCCAGCTTGGCGAACAGCGCCAGGTCGTTCTCGCGGGTCTGCTTGAGCATGAAACCCTTCAGCGGCACCTCGGCCTTCTTGTAGGCGTCCTGGAAAGTCATCGAGCCGTTGCTGTAGGGCATGTAGGCTTCGGTGTAGATCTTGTCCAGCGTCGGGCTCATGACGAACAGGGTCAAGAAAAGCGACAAGCCGACGATAACCTGATTCGGGGGTGAGGATTGCGTGCCCAGCGCCTGGCGCAAAAGCGACATGACGATGACGATGCGGGTGAACCCCGTCATCATCAGCAGCACCGCCGGGATCAGCGTCAGCGCCGAGAGGATCAGCAGGGTCTGCACCGGCAGCGAATAGCTGGTCGAGCCGCCGGGGCCGGGCGTGGACGTGATGCCGGGCAGGGCGGCCTGCACCGCCTGCGCGTGCGCCGGGTCGGGCAGCAAGGCGAACAGGGCGGCGCCGGCCATAGCGGCCAAGGGAAGCAGGTGACGGGCTTTCATTTCTTGCTCAAGGCCTTTTCCAGCCAAACGGCGAAGGGCGGCTTGGCGAATTGATTGGCGCTGGCGATGGGCGCCTCCGCCGGGGCGGCCGGCTTGTCCATCTGGCTCAGCGTGCTGACGCGCCCGGGGGCCACGCCGAGCACCAGCCACTGCTGGTTGACTTCGACGATCACCACGCGCTCGCGCGAGCCGACCGACTGGCTGGCGACGAATTTGATGGCTTGGCCGCCGGCGATGCGCCCGGGGCCGATGCGCTTGGCGATCCAGGCGCAGACCGCGATCAGGCCCAGCACCAGGCCGAGGCCCGGCAGCACCTGCAGCATGCTGCCGGGGGAACCCGGCTCGGCGGCCTGCGCGAGGCCGCACAGCGGCAGCAACGCGAAGGCCGGTGTGAATTTGAAAACAGGCTTCATCGGTTCAGTTTCCGGATGCGCTCGGAAGGGGTGATGATGTCGGTCAGGCGGATGCCAAACTTGTCGTTCACCACCACCACTTCGCCCTGGGCGATCAGGCAGCCGTTGACCAGCACGTCCATCGGCTCGCCGGCCATGCCGTCCAACTCGACCACCGAGCCTTGCGCCAGTTGCAGGATGTGCTTGATCGGGATGCGCGTGCGGCCCAGCTCCACGGTGATCTGCACCGGGATATCGAGCACCATGTTGATGTCGTTGGCGTGGCCGGTGCCGCCGGCCGGGGCGAATTGCTCGAACATGGCGGCGGCAGGGCGCGCTTCGGGGGCTGCCACCGGTGCTGCAGTGGCCTGCTCGGCCATCGCGGCGGCCCAATCGTCGTCGGCCGCGGGGGCGTCGGAATTGGCGAGAGCTTCGTCAGACATGCTCGTCTCCTAGTGAGTTTTCCTGCGGGGGGATGGAAAGGATCTGGTCGATCTTGATCGAGTACTGGCCGTTGAGCACGCCGTAGCGGCACTCGAACACCGGCACGCCGTCGACCTCGGCGGTAAGTGTCGGCTTAAGGTCAAGGTCGATGATGTCGCCGGCACGCATGTTGAGGATCTCGTCGAGCGTCAGCTGGGTGCGCGCCAGCTGGGCGACTAAGTCGACCTCGGCGAACTGCACCTGCTTGGTCAGCATGCGCATCCAGCGAGTGTCGGGCTCGGAGTTGTCGGACTGCGTGCTGCTGTAGAGCACGTCGCGGATCGGCTCGAGCATCGAGTACGGCATGCAGATGTGGATGTCGCCGCCGGCCGAACCGAGTTCCACAGAGAACGAGGTGGTGACGACGATCTCGGAAGGGGTGGCGATGTTGGCGAACTGCGTGTGCATTTCCGAGCGCACGTATTCGAAGTTCAGCGGGTGCACCGGCTTCCAGGCGCGGCTGTAGCCTTCCAGCACCACATCCAGCATGCGCTGGATGATGCGCTGCTCTGTCAGGGTGAAGTCGCGGCCTTCGATGCGGGTGTGAAAGCGGGAGTCGCCGCCGAACAGGTTGTCCACCACGGTGAACACCAGGGTCGGCTCGAACACCACAAGCGCGCTGCCGCGCAGCGGCTTGGCATGGACGATGTTCAGGTTGGTCGGCACCACCAGGTTGCGCACGAACTCGCTGTACTTGCACACCTTGATCGGGCCCACCGAGATTTCCGGGCTCTTGCGCATGAAGTTGAACAGGCCGATGCGCAGGTAGCGGGCAAAGCGCTCGTTGAGGATTTCGACCGTCGGCATGCGGCCGCGGACGATGCGTTCCTGCTTGGCCAGGTTGTAGGGGCGGACTCCCGCGACCTGTTCTTCCGGGCCGGCGGCGTCCTCGTCGCCGTTGACGCCCTTGAGCAGGGCGTCGACTTCATCCTGGGAGAGAAATTCGCTGGACATGGCGTATCTGTGTGGAGGGCGTGGGCGGTGGCGTTACTGGATGATGAACGCGGAAAAGTGCACGTTGACCACGCCGTGGTCCGCGCCCTGCGCGGAGGGCAGGGCTGATTCGCCCATCGGCTGGCGCGCCAGGGCGATCAACTCGCCGGCCAGCTTGGCCTTGCCCTGGGGCGTGGCCAGATCGGTGGCGGTCTTGGAAGTCAGCAGAAGAAGAATGCGGCTGCGGATCAGCGGCATCTGGCCCTTCACTTCCTCTTCGACGTCCTTGCCGGCGACCTCGTAGGTCAGGCCGATCTGCAGGTAGTGGTCGCGGTCGCGGTCGGCCAGGTTGACGGTGAAGGGGTCGAGCGCGGCGAATACCGAGGGCTTTTTCTCGACCTTCTTCGCTTCAGGTTTGCCGTCTTTTTCGCCGCCGTGGCGCTTGCCCATGATGAGAAAGGTGCCGACGCCGCCGATACCCAGTACCAGCACGGCGGCGACGATGATGAACAGCATTTTCTTGCTCTTCTTCGGCGGTGCGCTTTCGGCGGGGGCTGCGGCGGGGGCGGGGGCTTTGGACATGTCGGCTCCTGTGTCTGGTCGGAATTGCACGCTGGCTAACCCCGATCAGGGAAATGGCCAGCGCAATGAACAGACGTATTGTTGCCTTCCCTTGAGGGTAGGCAAACCCGGATAAAGGGCGAAAATCCACCCCAAATCGCGACTTGGCGCGATCTGGACCGGATGGCCGTGCGGACGAAGCAGGGGCAGGCGGCGCCGCAAAGGCCGCTTTACCCGGCTACGGGCCCTACGCGAAAGTGTCCACCAGGCCGCGCACAGCGGCCGCCGGGCGGCTCACGACACTGGCGACGCTGCCCAGGGCGTCGGCGCTGCCGCTGCGCCCGCCCGCGCCGCCGGAAGACCGGCTGCCGGACTGGTCGCCCGCCTGGCCCTGGCTGGCGTCGCGCTGGCCGATGTTGGCCTGCGCCAGCGAGATGCCGGAATCGGCCAGCATTTCCTCCAGACGATGCAGCGAGTCCTCCAGCGCCACCCGGGTGTCGGTCTGGGCGACGGTGAAGTTGATCGAGGCCTCGTTATGCTTCATGTCGATCGAGACCTGGATCGGCCCCATGTCCGGCGGGGTGACGCGGATTTCGGCGTGTTCGATGCCGTTTTTCGCCAGCCAGGTCACGCGCTGAGCGGCCTCGTCGGCAAACAGGGGCGAGCCCACCGGCGCGTGGATTACGGTGGAAGGGCGCTGCGCGGCGGCCGGCTGGGTTTCGGGTATCTGGTTCGCGGGCATGAGCATGGCAAGGGTGGAGGTGGATGCATCGTTCTGGTTCTGGCCGGCGCCTTTTTCGCCGCCTTCCTGGCGCAGGTGTCCGATCAGGGCGCCGAAGTCGCTGCCGGCCGATGCGGCGTCGTCCTTGCCGCCCAGCGCGGCCGCCAGGGTTTTGGCGGTAGTGGTCTCGGTGATGCCGGCGGCAAGCGGGCGGCGCGGATCGGCCGTGCCTGCCTGCCCGGCGGCGCCGCGTCCGTCCGGCAGAAAGCCAAGTCCCTTCTTGCCGGCCTTGGCGGATGACTCGGCTTCGGTGCCGGCGGCAGCCACGGCTGCTTCGGGGCGCGTCACTTGCGGCATGCAGGCGGCCAGGATGGCATCGGCGCCGGCGGCGCGGTGGTCGTGGGTGGCCTGGCCGGTGGCATCGTCGTCTTCGCGATCCTTGGCCCTTGTCTTGTCGCCCTTGGCCTTGTCGGTTTCGGCGTGGCCTTCGGTATGGCCCTCAGTGCGACCCTCAGTGCGACCCTCGGTGCGACCCTCGGTGCGGCCACCGTGCTCGCCCTTGCCGGAGTCGGCGGCGGCGACCTTGTCGCGCAGCACGTTGGCGAACTGCTGCCTGTCCTCGCCGGCATCGCGTGCCTGGCCCGCGGCGGAATTGGCGTTGGCGCCTTGTGCGGCTGCCGGCGCGGCGGTGGAAATGGGGTTGATGTCTGGCATGCTGGTTCCCGTTTTTGCTGGTTCTTGAGGGCTTACTTGCCGAAGGCGAAACTGCCGCCGCGGCCCATGCGCGAAGCGAATTCGTCCTGCGCCTTTTGCTCGCGGCGCGACTGCGCGCGTTCATGCTCGCTGCGGCGGCGGCTGGCGATGGTGGTGAACGACTGCAACTGCTGCTGTTGGGCCTGCCACTCGGTGCGCGCGCGCGCGGTTTGTTCGCGCCAGAAATTCTCGTCGTTGGCCTGCTGCGTCACGGCTTCGTCGAGCTTGGCGATGAAGGCACGGAAATTGGCCAGGTCGGCCGCCGTCGCGCCGCGCTTTGCGGCGGCCTCCAGCCGGGCGCGGTAGTCGTCGCGGTAGCCGCGCAACACCAGGGACTTCTGCACCGACTCGCCCAGTTGCGTGGTTGCCTTGGCCAGGCGCACGGCCGCGTTGTCGCTCTTGGTCTGCGACAGGTCGATCAGGGTATCGAAGGTGTTCAGCATGCGTGTCTTTCGGCGTGGTTCAAATCGATTGCATTAGCGCGCGCAGCTCCGCCACGCTTTGCGCATGGCTGGAAAACTCGTTGCGGCCCTGCTGCAAAAAACTTTCAAGCTGCGGGAAGATGCGGATCGCCCTGTCCAGCACCGGGTCGGAACCCGGGGCGTAGGCGCCGACGTTGATCAGGTCGCGGTTGCGCTGGTAGCGCGCCAGCAGGGTCTTGAACTGCTTGGCCAGCTTGACGTCTTCTTCGCTGGCAACCGCGTGCATTACCCGGCTGATCGATTGCTCGATGTCGATCGCCGGGTAATGCCCGGAATCGGCCAGCGAACGCGTCAGCACGATGTGGCCGTCGAGTACCGCGCGCGCGGAGTCGGCGATCGGGTCCTGCTGGTCGTCGCCTTCGGTCAGCACGGTGTAGAAGGCGGTGATCGAGCCGGCGCGCCCGCCGGGATTTTTGGTCGAGCCGTTGCCGGCACGCTCCACCAGCTGCGGCAGCTTGGCGAACACGGAAGGCGGGTAGCCCTTGGTTGCCGGCGGCTCACCAATGGCCAGGGCGATCTCACGCTGCGCCATCGCATAGCGGGTCAGCGAGTCCATGATCAGCAGCACGTTCAGGCCGCGATTGCGGAAGTGCTCGGCCACCGAGGTGGCGTAGGCGGCGCCCTGCATGCGCAACAGCGGCGGCACGTCGGCGGGCGCGGCGATCACCACCGAGCGCTTCAGGCCTTCCGGCCCGAGGATGTCTTCGATGAATTCCTTCACTTCGCGGCCGCGCTCGCCGATCAGGCCGACCACGGTGACGTCGGCGTTCGTATAGCGCGCCATCATGCCCAGCAGCACGCTCTTGCCCACGCCGGAGCCGGCGAACAGGCCCATGCGCTGGCCGCGGCCGACGGTGAGCAGCGCGTTGATCGCGCGCACGCCGGTATCCAGAGGTTGATTAATAGGGGCGCGCTCGATCGGATTGAGCGGCCGGTTCGACAGCGGTGCACGCTGCGCCAGGCCCAGAGGTCCGAGCCCATCGAGCGGCTTGCCTTGCGCATCGACCACCCGGCCCAGCAGGGCGTCGCCCACCGGCAGGTGCTTGGTGCGGTCCTCGGCACGGCGCCAGGGATGGGCGATGCTGCCCAGGGTCGGCGCGGTGTGGCCGGGTTCCTGCGGAATCACCGAGGCGCCGGGGGTCAGGCCGTAGATGTCCGAGCAGGGCATCAGGAACAGGCGGTCGCCGGCGAAGCCGACGACCTCGGCCTCCACCGGGTGCACGCCGTCCTGGCTCACCAGGCAGGTGCTGCCCACCGGCAGGCGCAGGCCGGTGGCTTCCATCACCAGGCCGGCGACGCGCGTGAGCCGGCCCTGGGTGCCGATCGGGTGCGAGGCCAGCATGTGCTCGCGGCAGCCATTGAGATAGGAGGCGTAGACGGCGCTCATTGGTTCGGCTGTCCGGCAGGCTGTCCAGCAGGTAGTCCAGCAGGCAGTGACCCGGTGGCTTGCGACCCGGCGGTCTGTGCCACGTCGGCTTGCATCACGTCTGCTGGGGGCGCTTCCAGCGGATCAGTACGGCCGAGCGAGGCGAGGGCGCGCTGCCAGCGCGTTTTCAGGGTGGCATCGATGCTGCCGCTGGTGGTGGTGACGCGGCAGCCGCCGGGTTCGACGCGCGCGTCTTCCACCAGGCGCCAGCCGCCGGGGCCGAGTTCCTCGCCGAGATGGCGCTGCACGAAACCGAGATCGCCCGGGTTGAGCTGCAATACCGGGCAGGCGCCAGTGCCGGCCAGGTCGATCGCTTCGCGGATCGCGCCCAGCATGGCTTCCGGGTGCGAGCGCAGTTCTTCGCGCAGCACATGGCGCGCGGTGCCCACGGCCAGGTCGAGCAAGGCAAGCGCTGTCTCGTCCTGCATTTCGGTGAAGGCGCCGGCCATGGCAGCGGCGATGCGGCGCAGGTGCTCAACCTCGGCGGCGGCGGCCTGCAGGCCCTCGGCGCGGCCGGCGGCGAAACCCGCGGTGGCGCCGTCGGCGCGCGCGGTCTCGCGCAGCACCGCCAGCTCGTGCGCGGCCACCTCGGCCACGCTCGGGCCGGGCGGCGGTTCCTCCGCCGGGGCGCGGCGATCCTGCTTCGGCGCGTCGTCGGCAAGCGAGGCAAACTGCCAGCGTTCGTAGGCTTTCAAGTGCGCTTCTCCACTTTCATTTCCGTTTCGGTTTCCGCTTCGATTTCGGTGGCCGGTTTAGATGAAGTTGTCGTCGCCGGAACCGCCAAGTACGATCTGTCCTTCGTCGGCGAGGCGGCGCGCGGTTTTCAGGATTTCCTTCTGTTCCGCTTCGACGTCCGAGACCCGCACCGGGCCGCGCGCTTCGAGGTCTTCCTTGAGCATTTCGGCGGCGCGCGTCGACATGTTCTTGAAGATCTTGTCGCGCAGCTCCGGCGCCGCGCCCTTCAGGGCCAGCACCAGCGACTCGGACTGCACTTCCTTGAGCAGCGCCTGGATGCCGCGGTCGTCGACGTCCATCAGGTTGTCGAAGACGAACATTTCGTCCATGATGTTCTGCGCGATGGTCTCGTCGACCGCCCGCACCGCTTCGATGATCGTGCCTTCGGAAGAGCTGCCGACGAAGTTGAGGATTTCCGCGGCAATGCGCACCCCGCCCATCGCCGCCTTCTTGATCTGGTCCGAGCCGGAAAGCGACTTGGCGATGACATCATTCAGGTCGCGCAGCGCGGAAGGATGGATGCCGTCGAGGGTGGCGATGCGCAGGACCACGTCGTTGCGCACGCGCTCGACCATTTCGTTCAAGATCGCCGCGGCCTGGTCGCGCTCCAGGTGCACCAGGATGGAGGCGATGATCTGCGGATGCTCGTTCTTGATCAGCTCGGCCACCGACTTGGCGTCCATCCACTTCAGGCTCTCGATGCCGGAAGTGTCGCTGTTGGTGAGGATGCGGTCGAGCAGGAACTTCGCCTTGTCCTCGCCCAGCGCCTTGGTCAGCACGCCGCGAATATATTCGTCGGAGTCCAGACCGATCGGCGCCTGCTCGTCGGCTTCTTCCTCGAAGCGCGACAGCACCTCGTCGACCTTCTCCTTGCTGATGTTGGAGACCTTGGCCATGGCCGCGCCCAGTTTCTGCGCCTCCTTTGGCGACAGGAACTTGAATACCTCGGCGGCCTCTTCCTGGCCCAGGCTCATCAGCAGGATGGCGCTGTCGTCGACACCGGCGTCACTCATTTTTGTTCACCCAGTTGCGCACCACGTTGGCGACGATGCGCGGATCCTGCCTGGCCATCGCGCGGGCACGGTCGAGCGAGCCGGGCAGGGCCAGTTGCGCGGTGGCGTTGGTCGCGGACTGCACGTTTTCCTGCGCCTGTTCCTCTTGGCTGCCGCGCGCCGGGGTCGGCGGCACCAGCTGGCGCATGATCGGGCGGAACACGCCGAGCGCCAGGAAGGCGGCGACGCCGGCGAGTACCAGGTAGCGGCCGACATCCTTGGCGGTGTCGATGGCTTCCGGCTGCTTCCACATCGGCACGTCGGGGACGATTTCGACGGTGGGCGGGGTGAAGGCGGCGTTGACCACGTTGATCGAGTCGCCGCGATCCTTGGAAAAGCCGATCGCTTCGCGCACCAGGTTGTTCACCTGGGTCACTTCCTGGGCGGACAGCGGTATGCTGGTCGGGGCGCCGCCGGGCTTGGCGGGCGGCACCTTCTTGTTGTTCACCACCACGGCGGCGGACAGGCGCTTGAGCACGCCGGTCGGCGTGGTGACGCGGCGCACGGTCTTGTCGACTTCGTAGTTGGTCACCGACTCGCGGCGCGTCGGGTTGGCGCTGTTGCCGGCGGCGGCCGCGGTGGCGCCGGTCGGGTTGGTGGCGCCGCCACCGGTAAGGGGGGCCGTGCCGGCCGCGGCCGGCTGGTTGGTCAGCGCGCCGGGCACGCCCTGGGCGCCGCCGCCGCCGGGACCGCCGGCTTCGCTGATCTGCTGGCTGCGGATCGCGCCTTCGGTCGGATTCTGGTTCGGCTTGAAGGCCTCGGAAGTGGATTCGCTTTGCGAGAAGTCGATATCGGCCGTCACCTGGGCGCGCACGTTGTCGGCGCCGTAGAGCGGAGCGAGAATCTCGAGGATGCGTTTGGCGTGCACCTGTTCGAGCTGTTGCACATAGGTAAGCTGGGTGGCGTCGAGGCGGTCGGCGGCGCCGCCGTCGGTTTGCGGCGAGAGCAGGGCGCCGGTCTGGTCGACCACGCTGACGTTTTTCACCGGCAGGTCGGGCAGGCTGGAAGACACCAGGTGCATGATGCCGGCCACCTGCGCCCGCTCCAGGCTTTTGCCGGGGTACAGGGAGAGCAGCACCGAGGCGGTGGGCTTTTGCTGTTCGCGCATGAACAGGGTCGGCTTGGGGATCGCCAGGTGCACGCGCGCGCCCTGCACCGCGCCGAGCGACTGGATCGATTTCGCCAGTTCACCTTCGAGGGCGCGCTGGTAGTTGACCTGTTCCTGGAACTGGGTGGCGCCGAATTTCTGGTTGTCGATCAGCTCGAAGCCGATCGAGCCGCCCTTGGGCAGGCCTTGCGAAGCCAGCTTGAGGCGGGTTTCATGCACCAGGGGCGCCGGCACCATGATGGCGCCGCCGCCTTCGGCCAGCTTGTAGGGCACGTTGAGTTGGGTCAGCGATGCGATGATCGCGCCGCCGTCCTTATCCGGGATGCCGGTGAACAGCACCTTGTAGTCGGGGGCCTGGCTCCACATCCAGGCGGCCACCAGCAGGGCGATCGAGGCGGCGGCGCCGATCATCGCGCCGACCTTGCTGCGCGCGGGCATGGCACGCCAGCCGGCGGCGATGCCGGGGGCGGCGGGAAGAGCGAATCCGGTCTGCGGCAGGACTGCGGTGTCGGCCATGAGCAAAGGTCCCTGGGGAAAAGAGATATGGGGGTGACGGCATTATCGGCAGCGCGGCGAAAAGCCCAAGCGCGGAAAAAGGCCGGTTTTCCGCCACTGTTCGTCCGGCCGGGCCGGGATGGCGCCACTACACTGGCAAGGCTGGCTGAAGTTCGCATTCCCATGCGGCGGCGGCCCTGACCCTTCAAAGGACGGCGATGATCGACAAAATCAGCTTGACCGCGCCCACCGGCAACACCACCGGGCTGACGGCGGCCGCCTCAAAGGCGAGCGGCAGCGGCTTTGCAGACCTGCTGACCAAGGCGCTCAACAGCGTGGACGGCGCGCAGACGGACGCCACGGAACTGGCAAAAAAGTTTCAGCTGGGCGACTCCCAGGTCAGCCTGGAAGACACCATGATCTCGATGCAAAAGGCCAATGTTTCATTCCAGGCCGCGGTGCAGGTGCGCAACCGGCTGGTGTCGTCGTATCACGACATCATGAACATGCAGGTGTGACCCGCTACGGTCCCCTGGAAAAAACGCGCCTGGTGGCGCGTTTTTTTTGCCCTTCGGCCAGCCTTGAAGCGGGCCGGCTCAGCTCAGCGCGCGGCGATCACGCTCAAGCTGGTTGATGTAGCGCTGGATCAGGCTGACCACCGGGCCGGCGAGGTCGAGAAACTGGCAGCCGTAGCGCTGGCTGATGCCGGCCGGGCCGCCGCCCTGGTCGTTGCGCACTTCCAGCGAGACGTTGATGCTGCCGTGGCCGGGCAAATCGATCTCGCAATCGTGGAACACCATCCCGGCGTTGAATTCGGCCTTGGCGGGTCCCGCCAGCATCGCCAGGCCGCCGACGCTGATGTCGCGGATGGCGAATTGCGCCGTCGCGCCGCTGGGCAGCGGAATCGTGCATTGCAGGGGCTTGGCGATCGGCGCCGGCACGCGGTAGAAATTGCGCCGTTGCAGGCGCATCAGCGACTCCGGCAGGCGGGTGCGCAGCGCCGGCTTGCCTTCGAAGGTGGTGACTTCGATGCGCTGGGCGTTGAACTGGACCTTGACCTGGTCGAGGAAGGTGACGAAGGTGGCGCCTTTGGATTCAGCTACGCGGCGGCTGATGGCATCCGCAGGCGGGGCGTCGAACACCAGCTCCTCGAAGTCCGGATTGATGTGCAGCAGGTTGGTGACGAAGCGCTCTTCGCCCTGGTTGAAGTAGACCGTCACCGAGGAGCGTCCGTCGATGATCTCGTTGATCATATTGATCACCTCGCGGCGCGCGTAGGTGAAGTATTGCTCGTGGTCCGGGGTTTCCGGTTCCGGGTCGAGGCGGTTGTCGCTATCGCTCATGACTTTACCTGTTGGGGAAGGAGAAGCCGCGCCGCGCCGGCCGGCATCGACGGCGCAGCACGCTGCGCGTTGTGCTCCAGGCGGTGCAGCCAGGCCAGCAGTTCGGCAATCGCAGTGTACAGCTTGGGCGGGATGTGCTGGTCGAGGTCCACCTGCATCAAAAGGCCCACCAGTTCGCGCGACTCGTGCACATAGACCCCGGCCTCCTGCGCCCGGCGGATGATCTCGGCGGCGATCGGGCCGCTGCCCTTGGCCGTCACGCGCGGTGCTCCGGCGCCGTCATGATAAGCCAGCGCCACCGCGTGCGCCAGGTTCTGGGCGGCTTCATTCGGCGGCATGGTCGACCTCCTGGTGGGTGCGCGAGCGCACCAGGCGGATGCCGGCGGCGAGCATGGCGTTGTCCAGCGCCGCGCCGGACTGGTCGAGCAGCGCGGCACTGCCGGCGGGGGCGGAGAGATCCAGCCACAGGCGGTCGCCCTGCAGGGTCAGGGTGGCGACGATACTGCCGAGCTGCGGCAATTGCAGCTTGAGGCTGGTTTTCCAGCCACCGGTGGCTGGAAAGCCGGCGCGCGGATTGCTGTCCTCCTGCTGATCGCGGCTGATCACCATGTCGGCCCGCTGGCCCGGCCAGGCGGCGACGGAAAAGGGCAGGGCGTGGGTTTCCAGGGCGTGCAATTGTTCGCGGATCACCGGTTGCAGGGATTCGGGTACCCCCTGCGCTTGCACGGGCAGGGTAGCCGGCGTGCCTGCCTGCACGTGGATTCGGACGGCGTCGGCTTCGATGGGCTCGCCCGGCAAAGCGGCGCCGCCGGGCGCATGCGCCGCGGGCAGGGCTGCGCGGGCCTTTTCCGCCTGCGGTTCGCCGCGGATTTGTTCCAGCGGATAGTTACCGCGGGTCCAGGCCGCCAGATGCGATTCATAAAAGGTGCCGCTATCGCGCAGCAGCGTGGACAGGGCGGCGGCCCATTCGGCCGGCTTTTCGATCTCGGCGGCCACCTGTCCCAACTGCAAGGGTTGCAGGGGCGTCGCGGCGAAGCGGCCCAGGCTCCTGGCACCCTCGCCGAGTTCCACCAGGGCGCTGCCATCGTTGGCCGCCAGGTCCGCCATCGGCAACGCCGGGGCCGCGGCGCGGGCCAGGACCGGCGTCGCCAGCAGCGGGCTGCCCTGGGCGGCGCCGAACTTGAGGATGACGCGGCTGCCGGGTTCAGGCAGTTCGGCGGCGATGGTGAGCTGATGGCCCTCGATCTCGACGATGCCGTGGCCGTCTTCGGCACGGCCGATCACCAGCGCGGCCACGCTGCGTCCGGCCAGCGCGGCAAGAAGGTCGCGGCCCGCCTGCGGGCTGCCGGCCAGCGGCGCGATGGCGCGCAGCGGCTGCGCCGGCAACACGCCGGCGCCGGCGATCCAGGCGGGCGCGACCATGGGCAAGCCCGCCCGCCGCGCTACAGGTAAGCTTGGCGGACGTGGCGCCCGCGGCTCATGTTGCGCAGCATGGTTTCGAGCTGGGAAAGCCAGGGCGCGGTCAGTTCGCGGATCTCGGCGTCGTGCGCCAGGATGTCCTTGAGGATGACGATGCGCATGTGCCGGTCGTGCGCGTCGCGCGGGGCGACCTCGCCCAGGGCTTCCAGGGTGGCGACGCGTCGCGCGCATTCTTCTTCTGCGGCAACCAGGCTGTCCCAGTCACCCGAGCGGGCGGCTGCGAGCATGCGGCCGCTGGCGTCGGCGATGGCGGCATAGTGGGCGATGATGTCCATGGTGTCGGCGTTCAGTTGAGTAGTAAAAGGGTGTGCCTCAGGCATGCAGGCGCGGCACCGCCGGCAGCGCCGGCGCGCCTGCGCCGGCGTTGGGGGTGCGCGCGAGTTCGTCCCAGGCGCTTTTCAGGTTTTGCAGCAGGCCGCGCACTTCTTCGAGCGGGACCGGGTCGTTTTGCAGGCTGCCCAGCAGCAGGCGGCGCGTCATGTAGTCGTACAGGCCGGAGAGCTGCAGGGCGATCTCGCCGCCGCGCGGATCGAGCGCCGCCTTCAGCCCTTCGTCGATGATGCGGATGACGCGGGTGATGGCTTCGCCCTTGCCGGCGATGTTGCCTTCATGCATGTGCGTAATTGCCTTGTGGATACCCTCGTTGGCGCCCTCATAGAGCATCACCACCAGGTCGATCGGGCGCGCGGCGGCGATCGAGGTTTCGACGGCGACGCCGGCATAGGCACGGGCGGGGGAACGGTAGGCGGCAAACATGGGTGGTTGTCTCGCAGCAGGTGTTATGGATGTACTGGTTAACGGCCGGTCCGCACAAAGCTTAAGCGGAGGTGGTGGTCAGGCCGGCGAGCTGCTGCGTCAGGAAGGAACTGGTGGTCTTCATCGCCGAGAGGGCAGCGTCCAGCGTGCTGAACTGCTTGCGGTAGTTGGCTTCGATCGAGGTCAGGCGCTCGTTGAACGTGGTTTCCTCGTCGGTCAGGCGGTTGACGCTGTTGGTCAGCCCGGTGGTGCGGCTGGCGATGGCGCCGGTGTTGGTGTCGGTCAGGCTATCGATCAGGCTTGCGAGCTGCGCCGCATAGCCGTTGTTCAGGGTCATCGTGCCCAGGCTGCCGGCGGCGGTGGCGCTGATGCGCACGCGCAGGCCCTCGGCGCTGACCAGGGTCTGGCCGTTGCCGGTGGCGGCGACGCCATTGACGGTGCCGGCGACGTTGGCGCCATCGGTCTCGACCGGGCTGCTGCCGAACAGGCCCGCGCCCGAGCCGCCCAGGCCGGTGACGATCGAGCTGGCGCCGTAGTTGAAGGACATGATGCTGAGCAGGCCGCCGCTTTGCGAGACGTTGACGCTGACACCGTTTTGCAGCAAGGCCGGGCTGCCGTTGAGCTTGGACTGGATTTCCGCCGACAGGGCGTCGGCGCTGGCGTAGGTGCCGGCGCTCAGGGTGACGCTGGTGGCCTGGCCGTTCACCGTCAGGTTGAGGGCGTCGTTGACCCCGGCGGTGATGGTCAGGGGCGCGGCGCTTGAGGCGGTGAGGTTGCCGCGGGTGGCCGGCTGGGTGATGGCGATGGCGTAGCTGCCGGGCGGCGTGGAGGACGCCGAGCTCTGGTAGCTGACGCGGGCGTCGCTGGAGTTGCCGGTGGTGGCGAACAGCGAGGCGACATTGAAGGCGGGATTGGCCAGCGCGGCATTGAGCTTGCTGCTGTCCAGGGCCAGGGTGCCGTCGGCCTGCAGGCCGATGCCGACTTGCGAAAGCGAGGACAGGCCGCCGTTCAGGCCGGACATCGAACTGGTCAGCACGGCGCGCACCTGGCTTATCACGCTGTTGGCGGTGGCATCGCCCTGCAGGTCGCCGGCGGTCTTCGCCGAGGCGTCGTAGAAGGTCAGGGTGTGCGCCTTGCTGCTGAAGGCGTTGTAGGCCGAGACGAAGCTGTTGAGCGCCGTGGTGATCGCCGCCGTGTTGGTGGCCACGGTGACGCTGACCGGCGCGCCCAGGGCGACCTTGGCCAGGTTCAGGGTCAGGCCGGGAATGGCGTCGCTGATGTTGTTGGTCGGCTTGGTGACGGTGATGCCGTCGATCACCGCCGTGGCGTCCTGCGCGGCGATGTTCTGGGTCAGGTTCTTGCCCGCGCCGGCGGCTGCGGCCGGGTCGTAGGCGAGCTGCGACAGGCCGCTGGCATCGGTGGCGTTGCCGTCGCCATCGGCGGTGGTGATGCGCAGGCTGTTGCTGGTGCCGGAATCGGCCGGCGCCAGCGCCAGGCGATAGCCGGCGCCGTCGTTGATGATGGTGGCGCGCACGCCGCCGTTCGCATTGTTGATGGCGTCGCGCACGCCGGCCAGAGTGTTGTTGGAGGCGTCGATGTTGATCGAAAAGGAATTCTTCGCCGCGTTGGTGGTGAAGACGCCGCTGTTGTTGCTGCCGAATTCGAAGGTCAGGGTGCCGGTGCCGACGGTGGTGTCGGTCGAGGCGAAACGGCCGGAGGCGAGCTGCTGGGCCGCCGCCAGCTTTTGCACTTCGATAGTGTGGGTGCCGGCCGCCGCGCTGCTGGTGGCGGTTGCGGTGAGCACGCTGGTGTCGGAGACGCTGGTGGTGTTCTGCTGGAAGGTGCTGGTGTTCTGCAGCGCGGACATCGAGCTGGAGAGGCCGGACAGCGCGCTTTGCAACTGGCCGTAGGCGGTGATCTTGGTCTTGTAGCTCTGCTGCGTGGTCTGCATGACCGTCAGCGGCTGGCTCTCGACCTGCATCAGCTGCGTGACGAGCGTGTTGACGTCGATGTTGGTACCGGTGGTGATGGCTGCAGTCATGGAGCGTCCGCTTTGCGGTTGGTCATGCCTTGAGGTGGATCATCATGCCGCGCATGCCGTTGACCGACTGGGAGAGCGCGAGCATCTCCTCGGACGGCATCTGGCGCAGCACTTTCTGTGTTTCGGCGTCGATCACCCGCACCACCACCTTGCCGGTGGACTGGTCGGTTTCGAACTGCAGATTGGTGGACATCTGGCGGACGGCGTCGTTGGCCGACTGCACCGCGTCCTGCAAGGCGCGGCTGTCGGCGGCGGCGGACTTCTGCGGGTCTGCGGCGCCCGCGGTGCCGGGGACGG
>JAQGMJ010000026.1 GCA_028292405.1 Betaproteobacteria bacterium
ACTCGGTGTCGCCGTGGGTCGCGGGCGGGGCGGCGAGGGCGCGGGTCATGGCGTCCACCAGGCTCTGGACCTGGATGGGCTTGGACTCGTGGTCGGTGAAGCCCAGGGACTGGAAGTGCTCGCGGCCACCGGAGGTGACGTCGGCGGTGAACGCCACCACGGGCGCCTGCGGGTTGGGGCCGGGCGTCTCGCGCAGCCGCTGCAGCACCTCGATCCCGGTCATTCCGGGCATCTGGATGTCCAGCAGGACGATGTCGAAGGGCTGGGCGGCGAGCAGGCCCAGGGCCTCGGGGCCGCTGGACGCCTTGGCGACGGTGTGGCCGAACGCCGTGAGCAGCTGGTCGAGCACCAGCAGGTTGACCGCGTTGTCGTCGACGGCCAGCACCCGGACCGCCCGCACGTGGGCCTCCTCGGCCAGTGCGTTGAGGGCCGCCGGCGCCCGCTGCATCACCGGTGTCACCTGCTCGGCCACGGTCATGGGGATTTCGACGTGGAAGGTGGAGCCTTCGCCCGGCTCGCTTTCGGCCCAGATGCGCCCGCCCATCAGCTCGGTGAGCTGCTTGGCGATGGTGGTGCCGAGGCCCGTGCCGCCGTAGCGCCGGCTCATCGAGGCATCCGCTTGCGTGAACGGATCGAAGATCGCCGAGAGACGCTCCGGCGCGATGCCGATGCCGGTGTCGCGCACGGTGAAGTGCAGCACCGGCGAGGCCCGGTCGCTGCCGCGCGCCACGCTTAAGGTGACGCTGCCGGCGGCGGTGAACTTGATGGCGTTGCCCAGCAGGTTGATCAGGATCTGCCGCAGGCGCTGCTCATCACCGTGCACCGCGCCGGCCAAGTCAGGCGCGTATTCCACCTTCACCGCCAGCCCCTTGGCGCGCGCCTGGTGGGCCATGGTGGAGGTGAGCTTGTCGATCAGCGCCAGCAGGCTGAAGTCGGACTCGTCGAGCTGCATCGCGCCGCGGTCCAGCTTGGCCAGGTCGAGCACCTCGTTGAGCAGGTGCAGCAGCGAGCGGCCGGAGTCGCGGATGATGTCCAGGTGCCGGCGCTGCTGGGGGTTGAGCTCGCTGTCGAGCAGCACTTCGGTGAAGCCCAGCACCGCATTCATCGGCGTGCGGATCTCGTGGCTCATGTTGGCGAGAAAGGCGGTGCGCGCCTCGGCCGCCCGTTCCGCCGCTTCCTTCGCCGCGCGCAGTTCCGCTTCCATGCGCAGGCGGTCGGTGATGTCGCGCGAGATCATCGAAATGCCGATGACGCTGCCGTCCGGCGTGCGGATCGGCGAAATGGTCGCGGAGATGTCGATCAGCGAGCCGTTCTTGCGCCGCCTGCGCATCTGCTCCTGCACCACGCGCTCGCCGGCCATCGCCCGCCGGCGCAGCGCCGCCGGCTCGTGCGGCGCCGCCGGGTTGGCCAGCAGGTCGGCGGAGCGGCGGCCCAGCGCCTCTTCGGCGGTGTAACCCCAGATGCGCTCGGCGCCCTTGTTCCAGCTGGTCAGCACGCCCTCGGCGGTGGTGGCGAAAATCGCGTCGGCGGAATCCTCCACCAGCGCGGAGAAGTGCTGCAGCGCCAGCTCCGCCTCCTTGCGGCCGGTGATGTCCATGATCACGCCGTCGAGCCACTGCGCGCAGCCTTCGGTGTCATAGCTGGTGCGGCCGTTGCTCCACAGCCAGCAGACGCGCCCGTCCGGCCGGCGCACGCGGAACTCCACCAGGTGCGGGCGCCTCTCCTGCTGCGCCGCGCGTATCTCGGCCAGCACATGGGGGCGGTCCTCCGCCATGATCAGCCCGGCCAGGCTGCGCGGCGCCGCCGGCCCGGTGAAGTGCGCCGCCGGGTAGCCGAGAATCCGCTCGATGCCCTCGCTGATGTAAAGGATCGGCAGGCCCGGCGCCACCTGCACCCGGTAGGCGATGCCCGGAATGCTGTCCATCAGCGAGCGCATCTGCCGCTCGCTCTCCGCCAGCGCCCGCTGCACCGCCTTGTGCGCGCTGATGTCGCGCACGAACACCACGCACTGGTCGCCGTCCACCTGCTGGCGCGGGCTGAACACCGCGCGCACCGGCAGCTCGCCGCCGCCCGCGCACTGCGCCCACATCTCCGCGCTGCGCCCGGTGATGCCGCCCTGCGCCACCGCCGGCGCCGCTTTTATCTGCGCTTTTCTCCCCCCCTCCACCAGCAGCTCGCCCACCGCGCGCCCCAGCACCGCCTCGCGCGCATGGCCGAACAGGCGCTCCGCCGCCGGATTGAAATCGACCACCCTGCCCTGCGCATCCAGCGTGATCACCCCGTCGTCCGCCACCGCCAGCATGCCGCGCTCGCGCTCCTCATGCGCGCGCAGGCGGCGGAACATCTCGCGGTAACGCAGCCAGCCGTTGAGCCCCGCCACCGCCGCCGTAAAGGCCGCCGTGATCACGCTCACCTCCAGCGCCAGCACGCTGCCGTTGGCCTCCGCCGTCCCGCTGATCAGATCGATGCCGACAAAATAGGCGGAGGCCATGCCGATGAAATGCATGCCCGCGATCGCCCCGCCCATCACCAGCGACGACAACCCCAGCCGCTGCCAACCCCGCAGCCGCAACCCCGCCAGCCCGAAACGGATCCACAGCGCCAGCCGCGCCAGCACCACCGCCACCGCCACCGACAGCGCGAACATGCCCGGCTCGAAATACAGCGTGAACGACGCATGCGTCGCCAGCATCCCCGCGAAATGCATCGCCCCGATGCCCAGGCCCACCAGCACCGCCCCCACCGTCAACTGCCAATGCGTCACCCGCTCCCGCGCGATCAGCGACAGCGCCACGAACGAAGCCCCCAGCGAAGGCAACATCGACCCCGCCGTCACCAACGGATCGTAAGACGCCTCCGCGCACAGGCTGAACGCCAGCATGCCGACGAAATGCATCGCCCACACCCCCGCCCCCAGCGCCAGCGCCCCGGTGCAAAGCGCCGTCTGCCGCAACGTCCGCGTCGAAGCCCGCCGCGCCTGCCCCGCCAACTGCAGCGCCATCCCCGAAGCGAACACCGCAATGGCAACAGCCAGCAGCACCAGCGGCGCGCTGTAATGGCCATAAACCAGCAGATTCGGGTTCGTCGGCGGAGAAAAGAGAGTGAGCAGGTCGGATAAGTTCATAAAGGTCCGCGCGCCCCAAAAATAGAGGACACGCTCCCGTATGACATAACGACACACAACGCCTTTGGCTTGACCCGGAACAGGGGGTGAAAAGGTGCCTATTTGTAAAATGGCCCCCAAAAGGCCCAGGCGACAACAGATTTAACAAACCCCGCCTACAACACCCGTTGTAAGTGCCCGCCCACCCTATAAATCACGGTGCTTTTTCAAAAAATCTCCACGCACTTTCCGCAGCGTGCCGCACAACCCGAGAAAACCTGAGAAATTTCAGAGATTCTCAAGCGCCACCCGGTTCCGGCCTCCACCACACCTGTAGTAGACCGCGCGCGAAACAACAGTAAAGAACAGGTTTTTTCGCAAGCGCACTGCCGCAACCCCAACGCACCACAACTCCAGCGCAGGGTCTTCTCCCCTTCAAAGGGAGAGACAGAGTGGGGATGGGGTAAGCCCCTTCAGTGGACATAAACACAAACGTGTTGCTCGCCACCACCATCGATACTTAAAGAGCGCGCCCGCCTCATCAGCCTTCGCAACCGCGCGCCTTGCACGCGCGGAAATGAGCGGGGTAGTGGTACTTAGCCTATCAGAGTGGGAGCGCTAAGTGTGGTTGATTTGCATCGCGCATATACTTCCAATTATTCGATACTGGCGGCTGTCGTCTTGTCGTAGCAGTGGGTAACAGGAGGCAATTCAGGTGAGAAGGGAGAATTGGACCAGAGAGCAATTGCTCGTGGCATTCAATCTTTATTGCCAATTGCCGTTCGGGAGACTGCACTCCAAAAATCCGACGATCATAGAACTAGCGCGATTGCTTGACCGTACCCCCTCTGCGCTTGCAATGAAGCTCGTCAACTTCGCTAGTCTAGATCCGGCAATTACCGGAACCGGACGTAGCGGCTTAGGTAACGCCTCTGCCGGTGATCGAGCCATCTGGAATGAGTTTCATGCAGATTGGGACAGTCTCGCTGTAGAAAGTCAGACAATGGTCGATCGGATAACGGATCACTCGATTCCTGAATTGGCTTCTACAGTTCAAGAACCGTCTTCTGATTATTTTGTCGGGGAAACGCGCGACGTGCAAATCGAACAGCGCGTTCGGCAGAGCTTTTTTCGAAAAGCCGTTCTGACAAACTACAAGGGCCGCTGCTGCATTTCAGAATTAGGTGAGCCTCGATTGCTGATTGCCAGTCATATCGTTCCATGGAGCATGGACAAAGGTAATCGACTGAATCTGCACAACGGGCTTTGTCTCTCCGCGCTTCATGATCGCGCCTTTGATTCGGGCTTGATTACCGTCCAACCGGACCTCAAGGTTCGGGTGTCATCCCAACTTAACGACCTAGTCGTGAACGAATTAGCTCGAATCTCGCTGCTTAACGTAGATGGCAAGGAAATACTGCCTGCATTTAAATTCCAACCCAATCGAGAATTTCTCGATTGGCATCAAAGGGAAGTATTTTTGGGATGAGCGTTCCTGTAATGCCGAAGTGAGTACCTGAGATGGATGTTTTTACTGTTGAGAAGCGCAGCGAAATCATGTCGAGAATTCGCGGTACAGACACTCGACCAGAAAAACTCGTGAAGAGAGCAATATGGGCGGGCGGATTCCGATATGCCCGAAAGTCATACGGCTTAGTCGGCAAGCCGGACATTGTCTTGCCCAAGTACAAAGCTTTAATATTTGTGCATGGCTGCTTTTGGCATGGACATAACTGCCTAAGGGCCAAGCTTCCCAGTACGAACGTGGATTTCTGGGCAAGGAAAATTCAGGCAAACGTTCGCCGCGACAGACGAACTATCCGAAGCCTCAGGTCACAAGGCTGGAGGTGTTTTCAAATATGGCAGTGCACCTTAGATGCCGATACTAGGCGTGTCTTGAGCCGTTTAAATAACTTGCGCTTGCAGCTAGAGGCATAAAGTCTCCCAAACCCATCAATCTATTTGACTGGGGATGAGTTGATTGCACGTAAAGCTAGCGCATGTCGCTTAATAAATTCTGGTGGAAGAGCGTTACCGATCAACAGAGCGGCCGAATAACGACCCTTGTCCAAGGGGAATTTGTAGCCTTTGGGGAATGTCTGAAGCAATGCAGCTTCGCGAAGCGTGATCGCCCTATTGGCCTCCGGATGCAAAAACCTTCCCTTGGAAGGATTGATGCATCCCCCTGTAATGGTGGGTGAGGGTGAATCCCAGGCCATGCGGCCATATACATCCCAGAAACCGTCTAGGCGCTGATGGCAAAGTAATTGCTGTTTCTTTCCTAAAGCCATTCGGCTGCCGCCGTCATGAGGGATTTTTTTAATCAACGCTTCAATTTTTTCGCTTCTCTCAACCGGATAATTGTGAAGTGGGTCACGACTCCTTTCCGGTGGCGTCAGAGTTTCTATAAATTGACGAACAGTCCTATATTTGGTTACCTCCGGAGCGAATTTAGGTTCTCCTAATTTAGAGGCCAAAAGTACTAGACGTCTACGCCGTTGCGGAACGGCAAAATCTGCTGTGTTGAGAATATCCGAAGTTATCAGGTAACCCAGTCTTTTTAGCGCTCTTCTGAACTTTACATATCGCGCGCTCTGTGCCAATCCAGGGACGTTCTCAAGCATGACGGCTTTTGGCTTAATAGATCGAGCGAGTCGCAATACGTCGAAAATTAAGTTGTTTTGAGCGTCACGATTTCCTCTAGATCCATTTTTTGTCCGCATTGTCGAAAATCCCTGACACGGCGGGCAAGCCGCTAATAGATCAAGTTCTCCCGGCTTGAGCTTTAGCGCCTCCATCATTGCAACCCCAGAAAGCCGCGTAATGTCTTCTTTCCAAAGTTTTACGGCTTTATGATTCAGCTTATATGCACTGCAGGCTAGGGCATCAATTTCGACGGCGCCCACCACTTTATAACCTGCTTGCCGCAGGCCTTCAGTTAGACCGCCGGCGCCGCAGAACAAATCAATTGCGCGTGGCTTTTTTTTCATCGACAGAATCCTACTAGATTCAACTAGACTGCAAAAGCAAAAGCGTATGGACCATCGGGAAATCTGATCTGCGGCCACCACACAGCATTTCTATTGCCCTCTGATTTGGTGCGAAGCAAAAACAGTGTAATTTTGTCACTGGGCACGGTCTTGCTTTCGCCTCCTTCCAATACACCTTGAGTTTCGCGGCGACTTTCTTTAAGTCCGCGCTCTCGGTCCACGTAAACATATCCGATCTTTTGCTTACTAATCGTTGCGTATTGGATGAGAGATTCGGCTACGGCAATAGGATTCCAGACGTGCTCCGATACGCTTTGATCGGGCATAGTCAAAGCAACAATTTCTTTCAAGTCTTCGATAGAGATGTCTCTATGATTTTTGTTCGCTATGTCAGCGACTTTTTTATCAATTTTCTCCGTGGAAGCTTTAGTGCTTGAGTCGCGCAGTATTTGAGCTGGATTGTACGTACTGCCGCCCGAATAGACTCCGATTGCTCCGGGAGCGAGAACATTTTTTCGAGTCGCACTCAAGCCGCTTTCTACATAAATCCCGCGAAATTCCTCAGACGGACGTCGAGCTATGAGGTCTCGCAACCCCTTTTCCATATTGTTGATGGCCTTGAAAACGATATGCAGTTCTTTAGGCAGAAAAAGTCTTAAAAGTCCAATATCTTTCCTGCGATATCCATACATACGAGCATGTTGTAGAACGGTATCAGCCTGCGGATTTTTTGGATTACGCCCGTAATAGCTGACCAACAGATTCTTTATGGTTACACCGCGACCGAGTTTATTTCCACCAACAAATAAATTGTATGGTGATCTGACGGCCACATCCTCATCGGTTTCGCCATTGACCAATTTGACGGTGATACCAGGAGAGAAGAATTCAATTGACTCCAATAACTCCTCAAATTTTGTAGTCTTGATTCCTGCATGAGTCGAGGTCAGATCATCATAAGCTTCCCGTAACCTCTGAACTACGCTTGCTTTGCTTGCCTTGATGCCCGCAGTTAGATCGGTTTTGTATACTCGCAAGAGATCTACGATGTGCTTGTGGTCAGACGTTCGCGTACTAACGTGGCACAAAAACGCGCAATTCTGATCTGGGTCGCTTTTGCGCTTAAACGTTGCGCCAATCATGAATGTGTCTAATGCATTCAGAAGGGACTTGGGGATATGGAGCGAGGGAGCGGGCTGAGGCCCAGGCGCTAGCGTCGCAATGTCGTTCAGGGCAAACTCGCGAACGAGGGTTGATTGATCTCCAAAGAAATCCTCACCGCCTACATAGGCGGCTCCTGGATGGCTAAGCACAGTAAATTTTGGTCGAAAATCATGGCCGGGCGTTTGAAGAAACAAGGCCTGAGGCGTCGCAGTTACTTGCAAATACGTATTTTTTTGAAAGAACCCTCGCAGCGCGGCGATTCTGTCGTTGATCGTACTTCTGCTCCCGTCAGCTTTCTTGGCTTTCGTATTCAGGCTGGCTTGGTCTGCCTCGTCATCGATAATTAGGCAACCAAGGCCCTTTACTCTGCCTTGCTTGAAGTTTTCAATTAAAGTCTTTAATAGCGCAGCGTTCTTAGTCGTGACGATAGCGCAAGTACCGCCTTTTATTCGTTGCAAGAAGGCCGCTGTATCTTTGAAGTCTTTTTTGCCAAGGATATCTATGCCAGGAAATGCTTCCTGTGCGCGGCCGAGAGTTTGCTCATACAGAGGGTCGTTATCAGAGGTGAGGATAATTAGAGTTCTATATCCTTCATCGGCACCCATGGCGCCGGTGACCGTTAGAACACCGGTTTTTCCGCTCTGAACCAATCCGTAAATAAGACCGTTAGTTTCTTCCTTGCCACCGCTTAACGGGTTTACCCAATGCTCGGCAACTCTTTCGGCCGTTTCATTAATATCTTTAACTTCATCGGAATTGCCAATTTGTTTTTGTAACAAAAGCAGAGTTTGATCGCGATGCTTCATAGCCTTGCCTCATTATTTTAGAATTTTTTGCCAATCGGATGGCGCCACTTTTCCAGTGAGCGCTCCGTCGGGGCCATTTACTGCGTAGTGCTCTCTATGCTGACGATAGCAAGCAATATGAATCGTGGATGTCCTAGGCGAGGCTACTGTCCGATAGTCTTCATACGTAAAAGCCGCTACGCCATCCGCACCGCAAACTAGGCCTATTATTGTTTTGAGACTGGTGGCTTTGTCGGCCAACTGCTCTTGCTCGTCTGTGGTGAAGGTAAAGCCCCAGGGACTGCGGCCCTTTGTGGAGTATTTCAAATGAACTACTACTTCCTCGTTCAAGAGAAAAAAGGGCGCCTCGTAGCGAATATTTTTAATATGGCCGGTCCTGGCCAACAAATGTAGTGCTGCGCCTTCATAAAACTCTTGCTTTTTTATTGTCATTCTTATCGCTCCACTTAACCGCCAAACCTAAATCATCACCTCATTTGGACACTAACATCTTAGTCGTCGAAAGAGTTGATGTCCATTTTAGAACGGCGTCATATCAGACGAGTGGAGATTGCACACCTCACTGTTCGAACCGCAATACGACTTACGGTACTCACTCCTTAATCACCGGCACCGTAGCCATATCCCCCGTCGTCCGGTGCTCCGGCACGAACTTGCTTTTCTTCACCACCGCGCCGCTTTCGGCGATGCGTTTCTTTTTCTTCGGTCCCTTGTAGCCGGGCAGGTCTTGCGCGGCGGGCTGGCGGGCGAGGCGCAGGCCTTTGTGGACGGCTTCGTGGAAGCCTTCGCGGCCGTGGCTGACGAGGAGCTTGCGGGCGCGGAAGTGGTTGGCCCATTGGAATTCGGCGAAGGTTTGGTCGGAGTTGTCGTAGCCGCCTTCCTTGCGGACGAGCCAGGCGAGGCTGCGGTAGGGGTCGTCGGCCATGCCGCGGATGTCGGGGGGGAGGTAGAGGGGTTCGCGGGGGCCTTCGCCGAATTGGTCGTAGAGGTAGGCGCGCTTGCGCTGGGCCATGTGGCGCCAGAATTGGCGGTAGGTCATGTTGCTGTCGGCGTGGTCTTCGACGATTTCGATGCGGGCTTCCTTGATGTCGGCGTGCCAGCAGGCGAAGAGGTAGTGGTGGTGGTCGATGATGTAGAGGTCGCGCCAGGGGGAGACGACGACGGGGATGCGGGTTTTTTGGACGCAGCGGGCGCGCTCTTCTTCCGTCATCTTGCGCAGTTCGAGGGTTTTGTATTCGACTTCGAGCAGGCCGATGGAGAATTGGGTGGGCCGCAGGGAGAGGATGGGCTGGCGGGTTTTGATTTTCATCGCGGCTGCTTGTAGGTTTCGTTGTGCCTGGGTTAGGGACTCAGTGTGCAAGCGGCGGGCCCGGGCTGTCTATAGGCGGGTTCTGACATTCGCTTGCGAATCGTGCCGACAGAAGTTGCGGCCGGCTTTGGGGATAGTCAGGCTTCGCCGTACCCCCACTAGACCGATAGAAAGACTCTTATGGCCAAGACCAGTTCCAAATCCTCCCGCGCCGGCAAGCCTTCGGCTTTTGCCGGCACTTCCACGACCCAAAAGCTGGCCGGCAAAAAGGCGGCCGCGAAGCGCGCGGCCCCGGCCCGGGCGCGCACGCCGGCGACGCCGGACGCGGTGGCGCTGCTGCGCGCGGACCACAAGGCGGTGACTGAGCTGTTTGGCAAGTTCGAGAAAATGCGCGGTGACACGCCGCAGAAAAAGGCGCTGGTCGAGCGCATCTGCAACGAGCTGACGGTGCATACCGAGATCGAAGAGGAAATCTTCTACCCGGCGGCGCGCGCGGCCATCAAGGACGACGACATGCTCGACGAGGCGCAGGTGGAGCATAACGGCGCCAAGCAGTTGATCGCCGATTTGCGCGGCCTGCAGCCGGGCGAGGACATGTACGACGCCAAGGTGACGGTGCTTTCCGAGTACATCAAGCATCACGTCAAGGAAGAGCAGAACGAGATGTTTCCGAAGGTGAAGAAGACCAAGCTGGACCTGAAGGCGCTGGGCGCGCAGATGCTGGCGCGCAAGCAGGAGCTGATGGGCAATATCGACAAGATCAGCCAGCAGTCGCGATAAGGCGGGCGCGCGTGGCACTACCGTTCGTCCTGAGCCTTTCCAAGGACATGTGAGGCTCGGTGGGACACATGCGGTGCCCCAAGGGCAAATTCCTTCGGGCGTCGACAGGCTCACCGCTGACGGGTGGAGTGCGGGAGCACGCGGGTGCGGACTGCTCGCTTCGTACTCGAATATTGGGCTCAGAGTCATTTTCGGTAAGGCCGAAAATGACTCTGAGCCCAAATTTCGCCGCGTGCTTTGCGGCGAATCAGGTGGAAGCGGGGATTTCGCTGCGTGCCTTGCGCGGGAGGCAAGGCGCGGTGCGCTTTACAGTTCCTTGATTTCGAGCTTGCGGAATTTCACCGTGCCGCCGTCGGACTGCAGGCCGATGTAGCCGGCGCTGTGCTTGCCGTCGTGGACGTCGACGGTTTTGGTGCCGTTGAGGGTGATGACGAGGTGGTCGCCGCGGGCGACGATGTTGTAGGTGTTCCATTTGCCGCCGGCCTTGAGGACGACGGCGGCCTTGGCGGTGTTGACGATGGCGCCGGTGCCGTAGCTGGGGTCGGGGCGGCGGTCGAAGATGTTGACTTCGTAGGCGTTGGTGCCGGTCATCGAGGTCTGGCTGTCGCCGCGGATGAAGATGCCGCTGTTGGCGTCGTCGCTGACCCAGAATTCGGCGTTGATTTCGAAGTCCTTGTAGGTGCGGGAGGAGACCAGGAAGCCGGCCTTGCCCTTGTCGCCGACGACAGCGCCGTCTTCGACGCGCCAGCTGGAGACGCCGATCTGGCTCCAGCCGTTCAGGCTTTTGCCGTCGATCATGGAGGTCCAGCCGGAGCCGGAACCGGAGGAGGCGCAGCCTGCGAGGGCGGCGGCGGATACCAGGCCGGCCAGGTTTAGGATGAGGGCGCGGCGGGTGAGTGAAAGCGGAAGCTTCATTGTTGTCTCCTATGAGTGTTATTTATACGGCGCGGATTCGTTGCCGCGCGCTGGCGACACTATACCCCTGGTGTGGGGCGGGGAAAGACGCGGTGCGGTGACGGCTTCGCCGGGTTTGAGTTCGTCCCTGCCCTTCCCTTGAAAGGGATGAAGAAGGCTGCGGGCGCCACGCCATGCTTGCCATTGCGCCCGGATTTGCCTGTTCGTTGAACCGTTCGGGCGATTCCAGGGACATATTCTGGTCGGATGGAGGGGGGGTGCGGCTGTACCCCAATCCCCCCCTGTCTCTCCCCTTGAAGGGGAGAAGAGCCTGCGCTGGGCGGCAGGGGAATCGGAGGGGATGCGGGTGCGTGCAGGGGCCGCGTTGCGGCGAGCGCGGGATTGATGCTATGTTGCAGCGGCCGGGCAATTTGAACCACCAGAAAAGCAAACGCAAATATGGCACTGACCTCCGCCCTGATCGAAGTCCTGAAGCGCGAATTGAAGTCGCGCGACATCACCTATGCGGACGTGGCAAAGCAGCTCGACTTGTCCGAGGCCAGCGTGAAGCGCATGTTCTCGACCAAGGACTTCATGCTGTCGCGCTTAGACGAGATTTGCGAGTACGCCGGCATCGAGTTCGCCGACCTGGCCCGCGCCGTGGAGGCGCGCGATTCGCTGCTGCTGCAACTGACCTTGGAGCAGGAGAAGGAGCTGGCGGGCGACCCCAAGCTGATGCTGGTGGCGGTGGCGGCGATCCACCACCTGAGCTATGAGCAGATATTCGAGGCGTATACGCTGACGCAGGCGGAGCTGGTGAAGCTGCTGACGCACCTGGACAAGCTGAAGATCATCGAGCTGCAGCCGAACAACCGCATCCGCCCGCTGGTGGCGCGGGCGTTTTCCTGGCTGCCGGCGGGGCCGATCCAGACTTTTTTCTACGCGCAGGCGCAGGCGGATTTTTTCCGCTCGCCGTTCGAGGGTGCCGGCGAAGCGCTGCTGTTTTCCAGCGGGCGCCTGTCGAAGGCCTCGGCCAAGCAACTGGCGGAGCGCCTGAAGCGCACGGTGCAGGAGTTTCGCGACGCCCACCATGAGGACTTGAAACTGCCGATCGGCGAGCGGCCGGTGACGAGCGTGCTGCTGGCGCTGCGGCAATGGGAGCTGCCGGCGTTCCGGGAATTGCGGCGCAAGGGGAAGTAAGGGAAGCAGAGGAAGCGAAGGAAGCAAAACCCGCCATGGACATTGAAAAGATTTCCATCTCCTTGCGCGCCGCGGATGGTGCGCTGCACATGGGACGGCTGAATTACGACGCCCACGAGCCGGACCACCGCCTGCTGCTGGCCTGGGACGGCGGCTCGCTCAGCGCCACCGGTCCCGATTATTTCGAGGCCTTCATCGTGATTCGCCGCAAGCTGGCGCAGCATGAGCTGGTGCCGCTGTGCTACGGCGCCTCGCGCAACGTCTGGCCCAAGGGCATGTTGCGCGGCATGAACGAGGGGCTCAAGGCTTTTCGCCTGGTGCCGGGCCAGCCGGCGCGCGCGCAGGACCTGGAATACATTTTCGACAGCGGGCCGGACGTGGACCCGTGCACGCCGGAGGAGCAGCAGGCGTTTTTCGAGCAGTGGCTGGCGAGTTTGCAGAAGTAGCGGTGGGCTTCGATCGGCGTCGACGCTCCCGCGCTGGTGGATGAACAGGAACGGGTCGCGACCTATGCCCGGCTACAACTGGTGCTGCCTGGCTTGCGGGCACGCAAACGACGCGGGCGCCCTGCTTTGCGTCGATTGTGCATGTCCCGCTGTGGCCTGCGCGCGGCAAATCGCGGATTTTCGCGCGCGGCATGTGCAAGGCGGGGGGACGATACGGACGGGCGCGGGGCTGGAGCCGGAGAAGTTTCCCGGCGGGGCGGCTTGGCTGTTCGCCTTGTTTTTGCTGCCGCTGACCGGCTATCTGCCGCGTTCATTCCGGGACGATGACAAATAGCGCGAGCCGCGCTTTACGTCTCCGCGTGCCTCAATCGGCGTCGATATTGCCGGGGCTGCCCAGCGCGGCGAGGTCGGCGACGGCGGCGACGGTGGCGACGGTGGCGTGGTGGCTGGTGTTGACGCTGACTACAGCCAGGGCCGGGCCGTAGATGGCGCGCCAGCGGTCGAACTCGTGGGCGGGCATGGGGCGGCCGAAGAAATAGCCTTGCGCGTAGTCGCAGCCCCAGGCTTTGAGGCTGTTCAGGGTTTCGGCGTCTTCCACGCCTTCGGCGGTGACGGAGAGGCCGAGGGAGTGGGCCAGCTCGATGGTGGAGCGCACGATGGTGGCGGCTTGCGGCCGCGAGTTCATGTGGCGCACGAAGCTCTGGTCGATTTTCAGCGCCGAGGCGGGCAGGCGCTGGATGTAGGAGAGCGAGGAGTAGCCGGTGCCGAAGTCGTCGATCGCGATCGTTAATCCGAGTTCGCGCAGGGCGTGCAGGCGCTGCACCGCGGCTTCGGGGTCTTCCATCGCCGAGCTTTCGGTGACTTCGCAGCACAGGTCGCTAATCACCCCGCCGAAGCGGGCGACGGCCTCGGTGATGCGCCGCGGCAGGTCGGGCACCAAGAGGTCGCGGGGCGACAGGTTGAAGGCGATTTCGATCGGGTCGCCGCCGCGGCGCCAGGCGGCGGCCTGCTGCGCGGCCATGCGGATGACTTCGCCGGTGAGGTGGCGGATGTAGCCGGTCTGCTCGGCGAAGGGGATGAAGCTGTCGGGCGCGCGCAGGCCGAGACTCGGGTGATGCCAGCGGATCAGCGCTTCGGCGCCGGAGAGCCGGCCGCTGGCGAGGTGGATCTTCGGCTGGTAGTAGAGGACGAATTCGTTGTTGGCGATCGCCCGGCGCATTTCGGTGAGCAGCGAGAGCTGGCCTTCGCCGGTGCGCTTTTTTTCCGGCTCGAACACCACGAAGGGCGCGCGGCGCGCCTTCGCCACCTGCATGGCGGCGTCGGCGGCGCGCAGGAATTCGTCGGCGGCGCTGGCGTGCGCGGGGGCGTGGGCCACGCCGATGGCGGCGCCGACGTCCACCGGGTGGTCGTCGATCACCAGCGGGCGCTCAAGCGTGGTGGCGAGCGCGCGGGCCAGGGCTTCGGCGTTGGCCGGGTCCTGGTTGGAGAGCAGCACGGCGAATTCGTCGCCGCCGGCGCGCGCCACCAGGGCGTCGCCCTGCAGCAGGTCGCGGATGCGCTGGCCGACGGCGGTGAGCACGCGGTCGCCGAAGGCGTGGCCGAGGGTCTGGTTGATCAGGCGGAAACGGTCGAGGTTGAGATACAGGATGGAGCAGGTGCCGCCGCCGGCGAGGCGCTGGTGCACGGCTTCGACCAGGCGGGTGCGGTTGGGCAGGCCGGTCAGCGGGTCCATATAGGTGAGGTCGAGGATGCGCGACTCGCGCTCGGCCAGGCCTTCGCGCATGGCGTCGAAGCGCTTGGCGAGGTGGCCGATTTCGTCGTTCGAGCGGACCCGCTCGCCGAGCAGGAATTCGCCGCGGCCGATGCGGTCGACCAGCAGGGTCAGGCGCGCCACCGGGCGCGTCAGGTGGCGCGCCACCCAGACGCTGCCGAGGATGCCGAGCAACAGCGCGATGCTGCCGGCGGTGAAGAGCGTGGTGTTGAGCAGGTTGAACGGGGCGAGCGTTTCCGCAAGCGGGCTTTGCAGGATGGCGGCGACACGCTCGCCGCTGCTGTCGGCCAGCGGCACCACGCGCATTTCGTAGGGCTCGCCGTTGAAGCTGGCCTGGAAGGGGGCGTTGTTGCCTTCGTTCTTGCGCAGGATGTCAGCCAGGGCGGGCAGGCTTTCCTGCGGCAGGGTGGAGGTGTAGACGCGCCAGTCGCCGTCGAGGTGGGCGAAGCTGACGTCCAGGCCGGTAACGGCCTTGAGTTCGCGCGCCAGCTTGCTGTCGATGCGAAAACCCACGGCCAGGCGGGCGATCGGGCGCGGCGCCATCACCGGCAGCACCACCAATTGATAGGGATTGCCGTCCTTCATCACGACGATGCCGGAGGCCTGGCCGTCGCGCTCGGCGGCGGCGGTGAGTTCGGGGAAGGGAAAGCGGCTGCCGGCATTGCGCACGCTGCTGCGCAGCGACTGGGTGTCGGCCACCACGATGTCGTTCAAGCCGGCGAGCATCATCACGTCGGCGTTGATGCGCTGGCCGTGGTTGGAGAGCACCGAGAGCATGGTCGGCACGTCGTTGGTGGCGATGGCTTCGCGGAAGGCGAAGTCGGCGGAGAGCACGGTGGCGGTGAGTTCCAGCCGGCGGCGGTCCTGGTCGAACACCTGGCGGAACACCTTGGCGCCGACTTCCAGGCGTTCGCTGACTTCGCCGGTGGCGATGCGCGATATCGCCAGGCTGCTGGCGACATAGACGCCGGTCTGCACCAATAGGAGCAGGGCGGAAAAGAGCAGCGCCAGCTTGACGGCGAGGGTCCAGCGCGGCCGGCCGGCGAGTGGCGTGCCGGATTCAGGCGCCGGCGCGGCAGGGTCACGCGCCTGTGCGGCGAGGTCACGCGTCTGCGCGGCGGCGCCACGCGCCTGCGCGGTGCCATCACGCGCCTGCGCGGCGCCATCACGCGCCTGCGCGGCGGGCTCGGGCTTGGTTGTAGACCCGGACCCGGACTCAGTATTGGTTGGGGTCATTGGGCGGCTTGGCCTTGGCGGGCGGCACGGTGACGGGCAGGGTGAGGCTCTGGCTTTGCGGGCCGGCCATCTTCAGGTCGGTGGGTGGCAACACGCCGTTCTGGTAGGGATGCCAGGTTTGCAGGGTGTAGGCGCCGGCGGGCAGGTTCAGGCGCGCCTGGCCTTGCGCATCGGTCCTGGCGAAATAGGGGGTGGGGGCGACGTAGATGTGCGCTTCCATCCAGTCGTGGATGTTGCAGCCCAGGGCCACCGGGCCGGGCTTGTCGAACAGCACCGAGCGCGAGTCGCCGTTGTAGAGCTTGATCTCGAACACCTTGGCCGGGGAGAAGGAATAGACGTGGTGCAGCAGCGGGTCGCGATTCGGGAAGGTAACCGAGGTGCCGACTTCGACGACGGTGACAAAGGGCAGGAACTCGCGGTCTTTTTGCTCGATGGCGACCGGGCGCGGCTTGCGCGGCGGCGGAAGCCTGGGCGGAATGGCCATGACGACGGCGTTGGCCAGCGGCGCACCGGCCTGGTTGGTGATCTTGACGGTCAGTGGGTCGGCGGCGGCGGCGCCGGCCAATAGCAGCGCGCCGAGGGCTGCAATGCGGACGGCAACGCGAGCTACGTGGGCGGCGGCGCAGGGAGCGGCGCGGGCCGGGGCGGTCAGGGAGGGCAACAGGTGCATGGCGGTTCAGGCGTCGGCGTGGCGCTGTGGCAAGGCGGTATGAGTAAGCGCCCGCTCGCGATCAATTGCAGGCCCTGCAAAGGGGCGCTGCGCCGGCAATGTTCAGGGAGCCACAACCAGGCTGGGGTCGATTTGCCAGATTTCCATCGCCAGCTTGCTGTCGCGGTAGACGAAGACCTGACGCACCTTGACCTCCATCTTGCCCTTGTAATGGGCAAAGGCACTGACGGTCACGCCCTTTGGGTTGGTGTTGGAGTCCACCTTGCCGAGCGTGGCCTGCATCTCGCCCTGGTTCGTCTTGAACTTGTCCCAGACGCCGCGGACCGCGGCTTTGCCGCGATATTCGCCATCGAGCCCGCCGCCGACCCACTGGAACACGCAGTCGTCGGTGTAGTCGGCCATGATGGCGTCGATGTCGCCGCGGGCGGTGGCGGCGATGCGCGCCTTGACCCGCGCTTCGTCGAGGGGGCCGGCGTATGCCGGGACAATGGCGGCGCAAGCGGCGGCGCCGGCCAGCAGCAAGGTGCAACAACGTGCAGCGAAATGCATCGTCCGCTCCTGTATCGAGGTTTGAGTGAGGTTTTTTGCACAAAGCCTTCAAAAACCCGAGCTTTGTGCCTGCGCCGCCGGCTTGCGCGGCCTTTTTCTTGATTTATACGCCATGATTCGTGGGTTTGGATGACATGCCTTCCTGCAATTGGCGAACTTCCTTTCCCCCGCAGGCAATCTAGCCTGAACTGGCGCAAGCTTCAAGCCCGAAATCGGCTTTGTGACCATGCTTCACATCCAAGTTTCGCGGCTCTGGATGCATCTGTCATTAAAACGCGAGCGGAAGGCACATTTTCAGTGCCGCGCCGATTGCCAGCACCCGGGGTATCCCCTATAATTCTTGGGTTTTGGCGGCTGGGCGGGTTTACAGGTCACTCTGTTCCTCCGGGATTGCCTAAAACGGATTGCATGATGCGGCATACGGATTTGGCGGGTTTTATCAGCGCCGGGCGCCGGCGGGCATGAACACCGCGCCGTTGCGCGTAGTGGCCTGGCAGGCGGGGCTTTCCGTGTTGCTGGCCGTGGGCTGGGGTCTTCTGAGGGGAGGGCCGGGTGCCGCTTCCGCCTTCATCGGCGGGGCCATTTGTTTCGTACCCTCGGGGCTGTTCGCCTTGCGCCTGCTGCTGGCGCAAAGCCGGCAGGATGGTTATGTATTCGCCTTCTTCGTGGGCGAAGCCATAAAGATCTTGCTTTCCATCGCGCTGTTCGCCGGCGTGGCGGTGTACTACAAAAATGCCGATTGGCTCGCGCTGATCGTCACCTACATCGCGGTTTTGCAAGTCTACGTTTTCGGGTTGTTGATGGCGAGCCGCTAGGCGCGCTTTTAACGTAGGTTTTACACCAAGGTTACAGGTTACACATATGGCTGCCGGCGCCGAAGCCCCTACCTCCTCCGAATATATCGTCGAGCACTTGACGCATTTTTCGAGCATGAAGCAAGGCTTCATCATCGATATGCACGTGGTCAACTGGGACACCATGTTCTGGTCGGTGCTGTGCGGCGTGATCACCATCGCCATCCTGCTGAAGGCGGCGCGCAAGGCCACCTCCGGCGTGCCGGGGCGCTTCCAGGCGGCCATCGAGATGCTGGTGGAGATGGTCGAGTCGCAGTCGAAATCCATCGTCCATGGCGACCGCAGCTTCATCGCCCCGCTGGCCCTTACCGTTTTCATGTGGGTGTTTTTCATGAACGCGGTCGACTTCATTCCCGTGGACTGGATCCATGGCGTCAATGAATTGCTGGAGCTGGTTGGCCTGCACTCGCACCTGCCGCACCATCGCGCGGTGCCCACTGCCGACCTCAACGGCACCTTGGGCATGGCCATCGGCGTGCTGATTTTGATGCTGTACTACAACATCAAGATCAAGGGCGTGGGCGGCTTCGTGCACGAATTGTTCTGCGCCCCGTTCGGCGCACACCCGGCCTTGTGGATTTTCAATTTCGCCCTGAACCTGATCGAGTTCGTCGCCAAGACCGTGTCGCTGGCGATGCGGTTGTTCGGCAACATGTACGCCGGCGAACTGGTGTTCCTGCTGATCGCGCTGCTCGGCGCCACCGCCACCTGGTGGGGCATCGGCATGCATGTGGTGGCGGGTACGGTCTGGGCGATTTTCCACATCCTGATCGTGGTGCTGCAGGCCTTCATTTTCATGATGCTGACCCTGGTGTACCTGGGCCAGGCGCATGAGGGGCACTAGCAGCCGCCGTGGCTGATCAGGCACTCCAAAGAAGCTCTCCAAGGCTCGATTCCGGTTTTGTTTTTGTTTTTTTGCGCGTTTCGCGCGTTCGTTACCCGTCTCAACTTTTCCTAGTCTTTAGATAAAAAGGAGTCATCATGACTAACGTTGGCCTCGTTGCTCTGGCTGCTGGCATCATCATCGGTCTGGGCGCCATCGGCGCATGTATCGGTATCGGCCTGATGGGCGGCAAATACATCGAAGCTTCGGCGCGTCAGCCGGAACTGATGGACAAGCTGCAGACCAAGATGTTTCTGCTCGCCGGCCTGATCGACGCCGCCTTCCTGATCGGTGTCGGTATCGCCATGATGTTCGCGTTCGCCAACCCGTTCCGCGGTTAAGAGCATCCCCCGCATTTGCAATCAGTCACTCTTTACCGGGGGTAAGTTCTCATGAACATCAATGCCACCTTCATTGCCCAGTTGATCGTCTTCTTCGTGCTGGCGTGGTTCACCATGACCTTCGTCTGGCCGCCGTTGATGAAAATGCTGGACGAGCGCGCCAAAAAGATCGCCGATGGCTTGGCCGCCGCCGAAAAGGGCAAGCTGGAACTGGCGGAGGCCCACAAGGCCGCTGCCGCCGAGCTGGCACAGTCGCGCACCGCCAATCAGGGCCGCATGGCCGAAGCTGAGAAGCAGGCCGCGGCACTGATCGAGCAGGCCAAGAAGGACGCGGAAGCCGAAAAAGCGCGCATCCTGGCGCAAGCCAAGGCCGAAGCCGAGCAGGAAGGCCAGCGCGCGCGCGATTCACTGCGCAACGCCGTGGCCGAACTGGCTGTCAAGGGCGCCGAGCAGATCCTCAAGCGCGAGGTGAATGCCGGCAACCACGCCGAGCTGCTGAACCAGCTCAGGGCGCAGCTCTAAGGAACCGCCATGGCCGAACTCTCCACCATCGCCCGTCCCTACGCGGAAGCCGCTTTCCGCACCGCCCGCGAAGCCAAAGCCTTGCCGGCGTGGAACGACCTGCTCGCCGAAATGGGCGCGGTGGCCGACAGGCCGGAAATGCGCGCGCTGATGAACGATCCGAAGATAACCTCGGACCAGCTCTACGGCGTGATGGCCGGCGTGTTGAAGACGCACATCGACCAGAAGGGGCAGAACTTTTTGCGCCTGCTGATCGAAAACAGCCGTCTCGACGCCTTGCCGGAAATCGCCGCGCAATTCGCGATGCTTAAAAACGCCGAAGAAGGCACGGCCGACGCGGAGATCGTTTCCGCCTTTCCGCTTTCCGAGGCGCAGGTAGGCGAGCTGATCGCCGGCCTTGCCGCCAAGTTCAAAAAGACCTTGAAGCCGCACGTCAGCGTCGATCAGAGCCTGATCGGCGGCGTGCGCGTCGTGGTCGGCGACCATGTGTTCGACACGTCGATCAAGGCGCAGCTTGAGCGCATGAAGACCACGCTCACCGCCTGATCGTCACCTGTCACCTGATACAGCCGCCGCCACAGCCCAAACAGAATCCCTGGAGTCCATCATGAACCTGAACCCCTCCGAAATCAGCGAACTGCTGAAAAGCCGCATCAGCGGCCTCGGCGCCGACGCCAACATCCGCACCCAGGGCACCGTGGTGTCGGTGACCGATGGCATCTGCCGCGTGCACGGCCTGTCGTCCGCGATGCAGGGCGAAATGCTGGAGTTTCCCGGCAATACCTTCGGCCTGGCGCTGAACCTGGAGCGCGACTCGGTCGGCGCGGTGGTGCTGGGCGCCTACGAGCACATCAAGGAAGGCGATTCGGTGAAAGCCACCGGCCGCATTCTCGACGTGCCGGTCGGCCCCGAGTTGCTCGGCCGCGTGGTCAACGCCCTGGGCGAGCCGATCGACGGCAAGGGCCCGATCGCCGCCCGCGAACGCGACGTGATCGAAAAGGTTGCGCCCGGCGTGATGTGGCGTAAATCGGTGGACCAGCCGGTGCAGACCGGCCTGAAGTCCATCGACGCGATGGTGCCCGTCGGCCGCGGCCAGCGCGAGCTGATCATCGGTGACCGCCAGACCGGCAAGACTGCCGTGGCGGTGGACGCGATCATCAACCAGAAGGGCAAGGACCTGCTGTGCATCTACGTCGCGATCGGCCAGAAGGCTTCGACTGTCGCCAACGTGGTGCGCAAGCTGGAAGAAAACGGCGCCATGGCTTACACCATCGTGGTGGCCGCCACCGCTTCGGAGTCCGCCGCGCTGCAGTTCATCGCGCCCTACTCCGGCTGCACCATGGGCGAGTACTTCCGCGACCGCGGGCAAGACTGCCTGATCATTTATGATGACTTGACCCGCCAGGCCTGGGCCTACCGCCAGATTTCGCTGCTGCTGCGCCGCCCGCCGGGCCGCGAAGCCTACCCGGGCGACGTGTTCTACCTGCACTCGCGCTTGCTGGAACGTGCGGCGCGCGTCAACGAAGCCTGGGTCGAGCGCTTCACCAAGGGTGCCGTCAAGGGCAAGACCGGTTCGCTGACGGCTCTCCCGGTGATCGAAACCCAGGGCGGCGACGTCTCCGCTTTCGTGCCGACCAACGTGATCTCGATTACCGACGGCCAGATCTTTCTGGAAACCGACTTGTTCAACGCCGGCATCCGTCCCGCCATCAACGCCGGTATCTCGGTGTCGCGCGTCGGCGGTTCGGCGCAGACCAAGATCATGAAGCGCAAGGACACCGGCGCCGGCGTGCGCCTGGCGCTCGCGCAGTACCGTGAACTGGCCGCTTTCGCGCAGTTCGCCTCCGACCTGGATGACGCCACCCGCAAGCAGCTCGAGCGCGGGCGTCTCGTCACCGAATTGATGAAGCAGCAGCAGTACCAGCCGATGGAAGTCTGGGAAATGGCGCTGATCCTGTTCGCGGTGAACAACAACCACATGGACGACGTCGAGGTGAAGAACGCCCTCGGTTTCGAAAAGGGGCTGCGCGATTACATGAAGTCCAAGCAGATGCCGCTGGTGGACAGGATCGAAGCCGCCAAGAATCTTTCGGCCGACGATGAAAAGGCACTCACTGCCGCCATCATCGACTTCAAGAAGACCGGCACATATTAAGAAAGGGGGGCCTGCCCCCCTTCAGAAACCCCCCGAAACCAGTGGCTTCGCTGGGTGGATTAGAACAGCAGCTTCGTTGGACGGCGTTGAACAGTGGCTTCGTTGTAGTGGGCCAGTTGAAGTTTGTAGCTAGTTAATGGAGAACCGAGGTTAAACATGGCCGGTTCAAAAGAAATCCGCACCAAGATCAAGAGCGTGCAAAACACGCGCAAGATCACCAAGGCGATGGAAATGGTCGCGGCATCGAAAATGCGCCGCGCCCAGGAGCGCATGCGCGCGGCCCGTCCTTACGCCGACAAGGTGCGCAACATCGCTGCTCACCTGGGCGGCGCGAACCCGGAGTATCGCCACCCCTTCCTGGTCAAGCGCGACCAGGTGAAGGCGGCCGGGATCATCGTCATCACCACCGACAAGGGCCTGTGCGGTGGCCTGAACACCAACATCCTGCGCGCGGTCACCAACAAGATGAAGGAACTGGAAAGCGCCGGCGTGGCGATCCAGGCGACCGCCTTCGGCAACAAGGGCTTCGGCTTCCTCAACCGCATCGGCGCCAAGGTGGTGTCGCACGCGGTGCTGATGGGCGACAAGCCGCACCTGGACAAGCTGATCGGGCCGGTGAAAGTGCAGCTCGATGCCTATGCCGAGGGCAAGATCGACGTCGTGTATCTGGCCTACACCCGCTTCGTCAACACCATGAAGCAGGAGCCGGTGGTCGAGCAATTGCTGCCTCTGGGCGGCGAGCGTTTCGAGCAGACCGCGGCGGAAAAGACCGCGCACGGCTGGGACTACATCTACGAGCCCGACGCACAGACCGTGGTGGACGAGCTGATGACACGCTACGTCGAAGCCCTGGTGTACCAGGCGATCGTCGAGAACATGTCGTCCGAGCAAAGCGCGCGCATGGTGGCGATGAAGTCCGCCTCCGACAACGCCAAGAAGGTGATCGAGGAACTGCAGCTGACCTATAACAAGGCGCGGCAGGCGGCGATCACCAAGGAACTGTCCGAGATCGTGGCCGGCGCCGCAGCTGTTTAGAGCTTTGAAGTTTTGTAGTTATTTGGTTATGAAATTGTCCGGCTCCGCCGGCGATTTCATGCAAATTGATCCCGGCAAAAGTAGGTTTTTACTTTTGCCGGAACAAACAAGGATTCAATCATGAGTCAAGGTCTAGTCGTTCAGTGCATCGGCCCGGTGGTCGACATCCAGTTCCCGCGTGAAGGCATGCCCTCGGTCTACGAGGCGCTCACCCTGGACAAGTCCGAGACCAACACCCTGGTCGAGCAGGGGCTCACCTTCGAAGTGCAGCAGATGCTGGGCGACGGCGTGGTGCGCACCATCGCCATGGGCTCGACCGACGGCCTGCAGCGCGGCATGGGCGTCACGCCCACCGGCCGCGGCATCTCGGTGCCCGTCGGTGCCGGCACCCTGGGCCGCGTGATGGACGTGCTGGGCCGCCCGATCGACGAGCGTGGCCCGATCGAAGGCGACGAGCGCCGCGAAATCCACCGCGAAGCGCCGAAGTTCGACGAGCTCTCCCCTTCCGTGGAATTGCTGGAAACCGGCATCAAGGTGATCGACCTGATCTGCCCCTTCGCCAAGGGCGGCAAGATCGGCCTGTTCGGCGGCGCCGGCGTGGGCAAGACCGTGAACATGCTGGAACTGATCAACAACATCGCCAAGGCGCGCGCCGGTTTGTCCGTGTTCGCGGGCGTGGGCGAACGTACCCGCGAAGGCAACGACTTCTATCACGAAATGTCGGATGCCGGCGTTATCAACCAGGACGACCTCTCCAAGTCCAAGGTGGCGATGGTGTTCGGCCAGATGAACGAGCCGCCGGGCAACCGCCTGCGCGTGGCGCTCTCCGGCCTGACCATGGCCGAGAAGTTCCGCGACGAAGGCAAGGACATTCTCTTCTTCGTCGACAACATCTACCGCTACACCCTGGCCGGTACCGAAGTGTCGGCTTTGCTGGGCCGCATGCCTTCCGCCGTGGGCTACCAGCCGACGCTGGCCGAAGAAATGGGCAAGCTGCAGGAACGCATCACCTCCACCAAGGTCGGCTCGATCACCTCGATCCAGGCCGTGTACGTGCCGGCGGATGACTTGACCGACCCGTCGCCCGCGACCACTTTCGCCCACCTGGACGCCACCGTGGTGCTGTCGCGCGACATCGCTTCGCTCGGTATCTACCCCGCCGTGGACCCGTTGGACTCCACCAGCCGCCAGGTGGACCCGAACACCATCGGTGAAGAGCACTACACCGTCACCCGCCGTGTGCAGGCCACCTTGCAGCGCTACAAGGAATTGCGCGACATCATCGCCATCTTGGGCATGGACGAATTGTCCCCTGAGGACAAGCTGGCCGTGGCGCGCGCGCGCAAGATCCAGCGCTTCCTGTCGCAGCCCTTCCACGTCGCCGAAGTGTTCACCGGCTCGCCGGGCAAGTACGTGCCGCTGACCGAGACCATCCGCGGCTTCAAGATGATCGTCGACGGCGAATGCGATGCCCTGCCGGAACAGGCGTTCTACATGGTCGGCACGATCGACGAAGCCATTGAAAAGGCGAAGACCCTTCAGTAAGAAGAGTTGAGCCAGGAGCCCCACATGTCCACCATCCACGTAGACGTCGTTTCCGCCGAAGAGTTGATCTTCTCCGGCGAGGCGAATTTCGTCGTGCTGCCGGGTGAAGTCGGCGAGCTGGGGATTTATCCCAAGCACACGCCGCTGATCTCGCGCATCAAGCCGGGCGCGGTGCGCATCCAGCGCGCCGACAACGGCCAGGAAGAGTTCGTCTTCGTCGCCGGCGGCATTCTCGAAGTGCAGCCGGATGTCGTTACCGTCCTCGCCGATACCGCGATTCGCGGCGCCGACCTGGACGAGGCCAAGGCGCAGGAAGCCATGCGCAAGGCCGAGGAAGCGCGCAGCAATGCGAAAAGCGACCTCGATCTGGCGATGGCTACTTCCGAGCTCGCCATCATGGCGGCGCAGATCGCGGCGATCCGCAAGTTGCGCGGCAAGTAAGCAGCATGCAGCAGAAAAAAAGCGGCCTGCGGGCCGCTTTTTTATTTTGTGCATCCGGAATTTATCGCGGCTTCGTCATCTCCCGCCGTTCGTCCTGGGCCTGTCGACGCCCCGGAGGAAGTCCCCTTGGGGACGCTCCGAAAGGCCTTCAGAGCAGGACATGTGCACCACCCGTGTTCCAACAAAGCCCTTCGACAGCCTCAGGGCGAACGGGCTTGGGAGGCGCGCCAGCATCCAACGCTATCCAACCTACCCTTAAGCGTAGGTGTCGATCTGATTGCCCAGGTGCGGCGGATTGGCCGGCGGCTGCGGAATGGCGGCGATCAGTGCCTCGGCGGACTGCTGGCCGATGTCCATGGCCTTTTTCAGCACGGACATTTGCACTTCGCTGGAGAGTTGCTGCTGGCTCATTGCCGTGCTGGTGCTGGCGATATTGCTGACGTCCATGATGCTCTTTCCTTGGGGGCTTGTTCAGCTTAACGGCGGATGGCCGGCAAAACTTGAGGCGGTGTAATCCGGCGTATCGCCAAACACCTCTCTATCAGCCATATAAGCCGCGTCGCCGACGCGGGCGCGCGCAAAGGCGCTAAGCTCGCGGGCAATAAAAGCCGCTTGAGGAGACATCATGTTCATCGCCGATTCGCAAATCCACCTGTGGGGCGCCAGCACGCCCGAGCGCCCCTGGCCCGAGCCCGCGCCCGGCACGCCGCCGCCGCACAAGCCCTTTCCCTTCACCGCCGAATACCTGCTGGGTGAAATGGACAAGGCCGGCGTCAATCGCGCGGTGCTGATCTCGCCGGTCTATGAGGGCCTGCGCAACGACCTGGTGCTGGAGGCTGCCAGGCAGCACCCGGACCGTTTTGGCGTAATGGCGCGCTTCAATCCGCTGGCCGAGGGCGGGCGCGATTTTCTGCCGACCTGGTACGCGCACCCGGGGCTGCTGGGCATCCGCTTCATCTTCCACCTGCCGGCGCTGCGCCCGATGTTCATCGAGAACAAGCTCGACTGGCTATGGGCGCAGGCCGAGCGCTTGAACAAGCCGGTGATGATGATGGTGCATTACCGCGACATGCACCACGTGGCGGCGATTGCCGAAAAGCATCCCGGGCTGAAGATCACGCTGGACCACATGGGCCTGACCGAAGGCAAGGACGCGGAGGCATTCAAGGACTTCGGCAACATGATCGCGCTGGCGAAGTACCCGAACGTGTCGGTGAAGGCGAGCTGCCTGCCCTTCCACGCCGCCGAGCCCTATCCGTTTCCGACCATGCTGGCGCACGTGCGCAAGGTGGTCGAGGCTTTCGGGCCGAAGCGCGTGTTCTGGGGCAGCGACCTGTCGCGCCTGCCCTGCCCTTACACGCAGATGATCAGCATGTTCACCGAGGAGATGAAGTGGCTCGCGCCCGCCGATCTTGAGTGGATCATGGGACGGGCGCTGTGCGAGTGGCTGGGGTGGAAGGTCTAGGGGGCGTCTTCCGGTGTTTCCAGTTCGGCCAGCCAGTCATTCCGCGAGGAGTGATTGGCCAGGGCATGGAAGCGATTGAGGTCTGGCGCCGGGGCATCATCCACGATGACTAGCGTATGGTCGAGTTGCGATGCACCGATCAATCGCAGGTATTCATCCACTGCGCCGCGCTCGATGCTGACCTTGCCGCCGCCGGCCCAGTGACGGTCGGCGCCGTTCTTCTTGACCCCTGAAACCCAGTAAAACTCCCTGGTCTCGACGTCAAAGTGTCTGCCGCGTTCGGCATGGGCTAGCGCCTTGCCGCGAAAGTAGATCAGCTTGCCGCTCTTTGAAGTACGTACGCGCGCAATCCAGGCCGGGCCGTCATCCGAATAGCCGGTCTTGAGTTCGACATAGCGTAAAAGAGTGCGGGAAGCCATGCGCCATCCTATTCCTTAGCGGGCGGCTCGAACTGGCTGGCGTCGGTCGGTGGCAAATCGTCGATCACCACGAAATGGTCGCTGTCGATCTCGGTCCTGCCGATCAAGCGCAGATAGCTTGGCAGCGCGCTTTTTTCGATGGAGATGATGCCGCGGCCTTCGCGGTGGCGGTTGGTGCCGTCCTTCTTGACCGCGGAGACCCACCAGGTGTCGCCGGTGGCGACATCGACATGGCGGTCGCCTTCGACGCGGCGTAGCGCCTTGCCATTGAAGTAGAGCTGCGAGCCGCTCTTGGAGGCGTTGGCAAAGGCGATCCACGCCGGGCCGTCGTTCTGGTGGCCGGTGATAAGTTCGATGTAGCGGAGTCGTGGGCGAGGTGTCATCGCCCAATGCTAGCACTGATGGGGCGTTCGGCTAGTCCAGCGTGACGGTGGTTTTGGTGTCGACCGCGCGGGCGGCGGCTTCGAGGGTGGCGGCGGTCAATATCATTTGCTCGTGGGAGATGGGATACGGCGCCACGCCCGCAACCGCATCGGCGAAGGCTTCGAGTTCGAAGCGCAGGGCGTCGAGCGGTTCGGCGTGGATCAGGCGTGCGGGTTGTCCAGAAGGGTCGCCGCTGATGCGCAGCTCGACATCGTCGGTGCCGCGCGCTTCCACCGAGCCGGTGGTGCCGAAGGCGTGCACGCGCCAGAACACTGGCGTGGGGCGCACCGAGGCGAGCAGGCCGGTGGCGCCGCTTTTGAATTCGAACAGCATGGCCATGGTGTCCTGTACGTCGGCACCGCCTTGGGAGCTGTAGCTGGCGCTGATGCGTTTGGCCGGGCCCATCAGGTGCACGAAGGCGTCGAGGATGTGGATGCCGGTGGCGGTGAGGCTGCCGCCGGGGGAGTTCTCCGGCTTGCCGCGCCACTCGCGGTAGGTGGCGCGCGAGTTTTCGTTCGACAGGTTGCCTTCGATGTGCAGCAGTTTGCCGAGCACGCCGCTCTCGACCTGGCGTTTCACTTCCTGCATCGAGGGCCAGAAACGCTTGTCGTGGCCGACGCCCAGCGTGACCTTTGCCGCCTCGACTGCCTTGATGGCAAGCTCGGCATCGGCGCGCGTCATGGCCAGCGGCTTTTCGCAGAATACGGCCTTGCCGGTGGCGGCAGCGGCGGTAATTTGCGCGACGTGCAGGTCATGCGGGGTGGCGAGCACCACCGCGTCCACACTCTTGTCGGCCAGCACCTCTTCGTAAGTCGTGCAGAGCTTGAGGCCGATCTTTTGCGCGTACTCGGCCACCTCGGCGGGGCGGCGCACCATGCCGTGGGTGAAGCGCAGCTTGGTGCTCTTGCCTTGGACGGAATTCACCAGGTTCTGGCCCCAGCGGCCCATGCCGACGATGGCTGCGTTGATCATGGGCGTTCGTTCCGTCTTATTTCTGTTTGGTGTGGCTGCCGATCAAGGCTTCGAGCTCTTTGATCGAGTCCATGTGGTCGAGCAGGCGCTTGGCGGTGTTGTACATCGCCACGTCGACCAGTTTGCCGTCTACCGTGGTGCTGGCGGTGCCGCGCGTCAATGCTTCCTTGTAGGCGTTGACGACGCGGGTGTAGTAGTCCACCTGCGCCTTGGTGGGCGTATAGATTTCGTTCGCCGCTTCCACCTGGCTGGGGTGGATGGCGGGGCGGCCGCGAAAGCCCAGGCGGCGCGAGAGTTCGGTGTCGGAGCGGAAACCTTCGGCGTCGCGCACGTTGGAGTAGACGCCGTCGAGCGGGCATTCGTAGTTGGCGGCGCGCATGGCGGTAAGCGTTGCCTGGCGCACGTACATCATCTCCGGGCCGGCGGAAGTCCAGGTGGCGCCCAGGGAGGTGTTCATGTCGCCGTCTTCGCCGCCGGCATAGACGGCGGTTTCGATGCGCGGGGCGACCTTGAAGATGGCGCGCGCGTCGATCACGCCGCCCGCGGATTCGATCATCGCGATCACCGGGGTCGAACCGGGCACCAGGCCGCGACGGGTCTCAACACTAGAGATCATCCGGTCCATCGCGGCGGAGTCTTCCGGCGAATCGACCTTGGGCACGACGAAGCCGGCGAAGCCCTTGGTGCCGACGAAGGCGTCGATGTCCTCGTGGATGAAGCCGGTGGGGATCGAGTTGCAGCGCACCCAGCTGCGGTCGCCGGGCACCTTCGCCATCGCCTCGCGCGCCATTTCGCGGCCGACCTGCTTCTGGTCGGCGGGCACAGTGTCCTCCAGGTCGAAGATGAAGCCGTCGGCCGGCAGGGAGTTGACTTTGTCGACCATCTTCTTCAGGTTGGCCGGTACGAACAGCAAGCTACGCCACATACGCATGATTTCGTTTCCTTGACTGTTTTGGTATCTTCGTTACGGCTTCTTGCCAAGCAGCACGGTGCCGGCGGCGGCCAGGGCGTCGATCTGCGCATCGGTGCGGCCCAGTTCGCGCAGGATCTCGGCGGAGTGCTCGCCCAGCAGCGGCGCGTAACGGCGGATGGTCGGGCTGCCCTCGTCGAACAGGACGGGGTTGCGCACGGTGCGGATGGTGCCCATCACCGGGTGCTGCATTTCGACGGCGACCTTGCGCGCCTGCACTTGCGGGGTGTCGAACACTTCCTTCATGTTGTTCATCCGCGAGCAGGGCACGCCGGCCTTCATCAGCAGGGCCTCGAGTTCGTCGGCGTTGCGCTGTTGCACGGCGGGCGTGACCACTTCGAGCAGGCCGGCCTCGTTCTGCTTGCGCAGCACGTAGCTGGCGAAGCGCGGGTCGGCGATCGAGGCTTCCAGGCCGAGAGTGGTCATGAAGCGGCGGAACAGCTCGTCGTTCGGCGTGCCGATGGCGATGTAGTGCTTGTCGGCGGTTTCGAACAACTGGTACGGCGTGTTCAGGCGATGCTGGTGGCCGACACGGTCCGGCACCGTGCCATCGGCCAGGAAGCCGGCGGTCTCCCAGGCGGCGGCGGCGATCGAGGCTTCGACCAGAGAGACGTCGGCGACCTTGCCGCCCTTGTCGCGCAATACGCTGATCAGGCCGGAGAGGATGGCGTAGGTGGTGAACAGGGCGCCGAAAATGTCGGCGGTCTGCACGCCGGGGCGCATCGGCATTTCGCCCGGCATGCCGGTGACCGAAAGCGTGCCGGAGAAGGCTTCGACGATCAGGTTCACGCCGGCGCGGCGCCGGTCCGGCCCGGTCTGGCCGAACCCGGACGCGGAGGCGTAGATGATCTTCGGATTGACCGCGCGCAACTGCTCGGCGCCCAGGCCCAGCGACTCCAGCACGCCGGGGCGGTTGTTCTCCAGGAATACGTCGCTGGTTTTGGCCAGCTCGAGGATGATCTCCTGCGCTTCCTTTTGCTTCAGGTCGAGCACCAGGCTGCGCTTGTTGCGGTTGAGCGCGGCGAAGCTGGCGGATTCACCATTGATCATCGGCGGCATGGCGCGGGTCTGGTCGCCGCGCGCGGGGCGCTCGATTTTGATCACCTCCGCGCCCATGTCGCCGAGCAACATGCCGCAAAACGGCCCGGCGATGAAGTTGCCGAGTTCGAGGACCTTGATGCCTTCTAGGGGTTGGGACATGACTGCTCTATCTCAAACGTTGCAAAGAACTCTCTGGTTTTTCGTGGCTTTTAACTCGTGGAGTCGCATGGCTTTGCCATCGATTCCACGCAAATCAGGCCCGAAAAAGTAAGGGTGTACTTTTTTCGGAACTTACTCGGGCTGCAGGCCGATTTGCGCGGCAAGCTTGCGGTTGTTGGCGATTTCATCGCTGATGATCCTGGCAAACTCGGCCGAGCTGGTGGTCAGCGGCACGAAGCCCTGGTCGGCGAACTGCTTTTTCACTTCCGGGTCGGCAAAGGCCTTGGCGATCTCGGCGCGCATGCGGTTCACATAGGCCTCCGGCGTGCCGGCGGGAAACCAGAAGCCGTACCAGGGCACGTAGGCGAAGCCCTTGATCGCGGCTTCATCTACCGTCGGCACGTTGGGCAATTCGCTCCAGCGCTGCTTGGCGGTGATCGCCAGGGGCTTCAACTTGCCGGCCTGGATGAAGGACTTGAGCTGGGTCGCCGGGCCGAAGCAGACGTCGATGCGCCCCCCGACCAGATCGGTGATTGCCTGGCCCACGCCCTTGTAGGGCACGTGGGTCAGCTTGGTGCCGGCGCTGCCGTTGAAGAACTCGGCGGCGAACTGCATCACGTTGCCGACGCCCCCTGACCCGAAGGTGTATTTGCCCGGGTTGGCCTTGGCGAGCTTGATGAACTCGGACAGGTTGTTCGCCGGCACCGAGGGGTGCGCGGCGATCAGGAAGCCGACGCTGTTGGCCACCAGGGTGATGGGCACGAAGTCCTTGATCGGGTCATACGGCAGCGACTTCATCACCACCGGCAGGCTGGCGTGGGAGGAGGAGGTGTCGAGCATCGTATAGCCGTCCGGCGGCGACTTGGCGACGTTGTCGGTGCCGATGGCGCCGCCCGCGCCGGCGCGGTTGTCGATGATGAAGTTCTGCCCCAGGCTGGCGGAGATTTTCTGGCTCAGGGTGTGGCCGATGAAGTCCATCGGCCCGCCTGCCACATAGGGCACCACCACGCGGATCGGCTTGGTCGGCCAGTCGGGCTCGACCTTTTGCTGCGCCAGCGCGCACAGGGGCAGCGCGGCGGCGAGAGCCACCAGGGTGGCGCGCGTGATCGGGGAAAAAAACATCGGCTTGTCTCCGGTTATGGGTGCTGCTGCCGCCGTCTATTGGCGGCAAAACGATATCCGCATCCGGCGTGTTCCCGCCGGTCGCTGGCCCTGCCTGTTGTTGTCGGGAGCCGGCCGCTGCTGTGGCCCGGCTGCAAGTGCTGTGTTGCTGGCGCCGTTTTCAGCGCATCGCATCGCCCGCGAATGCTACGCCGCGCGCAGGCAAAAAGCCAAGCCGAAAGCTTGATGCGATCCATAAGCCCCGCTCCCGCAAGGCGTGGCCCGCGGGTTGCCGCTTATAGAGGAGTGGCTCAGTACTTGATCGAGCAGCCGTAGGGCGTAGAGACGGCCACCGCCACCGGCTTGCCCGCCATGCCCTCGGTGAGCGCGGCGCGCACGTAGTTGTGCGCGGTTTTGGTCTCATCCATGCTGGCGGCGCGCTTGTCGTCGATGGCGCCGTTGTACGAGAGCTTGCCCTCGGGGGTGATCACCACCATTTGCGGCGTGGTGCGGGCGCCGTAGGCGCGGCCGACCTCGCCCTTCTCGTCCATCAGCACCGCCTTTTGCGCGGCGCCCTGCTTGTGCATCCAGTCGTCCAGGGCCGCGGGCTTGAGGTAGTCCGGGTTGTCCGGGTTGGTCGAGTTGACCGAGAGCCACACCACCTGCTTGCCGCCGAATTCCTGCTGCAGGCCCTGCATGTTCTTTGCGCCATAGTGGCGCTGCACGAAGGGGCAGCCGGGGTTGGTCCACTCCAGCACCACCCATTTGCCCTTGTAGTCCGAGAGTTTGGCCGGCTTGCCTTCGGTAGTGGTGAGCGTGAAGTCGGGCGCCGGCTGGCCGGGTGCGGCAGCGGCGTGCGCGACGGAAATGAGAGCGGCGGAAAACAGGCTGATCAGTGCGGGTGCGGCGATGCGAAACATGGCGACCTCCGGCAAGGCGATGCGGACAGCCAATATACGCCTGAAGCCCCGGCTCTGCAGCGCGCCTGCCGGCGCTGCGCCGTATCTCGCCCTACAGGGCTTTCAGCGCATCCAGCACGATCTGCGTACGCAATATTTCCGGCAGCAGCACCACCGGCTTGCCCGGTGCGTACAGCGCGTACACCGGCACGCCGTTGCGGCCGAATTCGGCCAGGGCGGAAGTGATCTCGGGGTCGCGGCGGGTCCAGTCGGCGCGCATCAGCACGACATTCTTGGCGGCGAAAGCTTCATGGACCGCAGTGGTTTCCAGCACCACTTTCTTGTTCACCTGGCAGGTGACGCACCAGGCGGCGGTGAAGTCGATGAACACCGGTTTGCCGGCGGCGCTTGCCTGCGCCAAAGCGGCTTTGGAGAAGGCGCCCCAGGGGCCGGACTGGCTGCTCACCGGCGTGGCGGCCTGGGTGGCGTCGTCGCGTGGCCAGGCAGAGAAGATGCCGGCGACCAGCACCAGCACGGCGAACACGCGGCCCGTCACGCCGCGCGCCTGCCCGAGTATCCACGCGCCCAAACCCACCAACACCAGCCCGGCGCCGAACCAGGGGATGACGCCGTCGCCCACCTGGAGCACCAGCACCCAGGCCAGCCAGACCACGGTGGCATACATCGGGAAGGCTAGCACCTGCTTGAAGCGCAGCAGCCAGGGCCCGGGGCGCGGCAGGCGCTTGAGCCAGGTGGGGAACCAGGCCAGCAGCAGGTAGGGCAAGGCCATGCCGAAGCCCAGCGCGGCGAAAATGGTGAGGGCCATCACCGCGCTTTGGGTTACGGCGAAGCCCAGCGCGGCGCCCATGAAGGGCGCGGTGCAGGGCGAGGCCACCACGGCGGCCAGCACGCCGGAAAGGGCGGAATCGACGACCGGGTTTTTCGCCTGTGCGCCGGCCAAGCCGCCGGGCAGGAAGGAGCCGAATTCGAATACCCCGGAGAGATTCAGGCCGAGTGCGAAAAACAGCAGCGCCAGCAGACTCACCACCGCCGGCGACTGCAGCTGGAAGCCCCAGCCCACCGCATCGCCCGCCGCGCGCAAGGCCAGCAGGGCGGCGGCCAGCGCGACGAAGCTCAAGACCACGCCAGCGGCGAATGCGATGCCGCCGATGCGCATGGCGCGCCGATTGTTCGCATCGCCCTGGGCGAAGCCCAGCACCTTGAGCGAAAGAATCGGAAAGACGCAGGGCATCAGATTGAGGATCATGCCGCCGCACAAGGCGAGCAGCAGCGCCACGCCGAAGGAAAGCTCGTCGGCCTTGCTCGAGGTGCCGACGGACGCACTGCCCGCAGCCGCAGCCGCAGCCACCGTCGGCGGCAGGCCGGGGCCGGCGACGAGCTTGCCGGACATGGGCGCAGCGAAGGAAAGCGCCTGCGCGTCCAGCCCCGTCACCACGCCGGCAATGCGCGGCTCGGCGGCGGAGAGTTGCTGGGTGACAGGGAAGCTTACCAGCAGGTCGTTGCCGTCCTGGCTGACCTTTTGCGGCGCGGCGTGTTCCACCAGGCCTTCGATGCCGGAGTAGACGTAGACGTGGCCGGTGGGCTTGCGGCCGGGGAAGCGCAGTTCGATCACGCCGTCGTGCGTCTTCGCGGTGGCGTTGGTGATCGGCCCGCCGGGCAGCGCGGCCAGCGCGCGCTCGAACAGCGCGGCGTTTTTCGGGTCCGCCGTGGTGGGGGTGCCGACCACCGGCAGGGTCAGCTCGAGGTCGGCGCCGCCGGGAATGCACACGTCCTTGCACACCAGCCAATCGACACGCGCAGCAAGTTTCGCCGGCTGGCCCGCCGGCCACTCGTTCGGAATGGCGACGAGTTCCATCGGCAGCAGCACTTCGCCTTCGTAGCCGTAGTTCATCAGCGGCGGCACCGGCAATAGCTCGGGCACCGGCCAGAGGATGGGCCCGGCCTTGAAACCGGCGGGAAGCTTCCACTGAATGGTGGTGGGCATGCCGGAGTCGCCGGGGTTTTGCCAATACGTGTGCCAGTGCGGCGCGTGCTTCAGGCGGATGCCGATCAGCGGCTTTTCGCCGACGTTCAGCGCCGTATTGCGGGCGATGAGTTCGGCTTCGATGTAGTCGGTCTTGACGGCGGCGGCGAAGGCATCGGCGCAGGCAACCAGCGCGAAAAACGTTGCCGCGGCGGGCAGGGCGCGGCGCAAAAAAGCGGAAAGGTGGAACATGGCCTGAATTGTACGGGCAAGGGCAGCCGGCGGATGGCCGGCACGGCCGTCCGCCGCATAGGGGAATATGCCTATGCGCGCGGGCGTACGCGCATGCGGGGGCAAGCGGCCTGTCGTATAGTTCATTCCTGGCGCTGCCGCAGGCCATCTTGCGATGACCAATCAAAGGAGCAAGCCGTGAATTCGCAAACCCTGATCCGTTCCGCCATGCTCGGCGCCCTCGCGCTGGCCGCCGTCGCCCCCGCCCACGCCGCCGACGAGATGGAAAAATGCTACGGCGTTTCCAAGGCCGGCAAGAACGATTGCGCCGGCAGCACCCACGGCTGCGCCGGCCAGAGCAAGATGGACGACAGCGCCGACGACTGGAAAATGGTCGCCAAGGGCACTTGCGAAAAAATGGGCGGCAAGATGGCCGCGCCGGCGAAGAAATAGGTTTTCGTCCTCCTGCGCGGCGTTCGACCTCCTGCCGGCCGCCTTCGTTGTCGTCTCATCCTCTGACCCCGCGCGCCACCGGCGTCGGCCTGCGCCCGCGCCACTACGCTGATTTTGTCGAAGGCAGGCCCGCGCTCGATTTTCTCGAAGTGCACAGCGAAAACTATTTCGGCGCGGGCGGGCGCGACCTGCATGTGCTCGCCACCCTGCGGCGCGATTATCCGGTCAGCCTGCACGGCGTCGGCCTGGCGTTGGGCTCCGCCGCCGGATGGGCGGATGAACATCTCGCCCGCCTGAAACGCCTCGCCGGGGTTATCGAGCCGGTGCTGGTCTCCGAGCACTTGTGCTGGGGCGGGTACCAGGCGGAAGGCGCGGCGCGGCACTGGAACGACCTGCTGCCCCTGCCGTACACGGAAGAAGCGCTGGCGCTGATGGCCGCGCGCGTGCAACAGGTGCAGGAGGCCTTGCAGCGGCGCATCCTGGTGGAGAACATTGCCTCCTACGTTGAATTCAGCGCCTCGCAAATGGGCGAGCTGGAATTCATCAACGCATTGGCGCAGCGCACCGGCTGCGGCGTACTGCTCGACCTGAACAATCTCTACGTCAACGCCGTCAATCACGGCAGCGACGCGCTGCGCGCACTGCAAGGCCTCGATCCGGCGCATGTCGGCGAGATCCACCTCGCCGGGCATTTTGCCGGCCAGGACTATCTGATCGACGACCACGGCTCGCGCGTCACGGATGCGGTATGGCGGCTCTACGAAGGCTATGTCGCGCAGCATGGTGCGGTGCCAACGCTGATCGAATGGGATACCGACGTTCCCGCCATCGAGGTGCTGCTGGACGAAGCGGCGAAGGCGCGCGCGATAGGAGCCGCGCATGGCTGACCTGGCGCAACTGCAGGCGCAATTTAGCGCCGCCCTGGCGACCGATGCGGCACCCGCCGGCCTGCGCGGGGAGAGCGGCAAAGCAGCGCGGCGCTTCGCCCTGTATCGCAACAACGTGCGCCTGGCGCGGATGAACGTGCTCAGCGGCGTCTATCCGGTGGTGCGCAGCATCGTCGGCGATGAATTCTTCGATAGCCTGACCCGCGCCTACGCGATCGGCCATGCGTCGGAGAGCGGCGACCTGAATCAATACGGCGCGGACTTCAATGTTTTTCTCGCCCGCTTCGCGCCCGCTGCCGCCCTGCCCTACCTGCCCGAAGCGGCGCGCCTGGACTGGCTCGCGCATTGCAGCTACTACGCCGCCGATGCCGCGCCGCTGGACCCGGCGCGCCTGGCGGATTTAAGCGAAGCGCAATGGGGCGCGCTGCGCTTGCGGCTGGCGCCGGCGGTAACGGCGGCGGCGTTTATCTGGCCGGTGGCGCGCATCTGGGAGGTGAACCAACCGGGTTACGCGGGCGAGATGGCGGTGGACTTGCAGCCGCGCGCCAGCTACGCGCTGGTCTACCGTCCGCATTATGAGGTGCAGGTGGCTGAACTCTCCGCAGGCGAACATGCGTTCATCGCCGCCCTTGCCGCCGGGCGCACCCTGGAACAGGCGCTGAACCAGGCCGGCCTGCACGCCGCCTTCGGGGCGGGTTTTGACCCCGGCACCGCCTTGCAGCAGGCCCTACGGCGCGGCCTGGTCAGCGACTTATATTTCTAGCCGGCGTCACCTGAACGAGCGTGATCCGCGCGGCGTGCCGGCTACTCGGGCGCGATGCCGGCGCCGCGAATGATGCGCGCCCACTTTTGCGCCTCGGCTTCCTGGAAGCGCGCCAGCTCGACCGGGGTGGTGATGAAGGGCTGGCTGCCGGTGACCTGGTAGTAGCTGCGCATTGCCGGGCCGGCGCTGGCCTTGGCGATCAGTTCGCGCAGGCGCTCGACCACTTCCGGCGGAGTGCGCGCCGGCGCATAGGCAGCCGACCAGAAGGCCATGTCGTAGCCCTTCAGTCCGGACTCGTCGATGGTCGGAATCTCCGGCGCCAGCGAGGAGCGCGTCAGGCTGCTGACGCCGATGGGCCTGAGCTTGCCTGCCTTCACCTGCGGCAGGCCGGTGGCGAGATCGGTGATGGTCATGTCGATCTGGCTGCCCATCAGGTCGGTGATGGCGAACACATTGCTCTTGTAGGGCACCTGCTGCATGCGGATGCCGGCCATCTGCTGCAGTAGTTCGGCCGCCACCCGGGCGGTGGAGCTGCCGTGGCCGAAGGTCAACGGCTTGGGCGCGGATTTGGCCAGCGCGATGAACTCGGCCAGGTTTTTCGCCGGCAGTTGCGGGCTCACCAGCATCACCTGCGCGCCGTTGCGGTTCAGGCCGGTGACGGGGGCGAAGTCTTTCACCGGGTCATAGGTCAGGGTCTTGAACAGCGAGGGGTTGGCGGCCTGGGTGGTGTTGGTGGTGATGAAAACCGTATAGCCGTCGGGCGCGGCGGTGGCGACAGTCTGCGCCGCCAGCATGCCGTTGGCGCCGGGCTTGTTTTCCACCACCGCCGGCACTTTCAGCTCGGGCGCCATTTCGGCGGAGAGGGCGCGCGCCAGCAGGTCGGTGGCGCTGCCGGCGGCGAAGGGCACGATCAGGCGGATCGGTCGGTCGGGGTAGGACTGTGCTTGCGCCGGCGGCGCCAGGGCCGCGCCCAGCATGAGGAGCGTACTCAAAAGCACTCTGCTTGAGGTGCTTGCGTTCGCCATGTTTGTCTCCTTCTATTCAGTCACCGGGCCATCTTTGGGCTCGCCGCGAATTCGAACTGTCGGATCAGCCGCCGCGCATCGGCAGCAGCACCTGCGCCCAGCCCTTGGCCGTCAACTGGTCGCGCTGGTCGCGCGCCTCGATGGAAAGCTTGATGCGCCCGCGGCCGTCGCCCGCCGGTTCCTTCGCCACCACCTTGCCGATGCAATAGGTGAGGTCGCCGACCAGGTTGAAGCGGCGGATCTCGGTGTACAGCTCTTCGAGAAAGCCGTGGTCGCCGGCCCAGTTGGTGAGCATGGTGGCGATCCACGAGATGCGCTCGGGGCCGTAGTCGTAGGCCTCCGGCACGCCGACGCTTTGCGCCAGCGCGGTGTCCCAGTGCACCGCTTCGGGCGGCTCGGGGATGCCGTAGCCGTTGGCGATGCCCACAGCCGGGTGGCGTTGCAGATAGTCGTACCAGAAGCCATGCGCCCAGATGAACAGTCCGCCCCAGGCCTGCTCGAAAGCGACGGCGGTGGTCGCTGTATAGGGCCCGCGCACGATGCGCGGCACCTCGCTGCCGACCTCGACGTCTTCCCAGTGCAGCACTTCGTTGCCGCGGCAGCGCTCGGCGGCGTACTGCGCGGAAATCTCCGCCAGGTGCTCGGGCGTGTAGTAGGTCTTTTCGCGTTTCAGGTCGCTGTACTTGTCCTTCTCGCGCGCCTTGGTGCGCTCGGTGCGCATGCCCCAGGACTCGGCCTGGGCGAACTCGTGGCCGTCGTCGCCGACAAAGCGGATCGAGGAGATTTGCTTGAACATGCGCTCGGCGAAGCGGCTCGGGAACTCCACCAGGTCCTTGAAGGTGACTTCCGCCTTGATCGCCTGGCCCATGCGAATCGGCTCATGCCAGCGAAAATGCGAACCGCCGAACATCGAGTGCACCCCCGGCAGGCCGCCGCGATAGCCGATCGAAATGCGGCTGAAGGCGTAGAGCATCGCCGGCGGGCAGATGATGTCGCCGTGCACCGACTTCCTGGCGTAGGCGGCGTCGAGGTAAAGCGGATTGCGGTCACCGGTGGCCCAGGCCCAGTGGCGCACGGCGTCGCGTGTCACTTCCGTCAGGTAGGGGGCTTCGCGCAGCTCGATGCGCTGGCCGATTTTCGAGCGCAGGCGCGCCAGTTCCTCGTCGGTGGCGCGGCCGCCGTGGGTGTGGGTGGGGGCTTCGGTCGTCATGTTTGTCTCCGTCATGATTTCAATCCTGTTCGGGCCGCGTGGCGGGCTGGGCGGTGGCGATGGCGCCGGCCGCGCACAGGGCGGCGATTTCTTCGGCGCCGTAGCCCAGCTCGGCCAGCACCGCGGCGGTGTCGGCGCCGAGCAGGGGCGCGGGGGCGTAAGGGGCGTCGGCGAATTGCGCGCCGAAATTCAGCGGGCTGCCGACCACCTTGAGCTCACCCGCCTGCGGGTGCTGCACGATCTTGATCAGCCCGCGCGCGGCCACCACCGGCTGCGCCAGCGCCTCGCCGACGCTGTGCACCGGGCCATGCGGCACGTCGGCCTCGGTGAGGATGCGCGTCCACTCCGCCGCTGTGCGGGTTTTCAGCACGGCAGTGACGATGGACTCCAGCTCGTTGCGATTCGCGCTGCGGTCGGCGGTGGTGCGAAAGCGCGCGTCGGTCACCAGGTCTTCGCGGTCGATGGCAACGCAGAACTTGCGCCAGAAGCTGCCGACATGCAGCGCCAGCACGATGTGCCCGTCGGCCACCTCGAAGCGGCCATAGGGCACGATGGTGTGGTGGCTGCTGCCGACGCGCCCCGGGTTCTCGCCGGTGAAATAATGCATTTCGGCCAGGTAGCCGAGCAGGCCGATCAGGCCGTCGAGCATCGACAGGTCGACGTGCAATCCCTTGCCGGTGCGCTGGCGGTGCTGCAGGCCGGAGAGCGCGCCGATCGCCGCCCACAGGCCGCCGCCGATGTCGCCCATCGGCAGGCCGAGTTTGGTGGGCGGACCGTCGGCCTCGCCGTTGACCGACATTACGCCGCTCATCGCCTGGCTGATCAGGTCGAACGAGGCGGTGGTGCGCAAGGGCCCGGTCTGGCCGAAGCCGCTGATGGAGCACATGATGAGGTCGGGCTTCACGCCTTTAAGCGCTTCGTAGTCCAGGCCGAGGCGTTCAAGCACGCCGGGGCGGAAGTTCTCCACCACGATGTCGGCGCGCGCGGCCATGCGCAGCACCAGCTCGCGCCCGGCCGTTGTTTTCAGGTCGACGGCGACGCTGCGCTTGTTGCGGTTGATCGCCAGGAAGTAATGGCTCTCGCCGGCCTTGAAGGGCGGGATGGTGCGGGTCTGGTCGCCCTTGCCGATTTCTTCCACCTTGATCACCTCGGCGCCGAGGTCGGCCAGAATCATCGAGCAAAACGGCCCGGCCAGCACGCGGCTCAAATCGAGCACGCGCACGCCGGTAAGCGGCCCTTCGCGTTCGCCGGGGGAGTTGGTGGCCGCGCTCATGCCCACTCTCCTTCGCGCTCGATCAGCGTGGCGGCCTGTGCGGCGGTCTCGCGCAGCATGCCGCCCAGTTTCGCCAGGCGCGGCGCGCCCAGGCCGCCGGCGCGGCCGACCAGGCACAGCACCAGGCTGGGGTCGACTTGGTAGCCGGGCAGCACCGCCGCCACCGCGCGCACGCCGGGCTCGTATTCTTCCAGGCTGAGCGCGTAGCCTTTGGCGCGCACTGTTTTCAGCGCGGCCAGCAGCTCGGTCTGCCGCGCCTTGGCAGCGTAGCCCTTGAGCGCCTGCGCCAGCACCAGCACCTCCTCGTCGTCGTAGGCGGCCAGCACGGCGCGGCCCATGGCCGGCGCGGTCAGCGGATAGACCTCGCCGATCGGCACGTTGACCGAGTCCAGCGGATGGCCGCGCGGGAACACGCGGTCGAGCACGACGATGCCGGCATGCCCGCCCAGCACCTGGCCGACCAGGCAGACCAGTTGTTCGCGGTCCGCCAGGGTTTGCAGCAGGGTGCGCACCGCCGCACGTCCGGAATAGCCGCGCCGCGCCGCGGTGCCGAGTTCGACCAGCTTTGGGCCGAGGTGCCAGGCGGCCGAATCGCCGCGCTTTTCCACCGCCCCCAGGCGCAACAGGGTGGAGAGGATGTTGAAGCAGGAACTCTTGGACAGGCCGAGTTCGCGGGCGATGTCCGATACGCCCGCGCCGCGCGGGCGGCCGGCGAGAAAGCCCAGAATGGCGAAGGCGTTGTCGACCGCGGGCGCGAGGCTGCGGGCACCGGCCGCGGAATCGGAGGGAAGATCGAGCAAGGAATTGTCTCCGTATGAGGCTGAACTTGTCGTTCAATATGTGGAACGATGTTCAATATGCTGAATAGCATACACTCGCCGCGCGCGCTGTCAAGAGACCCGGCGCATCCTCCCGGCGGCCGGGTCGCAGCGATGGCATGCGCTGCCGCAGGCGGGTTGCATCGCCGCGTGTATCATGGCGCGACTCTCATCCGGGCCTGGCCAGTGAACGCACCGTGAACGAAGAATCGACGGTTTACGACCTGTTCATCATCGGCGGCGGCATCAACGGCTGCGGCATCGCGCGCGATGCGGCCGGGCGCGGTCTTTCCGTCTGCCTGGCCGAGCAGAACGACTTCGCCAGCGCCACCTCGCAGTGGAGTACCAAGCTGATCCACGGTGGCCTGCGCTACCTCGAGTATTACGAATTCCGCCTGGTGGCCGAGTCGCTGCGCGAGCGCGAAGTATTGCTGCGCGCCGCGCCGCACCTGATCCAGCCGCTCGAATTCATCCTGCCGCACGAACCGCATTTGCGCCCGCGCTGGATGATCGCCGCCGGCATGCTGCTCTACGACATGCTTGGCGGCAAAAAGTCGACGCCGCGCTCGAAAAGCGTCTACCTCACGGATTCGCCCCTAAGCGCCGGCTTGAAGCCGAACTACACCCACGGCTTTTCCTACTATGACGCCCGCGCCGACGACGCGCGCCTGACGCTGGCCAATGCGCGCGGCGCGGCCGATCTTGGCGCCACCATGCTGCCGCGCACGCGCTTTGTCTCGGCTGCGGTCGACGAAGGCCTGTGGCAAGTCGAGCTGCAGGATGCCAAGGGCATGCCGCAAATTTATCGCGCGAAAATGCTGGTCAATGCCGGCGGCCCCTGGGTGGCGCACCTGCTGCGTTCGATCAAGGGCGTGACGCAAAAAGCCGGCGTCAAGCACGTGCGCGGCTCGCACATCGTGGTGCCGCGCATCCACCAGGGCGAGCATGCCTACATCCTGCAGAACGCCGACAAGCGCATCATTTTCATCATCCCCTACCAGGGCGCGTATTCGCTGATCGGCACCACCGACATCGCGGTGGACGATTACGCGCAGCCGCGCATCTCGGAAGAGGAGATCGATTACCTGTGCAAGTCCGCCAGCGCCTATACGCTCAAGCCCGTCAGGCCCGCCGACGTGGTCTGGACCTATAGCGGCGTGCGCCCGCTGTACGACGACGGCGGCGCCGACGCCAAGGCGATCACCCGTGATTACGTGCTGGAGATGAACGACAGCGCCGGCGCGCCCCTGCTGAACATCTTCGGCGGCAAGCTCACCACCTTTCGCCGCCTGGCCGAACACGCGCTGGAAAAAATACAGGCGCACTCTCCACCGCTTTTTTCGCAAATCGGTCCGGCCTGGACCCATCTCAAGCCATTGCCCGGCGGCGACTTCGAAGGCGGCCTGCCGGCGCTGATCGCCGAGATCGTGCGGCGCCACCACTTTTTGCCGGCGGAGCATATTCCCGGCATCGCGCGGCGCCACGGCAGCGTAGCCCTGCGCTGGCTCGAAAATGCCGGCAGCATCGAAGACATGGGCGAATATTTCGGCGCGGGTTTGTATAAACGTGAAATAAGTCACATGGTCGCCGACGAGTGGGCTCTTACGGCGGAAGATGTGCTCTGGCGCCGCAGCAAGTGCGGCCTTATGATGTCGGGCCCGGAACGCGAACGGGTGGCGGCCTATTTGAGCCAAGCCCCCGAAAAACAAGCAGCCTGAGATTTTTGACCCGCCAATGACTCCGCTTTCCCAACTCAAGCCCGAGCAGATCAAACGCATCAAGGGCGTCTTCACCGACGTCGACGACACCCTCACCACCGGCGGCCGCCTGACCTCGCAGGCATTGGCGGCGATCGAAGACTTGCTGGCCGCCGGCCTGAAAGTGGTGCCGGTCACCGGCGGCCCGGCCGGCTGGTGCGACCACATGGCGCGCGCCTGGGGCGTGGACGCTGTCATCGGCGAAGGCGGCGCGTTTTATTTTCATCTCGACCGCGATACCGGCAAGCTGGTCAAGCGCTTCTGGTACGACGAAGAGGCGCGCTACGCCAAGCGCCAGCTGCTGAAAGCGGCGCGCGACTCCGTGCTGGCCGAATTTCCCGGGGTGTTCCTTTCCTCCGACCAGCCCTATCGCGAACTCGACCTCGCCATCGAGCTGCGCAATGCGCGCGGCTCGCTGATTCCCGACCCGGTGCGCGACGACATCATTGCCGTGGTCAAGCGGCGCGGCATGACCGCCAAGGTCAGCTCGATCCACATCAACGCCTACTTCGGCGAATACGACAAGCTCGCCATGGTGCAACTGATGGCCAAGGAATTGTGGAAGGAAGACCTTGCGACCTCGCGCGACGAATGGCTGTTCGTCGGCGACTCGCTGAACGACGCGGCGCTGTTCGAATTCTTTCCGCTGTCGGTGGGCGTGGCCAATGTGCGCCATGTGCTCGACAAGCTGCCGGTGCCGCCGAACTATGTGACGGAAGCGGAAGGCGGGGCGGGATTCGCGGAAGTGGCGAAGATGGTGCTGGGAAATCGCTAGCTGTTGAGAATTGACGTAAATGCATTGCGCCGAGTCAGCCACTCTGCAACCAAAACTGGGGTCGGATCACATTTGCTTCTTTGCAAATGTGATCCGACCCCAGTTTCGTTGGGTGCTTCGCCGGCTTAGACCGTGGACATGCTGTGCAGGCTCGTGCTCACCGGCGCCGTTGCAGTTGTCGTTGTGGGCTTGGCGGCGCGCGGCGCGTGCTCTTCCTCGATGTTGCCGTCGATGTGGCCGCCCTCTTCGATCACCAGTCGGCCGTAGCGGATTTTGCCGGAGACGCGCCCGGTGGCATGGACGATCAGGCGCTCGCGCGCCGTCAGCTCGCCCTCGAAGGAGCCGTGAATCTCGGCGACGTCGATGCCGACCTTGCCCTTGAAGGTCCCGTGCTGCGAAATCTGGATCACCCGGCTATCCATCGTCGCTTCGACCACGCCTTCGACGACCAGCGTATCGCAGTCGGTGATCTCCACGCCCTTGAGTTTGATGTTCGGCCCGACGATCAGCTTGCTGCCGCCTTCGGGTGTGAGGTTGTCGCTTTTCGGCGAACCGTTGGCATTGGCATTGATGCCGTAACTTGAACTGGCCGGGCTCGGAGCAGCGGCGGTTGCTGCTGCTGCCGGGGCCGGCGCGGGCGTGACCGGCGGCGGGGTAATGCGTGTGCGGTCCTCGCGCTTGCCAAACAGGCTGTCGCTCTTGATCATGACTTCTCCTCCATGGTTCGGATCAAATACCACGCGCCACGCTGCCCCCGATGGACAGCGCTTCATGCGCGAGCGACGATCACCCATGCATGGCGCTGTTTGCCGGCAACGCGTGCGGGTTTACCGATGCACACCGATACCGACGTCATGTAGGCCCGCCTGCATGGTAAAAAGTTCCGTGATATTCATCACGTTTTTACGTGTCTCCGTAAAGCCTACAAGCAGCCGGCGTCCACGATTTATCGGTTCTCCCCGGCGAGCCGCCCCAAACACTGGCGATGCGGTATATTTTCAGCGCATGCTTGCCAGTGGTTGCGAACAACATAAGCCTCCAGCCTTGCAGACAAATTTCATCTCCAGTGCGATCGACGCGCGATGGCTGCGCCGCGCAATCCTGATCTGCAGCCTGCTGGGTAGCCTGTTGTTCGGCACGGCGCTGCTCGCTTCTTTTGTCGACCCGCTTCTGGTCGAGCGGGTCGGCCATGAAATGATCCGCCTGCAAGTGCAGAAGAAGGTGGGTGAGCATATCGATGCGATCGACCAGGGCTTCGTCGTGCGCCAGGCCGCGCGCTACACCAAAGGCTACGCAGCGCAGATCGAATTCACCAGGAAGCTCCTGCGCGACAAGGCGCCGGAACGCATCGCGGCGCTGATCGCCGAAATGCAACGCAAGGATTGCGAATGCCGCAGGACAATCGAAACGCGTTTGCGCGGCATTCTCGAAAACAGCCTTGCCAGCGCCGAGCGTGCGCTGCAAGGCCTGGATACCCTGATTCGCAGCCAGTACCTCGTATTGGCCGAAAGAATCACCCGGGAATTTCGCATCTTCACCGGCGTCAATGCGGTCGTGTGCGCGGCCTTGGCGGCGGCAGCCCTGTCACGCCCGCGCGCGGGCGTGCATTTGCTGCCGGCGGCGCTGGTGCTGCTGGCAGCGGCGCTGATCACCGGCGGATTTTATCTGTTCGCGCAGAACTGGCTCGCGACGCTGATATTTGGCAGCTATGTAGGCTGGGCCTATGTAGGCTACCTGGGCGCGGTGGCAATCCTGCTGACGGATATTGTCTTCAATCGCGGGCGCGTTACCGGTCGCGTGCTTGGTTCGATGCTGGATATATCCGGCGCGGGCGGAATCATCCTGCCCTGTTGAATTCCCTTGGCGCCTGGTGCTCCGGTGTCGCCATTTTAGAACGCGCCAGGGTCGCGCGCACCGCGCCGGCGAGGTCGTTGAGATCAAAAGGCTTGCGCAGGATCGCCTCGTTGCCGATCAGCTTTTCCACCGCGCGCATGTCGGCGTAGCCGGTGGCGATGATCACCGGCAGAGTCGGCCAGCGCACTTGCACTTGCGCGGCGACTTCGGCGCCGTTCATGTCGGGCATGGCGTAGTCGACGATCAGCAGGTCCGGCAGGCGCCCTTCAAGCGTGCGCAGGCCGGTGATGCCATCGGCGGCCTCGTCGGTGGTGTAGCCCAGCGCCTGCAGGCCGCCGACGATGACCTCGCGCACATCGTGGTTGTCTTCGATCACCATCACGTGGGCCGGGGCGCGGGCGGCGTCGTCGTCGATGTCGTGCGGCGGTTCGGCGGTGACTTCGGTCACCGCCAGCGGCAGCCAGATTTCAACGGCGGTGCCGCTGCCGATTTCGCTTTTGATTTTCACCGTGCCGCCGCATTGCTGGGCGAAGCCGTACACCTGCGACAGGCCGAGGCCCGTGCCCTTGCCCGAGGGCTTGGTGGTGAAAAACGGGTCGAATACCTTGGCCATGATCTCGGGCGGAATGCCGGTGCCGTTGTCGGCCACGGTGATCACCGCGAAGGCGCCACCGCCCTCGTTCTCCGGGCGGCGTGGGCTGACGGCGCTGGCGATGGTGATCAGCCCGCCTTCGGGCATGGCGTCGCGCGCGTTGATCGCCAGGTTGAGCACCGCCATTTCCAGCTGGTTGGGGTCTGCCTGCGCCACCGTTTGCTCGCTGCCGAGTTCGAGCTTGAACGGAATCTGCTTGCCGATCGACACCTTCAGCAATTCGCCCATGTTGCGGATCAGGTCGTTCACATCAACCGGCTGCAGGTTCAGTGTCTGGCTGCGCGCGAAGGCGAGCAACTGGCCGGTGAGCTTGGCGCCGCGGTCGACCGCGCGCCGCGCCGGCGCGATCAGCTTCTGGATACGATCGTCCTCCGAGAACTTGCTCATCAGGGTCAGGTTCATGCTGACCACATGCAGCAGGTTGTTGAAGTCGTGCGCGATGCCGCCGGTGAGCTGGCCCACGGCTTCCATCTTCTGCGCCTGCACCAGTGCGTTCTGCGCGCGCTCGCGCTCGCCGATTTCGCGCATCAGGCGGTCGTTGGCGCGCGCCAGTTCGCTGGTGCGCTCACGGATGCGCAGCTCCAGCGAGTCGTTGGCCTGCTCCACCTGGGCGCGGCTGACGCGCAGCGCGTCTTCCGCCGTGCGGCGCCCGGTGATGTCGGCGCACACGCCGGTCAGGCGCTGGCCGCCGCCGCCCACGGACTGGCCGCGCACCTGCACCCAGTGCAGCGAGCCGTCGGGCCAGTAGAGGCGGGACTCGATGTCGAAGTCGGACTCCTGCGCGATCGCCGCCTCCACTGCATCATGTTGCGCGCGCCGGTCATCCGGGTGGATGGACTGCAGCAGTTCCTGATAACTCAGGTTGGAGTCCGGCGCGTGGCCGAAGTTGATGCGGCAAAGTTCGGAAGTTGAAAAGGTGTTGTTCGCCAGGTCCAGTTCCCACGAGCCGAGGCGGCCGGCGCGCAGGGCCAGGCGCAGGTGGCGCTCCGTCTCTTCGATGTCACGCAGCTGCTGTCGCGCCTGGTACTGGCGGCGCCGCCCGCGCAGGGCCGAGGCCGCGGCCGCGCCCAGGGTCTGCACATTGACCGGGCGCTCCAGCAGCAGCAGGTTGGCGCTACGCTCCAGCGCGGTGAGCACGGCGGCGGCGCGCCCGCCTTCGAGCTTGGAGGCGAACACGATGAAGGGCAGGTCGGACCAGGCCGCCTGGTGCGAAATCCAGCGCTCCAGCTCATCGGCGGCGAGGTCGGACAAGGCCTCTTCGCTGAGAATCACAAAGCCGACGCCGCGATCCAGCTCGTGCATCAGCACCGCACCGCTGGCGCAGGCGGAAGCGTCCAGGCGCAAGCCGCCGAGTACATCGCCGATCACCGCTGCGTCGCGCCCGCGCGGCGCGAAAATCAGGCAGCGTTCTTCCGTCTGTGCGTGCGGTGGGGGCATGGGTCAGGCCGCGGCCGTAGGCAAACCGGTTCCACCTTCGCCCAGCAGCGGCGTGCTGCCTTCGTAGGCCGGCAGGCCGGAGAGCACGCCTTCGAAGTTCTTCAAGGCCTCGCCGATCTCCAGGCCCTGGGAGCCGAGGCGGAACTCGCGGATCGCCAGTTCGTGCATCGCCACCCGGCTTTTCACCACCGATACAGCCTTGTGCAATTCGCTGTTGGCCTCGAAGAACTTGAAGGCGACGATCACGTCCGAGAGGTAGCTGAGGTCGACCTCGGTGCGCACCTCGCCGATCAGGCCGTGCTGGCCGAGGATCAGGATGGTGATGATTCCCTGCTGGTTCAGATAGGTGAGCATTTCGTGCATCTGCAACAGCAGGTATTGGCCGCCGGGCATCGCCTGCAGGTAGCCGTTCAGGCTGTCGATCACCACGAACTTGGCGCCGTCGCGCTCCACCGAGTCGCGCACCTTGCTGGCGAATTCGCCCGGGGAGAGTTCCGCCGGGTCGATCGGGTAGATCTTGAACTGGCCCTGATCGATCGCCGGGCGCACGTCCATCCCCAGGGTGGCGGCGCGCGACAGCAGGCTGCCCAAGCCTTCGTCGAAAATGAAATAGGCTACCTTCTCGCCGCGCGACAGCGCCGCGCAAGCGCAGTTGACGGCGGCGGTGGTCTTGCCGATGCCCGAGGGGCCGGTGAACATGGTGTTGGTGCCGGGCGCCAAGCCGCCGCCCAACAGGTCGTCCAGCGGCTTGCAGCCGGTGGACACCATCTTCGGCTCGAAGTCGCGGCGGTGGTCGGCCGCCACCAGGCGCGGAAATACCGACATGCCGCCTGTATCGAGCTTGGTGTCGTGCGCGCCGCCGGAATATTTCACCCCGCGCATCTTGATGATGCGCAGGCGCCGCCGCTCCATGCCGTATTCCTGCACCCGGGTCTCCAGCGAGACCACGCCGTGGACGATGCTGTGCAGATACAGGTCGCCGGGGCCCGAGGTCATGTCGTCGAGCAGCAGCACGGTGCAGTTGCAGGTGAGGAAGTAATGCTTCAGCGCCAATATCTGGCGCCGGTAGCGCAGCGAGTTTTGCGCCAGCAGGCGCAATTCGGAAAGCGAATCGAACACCACGCGCACCGGCTTTTGCTCGTCGATCACCCGCACCAGGTTGCGCATGGTCTCGCCGAGTTCGAGATCCGAGGGGTGGAAGATGGTCTGCTCCGCCTTCGGGTCCAGACCCTCGTCGTCGACCAGCTGGAAGATCGGGATGCCTTCGAGCGACCAGCCGTGGCTGGCCGCCACCACGCGCAATTCGTCGGCCGATTCGGACAGCGTGACGTACAGGCCCTTCTCGCCTTGCGAGCGTCCCTGCATCAGGAATTGCAGGCTTAGGGTGGTCTTGCCGCTGCCCGGCGTGCCTTCGATCAAGTGCAAATGATGCGCTGGCAGGCCGCCGTTCAATATGTCGTCAAGTCCGGGGACACCGGTTTTGCAGCGCGCCGACTCCTCAGGGGCGCATGCTTCTTTCATGTGGTTGACCATGATCGCAGCTCTTCATTTTGGAAATGCGCAAATGGTTGATCGGTAGCCCGAAACCCAACGGGCCGAAAACGGCCAAGTGCAAATTGCGTACCGGCACCCGTGGCCGCGTCCTCACGCGCGCCTTGCGGCATCCTCGAACTCGCACGCCGACAGGGCGGAACAAACGTTGTTGCCCTGACGCTTGCCCAAGGTTAGAGCCCCGTACCATTCGTCGGTTCCAATAAAAGTTGTTTGTAATTAACGGGTTAGACTTGCCGATAGGTAAATTTTGCAGGTAGCTTTTTCCCCAGCAAAAAATCCCGGCCGAGCGCGCGGAAGTCGCTGCAGGTTGAGCAGGGGTGCGCATGCGGGCAGCGGCGCCGAGCGCATGGGATGTACTATCGAGCGGGCTGGCCCCTAGGCGCCAGCCGCGAAAGCGGCACCCTGGACTGGTAGGCCTTAGGGGCGCGGGCCTAAAAGGCGCAGGGGCATTCCATGGTCCAAGGTCCTGCGTCGCCAATGATCACCGGGTGCGCATGGCCGCTGGCCACCACATTGGTGGCGGGCAGGCCGGCCGTCTTGAAGTAACGGCCGTACTCCTTCACCGGCAGCCAGTCCTGCGCCGGCACGGGCGCGGGCGGGGCCAGGCGCTCATAACTGCCGGCGCCGTACACCACCTTGCCGCCGACCATGGTAAGCATCGACTCGAGGTTACGGATGTTCTCCACCGGCATGTTGAAGTAGTCGTCCGACAGCACGATGAGGTCGGCGAGCCGACCCGGTTCCAGCGTGCCCTTCTTGTTCTCCTCGTTCGACATCCAGGCGCCGCCCGCCGTATAGAGGCGCAGGGCCTCGGTGCGGTCAAGCAGGTTACGGTCGCCCTGCAGCTTGGCGCCGCCGAGGGTCTTGCCGGTAATCAGCCAGTGCACGCCGATCCACGGGTTGTAACTGGTGGCGCGGTTCGCATCGGTGCCGGCGGCCAGCGGAATGCCCATCTCGCGGATGCGCGCGATCGGCGGCGCGTCGGCGCTCACCTGCGCGCCATAACGCGCGTTGAAGGCTTCGCCGTCCAGCGACATGCGGTTCTGGATATTGATGCTGCCGCCGAGGGCGGCGATTCGCTCCAGTGTTTTCGGCTGCAGGGTTTCGCAATGATCGAAGCCCCAGCGCAAGCCTTTCAATGGCACTTCCTGGTTCACCTTCTCCAGCACGCCGAGCGCGCGCACGGCGGTGGCGTCGAAACTGGTGTGCATGCGGAAGGGCCAGCGCTCGCCCGCGAGATATTTGCCGACGGCGGTAAGCTGGCTTTCCATCACCGGCGGAATTACCTGTGGGTCCTTGCCGAAACTGGTGACGTCGCCCAGAGCCCAGACGATATATTCGCCCGCACCCAGCATGCGGAAGTAGTCGTCGCCTTCGCCCTGCTTCACCATCTTGCTCCAGGCCTGGTAATTCTCAAGTTCGCGGCCGCCGGCTTGCGCGAAGAGTTCGTAGCCGATGCGCACGGTCATCTGCTTTTCTTTCGCCAGCTGCGCGATGGCCGCGTAGTTGTCCGGGTAGTTCTGCCCGCCTCCGCCGGCGTCGATCACGCTGGTGATGCCCAGGCGGTTGTGCTCGCGCATGAACAAGCGGGTGGAGAGCATCTGGTCAGCGGGAGAAAGGCGCGGCACCTTGAGCCAGGTGTTCACCAATGCCGGCAGGCCGATGGTCGCGGTGAGCAGGCCGGTGGGGTTGCCGTTGCCGTCCTTCTCGATCACGCCGCCGAAGGGGTTGGGCGTGTCGCGGGTCCAGCCGAGTACGCGCAGGCCGGCGCGGTTGATCTGCGTGCGGTCGTACATGTGCATGATCATCGCCGGCGTGTCGCCGGTGGCGGCGTTGATTTCGGCCAGGGTCGGCAGGCGCTTCTCGGCGAACTGCGCGGCGGAAAAGCCGCCGATCACCTGCACCCAGTGTGGCGCCGGGGTGCGCGCGGCCTGGGTTTGCAGCATGCGCATGGCGTCGGCCAGCGAAGGCACGCCGTCCCAGCGCACTTCCATCGAGTAAGTGAGGCCGCCGCGGATGAAGTGGGTATGCGCGTCGTTCAGGCCCGGCACGATGGTGCGGCCGCCGGCGTCGATCACTTTGGTGTCGGCGCCTTTCAGCGCCATCATCTCGGCGTCGCTGCCGATGGCGGCAATGGTCTCGCCACGGATGGCGATAGCCGAGACGCGGCGGTTGCGCTTGTCCATGACGGAGATCTTGGCGTTGATGATCACCGTATCCACCGGCCCGCTGCCCACTGAAGTGGTGGCGCAGCCGCCCAACACGGAGAGGCTCATGAGGCCGGCGCCCGCGCCCAGGGCCTGCTTCAAAAAGTCGCGGCGGCCGAAGTAGGGCTCGGCGCTCACCTGCGGCGCGGCGGTCAGGCAGGCGGGATCAATGCAGCCGGGGGTGGCGCAAACGTCGTTGCTCATCAATTGTCTCCTCGTTGTTCGATGCGCCGCACGTGAACGCTGTTGCAGGAATCGGCGGCCGCTTGTGCGAAGGAGTATAGCGATGCGCCGCGCGGGTGAAAACTGTTATTGCGCCGGCGGGATTAGAATTTCCATCGGTGCGCCTGTCGAACTCGAAAGGTGCGTGACGTTCCACTGGAGGAGAAACCCTTCGATGAAAAGCAAGGTCAAGGACAAGAGCAAAAGCAATCGCCAGCGCAGCATCGATGCGGCGGCGCACCGCGCCGCGCTTGAGGCCGCCGCGCAACGGCGCGTGCGCGTCAATCCGGCATTGCTTGGCCCCAACCATAGCTACGGCACGCCGGATTTCGTGGTACGCGGCCACTATCTCGACTTCCCTTTTGCCTGCAAGGATTGCGGCAAGCAGGAAGTCTGGAGCGCGCACCAGCAGAAGTGGTGGTACCAAAGCGCGCGCGGCGACCTCTGGACCGTGGCAGTGCGCTGCCGCCCGTGCCGCCGCCGCGAACAGGCCCGCGTGGCGCAAGCGCGTGCGGTGCAGCAATCGGGCAGCCGCGCGAAAAATGCCAAATAACGCAACGTCACATTCGATGCTTACGATTTGTTACCGACGCTTACCTTTTAATGCGAGCGTCAGGTCGTCCGCCTGGGCAGACTTAGCGTTAATCGGACAGGCGCTTTCGAATGTTCGAAAGCGGGTCAGGCAAAATAGCGCCGCGCCCAGAGTGCTGCATGTAAGTTTTCACCTACATACAGCCCGGATTGCAGCAGTAATAATCCGGCAGCACTTGTCGCCAAACGATATAAATAAAGGAAAGGATTCGACATGAAACGCTTGCTACTTGCCGCTACCCTCGGTATTGCCGCTTTTTCCGCCGCGCCTGCCATGGCCGCCGTTTCGGTGAGCATCGGCGAACCCGGCTTTTTCGGCCGCATCGACCTTAGCGGCGGCGCGCCCCCGCCTGAAGTGATCAACACCCAGCCGGTGATCGTCGGCCAGCCGATGTATGGCCAGCGCGCGCCGATCTACCTGCGCGTGCCGCCCGGCTACGAGCGCGACTGGGGCCGCCATTGCGCCGCCTACAGCGCCTGCGGCCAGCCGGTGTATTTCGTCCGTGACGACTGGTATCGCAATCGCTACGCCCCGCACTATCGCGAGCATGGCGACCCGCACCGCAACGAGTACTACCGCGACCACGATCGCGATCGCGACCACCGCGACCATGACCGCCGCTAGTCGTTGCGCGCCGGTCTGACCGGCGAGTTGCGCAAGGAAAAGCCCCGCGCTGCCTTCAGGCAGCGCGGGGCTTTTCATTAACGCTTTCTAAGTTTTCCCTGATTGATTTTTCCGTTGCCTTGCGGCAAAGTGGAATTGCGCGCGCTCAGAATAAAAAAGCGCGAATAACTGGGGAATCGCTTATGACAATAGCAAGAAAAAGCCTTGCATGGCTCGTCGTATTGGCATTGTTCGCGCTCGGAGGCTGCGCGAATGTGCCCAAGCAGGCCTATAACCGCGCGGCCAACCAGGACATCAAGAGGGTTGCGATTCTCAAGCCGCCGGTGATCAAGGAATTCGTAGTGCAGAATTTCGGCCATCCGGGCATGGCCTTCGGCCTGATCGGCGGTCTGATCGCCGCTGCCGACATGTCGTCGAAAACCGGTGACTTCACCACCAAGATGAAGACCTTCAACTTCGACCCCGGCGCGGAGTTCACCGCGAAGCTGGCCGAGGAGCTGCGTGCCTGCGGCTACGAGGTGAGCGTGCTGGAGGTGGCGCGGCCCAAGCCGGAGATACTCAAGTCCTACGACGGGCTCGACGCCGCGCCCGACGCCTATATCGATGTGGTGCTGAACTGGAGCGGCTATTTCACCTCCTCGCCGACGGCCGACTACGTGCCCGCCATGCGCGCGCTGGTGCGGGTGGTGCGGCGCCAAAGCAAGGAAATCGCTTATCAGGAGCTGATCAACTACGGCTACGAAATGCGCGTTGGCCAGTCGATCAACCTCACCGCCGAAGGCAAATACAACTTCGGCAACTTCAGCGCCCTGATGGCCGATCCTGACCGGGCGCTTGAAGGCATGCGCTACGGCATCCCCCTGATCGCGCGGCAGGTCGGCCGCGATCTCGCGCCCGAAGGCTACGTCGCGCCGCCGCTGCTCGCGACGCCGGCCACCGGCACCCGGCCGGCGACCTTGCAGCCGGTGTCGCAACCCGCGGCGCCATCCGCACCGGCTGCCGGTGCGCAGCCGCAGGAAACCGTCCTCAAGCCGCAATGAGGCGCCGTACCGTGCCGGGCCGCTGCGCTGGCGCCTTGCTTTGCAGCGCGCTGCTGGCGGGCTGCGTCACGCCCGGCTCCAAGCTGGTCGAGAACGGGCGCAGCACGCTGCAACACGCCGATGCAACGGTGATCAGCGCCTGGCCGGCGATCGCTTTCGCGCCGCCCGCATTGGGCGTGCGCCAGGAGCTGTTGCTGGACGACAAATCACAGGTGCTGGACGACGGCAAGACGCGCCGCTACGTGCGCGGCTATGTCCTGCCGGACATCGGCAAGCCCTATTCCATCACCCTCACCAGTTTTCGCCAGGGCACGCCGGCCGATCCGGCGATCCTCTATCCGCAACTGGTGTTCCTCGACGCCGAGCGCCGCCCGCTGGCGGTGCAGGCGCCGGTGCGCTTCGACTATCGCTCCGGCGGCCGCGAGGGACCCGACGGACTGCATGCGGTGGTGTTCATCAACAGCGCGGACCACGGCGAGCGCTACGTGGTGGTGACCAGCCGCTCGCTCGACGATGCCGAACTGGCGCGTTCCGCCCCCAACACCTTCAGCACCATGCCGGTGTCGGTGCCGGTGCGCGGCTTCGTCCTCACCTGGATGATTCCGCAAGGCCATAGCCAAGCGCCGACGCGGATGATCGCCGCGCCCGGCGGACGCCTGGCGATTTCCTTCGACGAATACCGGCTGCGCAAGGTCGGCGACAAAGACTGAGAATCGCCTAACGGCGGCGCCGGAAGCGCACGATGCTCACCGCCGCCTTCGACTCCAGCGGTGCCAGCGCCTCCTGCATCCACGCCAGCGCGCGCGCCTCGCCGGCCCCGCCCGTACCCCCGCCGATGATCGGGAAAGCCACCGAGGCGAATTTTTCGCGCTCCACGATCTGCATCGCCGACACCGTCGAGCGCTGGATCGAGGTCTGCGTCGCGACCCAGAACATGTTGATGCCGGCGACGTGGATGATGCCTTTGTAGGGCAGGCGCCCGGCAGCGGTGAGCACCGCGCTGCCCAGCGGCATGGCGCCGGCGCGCGCGACCTCGATGAAAGGCTGTATCCCGCCGCGCTTTTTGATCGCGCCTGACACACCCTGCGGGATCAGCAGCCACCAGGGGATAATGTTGCGGTTCCAGGCGTTGACGATTAGGTCCACCTGCTGGTCGAGCAGGTCGCCTTCGATCAGTTGCGCTTGCATGCTCGTCCTCCCCGGACGGGTAATTTGTTGATGTTTACTTCAGGGCAACTCGACGCCGGTGAGTGCCTGGTAGACGCGGAACACCGCATTGTCGTCTTCACCGGCGTGGCCGTGCGCCAGTGCCGCCAGAAATATCTGGTGCGCCGCCGCCCCTAGCGGCAACGGCGATTGCAGGCCGCGCCCCAGGTCCAGCGCCAGACCGACGTCCTTGGTCAGTATCGGCATGGCGGCGGCCACCTGCTTGTCGCCGTCGATCAGGCGGCGGACGCGGTCGCCGAACATCCAGCTGCCGCCGGAACTGGCCATCACCACGTCGAACACCTTGTGCGGGTCCAGCCCGGCCTTCAGCCCCAGCGCCAGCGCCTCGGCGGCGGCGACATTGTGAATGCCGGCCAGCAGGTTGTTCACCAGCTTCATGGTGCCGCCCTGGCCCGGCGTATCGCCGACGACAAAGCGCTTGTCGGACATGGCGGGCAGCACGCCGGCGCAAAGGTCCAGCGCCTCCTTGCCGCCGGCGATCATCATGCTCATGGTGCCGGCTTCCGCTCTCGCCGGGCCGCCGGAGATCGGTGCGTCCAGCGTTAGGATGCCGTATTCGGCCAGGCGTTGGGCGAGGCCGGCGGTGTAGGAAGGCGCGACGGTGGAGCACATCATCACCACGCCGCCTTTGGGCAGGGTCTCGACGATGCCGCCCGCGCCGAGGCACACTTCGTCGGTCTGCGCGCCGTCAACCACCACGGTGATGACAATGCGCGCCCGCCTGGCCACGGCGGCGGCGGTGGGTTCGACGATGGCGCCGGCGGCCTGGGCCAGCGCGTTGCGCTCCGGGTTGATGTCGCGCACGTGCACGGTGAAGCCGTGGCGCCGCAGGGCGCGGGTAATCCCCAGGCCCATCGCGCCGGGGCCGATCAGGCCGATAACTGGTTTCATGGTGTTGTCTCGATTTTGGGCTGAACCGCGCGGCATGGGCGAAGTCCAATCTGCCTGCGCGGTAGAATAGCGCTTAATTTCGCAGAGGTGAAATGCCATGACTTCGTTTGCACTGATCGGTCTCGGGCGCATGGGCGCCAACATGGCGCGGCGCCTGGCATTGGGCGGCGTGCGCGCCGCGGTTTACGACCAGAACCCGGAAACCACCGCCGCCGTGGCGAAGGGAATCGGCGGCCAGGCCGCCACCTCGCTGGCCGACCTGGTGGAAAAGACGCAGTCGCCGCGCGTGGTGTGGATCATGCTGCCCTCGGGCGACATCACCGAGGGCGCGATTTCGCAGATGCAAAGCCTGCTGTCGGAAGGCGACGTGCTGGTTGACGGCGGCAACAGCATGTACAAGGACTCGATGCGCCGCGCCGCCACCCTCAAGCGCAACGGCCTGCATTTTGTCGATGCCGGCGTCTCCGGCGGCGTGCATGGACTGGCGAATGGTTACTGCATCATGGCCGGGGGTGATGACGATGCGATGGATCGCGTCAAACCCTATCTGCGCATTCTTGCGCCCACCCCCGACACCGGCTGGCTGCACAGCGGCCCGGCAGGCTCGGGGCACTTCGTCAAGATGGTCCACAACGGCATCGAGTACGGCATGATGCAGGCACTGGCCGAAGGCTTCGCGGTGATGGGCGCGAAAAAGGAATTCGATCTCGATCTCGCGGGCATCGGCGAACTGTGGCGCCACAGCTCGGTAGTGCGCTCCTGGCTGCTCGACCTCACCGCCGAAGCGCTGGCCGACCCCAAGGGCATCGACGCCATCGAGCCGGTGGTGGCCGATTCCGGCGAAGGCCGCTGGACCGCGGTGGAGGCCATCGACCTCGGCGTGCCGGCCCCGGTGATGAGCCTGGCGCTGATGATGCGCTTCGCCAGCCAGGGCAAGAACGACTTTGCCAACAAGCTGCTGGCGAAAATGCGCCAGGGGTTCGGCGGGCATGCGGTGGTGAAGAAATAATTAGCAGGCGGAAAAGTATCGCCGAAGGGCGTCCTCCCCTTCAAGGGGAGAGACCTCCCAAGAAAAATTTGTAGATTGCAAAGATCAAGAACGAAGTGACCACGCTGCAAAACGATACCTTCCTGCGCGCCCTCATGCGCCAGCCGACCGATTACACGCCGGTGTGGCTGATGCGCCAGGCGGGCCGCTACCTGCCCGAGTACAACGCCACGCGCAAGCAGGCCGGTTCCTTCCTCAATCTGTGCAAGAACCCGAGTGCGGCCACAGAAGTGACGCTGCAACCTCTGGAGCGCTTTCCGCTGGATGCGGCGATCCTGTTTTCCGACATCCTCACCATCCCCGACGCCATGGGCCTGGGCCTGTATTTCGCCGAGGGCGAGGGGCCGAAGTTCGAGCGCACCGTGCGCGACGAGGCCGCGGTGGCGAAGCTGGCGGTGCCGGACATCGGCGCGACGCTGCGCTACGTGACTGATGCGGTATCGCAGATCCGCCGCGCCTTGAATGGCCGGGTGCCGCTGATCGGCTTTTCCGGCAGCCCGTGGACTCTCGCCTGCTACATGGTCGAGGGCGGCGGCAGCAGCGACCACCACACCGTCAAGGCGATGGCCTATCAGCGGCCCGACCTGATGCATCGCATCCTCGACACCAACGCGCGCGCAGTGGCGGCCTATCTCAACGCGCAGATCGAGGCCGGCGCCCAGGCCGTGATGATTTTCGACACCTGGGGCGGCGCACTTTCGGCGGCGGCGTACAAGAAGTTTTCGCTCGCTTATATCACCCAGGTGGTGGCGCTGCTCAAGCGCGAGAACGAGGGGCGGCGGGTGCCGGTGATCGTTTTCACCAAGGGCGGCGGGCTGTGGCTGGAAGACATCGCTGCCTGCGGCTGTGATGCGGTAGGCGTGGACTGGACCATCGAACTTTCGCAGGCGCGCGCGCGCGTCGGCGCCAAGGTGGCGCTGCAGGGCAACCTCGATCCGACGGTGTTGTTCGCCGGGCCGGAAGCGATACGCGCCGAGGTCGGGCAGGTGCTGGCCTCATACGGCAAGGGCGCGGGGCATGTGTTCAACCTCGGCCACGGCATTTCACAGTTCACTCCGCCCGAGCATGCCGCCGCCTTGGTCAAGGCAGTGCATGAATTAAGCCCGGCATACCATGGCTAACTGATGCCGCCGGCATAGCCGCCAAGTAAGGGAAGCACACAAGCCCGGATTTTGCCGGATTGGCGCCAGTGGCGGTTTTCACTGCTTTGTTACAAATTCTTTTGGGGCTGGTCTGGCCGCAAACCATGACGGGCGTAGCCCACACATGATAAAAAAAGCGAATTCAGGGCTTGACTTATGCACAAAAAGGACTCTACAGGTTTACGTTGCGTCGCCGCATCGTCGCGTTTTTGATGTATAAGCTAATTATTTGATAAATAAAGACTTTTTTACAGCAAATTTTTTGCGCTGCGAAACATAACTCCTTGTTCATCAAGGGCTGGCAGCGCTTTATGGCCGGTTTTCAACAGAGTTATCCACAGCTTTTGTGAACACATTTAAAGATTCAAACAGGGCTGCAATTTAGCCTCGGCAGTTCATCTTCTACTTTAAGTAACAGGTACGTTTTCAGCCTCCCTGATGGCCTTTTTCCGCGTCGCACTTGACTTACCACTGCCGGAATTATTCGATTATTCGGCTGGTATGGCCGACTGGGGCGCTGACGGCAGCGCTGGTCTTGGGCGCCGGGTGATTGTGCCTTTCGGGCGCAAAAGTAGCGTTGGGCTGGTGCTTGAGGCGACGCCGGAAAGCACGTTCGATCCCGCCCGCATCAAGCCTGTGCGCGAGATATTGCGCGACACGCCGCCGTTGCCGCCGGCCTGGCTGGAGCTGTTGCGCTTTTGCGCCGGCTACTACCAGCACCCGCTGGGCGCCGCCGCCCTCGCTGCCTTGCCGGCAAAGTTCAAGACCGCGCAGGCCTTCGACCCCCTGCTCTGGACCCGCCTGCAATGGATCGGCGCCGCACCCGAATATCCCAAGCGCGAACGCGTCAAGACCATGCTCGCCGCCACTTTGGCGCAGGCGCCGCAGTTCGGCTGCGACCTCGCCGGCGCCAGCCCCAAGGCCCTGCACTACCTGGCCGAGTGGCGGGCTGCCGGGCTGATCGGCGAGGCGCCCGCGCCGGCGCTGGTGGTGGCCGACGCGCCGCAGCTCAATCCGGAGCAGGCCGCCGCCGCTGCAGCGGTGATCGCCGCCCTCGCGACTGCCGAAGGCAAGCAACCCGCCGCGCCCTATACCCCCTTCCTGCTCCACGGCGTCACCGGCAGCGGCAAGACGGAGGTCTACCTGCACGTGGCCGCGCAGGCCCTCCAACGCGGCCGGCAGGCGCTCATATTGGTGCCGGAAATCAACCTCACGCCGCGCCTGCTGGAACACTTCCGCACCCGCTTCCCCGCCAGCCGCGTGGTGGCGCTGCACAGCGGCCTGAACGAGAGCGAGCGCTTGCACAACTGGCTGCTGGCGCACACCGGCGGCGCCGACATCGTGCTCGGCACGCGTCTCGCCATCCTCACGCCGATGCCGCGTTTGGGGCTGATCGTGGTCGACGAGGAGCACGACCCCTCGTTCAAGCAGCAGGAAGGCATGCGCTACTCGGCGCGCGACCTCGCGGTTTTCCGCGCCAAGAACGAGGCCGTGCCGGTGCTGCTTGGTTCGGCCACGCCGGCGCTGGAGAGTTATGCCCACGCGCAGTCCGGCCGCTATACGCGTCTGGCCATCAACAGTCGCGCGGTGCCCGACGCGATGCTGCCGAAGGTCAGCCTGATTGACCTCAACGTCACTCCGGCCGAGAACGGCGTCGCCGCCCCCGTCTGGGCGGCTGTGCAGGCGCGCCTGGAGCGCGGCGAGCAAAGCCTGGTGTTCCTCAACCGGCGCGGCTTCGCGCCCGTGCTCTCCTGCCCCGCCTGCGCCTGGGTGAGCGCTTGCTTGCGCTGCACCTCCTACCTGGTGCTGCACCGCCGCCGCGGCATGCAGACCGGCGGCAAGCTGGTGTGCCACCACTGCGGCTGGGAGGAGAAGGTGCCGGAGGCCTGCCCCACCTGCGGCAACATCGACATTCGCGCCTACGGCCAAGGCACGCAAAGGCTGGAGTCGCACATCGCCGAAGCCTACCCGGGCGCGCGCGTGCTGCGCATCGACCGCGACTCCACCTCGCGCAAGGGCGAGGCCGAGGCGCTGCTGAACCAGGCGCATGGCGGCGAGGTCGACATACTGGTCGGCACGCAAATGCTCGCCAAGGGCCACGACTTCAAAAACCTGACGCTGGTGGCGGCGGTGAATGTGGATGCGGCGCTGTTCTCTTCCGACTTTCGCGCCAGCGAGCGCCTGTTCGCGCAACTGATGCAGGTGGCCGGCCGCGCCGGGCGTGCCGAGAAGCCGGGTGAGGTGCTGATCCAGACCCGCAAGCCGGACCACCCCTTGTTCCAAGCCGTCATCGCCGCCGACTACGACCGCTTCGCCAAAACGCTCCTCGCCGAACGCAGCGCCGCCGGCCTGCCGCCGGCCGCCTTCCAGGCCATGCTGCGGGTCGAGGCGGTCAAGCTCGATACCGCGCTCGCCTTTCTCAAGGCGGCCGCCGAGTGCGGCATCGAGCAGGGCGGCGTCACCCTCTATGACCCGGTGCCGATGAATCTGACGCGCCTGATGAACGTCGAGCGCGCGCAATTGATGGCGGAGTCGCCCTCGCGGCCGGCGCTGCAGGCCTTCCTGTCGCGCTGGGTACCGTGGCTATACGCGAATGCGCCGCGCAGCGTGAGGTGGCATGTCGAGGTCGATCCGCTGGAGATCTGACGGGCAAAAGCGCCGGCGTCCGGACCCAAGGACGAAAGCGACGCATGACAACGGACGCATGGCAATAAAAAACGGCGCCCGCGGGCGCCGTTTTCGTTTGCAGCATGATGCCTATTTCGATGCATTCACCATGTAGTCGACCGCTGCCTTCAGGTCGGCATCGGAGGCGTCCATTGCGGTGCCCTTGGGCGGCATGCCTTTGGGGGTGCCGGTCTTCGCGCTCTGGTACAGGGTGGCGATGCCCTTGGCGATGTGCGGCGCCCAGGCGGCCTTGTCGCCGAACTTCGGCGCGCCGGCGAGGCCGGTGGCGTGGCACATCTGGCAGGTCTTCTCGTACAGCACCTTGCCGGCATCTGCCGTGGCCGGCGCCGCGGCTGCGGCAGCAGGCGGCGGCGGGATCACCACTGCCGGGGTGGCGGCAGCGGCGGCTGGAGCGGCAGCACCAGCGGCGGCCGGGGCGGCGGCGACAGTCGCCGGAGGAGCGGCAGGCTCCTGCAGGCTCGCGCCGCTGGCGTTCGCCATGTAGACGATGGCGCGGTGCAGCTCATAGTCGCTGACGTCGTCCGGCAAGGTGCCGGCGCGCGGCGGCATTGCGCCCTTGCCCTTGGCGACGCTGGCGAACAGGCCTTCCAGACCCTGGCCGATGCGCGGGCCCCAAGCGGCCTTGTCGCCCATCTTCGGCGCGCCGGCCGCGCCGGTGGCGTGGCAGGCGGCGCACACCTGGGTGAACAGCTGCTCGCCGGTCAGGTAGACCTTGGGCGCGCTCGGGTCCTTCAGGTTGTAGGCGGCGACCGGCGCGATGCGCGCGTCCACCGCCTTCTGCTCGATGGTCACCCCGGCAGGGTCTTCACCATGCTTGCCGCCGGTGACGTAGTTGACCAGCAGCACGATCATGGCGATCGGCACCACAAACGCCAATACAACCACGGTGATCAACTGCTTGGGAGTCTTAATCGGCGATGAGTGCCCGTCGTGATCGTCGCTCATTTTTTTCCGGCGTCCTGTAGGTGCTTAGGTATGGCTGTAGAGGTAAGGCTGATGCGAAGCGGGTGCTGCTGGGTGGTCGGTGGCATCAAATCCCCGCTCAATCACCACGAAAGCGCAACGAAAATGCACGCTGCGTCCCCGCGCAAGCGATTTGCGCATGAACCAAACCCCAAATTATAGCGCTAATGTTGCGCTGCCGGAACCGTATACGAGCCGTTTCGCGCCTCTACCGGCTATAATGCAGCCCATGCATGAGTCCGGAGCGCGCCAGCGCCGGATTTCAGGCTTGGCCGCGGCAGGTACGGCCAAAAGCCCATGCCACCGCGCCCGTAGCTCAGTGGATAGAGTATTGGCCTCCGAAGCCAAGGGTCGTGCGTTCGACTCGCACCGGGCGCACCAATTATGTATGAAGGACTCGCATCCGCAGGCGGTTTTGACGCGGCGCCGGCTGCTCAGGTGCCCGGCTCGTTCAAATGGCCGGATCGTTGTCCGGCCCGAGCACCCGCAGCTTGGCCGTCTGCGTCAGGTCGGAGCGGGTGATGGCGTCCACCACCTGCTCATAGGTCGGCCGTCCATCGACGAACAGCGCCACCTCGCTGCCGAACTGCGCATGCCCGCTGCGCCGCACGTAAACGTGCTCCACGCCCTGCGCATCCGCGCCCGCGACGGCGCGCGTGTCGTCGTCATCCAGAAGGATGCGCTTGCCGTGTAAGGGTCCGCCTACCAATAGGGCCTGCATGGGCTGAAATCGGACTGGGTTGGAAAACACAGTCTAGCAAATCCGCGTCCGCCGTGGGTTACAACAAATGCGCCGCGCGCCCTGCGAACCGCAAAAGCGGCGGCCGTCTTTCCCGGCGTCCCCGGATCGCGGACAGCCCTATAATCCCAGCCTTGGTCGCTGCTGGCGGTACGGCTGCAATCCGCTGGCAGGTGCCAGGCCATCCACGCATCGGCCGTCGTGCGCCCGTTCAAGGCGGCTTCGATAGAGAGACAAGGCCCGGCTTTTCCCGGGCGCTTTCGAGAGACAGCCATGCGAATACTCGTGGTCGATGATTCACCGACCGTCCGCGCCGGTTTGCGCAGGATGCTGGAGCCGATGGGCCATGAGGTGGTCGAGGCCGCCGACGGCGAGCGCGCGCTGTCGGTGTGGAAGGCACAGCGGCCGGAACTGGTGCTGATCGACGTGCAGATGCCGGTGATGGACGGCTATGCCACCGCGCGCCATTTGCGCAGCGGCGGCGAGGCGGACTGGGTGCCGATCATTTTCCTCAGTTGCGGGGAAGAGGACCAGGACCTGGAGCGCGCCATCGAGGCGGGGGGCGACGATTATCTGGTGAAGCCGGCCAGCGCGGTGGTGCTGAGCGCGAAAATCCGCGCCATGCACCGGCTCGAAACCATGCGCAGGCGCCTGCTGGAAACCACGCACGAACTGGCCGCCAGCAACCGGCAGCTGGAAATGCTATCGCGCCAGGACGGGCTGACTGGCCTGGCCAACCGGCGCTATCTGGATGCCTTTCTGTCCACCGAGATGCGCCGCGCCGCGCGCACCGAAGAGGCGATTTCGCTGATCATGGTGGACGTCGATTTTTTCAAGAAGTACAACGACGAGTACGGACACCAGGCCGGGGACGACTGCCTCAAGCGCATCGCCGGGTCGCTGCAGTCCTCCTGCCGCCGTCCGGCCGACCTGGCCGCGCGCTATGGCGGCGAGGAGTTCACGCTGGTGTTGCCGGACACCGGCGCCGACGGTGCGCGCCGGGTCGCGGCCACGCTGGCGGCGGCCATCGGCGCGCTGGCGATCGCGCATGCGCAGTCGTCCGTCGGCCCGCTGGTCACCCTGAGCCAGGGGATCGCCACCCTGGTTCCGGCTGCAGAGTCGATGCCTGAAGAGTTGATCCAGCGGGCAGACGAGGCCCTGTACCGCGCCAAGGAAAAGGGGCGCAACCAGGCGGTCGCCCACGGCGGCTGAGCGGGCGCCGCAAGGCGGGCAGCGCCGATGACGGCCGCTTTTGGCGGACCGGCCGCGCTTAACGGCTCCGCTCGGCCAGCGGCTCTTGCCCACGCTCGCGCAGCGCACCGGCGTCCGCCTCCGTGGCGATGAAATGCAGGAAGGCGCGCGCGGCGCCACGCTGGCGGCTGTGGACGGAAACGGCGCCCGCCATCGTCTGGTAGCACTGCACCTCCAGGGGCCAGGGCGCGAGCAGCGCGACGTCCGCGCGCCCGGTGATTTCGCCGATCGGTGCAATGGCGAGGTCGGCGCGGCCGGCGGCGAGCAGGTCGATGGACGCATCCCGGGTGTCCACCAGCTTGGGCGCGATCTGCTCGGCGACGCCGAGGTTTTCCAGCAGCAGCAGGAAGCGCTCGCCGCATGCGCCTGCGCGCGCCATTGCGACCGGGCCGGTGCGCAGCAGCAACTCGCGCAGTTGGGCGGCGTTGCGCGGAGCAGGCTGTGTAGTGCCGCTGCGCATCGCGATGCCCATGCCGGCGCGGGCGAGGTCGCGCGGTTCGCGCAGCAGGGGCGGGTGCGTGAGCGTGGTGACGAGGGGCGCGGGGAGGAGGGCAACGTCGAAGCGGGCGCCGGCGGCGATGCGCTGTTGCAGCTCGGCGGCAGGGGCGAAGGTGAGATGGAGTTTGTGGCCGGCGGATTTTTCGTAAGCCGGGGCGAGCCGTTCGAGGGCGGCCCGGACGGCGGGGACACTGAGCACGGTCAGGTCGGCGGGCGGCGCGGGCGCGGCGCGGGTCAAGCCGGCGAGACAGCAGAGCAGCAGCGAGCGGATTCCTGTTTTGCGGAGCATGCGGCGAGAGCCGGTGACGGCGGTGTTTATCGTTGGGCTACTATAGGGGCCGGGGTTGGTGCGGGAAAGCGATGTTCCATAATGGCGGGCTTTAGCGGGCGTAATGGGTCGTGAGCCAGAATCTGGACATCAGCGTGATCCGCAGTTTTGTCGCCGTCGCCGAGCACGGCAGCATGACGGCGGCAGCGGGCCGCCTGCATCTGACGCAGGGCGCGATCAGCCAGCACATCCGCCGCCTGGAAGAGCAGTGCGGCGCCAGCCTGTTCGAGCGCGGCCCGCGCCTGCGCCTGAGCGAGGCGGGGGAGCGCTTGCTCGCCAAGGCGCGGCACCTGCTGGCGGTGAACGACGAACTGCTGCGCGAAATGCGCCCGCTGCCTTCCGGCGGACAACTGCGTCTGGGCTTGCCGCAAGACTTGGTGGGCCGGGTGTTCATGCCGATATTGAAGGCATTTGCGCAGGCGCGGCCGGATGTGGAGGTGCTGATGACCTGCGCCACTTCGCCGACGCTGTCCGACGCCTATGCCGCAGGCTCGCTCGACCTGGCCGTGCTGGAGGAACCGCAGGCGCAGGCCCGGGGCGAGATGCTGCGCAAGGAAGAGGTTGTGTGGATCGGCGCGCCTGGCGGCGCCGCGCATCTCAAGAGACCCTTGCCGCTGTCGATGGTGGACCGCACCTGCGCCTTCCGGCCGATGGTGATTGAAGCGCTGCGCGGGCGCGGCATGGAATGGCGCACGATGTACGAGAACGGCAATTTCGAGACCAACGTCGCCACCGTCAGGGCCGACCTCGCGGTGTCGGCGGCGCTCGCCTCCCTGGTACCCGAGGGCCTGCAGGCGCTTGGGCGTGAGGCTGCGCTGCCGCCGCTGCTGCCGTTCCAGATCAGCCTGTGCGCGCCGACGCGGGGCGCCAGTGCGGCGCTAGATGAAATGGCGCGGTGTATACGGGCGGGGTTTGCTGTTGAGGCGGGCGGCTGAAGACGGAGGCCGGCTATACCGACCGCCGATCCAGTACGGAGAGAGCGAAATGCGCGCTTGCCATCGCAGCGCGCAGCATCCCCGCTTCACAACCCGAAACCAACAGTCGGGCCACCCTCGCGGTGGAGCTGCCAACGTCTTCTGCATTGAACCGGATTTGCCGGGGAGCGCCCGGCGGCGGCCCTACTTTGCGTAGCTGAGCTTCGGGTACCAGTCGGCGCCGCGCCCTTCGGGCGTGCTGTCGAGGATGGTCCATAGCGGCATCAGGTCGGGCGCGCCGCGCGGGTCCTGGCCGGGGTCGGCGGTGGTGCCGCCCATTTCGCCGCTCCAGAAGTGGCGGATGGCGCCGTCGCGCCGGGTGAACACGTTAAGGGCCGGCATGTCGGCATCTTCCGCGCTGACGTAGTCGCGGGTGTAGTCGCCGCTCGTATCCGAGTAGAGGCGCAGATGGCGCCAGCCGCGTTCCTGCTTGAATGCTGACAGGCGTTCGATCGGCGAGCGCGCCACCGCGACCAGCGAGACGCGCTGGGCAACGTCCAGCGCTTCACCGTCCCAGGCGGAGAGCAGCGAGGTGCACATCGGGCAGGGGCGCTGGCGCTGCGGGCCGTACATGTAGCTGTAGACCACCAGCGATTGCTTGTCGCCGAACAGCTCGGCGAAACCGGCGGGACCGCCCTCGCCTTCGAAGCGGTAGTCCTTGCGCACTTCGCCGCCGGGCGGCAGGGCGCGGCGCATTGCGGCGACGCGTTCGATCTGGCGCCGCAGTTCGATCTCCTCGGCCAGCAGGGCGTTGCGAGCGCGCCGGTATTCGGCGCTTTCGTTGGGGTAGTGGGCGCCGTTGCTTTCGGCCAGTTCGCGCGCCGGCTTGAGGGTTTGCTGAGAGGTCATGTCAGTCTCCGGTTGCGTGCTTATTGTAGGCCTTCGGCCGGGTGTCTGGCGCCGCGCGCCAATGCAAAGGCCTCCCGGCACGCGAGTGCCGGGAGGCCGGGGGTAAACGGTATGAGGGTGGTTTCAACTGCTTACGTGCACCCTACTTTTTCACGCTGACGCCGGCTTGCGCCTGGGTACTGGCGCTTGCATGGGTCGCGGCAACGCGGTCGACGTGGGCATCATGTGCGTCGTTATGCATGGCGTTGTTGCGCACGTCGGCGCCATGCGCGTCGTTGCCATGCATGCCGCCATGCGTATCGCGGGCATCGGCGGTAAGCGTGGGCCGGTCCTGGTGCAAGTCGCGGCGGTCGCTGCGCAGGTCGCGGACGTCGCCGCGGCGCTCGGCGGTGTCGCGATGCAGGTCGCGCTGGTCGCTGCGCAGGTCGTGCATGTCCTTCGCCCGGCTGCCGGCGTCGCCGCGCAGGTCGCGGCGGTCACTGCGCAAGTCGGCCACGTCCTTGCTGCGGTCGGCGTTGTCCTTCTTCAGCTCGGCCTGTTGTTTCGACAAGGTGCCGTTATCGGAGCGGATGTCGGCATTGGTCCGCGCCAGCGCGGCCTGGTCGCGGGCCTGGTCTCGGGTGTCTTGGCGGATGCCGGCGCGGTCGGCGGCGATGGCCGATGCGTTGCCGGCCTTCTGGTCGGCCTGCAGCTGGGTCTGCGCCTGCAGCAACTCGCGCTTGTCGGCGCGCACCGCCTGGTCCTGCTTGAAGGTCTGGCCGACGTCGTGCGAGATGTCGTTACGCTCGGCCTGGATCGCCGCCTGGTCGGACTTGATCTCCGCATTGTCGCGGCCGAGCTCGGCGCGATCCTTGGTCAGATCCTGCCGGTCGCTGCGGATTTCGGCGGTGTCGCGGCGCAGGTCGGCGCGATCGCCGGTCAGGTCCTTCCGGTCGCTGCGTACCTCGGCGCCGTCGCGGCGTACCTCGGCGCGGTCACGCCGCACCTCGCCCAGGTCGCGGCGGAAGCCGTCCCGGTTGCCCGGGTCCGTCGAAGCTTGCGCGGCGGCCTGGCCATCGGCCTGCGCGGACTGCGCAAAAAGCGCCGGCGAGGCCATGCCGGTGGCCGCGCCCAGCGCGACGGCAAGCAAGGTTTTGCGATACATGAACTGGTTACATCGAATCATGATGTTTCTCCTTGGTTGACTATGCTGCAAACAACGCCGCGCACCGGGCCGCATCCACTACGTTGCGAATGTGGCTTGGTGGCGGCGCACCTCATCGAGGGTCCTGCTCGCCTGCGACGCGGGGCTCGCCGCCGCCTGCACCTGCGGGCGGGTCCGTGGCCTTGTCCTCGCGCGCCGCACGGTCCGCGGCGGCATTGCGCTCGCGGGTGTCGCGCTCATAGGCGTTCGGCTCGCGGGGATCGCGCTCGCGAGCGTCCTGCTCGCGCGGTTCCCGTTCGCGGACCACCTTGTCGCCCGAGGCCACGTGGTCGTGGACCTTTTCGCTGGTGTCGACGGCATGCGAACCCTTGTCGCCTGCCACATAGCCCTCTACGAGCCCGTAAAACCCCTGGTAGAAAACCGGGTCCTGAATCGTTTCGCGGCGGATCACCTGCAGCACGTTCTCCGAGCCGGTCGGCACCGTCACGGTGGCGATGCTCACGCCGGCCGATACGCCCTGCCGCACCTTCTGCAGCTCGCTCACCTCGCGCTGCGCGCTGGCGAACACCGTGCTGCTGCCGTCCTTGTTGTCGACGCAGGTGGTCTGCATGCGGATGGTGATGTTGGTCTTGTCGTCTTTCTGCGATTCCTTGGTGCCGGTGAGGATCACCGAATCGGAGCCGCGGTCGAGGATGTAGCCCTGCGACAAAAAGGCGCGCTTGACGTTCCAGCACACCGAATCGCCAGCGCCGCGCAACACCTTGCTGTAGGGCGTGTCGGGGCGGAAGTCGCTCTCGGCCGGCGGGTGACGCGCCGCATTGGCGGCGCTGCCGGCGAACAAGGCACAACCGGCGAGCAGGCAAGCGACGCGCTTCAGGCGCGGATTGAATGGCGCTTCGCGGCGGTGGAGATTCGGCATTATCAATACTCCTGTGAATTTGCGAACAGGCCGCGACGGCCGGCTCGACGTTGCGCGGATACGGCTGGCCGCGTGGCGACATTCCAGGGATGAAGGCAGGCACCGCAACGCGGCCTGCGCGTTCAATGCTTGCGCTCAACCCTTAATCCATTGCGACTTTGGAAGTTCATTGATGGGCAAAGTTCCCATTGCTTGTGCTGCGCGCCGTCATCGTTTCATTGTGCTGGCGCTTCAATCACTTAGAAGCGGCGCGCGGATTTCTGTCGCCGCCGCACGACAGAAAAACAGGCGGGCACGCGGGACAGTTGATGATTCGCTGTGTGAAACACAGCGCGTTTACAGACAATTACAAATGCAAATGCGCGCATCGGCCCCGCGCCGATGCGCGGACGCGCCAGCCGGCATGTCGTGATGCGCCGCAAAGCGTACGCGCGGCGTTTGCGCTCAGTTGGCCGTGGCCGGAGCCGCCGCGGGTTCCCGTCTTGAAAGGGCGGCCACCGCTTCGAAGATGTGCCGCACCTTGATCGGCTTGAGCAGGATGCGCGCGACACCCTGCGCCAGCAGCGCGTCGACGCGCGCCTTGTCGAATTGATCGGCCATCACCGCGATGGTGACGTCGGCGGCGCAGGCGGTGGCGCCTTCGCGCAAGCGGCTGATCAGGCGCATGCCGCCCGGCTCTTCATTCAGGGCAATGAAAACGCCGTCGCAGCGCAGCGTCGAAAGCGTGCGCTCGGCCGCTTCGTAACTGCTGCATTCGTGAATCTCGCCCACGCCGATGTTGCGCGCGGTCAGCGCGATGGTCCGGCGCAGCATGAAATTGGGCTCGACCAGCAGCATGGCCGGCGGCTGGGCAGCCGCCGCCGCGCCCGACGAGGGGCCACGGTCGGCGCCGCTCATGCCGACTCTCCGCCGCTCAATTCCAGCACGGCGAGGTCGCGCAAGGTCTCCAGGATCGCCAGTTCCAGCGAGTCGAGCCGGCGCGGACGGGTGTCGATCACGCAAAAGGTGCCGACGGCAAAGCCGCCGGGCATGATCAGCGGCGCGCCGGCGTAAAAGCGCACGAAGGGCGCGCCGGTCACCATCGGGTTGTCGGCGAAGCGCGGGTCGCGCAGCGCGTCTTCCACCATCATGATCTTCGGGCTATGGATGGCGTGGCCGCAAAAGGACACGTCGCGGTCGGTCTCGCAGGCCTGCAGGCCGTCGCGGGCCTTGAACCACTGGCGCTTTTCGTCGACCAGCGAGATCAGCGCGATCGGCACCTCGAACTCGTCCTTGGCGAACTGCACGATGCGGTCGAAGCGCTCTTCGGCCGGCGTGTCGAGGACCAGCAGCCCGTGCAGGGTGCGCAGGCGCTCGCGGTCGTTGTCGGGAATGGCGGCGGCTAGCATTGAGGCCCAAGGGTGGAAATTGGCGGCGGCCGTCGATGCGTGGACGGCGAGGTTTCAAGGCAGAATGCTAATCCGCGCGGCGCGGATGTCAGCGGCTGAACAGGCCCTGAAAAGCGCTCCTTTTGGCGCAATCCGCCGCCCGCTGTCGCCGAAAACGCCGCAATGGAGTAGTCTGTGCGGCGCAATCGCTCGCGACGCCTGAGGCACGACGCGCCGGGCACTGCTGCAATCAATTCCAATAAGGAGGCTTTTCGTGACCCGACTCAACGTTAACGGCACCTCGCACGACATCGACGTGGCCGACGATACCCCACTGCTGTGGGCGATCCGCGAATGGATCGGCCTGACCGGCACCAAATACGGCTGCGGTGTGGCGCAATGCGGCGCCTGCACCGTGCACATCGACGGCCAGCCGGTGCGCTCCTGCCTCTACCCCGCCGTCGCGGCGGTGGGCAAGAAGGTGGTGACCATCGAGGGCCTGGCGCCCAAGGGCAAGATGCACCCGGTGCAAAAGGCGTGGGTCGAAGGCGACGTGCCGCAATGCGGCTACTGCCAGAGCGGCATGATCATGGCCGTCGCCGCGCTGCTCAAGACCAAGCCCAAGCCTACCGATGCCGACATTGACTCGGCCATTACCAACATCTGCCGCTGCGGCACCTACCAGCAGATCCGCGCGGCAGTGCATGCCGCCGCGGGCAACGCTTGAGGAGACGATGATGACCAATATCGTTTCCCGCATTACCTCCCCGGAACGCCGCTCCTTCCTGGTTTCCACTTCCGCCGCCGCCGGCGGGCTTGCTCTCGGCATGGTGCTGCCCTTCGGCAACGAAGCGCAGGCCGCCGAGCGCGCCAACTATTCGTCCGACACCACCCTGCTGGGCAAGACGCCCGGCAATGAGGTCACCGCCTGGGTCTTCATCAAGCCCGACGACACCGTGGTGATCCGCATCGCCCGCTCCGAAATGGGCCAGGGCACCATGACCGGCCTGGCGCAACTGGTGGCCGAAGAGCTCGATTGCGATTGGGCGAAAGTGACCACCGAGTTTCCCACGCCGGGACAGAACCTGGCGCGCAACCGGCCGTGGAAAGACTTTTTCACCGCCGGCAGCCGCGGCATCCGCGCCTCCAATGAATTCGTGCGCCAGGGCGGCGCCACCGCGCGCATGATGCTGGTACAGGCCGCCGCCGAGAAGTGGAAGGTGCCGGTGGCCGAGTGCAGCGCCGCAAGCAGCGTCATCACCCACGGTCCCTCGGGGCGCAAGATCAGCTATGGCAAGGTGGCCGCGGCCGCCGCCAAGATCGAGCCGCCCAAAGAAGTCAAGCTGAAGGACTCCAAGGACTGGAAGATCGCCGGCAAGCCCTTGAAGCGCCTGGACACGGCGCCGAAGACCAACGGCACGCTCACCTATAGCATCGACGTCAAGCTGCCCGGCATGCTGTGCGCGGCAATCCGCGATTGCCCGGTATTCGGCGGCACGGTGAAAAGCTTCGATGCCGCCAAGGCGGAGAAAATGCGCGGCGTGAAAAAGGTCGTGCAGGTCGGCAAGTCGGCTGTGGCCGTGGTCGCCGACCACTGGTGGGAAGCCAAGGTTGCGTGCGATGCGGTGACCATCGACTGGGACCTGGGGCCGAACGCCAATGTCAGCAGCGCCAGCATCGCCGCCATCCTCAAGGAAGGCCTGGACGCCAGCACCAACACCTACGTCGGCAACGAAAACGGCGACGCCAAGGCAGCGATCGCCAAGGGCGTGAAAAAGGTGGAAGCGGTCTACGCCTTCCCCTATCAGCACCACGCCACCATGGAGCCGATGAACGCCACGGCGCTGTGGACCGCCGACCGTTGCGAAGTGTGGACGGCGACGCAGGACGGCGAAGTGGCTCTGGCCGCCACCTCCGAATCCTCCGGCCATCCTTTGCCTAAGTGCGACGTGCACAAGCTGCCCCTGGGCGGCGGCTTCGGCCGGCGCACCACGCACGACTTCGTGATCCAGGCCGTCGGCATCGCCAAGCAGATGCCGGGCGTGCCGGTCAAGCTGATCTGGTCGCGCGAAGAGGACATGACGCACGGCCGCTACCACCCCACCACCCAGTGCAAGATGACGGGGTCGTTCGACGAGAACAACAACCTCACCGGCCTGCACATGCGCATTTCCGGCCAGTCGATCATCGCCTTCGTCGCGCCGCACAACCTGGTCAACGGCAAGGACCCCTTCACCTTCCAGGGCCTGAACGCCGCTGGCGCCGAGGGCGTGTTTGGCTACACCGTGCCGAACCTGCTCATCGACCACGCGATGCGCAACCCGCACATCCCGCCGCACTTCTGGCGCGGCGTCAACAACAACCAGAACTCGCTGTATCTCGAAAGCTTCATGGACGAGCTGGCCCTGTCCGTAAACCAGGACCCGCTGGAATTCCGCCGCAAGCTGCTGAAGGACCACCCCAAGCATCTGGCCGTACTCAATGCCGTCGCCGAGCGCGCCGGCTGGGGCAAGCCGGCGCCCGAAGGCGTGTTCCGCGGCCTGTCGCAGCACATGGGCTACGGCAGCTATGTCGCCGCCTGTGCCGAAGTGTCGGTGAGCAAGGAAGGCGCGCTGAAAATCCACCGCATCGTCGCCGCCACCGACTGCGGCTACGCGGTCAACCCGGCGCAGATCGAGCGCCAGATCGCCGGTTCCTTTGCCTACGGCCTCTCCGCCATGCTGTTCGGCGAATGCACGGTGAAAGACGGCGCCATCGAGCAAAAGAACTTCGACACCTACCGGGTCATGCGCATCAACGAAATGCCCAAGGTCGAAGCCATCGTCATGCCTTCCGGCGGCTTTTGGGGCGGGGTGGGCGAGCCGACGATTTTCGTCGCTGCGCCCGCCGTGCTCAACGCGATCGCGGCGGCAACGGGCAAGCGGATTCGCCAGTTGCCGATCAAGGACCAGGACTTGCGCAAGGCTTAAGCGGCGCAGGGGTCGCACACACGTTGCACGGCGCGGGAGCACCGTGCAACGAAATTCTCCGGGCGGTGCAGGGCCGTTTTCTACAGGCTCTGCAGCCGCGCCTGGAACAATTTCAAAAACGCCTCTGCCGGCTCCGAGAGCTCATGCGCGCGGCGCTTCACCGCTTGCAACGAGCGCGCGATCAGCGGCCCCTGGATGGTCTTCACCGTCACGTTCATCGACGCCGCCAACGCCTGCAGGTTCGAGGAGACGATCGCCACCCCCAGCGACTGCGCCGCCAGCGAAAGCGCGGTGATGTGGTTGCTGGTCTCATAGGCGGGCGTGAGCACTTCGTCGATGGCGGCGAAGGCGTTTTCCGCCAGGGTGCGGGCGACATTGCCGGGGGCGTTGATGATCAGCGGGTAGCCCGGCAGGTCGCTCCAGCGCACGCGTTTTTTTTGCGCCAGCGGATGGTCCGGCGGGCAGGCGACGCAAAGGAAGTCGCGCGCCAGCGGGCGGCATTCGAGTTCGCTGCTTTCCTCCACGCCAAACCCCAGGCCGAAATCGACGTCGCGCGAATAGACGCGCGTGACCATTTCCTGATTCACGCATTCGCGGAACACCACGGACACCCGAGGGAACTCGCGGTTGAACTCGGCCAGCACGGCCGGCAGCACGGTGGAGGCGTATTGTGGCGGCACCGCGAAGACGATGCGCCCGCGCCGCTGCTCCACCAGGTCTTCGCTGTAACTCAATATCGCCTGGGCGTCGGCCAGCATGCGCTCGGCCATCGGCAGCAGCGCGCGGCCGCTGGTGGTCAGCGCCACGCTGCGGGTGGTGCGCTCGAACAGCTTCAGGTTCAGGCGCTCCTCTAGCTTGCGGATCAGGATCGACAAGCCCGCTTGCGACAAGTGGATTTGCCCGGCCGCGCGCGAAAAGCCTCCCAGGCGGGCGACGCGCACGAAGGCTTCGAGCTGGTGCAGGTTGAGGTTCATCTACGCGCCACCTTGGACAAACGGGCGATATATAGCGATTTGCAATAGAGTTATTGTATTTCACTATTTTACTTATTAAAGCCGCGTCGCTACTATCGATGCGTCATTTCAGGTTTCCGGAGTTGCGATGGGCTACACCGCGATAGAAAAAGTCCTCGGCCGCACCAGCCGCGACCCCGCCCATCGCGGCGGCGTACGCGCCGGCACCCTGCTTTACCCGGAGCCGGACATGGTGATGATCCACGACGCCCTGGTGAAAGAAGCCAAGCGCGAGATGGACGCCGCCGGCATCGCCCGCGTGCACAACCCGGACAAGGTGCTGATGGTCAGCGACCACGACGTGCTCTACGGCAGCGCGCGCGCCGCCGAGCGCGGCGCCTTCAACCGCAAGACCGCACAGACCTGGCAGATCAAGAATTTCTACGACGCCGGCCAGGGCGGCCACGGCCACATCTTTCCGATGGAAAGCGGCCTGGTGCTGCCGGGCATGTTCTATTTCGACAACGACACCCACTCGACCAATGCCGGCGCAGTCGGCGCCTTTGGCATGCGCGTAGGCAACGAGATCTCGCGCGTGCTCGGCACCGGCACCACCTGGGTGACGGTGCCGCGCACGGTGCAGCTCAAACTCATCGGCAAACTGCAGGAAGGCGTGCAGGCGCGCGACATCGGCTTTTACATGGGGCGCGAAATCAAGGCCAAACGCCTGGCCTTCGACCTCGACTACCGCATTCTCGAATACGGCGGCGACCTGGACCAGCTCGGTTTCGGCGCCCGCGTCGCCCTGTGCAGCACCGCCACCGAGATGCGCGCGGCCGGCGTGTTCGTGCCGCCGTCCGGGGCCATCCTCGGCTATTGCCGCAAACATGCGAAGCGGCCTTTCGAGCCGGTGTATTCGGATGCGGATGCCGAGTACGACGCGGTGGCGACCATCGACCTCTCCGGGATCGAGCCGCAAGTCGTGCTGCCCGGCAACGTCAGCAACTCCGCCGACATCGCCGAGTCGCTCGGCACGGCGGTGGACCACGCCTTCATCGGCTCCTGCGGCTCCGGCATGTACGAAGACATGCTCAGCGCCGCCAGCTTCCTCAAGGGCCGCAAGGTGGCCGAAGGCGTGCGCCTGTTCATCGTGCCGGGTTCGGAGCGCTCGACCAAGCGCATGCTCGCCGATGGCCTGATGCAGATCTTCGTCGACGCCGGCGCCATGGTGCTGCCCGCCGGCTGCGGCCCCTGCAACGACGCCGTGGTCGGCCCCCTGGCCAGCGGCGAGACCTCGATCTCGACTTCCACCAACAACAACACCGGCCGCTTCGGCCCGAAGGACGCGCGCCTGTTCCTGGGCAGTCCGGCCACGGTGGCCGCTTCCGCCTTGAGCGGCAAGATTACCGACCCGCGCGGCGTCAGCCAGGACGCCGCCTTGAAGCTGGCGATGGAGACGGCCTATGCCTGAATTCAACTGGACCTTGCGCGGGCGCTGCTACAAGCTCGGCCACGACGTGCCGCACCCGGGCGGCGTGATCCCGGCCTTCTACATCACCGCACGCGAGACCGACCCCGCCGTGCTGGTGCCGCACCTGTTCGAAGAAACCGACCCCGGCTTTCACACCCGCAGCCGCCCCGGGGACATCATCGTCACCGGGCGCAACTTCGGCATGGGGCAAAAGGGCGCGGGCTATATCGCGATGCAGGCGCTGGGGTTGGGCCTCTTGTGCGAATCGATGTCGATGCAGGCTTACCGCGCCGCCACCGCCGAGGGCCTGCGCGTGCTGCCGCGCTGCCCCGGCGTGCTGGAAATGTGCGAGACCGGCGACGACCTGGAAATGGATTTTCTTAAGGGGCACCTGGTGAACCATACGCAAAACCGTGTCGCCGATTTCGAGCCGGTGCCGGTAGCCTTGCGTGAATTGATAGAGCAGGGCGGCAACGCCGGCTGGCTGGCGCACTGGCAGCGCACCGTGGGCGCGCAGGAACAAGCGCGGGGCGAAGCAAGGGCGGGCACGTAGCGCGAGAGAGACGGCGCGCGGCGAAGAAACGCCGGCGCCTCGCGCCGATACAGGCGCGGAGCATGCTTGGGTAAATGCAGCACAAGCACCGCGCGGGGAGCGCGGCGCCGCACTGACGGTAGGGCGTGGGGAGACGGGGTGAGGGCTGTGGGCGCGCAAGGTCGAGCAGGCCATGCGCGCCGGCTTGAACAATACGGTCCCTCGTAACGATTGGGTCTTTCCTGAAAGCCAATAGCTATGTCCATCGTCAGACGTTTGTGCCGCTTTGCCCTGAGTGTTTCGTGTTGTGGATTGCTGGCGGCCAACGCCCATGCGCAAGGCGTCGCGACTTACCCCAACGGGCCGATCCGCTTCATCGTCCCCGCCACTGCCGGCGGCACCACCGACATCGTCGCCCGCCTGGTCGGCAAGCACCTCGGCGACGCCTGGCACGTGCCGGTGGTGGTGGAAAACCGCGCCGGCGCCGGCGGGGTGATCGGCGCCACCGTTCTGGTGGCCTCCCCGCCCGACGGCCAGACCGTAATGTTCGTGCCCAGCGCTTTCGGCGTGCGCTCCGCCATCGACCGCAACCTGCGCTACGACCCGATCCGCGATCTCGCCGGCATCGGCCTGCAGGCACGTTCGCCGAGTTTCCTGATCGTCTCGCCTTCCCTTGGGGTAAAAAATGTCCAGGAACTGATCGCGCTCGGCAAAGCCACGCCGCAGGGCATGGACTACGGCTCCGCCGGCGTCGGCAGCACCGCGCACCTGCACGGCGCCCTGTTCGCCAAGATGAGCGGCTTCAAGGCCGTGCACATTCCCTTCAAGGGCACGCCGGAGGCAGTCGCCGAAGTGATGGGCGGCCGGCTCAAGTACGCTTTCTCGCCCGGCCCCAATGCCCTGCCGCTGGCCAAGGAGGGGCGCATCCTAATCCTCGCCTCCAGCTCGGCGGCGGGCGCGCGTTTTCTCCCCGGTGTACCCTCGGTGGCGCAGTCCGGCCTGCCTGGCTACGAAAGCGAAGACTGGTTCGGCGCCCTGGTGCCGGCGAAAACGCCCGACGCCATCCGCGAAAAACTTAGCCGAGAATTCGCCCGCATCATCGCCCTGCCCGAAGTGCAGGCCAGCCTCCTGGGTATTGGAGCGGAACCCGTCACCTCTACTCCCGCGGAGTTCGACGCCATGCTCAAGGCCTACATCGCCAAGACCCGCAAGCTGGCCGAAGAGATGAACATCACTGTCGAATAAGGCACTGCCGGGGCCGCTCGCGTGCGGCGGCCCCGCCCCTCAAAGCCGGTGCAGCGGCTCGCGTCTCGCTCGCCCGGCCCTCGCGCCACGCACGCCGAGCCACTTGGCGCGCTGCTTGCAGTAGACAGCCATGCGCGCATGCGCGCCGGCTTCACCGCCGCGATTTTGAGAGGAACAGCTCTCGGGCATGGCTTTGCCCGGAGCGTGTAAATTTTGCCAAACCGGTAAAAAGAGGAATCAACTCGTGCGTAAAACGCACATTCGGACGTTGCCGTTGCGCCAATGCAGTAGGTTGAGCGGGCGGTCACGGTATTCCGGTATGGCATCAATAGGGGGAAAACCTTGACTCAACAAGAATTGACGGCCTCCGCCGCTCTGCGGAGCCGTTCGCGCGCGCTGTTGCCGCCACAAATCCTCGCCGGCTTCATTGTCGCCGTGCTGGCGGTACTGCTGATCGCCTACGTTTCCTTTCGCTCGCTGCAAAACAGTACCGCGTCGACCGAACTGGTCACCCATACCGAAGAGGTGATCGGCCAGTTCGAAATGCTGCTATCAAATCTGAAGGATGCCGAAACCGGGCAGCGCGGCTTCCTGCTCACCGGCGAAGAGCGCTACCTCGAGCCTTACATCGCCGCGCGTGCCAGGCTGAACGACATTTTCAACGGGCTGCGCGCGCTGATCGCCGACAACCCGCGCCAGCGCGAGCGGGCCGAAGGCCTGCAGACTGTTGCGCGGCAAAAAATGGATGAACTGGCCGAAACCATCACCTTGCGCCGCAAGGGCGATGCCGCCGGCGCGATGGAGGTGGTGAAAAGCGACCGTGGCAAGGAACTGATGGAGCGCTTTCGCACCACCATCGCGGCCGGCGAAGCCGAAGAGCGCGGACTGCTGCAGACCCGCCAGCGCGACTCGCAGGACGCCGCTTCGCTGACCAACGCCGCCACCGTCGGCGGCGGCGCGCTGCTGCTGGTGCTGATCATCGGCGCCGCCGTCATGACCTCGCGCGACTACCAGGCGCGCGAGCGCGAAACCTGGCTGCGCACCGGGCAGATGGGCATCGCCCAAGCAGTGCAGGGAGAGCAGAAGATCGAGGCGCTGGCCGACAAGATACTGAGCTTCCTGGTGCATTTCCTCGGCGCGCAGACCGGCGCGCTGTATGTGGACGACGGCGGCGGGCGCATGCGCCGTTACGCCGGCTACGCCCTGCCGCCGGAAGCGCGCGATGCGCACCTGCACGCCGGCGACGGCCTGCTGGGCCAGGTGGCACGCGAGCGCCGTGCCCTGCATGTCACCCAAGTACCGAGCGACTACCTGCCGGTCAGCTCGGCCACCGGGCGCGCGCTGCCGGTTGAATTGCTGGTGGCGCCGGCGGTGGCCAACGGCGTCGTCTATGGCGCCGTCGAGCTGGGCTTTTTCCGCAAGCTCGACGCCACCGACCGCGAGCTGCTGGACCGCGTCTCGGAAGTCGCCGCCATCGCCATCCGCACCCAGAAAGACCGCCAGCGCCTGCAGGAGCTGCTGGAAGAAACCCAGCGCCAGTCCGAGGAGCTGCAGGCGCAGCAGGAAGAGTTGCGCGTCTCCAACGAAGAACTGGAAGAACAGGGCCGCGCGCTGAAAACCTCGCAGGTGCAGCTCGAGTCGCAACAGGCCGAACTGGAGCAGACCAATTCGCAGCTCGAAGAGCAGGCGCAGTTGCTGGAACACCAGCGCGACGACCTGGAGCGCTCGCAGGGCGAGATGGCGCAAAAGGCCGACGAGCTGGAACGCGCCTCCACCTACAAGAGCCAGTTCCTCGCCAACATGAGCCACGAGTTGCGCACCCCGCTGAACTCGACGCTGATCCTGGCGCGCCTGCTGGCGGAGAACAAGGACGGCAACCTGACGCCGGAGCAGGTCAAGTTCTCCCAGACCATCTACTCCGCCGGCAACGACCTGCTGGTGCTGATCAACGACATTCTCGACCTGTCGAAAATCGAGGCCGGCAAGGTCGAGATGCTGCGCGAGACGGTGGACCTGCGCCATCACGTGGCGCAACTGGCGCAGACCTTCGAGCCGCTGGCCGGGCAAAAGGGCCTGAAGCTCGAACTGGCGGTCGACGCCGGCGCGCCGCAGGCGATGGAAACCGATGCCCAGCGCATGGGCCAGGTGCTGAAAAACCTGCTGTCGAACGCCGTCAAGTTCACCGAAAAAGGCGGCGTCACGCTGCGCTGTTTCGCCCCCGGCCCCGGCACGGTGGCCTTCGAGGTGCGCGACACCGGCATCGGCATCGCGCCGGACAAGCAGGGCCTGGTGTTCGAGGCCTTCCAGCAGGTCGACGGCAGCGCGCACCGCCGCTTCGGCGGCACCGGTCTCGGCCTGACGATTTCGCGCGACCTGGCGCGTCTGCTGGGCGGCGACATCACGCTGGCCAGCACGCCCGGCCAGGGCAGCGTGTTCACCCTCACCTTGCCGACGCAGCCGCCGCAGTCCGCCGCCGGCGAACGCCGCCCGGGCGAGCTGCCGC
>JAQGMJ010000033.1 GCA_028292405.1 Betaproteobacteria bacterium
ACGAACACGCTCCAGTCGCCGCGCGACAGCAGCAGCGCACGGCGCAGGTTTTCTTCCATCATGGGGCCCAGGATGAAGCCCAGCAGCAGCGGCGCGGGCTCGCAACCCAGCTTGACGAAGAGGTAGCCGATGACGCCGAAGATACCCACCATCCAGATGTCGAAGGTGTTGTTGTTGGTCGAGTACACGCCAATGGCGCAGAACAGCACGATGGCCGGGAACAGGAAGCGGTAGGGCACCGTCAGCAGCTTGATCCACATGCCGATCAGCGGCAGGTTCAGGATCACCAGCATCAGGTTGCCGATCCACATCGAGGCGATCATGCCCCAGAACAGCGAGGGGTTCGAGGTCATCACCTGCGGGCCCGGCTGGATGTTGTGGATGGTCATCGCGCCGACCATCAGCGCCATCACCGCGTTGGGCGGAATGCCCAGGGTGAGCAGCGGGATGAAGGAGGTTTGCGCGCCGGCGTTGTTGGCCGACTCAGGGCCGGCAACACCGCGGATCTGGCCTTCGCCGAACTTCGGGGTCAGGTTGCCGCCGAGCTTCTTTTCAACCGTGTAGGAAGCGAAGGAAGCGAGCAGCGCGCCGCCGCCGGGCAGAATGCCCAGGGCCGAGCCGATCATGGTTCCGCGCACGATCGCCGGAAAGGAGTCCTTGAAGTCGGTCCAGGACAGCAGCAGGCCCTTGACCTTGGAGGTGAAGACTTCGCGGTCTTCCTTCATGTCGAGGTTGACGATGATTTCGGCGAAACCGAACACACCCATGGCCACCGAGATGAAGCCGATACCGTCGGACAGTTCCGGGATGCCGAAGGCAAAGCGCGAGGTACCCGTGTTGACGTCGGTACCGACCAGGCCGAGCAAGAGGCCCAGCACGATCATGGCGATCGCCTTGATGATCGAGCCGGAGGCCAGCACCACGGCGCCGATCAGGCCCAGCACCATCAGGGAGAAGTATTCGGCGGGGCCGAACTTGAAGGCCAGTTCGGCCAGCGGAGCGGCAAAGCCGGCGAGGATCAGGGTACCAAAGCAGCCGGCGATGAACGAGCCGAGCGCCGCCACCGAGAGCGCGGCGCCTGCCCTCCCTCGTCGGGCCATTTGATAGCCGTCCAGCATGGTCACCACCGACGAAGATTCACCCGGCAGGTTGACCAGGATAGCAGTGGTGGAACCGCCGTATTGCGCGCCGTAGTAGATACCGGCCAGCATGATCAGCGCGGCCACCGGGGGCAGCGCGTAGGTGGCGGGCAGCAGCATGGCGATCGTGGCGATCGGGCCGATGCCGGGCAGCACGCCGATCAGCGTGCCCAGCAGGCAGCCGAAGAAGCAGTACAACAGGTTTTGGAAGGTAACCGCCGTCCCGAAACCGAGGGCGAGGTTGCTGATGAGTTGTTCCATGGTGCTTGCGCTCTCCCTTATTTCTTGGCCGCGTCGGCAGGTGCCGCTGCTGCCGGAGGTGTCGTGACAGGCGCCGGAGCCGACGCGCCGGCTGCTGCCGGACCCGCGCTGGCCGCCGGGGCTGCTGCTGCCGGGGCTGCTGCTGCCGGGGCCGGATCAGCCGCGGCTGGAGGCGTTGCATCAGCCGACGGCTTGACTTCGGACTGGAACATGCGCTGCAGTTCCGGGTAGTCCACCCAGGTCGGCATTTGCAGGCCCAGCCCCTTGACGAAAATCGCCCACGCCATGACGGCCAGGACGATAGAGGAAATCAGGGTTTCCTTGACCTTGAACTCGTGGCTGGCCAGCGCCGAGATCCACACCAGCATGATGGTGCAGATGATCACGCCGATGGCCTTGATGAACAGGCCGAACAGGCCGACGGCGCCAAGCACCAGACCCATCGAACGTTCACCGATGAACACCGCCAGCACGCAGCCGGCGATGGTGCCGATGGCCAGAGCGCCGTTCGGACCGGCCAGGCCGATCACGCCGGCACCGAGCGAAAGAACCATCATCAGGATGAACACCACGCTCGACTTCAGGCTGGCCTTTTCGACATTGCCATCGTGCGCGCCGAGCGACTTGAACAGCACGATGGCGCCGAGCGCCGTAAGCGTGCCGCCGAGCCAGAACGGGAAATATCCCGGGCCCATCCGGGCCGCCGTGCCCATGTTGTACGTGGTGGACAACCACATGGTCAGCGTGCCGAAGATGACGAACATCAACCCGGCAAAAAAGTCCTTTTGATCCTTGATCCTCATTGTTCCCTCACTCCAATGAAGCACTGCACTTAAGGCCGCTTCCTTGACAAACATAAAAAACCAGATCCGTCCGCGTTCTTCCGACGCGTTTGCATCGCCTCGCACAATGTTGCGGTAACCGAGGCTAAAACTTCCTGCGCAACGAACCACATAACAGCGCGCCCAAGAATCGTTGCCGATGCCTGGGCGCGAACGGACCCGCAATCATACTGGCTTTCAAGAAATTGGAAACGTGAAAATTCGTGTTAGTTATGCTGCGCCGCGCAAAAATATCCTTTTCGCATGCTGCGGGATTTGTCTACGCCACGAGGCAGCGCACCGCTGCGGAAAATGCTTACAACTTTGTCAGCACGGCGCTTATCGGGCGCATTTAAGAATTAAGCCCCAGAACCGTCAATCTACCCGCGCGCCGGAGGCCTTGACGATCCTTGCATACTTGGGGATTTCGGTCTTGATGAAGGCGGCAAATTGCGCCGGCGTATCGCCGCCGGGTTCGGCGCCGAATTTCGCCAGGCGTTCCTTCACGTCGGGCTCGCCGAGGGCGCGGATCAGTTGATCGTGCAGGGCTGCCAGCGCGTCGGCAGGAATGCCGGCGGGGGCAAGCACGCCGAACCAGGTATCGATGTCGAAACCCTTCAGCTGCGCATCGGCCTCTTCCAGCGTCGGCAGTTCGGGGGCGAAACTGGAGCGCTTGCGGGTGGTGACGGCCAGCGCGGCGAGCTTGCCGCTTTTCACCTGCACCAGGGCGTTGGCGAGGTTGTCGAACATCAGGTCGGTCTGTCCGGAGAGCAGGGCCAGCATCGCCGGGTTGGCGCCGGCATAAGGGATATGCACCATGTAGGTGCCGGTCATCTGCTTGAACATCTCGCCCGCCAAGTGGCCGGCGCTACCGTTGGAACCGGAGCCAAAGTTGAGTTTGCCCGGGTGGGCGCGGGCGTAGGCTATAAGGTCCTTGACCGAGCGCGGCTGGGTATTCGGCCCCACCACCAGCACGTTGGGAACGGAAGCAACCAGCGAAACCGGCTGGAAGTCGCGCACCGGGTCGTAAGGCATTTTGGCGTACAGCGCCGGGTTGATCGCATGGGTGGCGACCGCGCCCATGACAATGGTGTAGCCATCGGCCGGCGACTTGGCGACGAAGTCCGCCCCCAGGTTGCCCCCCGCCCCCGGCTTGTTGTCGATGATCACCGGCTGCTTCAGGCCCGCGCTCATCTTGTCCCCCAGCGCACGCGCCACCACGTCCAGCGGCCCACCCGGCGGATAAGGCACAACAAAACGCACCGGCCGGTTCGGAAACCCCTGCGCCGCCGAATACAGCGGAACAGTTGCCATCAACACAAATAGCGCCGCAGGCACGACGCGCCAAAATTTTGCTTTCATCTGTCTCAACTCCGCTATCGCCGCCACAACTCAGCGATGTAGGCGCCGAAGAGCGCCACGCTTTTTAGTAGCATTTAATCCATAAAAATCGTCTGGCTTCGCCAGCGATTTTTATGCATACAACCAGGCAAAAGTAGGTTTGTACTTTTGCGTGCCCACTAGTGGAGATGGCGTTTGTTATGCCCGCCGTTGCCCGTGCCGCCGCCGTGCCCGCTGCCGCCCGAAGGCAATTCGAAGCGCGACAGCTTCTGCCCTTGCGCGATCGACAGCAGGCGCTTGGCGAACAGGCGATTCACCGAATCGACCACCTCGGCCATCTCGCCGCGATCGAAATGACGCTCCAGCAGGCGGGTGACGTCTTCCTGCATGTACTGGCGCTGGGTCTCGTGGATCGCCTCGGGCGTGGGGCCGACGAAAATCAGGCCGAACTCGTCGCGCCCCTCTTCGTCATCATTGTCGTAATAGCTGACCTCGATGCCGGCGCCTTCGGCCGAGAGTTCGTTGATGCCGCCGCAGGCTTCATCCAGCGAATTCTGGAAATCGGCATTGCCTTCCACCGTCCAGCACAGCGAGAGCACGCGCTTTTGCGCGTCATAGCCGATGCCCGGCTCTTCCTCGAACAGGCTGGGGGCGTCGCCGAGCGACTTGGCGCCGGCGTATTTCCACAGCGGCTTCAGGGCTTCTTCGACCTGCTTGTAGGTGATGCCGGGCTTCACCGGCACGTCGCCGTGGACGTGGATTTCATACTGGTTGTAGTCGCGGCTCATGGTGCGGTCCTTCAATGTTCTGTGTATTTTAATCTTCTAGATCACGTGCGAGGCGCGTAACTTTTCAATCTGTTCCGGAGCATAGCCGAGTTCGCGCAATACCGTTTCCGTATGTTCGCCCAGCAGGGGCGGCGGCGCGGCGTATTCGAGCGGGGTGCCGGAATATTTGATCGGGTTGGCCACCAGCGGCACGGTGCCGGCAGTGGGGTGCGGCAGGTCGATCTTCAGGCCGCGCGCCTTCACCTGCGGGTTGTCGAAGGTGTCGGCGATGCTGTTGATCGGGCCGCAGGGCACGCCGACGGCTTCGAGCTGGTCCATCCACTGCTGGCGCGTTTTGGCGAGCATCATGCGCTCAAGGATGGGAATCATCTCGGCGCGATTGCGCACGCGCTCCGGGTTGGTGCGAAAGCGCGGATCGCTCGAAAGCTCGGGCAGGCCGCCGGCCTGGCAATACTTGGTGAACTGGCCGTCGTTGCCGACCGCGACGATCACATAGCCGTCGGCCACTTTGAACACCTGGTAGGGCGTGAGGTTCTGATGCGCATTGCCGGCGCGCACCGGTGCCTTGCCCGAAGTCAGGTAGTTGGTGTTCATGTTGGCCAGCATCGCCACCTGGCAGTCGAGCAGGGCCATGTCGATGTACTGGCCCTCGCCGGTCTGCTCGCGGTGCGTGATGGCGGCGAGGATGGCGACGCCGGAGTACATGCCGGTCATCAGGTCGGCCACCGCCACGCCGGCTTTTTGCGGGCCGCCGCCGGGCAGGTCGTCGCGCTCGCCGGTGATGCTCATGAAGCCGCCCATGCCCTGGATCACGTAGTCGTAGCCGGCGCGGTGGGCGTAGGGCCCGGTCTGGCCGAAGCCGGTGATGGAGCAGTAGATGAGTTTCGGGTTCACCGCTTTCAGGCTGGCGTAGTCGAGGCCGTATTTTTTCAGCTGCCCTACCTTGTAGTTCTCCAGCACGATGTCCGATTTGGCGGCGAGCTGGCGGATGATCTCCTGGCCCTCGGGGCTGGAGATGTCCAGGGTCAGCGACTTCTTGCCCCGGTTGGCGGAGAGGTAATAGGCGGCCTCGGTGGTGTCCCGGCCTTGCGCGTCTTTCAGATACGGCGGGCCCCAGGTGCGGGTGTCGTCGCCGCCGCGGCTGGTTTCGTCGGCGGGGCGCTCGATTTTCACCACCTCGGCGCCGAGGTCGCTCAATAGCTGGCCGCACCAGGGGCCGGCCAGCACGCGGGACATGTCGAGAACTCGGAGGTGGGAAAGGGGGCCGGGCATGGGGAACCAAAGAGAACGGGTTGGGACAAACTGCGGGTACCAGCCGTGCTCGACGCGCAGGCCCGGGCGGCAGATTGCAAACAAGGCGCAATGATAGCTTGGCTATAATCGGCCAGCTTCGCAGACGAGAAGTATAAGCACGCAACAACGATGTTGCATTGCACAGCAAACCGGGGGAAGCGCCCCCGTCACAGGAGTAGACATGATTTCAGGCTTGAAACAGCGTTTGGCCCGGATTTCCGCGCTGGCCGCGGTATCCCTCTGCGGCGTGCTCGCCATGCCCGCGAGCGCACATGCGCAGACCGAAATCCAGTGGTGGCACGCAATGGCGGGGGCGCTGGGTGAACGCGTCAACGACCTGGCCGCGAAATTCAATGCGGAAAACAAGGAATACAAGGTGGTGCCGGTATTTAAGGGCAACTACGACGAGACGCTCGCTGCCGGCCGCGCCGCTTTCCGCGCCCACGAACCGCCGGCGATTTTGCAGGTGTTCGAAGTCGGCACCGCCACCATGATGGCCTCCAAGGGCGTGATCAAGCCGGTGTACGAAGTGATGGCGATGGCCGACAAGAAGTGGGACCCGAGCATCTACGTGCCGGCAGTGGCGGGCTATTACACCGACCCCAAGGGCCGCATGCTGTCGATGCCCTTCAACAGCTCCACGCCGGTGATGTACTACAACAAGGACGCCTTCAAGAAGGCGGGCATCACCGAAGTGCCGAAGACCTGGCCCGACCTGCAGACGGCGCTGCTGAAAATCCAGTCCTCGCAGGCCACGCCTTGCGCGTTTACCACCGGCTGGCAGTCCTGGGTGCAGTTGGAGACCATGAGCGCCTGGCACAACGAGGTGTTCGCCTCGCAAAGCAATGGCTTCGGCGGCCTCAACGTCAATCTCGAGTTCAACAAGGAACTGGAGATTCGCCACATCTCGCGCCTGTCCTCCTGGGTGAAGTCGGGCCTGTTCACCTACGCCGGGCGCAAGGACGAGCCCGCCGCCAAGTTCTTCACCGGCGAATGCGCGGTGCTGACCACCTCTTCCGGCAACTACGGCAACATCAAGAAGAACGCCAAGTTCGATTTCGGCGTCGCTCCCCTGCCCTATTACGACGAGTACAAGGGCGCGCCCTACAACACCATCATCGGCGGCGCTTCGCTGTGGGTGATGAACGGCAAGACGCCAGCGGTTTACAAGGGCGTGGGCAAGTTCTTCGAGTTCCTGTCGCGTCCGGAAATCCAGGCGGAATGGCACCAGGCCACGGGCTATGTGCCGATCACCAAGGCGGCCTATGAGCTGACGCTGAAAAGCGGCTTCTATGAGAAGAATCCGGGCGCTGACGTCGCCATCAAGGAACTCTCGGGCAAGGTGCAGGCGAACAGCCGCGGCGTACGCCTGGGCAACTTTGTCGAAATCCGCACCATCATCGACGAAGAGTTGGAAAACGTGTGGAGCAACAAGAAATCGCCGAAGCAGGCGCTGGACGACGCGGCGCGCCGCGGCGACGAGCAGTTGCGCAAGTTCGAGGCGGCAAACAAGGCCGGCAAGATCTGATGGCTTTGCAGTGCTTCGCAAAACGCCACCTCGCGGTGGCGTTTTTCTTGTGCATGGCAGGCGCGGGCGTTCGCGCGCAACCGGCGGTCGACATGGCCGCGCAGCCGCTGATCGCGCTGGACGTCGGCCACTATCTGGCGGCGCCGGGCGCGACCTTCGGCGCGCGGCGTGATCGAATTCAATTTCAACCGCGCCCTGGCGCTGGCGATCGATGCGCGCCTGAAATCTGCTGGCTATCGCACTGAACTGATCGGTGCGGACGGCCAGGCGGCAGAACTGGCGGGCCGGCCGCGCCGCGCGCGCGAAGTCGGCGCCACGGTGTTCCTGTCGATCCACCACGACTCGGCGCGCGAACGCTATTTGCGCGACTGGGACTACGACGGCCAGGCGCGCCGCTATGTCGACCAGCGCTTCCAGGGTTATTCCCTGTTCGTCTCGCGGCAGAACCCGCAGTGGCGCCAGGCGCTGGAATGCGCCTCGACCCTGGGTGCGAACCTGCGCGCCGCCGGCTTCAAGCCTTCGCGCTACCACGCCGACCCGGTGATGGGCGAGTCGCGCGAATTCGCCGACGAGGCCAACGGCGTGCACTTTTTTGACAACCTGGCGGTGTTGCGCAATTCGACCAGCATGCCGGCGCTGCTGTTCGAGGCCGGGGTGATCCTGAATCGGGAGGAGGAGGCGCGCATGAGCACGGATGCGACCCGCGCGCGCATTGCCGACGCCGTGGCCGAGGCGATGCCGCAATGCGTGATCGACGCCATCAAGGCGCGCGGCGTCCCGGCACCGATCAGTTCCATCGATCCCGTCCCTACCCTGCAACGCACTACCACAGCCGGACGCCGCAAGGCGCCGCTTGCCGCGCCCGCGCCGCTGAAGTAAGGTGCCGGCATGGAAAAGCGCGTCATTTTCAAGAACTGGTGGCTGCCGCTGCTGCTGGTGGCGCCGCAACTGGCGGTGACGCTGGTGTTTTTCGTCTGGCCGGCCTCCCAAGCACTGTACGGTTCGCTGTTCGTCGAAGACGCTTTCGGCACCTCCTCCGAATTCGTCGGCGTGCAGAACTTCCTGGGACTGTTCAATGACGGCTACTACGCCCACTCCTTCGGCATTACCGTGCTGTTTTCAGTGGCAGTGGCGGGGCTGGGCCTGGGCGTGTCGCTGCTGCTGGCAGTGTTCGCCGACCGGGTGATTCGTGGCGCGCGCCTTTACCAGACCCTACTGATCTGGCCCTACGCGGTGGCGCCGGCGATCGCCGGGGTGCTGTGGATGTTCATGTTCGACCCTTCGGTGGGCGTGGCCGCCTGGGCGCTCAAGCGCATGGGCGTGAACTGGAACCACCTGCTCAACGGCCACCAGGCGATGGCGCTCGTGGTGTTCGCCGCGGCGTGGAAGCAGGTGAGCTACAACTTCATTTTCTTTTTAGCCGGGCTGACGGCAATCCCGAAGTCGCTGATCGAGGCGGCGGCGATTGACGGCGCCGGGCCGGCGCGGCGCTTTTTCGATATCGTCTTTCCGCTGCTCACCCCCACCACGTTTTTCCTGCTGGTGGTGAACATCATCTACGCCTTTTTCGACACCTTCGGCGTGATCGATGCCGTGACCCAGGGCGGGCCGGCGAAGGCGACCGAAGTGCTGGTGTTCAAGATTTTCCAGGACGGCTTCAAGGGACAGGACTATGGCGGGGCGGCGGCTCAGTCCGTCATCCTGATGTTGATCGTGGTCGCGCTCACCGTGGCACAGTTCCGCTACGTCGAGAAGAAGGTGAATTACTGAGATGGTCGAGAACCGCCCCGGCCTGAACTTTTTTTCCCACGCCCTGTTGATTATCGGCGTGGCGGTGGTGGCCTTTCCGGTCTACCTCACTTTCGTTGCCTCCACCCTCACTGCCGACCAGGTGCTGGACGCGCCGATGCGCCTGTGGCCCGGCAGCCATCTGCTGGAGAACTACGCCCATGTGCTGCAAAAGGGCGCGGGCGGCGCCGCGCCCTTGTCGCGCCTGCTGTTCAACAGCCTGATCTCAGCGCTGGTGATCGCCATCGGCAAGATCGCGATCTCGATCATTTCAGCCTACGCCATCGTCTACTTCCGTTTTCCCGGCCGGATGTTCTGCTTCTGGCTGATCTTCCTGACGCTGATGCTGCCGGTGGAGGTGCGCATTTTGCCTACCTACAAGGTGGTGGCCGACATGGGCTTTCTCGACAGCTATGTCGGCCTGACCTTGCCGCTGATCGCCTCGGCCACCGCGACCTTTTTGTTTCGGCAGTTCTTCCTCACCATCCCCGATGAGTTGCTGGAGGCGGCGCGCATCGACGGCGCCGGGCCCTTGCGGTTTTTCTGGGACGTGGTGTTGCCGCTTTCGGTGACCAACATCGCGGCCCTGTTCGTCATTCTGTTCATCTACGGCTGGAACCAGTATCTCTGGCCGTTGTTGATCACGACGCAGGAGAACATGTACACGGCGGTGATTGGCATGCGCCGCATGATGTCGGGCGGGGACGCGGCCACCGAGTGGAACCTGGTGATGACCACCGCCATGCTGACCATGCTGCCGCCGGCCATCGTGGTGATATTGATGCAGCGCTGGTTTGTCAAAGGGCTGGTGGACAGTGAAAAATAAGAATTGCGGAGGCGTCAATGGCGGCCGTTGAACTGCGCGGCGTGCGCAAGAGCTACGGCAGCGGCAAGAACGCGCTGGAGGTGATCCACGGCATCGACTGCAGCGTGGCCGACGGCGAGTTCATCGTGCTGGTCGGCCCTTCGGGCTGCGGCAAGTCCACCTTGCTTCGCATGATGGCGGGGCTGGAGGAGATCAGCGCCGGCGAAATCGCCATCGGTGGCCGCGTGGTCAATCAGTTGGAACCGAAGGACCGCGACGTCGCCATGGTGTTCCAGAATTACGCGCTCTACCCGCACATGAGCGTGCGCGAAAACATGGCCTACGGCCTGAAGATCCGCGGCGTGGCGGCGGCCGAGATTGCCACCCGGGTCGAACGCGCCGCCGCCATGCTGGAGCTGGCGCCCTACCTCGACCGCAGGCCGCGCGAACTTTCCGGCGGCCAGCGCCAGCGCGTGGCGATGGGCCGCGCCATCGTGCGCAATCCGCAGGTGTTCCTGTTCGATGAGCCGCTGTCCAACCTCGACGCCAAGCTGCGGGTGCAGACGCGCATGGAATTGCAAAAGCTGCACCGCGAGTTCAACACCACCAGCCTGTACGTCACCCACGACCAGGTCGAGGCGATGACCCTGGGCCAGCGCCTGATCGTGATGAATGCCGGCGTGGCCGAGCAGATCGGCGCGCCGATGGAGGTGTACGCGAAACCCGCCTCCACCTTCGTCGCCGGCTTTATCGGCTCGCCGGCGATGAACCTGCTGCGCGGCGAGGCGCAGGGCGACCGCTTTGTCACCACGGCCACCAGCGCCGCCATCGCTCTTGCCACGCCGGCGCCGCCTTTGAGCATCCACTTGCCTGTACCGGCACCGCGCGACGGCCCATTGGTGCTGGGCCTGCGCCCGGAACATCTCGTCCCCGCCAGTGCTGGTGCAGCGCGCTTCGGCTTTGCCGTCGAAATGGTCGAGAGCCTGGGCGCGGACAGCTATGCCTACGGCCTGGGTGGCGGCGGCACGCTGATCGCGCGCGTGGCTGCCGGGACTGTGCCGGTGGTGGACGAGGTGCTGCCGCTCACCTTCGCCGCGCAGCACATGCACTGGTTCGATGCCGCCAACGGCAAACGCGTCGCATGAGCGCCTACCGCTATCCCTGCCGCATCATCGCCCATCGCGGTTGCGGCACGCTGGCGCCGGAGAACACCCTGGCGGCGCTCCGCTACGGCCATGCGCAGGGCTTCGGCGGCGTCGAGTTCGACGTCATGCTGGCGCGCGGCGAAACGCCGGTGCTGATGCACGACGACACCCTGGAGCGCACCACCAGCGGCAGCGGCGCGCTGGCGGACAGCAGCGCCGCCGAACTCGCGCTGCTGGACGCCGGCAGTTGGCGCGATGCCCGCTACAAGGGCGAGCCGGTCCCCACGTTCGAGGCAGCCGGCAAGCTGTGCATTGAGCTGGGGATCTTCGCCAATGTCGAAATCAAACCCTACGCGCCCGGCGGCGATGCGGTCGCGCAGCAGACCGGCCATCTCACCGCGTTGGCCGCCCGCGCGCTCTGGGCCGGCGCCGCGCAACAGCCGCTGCTCTCCTCCTTCTCAGGCGTCGCGCTTAAGTCCGCCATGCTGGCGGCGCCGGAGTTGCAGCGCGCCTACCTGTTCGACGCCGTGCCGCCGGACTGGCACCAGCGCCTGGCCGCGCTCGATTGTGTGGCCCTGCATTGCAACGCGAAAAACCTCACCGCCGAACTCGCCGCTGCCGTCAAGCGCGCCGGCTATGGGCTGATGTGCTGGACGGTGAACGACGTGGCGCAGGGCGATGCCCTGTTTGCCTGGGGCGTCGATGCCCTGTGCACGGACCGCCTCGACTTGTTCAAGCCGGCGTAGCGCCTACTGCTTACGCCGGCACGCTGCCGGCGAAGAGCGTGCCGCCGGTCATGTTACGATCGCCCGCGATGCGCAAAGTCCGCTTTTTTCTCTCCCTGCTGCTGCTCCTGGTGCTGCCGGTGCAGGGCTACGCCATGGTCCGCATGACCGTGCTGGGCGCGGATTGCCTGATGCATGCGCACGAGATGCCGGCACCCGTCCAGGATGCCACCGAGGCGATGCCTTGCCACACCATGCAGGCGCAGGCCGGCATGACGGGCATGCAGCCTGCGCATGACGCGCCGGCCGGCGACAGCCACGTTTGCATCAAGTGCCCGCTGTGTGCGATGAACGGCAGTCTGCCGAGTGCCGTCGCCTTCGTCCTCACGGCCGCGCCGCGCCACGACGGGCCGCGCGGCCTGTTTGCCGAACCGGCCGCGGTCTACGTCGACCCGCCCCTGCGCGTCCCCCGCGGCTCCGCCGCTTAAGGTCGCTCACCCCGACGCCGGCTTGAGGCCGCGTCGCCCTGGCGTTTTTGCCTGCTGCCCGCATTCCCGGTGGCGGCGCGCGCCTTTGACTTCGCCCGCAGGGGCATCAGGACAGGACATGGAACACGCGCATTTTATTTTTGCCGGACTCGGCATTGTTTTGGGCAGCACCGCGCTGGCGCAGGAGGCCACGCACGACGTGCATCAACATGGACAGCAACAACAGGCGCCGGCCATGCCCGCCGCTGACGCCATGCCGGCGATGGACATGAGCCGCGGCATGGCGATGACCGGGATGTACGGCCCTTATCCGATGGCGCGCGAAGCCTCGGGCACGAGCTGGCAGCCGGAGTCATCCGGCATGCAGGGCATCCACAACATGGGCGAGGAGTGGATGACCATGCTGCATGGCTACGTCGACGCCGTCTACGACCACCAGGGCGGCCCGCGCGGCGACAGCAAGGCTTTTAGCGCCAGCATGCTGATGGGCATGGCGCAGCGCCAGGTGGGGACGGACGGCACCCTCGGCCTGCGCGCCATGCTGTCGCTCGACCCGGCGATGGGCAAGACCGGCTATCCGCTGCTGTTCCAGACCGGCGAGACCGCCGATGGGTGCACCCCGCTGGTGGATCGCCAGCATCCGCACGACCTGTTCATGGAGCTGGCTGCCACCTATAGCCACCGCTTCGCCGAGAACCGCTCCGCCTTCGTCTACATCGGCCTGCCCGGCGAGCCGGCGCTGGGCCCGCCGGCCTTCATGCACCGGCTCTCCGGCATGGACAACCCGGAGGCGCCGATCAGCCATCACTGGCTCGACTCCACCCACATCACCTACGGCGTGGCGACGCTGGGCACGGTGTGGAACAGGTGGAAGCTCGAAGCTTCCGCCTTCAACGGCCGCGAGCCAGACCAGTATCGCTGGAACATCGAGACGCGCAGCTTCGACTCCGGCTCTGTGCGCCTCTCGTACAACCCGACGCCCAACTGGGCCCTGCAGGTGAGCTACGGGCGCCTGGCCGGCCCGGAGCAGATCGAGCCAAACGTTTCCGTGCGCCGCACCACCGCTTCCGCCATCTACGACACCGAAATCAGCTCCGGCCGCCGGCAGACCACCTTTGCATGGGGACGGAATAGCAATAAAAGCGGCAACGGACCAGGCAACAGCACCAACGCCTACCTGCTCGAATCCGCGTACAAATGGCGTGATACCCATACGGTGTTCGGGCGCGCCGAACGGGTCGACAAGGACGAGCTGTTTCTCGATCCCGACCCGCGCCATCACCAAGTGTACAAGGTGAACAAGTTGAGCCTGGGCTACGTCTACGACTTCGCTCGCGTGCAGCGCAACCGCATGGGGGTGGGCGCGGTGGTCAGCGCCTATGCCACACCGAGCGCGCTGGACAGCGTGTACGGTAGCCACGCGCGCTCGTTCATGGTGTTTTTACGGGCGAAGATCGAATAGTGCCGCGACCCCACGCCGTCTTCAGGGCCGCAAGCGCGCTTCCAGCGCCTGCTTCACCGCCGGCCATTCGTCGTCGATGATCGAAAAGCGCACCGAGTTGCGCTTGCGCCCGTCCGGCATGATGCGCTCATGCCTGACGATGCCCTCCTGCTGCGCGCCCAGGCGCAGGATGGCGGCGCGCGACTTCTCATTCAGCAGGTCGGTGGTGAACTGCACGCGGACGCAGCGCAACTCCTCGAAGGCGTGGCACAGCATCAGGCACTTGGTTTCGGTGTTGACGAAGCTGCGCTGCCAGGAGGCGCCGATCCAGGTATGGCCGATTTCCAGTTTGCGGTTTTGCCGGTCGATTTTCCAGAAGCGGGTCGAACCGATCACCTGATCGGTTGCACGCAATTCGGTGGCGAAGGCCAGCACGCTGCCGGCGGCCATGCCTTCAAGCGCGCGCGCGATGTAGCCGGCGACCGTGGTTGCCGAGGGCACGACGGTGAAGGGCAGCTTCCACAACTCGCCGTCGGAGGCTGCGGCGACTAGGGCGGGGCCGTCCGACTCGCGCAGGGGGCGCAGGACTATTCGTGGACCGGTGAGCGAAGTCATGAACTGAAGCGATGCGAAGTGTGTTTTGAGTGTGGCAGACCCGATAATAGCGCCCATGCCCACCCCTTCAAACGCCCGGCGTATCGGCCTCTGGTTGCTCGCCGCGTTTTTCATTGTCGGCGGCCTTTTGCACTTTGCTTTCCCGACGGCCTATGCGGGCATCATGCCGGCGTGGCTACCGTGGCATTCGGCGCTGGTGGCGGTGAGTGGGGTGTGCGAAATCGCGGGCGGCGCAGGTTTATTGCTTCTCCGCACGCAACGGGCGGCGGGATGGGGATTGATTCTGCTTTCGCTGGCGGTATTGCCAGCGAACCTGCAGATGCTGCTCAACTATCACGCGGCCGAGACGCCTCTGTGGCAGCAGATATTGCTTGCCTTGCGGCTGCCACTGCAGGCACCGCTGATCTGGTGGATCTGGTGCGCAATGCGTGTGGCGAGAGGCTAGCGCTTCTTTTTCGCTGCCTGGTGCGCGCCCGGCTGCAGCTTTTCCTGGATCAGGCCGACCAGTTCGGCGCGCTCGGCGAAGGTGGCGCCGTCCTCATCGGGCAGCTTGAGGTTCTGCAGGTCTTCCATCGCGCGCAGCAGTTCTTCCGGGTGGGCGGCGAGCACGCCGCGCAGCAGCTCGACGACGATGTCGGCCGTGGCGTTGCGGTAGGCCACCATGCTGTTGATGAAAAAGGGAGACTCCTGCAGCAGGCGTTCGAGCTGCTGCGCGGCGCTTTCGGGGATGCTGCCGTCGCCCGTGGGCTGCTTGCCGGCAGGCGACTTATGGTGGGTTTTGCTCATGTTCGGTTCTCGGGCGTTGGCGTGGGAAGGCGGGATGGATCGGGCCTTGCCCTGTGACCGCTGAAACCGGGTAGCGCGCTGGCCGTTTGGCTAATGTACGGCAAGTGGCGCGTTTGCGAGTGACCCGCCAGCTTTCGCCTTTTTGGGTCAGGCCGGAACCGGGCCCATCGGACCTAGGGCGCGCGCTTCTTTTTCCATTCCTCATACGCCGCGCGCGTCTGCGCGTTCGGCGGGTAGGTGCCGGGCAGCGCGGCGCCGGCCTGCACGCGTTCGAGGATGAAGCGTTCCATGTTTTCCTGCTCGGCGGCGTCGCGAGCGACTTCGTCGGCGAGATGGGAAGGAATGATGACCACGCCTTCGGCGTCGCCCACCACGATGTCGCCCGGGTAGACCGGGACACCCCCGCAGCCGATCGGCACGTTCAGATCCACCGCGTGGTGGTGGATCAGGTTGAGTGGGGCGCTGCCACCGGCGCAGTAGAGTGGAAAATCCATCGCGGCGATTTCGCCGCTGTCGCGCACCGGACCGTCGGAGACCATGCCGGCGGCGCCGCGCACCTGCAGGCGGGTAAGCAGGATCTGGCCGCCGGAAGCGACACGTTTTTCGCCGCGGCAATCGACCACCAGCACATGGCCGGGCGGTACGCTTTCGACCCCTTTGCGCTGCGGGTGTTCGGGATTGTCGAAGGCGCTGATCTGGTCGATGTCTTCACGCGCGGGAATGTTGCGCATGGTGTAGGCCGGGCCGACCAGGTTGCCGCCCGGCATGCGCGTCATGCGCGTGATGCCCTGCAGGAAGACGTTGCGAAAGCCGCGCTTGAACAACTGGGTGCACAGCGTGGCGGTGCTGGCGCGGCGCAGGAGTTCCAGGGTGGCGGGCGACAGTTCGGCCATGGGAAGGATGAAGAAATGAGCGGCGAGGCGGAATTCCCGATGACGCATCGGTGGCGCCCGGCCGGCAGATACTCTTCGGCCGAGTACCGCCCAGCATGGGCGAATTCGGGCTAGCGCCGCCCCCGTGGGCTATTGTTCTTGTTCGTGTTTTTTTGTCTTCTTGATAGCGCTAACCCACACATTATTGAGGTTTACGTACGGGGAGTCAACCATCGTGGAGCGCCGCGCGGGCTACTGTGTTGTGATGGCGCGACAACCTCAGGCGCTGTCGCGCTTGACGATGGAAAAGCCGATGTCGCGCATCTTGGGGCCGGGGTCCCGGCCGGCGGCGCGGTCGGTGATGAAACGGGCGGCCTGGCGGCCCATGGTGGGGCCATCGACGTGCACGGTGGTGAGCGCAGGGTGCAGGTCGGCGGCGAAGGCGAGGTCGCCGAAGCCGGCGACGGCGATGTCCCGCGGCACCTTGAAGCCGCGCGCCATGGCTTCGGTGATCAGGCCGTGGGCGAGCACATCGGAGCTGCAAAAGACGGCGTCCACCTTCGGCGTTTGCTCAAGCAGGCGCGCCAGCGCGTCGCGGCCATCGCGAAAGGTGGCCGGCGCGGGCACCTGGACCGCCGGCGCATCGATGCCTTGCGCCTGCAGGGTGTCGACGTAGCCCTGGCGGCGCAGGCTGGCGCGGTGGTCGTCGGCGGTGACGATGGCGGGTCGTTTGTAGCCGCGCTCGATCAGGTGTTTGGCCATCGCCACGCCGACCTCGGTATGCGAAAAGCCGACCAGCATGTCGATCGGCGTTTGCGACAGGTCCCAGGTTTCGACGATCGGGATGCCGCAGGCAGCAAGCTTGCGACGCGATTCGGCGGAGTGGCTGGTGCCGGTCAGCACGATGCCTTCGGGGCGGCGGCCGATGACGGCGTCGATCAGCGCGTCTTCGCGCGAGTCGGCATAACCGCTCTGGCCGAGCAGCACCTGGCAGCCGGCTTCGGCCAGGGCCCCGGTCAGCGCCTCGATGGTTTGCACGAACACCGGACCGACGATGGTGGGCACCAGGGCGGCGACCAGGCGGCTGCGGTTGGAGGCCAGGCCGCCGGCCAGCAGGTTGGGCACGTAGCCGGTACTGCTGACGGCGCCCTTGACCTTTTCCAGGGTCAGCGGGGAGACGGTGGCGGGCTGGTTCAGCGCGCGGGAGACGGTGATGGCGGAGACGCCGGCCAGTTTGGCCACATCATTGATGGTGACGCCGCCGCTGCCGCGGCGCGCGGCGCGCCTGGGCGTTTTTGTTTCAGACAAGCTTTTTATCCTGTGGTGATCGAGCGCTGCAGCATTTCGGGAAAGGGATAGCATGTACGCCTGTGACGGCGAGCAGGCGGATTAGAGCATATTGCACCGGCCGGCGGAAAATGCGGCGCTGCGGCAGAGCCTTGAAACAAGTTTTTACTTCATCCCACTTCCCAAGGCCGGCGTTCCGGCGCTTAATGGTCGCGACTGCCGGGTTTGCGTGCATATCGCCGCCGGACGGGTGTCACGGGAGCGTCATGGCGGAATGCCATGATTCCCCAGTCGGCAGCCACCGTTTCAACGATAGAGCGGGGCCCGCCGTGCGGCCGGATACTTTCCGGCCGTTTCCATTTGTGACGGCGCTTTTATTTTAAGGTGGCCGCCTGCGCCCGCTTCGCCTTGCGCCAGCGCCCACGTTGTGGATAGCGCTCAAGCCCAAACGAACTCCCGGCGGGATGATCTGTCAAAATAGGCCCTATCGTTCACGTTTGTGAAAGAAACGCAATGGATCTGGGTGACGGTCGCGAGAGTGACAACGTAGAGGACCGCCGCGACGAGAGTTACGGCGGCGGGGGCGGCGGCGGAGGTTTCGGCTTCGGCGGCGGCAGCATCGGCATCGGCGGGGTGATCGTCGCCTTGGTGGCCTCCTATTTCCTCGGCATCAATCCGATGACCCTGCTGTCGATGTTTGCCGGCGGCGGTGGCGCGCCGGTACAGCAGCAACAGCAGCAGCGCCCGGCGCACGCGCCGGCCAACGGAGACAGCGGGGCGAAGTTCGTCTCGCAGGTGCTGGCCGACACCGAAGACACCTGGCGCGACATTTTCGCCAAAATGGGCAAGCAGTACGTGGACCCCAAGCTGGTGTTGTTCCGCAACCGCATCCCGACCGCCTGCGGCACCGGGCAAACGGCTATGGGCCCGTTTTACTGTCCCGGCGATCAGAAGGTGTACATCGACCTGGAGTTTTACGACGAGTTGAAAAACCGCTTTCACGCCCCGGGCGAGTTCGCCCAGGCTTATGTGATCGCCCATGAGGTCGGGCACCACGTGCAGAACCTGCTGGGGATTTCAGCCAAGGTGGACCGGGCGCGCCAGCGCGCTTCGCCCGCCCAGAGCAATGCGCTGTCGGTGCGCCTGGAGTTGCAGGCGGACTGTTTCGCCGGAGTCTGGGGCTTTAACGCCAACCGTACCCGTCACATCATCCAGGCCGGCGATATCGACGCCGCGCTGAACGCCGCGACGCAGATCGGCGACGACACCCTGCAAAAGGGCGCCGGGCGCACCGTCAACCCGGACAGCTTTACCCACGGCAGTTCAGCGCAGCGGGTGGAGTGGTTCAAGCGCGGGATCACGACCGGTGATATCAACCAGTGCGATACGTTTAAGGCCGCCTCGCTGTAACCCTCTGTTGAATTCCGCGCCGCAGCAGCGGCGCGGAATTTGCATGCTTGCCAAGAGTAACCGCATGGTTAAAAATGGCGCATGCCTACAAAAACAGCAACAAGGCGCAGCCTTGCCCGTTCTCCGGCACCCGCTGCCGCCGCTGTCGCCAGCACCCCGGCCAAAGCCAAAAGTGCCGCTCATGACGCGCCGGTGCGCTCGCTGGCGGTTCGCGCGGCCAGCAAGAAAGCCGGCCGTGTCACCCGCGACCCGGAGCAGACCCGCCAGCGCATTTTGATCGCGGCGCAGGCGGAATTCGCGCGCGTGGGCCTGGGCGGGGCGCGGGTGGACCGCATTGCCCAGGAAGCCGGCGCCAACAAGCGCATGCTGTATTACTACTTCGGCAACAAGGACGACCTGTTCCTGGCGGTGCTGGAGTACACCTACGAACACATTCGCACGGCCGAGAAGGGGCTACACCTGGATGAAGTAGAGCCAGCCGAGGCGGTGCGCCGCCTGGTGGCCTTCACCTGGAACTATTACCTCGACTACCCGCAGTTCCTGAATCTGCTGAACAGCGAAAACCTGCACCAGGCGCGGCACCTGAAAAATTCCGGGAAGGTGCGCAGCATGCATTCGCCCTTCATCAGCATGATCGGGCAGATTCTCGAGCGCGGGGCGCGCGACGGCACCTTCCGCAAGGGGGTGGACCCGATCCAGCTTTATGTTTCGATCGCCGGGCTTTCCTATTTTTACCTCGGTAACAACTATACCCTGTCGGCCATTTTCGGCCGCGACCTGAAGGCGCCGAAGGCCAAGGCCGAGCGCCTGGCGCACATGACCGAGATGGTGCTGGACTACCTGACCCACCTGCCCGCCTAGGAGCGCAGGCGCCTGTGTGCGCCAAAACAAGCCGCTTTACGGCCATCCAGGCCGTACTTTTACCGCCATAAATTGACAGATAGCCCGCGGTTTTGTACATTGTTAACCGGTTGGTTACAACAACGAAGTTCAAATAACTAGGAGTCGGAGACATGGAGAAGCGCCGTTTCGTCAAAACGCTGGTCGCCTGCGCCGTTGGTAGCGTCGCGCTGGGCAGCCTGGCCCTCCCGGGTATCGCCCACGCGCAATCGTGGAAGCCGAACAAGCCGATCACCATCATCGTGCCCTGGGCCGCCGGCGGCTCGACCGACCAGGTGACCCGCGCCACCGCAGCCGAGCTGGAAGATGCGTTGAAGCAAAAGGTGGTGATCGTCAACCAGCCGGGCGCCTCGGGCTCGATCGGCACCAAGAGCGCGCTGGAAGCGGCCAAAGACGGCTATACGTGGTCGGCTGGCGCGGCGCAGGACCTGGGCGCTTATGAAACCCTGGGCATGCTGAAGACGCGCATCGGCGAATGGCACCTGTTCCTCAACGTCGCCAACGTCGGCCTGCTCGGCGTGAACATGAATACCAAGTACATGAACGCGAAGGACCTGATCGACGCCATGAAGGCCAGGCCGAGCCAGATCAGCGTCGCCACCGCTGGCGTGACTTCTTCCGGCCACGCGGCGATGGACCTGGTGGCCAAGGCCACCGGCGTGAAATATCGCCATGTCACCTACGACGGCGGCAACCCGGCAGTCGTGGCCACGGTGGCCGGCGAAACCGAAGTGACGTCGCAACTGGCCGTGGAGCAGGCCGAGATGGTGCGCGGCAAGCGCCTGCGCCCGCTGGCGACCATCAGCGACCAGCCGCTGGAGCTGGAAGGCTTCGGCACCATCGATCCGCTCTCCAAGACCGTGCCGGGCTTCAAGGCGCCGGTGAACTATTTCGGTATCTTCATCCCGAAAGGCGTGCCCGATGAAGTGGTGAAGACGGTGGAAGCGGTGTGGAAGAACAACATCGCCAAGAGCGCGGCGCTGAAGAAGTATGCGGTGTCCAAGGGCGCGCTGTTCTCGCCGCTCTATGGCGCGGAAGCGCAGACCGCGGTGGCGCCGGCGGTACAGGCCAATGCCTGGAGCCTGTTCGAGACCGGCAAGGCGAAGGTGTCGCCGGATACCGTCGGCATTCCGAAGCCGCAGTAAGGGTGCAGGGCCGGCGGGCGCGCCTATGCGCCCCGCCGCCGAGTTGATCGTTTCATTTTTTCAGGTTCCTATCGTGCATTCCGATTCTGCAGGTGAAGGCCGCGCTGCCACGCCGCGCGCCGATTTCATCGCGGCGCTGGTGTGGATAGTCTTTGGCGCGGCGGTGCTGATCGGTTCCTGGCGCATGGACCGGCTGGAGAGCCAGGACATCAACCCGTACACCATTCCCGGGCTGGTGCCGGGGCTGCTGGGCATCGCGGTGGTGTTTTTCGGCTTGCTGATGCTATTTCGCGCCTGGAGCCAGGGGGCGCTGACGCCTGCCGGCGGCGCGGACGGGCGGGAGGCGAAGCCGGGCGAGCACAGGCGCTTTGCGCTGGTGCTGCTGCCCTGCCTGATTTTCGGCGTGGGATTGCTCGGGCACGGGCTGCCGTTCTGGGCGGCAGCGGCGCTTTACGTCACCTCGACCATCCTGATCTTGCAATACCCGGAGCGCAAGGCGGCTGGCCAGCTGGCGCGCGGCGTTGTCGCCGCGACGGTCATCGGGCTGTGCGCCGGCGGATTGATTACCTTGGTGTTCCAGGAATTTTTCCTGGTACGCCTGCCCTGAGAGAAAGGTCGCGCGATGCTTGAAGGCCTTTCGATGCTGGGGCATTCCTACCTCAGCTTCCTCAATTTCTGGTCGATTGCCTACGGGCTGGGCGGCGCTTTTCTCGGCATCCTGGTCGGCTGCATGCCGGGGCTTTCCGCCACGCTGTGCATTGCGCTGTTGACCACGCTGACGCTCAAGATGGAGGCGAACAACGCCATCCTGATCCTGATCTGCTCCTATGTCGGCACCTTGTACGGCGGCTCGCGCTCGGCGATCTTGCTGAACATTCCGGGCACGGCGGCCAACGCCGCCTCCTGCGCGGACGGCCATGCCCTGGCGCTGCGCGGCGAGGCGGGGCGGGCCATCGGCATCGCCACTTCGGGGGCGTTCTGCGGCACGCTGTTCGGCGTGCTCTGCCTGGCGGCGTTTACGCCGGCCCTGGCGGAAGTGGCGCTGAAGTTCGGCGCGTATGAGTTTTTCTGGCTGGCGCTGTTCGGCGTGGCGATGTCGGGCAGCATCGTCGGCGACGACCCGATCAAGGGCTGGCTGATGGGCGCGCTGGGCCTGATCTTCGCGCAAATCGGCGAGGAGGGGCTGTATGCGTACAACCGCTTCACCTTCGGCTGGGACCAGTTGTCCGGCGGCATTTCGCTGATTCCGGCGCTGATCGGCGCTTTCGGTTTCGCCGAGGTGCTGACCATACTCTCCGATCCGATCGAGAAGAAACTGGTGGAGATGAAGGACTCGACCCTGCCGCGCTTCCGCGAAGTGGCGCAGTACTGGAAGACGGTTCTGCGCTCGGGCGCGATCGGCGTGCTCACCGGCCTGTTGCCGGGTGTGGGCGAGGATGCGGGGGCGTGGATGTCGTATGCCGGCGCGCGCGCTGTGAGCAAGGAGAAGGAGTTGTTCGGCAAGGGCTCGATCGATGGACTGATGGCGGCGGAGACGGGCGACATGTCGTCGATTCCCGGACACATCATCCCGTGTCTCGCGCTGGGCATTCCGGGCTCGGCGCCCTCCGCCGTGCTGATGGCGGCGATGATCATTCACGGCATCCAGCCCGGGCCGATGATGATGATCGCCCATCCGCAATTCGTCTACGACGTGGTGGCGATGACCACGCTGGCCACCTGTTCCATTTTGCTGTTTGGCCTATTCATGGTGCGCCCGCTGCTGCTGGTGCTGCGGATCAAGCGCTCGGTGCTGATGCCGATCATTTTCCTGCTGGCCTCGGTGGGCGCGTACGCCAGCGCCTCGCGGCTGTTCGATGTGTATGCGATGCTGGTGATCGGCGTCGGCGCCTACTTCCTGCGCAAAAAGGGTTACCAGATGGCGCCCTTCGTGCTCGGCCTGGTGCTCGGGCATCTGCTCGACAAGAGCCTGCGCCGCGGGCTGGTGCTGTCCGACGGCAGCGTGCTGCCGTTTTTGACCCGGCCGATTTGCGCGGTGCTGGCATTGGTGACCGTGTTCACCATGCTGATGTACATCCCGGCGGTGAACCGCGGCGTGAAGGCCGCCTTCGGCTGGTGCAAGGGCTTGGTTTTTTCCGGCAAGGCGGCATAGGCAAATGTTTCCCCTCGCGCTGTGCAACGAGATTCTGCGGCCGCTGCCTTTCGCGGAGCAATGCAGGGCGGCGGCGGCGCTCGGCTATATGGGTCTGGAGGTGGCGCCGTTTACCCTCGCCGAAGACCCGATGCGCATTACCGACGAAGAGGCGCGCGGCTTTGCGCACGTCGCCGCCGGGCACGGCATTTCGATCACCGGGCTGCACTGGTTGCTGGTGGCGCCTTCGGGCCTGTCGATGGTCAGCGCGGACGCCGCATTGCGCCGGCGTACTGCCGAGGTGATGTGCCGCATGGTTGAGCTGTGCGCGCTGATGGGCGGCAAATACCTGGTGCACGGCTCGCCCAAGCAGCGCTCGGTACCGCCGGGCGAGAGCCGCGAGGCAACGCTGGCGCGCGCGCGCGAATGCCTGGCCGGCGCGGCGCAAAGGGCGCAGGAATGCGGCGTGACCTATTGCATCGAGCCCCTGGCGCGCAACGAGACCGATGTGCTCAACACCGTAGCAGAAGCAGCGGCGCTGGTCGACGAAATCGCCTTGCCCTCCTTCAAGACCATGATCGATTGCAGCGCGGCCGGGCAGACCGAGGCGCTGCCGGTGCACGAACTTGTCGCACGCTGGCTACCGACCGGCAAGATCGGCCACGTGCAGGTAAACGACCCGAACCGGCGCGCGCCAGGCCAGGGTATGCTGGAGTTCGCGCCTGTCCTCGCCGCGCTCAAGGCCGGCGGTTACCGGGGCGTGCTGGCGGTCGAATCGTTCGACTATGTACCGGACGGCATGGCGTCGGCGGCGTATGCCATCGCCTACCTGCGGGGTGTGGAACAGGCGATGCCACACGCCTGAATATCGAAGAGCAACAATACCGGACCACCATGAGCACTTTCAAGATTGCCGCCATCGATTTGTTCGAACGCAAGGTGAATTTGCGCCTGCCGTTCCGTTTCGGCGTGGTCACCCTCACCGCCTGCCCGCAAGCCTTTGTGCGGACGGTGATCGAGATGCCTGATGGCCGCAAGATCACGGGTACTTCGGCTGAACTTATGGTACCCAAGTGGTTCGACAAGACCCTGGCGCTATCCAACGAAGAGATTTTCACGCAATTGCGCGATGTGGTGCACATCGCGCGCGACGGCTACCTGAGTGATCCCGCGGCGACCACCGCCTTCGGCCATTTCGCGCGGCACTACGATGGCCACCTGCTGGCCTGCGCGGCGAAAAGCTACAACCCGCTGCTCGCCAATTACGGCCCGGCGCTGATCGACCGCGCCCTGCTGGACGCGCTGTGCCGTGCGCACGGCGCCTCGTTCTACACGGCGATGCAGCGCAACCTGCCGGGCGTCAATGAGGCGCGGCGCGAGTTCGCCGACTTCAGTTTCAACACCTTTCTCGCGCGCCAGAAGCCGGCCGCAGGCATCGAGGCGCGCCACACCGTCGGCCTGGTCGATGCGATTACCGCGGCGGACCTGAAGGAGCCGGTGAACGACGGCCTGCCGGAAACCCTGGAAGACGTGGTCCGGACCTATGGCCACCGCTATTTCAAGCTCAAGGTGGGCGGCAAGATCGACGCCGACATCGAGCGCCTGACGCAAATCGCGGCCGTGCTGGATCGCGCCGAGGCGCCCTACTTCGCTTCGCTGGACGGCAACGAACAATATGAGAATGCGGATGGCGTGGCCGAACTGCTTTCGCGCATCACCGCCACGCCCGCGCTGCGCAGGCTTTACGAGTCGATCCTGTTCATCGAGCAGCCGATCAACCGCAAGCAGGCGCTACAGGCGGACGTCAGCAGCCTGAACGTCTATCGCCCGGTGATCATCGACGAATCCGACGGCGAGCTGGATACTTTTGTGGCGGCGCGCGGACACGGCTATAGCGGCGTTTCCTCAAAGACTTGCAAGGGTATCTACCGGTCGGTGCTCAATGCCGCGCGCTGCGCGCAGTGGAACGCGCAGGAGGGCGGCAAGCGTTACTTTCTTTCCGCCGAGGACCTCACCACCCAGGCCGGGCTTTCGGTGCAGCAGGACCTGGCACTGGTCAACCTGCTGGGCATCACCCATGTCGAGCGCAACGGCCACCACTACGTCAACGGCATGGCGGCGCTGCCGGAGAACGAGCAGCGCAACTTCCTGGCAGCGCATCCTGACCTCTACGAGCAAAGCCACGGCGCGGTGCGCCTGAAAATCCGCCAGGGCCGCCTCGCCATCGCATCGCTCGACTGCACCGGTTACGCCAGCGCGGCGCAGCCGGACTTCAACGCCATGCAGGAACTGGCGCGGCCATGAGCCATTCTGCGGGCACGGTCGGCGTGGTCGGCCTCGGCCTGGTGGGCAGCGCAGTGGCCGCGCGCCTGCGCGAAGCTGGCTTTGCGGTGGCGGGTTACGACCCGCGCGCCGCAGCCGCCGAGGCGCTTTTACAGGCCGGCGGCACCCCGCTGGCAAGCGCGGCCGCCGTGGGGACGGTGGCGTGCGTGGTGTTTGTGGCGGTGTTCGATACCGAGCAGGTCGAACGGGTGATCGAGGGCGCGCAAGGGCTGATGCAGGCGCAGCCGCGCCCCGGCACCATCGTCAACCTCGCCACCGCCGATCCCGAACGCATCGCCGCACTGGCTGCGCGCCTGCAGGCGCAGGATGTGGCGCTGATCGAGGCGCCGCTTTCCGGCTCCAGCGCACAGATTGCGGCTGGCGAATCGTCAATGCTGCTGGGCGGCGCACCGCAGGCCATCGCCGCCTGCGAGGAACTACTCGCCGCCGTCACTGCTACTCGCTTGTATGCAGGCATCGCCGGCATGGGCGCGCGCGCCAAGCTGGCTACCAACCTGGTGCTCGGCCTGAACCGTGCGGCGCTGGCCGAGGGCATGGTGTTCGCCGAACGCCTGGGCATTGCCCCGGACAAGTTTCTCGAACTGGTACTGCATTCGCCGGCGAGATCGTTCGCCGCCGAAACGCGGGGCGCGCAAATGGCGGCCGGCGACGGCACGCCGGTTTCGCGCATCGCCCAGCATTTGAAAGACGTCGAGTTGATGCTGACCTACGCCAAGAAGGCGAAGCAGGCCCTGCCGCTCTCCGCGGCCCACGCCGCGCTGATGCGCGCCGCGGTGGCGGCCGGCGACGGCGAACTCGATAACACAGCGATCGTGCGGCAAATTCGCCGCGAAACTTCGAATACCTGAATTTCCGAAGGAGAATCACCATGGCACAGCAAAGACTTGGCATCATCATGAATGGCAAGGCGACGAAAACGCGCGGTCCGTCGCCTGCTGCGCAGCCGGCGGCCGGTGACGCCGCAGCTTCGGTCTAAGGAGTAGAGACATGGCACAGCAAAGACTTGGCATCATCATGAATGGCGTCACCGGCCGCATGGGCATGAATCAGCACCTGATCCGCTCTATCGCCGCCATCCGCGCGCAAGGCGGCGTCACCCTGAAAAACGGCGACAGGGTCATGCCAGACCCGATCCTGATCGGCCGCAACGCGGAGAAAGTCGCCGCACTGGCGAAGGCACACAATGTCGAGCGCTGGAGCACAGACCTCGACAAGGCGTTGGCGAACAAGGAAGACACCCTGTTCTTCGACGCCGCCACCACGCAGATGCGTCCCACCCTGCTGGCGAAGGCGATCAATGCCGGCAAGGACATCTATTGCGAAAAGCCGGTTGCGACCAACCTGAAAGAAGCGCTGGACATCTACAAGCTGGCGATGTCCAAGGGCATCAAGCACGGCGTGGTGCAGGACAAGCTTTTTTTGCCCGGCCTGACCAAGCTGAAGATGCTGATCGACTCGGGCTTTTTCGGCCGGATTCTCTCGGTGCGCGGCGAGTTCGGCTACTGGGTGTTCGAAGGCGACCTGCAGCCGATCCAGCGGCCCTCGTGGAATTATCGCGACGAGGACGGCGGCGGCATCATCCTTGACATGGTTTGCCACTGGCGCTACGTGCTGGACAATCTGTTCGGCGAGGTAAAGTCGGTCTCCTGCCTCGGCGCCACCCATATCCCCGAGCGCCTCGATGAAGAGGGCAGGAGATACAAGGCGACGGCGGACGATGCGGCCTACGCTACATTCGAGCTTGAGGGCCGCGACGGCAACCAGGTGATCGCGCAGATCAACAGTTCCTGGACTACGCGCGTGCGCCGTGACGACCTGGTGACTTTCCATGTGGACGGCACCCACGGTTCCGCCGTCGCCGGCCTGACCGACGTGCGCACCCAGGCACGCGTCAATACGCCCAAGCCGGTGTGGAACCCGGACGTGCGCCAGCCAATGAATTTCTTCGAGCACTGGCAGATGGTTCCGGAGTACGCCAACTTCGACAACGGCTTCAAGATCCAGTGGGAAGCCTTCATCCGCCACTTGGCTGAAGACGCGCCCTACAAGTGGAACCTGCTGGAAGGCGCCAAGGGCGTGCAGCTAGTCGAGGCCGCGCTGCAAAGCTGGAAAGAGCGGCGCTGGGTCGATGTGCCGGCGCTAAAGGCATAGGGACCCAGCTCTCGCGGCTCGATACCGTTGGTGGCGAGCCTGTCGAACCACGCGTGACTTGAGCAGTGGGCAAGTCACACACCCTTCGACAAGCTCAGGGCGAACGGGGAGGTTGGCGTGGCAGGAATCAGGACGCACACGTAACTTGCATTAGTTTCAAAGGAGCACCCATGAACGCCCCCGACAAGATTGCCCGCACGCTCAAGCTGCCGACCGCCACCGGCAAGCTGGAGAATTTCAGCCTCTCCGCGCCGCGCGACTTCCCCGCCAGGCCTTCGCGCGCCTTCACGCGCATCGCCTATTCAGCGGCGCACGTGGTGGCCAACCCGCTGGCCGCCAACAATCCCTGGCTCGATTGCAATATCGACTGGGAAGCGAGCATGCGCTACCGCCGTTACTTGTGGGAACTGGGCCTGGGCGTGGCCGAGGCGATGGATACGGCGCAGCGCGGCATGGGGATGGATTGGCCGACCTCGCTCGAATTGATCAAGCGCTCGATCGCCGAGAGTAAACACGTCAAGGGCGCGTTTCTCGCCAGCGGCGCAGGTACCGACCATCTGGCGGTGGAAGACGCGAAATCGGTGGACGACGTCATCCGCGCCTATGAAGAGCAGGTCGAGGCGATCGAAGCGGCCGGCGGCAAGATCATCCTGATGGCCAGCCGCGCGCTGGTGAAGGTGGCAAAAGGCCCGGACGATTATCACAAGGTCTATGACCGCATCCTCTCGCAGGTGAAAGAGCCGGTGGTGATCCACTGGCTGGGCGAGATGTTCGACCCCGCGCTGGCCGGCTACTGGGGCAATGCGGACCACATGAAGGCGATGGACACGGCGGTGGAGGCGATCAACCGCAACGCCGCCAAGGTGGACGGCGTGAAAGTCTCCCTGCTCGACAAGGACAAGGAAATCGCCATGCGCCGCCGCCTGGTGAAAGGCGTACGCATGTACACCGGCGACGACTTCAACTACGCGGAACTCATCGCCGGCGACAGCGAAGGCCATAGCGACGCCCTGCTGGGCATTTTCGACGCCATTGCGCCCGCAGCCTCCGCCGCCCTGGATGCGCTGGCCGCCGGCGACCGCAAGAAGTTCGACGCCATTCTCGAGCCGACGGTGCCGCTGTCGCGCCACATCTTCCAGGCGCCGACGCGCTTCTACAAGACCGGCGTGGTGTTCATGGCCTACCTCAACGGTTTGCAGGACCATTTCGTGATGGTCGGCGGCCAGCAAAGCACGCGCTCGCTGCCGCACCTGGCCGAGTTGTTCCGCCTGGCCGATGCCGCGGGCCTGCTGCGCGACCCGGACCTGGCCTGCGCGCGGATGAAAAGCGTGCTGGCGGTGCATGGCGTCGCCGCTTGAGGCAACAGATGCGCGACTTTTCCCAATCCCACGAACAGCTTTCGCTCAACACCGCCACGGTACGCAAGCAGTGGAAGCTCGACCGCATCATCGACGAATGCGCCAGGCGCGGTATAGGCGCCATTTCACCCTGGCGCGAGCAGGTGGTGGCAGTCGGGCTTGAGAAAGTCGCCAAGCAATTGCGCGACACCGGCACCGAACTCTCCGGCTATTGCCGTGGCGGTTTTTTTCCGGCGGCCGATGCGGCGGGCCTGAAGGCCGCCTTGGACGACAACCGCAAGGCAATCGACGAAGCAAAGACGGTAAACGCTCCCTGCCTGGTGCTGGTGGTCGGCGCCCTGCCCGGCGCGCTCGACGGCAAGGCGGCCTACAAGGACATCGCCCGTGCGCGCGGCGAAGTGCGCGACGGCATCGCCGCTTCGCTGGAGTATGCGAAAAACGTCGGCATGCCGCTTGCCATCGAGCCTCTGCACCCGATGCAGGCGGCCGACCGCGCCTGCGTCAACACGCTGGAACAGGCGCTCGACCTGTGCGACGAGCTCGACCCGGGCCGCAGCGGCATGCTCGGCGTGGCATGCGATGTCTATCACGTCTGGTGGGACCCGAAGCTGCAGGAGCAGATCGCCCGTGCCGGCGAAAAGCGCCTGCTGGCCTTTCACGTCTGCGACTGGCTGACGCCGACGCGCGACCTGCTGAACGACCGCGGCATGATGGGCGACGGCGTGATCGAGCTGAAAAAGCTGCGCGAGTGGGTCGAGGCCGCAGGTTTCGCAGGGCGCTGCGAAGTGGAGATTTTTTCCGAGCACTGGTGGAGCAAGCCGGGCGAGGAAGTGCTGGACACGGTAATAGCGCGGCACAAGAGCATGGTGTAAGGCGGGGCCAAATGCGCCGGGTTGACCGGCCGCCGCACTTCGGCCAGACTGCACCCCATGGTCTGGCATGGAACAAGCTTGTAAAGCCTGTTCCAACATTGGGAGTGCCGCATGTTCAAGACTCGTCCGCTTGTCCGTGTTTGTCTCTACATTCTCGCCAGCGCGGCCGTGCCCGCGCTGGCGGCCTACCCCGACCATCCGATCCGGATGATCGTGCCCTACGCGCCCGGTTCTTCGCCGGATAACATCTGCCGGGCGCTGGGCCAGGAACTGGGCCACGCGATGGGCACCTCTATCGTCATCGACAACCGTGGCGGCGCCTCCGGCTCGATCGGCAGCGAAGCCATCGCCAAGTCGGCACCGGATGGCTACACCATCGGCTACGGCAACATCGGCACCCTGACCACCAACCGCTTCATGATCAGCCGCATGTCCTACGACCCCGACCATGACTTCACCATGATCGCCCTGCTGGGCGCGGTGCAGAACATACTCGCGGTGAACAACAACCTGCCCGCGCGCAATGTGCAGGAGTTGATCGCCCTGGCCAAAGCCAAGCCGGGCAAGCTGGTGATGGCCTCCGGCGGCGCCGGCAACACCGGCCACCTCGGCGGCGAGCTGTTCAAGTCGATGACCGGCACCTACATGCTGCATGTGCCCTACAAGGGCAGCGCGGCGGCGATCACCGATTTGATCGGCGGCCAGGCGGACCTGATGTTCGACAACCTTTCTTCCGTTGGCTCGTTCGTCAAGTCGGGCAAGCTGCGCGGCCTGGGCGTGTCGGGTTCCACGCGCTCGCCCTCCTTCCCCGATGTGCCGACCATCGCCGAATCCGGCGTGCCGGGCTATGAAACTCTCGCCTGGGGCGGCGTGATAGCGCCCGCCGGCCTGCCGCCGGAAATCGCCGCGCGCCTGAACGCGGAGGTCAACAAGGCGCTGAAGACCGCCGCATTGAAGGCTGCCTATTTCAACATGGGCTTCGAGCCTGCTGGCGGCACACCGGCCGAATTCACCAACTATGTTCACAAGGAAATGCCGAAGTGGCAGGCGGTGATCAAACGCTCCGGGGCGAAGATGGAGTGAACGGACAATGCCTCTCCTTCGACTTCACGGCGATTTCAACGATTTAATCGGCGAGTATCTTTGCCTCTCGCATGAAGAAAAATGCCGTGCCAGTTCAGGCACAATGGTCGCTGTAAGGGAGGGCATTCCCGCGACGGCTGTTGACGAGGACGGCGATGAAGATGGAATTGCAATGGAACTGGTTGCCGCCGGTACCATCGTACGCTCGCCAGACTGGCTGCAATGCTTGGGGTCGCGTTGGTGCTTGCTGATCGATGAAAGAGGCGTTCGACAAGAGCCGAAGGCCCGATGATCCCCACTTCACTTCTGAAAGTATAGATTTCATGTCCGACCATTACGACCTGATCATCCGCAACGGCACCCTGATCGACGGCGTGCGCACGCCGCGCTACGCGGGCGACGTCGGCATCAAGGACGGACGCATCGCCAAACTGGGCAAGCTCGATGGCGCGCGCGCCGATAGTGAGATCGACGCTGGCGGCAAGATTGTCGCACCGGGCTTCATCGACTCGCATACCCACGACGACCGCATGCTCACGTTGGCGCCGGAGATGACGCCGAAGCTGAGCCAAGGGGTGACCACAGTGATCGCCGGCAATTGCGGCATCAGCCTGGCGCCGCTGGTGCATGCGGAGCCGCCCTCGCCGCTGGACCTGATCGACGACGGCAATGCCTACCATTTCAAGAGCTTCGCCGAATTCATGCAGGCGCGCGATGCGGTACCGGCGGCGATCAACGCGGCCTTCCTGGTCGGCCACACCACGCTGCGAGTGGCGGCGATGGACAATCTCGAGCGCGCCGCCACGCCGGCGGAGACCGCGCGCATGGCGCAGATGAGCGAAGAGGCGATGACGGCCGGCGCCATCGGCTTGTCCACCGGCACCTACTATCCGCCGGCGGCGGCGGCCAGCACCGAAGAAATCATCGCTGTCGCCAAGCCGCTGGCCCGCCACGGCGGGCGCTACGTCACCCACATGCGCCATGAAGACGAGGAAATCATTCCGGCGATGGAGGAGGCCTTTCGCATAGGCCGCGAAGCGGGTGTGCCGGTGATCATTTCGCATCACAAGGTGGTGGGCAAGGCCAACTTCGGCCGCTCGGTCGAGACCCTGGCGCTGCTGCAAAAGGCCCAGGCTATGCAGCCGGTATGCATCGACTGTTACCCTTATGTGGCTTCATCGACCATGTTGCGCGCAGACCGCATCGCCTCGGCTTCGCGCATCATCGTCACCTGGTCCAAACCGCTGCCGCAATACACTGGCCGCGACCTGGTGGATGTAGCCAAAGAGATGGGCGTGTCGCAGGAGGAAGCGGTGGCGCGGTTGCGCCCGGCCGGCGGTATCTACTTTTCGATGGAAGAGGCGGACGTACAGCGCATCCTCAAGTTCGAAGACACGATGGTCGGCTCCGACGGCCTGCCGCACGACATCAAGCCGCATCCGCGCCTGTGGGGCACCTTTCCGCGCGTACTGGGGCATTACGCCCGCGACGTCGGCCTGTTTCCGCTGGAGACGGCGGTGTACAAGATGACCGGGCTTACCGCCGAAAAATTCGGCCTGGAGAATCGCGGGCGCCTGGCACCAGGCTGCTTTGCTGACATCACGATTTTCGATGCCGCTACCATCGGCGACGCCGCTACCTTCACCGAGCCGACCGCGCAGGCGCACGGCATCGAAACGGTGATTGTCGGCGGCGTGCCGGCCTGGCACGCAGGCAAGGCGACCGGTGCGCGAACCGGCAAGGTATTGCGCGGCGGCCGCTAGGGGCGTCGCCATGCCGGCCACGGGGGCCGGCGGCGTCGCCTAGGCTTGCAAAGTCGAGTTCAGGGTATTGGCAAAGGCCAGGCGCTCCGACATTACGCGGATCAACGCCACGCACAGCGCTTCGGCCAGCGCGGGAGACTCGGCGCGCATGCGCTCGAGCGCATCGCGGCTCAGCACATAGACCACGCTGTAGTGTTGCGCGACTACCGAGGCGGCGCGCAGTTCGCTGCGGTACAGGCCCATCTCGCCGATCATGGTGTGGCGGCCAAGGGTGCGCAGGCGCATTATCTGTCCGTCGCCGGCGCTGCGCTCGACCGACACCTCACCCTCATCGACAAAGAACATCGCATCGGCGGCCTCGCCTTGCCGGCAAAGGTACTCGCCGGCGGCCACCTCAATGCGGTTCACGTAGTGCAAAAGCTGGTGCGCCGATTCGCGGGCGCCGAACTCGCGCGCCAGCCAGGCGATGACATCCGGCGTAATGGTGTGTTCGTCCGGCCCGTGGCGGCGCAGCAGTTCGGATTCGCACCACTCCAGCCCGGCGTCCAGGTTGGCGTAACGTGCCTCGCTCCAGCCGCGCCGCGCCAGCGAGGCCAGGTCGGCGGCCAGGGCCGCATTGGCGCCGGTGATCACCAGGGTGACGCCCCGCGCGGCCGCCGCCGCGTGAATTTTGCGAAAGCTCGACAACGCCGAGGAGTCGATGCCGTGGACGAAGCGAAAATCGAGGATCATGAATTCGACCGGGCGCGCTGTATCAACCAGTTGTTCCAGCAGGATGCGGTAGAGTCGGTCGGCGGTGCCGAAAAAAATGAAACCCTGCAGCACGAACACGCGGATCGCATCGCCGGCGTTTTTCAGATAACTGCCCTGCGCTCCGGCACGCACCCGGCTGCTGGTGAAGATGGCTGCGTTGAGATGGTGCTTGACCACGCTGACGCGCCCATAGTTGACCGCGAAGATCAGGCAGGAGGCGATCACCCCGGTGAGTACGCCGGTGACGAAGCCCCACACGATCACCACCAGCGCGATCAGGAGGATGGTCAGGTATTCGGGCCAGGAGCAGGTCCTGCGCGCGGCCACCAGCCAGCTCCACAGCGTCGCGCCGCCCATCGAGATGATCAGTCCGCCCAGCAGCAGGCGCGGGATGAAGGAAATGATGGACGGGCCGGCGAACATCAGGCCCAGCGAGGCCGCCGCCATCGCCAGCCCGCCGGCGCGTGAGGTCGAGCCGAGGCGCAAGTTGAGCAGGCTCCGGCTCAAGCCAACGTTGCCCGGCATCCCGCCGCAGGCCGCGTTGGCGAGCAGCGCGGCGCCGTGCATGCGCAGTTCGCGGTCCAGGTCGATGTCGCTGTGCGACTCGATCTCTAGCGCGGTCGAGTTCATCAGGATGGTCAGGGTGCTGACCAGCGCTACCGTCACCAGGTCGCCCAGGCGGTCGGCGAGCGCGCCGGCGTCGATCAGCGCGAAATCCGCCGCCGACCAGGGCTGCCACCATACGGAGCGGCCCGGCAGCCCGTAAAGCCAGCCGCTGTGGCGCGCCTCCTCCAGCGAAATGCCGGTCAGCGCCAGCACGCCCAGCACCCCGAGAATCCCGACCAGCAGCATCACCGGCATCGCCAGCAGGTGCTTGAAGCGCTTGAGCGCTGCCGTCAGCACCCCCGCCCAGGCTAGCGCGGCGAGCGCCTTCCAGGCGAACTGCCCGGCCGCGGGGTCGGCCAGCGCCGCCCAGCTGAGCGGCTCGTCGGTGGTGATCTGCAGGCCGCCGGATACCATCAGCCAGCCCACCCCGGCCATGAAGCCGCCGGTCACCGGGTAGGGCACATAGCGGATCCAGCGACCCAGGCGCGCCGCGCCCAGCACGTACAGGGTGAGTCCCATGACCACGCCGCTCGACACCAGCAGATACATCGCATTGACCGCCGATTCGCGCGGCGACAGGCCGGCCGGCAAGTGGGCGGCAAGCAGGGCGGCGGCGGCGGCGAGCACCGCGACTACATTGTTCTCCGGCCCGGCGATGGCGAAGGGAAAGGCGCTTTTCCACGCCATCAACAGGCCGATCACCACGGCGCCGACCATCGCCGCGCTGATGCCATAGCCAAGCCCGGACGAAAGCGGGCCGGAAAACACCAGGGCTGCGAATGAAAAGGAATACGACAGCGAGACGACGCCGATCACCACGCCGTTGACCGCGCTGCGCGCGACGCCGGAAGGCCCGGCCGGAACCGCTGCTGCTATGTTGATGGCGGCTCCTTGGCCTTGCGCGGGGAGGCGCTCAGTGCGCGAGTATCTTGTCGAGGAAGTGGCGCGCCCGTTCGCTGCGCTCTTCCGGCTTGCCGAAGAAGTCTTCCTTGACGCAGTCCTCGATGATCTTGCCGGCGTCCATGAAGACGACGCGGTGCGCCACCTTGCGGGCGAAACCCATTTCGTGGGTCACCACCATCATGGTCATGCCTTCCTGCGCCAGCTTGACCATGACGTCGAGCACCTCGCCGACCATTTCGGGGTCGAGAGCAGAGGTGGGTTCGTCGAACAGCATGACGATCGGGTCCATCGACAGCGCACGGGCGATCGCCACGCGCTGCTGCTGGCCGCCGGAGAGCTGGCCGGGAAATTTGTCCTTGTGGGCGGAAAGGCCGACGCGCTCGAGGTATTTCAAACCCTTGGACAGCGCTTCTTCCTTGCTGCGGTTGAGCACCTTCACCTGCGCCAGGGTCAGGTTCTCCGTCACCGTCAGGTGCGGGAAGAGCTCGAAGTGCTGGAACACCATGCCGCAGCGCGAGCGCAGCTTGGGCAGGTCGGTCTTCGGGTCGGACAGCGAGATGCCGTCGACAGTGATCTCGCCTTTCTGGAACGGCTCCAGGCCGTTGACCGTTTTGATCAGGGTGGACTTGCCCGAACCCGAGGGGCCACACACCACCACCACTTCACCCTTGGATATTTGCGTGGTGCAATCGGTCAACACCTGAAAGCTGCCGTACCACTTGCTGACGTCTTTGAATTCGATCATGGGCTTTCAGGGTCCTTAGCGGATGATGGCGATTTTCTTTTGCAGGCGCTTGACGCCCAGCGATAGCGCGAAGCAGATGAGGAAGTAGATCGGCGCGGCGAAGGTGTAGACCTCGACCAGGTGGCCGGTGCTCTGCCCCAGCTTGCTGGAGGCGCCGATGAAATCGGTGACGTTCAGCAGCGAGACCAGCGAGGTGTCCTGGAACAGGATGATGGTCTGGGTCAGCAGCACCGGCAGCATGTTGCGAAAGGCCTGCGGCAGGATGACGTAGCGCATCGCCTGCCAGTAGTTGAGGCCCACTGCATAGGCCGCGCCCACCTGCCCGCGCGGGATGCTCTGGATGCCGGCGCGCATGATCTCGCAGAAGTAGGCGCCCTCGAATAGAATGAAGGTGACGTAGGCCGAGCGGTCGGCGCCGATCTGTGGCGGGCGATCGGCGTGGGTCACCCACTGGATCAGCACGGGCGAGAGGAAGTAGAACCAGAAGACAACCAGCAGGAGCGGGATCGAGCGCATCAGGTTGACGTAACCCGAAGCCACCAGCGAGAGCCCCTTGTTGGAAGACAGGCGCGCCAGCGCCAGCAGGGTGCCCCAGATGACGCCGCCGGCGGCGGCCACCACGGTGAGCTGAAAGTTGTACTGCAGCCCCTTCCAGAGATAACCCAGGGTGCTGGCGTTGGCGAGAAAGGCGAAGTCGAGATTGTTCATCGTCGCGCCCTCAATGCCCGCCGCCGGCGCTGGCGCCGGAGATGAAGCCGGGGATGGCGGTGCGCTTTTCGATCACGGCCATGGCGCGGTTGGCGATCATCGCTATCACCACGTAAGCGACAGTGGCGGCGGTGAAGGCCTCGTAATACCGGAAAGTCATCTCGCCCATCTCGCGGGTGCGGAAGAACAGCTCGACCAGGCCGATGGAGTAGCCCAGCGCCGTGTTCTTGATCAGGTTCATCAACTCGGAAGTCATCGGCGGGATGATGATGCGGTAGGCCACCGGCAGCAGGATGTAGCGATAGGTCTGCGCCTGGCTCAGGCCCATGGCGTAGCCGGCATCGCGCTGGCCGCGCGGCAACGACTGGATGCCGGCGCGCACCTGCTCGGCGATGCGCGCGGCGGTGAAGGTACCCAGGCAGAGCACCGAGGCGCCGAGCTGGTAGGTGAGCGGGTCGAGCGAATTGACCAGGTGCTTGGTCGAAACGAACAGGTTGGGCAGGACAAAAAACCAGACAAAGAACTGCACCAGCAGCGGCACGTTGCGGAAAATTTCCACATAGGCATTGCCCAGGCGCACGGCCCATTTGTTTTCGGTGGTGCGCATCACGCCGAGAATGGAGCCGAGCACAAAAGCGATGATCCACGCCAGCGCGGCGACGATCATGGTGTATTTGAGCCCGGAAGCCAGGCTCATCAGCCAGGTACCGTCCCCGTCTGGCACCTGTTCCAGCAATATCTTGAGATCCATGCCCCCTCCTGCCTACAGATCTATTGAGTGATGCAAGTCCTGCGCCAACCTGCCCTGTTTCGGGTTTGTTCTATGGCGCGGGCTCATAATAAACCGGCAGGCTAAAAGCCTGCCGGTGGGTGCAACTTTTAATTTTTCAGCGCCGCGAACCAGCCGGCGCGCGACGCGGACTCAGACGCCCTTGTCGTTGGGAGCGGCGAGGTCAGCCTTCAGCGCCGGGGTCATCGGGAAGTTCAGGTTGATGGTCTTGCCCGGGGTGGCCGTCGGAATCGGGCTGGTGTACCACTTGGCGTAGATCTTTTCCATTTCCGGCGACTTGTAGAGCGCGGTCAGGGCCTTGTCCACCAGAGCCTTGAACGACGGGTCGTCCTTGCGGATCATCGGGCCGTAGGGCTCGGCGCGCAGCGATTCGGGGATGATCTTGTAGAGCGAAGGATCGCGGGCATTGGCGATCTGGCCGGCCAGCAGGATGTCATCCATCACGAAGGCAACGACGCGGTCGTCCTGCAGCAGCAGGAAGGATTCGCCGTGGTCCTTGCCGTAGATTTCCTTCACGTCGACGTTCTTGGTCTTCTCGTAGCCCTTGAGCAGCGGAACAGCGGTGGTGCCGGAAGTGGTGGAAATGTTCTTGCCGTTGAGTTCGGCCAGGGTGCTGATGCCCGAGGTCTTTTTCACCGCGGCCGATACCTGGATGCGGAAGTAGGTGGGCCCGAAGGACACCTGCTTCTGGCGCTCCACCGAATTGGTGGTCGAGCCGCATTCCATGTCGATGGTGCCGTTTTGCAGCAGCGGGATGCGGTTGCTGGAGGTGACCGGCTGCATGTTTACCTTCAGCGCCGGCATCTTCAGCTCGGCCTTGACGGCGTCGACCACGTGGCTGCAGATTTCCACGGCATAGCCGATCGGCTGCTGCTTGTCGTTCAGGTAGGAAAAGGGAATCGAGGTTTCACGGTAACCCAGGGTGATCTGCCCGGTTTCCTTGATCTTTTTCAGGGTGCCGGCGTCTTGCGCTTGGGCGGTGCCGGCAATGCACAGGGCAGCCAGCAGGGTTGGGAGCAACTTTTTCATCAATACTTCTCCTCTTAATGAAAGGAACGCCAGGTTTTATTAACGCATGCGGTCCAGATTGGGTAGACAGCCGGCTATGCGCGATATAAGTAGTACCTATGGTGAACGGAGTGTATCAGAGCAGGCCGTAACCGCAAGATAGGCTTCCCCCGCCTGTCTTTGGCGGCGGCAGGCCATTTTGGCGTACCGGCGGCACGCATAAATTGGGTCAAGAAGCTTGCCCGCATCAGTCCGGCGGCCGCAAATGAACGGTACGCGCGTGCGGCTGGGTCAGCACTTCGGGGCGCAAAATCGCCTCCAGTTGCGCGGCGTCGAGCAGGCCGCGCTCCAGCACCAGGTCGGTAACGCGCCGGCCGGTGGCAAGCGCCGTGCGGGCGATGGCGGTGGCATTTTCGTAGCCGATGTAAGGGTTGAGCGCAGTCGCCAGGCTGACCGATTCGCGCACCCGGGCGGCCAGCACTTCGCGGTTGGCGGTGATGCCTTTGACGCAATGTTCGCTGAGCGTGGCGCAGCCAGCGGTGAGGTGGGCAACGCTCTTGAACAGGCTCCAGGCGATCATCGGCTCGAAGGCGTTGAGCTGCAATTGCCCGGCCTCGGCGGCCATGGTGATGGTCATGTCGTTGCCGATCACCTCGAAGGCGATCTGGTTCATCACCTCGGGAATGATCGGGTTGACCTTGCCGACCATGATGGAAGAGCCGGCGGCGCGCTCCGGCAGGCGGATTTCGTTCAAGCCCGCCTGCGGGCCGCTGGAGAGCAGGCGCAGGTCGTTGCAGGTCTTGGAGAGTTTCACCGCCACCCGCTTGAGCACGCCGGAGAGCTGCACGAAGGCGCCGACGTCCTGGGTGGCCTCGATCAGGTTGGGCGAAAGCACCAGCGGTTCGCCGGAGAGGCGCGCCAGGTGGCGGCAGGCGGTGGCGGCGTAGGCCGGGTCGGTGTTTATCCCCGTACCTATTGCCGTGGCGCCCAGGCTGATTTCGCGCATCAATGAAAGCGCTTCGGTCAGCCGCGCCTCGTCCTCGCCCAGCATCACGGCGTAGGTGGAAAACTCCTGGCCGAGCGTCATCGGAACGGCGTCCTGCAGCTGGGTGCGGCCGATCTTCAGCACGTCGCGGAACTCGAAGGCCTTGGCCTCGAAAGCCTGGCGCAGCAGGGCCATCTGCGCCACCAGTTTCTTGATGCCGAGGATGGAAGCCAAGCGCAGCGAGGTGGGGTAGACGTCGTTGGTCGACTGCGCGCGGTTGACGTGCTCGATCGGGTGCAGGGCGGCATAGTCGCCCTTGGGCTTGCCCAGCAGTTCGAGTGCGCGATTGGCGATCACTTCGTTGGCATTCATATTGGTCGAGGTGCCGGCGCCGCCCTGGATCACATCGACGACGAACTGGTCGTGCAAGGCCCCGCCGGCAATCTCCTTGCAGGCGGTGACGATGGCCTCAGCCTGGGCGGCATCAAGGTCGCCGAGATCGCGGTTGGCCAGAGCGGCGGCATGCTTGACCAAGGCGAGGGACCGCACCAAATCGGGAAAGGCGCCGATCAAGGTCCCGGAGATGGGAAAGTTCTCCCGCGCGCGCAGGGTGTGGATGCCCCAGTAGGCATCGGCGGGCACCTCGCGTTCGCCGAGCAGATCGTGTTCGATGCGGGTGGTCATCGCGCGCTCCTGACGGATCGGAATGAACCGACTGTACGCCCGGAAATGGCGTCCATCCAATGCCATGTTCTCATCCGGTCATGCAAAAAATGCATAACCTTGGACGCTGGGTCAGGCAGGCCGCGAACTCGCCTCGATATGGCGCCACAGGCGATCTAGAAAAGGCGTACCGCCCTGGCGTTCGCGATAGATGCGCACATCCATTTCCACGATCCACTCCGCACCGCTGGCCAGGGACAGCTGCTTTTGCTTCAGTTCGCGGGTGACCGCGCTTTGCGGCAGGAAGGCGACGCCATGGCCTTCGAGCGCCATTACCTTCAGGCCCTCCGCCATGTCGGTCTCGTAAACCTTGCGCAAGTAGGCGCGCTTGCGCGAGCCTTCGAGGGCAATCTCGGCCATGCGCGAAAGATAGGCATTCGGTGCATAGGCAAGGTAAGGCAACGGCGTGGCGGCGCGCCCCGGCAATTGGTATAGCGCCTCGCCCTTGGCGCAGGCGCTATAGGGACGCAGGGTCTCCTTGCCGAGTTGCAGCATTTCGTAGCGCGCCGGGTCGAGCTGAACCGGCTGGCGCGGATGGTGATAGCAGATCAGCAGGTCGCAGCCGCCTTCCACCAGGCTGAGAACGGCGTCATGCACGTTCGTGGCGATCAGGCGGCTGGCCACCGCGCCGAAGCCGCTTTCGATCGAGGCCAGCCATTTGGGAAAAAACGTCAGCGCCAGGGTATGCGGCAAAGCGAAGCGCAGCGTGTCCTTGGCCAGCGGCGTTTCACCGCGCGCCTCGGCGCGGGCTTCGTTGGCGGCGGCCAGCAGGGTGACGGCGTGGCTGTGAAAGTTCTCTCCCGCCGGCGTCAGGCGCGTGGGGTAGGAGGTGCGGTCGATCAGGTCAGCGCCCAGCCACGCCTCGAGCGCGCGGATGCGCCGCGAGAACGCCGGCTGGGTGATGTGGCGCTGTTCGGCGGAGCGCGAAAAGCTGTGCGTTTCCACCAGACTCAAAAAATCCTCCAGCCATTTTATTTCCATCCCGTGGGCCTCATGTGGGCGAAAGGAAATATTAACCGGTCAATCCCGTTTTTTTAGCGCGAAATTGGCGATGTGGACTTGCGGCTCCACGCCTTTGATCACATCCGCCACCGCGCGCGCGCTACCCAGGGCCAGGGTCCAGCCCAAGGCGCCGTGGCCGCAGTTGAGCGAAAGATTCGCGTAGGGCGTACTCCCCAGCAGCGGCGTCCCCTTGGGCGTGGCCGGGCGCAGGCCGGTCCAGGGCTGCATCGATTGCGGGCCGGCGGCGTAGTCGGTAGCATTGGGGAAAGCCAGGCGCGACTCTTCGAACAGTTGGTGCAGGCGCACCGGGTCGATTTTTTCCGAGTGCCCGGCAATGTCGGCCATGCCCGCCACCCGCAGGAAATCACCGCCGGGCTCGGCCAGCGGCGCATAGACCACCTTGCGCTTGAAGTCGGTGATGCTGATCCTGGGCGAAAGTGCGGGCGTGCGTCCAACCGGCAGGGTCAGGCTGTAGCCCTTGAGGGGATAGATCGGCAGTCGCAGGCCCAGCGGCCGGGACAGATGCGCGCTGTACGCGCCGAGGGCCAACACGTAATGATCAGCTTCGACCGGCCCGCTACGCGTCTCGACCGCGGCGACGCGCCCGCCCTGCCCGACCAGGCGCAAGATTTCCGTATCCAGCGCGAAGGCCACCCCCATCGCGCGCAGGCGCTGCTCCAGTCCGACGCAGAAGCGGTAGCAGTCGCCGACCTCTTCGCTCGGAGTGTGGATGCCGCCGACCTGGCGTCGCCCCAGACTGGAGGCGGGGTCGGTGAGCGCGGGTTCGAGTTCCATGCATTGCGCGCGGTCCAGCGCGTCCTGCTCGCAACCCAGCGAGCGCTGGTAATCGAGCAGGCGGCGCGCCGAATCGAAGCCGGCGGCATCGGAAAACAGCACCAGCTTGCCGCCGCGCGCGTAGGCGAACTCGATCTGCGGCTCTTCCCCGACGAAGGCATGCATCAGCGAGCGGCTGTAAAAGGAGAGTTCGAGCAGGCGCCGGGTGGTGAGGTCACTCTGCGCCTGGTTGCAGGCCAGCACGAATTCGAGCAGCCAGCGCCATTGCTGCAGGTCAAGCGCCGGGTAGAAGCGCAGCGGCGAATCGCGGCGCAGCAGCCAGGGCGGAATCTTCGGCAGCACGCCGGGCCCGGCCAGCGGCGCTACATAGGAATAGGAGAGCTGCGCACCGTTGGCATAGCTGGTGTGCAGGGCGACGCCGCTGCTTTTTTCCAGCACCGTCACCTGGTGGCCGTCCCGCGCGAGATAGTAGGCACTGGTCAGGCCGGCAACGCCGGCGCCGAGAATTGCGATGCGCATCTCTAGATCCCGCGCGACCAGGCAACGCTGGCGGCGGCCAGCGCAGCGGTGGCGTCGACCATGCGCGCGCGCAATACGGCATCGGCCCCGGCCAGTGCCAGGGGCAATTCGGTGCAGCCGACGACCAGCGCATCCGCCCCCGCCTCCAACAGGTTTTGCGCGACCGACACGGCCAGAACGGCGGCGCCGGCAATATCACCAGCCTTCACCAGTTGGATGCCCTGATGCAGCAGGTCCTGGTTGCTCGAGGGCGGCAGCAAGGTGGCATAGCCTTCCTTGCGAAAGCGCGCCTGGTAAAAGCCGGCGGCGATCGTACCGGAAGTGGCGAGCAGGCCGATGCGCCGGCCGCCAGGCGCACGCCGGCAGGCTTCGAGCAGCGCGGCGTCGGCGATGTGCAGGATAGGCACGCCGCCCTGCTCCACCAGCTCGTCGTACCAGTAGTGCGCCGTGTTGCAGGCAATCGCGATCGCCTCGGCGCCGGCGGCGCGCAGGGCACGCACGCCCGTCAGCATGGCAGGCAGCGGCGAAGGGCCGTCGCCGAGAATCGCAGGTACCCGCTCCGGCACCTGCGGCACCGACCAGGCGATAAGGGGAATGTGGTCCTGATCGCGGGTAGCCGGGGTCGCCGCCGCCACCTTGGCGAGAAAGTCCGCTGTCGCCAGCGGCCCCATGCCGCCCAGCACACCCAACATGCGCGCCACCGTGCACCTCTTGAAAAATCAGACAGCACCAGTTTAACGGCGCCTGCGCCTGAACTGACCCCCTAAAGTTGGACGGTTAAAAAGCTAGGCCATCAAGGGCTGGGTCCTGTACTGGACAGGACTCAGCCCATTTAATTTGAGTTTGATGCGGCGATGATTATAGTAGTGGATGTACC